>NZ_DBMV01000011.1 GCF_002298975.1 Ralstonia sp. UBA689
CACCGTACGCGGTGGCTTTTTCATGGGGTATTGGGGGCGAGGCGTTTATGGCGCCGCAAAGACAAACGCCCCACTTCGAGAGGAAGCGGGGCGTTTTGGATGGAGAGCCTGGCGATGACCTACTTTCACACGGGAATCCGCACTATCATCGGCGCGGAGTCGTTTCACGGTCCTGTTCGGGATGGGAAGGGGTGGTACCGACTCGCTATGGTCACCAGGCTATGACTTGTTGCGTCGCTGACCGAGGGTCAACGCCGCCAATATGGAATGTAGTGTGTAGGGGTTGTGCTTAGTTTGTATCAGGCACAAGGCAGACCCAGCCGGAAACATACCGGTTATAGGATCAAGCCGCACGGGCAATTAGTACTGGTTAGCTGAACGCATTACTGCGCTTCCACACCCAGCCTATCAACGTCCTGGTCTCGAACGACCCTTCAGGGAGATCAAGTCTCCAGGGAATCCTCATCTTCAGGCAAGTTTCCCGCTTAGATGCTTTCAGCGGTTATCTCTTCCGTACATAGCTACCCTGCGATGCCTCTGGCGAGACAACAGGTACACCAGCGGTACGTCCACTCCGGTCCTCTCGTACTAGGAGCAGCCCCCGTCAAGATTCCAACGCCCACGGCAGATAGGGACCAAACTGTCTCACGACGTTTTAAACCCAGCTCACGTACCTCTTTAAATGGCGAACAGCCATACCCTTGGGACCGGCTACAGCCCCAGGATGAGATGAGCCGACATCGAGGTGCCAAACACCGCCGTCGATATGAACTCTTGGGCGGTATCAGCCTGTTATCCCCAGAGTACCTTTTATCCGTTGAGCGATGGCCCTTCCATACAGAACCACCGGATCACTATGTCCTGCTTTCGCACCTGCTCGACTTGTCGGTCTCGCAGTTAAGCACGCTTTTGCCATTGCACTTTAGGTACGATGTCCGACCGTACCAAGCGTACCTTCGAACTCCTCCGTTACACTTTGGGAGGAGACCGCCCCAGTCAAACTGCCTACCATGCACTGTCCCCGACCCGGATTCACGGGCCAAGGTTAGAACCTCAAACAAACCAGGGTGGTATTTCAAGGACGGCTCCACCGAAACTAGCGTCCCGGTTTCAAAGCCTCCCACCTATCCTACACAGATCGGTTCAAAGTCCAATGCAAAGCTACAGTAAAGGTTCATGGGGTCTTTCCGTCTAGCCGCGGGGAGATTGCATCATCACAAACACTTCAACTTCGCTGAGTCTCGGGAGGAGACAGTGTGGCCATCGTTACGCCATTCGTGCAGGTCGGAACTTACCCGACAAGGAATTTCGCTACCTTAGGACCGTTATAGTTACGGCCGCCGTTTACCGGGACTTCAATCAAGAGCTTGCACCCCATCATTTAATCTTCCGGCACCGGGCAGGCGTCACACCCTATACGTCCACTTTCGTGTTTGCAGAGTGCTGTGTTTTTATTAAACAGTCGCAGCCACCATTTTATTGCAACCCCTTCATCCTTCTAGCGCGAGCTAGTCAAACTACAAGGGCGTACCTTATCCCGAAGTTACGGTACCAATTTGCCGAGTTCCTTCTCCCGAGTTCTCTCAAGCGCCTTAGAATACTCATCTCGCCCACCTGTGTCGGTTTGCGGTACGGTCTCGTATGACTGAAGCTTAGAGGCTTTTCTTGGAACCACTTCCAATTGCTTCGCGACCTAAAGTCGCTCGCCCCACACCCTTGAATCACGCACCCGGATTTGCCTAAGTGCCATCTCCAATGCAGGGACCGGGACATCCAACACCCGGACAACCTTCCGCGATCCGTCCCCCCATCGCATCATACGACGGTGCAGGAATATTAACCTGCTTCCCATCAGCTACGCATCTCTGCCTCGCCTTAGGGGCCGACTCACCCTACGCCGATGAACGTTGCGTAGGAAACCTTGGGCTTACGGCGAGGGGGCCTTTCACCCCCTTTATCGCTACTCATGTCAGCATTCGCACTTCTGATACCTCCAGCATCCTTTACAAGACACCTTCACAGGCTTACAGAACGCTCTCCTACCATGCACTTACGTGCATCCGCAGCTTCGGTGACTGGCTTAGCCCCGTTACATCTTCCGCGCAGGACGACTCGATCAGTGAGCTATTACGCTTTCTTTAAAGGGTGGCTGCTTCTAAGCCAACCTCCTGACTGTTTTAGCCTTCCCACTTCGTTTCCCACTTAGCCAATCTTAGGGACCTTAGCTGGCGGTCTGGGTTGTTTCCCTCTTGACACCGGACGTTAGCACCCGATGTCTGTCTCCCGTGATTGCACTCTTCGGTATTCGGAGTTTGCTATGGCGGGGTAATCAGCAATAGACCCCCCAACCATGACAGTGCTCTACCCCCGAAGGTGAGACACGAGGCACTACCTAAATAGTTTTCGGAGAGAACCAGCTATTTCCAAGTTTGTTTAGCCTTTCACCCCTATCCACAGCTCATCCCCTAACTTTTCAACGTTAGTGGGTTCGGTCCTCCAGTACGTGTTACCGCACCTTCAACCTGGCCATGGATAGATCACTTGGTTTCGGGTCTACACCCAGCGACTGAACGCCCTATTCGGACTCGCTTTCGCTACGCCTTCCCTAATCGGTTAAGCTTGCCACTGAATGTAAGTCGCTGACCCATTATACAAAAGGTACGCCGTCACCCGTTTCCAGGCTCCGACTGTTTGTATGCATGCGGTTTCAGGATCTATTTCACTCCCCTCCCGGGGTTCTTTTCGCCTTTCCCTCACGGTACTGGTTCACTATCGGTCGATCACGAGTATTTAGCCTTGGAGGATGGTCCCCCCATCTTCAGACAGGATTTCACGTGTCCCGCCCTACTTGTCGTACACCTAGTTCCACAATACTGCTTTCGCGTACGGGGCTATCACCCGCTATGGCCGGACTTTCCATTCCGTTCCGCTAACAATACTGCTAAAGAGTACAAGGCTGATCCCATTTCGCTCGCCACTACTTTGGGAATCTCGGTTGATTTCTGTTCCTGCAGCTACTTAGATGTTTCAGTTCACTGCGTTCGCTTCCCTGACCTATGTATTCAGTCAGGGATGACCCATTCGGGCCGGGTTTCCCCATTCGGATATCTGCGGATCAAAGCTTGTTTGCCAGCTCCCCGCAGCTTTTCGCAGGCTACTACGTCCTTCATCGCCTGTGATCGCCAAGGCATCCACCACATGCACTTATTCGCTTGACCCTATAACGAGTATGTCTCGCTATAGGCTGAGTTCTCGCGTTGTGCCGTATTCCAAGACAATCTTTCGATTGCTCTGGTAATACTGGTTGATACAATCACAACCCAGTGTCGCGTTTGTTTTGCGCGCCTCATCAACGCGCCGCGACACCTTTACTACATTCCATATTGTTAAAGAACAGCCGAGTTACTACTCGTCTTGGCTAGGCCAAACGCAAATACCGAAGCACCATCGCCTCTTCGTCGATACTTGCGTTTGGCAACCATAAGGTATTGGTGGAGGATGACGGGATCGAACCGACGACCCCCTGCTTGCAAAGCAGGTGCTCTCCCAGCTGAGCTAATCCCCCAGTCACGGCAGAGACTTCCACCGTCCGTAACTTGGTGGGTCTGGTAGGACTTGAACCTACGACCCCCGCCTTATCAAGACGGTGCTCTAACCACCTGAGCTACAGACCCTTGGCTGTAACATCAAACAAACCGATAAGTGTGGACGCCTAACTTAGGATGCACGCTCTTAAAGGAGGTGATCCAGCCGCACCTTCCGATACGGCTACCTTGTTACGACTTCACCCCAGTCATGAACCCTACCGTGGTAATCGCCCTCCTTGCGGTTAGGCTAACTACTTCTGGTAAAGCCCACTCCCATGGTGTGACGGGCGGTGTGTACAAGACCCGGGAACGTATTCACCGCGGCATGCTGATCCGCGATTACTAGCGATTCCAGCTTCACGTAGTCGAGTTGCAGACTACGATCCGGACTA
The DNA here is from genome assembly GCF_002298975.1 of Ralstonia sp. UBA689. Lineage (GTDB taxonomy): Bacteria > Pseudomonadota > Gammaproteobacteria > Burkholderiales > Burkholderiaceae > Ralstonia. The sequence continues at coordinate 3,980 of NZ_DBMV01000011.1, forward strand.
CGATGCATTTTCTGGGATTAGCTCCACCTCGCGGCTTGGCAACCCTCTGTATGCACCATTGTATGACGTGTGAAGCCCTACCCATAAGGGCCATGAGGACTTGACGTCATCCCCACCTTCCTCCGGTTTGTCACCGGCAGTCTCTCTAGAGTGCCCTTTCGTAGCAACTAGAGACAAGGGTTGCGCTCGTTGCGGGACTTAACCCAACATCTCACGACACGAGCTGACGACAGCCATGCAGCACCTGTGTCCACTTTCTCTTTCGAGCACCTAATGCATCTCTGCTTCGTTAGTGGCATGTCAAGGGTAGGTAAGGTTTTTCGCGTTGCATCGAATTAATCCACATCATCCACCGCTTGTGCGGGTCCCCGTCAATTCCTTTGAGTTTTAATCTTGCGACCGTACTCCCCAGGCGGTCAACTTCACGCGTTAGCTACGTTACTAAGGAAATGAATCCCCAACAACTAGTTGACATCGTTTAGGGCGTGGACTACCAGGGTATCTAATCCTGTTTGCTCCCCACGCTTTCGTGCATGAGCGTCAGTGTTATCCCAGGGGGCTGCCTTCGCCATCGGTATTCCTCCACATCTCTACGCATTTCACTGCTACACGTGGAATTCTACCCCCCTCTGACACACTCTAGCCGTGCAGTCACCAATGCAATTCCCAGGTTAAGCCCGGGGATTTCACATCGGTCTTGCACAACCGCCTGCGCACGCTTTACGCCCAGTAATTCCGATTAACGCTTGGACCCTACGTATTACCGCGGCTGCTGGCACGTAGTTAGCCGGTCCTTATTCTTCCGGTACCGTCATCCACCCCAGGTATTAACCAGAGCGATTTCTTTCCGGACAAAAGTGCTTTACAACCCGAAGGCCTTCTTCACACACGCGGCATTGCTGGATCAGGGTTGCCCCCATTGTCCAAAATTCCCCACTGCTGCCTCCCGTAGGAGTCTGGGCCGTGTCTCAGTCCCAGTGTGGCTGATCGTCCTCTCAGACCAGCTACTGATCGTCGCCTTGGTGGGCCTTTACCCCACCAACTAGCTAATCAGACATCGGCCGCTCCTATAGCATGAGGCCTTACGGTCCCCCACTTTCACCCTCAGGTCGTATGCGGTATTAGCTAATCTTTCGACTAGTTATCCCCCACTACAGGGCACGTTCCGATGTATTACTCACCCGTTCGCCACTCGCCGGCAGGAAAGCAAGCTTTCCCCCGCTGCCGTTCGACTTGCATGTGTAAGGCATGCCGCCAGCGTTCAATCTGAGCCAGGATCAAACTCTTCAGTTCAATCTGCTGTTTTCGCTCTTTACGAGCGGTCGCTCACTCTCAGAATCTGACTTGAACTTTCGTTCAAACCTTACTTCTGTGCGAGCACTTCATTACTTGTTAGCTAGCGGATCGAAACCCGCCGCACCCAGTATTAAGCGCCCACACTTATCGGCTGTTTGCTTGTTAAAGAACTTCGCGATCAACTTTGTTCATCACGTCGCTGCGTTGTCTGCAGCAGAGAAATGAGATCTTAAAGAGTTTTTTTCGATTAATCAAGCTTTTCGAGAACTCTTTTTTCCTGCAGGAACCGCTCGCCTAAGCCAGCCCCTACGATCCCTCTCACCCCGCCACCGTTGCTTTGCAGCACTGCTTCGTGCAGCGGGGAGCGAATACTAATGCGTCGCAGCATGGTTGGCAAGCCTTTTCGGAGGATTCCTCGGAAGCCTCATTGATCGCCTGCCTGCCACGCGAAAAGGAACAGCGTTACGGCGGGGGGGGGGCGACAGGCACGCTCCTGCATGAGCAACCCCTCAATCGCCCCAGCATAAAGATCGCTAGGCTGCTTTCCAATCGGCACCGGCCATTTCTCGACCAGACCCAAATGCCGGCACATTCGAGCTCTCGACCGCGGCCAGATGATTACCGTAAGCCAGCGGCCATCACGCCCCTATGCAACGTGATGCGCCGGTCCGCGCAGACAGTTCGAACGCAGTCACACGTGAGGCCCCACAGCAAAATTCCTGTCTTGGTGTACCAATAAGGAGGTGGCATCCATGCGTGCTCGGCGCTTACCGTTAGGGAGCGGCCTCGCAGCGCACCCAAAATCACCACCTCGCAACGCGCCAGCACAGGACGAGGAATCGACGGAAAGCGGAGCCGTCAGCACCAGCCGAACCGGCCAGGGAGAACCACCGATGGAACTGCTTGTAGAACACGTGGAAGTTTGGGCGGCGAGTATTCCGGATAAGCCCGGCGGTTTGGCCGGAGTCTTGGTGCATTTGCGCGATGTTGGAGCCGATCTGCAACTGATCATTGCACGACGCAGTCCGGACAAGCCCGGCGAAGGTGTCGTCTTCATTGCGCCGTTGCAGGGTGACCGGGAAATGGTGGCGGCTGCTGTGGCGGGCTTCAATATCACGCAAAAGCAGCACTGCGTTCGCGTGATGGGACGGAATCAACCGGGCCTTGCCGCCGCATTGGCTGAGGACCTAGCCCAGGCCGGGATCAACCTTCGCGGGTTCTCCGCAGCGGTGATCGGCACGCAGTTCGTCGCCTATGTGGCGCTCGACTCGCAAGCGGAGGCTGCCCAGGCAATGACGGTCCTCAAAGCCATTTGACACGGCAGTCCGCATACATAGCCCCACTTGCATGAATGCCAGCGGGGCTCAGGGCGCCTCGCGATGCGCAAAGCAGTTGCGGCGCACGATTTTGTGAGCCGTGGAGAACACGATGCCCGACACGGGAGAGGCGCACTGCCACACAGCAAGGAGGCCGCCCGCATCACTCACCTGGCGACCGTCGGTGTCAGGTAAAGGCGAATTGCCGATTGCCTCCGGAGTTGTGCTCCCTCCTCCGATCAGTTGACGCAACCGTTCCGTGGGAAGTGCGCTCAAGCCGTCTATGTCCGCTGTCCGCCAGCGGTTTGGTCAACTCGTCAGTTCCTGCCAGAAACGGCGATCCGATGCGAGCCGCTTCCCCTGCTTCAGGCGGCGCGCGGCCGCGCGCAGATCCAATGCATGGCCGGTTTCCAGAATGCCTGCCCGCGCAAGCAGCGTATCCAGCGTCGGCAATGCTCGCGCGCCCTTCCAGGCGAACAACGTGTAGTTGCAATCGTCCTCAGACAGCGACACGGAAAACGACTCACCAAACACTGAGCGAACCTCCTCTAGATAGAACGGAATGTCCAGGTCACTTTCCAGGAAGTTGGCAACGAGTACGCCGTCGTCGGCAAGCCGCCTATGACAAGCGGCATAAAAGGCCGCCGTCCCCAACTGGGCCGGCATACCGTGCGCAAGAAAGCCATCGACGAGAATGACATCCGGCCGAGCATCCTGGCCCTTGACGTATTCGGCACCATCCGCACAAATGATTTCCAGCCGATCGTCATCGGGCGGAATGTGGAACCTATCGCGCAAGGCGATCACGGCGGGATCGATCTCGATGGCGACGACTTTGGTATTGGGAAGGTGGCGGTAGCAGTATTTGGCTAGCGAGCCGCCGCCGAGGCCGATCATCGAAATTCGGGCGGGCGCCGGCTGCAGTAGCAGAAAGCCCATCATTGTCCGCGTGTAGCCGAGCACCAGCCTGTCGGGATCGCGCAGCGACATGAAGCTCTGCGTCGCGTACTCGTCAAAGTGGAGCGAAAGCGCGTTCTCGGTCTCCAGCACCACTGGCGCCCTGTGATCAGCGACTTCGGCCAGCAACTCCAAATGGGTTTCAAAACAAGTCCAGGATGGATCCATCTGCCACTCTCAAATCAAATGTCCGCATATACGTGGTTCAGACCATCAACAACGCTACGAGGGTCTTTAGGGCTGCGGCTTCAAGGTGCCTGCCGTCCGGATTTTCACGGTAGTGCCGGCGTTAACAAGGTAGGTTGGCGGCGAACGCAAGTCGGGCGGAGCCGCGGCCCTGCAGGCCGATACCTTTCAATTCGATCGTCGCCTCTGCCGCGAGCACGCTCAAAAAGGTGTGGATGTCAAACAGCGCCAGCGCTGCCAACCCGGCATCGGCCATCCAGTCGAACCCAATTAGGTCAGGCACAAGACCTCAGATGCTGTCTGATCACGCCCATGGGGCCAAGAACGGGGGCAGCCTGCGCAAGCGAAAGATGGACCCGCTGTTCAGCACCATTGATGATAATCTCATTATCATAAAGTACGCTCTGAGAACACATGGAATCCAAGACTGCCCGTCTCACCGTGTTGATCGATCCGATCAAGAAGCAAGCCTTCGAGACGCTGTGCGCAGCGCTGGATCAAACGCCGTCGCAGGTTGTCCGACAGTTGATTCGCGATTACCTGGAACAGTACGACGTCGACTACGCGACCCGCCCCAGGGTCAAGGCAGTCGGACCGAACAAGAAAGGCAAGCCGTAACCGCTTCCTGCTTCACGGTTGCCGCTTAAGCCATTCTTCGCTGCTGATCTTGAGCACCGCGTCGGCGTAGGCGGATAGCGCTCTTTGATGTTCGCGAGCGGTTTCGTCGCTGGAGCCGATCAACGCATCGCATCGGGCCACGGCCGCCGCAAAGCTCTCAAGATAGTTGCCATCCCCTACTGCGGCCAGAATGCCGGCCTTCGCCAGCTTGCCCCGGACCAGCTCGTTCGCCTCGCTGATCAGCACCGCGATACCACGCTTTTCAAGCTTGCCGATGACCTCGTCCAGCGTCTGCAGACCCGTCATGTCGATGAACGGCACGCGTCGCAATCGAAGCACCAACACTCGTGGATCGGAATGCGTCTGAGCCAATGCGCGCTCGAAGTTTTCAACCGCGCCAAAGAAAAACGGGCCGTCGATCGCGTACACCAGCACGCTTGGCGGTAGCCGAACCTGCCCAAGTTCCGTACCGAGTTGTTGCTCGGACATCCGGGATACCTCAACCGACGCGGCCATTCGTCGCAGGAATTGCAGGACGGCCAGGATCACACCAATGTTCACCGCCACCACCAAGTCGGTGAACACCGTCAGGAGGAACGTGATGAGCAAAATCGCCACATCCGCTTTCGGCGCGCGCCGGATCATGCGCGCGAAGTGGCGCATCTCGCTCATGTTGTACGCCACCACAAACAGAATGGCTGCCAAGGCAGCCAGTGGCACCTTCGATGCCAGCGGCGCAAGAAGCAAGAGGGTCAGCACCAGTGTCAGTGCATGCACGATGCCAGCCAGCGGGCTGTTGCCGCCGTTGCGGATATTGGTCGCTGTGCGAGCGATTGCCCCGGTGGCGGCGAAGCCACCAAAAAGCGGCGTGGCGATGTTGGCAAGGCCCTGGCCGATCAGTTCCTGGTTTGCGTCGTGTCGGGTGCCGGCCATGCCGTCGGCCACAACCGCCGACAGCAGTGATTCGATGGCGCCTAGCATGGCGATCGTGAAGGCTGGGCCAATCAATTCGACGATGCGGGTTGGCGTGACGATCGGCCATGTCAGGCCGGGAAGGCTCTGCGGAATGCCACCAAAGGTGCTACCGATGGTCGCGACGCCCTCGAAATGAAACGCAGATTGCAACGCAGTCGCCAATACCATCGCGACCAGCGGACCAGGCACTCGTTTCAGGTAAGGGATTCTCGGGGTCAGAATGACCAGCAACAGGCTCAAGATGCCCAGCGCTGTAGTCGCCGGACGCAGATGGGGTACGGCCTGTAGCGTGTGCCAAAGCGTTTCATGGAAATGACTGCCGGCAGGCTTGGGCAGCCCGAAGAAGTCGGACCATTGGCCCACCCAGATGATGACGCCGATCCCTGCCGTAAAGCCGACGATGACAGGCGCCGGGATGAACTTGATGACGCCTCCCAGCTTGGCGGCACCTAATGCCACGAGAATGATGCCCGCCATCAGCGTGGCGATTTGCAGGCCGTCGATGCCATGGCTGGCAGTAATGCCGGACAGGATCGCGATGAATGCGCCGGTCGGTCCCGCGATTTGCACACGGCTGCCGCCGAAAGCGGAGACCAGCAACCCGGCAACGATGGCGGTGTAGAGCCCCTGCTCGGGCTTCGCGCCGGAAGCAATCGCGAAGGCCATTGCTAGCGGCAGCGCTACGACCCCAACGACAAGACCGGAGATGACGTTTGGCAGCCAGTATTGGCGCCTCAATAGTCCGGCACGGTGCGCTTCACGCAATGCAATCATGAGTGCCCTCCGCCAGCGGGTAGGATCAAATTACATTGTGATGCACATGACGCTCGGCTGCTCGCACAACAACGTCCGCTGGGCTTCCCCCGGAAAACATCAGCGCGCTAAGCCTATGAGGTCATCGCCGAACAGGTGCCTTTTCTTCCGGCGCCTTAGCCTTACCCGTTAACCCCATGCGATCGGCATGGCAAGGCCGACTGAGTGGCTTTTTCTGCCAGGAAACCTTCCTTCAGACCAGCACGTGACGTGTTTCTGCAAAGAACAGATGAATCTGCTGTTCAACGCGCGGATCAATCATTTTGTCCGGCCGATTTCCCTTCGGGCAGGCAAGCCTCGGGGTTGTCCCGAACAAGCGACAGATCAACGGGCGCTCCAGATACACGCTACATCCCTTGGCATCAAGATGAGGGCAGCTTAGGTTCGCTAGCGCGGCCTCATGCTCGGCATCGCTCTTAACAGGAAGCCTCGACATCTCTTCCGTTGATGCTGTCACGGGACCACAGCAGTCATGACATCCAGGGGTGCACTCGAACGTAGGAATCTTGGAGCGAAGAAATCTGATCTTTTGACTGTTCATTGGCGGAAGTATCGGGCAATCGGTCGGAAAGGATCATACGACGCCGTCGTTCCCTTGCGACTTGGTATGACTGACAGAGTCGGGCTTCAACCATCGATCCGCCGCAATTTCGCCCGCGCGGCGGCGCTGCTGGCGTGTGGAAGCGGCCAGGCTCAGGCAATCCCCGATGAAAAGCGGGCATGCACGAAAACGGCGACCATCAACTCATCTCAGGTGCTATCGGCCGCAAACGCGTCGCCTACTATTCTTCACACGAATAACCAGCCATCAATATAATAAATTTCACAAATGATTGGTTGGCCGCTATTCTGAGCCCCCTGACTTTGCGAGCGGACGATGGCGGAGCTCTTTCTTGTACGGCACGGACAAGCCTCGTTCGGCGCGGCGAACTACGACCAACTCTCCGAACGCGGCGAGCAACAGGGCTTCTGGCTCGGCGAATATTTCGCGCAGCAGAACATCGCTTTCGATCGGGTGATCTGCGGCACATTGCGCCGGCATGAGCAGACGGTCGACGCCATCCTGCGCGGCATGGGACGTGCGGGACTCGACTATGAACAGCACGCCGGCCTGAACGAATACGACTTTCAAGGGCTGTTCGCCGCGCTTGGAGATGATCATCCCGAGTTGACGCGCCTGGCCACGGGGTCGATGCGCGACCACTACCGCGCGCTCAGGCAAGTACTTCACCTCTGGTCTGAAGACAAGATCCGCGGGCCCGTCCCCGAGACGTGGGCCCAGTTCCAGCGGCGTGTGGCCGAGGCGCGTGCCGTGATCCAGGGTGGCAACGGGCAACGCGTGCTCGCAGTCAGCTCGGGCGGCCCGATCGCGGTCACAGCGCAGCAGGTGCTGGCGGCTCCGGCAGCGAGCGCCATCGCGCTGAACCTGCAGATTCGCAACTGCAGCATCGCGCAGTACTTCTTCAACGCCGAATCGTTCCACCTGGCCACCTTCAACGGCATCCCGCATCTGGACAGCCCCCAGCGGCGCGATTTCCAGACCTACGGGTAAAGACAGACATGACGAATGACCCGCAGCAACTCGATATCGCCAAACTGTCGCGGTATCTGGAAAACCATGTGCCCGGTTTCCGGGGCCCCGTCGTCGCGGAAAAATTCTCCGGCGGCCAGTCGAACCCGACGTTTCTCCTGCAGACCCCAACGGCCCGCTACGTGCTGCGCCGGCAGCCGCCGGGCGAACTGCTGAAATCTGCCCACGCCGTTGACCGCGAATTCCGCATCCTGACTGCGCTCTCTGGCACGCCGGTGCCGGTGGCCCATCCGTATCACCTGTGCGAAGACCGCGACGTGATCGGCAGCCTGTTCTACGTGATGAGCTTCGAGGAAGGTCGGATCTTCTGGAACCCCGCCCTGCCTGAACTGCCGGCAACCGACCGGGCAGCCTGCTACGACGCCATGCTGAGCACGATGGCGGCACTGCACGACATCGAGGTCGAATCGGTTGGCTTGGCTGACTTCGGCAAGCCCGGCAACTATTTCGAACGCCAGATCGGCGTGTGGACGAAGCAATACCGCTTGGCCGAGACGGAGCGGATCGATGCGATGGAGCGGCTCATCGAGTGGCTGCCCTCAGCCTGCCCTGCCGACGCAGGCACGCCCGCCCTCGTGCATGGCGACTTCCGGCTCGACAACATGATGTTCGAGCCGCACGGCCACCGCGTGAAGGCCGTGCTTGACTGGGAGCTGTCGACGCTCGGCAACCCGCTGGCCGATCTGGCGTATTTCTGCATGTGTCTGCGTCTGCCGTCGAGCGCGCATATTCCGGGCCTTGCAGGACAGAACCGCGAGGCGCTGGGGATTCCGCAGGAAGCGCAGATGGTCGCGCGCTATTGCGAATTGCGTGGCCTGGCACCAATCGAGAACTGGCATTTCTATCTCGCGTTCAGCTTCTTCCGTCTCGCGGCCATTGCGCAAGGCGTCAAGCGACGCGCCCTCAACGGCAACGCATCGAGCACAGAGGCGGGCAAGGCCGGGGAAATGACCCGTCCGCTGGCGGAAGAGGCTGTGCGCCTGATCGACGCCCGCCACTGAGTTGCCCAGAAACACACACCCATTGGAGGAGCCAAACATGAGTACCAACCTGTTCGACCTGACCGGAAAGATCGCCTTGGTGACGGGCGCAAGCCGCGGCATCGGCGAGGAGATTGCCAAGCTGCTCGCCGAGCAGGGCGCGCATGTAATCGTGTCCAGCCGCAAGCTGGCGGATTGCCAAGCCGTTGCAGACAGCATCCGCGAGGCGGGCGGCAAGGCCGAGGCCCTCGCCTGCCACGTCGGCCGGATGGAGGACATCGCCGCCGCGTTTGAACATATCCGGAGCACGCACGGCCGGCTCGACATTCTCGTCAACAATGCGGCCGCCAATCCGTACTTCGGGCACATCCTCGACACCGATCTCGCGGCCTACGACAAGACCGTGGAAGTGAACATCCGCGGCTACTTCTTCATGTCGGTCGAGGCCGGCAAGATGATGCGGGCGCAAGGTGGCGGTGCGATCGTCAATACGGCTTCGGTGAACGCGCTGCAGCCTGGCGACAAGCAGGGCATCTACTCGATCACCAAGGCCGCCGTGGTCAACATGACCCGCGCGTTTGCGAAGGAATGCGGCCCGCTCGGCATTCGCGTCAACGCCCTGCTTCCGGGCCTCACGAAGACCAAGTTCGCAGGTGCGCTCTTCGAAGACAAGGCGATCTATGACCGCTGGATCAACGAGATTCCGCTGCGCCGCCACGCGGAGCCCCGTGAGATGGCCGGCACCGTGCTGTATCTGGTGTCCGACGCCGCCAGCTATACGAACGGCGAGTGCATCGTCGTGGACGGCGGCCTGACGATCTGAAGCAACGCGGGGGCGTATCGCTGCGCCCGCGCGTATCACAGGTACGCGCGGGCAACCCCCACCACGGCACAGAGCGCAACCACCACAAGCGGTGGAAGCTTCCACCGCACGAGCAGAAAGAACCCGGTCACGGCAATCGCAAAATCGAGCGGCGAGCGAACCGCGGTGGTCCACACCGGCGAGTACAACGCGGCGGCCAGCAAGCCAACGACGGCTGCATTGACCCCAGCAAGCAGCGCAGCCATCGATTGCCGTGCACGCAAGGCCTGCCAGTAAGGCAACGCGGCAATAACAAGCAGCAACCCCGGCAGAAAGATGCCCGCTGTGGCCAGCAGCGCACCACCCAAGTGGTTAGGCGCCCCGGCTTTCATCCAGCCTAGAAACGCGGCGAACGTAAACAACGGACCGGGAACGGCCTGTGCGGCGCCATATCCGGCAAGGAACGCGTCGGATGTCACCCACCCTGTCGCCACGGTCTGCTCTTGCAGCAGCGGAAGCACAACGTGACCGCCGCCAAACACCAGCGCTCCGGACCGATAGAACGCGTCGAACACGCGCACAGCGTCACCGGTGCCGGCTTGTATGAGCGCCGGCAAACCGAACAGCAAAATGCAGAAGAGCATCAACGCAATCGCGCCGGCGCTTCGGGAAACATGAAACGCCTTGCTATGCGCGGCCGTATCGGCACCGCCAAGCGGCGCTGGATTGCGACATAGCACGAGACCCAATCCCGCACCCAGTGCGATAGCAACGAGTTGCGCATAGGCGGAGGTCATCACGCTCAGCAGCCCGATGACGGCCAGCGCAATGCCGGCCCGACGATGATCTGGACACAGCCGGCGCGCCATGTCCCACACGGCTTGCGCGACCACGGCAACCGCCACCAGCTTCAGGCCGTGGATGAGCCCGCCACCAACGGGGCCACCCAGCGCAGGGGCCGCCACCGCAAAGGCGATCAGCAGCAACACCGACGGCAGCGTGAACCCCAACCATGCCGCAAGGCCTCCGAGCCATCCTGCGCGCTGCAGGCCAATCGAAAATCCGACCTGACTGCTGGCCGGCCCCGGCAGAAACTGGCATAGGCCCACCAGATCGCTGAAGGTGGCGTCGTCGAGCCACCGTCGACGCTCGACGAACTCGCGCCGGAAGTAGCCGATATGGGCGACCGGTCCGCCGAAGGAGGTCAGCCCGAGTTTCAGAAAAACGGAGAGCACCTTGATGGCCCCGACCACTCGCGTAGGGCGCGAAGAGGACATACCTGTTTCCATGAATTTCGAGAAAATATGCGGCGAAAAGCCAATGCGCAGTATGCCTTACGCTCAATCGCACGCGACGGCACTAAGCGCCTCTGCCATCCGCTACAAAGGCATGCAGCCCCGGAACACACCCCCGCAAAGGGAGGCCGCGCCCGCGACTTCCGCGCATTGGTTCGTCGTACTCAACTCGCAAGACGGCACGACCGTCGGTGAAGCGCTGGTCGGCTGCATCTCGAAAGACATCGGAAACTGACCGGCCAGGCTGATATGGCCAGTGAACGCGTTGGCACCTAAGCGCCGCCTGCGGCCGGCGCGCGCTCGGCATCCGCGTGAACGATGCGCAACGCGCCTACGACCGCGCCGTCGAACTGGGCGCATGGCCGGCGGAAGGCGAGCCGATCGGCCCGGCTGAACTGGTGATCCCAGCCGTCCAGGGCGTAGGCGACACGCATCTGTATTTTGTCGACCGCTGGCGCGGCAAGCACGGTGCAAAGGGCGGGCTGGGCGACATTTCCATCTACGATATCGACTTCCGGCCGCTGGACCCCGCCACCGCGCATGAAGACTGGCACCATGCCGGCGTTGGGCTGGCGCGTGTCGACCACCTGACGCAGACGGTCGGCGCCGGCCGACTGCAGGACTGGATCGACTTCTACCGCAACCAGCTCGGCTTTCGCGAGATCCACGAGCTGCACGCCAACTGGCATGTGGCGGCGGATTCCCGCGTGATGGTGTCGTCGTGCGGCACGATCCGCATTCCGCTCTATGAAGAGGGCACGCACCGCGCCCACCTGATGCACGCCTATCTGCCCGACCACCCCGGCGAGGGCGTGCAGCACATTGCGCTGGCCACGGACGATATTCTCGGCACAGCCGCCGCGCTGGCCGCCAACGGCCTCACTTTTGTCGAGCCGCCGCCACGTTACTACGACACGATCGACGCGCGCTTGCCCGGCCACGGGCTGGACCTCGACGCGCTGCGCCGGTACGGCATCCTGGTCGACGGGGAGATCCTCAACGGCGTGCCCAAGCTGTTCCTGCAAACCTTCGTCAAGCGCCATCCCGGCGAGATCTTCTTAGAGATCGTGCAGCGGCGAGGTCATCACGGGTTTGGCGAAGGCAATCTGCCGGTCCTGACAGCAGTGAATGCGGCTATGTCGTAACCGTTGGTCTGGTGCGCCTCAAGGGCGCTTCCGCTACAAAGAAAAAAGCCCGCCGAAACTCTGGCGGGCTTTTTCCATGGTGCGGCGCTGATCAGTAACCAGCCGCCAACCCGGTATTGCGACGCGGATCGTTCGCACCATAGAACTTATTGTTGCCGACCGGCTTGCCGCCCAGCGACGGTGCGCCAACGATGATGGCCGCCAGGTGGTTGGCCGGCTGCGGCGCCCCCAGGTTGTGGCCCATATCGGTCAGGATCTTGCGCGTATCCGGCGACAGCGCATACGGCTCGACATTGGTCACATCCGGCAACCATTGCTGGTGGAAGCGCGGGGCGTCCACGGCTTCCTGCACATTCATGCCGTAATCGATGGCGTTGATCATGGTCAGCATGACGGCCGTGATGATGCGGCTGCCGCCCGGCGTGCCCACCACCATGACGGGCTTGCCGTCCTTGGTGACGATGGTCGGGCTCATGGAGGACAGCGGACGCTTGCCCGGGGCGATCGAGTTGGCCTCACCCTGCACCAGGCCGTACAGGTTCGGCACGCCGACCTTGGCGGTGAAGTCGTCCATCTCGTCGTTCAGGATCACGCCCGTCTTGGCGGCCGTCACCTTCGCACCAAACCAATCGTTGAGCGTGTACGTGACCGAGACCGCGTTGCCGTACTTGTCGGCAATCGAGTAGTGCGTCGTGTTGCTGCCTTCATGCGGCTCGACGCCCGGCTTGATGTCCTTCGACACACCGGCCTTCTTCGGGTCGATCACCGCGCGAATCTTGGCCGCGTAGTCCTTGCTCAGCAGACGGTCCAGCGGATTTTTCACGAAGTCCGGATCGCCCAGGTAACTGTTGCGGTCCACATAAGCGTGGCGCATGGCTTCGATCTGGTAGTGCGTGGCCTGCGCAGAGTGCCAGCCCAGATCCTTGAGCGGATAGCCTTCCAGGATGTTGAGCATTTCGCAGATGATCACGCCGCCCGAGCTCGGAGGCGGTGCGGACACCACGTGGTAGCCGCGGTAGTCGCACTCGACCGGCGCCAGCTCGCGCGTCTTGTAGCTCGTCAGGTCTGCCTGGGTAATCAGGCCGCCGCCGGACTTGCTCGATGCCGCAATGGCCTCACCGACCCAGCCCTTGTAAAAGCCGTCGGTTCCGTGCTTGCTGATCTCGCGCAGGGTCTTGGCCAGATCGTGCTGCACCAGCTTCTCGCCCACCTGGAAGGGCTCGCCCTTGTTCAGGAAGATCGCACCCGAAGCGGCGTCTTCCTGGAAGTCCTTGGTGGAGGTGTGCAGCATGTCGACGTCGCCCTGGTCGAGCACGAAGCCCTTGTCGGCCAGTTCGATGGAAGGGGCGATCAGTGCAGCGCGTTGCATGGTGCCGTACTTCTGACGGGCGTATTCCATGCCGGACACGGTGCCGGGCACGCCCACAGCCAGATGGCCCTTGGTGGATGCGCCCTTGATGACGTTGCCGTCCTTATCCAGATACATGTTGGCGGTGGCAGCCTTCGGAGCAACCTCACGGAAGTCCAGGAAGGTCTTGCGGCCATCGGCCAGTTGAATGGTCATGAACCCACCGCCGCCCAGGTTGCCGGCCGCCGGATAGACCACGGCCAGCGCGTAGCCCACGGCCACTGCTGCGTCAACGGCGTTGCCGCCATGCTTGAGCACGTCCACACCCACCTTGGTGGCCAGATGCTGCGCGGCGACGACCATCCCGTTTTCTGCGGCCACCGGCGCCACGGATGCTGCGTGCGCGACAGTCGTGATGCTGATCGATGCGATTGCGGCGGCGATCCACCGTATGCCTGTTCTTGGATTCTGCATAGGAGCTCCTTTGGAGGCGCCGGTTGTGCCGGCGCGCGTGTTATCGGCGCCAAACGTTATCAGTCGGTGCGCCCGCGCGCTATAGCCTCATCCCCGTATTGACGCATCGTGCCGCTGGTGGAACAGCGTCCACCTCAATCGGCCGGTACAAACGGCGGCGCGCGCCGCCGCACGGGCTGCGATTTGACGATGGCGGTATTGGTTTCCGCATGGTCCGCCACCCGGTCGAGGATGTGGTCGAGTTGATCGATCGAGCGCACGAACAGCCTGGCGATGAAGCAATCTTCCCCCGTGACCTTGTCGCATTCACTGATCTGCGGAATCTCTTCGATCAGTTTTTGCACGATATGCAGCTTGCCCGGCATGGGGCGCACCCGCACGATGGCCTGCAGCGGGTAACCCAGCGCCTTGGGATCGAGGTCGACCGTGTATTGGCGAATCACGCCGCGCTCGTCCAGCCGGCGCAGCCGCTCCGACACGCTCGGCGAGGACAGCCCAACCTGCTCGGCCAGTTGCTTGAGCGAGATGCGGGAGTCGGTCAGCAGTACGTTCAGGATGCGCTGATCCAGTTCATCAAGGGTGCTCATCGCGCCTCCACTTGGCATTTCACCTAATTTTGCAAAGAAGAGAACGTAGTTTGCCTCAGAAAAGCGATGGAAGATCGCCCGATCACATGCGATCCTTCTCATACCCAACAGACGAGGCTGCAGGTATGAACGACAAGACCCGCGGCACGGTCGAGATGACCGCTGCCATGACGATCTCCGGAACGATCGGCTGGTTCGTGGTCCGCTCGGGCCAGCCGGTCATGGACGTGGTGTTCTGGCGCTGTCTGTTCGGCGCGATGACGTTGCTGGCAGTGTGCGCCGCGCTGGGGCTGCTGCGCGGCGCCATCACGTGGAAGCGTGCGGGCATCGCGGCGCTGGGCGGCGTGGCCATCGTCATCAACTGGCTGCTGTTGTTTGCGGCGTATCCACGCGCGTCCATCTCGATTGCCACGGCGGTCTACAACACGCAGCCGTTCATGCTGGTGGGGCTGGGCGCGCTGTTCCTGTCGGAGCGGCTGACGGCGGCCAAGCTCACGTGGCTGGCCGTCGCCTTCGTCGGCGTGGTGCTGATCGTGCAGGTGGGGCCGGCGGCCAGCGCAGGCACCGACTATCTGACGGGGATCGCGCTGGCGCTGGGCGCGGCATTTGCCTATGCGGTAGCGGCCATCATTACCAAGAAGCTGGCCGGCACGCCGCCGCACCTGATTGCGCTCATCCAGGTGTGCGTGGGCGTGCTGATGCTGACACCGCTGGCCAACCTGTCTCACCCGCCGACCGACGCGCATACCTGGATGCTGCTGGTGACGGTGGGCGTGGTGCACACGGGGCTGATGTACATCCTGCTGTACGGCGCCATCCAGCGGCTGCCGACGCATCTGACCGGCTCGCTGTCGTTCATCTACCCGATCGTTGCCATCGCGGTCGACATCATCGCCTTCGGGCATCGGCTGCAGTTGGCGCAGTTTCTGGGCGCCGGCGCGATCCTGCTGGCGGCGGCGGGCATGAACCTGGGCTGGTCGCCATATCGCTGGCTGCGCCCGTCGGCAGATGCAGCCGCTGTTAAGTAATGCAATAGGCAAACACAACCGCAACACGAATCTGCGACCCAACTGCTGTTATTCTTGTGCGTTTTCCGCCAGCCCCGGGCGCCCCATGCGCCCGCCTCTCTCTCCCCATGGCGCCTGGCGGACACCGAACCCAAACCGTACGCACAAGATGAAGGAAGGTCACCTGCCGCAGCCGGGCCGCGAAAACGCGATCGCCTGGATCCGGGAGCAAATGCAAACCTATGATCTGTCGGTCGAAGACCTGCAGACACTTGGCTGCTTCGATTTACCGCCCCCACCCGCCGGCCCCGTCTATATGAGCGCCGACGGCCAGCACTGGGACGGCACGGGCGACATGCCCGACTGGCTGCAGCGCGCCGTCAACGCCGGGCAGAGCATCGAGCATTTCCGGGTGGGTTGAGCCGCCCCGGGGGTGCCGTATCTTGGCGGCCCCTTTTTGAATGACCCTTTTCCGGGTCGCCTTCTTTGGGGCAACACGATGACATCGCCCCAAAAAAAATTTTCGTTCTCCGTATCAGGAATGCGCAGGTGCGACGACCAAGTTGCACGGAACACGCTCGGCGCACTGCCGCAGCGCACCGTGCGGCGAGGGCAATCAGGCCTTCGCCGTCTCAAAGACACCTGCTCAATCAAGGAGAACGCAAATGAAACAACAAGCCATGATCGCCGCCGCCCTGGGTAGCCTGCTCGCGCTGGGCGCACTGTCGACCCCTGTGCAGGCTGCGGATGCTGCCGGCAAAGAGAAATGCTACGGCGTGGCCAAGGCCGGCCAGAACGATTGCGCCAGCCCCGGCAGCGCGCACGCCTGCGCCGGCCAATCGAAGATCGACAAAGACCCGATGTCGTGGAAGTTCGTGCCGGCCGGCACCTGCGCGCAGATGGGCGGCATGCTGCAACAGCCGTCCAAGTAACACGCCACGCCGGGTGACCGCCATGCAGACAACTCTGCCGATGTGCGCGGGTGCAGGCCTGCGCGCCCCGCACTTTCCCGCCCTGCTGCACGGGGAGCGCCGCTTCCCGTGGGTAGAAGTGCACAGCGAGAACTACCTGTATGGCGCCCCGGCCTGCGCCGCGCTGCTGGCCGCACGGGCGTACCAGCCCGTGAGCCTGCACGGCGTGGGCATGGGGCTCGGCAATGCCGATGGGATCGACGTCGACCACGTGCGCGCCATTGCCACGCTAGTCGATGCCGTGGCGCCCGCCGCCATTTCCGAGCACCTTTGCTTCAACCGCAGCGGTGCCCAGGTCGTCAACGACCTGCTGCCCCTGCCCTATTCCCGCGAGTCGCTCGACATCGTGTGCGCCAATGTCATGCGCGCGCAGGACATCCTCAAGCGGCCGCTGCTGATCGAGAACATTGCCGCCTACATCGACTGCCGCATGCTGGTCGATGCCGAAGAGGCCATCTCCGAAGGCGCCTTCCTGACCGCGCTTGCGCGCCGCACCGGCTGCGGCATCCTCCTGGACCTGAACAACCTGCACGTCAACAGCGTCAACCACGGCGTGACCGTTGAATCGGTCCTGGCCGACATCGATCCTGCGCTGGTGGGCGAGATTCATCTGGCCGGATACAGCGTGGAAGACGGCATGCTGATCGACACGCACAGCGCTCCAGTACACGCGCCAGTCTGGACGCTCTACGAGCGCTGGATCGCCGCGCACGGCGTGTGCCCGACGCTCATCGAATGGGATGCCGATATTCCGCCGGTGCAGGTGCTGCTGCAGGAAGCGGAGCACGCCCAGATCATCCTCGACCGGCACGCCGCTTCCATCACCACCGCCAGGGCAACCGATCATGCGTCTGCCTGACTGGGAAGCCCACCTGATCGGCGCGCTCACCGCACCCGCCCTGGGCGGGGCATCGCGCGGCGTGGCCATCTACCGCAACGCGCGCCTGGCCATCCTGCGCAATACGCTGGCTGGGGCTTACCCGGTCTGTCGCGCGCTAGTGGGTGAAGATTGCTTCGATGCCATCGTGCGCGACACGCTAGCCGCGCAGGCATCCACCTCACCGAACCTGCATCGGTATGGCGATGCGTTGCCCGAGGTGATTGCGCAATCGCCGCTGGCCGACAGCGTGCCGTACCTGGCCGATGTCGCGCGGCTGGAGTGGCGCGTGCACTGGGCGCATTACGCGCCGGACGCGCACGCTGCATTGCCCGACGCCACGATGCTCAGCGCCATGCTGACGCAACCGCCGGACGCCATCCGTGCGGGCCTCGTTGCCGGAACGTGGTGGATGGCTTCGCCATGGCCGGTCGTTTCGATCTGGCGTGCACATCAGCCCGACACAACCATCGCACTCTGCAACATCGACCTGAACAACAGCGAAGCCGCCGTCGTCACCGTGCGCGAACAACGTGTCGTCGTGCTCGATCTGGATGTCCCCACCGCCGCCTTCCTCACTGCCTGCGACGCCACGCCGACGCTGCAGGATGCCCTTGCACAAACGCTGGCCACGCACGCGGATTTCGATTTGACCGCCTGCCTGGCCAGCCTCTTTCGCGCGGGGGTGCTTGCACTGTCCGCGCACCCCGCACTCCACACCGGAGACACACGATGAACACCGCCACCCTTGCTCCGCTCACGCGCATCCGCACTGTGCTCGACCGGCTTGCCGGCCCGCAGAGCGGCCTGTGCGCGGTCATTCTGTTGATCGCACGCGCCTACCTCTTCTATGTGTTCTTCCGCTCAGGGCTGACCAAGCTGCATGACTGGGATACCACCGTGCTGCTCTTCGCCGAGGAATACAAGGTGCCGCTGCTGCCGCCCATGCTGGCAGCGGCATTGGGCACCTTCGGCGAACTGGTCTTCCCGTCACTGATGCTGATCGGCATCGTGCCGCGGCTGGCGGCGGCGGGGCTGTTCTTTGTCAACCTGGTGGCGGCGTTGTCCTACTGGGCAAGCCTGTCGGCTTCGGCCATCGAGTTCCACTTCGTATGGGGCATGCTGATCGCCATCGTGACGACGGTGGGGCCAGGCTGGCTGGCGCTGCAGACGTGGTGGCAGCGCCACCGGGCCGACGCGCCCGGTCATGCCTATTGACCGCCCCGCCCCGAAATGAGACTCCCGAATGGCCCAGAGGGCGGCAGGCATATCATGTGGGCCTGTCGTCATCTTCTTGCCATTTCTTCAGGAGCGTCGATGCACTTCCCCTCGTTGTCCTTGGTGGTCCGGGCTGGTGCCGTGCGCCGACAGGTCGGCGTACTGGCCGCAATCGGCGCCGCGTCGCTGCTGGCAGCCTGTGCCTGGGGCGATCAGCCCAACAGTACCGGCGCCCGCATGACCGACGATTCGTTGCTGTCGTACCAGGTCAAGGCGGCGCTGGATCAGGACACGGCGCTGAATCCGCGCCAGATCCGCATCCACACAACGCCGGAGGGCAAAGTCACGCTCACGGGCTGGGTGGAGACGCCCGAGATGGCCCGCCGTGCAGGTGAAGACGTCAAGCGCTTCGTCGACCCGGCCAAACTCGACAACCAGTTGCGCGTGCTATCGCGCATGCAGGTGCTGGGCGGTGGCCCGCTGATCCCGGCGGGCCTGCCGCCTGCAGCACCGGCCAGCGCTCCCGCCGCGCGCTAAACCGCAGGTTGCGGCAACCGACCCGGCACACGTCGGACCGGCACCGACTGCGCCAGCCCGAAGCCGATTTCCGCCAGCAGGAAGGGCGCCACCAGCAGCGTGGCGCCCGATATCAGCGCGTACGCCTGCCACAACGCAAACAGCCAGCGCGCCGCCGCGTCGTAGCGGCCCAACGCCACGCTCGCCCGCCGGATGCGCAGCACTGACCACACGCACACCACCGATCCCATCAGGTTGGCCATCAGCAGATGTGCCGGCCCGAACGCAGGCAGCAGGCCGATCCCCAGCCCGCCCGCCAGCGCATTGAGCGCTTGATGCAGCCGGGTGAACGTCCACGGCGTAGCAAGGGGTGCTGTCACGATCAAGTCGTACCACGCACTGGCGCGCACAATGCGCACAAAAGTCGATTCGGAAACCATGGTGAGACGCCTCAAGTGAGTAATTCGTCACCCTAAACCCTGGTGTACGCTCCAAGGTCAACACCCAAGTTGCCCGACCTGCCGCACTGCCCGCCATGCCCACCACCCTGCCTGCCCGTACCGACGATCTGTCCATCGGCGATCTTGCCACCGCCACCGGCGTCTCGCGCGATGGGCTGCGCTTTTACGAGGCGCGCGGCCTGATCCGCGCCCGGCGGCGCAGCAATGGTTACCGCGCCTATCCGCCCGAATCCGTCGATCTGGTGCGTTATGTGTGCGCACCGCTCAGCAACTCGGCTTCACGCTCGCCGAGATCGGCGAAGGCATGGCCCAGGTGTGGCAACAGCCGGACACCGATGCCGCGGTCACCGCTCTGCTGCGCGACAAACTGGCCGCCATTGACGCCCGTATCGCCAGCCTGCAGGCCATGCGCGATGCACTTGCCGCGCGTGTGGACCTGCCCTGCCCGCTGGCGCCGGCCTGAGGCGGCTGCCACGTCTTGTCATTCTTGTCATGTAACTGCCGCAGACCGCCGCCTCGGGGCAGTCTTGGCGCGTTTTCCCACGCCCTTCGGGCTCGCGGGGCCATGAAAGGCGCTTGAAAGATCGCGTCGGTAAAAACGCCCCCGTCTCAAGGGGAGTCGTTGCAGTGAAACATTGGGGTGCATTCCATCCAAGTGCCTGGGCCGTGCTGTGCATGGCTGCCAGCCTGCCGCTTGCGGCCTGGGCCGCCGCGCCGGTGCCTGCAGCGGCCAGCATGCCCGTGGCGACCATGCCGCCGGTCAAACCCGCGGTGGCCGGCGTGACCGGACCAGGCTTCAACCTGGTCGAATTGCTACAGGAGCTGAAGGGCAACAACCCACAGCTCACCCAGGCGCGCCATACCTACTTGTCGGCCAAGTCAGTGCCGCCGCAGTTGGCTGCGCCCAACAACCCGCAGGTCGGCTACATCTGGAACAGCATCCCCAAGGGGTTCCCGCTGGCCGTCAACCGGGCGGGCGGCAGCCAGTACAACCTCACGCAGCAGATTCCGTTTCCGGGCAAAAAAGCGCTGGCCGCAGAAATTGCCGACCGCCAGGCCGAGTCGCTCAACGCGCAGTCCGACGCGCTGTACCTGCAGCTCTACGCACAGCTTTCCACCACGTATTACCAGGCAATCGCCCTGCAAAAGCAGATCGACGTGCAAAAGCTGACCATCGCGCGGCTGGAACAGGTCAAGCAGATCACGCGCGTGCGCTACGCCAATAACGCAGCCGCGTACGCCGACTTCCTCAACGCGCAGGTCATGCAAAGCAGCGCGCAGAACGACCTGTTTGCCGCACAGCGCCAGTACGACAGCACCGTGCAGACGCTGAACACGCTCATCGGCAAGGAGCCGAGCTTCCCGCTTGAACTGCGCGCCGACGACGAGTCCGTCCGCCTGCCCGAAGAGCCCCTGCCGGAGCTGGAAAACCTGGCCCTGCGCGAGCATCCATCGATCAAGGCATCGGCCGAGCTGATGGACGCCGCGCGCAAGAGCGTGACGCTGGCGCGCAAGGCCTACCTGCCCGACTTCCAGGTCATTGCCACCGTCACCAGCGACAACCCGCCTTACGGCGTGCGCCCGAACAGCTACCAGATCGAGCTGGACGTCATCATCCCGTTCTGGTTCTTCACCAAGGAGAAGTACGGCGTGAACCAGGCGGTGGAAAACCAGATCGCCACCGAGGCCAACGACGTGTCGGTGCGGCAGCAAACGCTGCTGGCGGTCGACACCGCTTACAACACCCTGCGCCAGACGCTCGCGCAGCTCGATTTCAACAAGCAGCGGCAACTGCCGCAGGCGCTGGCGGCGTATCGCGTGACGATGACCAACTACGCCAGCAACAACGCCGATTTCAACGACCTGCTGACCGCGCAGGGCGCACTCAAGAACGCCGAACTGGCGGTCGCCCAGGCGCAGGCCACGGCCTTGCAGGCCTACCACGCGTTGCTCGCGGCCACCGGCCGCTCGCCCGTCCAAGCCCAGTAACACCATGAAGAAGCTCTCAGCCCCCGTTGTCCTGATCGCCCTGGTGGCGGCCGTTGCCGTCGGCGTGTTTGCCGGGCGCCGCTGGCCGGCTGCCGTCGCGCCCTCCGAAGCCACCAAGCCTGCCGCCAATGCCGCGTCCGCGCCGGCTGCCGCTGCCCGCCCCAAGCCGGATGCCGTGGAAATCCCCCAAGGGGGCTTCGACCCGCAGCAAGTGCAGGTCGCCCAGGTCGGCCAGCTTTCTGTGCCGGTCGAACTGTCCACGCCGGGCAAGCTGGCCTACAACGCCGAGCGCACCAAGCTGGCCTCGGCCCGCGTGGCCGGCCGCCTGGACCGCATCCTCGTCTTCGAAGGTGCCCTGGTGCACGAGGGCCAGCCGCTGGCAGAGCTGTACGCGCCGGATTTCATCTCGGCCCAGAAGGAATATCTGTTGGCGCTGAACACCGCACGGCAGCTCAAGAGCTCCAACATGAAGGACCTGCAGGAAGATGCGGAAGCGACCGTGCAATCCGCCGCCGGCCGCCTGCACGTGCTGGGCTTGAGCAACGACGAGATCGCCCAGATCGCCAAACGCGGCACGCCCGCCGAGCACCTGACGCTGCGCGCGCCCATCTCGGGCACCATCGTCAAACGCAATATGGACCCGGGCGCCTTCCTGAACGTGGGCGACTCGTTCATGAGCATCGTCGATACGCGCTTGCTGTGGTTCACCGGCAATGTGTATGAGCACGACATTGCCAGCGTGCGCGTCGGCCAGCCGATTTCGCTGCATACGTCGGCCTATCCGGATCGTGAATTCGTTGGCCGCGTGAGCTTTATCGCGCCCAGTATCGACCCGGCCACGCACACCCTCACTGTGCGCAGCGACGTGCCGAACCCCGATGGCCTGCTGCGCCCCGAGATGTACGCCACCGCGCGCGTCCAGACCGGCAGCGGCCAGGCCACGGTCGTGCCCAAGTCCGCCCTGGTGAAAGACCACGGCCGCTACTACGTGATCGTGCAGAGCGATGCCAAGCACTTCAAGCGCGTGGAGGTGCAAGGCCGCGACACCGGCACCGACGGCAGCTTTGCCGTCACCGCGGGGCTCGAGGCTTCGTCTCAGGTGGTGGTGCGCGGTGCCGCGCTGCTCAACGAGATGATCGTGAAGGCGGGGGCGTGATGTTCAACCCGATCGCGGGCATTCTCAAGCGGCGGCTGCTGATCGTCTTCCTGGCCGTCGCGCTGCTGGTGGCGGGCGTGCTGTCGTTCCGCGAACTGCCGCTGCAGGCATATCCGGGCGTGGCGCCGCTGTCGGTGCAGGCCATCACGCAGTGGCCCGGCCGCAGCACGACCGAAGTCGAGCAGCAGATCACCATCCCCATCGAAAACGCCCTGGCCGGCGTGCCCGAAGTGCAGTCGTTCCGTTCGGTTTCGCTGTTCGGGCTGTCGGTGGTGACGCTCAAGTTCAAGGAAGGCACCGACAGCTTCAAGGCGCGGCAGAACTTCTCGCAGTACCTGGCGTCGGCCAATCTGCCGACCGGCGTGCAATCCGCGCTGAGCCCCGACTCCGACGCCACGGGCGAGATCATGCGCTTCCGCCTGGTGGGCGATGGCGTCGACCTCACGACCCTCAAGAGCTACCAGGACTACGACATCACCAAGGAGCTCAAGCACGTCCAGGGCGTGGCGGATGTGAGCTCCTTCGGCGGCAAAGTGAAGGAGTACCACATCGTGCCGTCGCCGGCGAAGCTGCAGTCGTACGGCATCACGCTGTCGCAGCTCATCACGGCCATCGGCAACGCAAACAACAACACCGGCGGCAATCTGCTGCGCGATGGCGAGCAGCAGTTCGTGGTGCGCGGCGTGGGCCTGCTGCAGACGGTGGACGACATCCGCAACGTGGTGGTCAATGCAAACAATGGCGTGCCGGTGCGCGTGCGCGACATTGCCGAAGTGGAAGTGGGCAACGTCCAACGCCTGGGCATGATGCAGTACAACGACCAGCCCGACGTGGTGGAAGGCATCGTGCTGCTCAAGCGCGATGCCAACGCCACCGAGGTGCTGGCCAAAGTGCGCGAGAAGGTTGCCGAGCTGAACAACGGCATCCTGCCCAAGTCGATCCAGGTCAAGCCGTTCTACGACCGCCAGGTGCTGCTCGACATCACCATGGGCACGGTGGAACACACGCTGGTGGTGGGCATTGCGCTGGTATTGGCGGTGTTGTTCGTGTTCCTGGGCAACCTGCGCGCAGCGGCAGTGGTGGCGGCGGTGATCCCGCTGGCGCTGTGCGTGTCGTTCATCAGCATGGAGCACTTCCATGTGCCCGCCAACCTGATCTCTCTGGGCGCGATCGACTTTGGCGTGATCGTCGATGCCGCGGTGATCGTGATGGAGAACATCATGCGGCACCTGGAAGAAGGCGCCGAAAAGCTCGATGACGCCATCGTCAAAGCCACCAGCGAAGTGCAGCGCGCGATGATCTTCTCTACGGGGATCATCATCGTGGCGTACTCACCGCTGTTCTTCATCGGCGGCGTGGAAGGCATCATCTTCAAGCCGATGGCCTTTACGATGGGCTTCGCACTGCTGGCCTCCATCGTGCTGAGCCTGACGTTCGTGCCGGCCACCACGTCGTTCGTCTTCGGCAAGACGCTGCACCCGCATTCGCCGGCCTTTATCCAAGCGATCCTGCGCTGGTACAAGCCGCTCTTGCGCCGCCTGATCGCTCGCCCGAAGACGGTGTTTGCCGTCTCCATTGCCGCGCTGGGCCTGACGCTGTACAGCGCCAGCTTCCTGGGCACGGAGTTCCTGCCGACCTTGGAAGAGAACAACCTGTGGCTGCGCATCACGCTGCCCAATACGGTGGATCTGGACTACTCCGCCTCGGTAGCCAACGACCTGCGCACGTACTTCGCCAAGCAGCCCGAGATCCAGAAGGTCTCGGTGCAGATCGGCCGTCCGGACGACGGCACCGACTCCACCGGCGTGTTCAACCAGGAGTACGGCCTGTACTTCGCCCCGCCCGACAAATGGGGCCCGGGCCTGACCAAGGCGCAACTGGTTGATCGCCTGGCGAAGCATCTGGAGAAGATTCCAGGCATCGAATACAACTTTTCACAATACATCCAGGACAACGTGGACGAGGCGCTCTCGGGCGTGAAAGGCGAGAACTCGGTCAAGCTGTTCGGCAACGACCTCGACGTACTTGAAGCCAAGGCCACCGAGATCCAGGCGCAGCTCAAGAAGGTGCAGGGGCTGGTGGACGTCGGCATCTTCCGAGAGTTGGGCCAGCCGACACTGAACGTCACCATCGACCGCCAGGCCGCCGCGCGCTTCAATATCAACGTGAGCGACGTGCAGAACCTTGTGCAGTACGCCATTGGCGGCGCGCCGGTTACGCAAATCCTGGATGGCGAAAAATCGTTCGGGCTGGCCGTGCGCCTGAATCAGCAGTCGCGCGCGTCGTACGACGCCATCCGCGAGCTGCTGATCGACACGCCCGACGGCCAGCACATCCCGCTGTCGATGATTGCCAAGGTGGAAATGACCGATGGCCCGTTCTTCATCTACCGTGAGCTCGGCAAGCGTTACATCGCCATCAAGTTCGGCGTGCGCGGGCGAGACCTCGGCGGCGCGGTGGACGAAGCGCAGCGCATGGTGGGCGACAGTGTGAAGCTGCCCGAGGGCTACACCATCAAGTGGGACGGCCAGTTCAACGAGATGAAGGTTGCCCAGGGCAAGCTGATGGTGATCGTACCGCTAACCATCCTGGTGATCTTCCTGCTGCTCTACAGCACCTTCGGCAACTTCAAGGATGCGCTCATGGTGGTGCTCAACGTGCCGTTTGCCGCCATCGGCGGGCTGCTCGCGCTGCACATCGCCCATGAAACGCTATCGATTTCGGCGGGCATCGGCTTCCTGTCGCTGTTCGGTATCGCCATTCAGGACGGGGTGATCCTGATCTCGTACGTCAACCGTCTGGCGCAATCCGAGAACCTGCATGAAGCCACGGTGGAAGGTGCGGCGCTGCGCCTGCGGCCGGTGATCATGACGGCCATGCTGGCGGGCCTGGGCCTGCTGCCGGCAGCGCTGTCGCACAGCATCGGGTCCGAGGCGCAACGGCCGCTTGCGCTGGTCATCGTCGGCGGCATGGTGACGACGACGATCCTCACGCTGCTGGTACTGCCGGTGGTATTTACGTGGGCCCATCGCCGCCGCGCCACGCCACCGCGCGAGCCGGATGTCACGCCAACGGCAGCCATGCTGCCCTGAGCCGAGCGCTTTCCCACCCTCTCTTCGGGCGTATCGCTTGCCAGGCGATACGCCCGATGTCTTTATGCCGCCCTGCGCAGGTGATGTGACCTTCGGGCGGCAAATTCGGACCAATCTCATGGCGGCAAGCAGGCTCGGCGGGCACAGTGTGCGTCAACATCCAACGCACCGGCCATGCTCATGCAGCCCTCCCAAGACACACACGCTGCCCCGGCTTCCCAGGACGCCTGTCGCGCAACCATCAGCGGCCTGATCCCGTCACAGGTCGTCACAATGTTGACTGAGCTGTTTGGCGACGATCTGCAGCAATGGCGCTTTATCGTCGACCTGTTTGCCGAAACGGTCGAGCAGGATCTCGCCAATCTGGAGAAGGCCATCCACGGTGGCGTGAATGGGCAGATCATCGAGGCCGCCCATCGCATCACCGGCTCGGCCCACATGCTGGGGCACCTATCGATCGGCGACGCCGCACGCGCCATCGAGCGCACCGCGCAACGCGTTGGGCCGTACAACCAGCGCCTGCCTGAGATGCAATCCGCTTTTGTGCACCTGCGGACAGTAGTGGACGAGTTCTGCCGGCAGGCAAGCCGCTGCCCGTGGCCGGATTCAGCGGTTGCCGGCTAACCGCCCGTTGTGCTCGGCCCAGCCGCCGGTTGAGCCGCATCGGCACAATGCCGACTGCGATGCCGCCCAAGCCGATCAGGTTGGTCGCCCAATCGAACGTCCGCATGCTGTCGGCCGCGACGCACCACAGGAACAGCGCGACGGATGCGTATTTGTCGTGTTGGTCGCTATTCGCCACCTCCGCTGTCCGGGCCGTGCATCTTCCGTCTTCAGTTCGGCATTGGCGCTCCCGGCAACAACATCAAGCGACTTGGTACCCTGAATGAGGGGGCGCGTTGTTTATGTTCTTCGCCACATATCCACGCCTATCTGGCTGCATGTTGCGTAATCCGCAATACAACGGACGTTGGCAACTATTGATGTGAAACATGCCCCGCTTCTATCTTCGCGGGCAACGTCGGCGCAGACCCTCTGCAGCCGGCAGGCACGTCCCGGCCATGACCGGCTCGGCCACACCGCTTCACCACGTAACAACACAGGCACATCAACGCATCCGGGGGGAATTTCGATGTCCGAAGCTGTCCTGCATCCATTTTTTTCGCGCGAGCGCGCCGTCGCGGCGGTGGGGTTCAACCGCTGGCTGGTGCCGCCCGCCGCTCTGGCCATCCATCTGTGCATCGGCATGGCTTATGGCTTTTCCGTGTTCTGGCTTCCGCTCTCACGCGTGCTGGGCGTGTCGCAGGCGCACACCTGCGGCGCGGATGTCTCGCTCGTCGCCGAGCTGTTCGCCACCACGTGCGACTGGCGCCTCTCCAGCCTGGGCTGGATGTTCACGCTGTTCTTCGTGTTCCTGGGTGTCTCGGCTGCCTTGTGGGGCGGCTGGCTGGAACGCGTCGGCCCGCGCAAGGCCGGCGTGGTCTCGGCGGTGTGCTGGAGCGGCGGGCTGTTGATCTCGGCGCTGGGCATTCAGATGCACCAGTTGTGGCTGCTGTGGGTCGGCTCGGGCGTGATCGGCGGCATCGGCCTGGGGCTGGGCTACATCTCGCCGGTGTCGACGCTGATCAAGTGGTTTCCGGACAAGCGCGGCATGGCCACGGGCATGGCCATCATGGGCTTCGGCGGCGGCGCGATGATCGGTGCACCGCTGGCAGACCGCCTGATGAAAGGGTTTGCCACGCCAGAATCGGTGGGCGTGTCGCAAACGTTTATCGTGCTGGCCGGCATCTACTTCGTGTTCATGATGGCGGGCGCCCTGGGCTACCGCCTGCCACCTGCCGGCTGGAAACCGTCAGGCTGGATGCCCTCGCCCGCCAAGGCCCTCGACACCATGGTCACGCATCGCCACGTGCACGTGAACCAGGCGCTGAAGACGCCGCAGTTCTGGCTGATCTGGGCCGTGCTGTGCCTGAATGTGTCGGCGGGCATCGGCGTGCTGGGCATGGCCTCGCCGCTGCTGCAGGAGGTGTTCGGCGGCAAGCTGCTGGGCGTGACGGCGTCGTTCACCGAGCTGAGCGCCGCGCAGAAGGGCCAAATCGCCGCCATCGCGGCAGGCTTCACGGGCCTGCTGAGCCTGTTCAACATCGGCGGCCGTTTCTTCTGGGCATCGCTATCGGATCGACTGGGCCGCAAGACAACCTACGCAATCTTCTTTGCGCTGGGCTTTGTCCTGTATGCGTCGGTTCCGTGGACCTCGCACACCGGCAACATCGCGCTGTTCGTGCTGGCCTTCTGCGTGATCCTGTCGATGTACGGCGGAGGCTTTGCCACCGTGCCGGCCTACCTAGCCGACATGTTCGGCACGCAAATGGTGGGGGCCATCCACGGCCGCCTGCTGACTGCATGGTCGACTGCCGGCATCCTGGGGCCGGTGCTGGTGAACTATCTGCGTGAATACCAGATCGCGCACGGCGTGGAACGTGCAGCCGTGTACGACATCACGATGATGATCCTGGCCGGCCTGCTGGTGCTGGGCTTCATCTGCAACCTGCTGGTGCGCCCGGTTGACCCGAAGCATTTCATGACCGAAGAACAATTCGACGCGCAGCGCCACGCTGCTGCCTCCAAGAGCCTGACGCCGTCGGTCACCGCGCCGGAAACGTCGCTGGAATGGAAGGCACACCCTGGCTCGGCGATCACCGTCGTGCTGGCCTGGGCAGCCGTGGGCCTGCCGTTGGGCTGGGGGGTTTGGATTACACTCCAGAAAGCTGTCGTTCTGTTCTCATAACGCCCAAAATCCAGCCGCCCCGCCACCATGAAGCACCAGAAAATCGAGTTTTACCGTCATCCGGCCGGTGGCTGGGGCGCGCTCAAGAGCGTTGCACATCAATTGCTGTCGCAGGGCATCGCGGCCAAGGGCGCCAAGACGATGCTGTCGGCCAACCAGCCCGACGGCTTCGATTGCCCCGGCTGCGCCTGGCCCGATCGTGACCACGCCTCCACGTTCGAATTCTGCGAAAACGGCGTGAAGGCCGTGGCCGCTGAGGCCACCGCCCGCCGTACCACGCCGGAGTTCTTCGCCCAGCACACCGTGCGCGAACTGGCCGAGTGGTCCGACTACGCGCTGGAAGATCAAGGGCGCCTGACGCACCCGATGGTCTATGACGCGGCCAGCGACAAGTACGTGCCGATCGAATGGGACGCCGCCTTCGCGCTCGTCGCGCAGCACCTGCGTGCGCTGCCCGATCCAAACCAGGCGATCTTCTACACGTCCGGCCGCACCAGCAACGAAGCGGCCTTCCTCTACCAGTTGTTCGTGCGTGCGTACGGCACGAACAACTTCCCCGACTGCTCCAACATGTGCCACGAGCCTTCCGGCACCGGCATGCGGGGCAGCATCGGCGTGGGCAAGGGTACCGTCACGCTGGACGATTTCACCAAGGCCGATGCCATCTTCATCTTCGGCCAGAACCCGGGGACGAACCATCCGCGCATGCTCGGCGAGTTGCGCGAGGCGTCCAAGCGCGGCGCGTCCATCGTGTCGTTCAACCCGCTGCGCGAGCGTGGGCTGGAGCGCTTTGCCGATCCGCAAAGCAAGATCGAGATGCTCACGCTGGGTTCCACGCGCATCAGCACCGAATATCACCAGGTGCGTATCGGCGGCGATCTGGCGACCGTCAAGGGCGTGATCAAACACGTGATCGAGCGCGACGACGCGGCGCGCAGCCATGGCGAACCGGCCATCATCGACCACGCCTTCATCGCCCAGCACACCGGTGGCTTCGACGCGTTTGCCGCCGATGTGCGCGCCGAATCGTGGGCCACCATCGAGGCCGAATCCGGCCTGCCGGAAGCCGAGATCCGCCGGGCGGGCGACACGTACATCAAGGCCGACAGCGTGATCGCCTGCTGGGGCATGGGCATCACCCAACACAAGCACTCGGTGGCGACCATCCAGATGATCGTCAACCTGTTGCTGTTGCGCGGCAATATCGGTCGCCCGGGCGCCGGCGCGTGCCCGGTGCGCGGCCACAGCAACGTGCAGGGCGACCGCACGATGGGCATTTACGAGAAGCCGGCTCCTGCTTTCTTGGATCGGTTGGAAAAGGTGTTCGGCTTTGCCGTGCCGCGCGAACATGGCTACGACACCGTCGGCGCGATTGAGGCGATGCAGCAAGGTGCAGCGCGCGTGTTCTTCGCCATGGGCGGCAACTTCGCGGCGGCCACGCCGGACACCGCCGCCACGTGGGCCGGCCTGCGCCAGTGCGATCTGACCGTACACGTGACCACCAAGCTCAACCGCAGCCACATCGTGCACGGCAAGGCTGCGCTGATCCTGCCGTGCCTGGGCCGCACCGAAGTCGACCAGCAGGCCGGCGGCACGCAAGGCGTGACCGTGGAAGACTCGATGAGCATGGTCCACATGTCGGCGGGCATCAATCCACCGGCCTCGCCGCACCTGCTGTCGGAGCCGGCTATCGTGGCGCGCCTGGCCGAAGCCACGCTGCCCGAAAGCACCATCCCGTGGCGCTGGCTGGTGGAAGACTACGACCGCATCCGCGAGCGGATCGAAGCTGTGTTCGACGACTTTGCCGGCTTCAACGAGAAGATCCGCGTGCCGGGTGGTTTCCGTCTGCGCAACACGGCATCGGAGCGCGTCTGGAACACGCCGTCGGGCAAGGCGGAATTCCACCTGCATGCGATCCCGACCGACACGCCCGTGCATCGCGCCCGCGAGCGCCACGCAGATGCCACCGTCTTCACGCTGGCCACGGTGCGCTCGCACGATCAGTACAACACCACCATCTATGGCATGGACGACCGCTACCGCGGCGTGTTCGGCCAGCGCCGCGTGGTCTTCATCAACACTGAAGACCTGCGCATCATCCGCATGAAAGACGGCGACTGGATCGACATGATCACGCTGTCCGAAGACGGCACCACGCGCCGCGCCGACGGCTTCCGCCTCGTGGCGTACGACATCCCGCGCGGCTGCCTGGCGGCGTATTACCCAGAGACGAATCCGCTGGTGCCGCTCTCTTCCGTGGCCGATCAGGCGCGCACGCCAACGTCCAAGTCGATTCCGGTGATGCTCATGCCAAGCCAGGCCGAACGCTCAGCCGATGCAGCGGCTGCCGCCTCAGCCGAAGCCTGATGTCCGCTCAACCGGCGTGGTCCGCGCTGCAACTGGCGCTGCTGGCAGCATTGCGCGAAACGGAAAGCGGCAAGCCGGTATCGCTGCCCTGGCTGACCAAGCGCGTTGGCGAGCGTGCCAGCACCGTGTTGCGCGCACTGCATCCGCTGGCCGATGCAGGCCTGCTGCGCGTTTCCATGGACGACATGCGCTGGCTGGTCGTCCTGCTTGACCTCGGCCGCACTTTGCCAGATCTCGCTGCATGACCGCACACACCCGCCACCCCGCTGGCCTGCCCGTCGTTTCCACCTCGGCAATACGGCGCACACGGGCCGGCACGCACGAAGATGCCTCCACGGCCGTCGCGGATGAAACGCCGGTGGCGCTCGTCTTCAACGGCATCACGCACGCCGTGATGATGGCCTCACCCGCCAACCTGGAAGAGTTCGCGCTGGGCTTTGCGCTGTCCGAAGGCATCATCGACGGCCGGGTCGACTGGCGCGGCGCTGATGTCGAAACCCACCCGCACGGCATTGAAGTCCACGCTGAAATCGCCTCGCGCTGCTTCGCGCGCTTGAAGGAGCGCCGCCGTGCGCTGGCCGGCCCCACCGGCTGCGGCCTGTGCGGCATTGAAAGCCTGCAGACCTTTGATGAAACGCCCATACCGCTTGTGCACCCAGCGTGGGTCGACATGCTGCCGGATGCACAGGTGCTGGACGCGCTGAACACCATGACCGCGCATCAGCCCGCCAACGCCCTCACAGGTGGCCTGCATGCCGCGGGTTGGGTGCCTGCAAACGCAAACGCTCCGCTGCATGTGCTGGAAGACGTCGGCCGCCACAATGCGCTCGACAAGCTGATCGGCCGATTGGCCCGACTGGGCATTCACCCTGCGGATGGCTTCATCGTCATGACAAGCCGAGCGAGCTTTGAACTGACTCGCAAGTGTGTGCACGTGGGTGCGCCGCTGCTGGCGACAATCTCCGCGCCGTCGTCTTTGGCGATCCGTCACGCCAAAGCCGGGCACCTCGCGCTACTGGCATTCTGCCGGGGCGACAGCGTGACGCGCTTTGCCTGAACCCCGCAACGGCTGGCGCCGCTGCTAGATCTCCACCTTGCTTCCCAGCTCTACCAGCCGGTTAGCTGGAATCCGGAAGAAATCCGACGGTTTCGCGCTGTTGTGCTGCATCCAGGCAAACAGCGACTCACGCCACATCGCCATGCCCGGCAGTGGTGATGGCACCACCGTCGCACGTGTGATGAAGAACGACGTTTCCATGTCTTCGAAAACGACGTTCAGGCGTTCACCGACCATCTTCACGATCTCGTCCACGGCCGGGGTTTCCTTGAAGCCGAAATCCACCACGGCCGTGTAGATGTCTTCTCCAATCGTCTTGATGACCAGGCGCTTGGCCGGCTCCACGTAAGGCACGGCCAGCGTGCGGAAGTGGATGAACAGCACGCGCCTGTGCAGCACGTGGTTGTGCTTGAGGTTATGCAGCAGCGCCAGCGGCACGAACTCCATGCTTGGCGTGAGATACACGGCCGTGCCATCGACGCGATAGGGCGGATGACGCAGCAAGCCCTCCATGAACGGCTCCAGCGGAATCCCGCCCTCCACGTTGCGCGCCTTGAGCAGTTGCGTGCCGGTATGCCACGTCACCATCAGGAAGAAAATCAGGCCACCCAGCAGCAGAGGAAACCAGCCGCCCGCCGCAATCTTCAGCAGGTTGGCGCTGAAGAACGACAGGTCCACCGCCAGGAACACCGCACCAAGGCAGGCCGCCGCCGGCAGGCTCCACTTCCACGCGTTGCGCATCACCACCGTCACCAAGCCGGTTGTCAGCAGCATGGTGGTCGTCACGGCAATGCCGTAGGCAGCCGCCAGATTGTCGGACTTGCCAAACGCCAGCACCACGGCCACCACCAGCAGCAACAGCACGTAGTTGACCACTGGCACGTAGATCTGGCCGATCTCGACATCTGACGTATAGAGAATCTTCATGCGTGGCGCATAGCCCAGATGCACCGCCTGCGCCGTCATCGAGAACGCGCCCGAAATGACCGCCTGCGACGCAATGACGGTGGCGGCCGTGGCCAGCAGCACCATCGGGCCCACGGCCCAGGCCGGCATCAGCAGGAAGAACGGGTTCTGCACGGCGGAAGGCTCGCGCAGCAGCATCGCCCCTTGTCCGAAGTAATTCAGCAGCAGGCACGGCATGGCAATGTAGAACCATGCAAACCGGATCGGGCGCGCGCCGAAGTGGCCCATGTCGGCATACAGCGCTTCGGCGCCGGTCAATGCGAGGAACACCGAGCCGAACACGATGAACGCCTGCACGGTATGCCGGAATCCGAACTCGATGGCGTAAACGGGGTTCAGCGCCACCAGGATCTGCGGAGACTTGACCACCGAAGCCACCCCAAGCAGCCCCAGCAGCATGAACCAGATCAGCATGATTGGCC
Organism: Ralstonia sp. UBA689; assembly: GCF_002298975.1. Lineage (GTDB taxonomy): Bacteria > Pseudomonadota > Gammaproteobacteria > Burkholderiales > Burkholderiaceae > Ralstonia. Next base: position 37,250 of record NZ_DBMV01000011.1, read on the forward strand.
CGAACAGGCGTCCGACCACATGCGTGCCGTGCTTCTGCAGCAGGAACAGGCCGATCAGCACAACCAGCGCCAACGGCAACACCCACTTCTGCAGTGCGGGCGCCATGATCTCCATGCCTTCAATAGCAGAGAGCACCGAAATGGCGGGCGTGATGACCGCATCGCCATAAAACATGGCGGCGCCCAGCAGACCGAGCAGCATCAGCGTACGGGTGAACCATGCGCTGCCGTGGCTGGCCCGCATGGCCAGCGCAGTCAGCGCGAGGATGCCGCCTTCGCCATTGTTGTCGGCGCGCATGACAAAGACGACGTACTTGATCGACACCACCAGCGTCATCGCCCAGAACAGCATCGACAGGATGCCGAAGACGGTCTGGTCTGAGAACGGAACGCCATGTTCGCGGTTGAAGCATTCCTTTAATGCATACAACGGACTGGTACCGATGTCCCCGAAGACCACGCCGATCGCACCCACCATCGTGGCCATCAACGCGGGTTTTTTTGTGACTGTGCTGGTTGCTGCGGCTGTCGTCATAGTTGGCTGCGACTGGGGCGACTGAGGCACACGCAATTTCCGTGCGCCGTCTGCAGCAACGCCAATCCCTACGCCGGTAGGGTGGGGTGCGGCAGACGCCACTGAAGCTTAGGTGAAAACGCTCGGGTTTGTGCGAGTGTTTGCCCCGATGGCGAGAATGCGCGGGCACTGATGTGCCCCGCTGACATCGCCCCCGCTTGATCTTGACGAGGAAAGCCGCAAAACAGACTTTGACGGGGAGACGCGCCAAGCATATATTCACCAAACGATCGTTTGGCTGATTTGGCCGGGTCTGCCTGCTACATTTTTTTTGGCCGGCAGCCGATCGATTTCTCAACTTCTCGACTCAAGATCATGGCTACTGGTACCGTCAAGTGGTTCAACGACGCAAAGGGTTTCGGTTTCATTACCCCGGACGATGGCGGCGAGGACCTATTCGCACATTTCTCCGCGATCAACATGCAGGGTTTCAAGACCCTGAAGGAAGGTCAAAAGGTGTCGTTTGAAGTCACGCAAGGCCCGAAGGGCAAGCAAGCCTCGAACATCCAGGCGGCTTAATCCGAAGGCCGGGGCACAGGCAAAGCCAAGATCGTCATCGCGATTGCAGGACGGCGCGTCATCCTTTCGGGCAGGAGGTGCGCCGGTCGAAAGCCCCGTGGAAGTCAGGTTGTAAGGGTTGTTCAGTACGTGTTTGCCATCAAGCGGTCGAAGGGCTGCCGAGCGTAGTTGAAATCGGCGCCCCGGTTTGACGAAGTCCCTCTCGGGAGAATGCAATGGCCAGCCGAATTGAAGTGAACGCCGTTCAATATGATCCGCCCGCAGGGGCAGCTGCAGAAATGCATGCTGCCCCTTGTTTTATACGGGATTCGGAAATCCGGCTTGCGAGCGCGCCTGCATTGCATGAAGGTCAGCGCGTGAGTTTCGATATCGAAATCGGCCCCGATGGCGAACCGATCGCCGTGAATATCAAGCCAATATGACACCGCGGTTTCGGTGCCATGTGCGCAAAGAAAAAAGGGAGGCATCGCCTCCCTTCCTCATTGACGCGCGCGCCACTCATTTCGCCGTGGGCATCACAAACTCGGCGCCCTTGGCAATCGAATCCGGCCAGCGTTGCATCACGCTCTTGTAACGCGTGTAGAAGCGCACACCTTCTTCGCCATAGGCGTGGTGGTCGCCAAACAACGAGCGCTTCCAGCCGCCAAAACTATGCCACGCCATCGGCACCGGAATCGGCACGTTGATGCCGACCATGCCCACCTGGATCTGCCGTGCAAACGCGCGGGCCACGCCGCCATCGCTGGTGTAGCACGACACGCCGTTGCCATATTCGTGCGCGTTGATCAGGTCGACAGCTTCCGCAAAGTCGTGCACGCGCACCACTGACAGCACCGGGCCAAAAATCTCTTCCTTGTAGATCGTCATGTCGGGCGTGACATGGTCGAACAGCGTGCCGCCGGTAAAGAAACCTTGCTCGTGACCTGCCACCGTATGGCCCCGGCCATCCACGACCAGCTTGGCCCCCTCTGCCACACCCTTGGCGATATAGCCTTCCACCTTGGCCTTGTGCGGGCCGGTGACGAGCGGGCCCATCTCGCTTTGCGGCTCCATGCCGTTGCCGATCTTGAGCGTCTTGGCACGCTCGGCCAGACGCGGGACGAGCTTGTCAGCGACGTCACCCACCGCCACGGCCACCGAGATCGCCATGCAGCGCTCACCTGCCGAGCCATAGGCGGCGCCGATGAGCGCATCGACGGCCTGGTCGAGATCGGCATCGGGCATGACCACCAGGTGGTTCTTGGCGCCGCCCAGCGCCTGCACGCGCTTGCCGTGCTTGGTGCCTTCCGTGTAGATGTACTCGGCGATGGGCGTGCTGCCGACGAAGGACAGCGCCTGCACATCCGGATGCGCCAGCAGCGCGTCGACGGCATCCTTGCCGCCTTGCACGACGTTGAACACACCGTCGGGCAGGCCGGCCTGCTTGAGCAGATCGGCAATCATCAGGCTCGGGCTCGGGTCACGCTCGCTCGGCTTGAGGATGAACGTGTTGCCGCAGGCCAGCGCCACGGGCGCCATCCACATCGGCACCATGAACGGGAAATTGAACGGCGTGATGCCAGCCACCACGCCCAGCGGCTGGCGCAGGTTCCAGTTGTCGATGCCGCCACCGATGTTGTCGGTGAATTCGGTCTTGAGCAGGTTCGGGATGCCGCAGGCGAATTCCACCACCTCGATGCCGCGCGTGACTTCGCCCTTGGCATCGGAGAACACCTTGCCGTGCTCGCGCGTAATGGCGGCGGCCAGAGCGTCCTGGTTTTGGTCGAGCAGTTCCTTGAACTTGAACAGGATGCGCGCGCGCTTGAGCGGCGAGGTCTCTGCCCAGGCCGGCGCTGCAGCGTGCGCAGCAGCCACAGCGGCATCCACCTCGGCCTTGCCACCCAGCAGCACCTGCGCGCTCACGGCGCCTGTGGCGGGGTTGAACACATCGGCGCTGCGTGGGGTATCACCTGCGGCGCTGCCAGCATGGCGCTGTCCGCCGATGTAGTGGCTGACCACAGATTCAGTCACAGCGGGATCGATCGGTCGGTTCATCTCAAGCTACCTCTTGCAGAACGGTACGAACGGTGTCGAAGATGCGCGCGATCTGCGCCTCGTCGATGATGAGCGGCGGCGAGAACGCCAGGATGTCGCCGGTGTAGCGCACCAGCACGCCGCGCTCCAGGCATTTCAGGAAGACTTCATACGCACGCGCACCGACGGCACCTGGGCGCGATTCCAGCTCGATGCCAGCCACCAGGCCCAGGTTGCGGATGTCCTTCACATGCGGCGCGCCCTTGACCGAATGCGCCGCCGCCTCGAACGCCGGCGACAGTGCGCGAGCGCGCTCGAACAGGCCCTCGCTGCGATACAGATCGATGGCAGCCACAGCGGCCGCCGCAGCCAGCGGGTGTGCGGAATACGTGTAACCGTGGAACAGTTCGATCGCGCCCGGCGCACCGGCATCGATGATGGTGTCGTGCAGCGACTGGCGCACGGCCACGGCACCCATCGGCACGGCGGCGTTGTTGATGCCCTTGGCCATCGTCAGCAGATCGGGCGTGACGCCGAAAAACTCCGATGCCGTGGCCGCACCCAGTCGGCCGAAGCCGGTGATGACCTCGTCGAAGATCAGCAGGATGCCGTACTTGTCGCACAGCGCGCGCAGGCGCTGCAGATAGCCCTTGGGCGGCACCAGCACGCCCGTGGAACCGGCCAGCGGCTCGACGATGACGGCGGCGATGGTCGACGCGTCGTGCAGCGTGACGATGCGCTCCAGCTCGTCGGCCAGATGCTCGCCCCAAGCGGGTTGGCCCTTGGAGAACGCGTTGTGCTCAGGCGCGTGCGTGTGCGGAAGGTGATCCACGCCCGGGATCAGGTTGGCCGAATAGGCCTTGCGGTTGGGCGAAATGCCGCCCACCGAAATGCCGCCGAAGCCCACACCGTGATAGCCACGCTCGCGGCCGATCAGGCGAGTGCGCTGCCCTTCACCACGCGCGCGGTGATAGGCCAGCGCGATCTTGAGTGCCGTATCCACCGCCTCCGAACCGGAGTTGACGAAGAAGATGCGGTTCAACCCCTGCGGCATGATCTCGGCCACCTTCTCGGCGGCGCGGAAAGCCATCGGATGCCCCATCTGGAAGGTGGGCGCAAAGTCCAGCGTGCTGGCCTGCGTGGTGATGGCGTCGACGATCTCCTTGCGGCTGTGGCCAGCGTTGACGCACCACAGGCCTGCCGTGCCGTCCAGCACCTCGCGGCCATCGGCGTCACGGTAGTACATGCCCTGGGCGGACGTGAGCAGGCGCGGCGCGGCCTTGTACTGGCGGTTGGCCGTAAACGGCATCCAGAAATAGGACAGATCGGTGGTTTCCAGCGGGTGCGGTGCAGGTTTCATCGGTGTCTCCGAGAAAGAACAGACAAGCGTCTCGAGCAAACTGTACAGAGTCGAATGCCACGCGGACATGCACAGATGGCGATTCTGTTAGAAACTGTATAGGTGTTTACCGTTTCCATGCCGCATCGCAACATGCAACTTGAACTCGATCCCCATCACCCTCAGCGTACGTTGGTCGACCAGATCGTCCAAGGTATTCGTGCAGCGGTGGACAACCACAGCCTGCTGCCCGGCACACGCCTGCCTTCGGTTCGCAAGCTGGCCCAGGCACACGATGTCAGCACATTTACCGTGGCCGAGGCCTACACGCGGCTGGCCGCGCTCGGCGCCATCGTGGCGCGGCCGCGTTCCGGCTATCTGGTGGCCGCGCGCGCGCCAGCCCAGCCTGCCCCCGTCGCCCCGCGCTGGGAGCCGCCCAAGCTCAACGCCGCCTGGCTGCTGTCGGACGTGTTTGCCGATCGCTCGATCGCGATCAAGCCGGGCTGCGGCTGGCTGCCCAACGACTGGCTGGATGAGCGCGGCGTGCAGGAGGCGATGCGTACCGTGAGCCGCGTCTCGGCGCTGCGCGTGGCAGGTTATGGGCACCCGTGGGGCTACGCGCCGCTAGGGGAGACCGTGGCCGAGTCGCTCACGCTGCGCGGGCTGCCGGTCGAGCGCTCGCAAGTGCTGCTGACTAGCGGCGCAACGCAGGCGCTCGACCTGATCGTGCGCACGCTGTTCAAGGCGGGCGATGTTGTCGCCGTGGATGACCCGGGCTATTGCAATGTGCTCCAGGTGCTCAAGCTGGCCGGTCTGCGCGTGGTCGCCGTGCCGCGCGCGCCGGATGGGCTCGACACGGCGGCATTGGAGACCATCCTGCGTGCCGATGATGCAGAGCGCCCTCGCGCCCTCTTCACCAGTTCCGTGCTGCAAAACCCCACCGGCTCGTCGATGACTGCGCAAAACGCTTACCGCGTGTTGCAACTGGCCGAGCAGCACGGTCTGTGGATCGTCGAGGACGACCTGCACCGCGAACTGGCCGACCCCGCCGCGCCGATGCTGGCCGCGCTCGACGGCCTGCGGCGCACGCTGTACGTGAGCGGCTTCTCCAAGACGATTTCGCCGTCACTGCGCGCGGGCTATGTGGTGGCCGATGCCGCCATCACGCGCGAGCTGGCGCGCACCAAGATGGCCGTCGCGCTCACCTCCTCCGAGATCACCGAGCGCATCGTGCATGCGTTCGTCACCCGCCCCGTCTATGCGGAGCATGTGGCGCGGTTGACTTCGCGGCTGGCCGAAGCGCATGCAGGCGTTGAAGCCATCCTGCGCGAGCACGGCGCCGTGCCGTTCGACACGCCGGGGCGCGGGCTCTTCCTGTGGGCGCGGCTGCCGGGCCATGCGGATGCTGCGGCGCTGGCGGATCGGGCGATCGGCCACAACATCTGGCTGGCACCCGGCCAGTACTTCCGGCCGCATGACGAGGCCAGCCCGTGGCTGCGCTTCAACGTCGCCTATTCCGCCGACCCTGCGCTGTGGGATTTCCTCTCACGCGCCTGAGCGCACTCCACTACGAGGGGCCGTTCGCTGCGCGGCTTCCGGCGGATGGTAGATCACGCACAGGTGTCCCGGCATTCGGTCCATGCATGGGAGGCTTGACCGGCGTGTCACAGAGCCCCGGCAGGATGGGCGCTTGCGTCGCGTGCTTTCCGAGGCACTACCGTTCAGCTTTGTCTATCGTTTCCGAGGCATGACGGTTTCGTGTGGACTGCTGCCACGTCCGGCTGATCGGGCCCCGCCTCGGAACTCGCACATCACGCGCTGGCCCCGGTGGCCGAACTGCCGGTGGCCGAAATTGTCGAAGCTCGGCACATCATTGCAGACCTGACCCTCGGCATGGACGAGGTCGTGTTCGACTATCTCGCCAGGTAAACCGCCGAATCACGCTTCCCCCCCCCAACTTCATGGAGCACAAGCATGTCTGATCTGAAAGGCAAAGTCGCCATCGTCACGGGTGCCGCCAGCGGCATCGGCAAGCAGATCGCCCTCACGCTCGCCAGTTCGGGCGCGGCCATCGCCATCGTGGACCTGAACGAAGACGGCGCCAAAGCCGTCGCCAAGGAAATCACCGATGCGGGCGGCAACGCCATCGGCCTGCGCATGGACGTGACCGACGAGCAGGCAGTGGACAGCGGCATCGACCGCGTGGCCGAAGAACTCGGCTCGGTCGATATCCTCGTCTCCAACGCCGGCATTCAGATCGTCAACCCGATCGAGAATTACTCGTTTGCCGACTGGAAAAAGATGCAGGCCATCCATGTGGACGGCGCTTTTCTGACCACGCGCGCGGCCGTGCGCCACATGTACAAGGATGATCGCGGCGGTGTGGTGATCTACATGGGCTCGGTGCACTCGCACGAGGGCTCGCCGCTCAAGTCGGCGTATGTGGCGGCCAAGCATGCGCTGCTGGGTTTGAACAAAGTGCTGGCCAAGGAAGGGGCCAAGCACAACGTGCGCTCGCACGTGGTGTGCCCGGGCTTTGTGCGCACGCCGCTGGTTGAGAAGCAGATCCCGGAGCAGGCCAAGGAACTCGGCATCAGCGAAGAAGAGGTCGTGAAGAAGGTGATGCTCGGCGATACCGTCGATGGCGTATTCACCACCGTGGAAGACGTGGCTGAAACCGTACGCTTCCTGGCCACCTTCCCGAGCGCGGCGCTGACCGGCCAGTCTCTCGTGGTGAGCCACGGCTGGTTCATGCAATAAGCACGGCGAAGAAGAAAGGAGGAGACATGCCTGCACCCAAACTACGCGTGGCAACCAGCCGTGCCCAGTCCAACGACGCGGCCGAGACGCCCGGCACCTTGCCCCAGCGCATCGACCTGCCGCCGTACGAGAACATCGCACTGGTGCTGCAAGGCGGCGGCGCACTCGGCGCCTACCAGGCCGGTGTGTTCCAGGGGCTGGACGAGGCCGGCATCACGCCGAACTGGATTGCAGGCATCTCCATCGGCGCGTTGAACACCGCCATCATTGCCGGCAACGCGCCCGAGCATCGACAGGCGAAGCTGCGCGAGTTCTGGCAGACCATCACGCAGCCGAGCTTCTCGCCGCCGCTGCCGGACATCCTGGAGAACGCCTGGTTTGACGGCAACGCGCACCTGCGCAAATGGCTGACCGCAATACAGGCGGCCGACACCATCCTCGAAGGCCAGCGCGGCTTCTTCACACCGCGTTTTCCCGCGCCGCTGCCGGCCAACGAAATGGACCCGCTCGACGCCAGCTACTACGACACCACGCCGCTGAAGGCCACGCTCGAGCGCCTATGCGATTTCGACCGCATCAACGACGGCGATATTCGCGTGTCAGTGGAGGCCGTCAACCTGCGCACCGGGAACCTCGAGTGCTTCGACAACACCGAGCGCCGGCTGGGCGCGGAACACTTCCTGGCGTCGGGAGCGCTGCCTCCGGGCTTCCCGCCCGTGCTCATCGACGGATGATTACTACTGGGATGGCGGCGTGGTCTCCAACACGCCGTTGTCGCATGTTCTGCAAAGCACGCCGAGGCGCGACTCGCTCGTGTTCCAGGTGGATCTGTGGAGCGCAGTGGGGCCCGTGCCCGACACCATGATCGGCGTGGCCAGCCGGCAGAAGGACCTGCAATATTCCAGCCGGACTCGGCTCATCACCGACTGGATGGAGCGCGCACAATCGACACGCCGGCTGGTCCGCCAGTTGCTCGACCACCTGCCACCCAAGGAATTCGAGCGCACGCAGTGGTACAAGCACGCGCAGGAGCTGGCCTGTACCAAGCGCTACAACGTCATCCACCTGATCTACGCGGCCAAGGAGCACGAGGGCCCCGGCAAGGACATCCAGTTCGGACCGTCTACCATGCGAGATCACTGGGCCTCGGGCCTGGCGGATATCCGCGAATCACTTTCGCACCCCGGTTGGCTGGCGATGCCGACTGACGAATCCGGCTTCGTCACGCACGACATCCACCGCCATCTGCATGGTGAGCGTCCCGGCAAGCGGCTCTAAGACCGGAGCCGCTTGCCGACTTACTTTACTGCGGGGGGTGTGCCTGCGCGGCCGGCACCCGCAGCGATGCCTCCAGCGACGGCCTCGGCAGTGCGGCCGTCCACGCCCGGCGGATCACCGCGCTGATCTGCTTGTAGACCTCTTTCGAAATCACCGTCTCGGCCAGCATCGTGTCGATCTTGCTCTGCCCGATGGAGAGCGCGAACAGCAGCAGCAGGCGCTTTTCCAGCGCGGCGCTGTAATCGCCGAACTTCTCGCGCAGCTCGGCCAGACCTTCTTCCGCGGCTTCGATCCGCACGATCAGCACACCATCGAGCAGGTCCGCCATGCGCTCGCCCAGCACCGGCTGTAATGACGCACGGTTGTAGTCCCGCAGGCGTTCCAGCACGGTCTGGCGGCAGACCAGCAGCTCGAAGCGATCGGCCACCGCGTTGGCCAGCGGCCGGTCGATGTGCCCAACGCGGTGCAGCCAAACTGCGGCGCGATAGCCGACGTGCTTGGCAAGAATCCGGTGTGCGGCGCGCTTGTAGCCCAGGCGCCCTTCCGTGCGCGCCGCATCGATCATGTCGGCGGTATTGCGCATCATCGCGTCAAGGTTGCGGATGGAGATCAGGCCATTGCCGTATTCGGGAATCAGCTCACGCTCGCGCGTGGCCAGGGCAACCAGGCCGATGGTCAGGCGCTCGCGCTCGGACAGGGCATCTTCGAGGTTCAACTCGGCGGCGCCAGCGGCCACCTCGAGCCGATACGTCGCCACTGCCTGATCGGCCGCGCCTGCTGCAAAGTGAAAGTGCCCGCCAATGCGGCGCATGATCGCTTCCACTTCTTCTGTCGACATGCTCAGCGCCTGCCGCTGCAGCGCCTGCTCTTGCGCAGAGAGCTGATCGAGCCCGAGTTGACGCATCACCCAGCGCAGCGTCGCGCCGTTGAACAGCACGCTCACCAGCACAAAACCGGTGGCGAGGATGGTGACGAAATGGCGGTCGGCGGCGTGCACGGCGTGGTTCTCGGACACACCCAGCGCCAGCACCAGCGTAACGGCGCCGCGCAGGCCGCCCCACGCAATCGCCAGCTTGTAGGCATGACTGACCGGCGTGGAAAACTTGACCCACGCCAGCGCCGGCAGCAGGCCGAACAGCACGGCCAGGCGTGCCGCCAGCGCGGCTACCACGATCACCGCCAGCCACAGCGCGTCTTTCCACACCACGCCGTGCAGCAACTCCGGCACACGCACGGCAGCCAGCAAAAAGACCACCGCCCCCGCCAGCGCGGCAATCTGTTCCCAGATCAGTTGCAGGTGGGTCCAGTTGCGCGGCGCCAGGCGCGTGCGGCCCAGCGCGCCGATCACCAGCCCAGCGCACACCACCGACACCACGCCCGACACGCCGAGCATGTTTTCCGCCAGGAGGTACAGCGGATACGGCAGCGCGAGCGTCCATGCGGCTTCCGCCTGCGCAATGCCGCGCAGCGCCGGCAGCAGGAATGCTGCGATACGCCCCGCAACGAGCCCGAACACCACGCCGCCGCCAAAGGCTTTGGCCAGCTCGCGCAGGCCACCGCCGACGGTTGCATCGGTACCGTGGCCCGTCAGCATGGCGAGCAGCACGCCCATGATGGCAATGGCCGCCGCATCGTTGAGCAGCGCCTCGCCTTCCACCAGCCGGATCAGCCGCGCCGGCGCGCCCACGTCGCGGAAGACGGCGATTACGGCAGACGGGTCGGTGGTGGCGATCATCGCCCCCAGCAGCAGGCATGTGACGATGCCGAACGGCGCGACCGTCGCCGCGGCCAGGCCAATCACGCCGGTGGCCACGAACACCGCCACGATGGCCAGCATCAGGATGGGCGCGGCATCTGGCGCCATGCTGCGCACATCCACCGACAGCGCTGCCTGGAACAACAGCGGCGGCAGAAACAACCAGAGATACGCCTCGGCCGGCCAGCTCGGGTCAATGAGCGGCTCAAAGAAGGTGGCCGCAAACGCCGGCGCCGTGTTCTGCAAGCCGACATACGCACCGCCAATGCCAATGCCGGCCAATGCCAGCAGTGTCGATTCCGGCAGCGTCAGGCGCGAGGCCAGCATCTGCACCAGCGCCACCACGGCGAGCAGGCCACCGGCCACCAGCAACAGGATCACCACACCATTCATCAGGCGGTCTCCCGCGTGGCGAGCCACTGCGCGTGCTCGGAGTCGGTCAGGTCCGGCACAACGGCTGCGCCGGTTTCGGCGGCGGCCCTGGCGGCTTCTAGCACCGCCATCACCGCCACGGCTTGGGCGGGCGGGACGGGGTTGGCGCGCGCCCCGTGGATGGCGTCGCGCACGGCGGCGTAATAGGCGCGCTGATCGCCTGCGGGGGTGGCGATGTCAGTTGCAGCGGAGGTTGCGCCGTCGATCAGGACACCCGCATCGTCATCGGCACCCCAGCCCGGCGCGCCGGGCGCCATGCCGGCCAGCAGTTGCGCCTCTTGCTGATCCATGCGGCGCTTGATGAAAGAACCGCGCGTGCCGTGCACGGTCCAGCGTGGCGTACCGCCCGCCACCAGCATGCTCGCGTGCAGGATGGCGCGGCGCTCGCCGAAGTGCAGGACGACATGCGCCCAATCGGGCGCTTGCGCACCCGCGCGCTGGCGCGCGAACGAAGCGCTGACGGCATCGGGCAGGCCGAGCAGCAGCAGCGCCGGATCGATCAGGTGCGGGCCGAGATCGAACCAGATACCAGTGCCTTGCCCTGCTTGCTCGCGCCAACGCGCGCGCACCTGCGGGCGGAAGCGGTCGAAATGCGCCTCCACGTGCATGGCTTCGCCGATGGCACCGCTGGCAAGCGCAGCCCGCACTGCCAGGAAATCGCTGTCCCAGCGGCGGTTCTGGAAGACCGAGAGCAAGCGGCCCGTCTGGCGCGCCACGTGTGCCAGGTGCCGCGCCTCGGCCAAGGTGACGGTAAAGGGCTTGTCCACGACGACGTGCTTGCCGGCGCGCAGCGCGGCTTCGGCCAGCGAGGCGTGGCGGTCATTGGGCGCGGCAATGACGACGAGGTGCGCATCCGCATGCGTGGCCGCCGCCTCAGGCGCACAGACCACGGCGTCAGGCCGGTCCGCATGCACGGCGTCAGGTCGGTTGGAGCCAACCACGTGCAGGCACAGGCCCGGCGTAGCGTCGATCAAGGTGGCATGAAACAGCTTGCCGGCATAGCCGTAGCCCACCAGGGCAACGCGCAGGGGCAGCGGGTAATGTGATGAAAGCGACATATCGGAAAAAGCAGGAAGCCGTCAGGTCAGACGCACCAAGCGCAACTTGGTGCCGGAATTCCGCAATCGTGCCGTGAAAAGTTGCCGATTCTCGCATCGGCAAACGTTGCATGCCGTCAAAAGCGTGACTTAACACTCTTGTTAATAGGAATTGTTCTCATTATTATTTGCACCTTCACAGATTGAAGGCTCCGCACACGACGGCGCCCTCCCCGCATCAACCGGGTCTTTTCACTTTACGGGAACTGCAATGCCGCCGAAACGCTTGTGCCTATCTCTGGCCGTCCTTGGAACCCTGCCGTTTGCGCATGTCGCGAATGCGGCGGACACCACCAACACCGTTGCAACCGCCGATGCCGGCACGCTGCCGACATCCACCGTCAAGGGTACGCGCAACAACAGCAGCTACGACACGCCCATCGCCAACACGGCCACGAAGATTCCCGTGCCGCTGCGCGAGATTCCGCAGTCGGTCAACGTCGTGCCGCACGCGGTGATCCAGGACCAGGGCGCGCTGTCGATCAACGACACGCTGCGCAACGTGCCGGGCGTGTCAGCTTCGCTGGGCGACGCACAGCGCGACCAGGTCACCATCCGCGGCTTCTCGTCGATCAACGACCAGTACGTCGACGGCCTGCGCGATGATTCGCTCTACTTCCGTGACCTGTCGAACATCGACCGCATCGAAGTCCTCAAAGGCCCGGCTGCCGTGCTGTACGGGCGCGGCTCGTCGGGCGGCATCATCAACCGCGTGACCAAGAAGCCGCTGGCGACACCGCTGGCCGAAGTGGGCGTGCTGGTCGGCACCGAGCGTCAGAAGCGCGCCGAGTTCGACCTGAACACCTCCATCAACGACGACGCCGTCCGCGCCCGCCTGACCGGCGCGGTGGAAGACTCCGGCGGTTTTCGCAACGACTACTTCCTGCGCCGCCAGGCGATCTCGCCGTCGTTCCTGTTCAACCTGTCGCCCGACACCAAGCTGACGGTGCAGTTCGACTACCTGCACGACAAGCGCATTGCCGACCAGGGCGTGCCGTCGTACCACGGCCGCCCAGTGAATGTGCCGATCGAAACGCGCTACGGTTCGGCCGATGCCGGCGCGGGCAATGTCGAATCCACCGTCAAGAGCGTCACCGGCACGCTGGACCACCGTTTCAACGACAAGTGGTCGTTCCATAGCGTGGTGCGCAACTACGAGTACTCGCTGGGCCGCAACAACTACACGACCGTGCGCAGCGTCAACGACGGCCCGATCCCGACTGTCACGCTCGCCGTCAACCAGCGCAACCGCAGCGACCGCGGCACGCTGTGGCAGAACGAGCTGACGCAGAAGGCCGAGACCTGGGGCATCCAGCACACGCTGCTGTACGGCATCGAGCTGGGTTACCAGGACAAGAGCGACCGCGTGGCTGGAGTTTCGTGCCCCGCTACCACCTGCACGTACAACCTGTTCAATCCGACATTGCAGGTGTTGCCGACCGTACCCGGCAACGCAGTGCCGACCAACTACGGCCTCTCGCACAACGAAACGTACGCCGCATACGTGCAGGACCTGATCAAGTTCTCGCCGCAATGGACGGTGCTGGCCGGCCTGCGCCACGAAATCCTCAAGCAGAGCCGCGACGACCTCACGTCAAAGAACCAGGATCTGTCACGCACCGACAAGCCGGTCAGCCCGCGTCTGGGTGTGGTGTATCACCCGATCGAGCCGCTGTCGCTGTATGCGTCGTACAGCCGCTCGTTCCAACCGCTGGCCGACAGCTTCACGTTCTTTGCCAACAGCGGCGCGCTGGCACCGCAATCGACCACCAACTACGAAATCGGCGCCAAGTATGATCTGTCGGCCGGTGCCAGCGTGACGGCCGCGCTGTTCGACATGAAGCAGACCAACCTGACGGCGGCCGACCCGGTCACGCTGCTGGGCGTGCCCATCGGCACGCAGCGCACGCGCGGGCTGGAGCTGTCGTTCACGGGCGAGATTGCCAAGACGTGGTCGCTGATGGCGAGCTATGCCTACCTGAACGGCCGCCTGGAAAACCCGAACGACCGCAGCGGCGGCGTGGCCGTCAACGGCAATCAGCCGTCGCTCACGCCGCGGCATAGCGGCTCGCTGTGGCTCAAGCACGATCTGCCCAACGGCTTCTACGTGGCCGGCGGTGTGCGTGCGGAGGCTTCGCGCTACGCATCGCAGTACAACCTGACGACGCTGCCGGGCTACATGACCGTCGACCTGGGCGCCGGCTACCGCAGCAAGAACGTCGACGTGACGCTCAACCTGCAGAACCTGTTCAACCGCGCCTATTACGTCTCGGCCCACGGCGGCGCCGAGAACTACAACATGCCGGGCGCGCCGCGCATGGCCTTGCTCGGTGTGCGATACAAGATGTAAGGCAGACGCGGTACGTTATCGGCCACGCTGCACATTGAAAGGACGAACACCATGGTGGTTGAAAAATCCCGCGATCTTTCCCTTCGCCCACTGGAGCGCGACGACCTGCGCTTCGTGCACGAGTTGAACAACGACGCGAAGATCATGCGCTACTGGTTCGAAGAACCGTACGAGACCTTCACCGAGTTGTCACAACTGTATGACCGCCACGTGCACGACCAGCGCGAGCGTCGCTTCATCTGCGAGAACAGCGCCGGAGAGGCCGTCGGCCTGGTCGAGCTGATGGAGTTGAACACCATCCACCGGCGTGGTGAGTTTCAGATCATCATCGCGCCCGGCTGGCAGGGCCGCGGCTACGCATCCACGGCTACGCGCCTGGCGATCGACTACGCCTTCATGGTGCTGAACCTGCACAAGCTGTATCTCGTGGTCGACGTGAAGAACGAGAAGGCGGTCCACATCTACGAGAAATGCGGCTTCCAGCGCGAAGGCGAATTGATCGAAGAATTCTTCAGCAACGGCGCGTATCACAACGCGCTGCGCATGTGCGCGTTCCAGCGGGACTACGTGGCACAGGCGGCCCCCCGCCAGTAGACCGGCAGCCAACCGGAAGTGCGGGCGGCCATGCCGCCCTGCCGTATTGCGACGGCGGTGGTTCCGCCGCCGCTGGCTGAAAGGCGCCCCTCTCCCCCCCTCGTTTTTGCGCTTTACAAAGGGCATCCCCGGTGCAATAACTTTTAAAACAACCTCAACGAGGGGGACGCCGTGGCCGAATACTTTCTCGGGCAAGTCATGCTCACTGGTTTCGGTTTTGCGCAGCGCGGTTTTGCCCTATGCAATGGGCAGTTGATGGCGATCAATCAGAACACGGCGCTTTTCTCCCTGCTCGGAACGCAATTCGGAGGAGACGGAAGAAGCACCTTTGGATTGCCGGACTTACGCGGGCGAACGCCGATCGGTGCGGGCCCCTCTGCCGATCCGCAATGGCAGCCAGCGCCTTACCAAGTGGGCACGCAGGCTGGCGCGGAGACCGTGACCTTGACCCAGGCACAGTTGCCCGCGCACTTGCATAGCTTGAACGCCACGACAGTAGCGGGCAATCGACGCGCCCCGATCGGCTCGATCTACGGGTCGTTCGCAAACGAAGCGTTATATGCAGGCACCAACCCCTCTCTGGTGCCGCTCAATCCCGCGCAATTGCAGAATGCCGGCGCAAGTCAGGCACACAGCAACATGCAGCCGTTTCGCACAATCAATTTCAACATCGCGCTGACGGGCGTTTATCCGAGCCGCGGCTGATTCCACACCTCTGCGAGAAAGACATATGAGCGCTCCATACGTCGGTGAAATCCGCCTGTTCGCCTTTCCGCGCATTCCCGTCGGTTGGCTGCCGTGTGACGGCAGCACCGTGCCGATATCCAGTTATGAGGTGCTGTATTCCCTGCTGGGCACCACGTACGGCGGCAACGGCACCTCCAATTTCGCCGTACCCGACCTGCGTGGCCAGTTGCCGTTGCATCAAGGTACCGGGATTGGGCTGACGCCTCGCCCGCTTGGCTCCCTCGGCGGCACCGAGACCGTCACGCTTACCGCCGCACAAATGCCGCAACACACGCACACGGTCAACGCAACGGCGAATGCTGCAAACACCAACGCACCGGGCTCCGGCGTGGTGCCAGGCTCGCTGGGCAGCACGGATACGATGTACGCGTCGACCCTCACCGGGGCCACCAGCTTTGCGATGGCAAGCAACGCGGTCTCCAGCGCGGGCGGCAACCTGCCACACGACAACACCATGCCGACGCTCACGGTTTCGTATTGCATTGCCTACGAAGGCATATTCCCTTCGCAAAACTGAACCTTGAGGAGGCGCCATGACTCAGCCATTTCTCGGCGAGATCCAGTTGTTCGGCTTCAACTATGCGCCGTACGGCTGGGCGCTGTGCAACGGCACACAGATGTCCGTTTCGCAAAACACCGCGCTGTTCAGCCTGATTGGCACGCTGTACGGCGGCAACGGCCAGACGACGTTTCAACTCCCCAATTTCTGCGCGCGTGCCGGATGCAGCCAGGGACAGGGCCTGGGGCTCTCGTCGCGCACGGCCGGCGAGTCCTTTGGCGAAGCCGCCATCACGCTGCTCAGCAGCGAAATGCCAGCGCATACGCACAGCATGTTGCTGTATGGCCAACCGACCCAGACGGTGCGCAGCGGTACGCCATCCGCGAACGACGCGATGCTTTCACCGTTGCATGCAGAACCGTTTCCGCCCGCCGGCACCGCACCTAACACGACCTTCTCGCCCACCATGCTTGGCGTGACCGGACAAAGCTTGCCACACGAAAACCAGCAGCCGTTGCTGGCCATGAACTACTGCATCTCGCTGAACGGCGATTTCCCTCGGTTCAGTTGATGCTGGTCCTGCCCAGTTTCCCGGCGCCGTGCACGGCTGCGGCCGCGTACCCGGTGCCGGTGACACGCGATCTGCAACTGCGCCCCTGCTCCCAGCCCGACTTGCCGTTCCTGCGCCTGCTGTACGGCGAGCTGCGCGCGTCCGAACTCGACCAGACAGGCTGGCCCATCGAGGCCAGAGCGGCGTTCCTCGACAGTCAGTTCTCCTTGCAGCATCGGCACTTCATCAGCTATTACGCCGCAGCCGATTTCTGGATGGTGGAACACCACGGAACAGCAATCGGACGCTATTACCTGTTGCGCGATCCCGATCACTTCCTGGTCGTCGATATCGCGGTGCTCCCACACTGGCGCGGGCGCGGCATTGGCAGCACGCTGCTGACGTGGGCTCAGGCGCAGGCCACCGGAGCCGGTGCCCACGGAATCGATCTGCATGTGGAAGTGGGCAACGTGGATGCGCACCGCCTCTACACGCGACTCGGTTTTATCGAAACCGCACGCGAAGTGCCTTACATCCGGATGCACTGGCCGGCGCGCGTTCAGTTGAACACGGCCTGATACAGAAAGCCCTCTTGATTGCGCGCGATCGGCACCAGAAAGATGCCGAACTCGCCCAGGCCATCGTGCCGCATCGGATAAATGCGCTGAGGAAACACAATGGCTGCGCTGTTGTGAAAGACCAGCGAGAACGGCGCGCGCACCATGCCGGCAACGGCCGGTGCGGGCAGCGGACGCGCCTCGACCAGCATGAAGGGCGTACCGCCGTCGCCCACCTCCACGCGGAAGGTTTCATTGAGGTGCGGGGCAAAATCGTCCAAGGTCAGGAAGCGCATGTCGGATGCCCTGAGAATCAGAAAGACGTCGAGAACCAGAACCGCACGCCCTGCTGGAACATGTTCACTCCAACGAGCACGCTGTAGTCCAGCCCGAAGAGCATGGCGCCGGTGCTGAGTTTCGCCCCGACGCCGAGTTGCCCCCGATTGCTGCCAAACGGCGTTCCGGTCACGTAGTAAGCCGGGCCGGACGCAGTCAGATCCGCATACGCCAGGCCAGCCTCGCTTTGCCGCGTGAAGTCGTGCTGATACTCGATCCGCGCATACGGCATCAGCACGCCCCACCGCGTCGGCTGCGTGTACTCGGTACGCAACCCCAAGGTGCCGGATACCGTGTTGACGGTCTGCCCAAAATACGTCAGCGCATAATTGCCCGCGCCGCTCTCGGTGAAGGTACGCAGCGACGCGCTGGACACGGCGAAGCGGCCATAGGGCGAGACCAGCCATGCCTTGTCACGGTGCTCGTACCCGGTCGTCACAGATGCAAACGCCTGCGTCCCGTTGCGGCTGCCGAGTGCAAAATCACCTGCTGCGCCAACCCACCGCCGCGAATCGAAGTTGAGCGTGCCGTAACCGGCAACGCCATCGATGAAAAAGGTCGGCAGAGGCCGGTAACTTCCGTAGAGCGCGAAGTTATAGCTGTCGCCCGTGCTTCTGGTGCCGTCGGCGCCGATGTCGGTGGAATCGTGGCCATAGCCGACGCCAGCCCCGACCGTGACGCGGTCCGATAGGCGATAGTCCGCTCCGAGCGTGACACCTCCGGTGGTGAAGCGGAATCCTGAGCGCTGCGTCCCCGCCCGGTTGAAACCGAAATCGATGAGGCCAGCGGTCCAGAACGCCAGATCCGCATCGCCAGCGGCCGACGGATCTGGCGCATCCGGCTTTGCCCCGTCCGCACGGTTGTTGCCGGCGAGCAATGGTCCGCCTTGCGCCTTGCCCTGCGTGAGACACGGCTCCGTTTTTGCAAACGCGCCCTGGCAACGCGGGTTGCCTTCGTCGGCCGGCCGATTGGGCATGGCAACGGAAATGCCATTCGAAAAACGCGTTCGCCCCGTGCCGTGGAGGTTTTCAAGACGCTGTCCGTAGTTGGCCATCTGCGCTTCGGCAAACCGCCGGGCTGCCTGGATCTGCGCGTTGATCAAGCCGACGACGTCGGGATCGGTCGACGGATCGGGCCGCGCGGCAACGATCACGCTGAGGATCGCCGGGTTGGACGCACCGGACGCATTGCTCAAGGTATAGGTGATGACCGCCGTGCCCGCGAACGCAGCAGCCGGAACGAACTGGATGCTGTACGCGCCGGAACCAGCCGAAGCGGTCTTGAGCGCCTGCGCGGACGCGGGGGCAGACGACGCAAGGATCGTGGCCGACCCTGCCGAAGCCGGCGCCACCGAGAGGATCGCCGCCCCGGTATACGGGGCGCCGGTTGCGCCGTCGGTGATATCGACCGTCGCCGTACTCATCGCCGCGACGGTAATCTGGCGCTGCGTCGGGACAACCGGCACAGGCGCCATATTGACCGTCATCGTGTAGCTCTGCGTGGCTGCAGCGTTTTTTGCATCCCTGGCCTGCACGGTGAAGGTGAAACTGCCGCTCGCTGTTGGCGTACCGGAAAGCGCGCCGCCACCGGCTAACGTCAGCCCGGCCGGCAGACTGCCCGCGCTGATCGTGAACGCGTAGGGTGTCGTGCCGCCGCTGGCGCTGATCGTCTGGCTGTAGGACGATCCGACGGTGCCCGCGGGCAGGCTTGCCGTGTTGATGCCAACCCCTGCTGCCACGGCGAGGACATAGCTCTGCGTAGCCGTCGCGTTATTCACGTCCTTGACTTGCACGGTAACGCTGAAGCTGCCGGCCGCCGTCGGTGTGCCGGACAGCACGCCACCGCTGGAGAGGCTCAGGCCCGCCGGCAGGCTGCCCGACGACACGCTGAACGTATAGGGCGCAGTGCCTCCGCCAATGCCGATCGTCTGGCTGTACGCCACGCCGACCTCGCCATTGCCCAGACTCGTCGTGGTGATGCCGAGTCCCGCCGCCACCGTGACGGTATAGCTCTGCGTGGCCGTGATGTTGTTCACGTCCTTGACCTGGACGGTGAAGGTGGAGCTGCCGCCCGCCGAGGGCGTGCCCGACAGCACGCCACCGCTGGAGAGGCTCAGGCCCGCCGGCAGGCTGCCCGACGACACGCTGAACGTATAGGGCGTGGTGCCGCCGCTGGCGCTGATGGTTTGGCTGTACGCGACACCAACCTCGCCACCGGGAAGGCTGGCCGTACTGATGCTCGGTGCGGCCGTGATGCTGACGGTATAGCTTTGCGTGGCCGTGATGTTGTTCGCATCCTTGACCTGGACGCTGAAGCTGAAGCTGCCGGCCGCCGTCGGCGTGCCGGACAACACGCCGCCGCTAGAGAGGCTCAGCCCAGTCGGCAGCGTGCCCGACGACACGCTGAACATATAGGGCGTCGTGCCCCCGCTGGCGCTGATCGTCTGGCTGTACGCCATCCCGATCTCGCCGTTGGGAACGCTTGCCGTACTGACGCTCGGCGTTGCCGCGACGATGACGGTGTAGCCACGCGACGTGGTGCTGCTGTTCGCGTCGGTGACCTGCACGGTGAAGCTGAAGCTACCGCTGGCCGTTGGCGTGCCAGACAGCACACCCCCGCTGGAAAAGCTCAGCCCCGTCGGCAAGATGCCCGACGACACGCTAAACGTATAGGGCGTCGTGCCCCCGCTAGCGCTGATCGTCTGGCTGTAAGCGACGCCGACCTCGCCGCTGGCAAGACTTGCGGTGCCGATGCTCGGTCCTGCAGCGACGGTGACCGTATAGCTATGCGTCCCGGTATTGCTGTTCACGTCCGTGACCTGCACGGTAAAGCTGAAGCTGCCAGTGGTCGTCGGCGTGCCGGACAGCACCCCACCGCTGGAGAGACTCAGGCCCGTCGGCAAGGTACCCGACGACACGTTGAACGTATAAGGAGCGGTGCCGTTACTGACGCTAATCGTCTGGCTGTAGGACGCACCCACCTCGCCGTTGACGAGGCTGCTGGTGGTGATCGTCGGCGAGGACGGTGTCACCGTCAGCGTGTAACTGTGGCCGCCGGTCGCCGGCCCCGTGCCGGTCGTGCTGTCGGTCGCGGTGATCGTAAAGGTAAACGTGCCGGATGCCGTGGGCGTGCCAGACAGCGTGCCGCTGCTGCTCAGGGCCACGCCGCTCGGAAGACTGCCGCTCGTGACCGCATAGGTATAGGGCGACGTCCCGCCGCTGGCCGTGACGGTCTGGCTATAGCTGCTGTTTTGCGTGGCAGACGGCAGCGTCGATGGCGACAGCGAGATGGTTGGCGCAGCGACCGTGAAACCGAAATAGGTTCGGGTGGCCGTGTTGCTGCTGGCGTCGGTCACCCGCACGGTGAACGCATAGGAGCCGCTGGCGGTCGGCGTGCCAGAAATCACACCGCCGCTGGAGAGACTCAGACCCGCCGGCAGCGAGCCAGACGAAATCACGAACGTATAAGGTGCAGTGCCGCCGCTGGCACTGATTGTCTGGCTGTACGCCGTCGCCACCGTCGCAGCCGGCAGACTGCTCGTGGTGATACTCAGCGCCGCCGCGATGGTGACCGTGACGGTGTGGTTGGCGCCAAAGAAGTCCTGCCACACGAACGAGTCGCTGGTGGCACTGTCGCCATTGTTGGTATAGGTGATGTACTGATCGTTAGGGTCCTGCGTGACTGTGCCGTGGGAGGGGGGCGTCGGTAAGAACAAGCTACCGTTGGTACCCTGACTACTCGTGCAAGGGAAGGTATCGAACGTGGACGCGCCGCCCGATACCACTGCGATACTGCTCGGGCAACCCGCCGCATGCGCTGCAAGCGGCGCATAACCGAAACTGAGCAAGCACAACAGCAGCAACGCACGCAAAAAGGCACTGAGGCGGGCCACATACGCGCGCGGCCCTCCGCTTGAGCGGAATCCCCCTCGCCTCCTGCTGTTGCATTGCGACAATGCATATCGCTCCGGAGCATCTGGCTGCCCTACGGCCATCCCCGCGCCGGCCGCCGACCCGCGCATCTCCCGCGATTGCCCCATTTTCTTTTCTCTTTATTGAGTCAGCCACATCGCGTCGCGCGGCCTGAAAAACGGGCCGCGACATACGACACCCCCCTGCGGATTCGGCGGCATGCGCATGCATTAGCAATGGCATGCCGGCAAACAATCATCCGGTGATTATTCTTCAGCGTCAATTCCAGAAAATCACATTCAACCCACAACTTGGATTCAGGATGGTTATACAAGACCGACGATAGCCGCCCTCGGCTAATGCTCGTATTAGTAAATTCGGCTGATGGGGATGTCAGCAATCTTCCGCTGGCCGGCCACTGGAACCTGGCGCCCCACTGCGCATAAGAACTGGCGCCGCTCTTGGCACTCCCAGGCGAGAGAAAACCAGAGACAGCATCAAATGATCGCACTTGAGCATCGGCTAGCGCATTGCGCCCTTAGCACAAAGGATGCAACTTACGACTTCCAGATTAATACCGGAAGCACCAAATTTGAGTTCACCGCGGAGGGAAAACCCTGATTCAAGCCGCGCAACACTGATTTTAAGAAAAATTAATTCCTAATTAAAGAATCTGATAATCATCAGGGTTTATTCACCCGCCAGCCAATCCCGCAAACCGGCCTCCCCCGCAACCGTCATCGTCAACGCACGCGAGTGCTTCTGCCGCGCCAGCCACCCCAGCGCAATGCAGCGCTCGGCAACGGCAGCACCCAGCGCGCCTGCCAAGTGCGGACGGCGTTCGCTCCAATCCATGCAGCCGTACGCAAAGCGACGGCGGCCCTCGCGCAGGGCCAACACGTCGATGCCGATGGCGGCGAAAGCGCGCTCGCCTGCGGGCGTGACGTCGTACTCGGCATGGGTGTCACCGGGCTGGGTGATCCAGCCATGTGCCAGCAGCTTTGCAGAAACGTCGGTACCCAGTTCTCCGGCCAGGTGGTCATAGCAGAGCCGCGCCGCGCGCAGGTTCTCGGGCACGGTCGAGCGGCGCGGATCGGCCGGTTTCTCGGGCGCGACCACCATCAATGATTCGATCATCTCCGCCACCGCCGGCGAACGCAGACCGAAATATTTGTAGCGCCCGCTGGCCAGCGAGGTCACCAACGCATCCGCCTCCAACCGGCGCAAGTGCGCACTGGCAGTCGCGGGTTCGACGCCCGCGCCGTAAGCCAGCTCCTTGGCGGTCAGCGAACGGCCCTCCATCAGGAGCAGCAGCATGCGGATGCGTGTCGGATCGCCGATGGTGGCGGCCACCCGCCCGATATCAGGTTGCGTGGCTGGGGACGATGCGGTCATGGTTCGATGCAGACCAAACTGTTGGTGCGTGACAGGTGTGGGGCCAGTCCAGACAATAGGGGCCATCTTACTCCCGCGCTCCACCGCGCTGATTGCCATCATGGACATCGCCCCCGCCCGGCTTGCTGCCCCGCCTGCCGATCCGCTGCAAGCCATCCTGCACGCCGATCCAGCACCGTATTACGCTGGGCTCGCAGCCACACGGCCCATCTTCTTCGATGCCGCTCTCGGCTGGTGGGTCG
Source organism: Ralstonia sp. UBA689 (assembly GCF_002298975.1). Lineage (GTDB taxonomy): Bacteria > Pseudomonadota > Gammaproteobacteria > Burkholderiales > Burkholderiaceae > Ralstonia. Next base: position 60,199 of record NZ_DBMV01000011.1, read on the forward strand.
CCGCCAGCGCCGATGTGGTGGATGCCGTACTCGGCAGCACCGCATGCCGGGTCCGCCCCGTCGATGAGCCCGTGCCAAAGGCGGTAGCCGCGTCGCCCACAGGCGCCTTCTTCAGCCGACTCGTACGCCAGATCGATGGGCCAGACCACGGCGCACGCAAGGCCACCGTGATGGCCGCACTGGGCCGGCTCGATATCTCCGCGCTGGCCGCCCGCGCGCATCGGCAGGCATATGCAGCGCTGCCCGATACCGCGTCGCTCGATGCTGCGCTGGGCGCCGATGCGCACTTCCGCGTACCGCTGGCCACCATCGCGCAGACACTGCTGGCCGACCATGCCGACACGCAAGCCTGCCAGACAGACATCGCTGCTTATCTGGCCGCGCTCGGGCCTGGCGCAAGTCCATCGGCCGTTGAACACGCGGATGCCGCCGTCGGCCGCTTGCAGCAGCGCTTCGCGGGCTCGCGGCTCGCCACGGGCGAAGACGCCGCCGAAATCAGCAACCTCGCCGCCCTGCTCGCCCAAACGTACGACGCCTGCGCCGGGTTGCTCGGCAACTGCATCGTCACGCTGTCACGGCATCCGGAGCTCATCGAGCGCCTGCGCGCGCAGTCGGAGGCCGTCGAGCCGTTCGTGCGTGAAGTCCTGCGTCGGGATGCACCAGTGCAGAACACGCGCCGCTTTGTCGCCCACGATACCGAAGTCCTCGGGCAGCCCGTGCGCGCCGGCGACCGCATTCTCGTGCTGCTGGCCGCAGCGAATGTGGATGCCGCAGTCAACCCCGATCCGCTGCGCTTCGATATCGACCGCACCCGGCCGCGCCTGTGGACATTCGGCGCCGGCGTACACCGCTGCCCAGCCGAAACCCTGGCAGTCGTCATCGCGCGCGAAACGGTGCAGCATCTGCTGAATCTGCACGGCGCCCCACGCTGGTTCGCCCGCCTTGGCGAGACAACCGAGGTGACATACCGCCCATCGCCCAATGCACGTATCCCGGTGTTTTCAGCCTGACATTCCAAGACCAAGACCCCAGCAGGAACCCCGCCATGATCGCCGTCATCTTTGAAGTCGTGCCCGCCCCGGGCCAGCGCGACGCCTACCTCAACCTGGCCGCACATCTGAAGCCGCTGCTCGAACAGATCGACGGGTTCATCTCCGTGGAACGATTCCAGAGCATCACCAATCCGGACAAGATGCTCTCGCTGTCGTTCTTTCGCGATGAAGAGGCCATCAAGGCCTGGCGCAACCTGGAGCAACACCGCAGTGCCCAGCACTTCGGCCGCGAAAAGGCATTCGCCGACTATCGCCTGCGCATCGCTCACGTGGTGCGCGACTACGGCCTGAACGAGCGCGATCAGGCCCCCAGCGACAGCCGGGCCGCGCACACCTGAGCCGCCCGCCAAGCCCGATCTGACGCCCTTTGCCTGGTACAGGCACCTCATTTGCTACCTCGTTGCAGAGCCCGCCCGTGACCGAGCGCCGCCCCATGGCGCTCGCACACCCGTGCGCAACGATTGCAAAGGAGTTGTCATGTCTACCGCTTCCCATGAAGCCGAACGCACACCGCCATTTACCGCCGCGGTTGCGGCGCAACGCGCCCCGCACAACCCGGTGCGCTATGCCGTGGTGGGCGCCGGCTGGATCTCTCAGGCAGCCTTCCTGCCAGGCGTGGCGCACAGCAGCAACTCCGTCGTCACCGCGCTGCTGACGGGCGACGCGGTCAAGGCTGCCGCACTGGGCGCGCGCTATGGCATCGAGCACGTCCACAGCTATGCGGACTACGAGCACCTGCTCGGCTCCGGCGAGATCGACGCCATCTACCTCGCCCTGCCCAACGACATGCGCCGGCAGTACGCCCTGCCTGCGCTGCAACGCGGCATCCATGTCCTGCTTGAGAAACCCATGGCCACCAGCGAGGCCGATTGCGAAGCCATGATCGAAGCCGCCCAGCAGGGCAACGCCAAGTTGATGATCGCCTACCGCCTGCATTTCGAGCCGGCCACGTTGGCCGCCATCGAACTCGTGCGCTCGGGCAAGCTGGGGCGCGTGCGCTCGTTCTCGGCCATGTTCAGCCAGTCGGTGGCGCCGTCCAACCACCGCGCCAACCACGGCTACTGGGCCGGCCCTGTGTCCGACATGGGGGTGTATCCGATCAACGCCGTGCGCAATCTCTTTGGCGAGGAGCCGGTAGAAGTGGCGGCCGTCGGCGTGCGCGATCCGCACCTGCCCTTCAATTTTGACGACACGGTTTGCGTGACGCTGCGCTTTGCCGACCACCGCGTCGCGCAGTTCATCGTCAGCTACAGCAGCACAAACGTCGATCAGTACCGCATCGTCGGCACCAAGGGGGATCTGGAAGTGTCGCCAGGCTTTACGTTTGGCACGGGCCTGCGGCACCGGCTCACGCTGGGCGGCCAGGTGCATGAGCGCGCATTCGCGGCCACCAACCAGTTTGGCGGCGAGCTGCAGTATTTCTCCGACTGCATCCTGAACCACCGCGAGCCCGAACCCAATGGCGAGGAAGGCCTGGCCGACGTGCGCGTGCTGGCTGCCATTGAACGCGCGCTGGAGTCAGGGCAGCCGCAGAACCTCGGGCCGTTCCAGCGTCAGGGCCGCATGGAGGCAGCGCAGGCGCGCAAGCTGCCGGCCGTGCCTGCGCCGGAATTGGTCGAAACGGCCGAGCCGAGCATGGGTTGAAGCCAGAAGGAAACCTCGCCCGCACGAACGGCAGGCGCAGGAAAGGCCGAACTACAGCTTGATGCGCTGCACAGCGTCGCGCATGCGCAGGCGTGTAGAGACGTCGGAGTTGCTGTTGCTGCCGCCGTCGGTTTCCATGGCGTTATCGCAGCGCCATTCGGTGGCCTCGCCACGGTCGGTCAGCGCGCAGACGCGGTGGGTCCAGCGGTCCCACACGAACACGTCGCTGCCCGCCTCGCCGGAGAGCAGCGGCTCGAACCGGTACATCCACAAGTAACCGGCACCTATCAGGGTAAAAACCAGGATCGCCATCCAGGACGCTTTAATCGGGCGTCGCATTGTCATTTCTCCTCGCGAAACCCCGCGCCGGACGCGTCAGACAGTGCGTCGCCAGGACATAAGCGCGGTGCTTCGAGGGCAAATCGTAACATGCGGCGTGCCCGCCTCACCCCACCGCGACCCGCAATGCTGCGGCGCGACAACCACAGCCGGGTCAGTTGAAGACGTCTTGCCGATAACGCCCGGATTGCATCTGCAAGGTCAGCCAATCCGATGCGGTGGCCAGATCACTGCCGTGGCGCGCCTGGTGCATGCGGATGAGCGTATCGCGCACAGCCGGCGCCATGGCGCGGCCGTCGCCGCACACGTACAACGTGGCGCCTGCGTCGAAAGCGGCCCAGACAGCCTCGCGCGCCGCCCACAAGGCATCCTGCACGAAGCGGTGCGGATGACTGTCCACGCACGAGTACGCCGGGAAGACGCGCACCACGCCTGCGTCTTCCCAGTCGCGCAGCGTGTCGCGGTACAGGAAGTCGTGCTCGGGATGCCGGCAGCCGAAGCACAGAAGCGATGTTGCCACCACCTCGCCGGCTGCGTGCTGCGCGGCGCGCTCCTCCAGAAAGCCGCGGAACGGCGCGATGCCCGTACCCGCCCCGATCAGCACCATCGGCTTGCTCGCATCCGCATCCGGCGCGAACGGCGGGTTGGGCGTACGCACGGCGGCAGCGATCTCCGCTCCAGCCGGCAACCGCATCAGGTAATGCGACGCCGTACCGCGATACGTGCCGACGCCCGACCACGCCGGCCCCGACACCATTCCCACCGTCAGCGCCGCCACGCCCGGCGACACGCGCGCCGACGAGGCAATGGAATAGAAGCGCGGTCGCATCGCGCCCAGGCGCGCGAGAAAACCTTCGAGCGTCAGCTCGATGGCCGGAAAGCGGATCAGCAAGTCGAGCACACTCACGTGCGCGGCCTGGATGTCGTGATCAAAGCGCTGCGCGGCGGCCTCGCCTTCCAGCCACACCGCAAGCTGGCCGCGCGTGAAGGGGCAGCGCGTACCCGCCTGCAGCGCGGCGATGTCGCGCATGGTGGCCGTGTCCTGCAACTCGACGAAGTCGCGCAGCAACTGGCGCACCGACACCGGCTGGTTGAGCGGCAGGTGCCGCACATGGGCGTGGCGCGCGGTCAGCGTGACAAGCGCATCGCCCTCCAGGCCGAGCCGGGCGATGGCGGCGTCGACGCGGTCATCGGCATTGCGCGGATAGACGGCGAGGTGATCGCCGGTGGCATAGGTCACGCCATCGGGCAGTCGCACCGTCAGGTGACGCGTCGGACCGCGCGGCGCCTCACGGGCGAAGTCCCACAGGCCGGCCGGGTCGCTCACAAGCTCGTCGTTGGCGAACACGGTCATGGTGCGGGCGGCCGGCGGCAACGTGGGGGCGCGCACGACGTCGGGGGCGAGATAGTCGACATGCACGGCCAGATCGTCGCCTTGCGCCTGGCGGGCACCCAGGGCGCTCCACAGGCTGCGCGTCCAGGCGTCGACGGCGGCATCGAAACCGCCGTTGCCGTCGGCTTCGCCGCGCGGCACGATGGCCTGCGCGCCGGAGGCGATGAGCATGGCTTCCACCCGCTTGGGGAACGCATGGAATGCCGGCCACTGCGAGTTGCCGCAGCCGAGCACGGCATAGCGCAGTCCGGGGGCCTCCCGCGCCGGCACACCCCCACCGGCGGCATCGAGCCGCGCCTCCAGCGTACGGGCGCTGTCCGGCGCGCGGCCGTTGTAGGTAGCGGCCACCACGATCAGCGTGCCCTGCTGCGGCAACGCATCGGCAATCGCGTCGAGCGGCGCCACCTTGGCATCAAAGCCGGCGCGCGAGGCCGTGGCAGCGATCTGCTCCGCGATGTCCTGGCAGGTGCCGAGGCTGCCGCCATACAACACGTGCATGGGTTCGCCGCCACCTGTGAGCGCGGCTTCAGCATCGGTTTGCACAAGCGTATCGGCACGCGAGGGCACCGCCACGACAAGCCGCTCGCGCGCGTTGCGCAGCCGTGCGCGCAGGCGGAAGCCGTCGGGCTTGAGGGTCAGTGTTTCCTTGATACGGAAGCCGTAGTCATATGGATCGGACAACGCAAAGCGCTGCAGGATCACTGCCAGCGCCAGCTTGGCTTCGGTCAGCGCGAACTGGCGGCCGATGCACGCGCGCTCGCCATTGCCGAACGGCTTGTAGGCGTGCGGGTGCAGCTTCGCCTCGTTCTCGGGCAGGAAACGGTCGATGTCGAACACTTCGGGGCGATCCCACACGGCCGGGTCGCGGTGCAAGGCCATCAGCACGGTCACCACGCGCTGATCCTTGCGGATGGCGTAACGCCCGCCGATGCGCGTGTCCTCGTACGGCGCCACGCCAAAGCTCGGGGCGGTCGGCCACAGGCGCAGCGTTTCCTTCAGCACGCGCTCGATCACGTCGAGCTGTGCCAGGTGCGCATATTGCGGCACGGTCTCGCCCGGCAGCACGCGGTCGACTTCGGCATAAGCCTGCGCCAGCACGGCCGGGTGGCGCAGCAGCAGATACAGCGCGAAGGTCAGCAGCCCGCTCGTGGTTTCATGCCCGGCAATCAGGAAAGTGATGACCTGGAAGCGGATGTTGGTGTCGTCCAGCGGCATGTCCGTTACCGGATCGCGTGCGTTAAGCATCAGGCCCAGCAGATCGCTCGCGCCGACGCCGCCGTCCTGCGCCTGACGGCGCGCGCGGATCACCTCGTCCACCAGTTGGTGCATGGCGGCCACATCCCGCGCAAAGCGACGGTGATGCTCGCGCATGAACCGGTCTTTGAGCGGCAGCCGCGTGAGCTTGCCCATGGCCTCGGACAGCACGCCCACCATGGCCGCCAGGAACGGATGCAGTTCGGGCGTGGTGAACGAGTTGAAGCGGTATCCGAAGCCCGCCAGCGAAATGGTGTCGAGCGTGAGCCGTGTCATGTCATCGGCCACCGGAATGTCGGCGTCCGGCCCTTGGCGCGTCCATTTGTCGGCCAGGGCGTTGGCCACCTCCAGCATCACGTCGAAGTAGCCTTTCATGGCGCGCTGGCCGAAGGCGGGCAGCAGGATGCGGTGGGCTTTGCCCCAGTTGGGCTCGTCCTGATGGGCGGTGAAGAGCCCATCGCCCGCCCCCGCCCGGAGGAACGACAGCGGCGGGCCGATCAGCTTGCGAAAGCGTGTTTCGTCGCTCAGCTCGGCCACCAGGTCGGCGGAATAGACGAACGGCACCCGGCGGCCGGCGAAGTCGAGCTGATAGATCCCTTCGGGAAACAGCCGGCTGGTTTCCAGCAGCGTCTGGGCCAGGCGGTCTTTGGGCAATTGAAGCAGGTTGCCCAGCCACGGCAGGCCCTCGGGCTGCGGGATGGGCACCGCCGCTGCTGCGGAGGCATTGGCGGGCAACTCTGAGGCGGAGCGCATGCGCGGTCGACTGCGAAAATGGGTTGTCCGCCAATGTACGCGTCGTGTCGGCTGGCATCAAACGGCAACGCCGCGTTTGAATGCAGCCGCCTAGAAATGCATCGGGCGACCCGTAGGCCGCCCGATTGTGCGTGTGGGAGTGATGCGCTGCCCGGCTCAGCGATTGCGATGCGACGAATTGAACGGCGCGTTGACTTGCGACTCCAGCACGCGGATCTGGCGCTGCAACTCGTCCAGGCGAGCGCGGGCGGCACGGCGCTCCACGTCCAGCGTATCGGCTTCGGTGCGGGCAACCTTCTGGCGTTCCTGTGCCTGGGCCTGCTGCTGGCGCTGAATATCCAGATCCGTCCGCAGGCCACGCAGCTTGTCTTCCTGTGCGGCAATCAGGCGCTCGGCGCGTTCCTTCTGAGCTTCCAGGCGGATGCGCTGCAACTCCAGATCGGCCATCGAGCGCGTCTGCCGGGCGAAGTCGTTGTACAGGCGTTCAGCAAAAACCTCGTTGGTGGTCTTGATGACGCGCCAGAGGTCTTTCTGCTGGAACAGCGTCACGTAATACGTCAGGTCGCTCTGCGCAAACAGCAGGCTGGCGCCGTAGGCCCCGTTGTAGGTGGTGCGCAGCTCGGACAGCTCATGCGCCTGCATGCGGCGCTGAAGTTCCAGCACGGTACTGCCGGCGCCTGGGCTGGTTGCGGCCCCTTCAGTTCGTGCGATGCTGCCGGGGACGGCAGGCTTGCCGGCAGTTGCAGTGCCCTCGCCGACCGTGGCGGTCAATGCCGGCACCGGTGCGGCGGCGGCAATCGGCGCGATAGCGGTGGGTGGTGCAGCCGGGCTCTGTGCCACGACCGATGTGCAAGCGGCGGTGCCCCCCAAGGCTGCCACCGCGGCCGCGATGGCCAATCCCCTCTGAAACGCCTCTCTCGACCCTTTCCCTGACTGTTTTGTAGTTCTCATTTCGACCCTGTGGACTCTGCGCAGGTGTTGCAGCCGAAAACTATACGCGATCCGCCGCCCAAGTGGCATGCCGGGCACGCCGCCCGGCGGGAGGGTGTTGTTTGGTGTCACTCCAGCTCGCGCAACTCGGTTTCGCCGTCGGAGATCTGGTATTTGCGCATTTTTTCCCACAACACCTTGCGGCTGATCCCCAGCGTGGCGGCGGTGTCCTGGCGACGCCAGTTGTTGGCGTCCAGGGCGACGAGGATGCGGCGGCGCTCCTCGTCACTGCCGCTGCCGCGGTCGTGACTGCCGCCATTGCCTCCGTTACCGCCACTCGTCTCGCGATCAAACGCGTCGCGCTGCAAGCTGGCAAACAGGGGCAGGATGCGCGCCTCGTCCCAGCGGCCGAACTGGCGCAGGGTGATGCCGATGCGTTCGGCCAGGTTGCGCAGCTCGCGCACGTTGCCGGCAAAGTACGCCCGACCGACCGACGCGCGCACCCACTCGGGCACCGGCGGCATGCTCTCGTAGGTCTTGTCGCCCAGCAGGTGCCGCAGGAAAGACAGCAGCAACGCGACCTTGTCATCGGCGCCGCGCTGCTCCAGGCTGGGGATGCGTAGCTCGATCACCGCCAGGCGGAAATACAGGTCTGCCCGGAATGCAGCACGAGCGACCATCTCGCGCAGGTTCTTGTTGGTGGCGGCCACCAGGCGGAAGTCCAGCTTCACTGGCACGGTGGAGCCCAGCCGCGTGCATTCGCTGTCTTCGAGCACACGCAGCAGCTTCACCTGCTGATACAGCGGCAGGTCGCCCAGCTCGTCGAGGAAGAGCGTGCCGCCGTTGGCCTGCTCGAAGTAGCCGCGGTGCGCGTACATGGCCCCCGTGAAGGCGCCCTTGGCATGGCCAAAGAACTGCGATTCGAACAGCCCATCGGGAATGGCCCCGCAGTTGACCGCCACGAACGGCCCCTTGCCATACACGCTGTTCTTGTCGTGCAGCAGGCGCGCGATACGCTCCTTGCCTGCACCGGTTTCGCCGTAGAGCATGACATTGCTGTCGCAATCGGCGAAGGTGTCGACGTGGTCCAGAAGCGCCTGCATGGCCGGGGACGCGGCCACCAGGTCGCTCTGGCTTTGCCCCTGATCCTGCGCCGGCGTCATCGACGGCAACAACTTGGTGATCTGCGCGCGCAACTCGGCGGCGCCAAAGTCCGGCCCCAGTACATGCGTGTATTCGGGCGGGAAACGGGTTGGATCGTGCTGCGTATCACCCGCCACCCAGATCACCGGCATACCCTGCGCGGCCTGCCAGTCGAGCACGGTAAAGCCACCGCTCTCCACCACCGAGGCACTGATAATGGCCACGCTCGGCTTCAGACGCGGCTCGGTCGGCTGGAAGTCGATGCCGCCCGCGCGGATCACCTCTGCCCCGAACGGCGCCATAAATCGCGTGACACGGTCCGCGATGTCGTGGCGCCCTTCCCAGACAAATATTTCTAGCGTTTCATATGCCCAGCGATCGGTTTTCATGTCGTCGCTTCCATGTCAGAAGACCAACTCGACAGCGTCACAGTCGAGTGAGAGCAATTGCACATCGGCATAGCCCAGTTGGATGCCAAGCAGTTCGAGCACGGGCGTAAGGATCGCGTCCAGCAAGCCGCCGACAGTAATCAGGATCGGCGCCACCAGTGCCGCAACGACATCCCCAAGCGGCAGCCCAAGCAGCGTCAACTGCAGTTGGTTGAAGTTGGTGTTGAGGATTGAGCTGAAAAATCCCGGCGTGCCCGCTCGCGGTGGCGAGTGTCCACTGGTATCCGTTTGCGGATTCTGATTGATCTGGCTGGCTGCAATGGTCACGTCCGTCCAACCGGCACTGGGAGCCTGGGAAATGTTCGCCTTGATACTCACGGCGTCCAAACCGAGCAAACTCAAAAGAGGCGCGGGCGACTCACTGGAACAGTTAAAGGCGCTCTTCATTACGTCCGAATAGGCCTTTTGGGCAATGCACACAGAGGCCGGCTGCGGCTGCACGGAAATGGTCGCAGTCGAACTCGAGCGTGGCACTGCACAACTGGCACGCGTCGCATGAGCTTGTGCGCCCGCCACCGTCACCGCCACTGGCAGACTGACGCCCACCAGATATGGAACGCTCACGTTGACGTTCAACCCCAGCGCAACCTGCGCAGTGCGTGCCTGCGTGCGCCATTGCCCCGCATTGGGCCCCGAGAGGTACTTCCCTGGTGGCCCGATGGCAATGACTGGAGGTTCGATGATTTTGAGTGAAAGCCCCACCGTCCCCAAGCCAAGCAGGTTCAGATTCAACGCGTCGATCGCAACGGCGGACTTGCCATTGGCGATCTGCGCGGCCGTGGTCAAAAGGTTCAGCACGTTGAGCTGCGTATTGAGCGCGGCTTGCTCGTTGCCAACCAACGCCTGGAGTTCGAGCAGGCCCGGTGCACCCGGCCCGCCATCGCCGATATTGATCGGAATATTCAGATCGGAGCCGACAGACAAGGCATTGGACGCTCCGGGCGCGCCCCAATAGACTCCTGCCAGCGCACTCTGGTTTGCCACCGACAGCATGGCCGCATAGAGATCCCCAAGCCTGGGCGAGAGCGCCAGCAACTCCTGAATGGTGCCGACATTGAGTGCAATCATCAGATCGCCCAGACGAATGCTGGTCGTCGCCAGCCCCTGATACGACACCGCGCTCAAATTGAGATTGGTGTGCAGCAACGCGCCCAGTAGCTGGTTGAGCAGCCCGTTGTCCAGCGAGAGCAGCCCAGACCCAAGCGAAAACCCGACAATCGGCGTGTTCTTGGCGATCGCCGTTGCCGTCAGGGTGCGCGTACCGACGGAGAAGAAATACGGCACGTTCTGCTTGAGCGTGACCCGCGCAGCATTGGTATTGTCGTCAATGGCCGCTTGTGCGGTGAAGTACGTGGGCGCGGTGCCGGCACTGACATCCCACACGCCATACACCACATTGACGTTGCCTGAATCCAGTGTCAGCCCATTCTGCTGGACCGCAAGCTGCGCCGGGTTGGGCACGGCACTGGCCAAGTCCAACCGCTGCACCGCCGCCATGGCCGCCATATCCGCCGCGCGCTGCAGCGCGCGCTGCGAGAAGAAGAGATTACCGATGTCGACGCTCACCAGCACCGCCAGCCCGACCGTGGCGATAAAGATGGCCGTGAGAACGCTGACCGCCCCTCGTGCTGAACGATGGAGGTGGCGCGCACGTGCAGAGGTATTGGGCAGACGTGTCACAGGCATCAAAAGCGCATTAGAAGTAACGATCAGCGTGACGTGCCGGAAGGGCTTGCCGATGAGCTGCCACGTTGGCCCGTCATTCCCTGCGACAGCCCCGGCATTGGTCGGCTAAACGTGTCGAGATAGCGCTGGTAGGCCAGCGCGGCCTGCTCACCGCGTAACGGAACAGCCTCGCCTGCGTAGGTGCCGTCGCGCTGCGCAGCCAGCAATGCGCGCGTGGCGACGTTGACCTCGTTGGCGGCCTTGGGCGGTACCGGCGCCGGCGATTGCGGGCCGGAGCCGGAGAAGCCCTGCGCGGCCGCCGGGCCACTGCAGAGCAAAGCCATCGCGCAGGCGATCAACAGGGTTCGGCGTGTCATTGTGCGGCTCCCAAGGTGTCGAGCAGGCGGCCACGCTGCAACGCAAGCGGACCGAGAACGCTGCTATTGGTGTTCGAGTTGGACGTCGCCGGTGCTGCGGCTACTGCACGCGAGGCGCCAGATACCACCGGCACGGCCTGCCGCGCAAGACGGCGATCGCGCCAGGCGCTGCGCACGCGGTCGGCATCCTCGTCGATGGCCTTGCGCGCCGGAGCACCCAACTGGGCACGCGCCGCCATGGCGGCGGCATCTGCCTTGCGGTCATTGACGGTCAGCCAGATCGCCAGGTTGCCGGCAATCTTCGGGTTGCTTGCGTCCAGTTGCGCGGCCTGCATCAGCGGCACGCGCGCCTGCTCGACGTCGCCGGCGCGCATCAGGGCATAGCCGAAATCACTGGCGGTGGTGGCGTCGGTCGGATTGCCCTGGGCTGCCACCTGCAAGCGACGCGCAGCCTCTGCAAACTGACCCTGTCGCCCGGCCGTGATGCCCAGCCCCCGCCAGGCATTGGCGTTCTGCAACGCACCTTGCGTACCGCCGCCCGACGCCGATGTAGCGGCCACCACCGCGCGGTAGTCTGCCTCGGCGGCGGCCAATTGATCGGTCTCGCGCAGGGCATCGGCATGCAGCAGCAGCACGTCCGGCGAACGGCCGAAGCGCTGCTGATACGCATCGATGTGCGCCAGCGATGCGTAATACAGACCCTGCTCCTGCATGCGGCGAATCAGCGACAGATATGTGCCCGGGTTGGTGATCTCCGTCTTCTCCTCGCTCTGGCGCTGGCGGGCCATCTCGATATCGGCGTCCGCCCGGCGGCTCATGTCGGACGTCGCCATCGAGCCGCAGCCGGTCAGCAGCGCCGCCAGGGTCAGCATGCCGGCCGCGCCGGCGCGCATTAAGGGTTGAAACTTCGGCACGGTCAACGTCCTCCAGAAGTCGGGTGCAGTGCGCGCATCACGTTCATGAAGCCGGGCCCGGCCGTGATGATCAGCAAGGCCGGCAGCAGCGTCAGCACCATGACCATCGTCATCTTGACGGTCAGCTTGCCCACGCGCTCCTTCAAGCGTGCGCGGCGGTTTTCCTGCAGGCGCAGGGCGAATTGGCGCAAGGGCTCCTGCACCGCACCGCCAAACCGATCCACCTGCGTCAGCAGCGTGATCAGGCCTTTCAAGTCTTCGCTGTCGAACAACCTGCCGATGCGCAGCAGTGTCTGCTCGCGCGACCGGCCCGAAGCAAACTGCTGGTTGGCGCGACCGAATTCGCCGGCCAGCACCGGCAGCATGCTGTGGAATTCGTTGGCGATGACCTGCAGGCTCTGGTCGATCGACAGCCCAACGCCCTGCAGCAGCCGCAGCATGTCGACCATCACCGGCAGCTCGTCTTCCAGGCGCTGGCGTCGGCGTTCCTTGCGTCGGCCCAGCAGCCATTTGGGTGCCATGTAACCAAGCGCGAAGCCGATGAACCCATATAGCAGCACCCACTTGAAAGACGCTGCGTGCAGCGCGCCCGCCACAGCAAGCAGCAAAGGCAGCAGAATGCGCACGCCGCCAAACAGCGTGCGCGCGCGCTCGCCGTAGTAGCCGCACTCCTCCAGCAGCTTGCGGTCTTCGTCGGTCACGATGCGGTGGCCGAGCCCTGTGTCGATCCAGCGCTCGCCCACCTTGGCGATCTGCTGCTGAATATGCTGGGCCTCACGCAAGCCATACGGACGCGGTTTGCCCGCTGGCGCCACCGCCGAACTCGCCTGGCCGCCCGGCACCGCCTGCGCGCCGCCCGCCCGTACGTTTGAGAGGGCCGTATCGAGCTTGCGCACGCTGCGATGACGCATCAGCACTGCGCGCAGCGCAATACCGCCGAACACCAGCAGCCCCGCCATCGCGGCCGTCAAGCTAAGTGTGAGGAGCGTATCTTCCATCGCGCCCACCTAGATCGACTTTGCCAGTCTGGCCAGCATCAGCGTGCCAACCACTTCCAGCCCGAATGCCGCCATGATCAGCATCTTGCCGGACGGATCGCGCCACATCGACATCACGTAGGCAGGATTGAACATGATGATGATGCCGCCCACCACCACCGGCAGAAGGCCAAGGATCCACGCCGACATGCGCGTCTCGGCAGAGAGGGCCAGCAGCTCCTGCTGCGCCTGCTGGCGATCGCGCATGAAGGCGGCGGTGCGCTCCATGACGATGTCGGCACGGCCGCCGTAGCGCAGCGACAGCCGCAGCACGGACGACAGCAGGATCAATTCGTTGACGCGATACTGCTGCCCGACAGCCAGGACGGCGGCATCCAGATCCTTGCCTGCGCGCTGGAGCTGCACCGTAGTGGCAAGGCAGTTGCGCAGCGGCGGCTCGGTATTGGCGCTGGCGGCCTGGAAGGCGGCCGGTACGGCGCTGCCAATGGTCATTAGCCGCACCACGCCGTCAAGAAAGCCCGGCAACTGCTGCAACAGCCGCTCTTTCATACGGCGCGTGCGGTTCCAGAACAGGAAGGCGGCCAGCCCCACATACAGCAACACCACCGTGAGCGCGGATAGCAGGCTCGACACCGCCCAAGCGATCAGCGCGATTGCCACCGGCGGCGCGAGCAGCAGAACGTAAAAACGGCGGCTCGGCTCGATATCGGCACGGCGAAGCGCATCAAGCCAGATCCGGTTCAGGCTGTCCGGCACGCTGGCGGGCACAGCCTCGGCATTCGGTTGGTAGCGCGCTTGAATCTGTGCGGTCTGCGCGCGCACGAAGCTGCGCGAGGCCTCAAACTCGCGGCGGCGCAACGCCTGCGCCCACAGCATGATCGCCGCCCCAACCAGCAGCAGCGCCGCGCAGCCGAGCCAGAGCGCGCCGTCAGACATGGAAACGTCCCCCGCCGCCAAAACCACCGCCGAGGCCACCGCCCAATCCGCCCCCCAGGCCGCCACCATCCATCCCGTTGTTGCGCATGCGCGCCAGCTTGGGCGAATGCGGCTGCAAGCCGAGCGAGGTCCAGCGGTCCATCTCTTCGCCGTCCGGGCCGATATACGGCTCGTAGTGGTACAGCTCCTGCGTGGAAATGATGTTGTCGCCGAGCCCGGTGATCTCCGTGACCGACAGGATCCGTCGCTTGCCGTTGGACAACCGGCCGATCTGCACAATGAAGTCGATGGCATTGCTGATCTGCCGGCGCAGGCTCGCCTCGCTGCCCTGGAAGCCTGCAAAGCCTGCCAGCATCTCCAGCCGGTACAGGCACTCGCGCGGGCTGCTGGCGTGAATGGTGCCCATGGAACCGTCGTGGCCAGTGCTCATGGCCTGCAGCATTTCCAGCACCTCGCCGCCACGCACTTCACCCACGATGATGCGGTCGGGGCGCATGCGCAGACTGTTGCGAAGCAGCTCGCGGATGGTCACCGTGCCAGTGCCTTCGAAACCGCCCGGACGGCTTTCCAGCCGCACCACATGCGGGTGGTTGAGCGACAGCTCCGCGGTGTCCTCAATGGTGATGACACGCTCGGTGCTCGGGATGTGATACGCCAGCGCATTCAGCAGCGAAGTCTTGCCCGAGCTGGTACCGCCGCTGACCAGGATGTTGCAGCGAGCCTGCACCGCCGCGCGCAGCAACTCGCCAATCTCCTCGTTCATCGTGCCGAGTGACTGCAGGTCTTCGGGCTTGAGCGGATCCTTGCGGAACTTGCGGATCGACACCACAGGCCCTTCCAGCGCCAGCGGCGGGATGATGACGTTGATCCGACCGCCGTTGGGCAGGCGCGCATCAACCATTGGGTTCGACTCGTCCAGCCGACGGCCGATGGGCGCGAGGATGCGTCGCACGATGCGCAGCAGGTGGTTGTTGTCGGCAAAGCGCACCGGAATGCGCTCAAGCACCCCGTGGCGCGACACGTACACATCGAGGTGGCCATTGACGAGAATGTCTTCCACCGCAGGGTCGGCCAGCAGATCTTCGATCGGGCCGAAACCCGCCAACTCCTTGGTCAGCGCCTCGGCAATCTGCCGCACCTCCGTCTCGTTGACCGGGATGCGGCGCATGCGCGTGAAGCCTTCGACCTCCAGATCGACAAAGCGCTGGATGGCCGAGCGTGACCAGCGCCCGAACTCTGCGCCCAGCTCTTCGATGCGCGTAAGCAGATGCTCGTGCGCGGCTTCCTTGATGTCCTGGAAGGCCTGCGTAACGGCAAACGCGCCGTGGCCGGCATCCGCCTGGTTGGAGAACTCGATGGGTTGTGTCATGTCGCGTTCCGTTCGGTGGTGCCCAGATCCAGTTGTTCGCTCTGGTCTGCCGATTTACGTTTGAAGCGCCCGCCCAGCCGTGCGCGCGCACCTGCCATCCAGGCCGATACGCCAGTCCGACGCTCGATCTGCCCTGCGTAGCCGAACTGCTGCGCAATCTGGGCCAGCGCGCGGACGTACGGATCCGAGGGATGGGTCTCCGCCAGCATCGTGCCTTGATTGGACGCCACCACCAGCGCCTGCCGCCGGCTCGGCACGGTCATGACCGAGGCAATCTCCAGGCGCTCCGCAATCTGCGCGGCATCCAGCGACAAACGCGCATCGAACTTGGAGATGGCCAAGTGCAGGTGGTCGCTGTCGATCTCGCGCTTCTTCAACTCCTGCAAGAGTTCGGCGGCCGAGACGATGGCCCCCACGCTCTGTTCGGTCACCAGCATCACGTCGTCGGCGGCCTTGACCAACTGGGCGATGAAATCGAGGTTGTTGAAGCCGCCCAGGTCGACCACCTGCAAATCGAAGAATGTGCGCAGACGATTGAGCAGCCCGAGGGCTTCGGAAAACGAGATATCGCGCATCTCGGCCAGCGAGATCGGCAGCGGCAACACCGCCAGCCCGCTCGGATGGCGCGATAGCGCGGTCTGCACGAACACCTGATCGAAGCGGCGCAGGTTGCGCACGGCCTCCACGAAATGGAAGTTGGCCGGCACATTCAGGTAGAGCGCGCCGTCACGCAGCGGCTGGCCGAGATCGAGC
Source organism: Ralstonia sp. UBA689 (assembly GCF_002298975.1). Lineage (GTDB taxonomy): Bacteria > Pseudomonadota > Gammaproteobacteria > Burkholderiales > Burkholderiaceae > Ralstonia. Next base: position 76,168 of record NZ_DBMV01000011.1, read on the forward strand.
AGCATGACGTCGCTGGCGGAGGTGCGCCGTACCAGCGTGGCCAGATTGGCGGCCAGCGTGGTCGCGCCCACGCCAGGGCGCGCGCCGAGGATGGCCAGCACGCGGCCCCGGCGCGTCGGCTCGGTCGAGGCACGCTCGGCCAGCAGCCGCCGCACCGCGCGCACCGCCTCGGCCGGCGCGCCGTCAGTGTCGATGAAATCCTTCACGCCCGCGCGCAACGCGGCCAACATCGCCCGGCCATCGGCCGCCGAACCCACCGCGACCAGCGGCAGGCCAGGAAACAACCGCGTGAGCTGCGCCACCAGTTGCGTCGCCTCGCCGATCGCGTCCCTGCCCTCGCCCAGCTTCTGGTCGTGGCCCAGCGCATCGACCGGCACCGGCGATGAAGCAAAGCGCACGAACACCAACTCGGGGTTCACCGCGCCAATCTGCTCCAGAAAGGCATCTTGCCCGCCGGTCTCGGCCACCAGGACGCCCAGCTCGCGGATGGCACCGGCCAGCCAGCGATGCACGCTGCCCGACTGCGCATCAGCGTGTCCGCCGCCGTGCAGGAGAAAGTAGTCCATGCCCGTCCCTGCCTGCGTCAGCGTGAGAAGCCGGGCATGGCCGGATCAGCCACCCCAAGCACGAACGGCTGCCAGACGGGCTGCCCGGCCTTGTCCCGGTCCTGCCCCGGCAGCATCGGCTCAATAGGCGCATTGCGTGCCATCGGCCGTACCAGGTGCGGCGTGACGATGATGACCAGCTCGCGCTCTTCCCGGTTGAAGTTAAGACGCTTGAAGAACGCCCCAATGATTGGCAAATCGCCCAGGATCGGTACCTTGTCCACATTCGACAGCGTGGTGTGATTGACCAGCCCACCGATGACGAAGCTCTCGCCGTCGCCCAGTTCGACAGTGGTATCTGCGCGGCGCGTGACGATCGCCGGCACGGTTGCACCATTGAGTGTGACGCCGCGGCTGAAATCGAGGTCGCTCGCTTCAGGCGCGACTTTCAGGGCGATACGGTTGTCCGACAAGACGGTCGGCGACACGGTCAGTCCGATGCCGAACGGTTTGTATTCGATGGTGGTGGTGCCCAGCCCCTGCGGCACTGGAATCGGGATCTCGCCGCCAGCAAGAAAATTGGCGCTCTGGCCCGACAACGCTACCAGGCTGGGTTCGGCTAGCACGCGCGCCATGCCATTCGACTCGATCAGGCTGAGGTCCGCGGTGATGCCCCTGCTGAGCGACCCAAACAAGAGGTTGAACGCCGAGCTGATCGGCTGAGTTGCTTGGGTAGTCAGCCCCCCTGACGAGTCGAACGATGCCTGCGTCAACGATGACGGCGTGAACGACCCGAAAGAAAACCCGCCTCTTTTGCGCGTAAACGAAAAGCCCGCTTCCTTAAGCACCGTCTTGCTGAATTCCACCACGCGCACATCCACCTGCACTGTGCCCGACGTGGGAAGCGTGGTGTTGTCGATCATGTTGCCACCCTTGGGTGGCTCCCCACCGCCCGCGGCTGCGGCCGCTTTGCGGGCCCGTGCCAGGGTATAGACATCCTTGGCCTGCCCCGTCAGCACCGCGGTATTGCCTTGCACCGAGAGGTCCGGGCCTCCCGGCGAGCGCGCCTCGGCATCGACCTGCACGTTGTAAGTGATGGCCGTGCCGCCTTGCGTCCATACCATGATGCTGGCCGCGCCCGGCTTCTTGGCGACAAGCAGCAGGCTAGTGGAGGTACCGCGCCCCTTGAGCAGCAGCGCGTCGGCCACCTCGGGGTTGCCGATGGCAATGCGCTCAAGCGGTTTGCCAAGGCGGATCTCACGTTGGCTGCCCGCCAGCAAGTGCAGTGTCTGCCCAGCCGCGACGCTTTCGGCATGCGCTGACGACACCAGCGCCACACAACCCAACGCCAGCGCCCCTACCCAACCGCGAACCACGGCGGCTTCAGTCATGTTGTTCCTCACGTTTTCCTGCCCGGATGATCTCGACCCCGCCGCTTCCGCCAGCGGCGCGAACGACGCTACGCGAACTCGCACCGGCAATCGGCAACGGCGGCATGACGACCGACCGGCGCGCTTCGCCCGGCACGCCCGTCAAGCTCGCGAGCGACACGCCTGCCTGCGCTGCGTCAAGCGGGTTGCGACTGGCCAGGGCCAGCAGCCGCGCATCCTGGGGCCGTACGGTCGGTTCGGCCTCGTCCGTCGGGTTGCGCAGCGCCAGCAGCAAGCGGCCGGATTGATGCGCCATCGCCAGTTGGCTGACGGACTCCACCGGCACAGCCAGCACCGCCGTCCTCGCCTGATCGACCTTGCGTGCGGCGGCATTCGCCTCCGGCTGCTTCTGCGATGCCTCGTTCACCGCCAATGCACCAAACGCCAGCACCCGCAGATGCGGCAGAAGCAAGCGCGCCTGACTGCCGCCGACTTCCTGGCTGTCCTTGCGCAGCACGAGAAACACATCGACGTAATCTCCCGGCATCACGCGGTTGCCCACACCAATCACCTCATCGACGTTGATGGCCACCGCGCGCTGCCCCGGTTCCACCTGCAGCGCCAGCCCCGACGCGAGCTGCGCGCCGATAAGCGGAACGCCCACACCGATCGGCGTAATGGGTTCGCGTCCTACGACCTTGCTCACATCGGAAAACGCGTCGGCTGGGTTGATCGGCAGGGGCTCGATGCCAACCTGATCTGCGGTGATGGGCTTGCCGGCTTCCAAGGGCTTGACGGTGACCACCACCGGATACAACGTCTTACCGTTCTGCTGCACGGTCACCGGTGCAGGTGGGCGATGCGCGCTCTTCCATGCCACTGCGCCCAAGATGGCGGCGAGCAACAACAGCACGGCAGCGAAGATCTGGAGATGTTTGCTGGTCATCTGGGCAGCGTCTTGGGGAGGTCGATGGAAACGTGCAACTTGGGCATTACGATCCGGCAACCAACTGCACAACCGCCGAGCCCGTCAGCGTGCTCGGCACCGGCAACAATGGAATCGCGGGCAGCATCGGGTTGTTGCCCGAAGTGAGCGGCAGGGTCAGCACCACGCTCAGGCACTGCATGCCGTTCTGGTTCTGGCAATTGACCAGCGGCGTGCTGTTCTGGTTGGTCTGGACTTGGTTACTGAGAAAGGCCGGCAGCACCGAAGACACGGCGGTATAGGCCGCCGCCACGCGCTGCGAATTGGTGGGCTGATAGCGCAGCGCGGCGCGCGCGCCCTCTTCAGCCGCGAGGGTGAGCACCTGCTGCATGGCAAAGATGACGCCGTAGTAAACAACGCCTAGCATCAGCACCAGCAGCACTGGTACCACCATCGCAAACTCAATAGAGGTTGCGCCACGGCTTGCTTGACGCCGTGTGATGATTTCGCGCACGCCCACATTCCAGCGCGCGCTTTCCCGCTCCCTGTGCAATGTCGGCATGGCCGACTCCTTTTTTTGTGCGCAGGCCGCTTGGCGGCTCTTATTCAACTCTTCAACTGTTCTGGCCTGGCTACATGCCTGGCAACCACGGCATACGCATCGAGGTGGGTACCCAAGGCAAGCTCAGCAGGCCGATTGCCATATAGGCAGCGTAGGGAATGCCGCGTTGACCAGCCTGCGTGGCATTCCAGCGCACGAGCGCCGGGCACATCCGCATCAACATCCAGCCAGATGACCCAGCAGCGTCAAGCCGGCGCAGCAACAGAATCGCCAGTGCATGCAGCCCTGAAAGCAGGCTGGCGACCAGCCAGACCGCAATCAGCCCATGCCAGCCGGCCAGCATGCCTGCTGCCGTAAAGAACTTGACGTCCCCCGCACCCATCCACCCAAGCGCATAGAGCGGCAGAAAACTGACAAATGCGATTGCCGCTCCCAGCCACACGTCTTGCCAGTCATAGGCGAGCGCCATCACTCCTCCGGACTTGACGAGTCCGATGGCCAACATCACGCCCACGACGACGAGCCAGTTCGGCACGCGTCGGGAGCGGATGTCAAAACCGATGGTAAGAACCGCGAGTACCGCTACGCCTGTCCAAGCTGCAATATCAACGTTGCTGTACAAGGCTGTTGCCTAGCATGTGCCCGCTTTGATCGAGTTGCAGATGGTCACGAAGGTAGTTTCGAGCAAACCACCAAGCTTGCCGACGGTGACTGCGATCACTGCTGCGATCAACCCGGCAAGCAGGCCATACTCGATGGCCGTGGCACCTTGTTCGTCGCGAAGGAATTTCAGAATGACGTCTTTCATGCTATCTCTCCTGTTTGCACTCGCCCGCGGATGTTGTTGATCTCGACCAGCCTGCGGCGCTTCAACCGTGGCCAGTTCATATACCGAATAACGGATAAAGCACCTGAAGATTTACAGCGATGATGCAAGCGGAAGAAGATTCCGCCACCCACTCTCGCTTCACCAATGAAACGAAAGAGAAATGTCATCAGACGATTTTGGTCCCGCAAAAACGTCTAATGACCACCACACGCCCACCCCTTCCGGCATCATCTTGTTCGGCGTGTCACGTATGTCACGTAACATTCCGTAACGCTGTTATAAGCGTGCGGCCCATCACCTGGAATAACTCAATCTAGGTACTTGTGTTAAATTAGAGTAAACAATCTAATTAATTTTATTAAACACGCGCCAACCCACTGAAATCTAATGGAAATCCCTTAATGGGCGTCAGATTAGGCTCATCATACGGGCGGGTTATCCATTCATTCGCTGGTCGGTTCAAACGCTCCCCATCTCTGTCCAGGCAAAAAAAGGATGCGCGAGCGACGGGAACACGCCCGCGCACCTTCAAGAGCACAGACAGGTACTGCTCAGTGCGCCAGGCTGCCTACGCCGCCCAGCAAGTTCGTAACAGGGGCCAACGGGTTGCCGCCCGAAGTCCCGCCAGCGGCACTAGTGGCGCCGCTCAGCAGATTGGTGACAGGCGCCAGTGGGTTGCTGCCGCCGGCTGCGCCGCCCAACAGGCCCGTGACGGGCGCCAACGGATTGGAACCACCTGTCGCGCCGCCCAGCAGGCCAGTCACAGGAGCCAGCGGGTTGGAGCCGCCCGTCGCACCGCCCAGACCACCCAGCAAGCCGGTGATAGGAGCCAGCGGATTACCGCCGCCAGTGCCACCGACGCCGCCAAGCAAGCCGCCCAGCGGGTTGCTGCCACCGCTCGAACCACCTGCGGTGCCAACGCCACCCAGCGCCGCCACCGTCGTGCCAACCGAGGTCACCACCGGGCCCAGGCTCGACACCACCGGCAGGCCTGTCCCAGTGATGGTGTTGCCGGCGCCAGCCACGCCGCCGCCGACCGTGCCCGTCAACGAACTGAACGGGCCGCCCAGGCCGGTCATATCGCCGCCCGATTGGGTGGCGTTGGTCAGTTGGCTCGTGACCGGCACGATGGCCGAGCTGAGTTGCTGCGTGACCTGCTGGACCGCTCCCGAACCCAGTGCGCTGCCCAGCAGCGTGCCGCCGCCGATCAATGCCTGGCCGACCTGCTGCACGCCGCCACCCACCGGCTGGGTGATCGGCGCTAGCGGTGCGCCCGCGCCCTGGCCCAGGCCCTGCACGAGCGACCCCGCGCTCACCGCGGCCTGACCGACGTCGGTCACGACGCTGCCCGTGCTGGCCACGGTCGTACCGATCGGGTTCGGGTTTTGCCCCATCTTGCCCAGACCGGTTTGTACGCCCAGGCCGAGGTCGCTGACGGCCTTGCCGACGTTGCCAACCGTACCGCCCAGCCCAGCCTTGGCCTGGTCGGAGAGACCCGGAAGATTTGCGTTCTGCAGCGTGGTGCCCAGGCTGCTGACGGCCTGGCCCGTCGCGACAACGACGTTGCCGGTGCCATTGGCCACCTTGCCGACAGGCGTCACGCCCGTCAGATCGCTCGGATTGGCCGTGGGCGAGCTGCCCGACCCCGAACCTCCCGAAGAACAAGCCGCCAACATGAGTGCGGCAACGGCGCACGCCAACGGCGCGACGCGAATGGAGTGTCGAATCTGAATCATGGTCGGTCCTCTTCTTTGAATGTTGTATTACCTGATGTCTGAGCTCGGTACTGCGGACTGCGGGCCAGATACTGCAATTGGCGTGCCAGCCTCACTCGAATAGAAGCTCCGGTTGTGAAGAACAGCGCCCCGACAAGGTTTACAGGCGACGTATCCGGCAAAACCCGAATCTGTCAGATGGGCGTTACGACCAGAAAACCGGTGTTCCCGACGTTACGTTGTAACGTGACACGGAACATATTCGTGTCCGACATAACCAAAAAAGAAAACGTTTGCGCCATACTTTGGGGGCATGTAAATCCCGTGTTCCGGTTAGTTTTCACGATTCCACTGTATTTCAGGGGTGAAACTCGTTTATTTCACATAACGAATTACGCATCGATAAATAACGCTGACATGGCACGCCGTTTGCAGAGTCCGCCCACCCAAATCGACATTGGGATCATTTCTAGCTGTCAAAAGCGGACTTTTTAAAAACGGGAGAACGAACATGAACAAGAACATCAAGTGCCTGGCGGCCACCATGGCGAGCCTGCTGGTCCTGGGCGGTTGCGCGAGCTCGGGCTCGGGCGATATGGGCGGTTCGCTGGGCGGCACGAGCGGAACCGGCGGGTCGAACAACAACACTGGCGGCTCAACGCAGACACCATCCCCCGCACCGTCGCCGTCGCCCTCGCCTTCTCCGTCGCCGTCCCCCTCGCCTTCTCCGACACCTGCGCCAGCCCCCCTGACGCCGGCTGGCGCCGTGCTCAACAACACCGGCAAGATCGTCTCGGCTGCGGGGTCAACTGTCAGCGGCATCGGCTCGACGATTCAGAATGCGCCGCTGCCCTCGCAACTGAGCGGCGTGCAGAGCGGCTTGGGCGGTGTGGTGGACAACCTCGGAACGACGGTCTCCGCGCTCGGCACCGGCGTACAAAACGGGCTGGGCAGCATTGGCGCCAATCCCAACCCGGTCGGCACAACGGTATCGAGCCTGGGTAACGTCGTGACTGGCGCAGGCAACACCGTCACGAGCGCCGGCACGCTGGTCAACAACCTCGGCACCGGCCCGCTGGCGCCGCTGGCTCCGGTCACGACGCCGCTGGCCGGTGTGGTCACACAGATCGGCCAGGCCGTAGCCAACGGCGGCAGCACGCTGGGCACGGCCCTGTCGACCGGCCCGGTGGAACAACTCACGCAGCAACTGAGCACGGCCATCGTGCCGCTCACCTCGCAACTCACTAGCGCCACGCAGACCGCGGGGGCCACTACCGGCCTGGGCTCGCCGGTCTATACGCTGCTGGGTACAGTGGGTGGTGCCATCGCCAATGGCGGCAACGCGATCACGGCCACCCACGCACCGGTCGTCAGCGGCCTGGGTGGTGTGGTGACGGCAGTCGGCAATACCGTCGGCGCACTGGGCGGGGTGACGTACTCATCCACGTCGTCGCCAAGCAACCCGCTCGCACCGATCACCGGTCTGCTGGGTGGTCTTGGCGGTGCGACGGGTGGCTCCAACCCGCTTGCGCCGATCACGGGCGCGCTGGGCGGTCTGGGTGGCAGCGGCGGAAGCAACCCGCTGGCTCCCGTCACAGGCGTCTTGGGCGGCTTGACAGGCGGCGCGGGCGGCAATCCGCTGGGCGCGGTCACGGGCGCGCTTGGCAGCCTGGGCGGCGCAACGGGCGGTAGCAATCCGCTCGCACCGATCACCAGCGCCCTGGGCGGCCTGACGGGCGGCGCGGGCGGTAACCCGCTGGGCGCGGTCACGGGCGCGCTCGGCGGCCTGGGCGGCGCAACGGGCGGTAGCAATCCGCTCGCACCGGTGACCAGCGCCCTGGGCGGTCTGACAGGTGGCGCAACCGGCGGCAGCAACCCGCTGGGCCCGGTGAGCGCGATCACGGCGCCGGTCGGTACCGTCGTCGGCACGGTGGGCAGCAGCCTCACCTCGACCGGCGCGGCAACGCCGCTGGCCCCGGTGACGGGTGCGGTGGGTGGCCTGCTGGGCACGATTGGCGGCGCGCTGGGCGGCACGCATCACTGATCGATTTGCAGCGGACCCGCCATCTCGGCGGTCCGCTGCCGTCGCGTTTAAAACGCAGCAGTGCTACGTCAAGTGGTATCGCTGCAAGGCAAACCGGCAAGGCCGCATGCGCCATCGGTATCAACCATGGCCGTTGCGTCGGTTGAACGCTGCCTCAATGTGTTTTGTTGTAAAGCACCATGTCTCGCGGTTATCGTTCCATGCAGCGTGCGGCTTTGCTCGGCGTAGACCGTCCTCGGACCGGTCTGCCCACAGCTCGCACAACAGCATCGCTTCACAGCAAAACGAACACCACGGAGGAGACAGGCGTGCGGACCACCACCCTGCGGTTGGCCCTGGCCACAGGCGTTGCATTGACCCACCCGGCACTGAGCTGGGCACAAAGCAGCCCCACCCAAGGCAACCCGATCGACACGCTGCCCAAGGTCGACACATCCCGCCCGCCCGAGCAGAAGATCCAGGTGCAGGTCCAACGGCCGAATCCGGCCCTGGAGAACCTGCTTGCCTCGCATCTCACGCCAACCAAGTTCCAGATCGAAGGCGTCAAGACGCTGCCGTTTCCCGAGATCGCCGCGCATTTCGCGCCGATGGCCGGGCACGACGTCACCGTCGCGCAACTGCTGCAGGCCGCGAACGAGGTCACCAAGGTGTATGCCGATCGCGGCTATCCGCTGTCGTTCGCCTTCGTACCGGCACAGACCTTCGAAGGCGGCGTGGTGCGTATCACGGTGGTGGAAGGCTACGTGGCACGCATGCGTATCGAGGGCACGCCGGGGCCGCTGGAGAAGCGCCTGCGCGAGATCTCGCAGCGCCTGATGGATGAGCGCCCGCTGCGCAAAGAGACGTTCGAGCGTGTGACCGGCGTGCTGGCGCTGCAGCCCGGTGTGCAGATCACCGCGACCGTGCAGCCGCCCACCACGACCGATGGCGCGAGTGACCTTGTGCTCAACGTCAAGCGTCAGCCGTACACCATCGGCACGGGCATCGCATACCGCTCGCCCGGCGTGCGTGCGGTCGTCACGGGCACGCTCAACAGCGTGACGCCGCTGGGCGAGCAGATCACCGTCTCCACGCTGCAGCCGCGCGGGCCCGATCACGAAACGTTCTACTCCGCCACCTGGGCGCAGCCGATCGGCACCGATGGGCTGCTGGCCAAGCTCACGTGGTCGCACTATCGCGGCATGCCCGAGAACCTGCCGCTCGAGCAGTTCGGTTACCAATCGCGCTACCTGACCGACACGCAGCGGCTGGGCCTGTCGTTGAGCTACCCGGTGCTCTTGTCGAACACGCGCAGCCTGACGGTGACCGGCACGTTCTACGGCAACGACGACAAGCAACGTTATACGCCGCAAGACGCCGCCCTCCCGCAAGCCGAGCTGGACGCCAAGGTACGCGTGGTCGGCGCAGAAGCGCTGTATACAGAAGTGAAACCCGGCGAGACGCGCCGCGCCTCCTTCGGGCTGTATCAGGGCCTCAACAGCCTCGGGGCTGGTAAATCGCTCAACAACAATGTCGACCTGAGCTTCCTGCGCACGCGCATCACCGCCAGCGAGGCACACGACCTGCCGCTGGGTTTCGGCATCGTGGTCTCGGGCGCAGCGCAGTACAGCGGCGCGGTGCTGCCGTCGTCGGAGCAGATCAGTTTTGGCGGGCGCTTCTTCGGCTTGGCCTATCCGGCTGGTGAAGTGGCGGGCGACCGCGGCTGGGGCGCATCGATCGAGCTCAACCGGGTCTTCCCCGTGTCGATGGAGTATCTGAAAACCGTGCAGCCCTATGTGCTGTACGACACGGCCAAGGTGTATTCCAACGCAACCACGCTGGTGCATGATCAACTCGGCTCGATTGCGCTGGGCGTGCGATTCTCTGATCGGAAGTACTACACGCTGGACCTGGCCATCGCGCGCCCCGTGGGCGACAAGCCGATCAACACGAACTCACGCAGCCTGCGGTTCAACGCGGCTTACACCTACCAGTTCAACTAGGGCTCAGGCCGTGAACATGCTTACTAAAGTTTCATATTTTTTAATTTTCAGCGCTGAAAGTCACCCGCACCCCCCTCCTAAGGGGGGGATACAGCACCGCCGGAATTTGGGAGCATCAAAAGCGCAATGTTAAGTTTTTCCAGAGAATTGCCGATTAGTAACGAAGTCGCGCAGAACAACAATAATCAACACAGCGACAGCGGCATCACGCCGCAACACGCCGATGGCGAGGGGCCGCGCCCCCAGCCGTCGCAATACGCACCGGGGGCCACCATGCTGCAACGTCTATCGGATGACGCAGAGTTCCATCGACTCGTCGATACCATCTACGAGGCGGTACTCGACCCCGCGCAGATGCCGATCGCCCTGGCCTTGCTCTCCGTCTATGCCGGAGTAGAAAGCGCACATTACTTTGTCTGGGACAAGCACACCGATATGCCGCGCCAAGGCGTATCGTCGGGCTGGTGCCCGCACTGCCCGCAGCCCGGCCACTGCGATGCCTTCTGCCAGGACCCTCAGGTGGCCCAGGCCCCGCAGGCCGAAGACACGCCAACAGCCGGCGTGACCCTGATGGATACGCCCGACCTGCGCGTCACCATGCGCCTGCACACGCGCGATGGCGCCTCGGAAGTCGACGCCGCCGAACGCGAGGAGCGCCTGCAACGCGTGCTGCCCCATCTGCAGCGTGCCGCGCGCATGCAGCAGCGCAATCAGGAACTGAACGAACTCGCCGCGCTCGGCATGGCCGGGCTCGATACGCTCGATTTTGGCGTGATGGTCATCGAGCGCAGCATGCGCGTGAAGTACGCCAACGCGTGGGCACGCACGATGGCGGCGGAAGACGACCGCTTGTCGCTCGATGGCGGCATGCTGCACTCCGCCGACCATGCGCACGAAGCGGCGCTGTGCAATCTCATCGAGCACGCAGCGGGCTCGCTGGGTGTCCAGGGCGCAGCAGGCTCGTGGATGTACCTCGCGTGCGACGGACGCCCCGTCCCCTTTATCGCGACGCCGCTGGCGCCCTCCGACGCCATGCGCTCGGCCTGGGCGTCGCCGCTGGCCTTGGTGCTGGTGGGCAACTCCGAGGCACGCTCGGTCATGGACGCAGGCGTGCTCGCTTCGCTCTTCGGGCTGACCAACAAGGAATGCGTCGTTGCCGCCCGCCTGGCTGCCGGCGAAACGCTGCAGGAGATCGCCGATCGCGAATTCCTGTCGTTGCATACCGTGCGGGTGCATATCCGCGACATTCTGCGCAAGACCGGTACGCACCGACAGTCCGAACTCGTGCGTCTGCTGCACCTGCTGCCCAGCGTCGACCTGGAGCGCGCGGGGGCAGCCACGCCCACCTCGCGCAAGCGCGGTCGCCTGAACGCATAGCCTCCCAGGCGCAATCGCGTCCGGCCAGCCATTCGCGTATACCCGGGTCGTCTTCCCTGGTTTTCCGCCGATATATCAGGACAGGCGTGGCGCCGTCATGCTCGCTTGAGGCAATGCAATAACGACGGAGAATCCGAGCGCATTCTGTGAATAGCGCGCAACAGGCGCGCTTTTTCACGGCCTGAAACATGAGGCTTTTGCGCTATCCTCGCCGCAAAACACAGACAGGTGCGGATCGGGGCCGCGCCGAAAGCGCTCGCATGCATAACGATTTCCATATTGCGCTGCTGCTGTTTGCGTGGATCAGCACTGGGTTGACCACGTTTGCCGCACTGGACGCTGCGACACGCCTGCCGGGGGGCTCGACGGTCGCAAAACGCCGCAACTGGCGCATCGCCAGCGCCGCCATTCTCGGGATCGGGTTGTGGTCGGGGCTCTGGCTTGCCCAGATCGGATTGCACCGGCACGTCAGCGCACCGCTGGCCGCGCCGATGCTCGCCACGCTCGTGACGGCGCTCGCGGCTTCGCTCGCTGCATTCTCGATGGCGCTGCCCGACACACCGCCCACCAGCGCAAGCACTGCTCAGCCGCTGCATCAACGCGGCATTGCCTTGGGCGCGGTGGCGCTCGGCATCGGGCTGATGGCGGTGGAGCTTTATCTGGCACGCCCCTGGATTCATGACAATGCGCTGTCGCTGCGGCGCACTGTGCTCGGCTGGGGGGGCGGTACGCTCATCCTCGGCGCAGGCGCTTGTCTGGCGATCTGCATGGCCTTCCATCTGCCGCAGACGCAGCGCCGCGTCGCAGTGGGGTTGCGCGCACGCGCGGCCGCTGTCCTAGCGACGTCCGCCATGCTCTCGCTGGTGGCATGGCCATCGGTTGTTGCCTCGCCCGCCGACGACGTGACCATGCTGCATGTGGTGCCTGTCATCATGCTGAGCGCCGGTGGTGTGCTGCTCGCACTGGGGCTGCATGCGGTGCTGATCGTGCTGGAAACGCGGGTCGACTCGACGCAAGCCCATCTGGCTGCATCGCTGGCGCGCGTGACAAGCCAGACGCCGATGCCCCAGCATCACGATGCCCTCACGGGCTTGCCCAACCGTCCCCAACTGCGCCAGGCGCTGGACAGTGCGATCCTCTCGTCGACACGGCGCGGACGCCCTTTCGCCCTCTTCTATCTGGACCTCGACAACTTCGGGCACATCAACGAGCAACATGGCCGCGCCATCGGAGACCGCGTGCTGCAGATCATTGCGGAACGCCTGCGCCAGACCGTGCGTGGTGAAGACGTCGTCGCGCGCGTGGGCGGCGATGAATTCGGCATTTTGGTCGAAGGCCTTGCCTTGCCGGAAGCCGCCGCCACCATCGGCGACAAGCTGCTGTTCCGGCTGCGCGAATCAGTGGAAGTAGACGGCCGCCGCCTGCGCGCGACAGCCAGCATCGGCGTGGCGGTCCACCCGCACAATGGCGCAACCGTCGATGCGCTCATGGAGCACGCCGATGCCGCCATGTTCGACTGCAAGCAATCCACCGGCAACGCCTACCGCTTCTTCGAGCCGCGCCTGAACACCACTGCACACCGCGTGCTGCAGCTTCAGCGTGCGCTTGCGCACGCGGCGCTCAACGGTCAGTTGTCGGTGCACTACCAACCCAAGTTCGATGCCCGCACGCAGGCGATGGCGGGTGCCGAGGCACTGCTGCGCTGGAACCATCCCGAACTCGGGCCCATATCGCCCGCCGAGTTCATCCCGCTGGCGGAGCGGACCGGCGCCATCGTCGAGCTGGGCGACTGGGTGGTCGAAGAGGTCTGCCGCCAGATCATGCACTGGGATGCCGCTGGCATGCCTATGCAGCGGATCGCGGTCAACCTCTCACCGCGCCAGTTCCAGCAGCCGGATCTCGTGCAGCGCCTGTCGCAAATCCTGCACCGCTACCAGGTCGCCGCGCACCGGCTGATGTTCGAGATCACCGAGACCGCGGCCATGCGCGACGCTGGCCAGAGCATTGCCACGATCCGCCAGATTCAGTCGCTCGGCTTCGAGGTCGCCATCGACGACTTCGGCACCGGCTACTCCAGCCTCAGTTATCTGCAGCGCTTCCGCGCCCAGCAGATCAAGATCGACCGGGCATTTGTCTCGTCGCTCGACGATAACCTGCCCGAGGCGGCCGCCATCATTCGCGCCATTTGCGCGATGGCGCACTCACTGGATATGACGGTCGTGGCCGAAGGGGTGGAAACAGCCGCGCAAATGCAGGCGCTGGTGAATCTGCAATGCGATCAGGTGCAGGGCTATCACCTGGCGCGTCCGCTGCCGGCCAAGGATTTTCAAGCCTTGATGGAGATGCAATACGCCTGAGCCAGGGCAGCAAATGCGCCATTTTGATGCATTTGTGTTTTCCTTTCGTCCACCTTTCAAGTCGACTTCCTAAATACATTAGGAACAAAGGCCTCCCACGCGGGATTGCCGGCGCAATGAAGTATTCACATAAAAGTGTGTGCCCGGCGCAAACAACGCACCGCATCCGTATTGCCCCCGCCAAGTGTTGCAGCGCTGCGGTGTTTCATATGTTCACAATTTCCGTTATCGGCCACAAATAGCGGCGCCGCGCCGATTTGCACCAAGCAGAGTGCCGCAAAAAATCCACGCCGTTGACATGAGGTCTTAACGGAATTCATTTCACTCGGGCAAAGTCGTTATAATGCCGTGGGCTACGGGGAGCGTGCCCATGTTTCAATGACAAAGTTGAGGAATCCATAATGTCGACTTACAAGGAAATCGTTCAGAAGATCTCTGAACTGCAGCGCCAGGCCGATGAACTCCGAGCCAGCGAACAAGCGTCGGTGATTGCCGAAATCAAGCAGAAGATCGTGGAATATGGCCTGACCGCCGACGACCTCGGTTTTGGCGCCAAGGGTGGCGTGCCCTCGAAGAAGGCCGGCCGTAAAGTTCCGGTGCGTTATCGCGACAACAACGGCAATACCTGGACGGGCCGCGGCAAGCGCCCGGGCTGGCTGGTCAAGGAATTGTCGGCGGGCCGGAAGATGGAGGATTTTCTGGTCGCCTGACCTACGCTGACGCTGCATCTCCGCGCATCACATCCGAGACCGCACTCAGAGGCGTCCGCAAACCACACAGCACAAGGCCGGCAATATCGCCGGCCTTGTGCTTTCTGCATCGTATCTCGCGCGTTTTCGCTAGACCTGGAAGCGCCCCACCGCCGTGCGCAGCAATTGCGCCTGCTCTTCCAGCGAAAGTGCGGCCGCCGCTGCCTGCTCCACCAGCGCGGCATTCTGCTGCGTCACTTCGTCCATCTGGTTCACGGCCTGGTTGACCTGCTCGATGCCCGAGCTTTGCTCGTCGGATGCGGCCGAGATCTCACTCATGATGTCGGTCACGCGCTTGACGGCCGTCACCACTTCTTCAATCACCCCGCCCGCTTCCTGCACCAGCGCCGAGCCGTTCTGCACGCGTCCCACCGAATCGCCAATCAGCTCCTTGATCTCCTTGGCCGCCCCTGCCGAGCGCTGCGCCAGGCTGCGCACCTCGCCCGCCACCACGGCAAAGCCGCGCCCCTGCTCACCGGCTCGGGCGGCTTCCACGGCTGCATTCAGGGCCAGGATGTTGGTCTGGAACGCAATGCCCTCGATCACGCCGATGATGTCGGCAATCTTCTTGCTGCTTTCGTTGATACCCGACATGGTCTCGACCACGCGCCCAACCACTTCGCCGCCCTTGACGGCAATGTCCGAGGCGTTGACGGCCAGCGTGCTTGCCTGGCGCGCATTGTCGGCGTTCTGCTTCACGATCGACGTCAGCTCCTCCATGCTGGAGGCGGTCTCTTCCAGCGACGAGGCCTGCTGCTCGGTCCGCTGCGACAGGTCGGCATTGCCGGCTGCGATCTGCTTGGTGGCGCTGGCAATGGAGTCGGCCGAGTTCTTGATGTTGCCGATCGTCCCCGTCAATTCGCGCTGCATCTGCGCCATGGCGTAGAGCATGCTGTCGCGATCGCCCGAACGGGTCTGCACCGGCACAGCCAGATCACCGGCGGCGATGCGCGTGGCAATGTCGGCGGCATAGGCCGGCTCACCGCCCAACTGGCGCTGCACCCCACGGGTCACCGCGACCACCACCAGGGTCATCAGCAGGCCGACCCCCAGCAGCAGGCCCAGCGACTGCATCAGCGAGGTGTGGAACGCTGCTTCAACGTCGTCAATATACAAACCCGTTGTCATGGACCAGTCCCAGGGCTGGTAATACGACACGTAGGTCAATTTCGGCTCGGGCTTGTCGCTGCCAGGCTTGGGCCACAGGTAATGCACGAAGCCGCCACCGGCCTTGGCCGCGCGCGCGATGTCCACGAACAGGTGATTGCCCGCCGGATCGGTAGCGGCGGACATGTTCTTGCCCACCATCTCCGGCTTGAACGGATGCATGACCGAGACGGTATCGGAGGTCGAGAGCGAGAAATAACCGTCGGTCCCGTAGCGCATGTCCTTCAGGCGCGCGATGGATTGGGCCTTGGCCTCCTCGACGGTCATCTTGCCGTCTTGCGCAAGTTGCGCGTATTCCTTGATGACGCTGAACGCCGTCGCGCTCACATTCTGGAGATCGCGCTGCCGCTCCTCCATACGCACCGTGCGTGCGCTCCATGCACTCCACAACGTAATCACCAGCAAGCACAGCCAGCTCAGCACGAGCGGCAGCCACAGCTTCTGCCGAAGCGTGAGTCGGTTCATCTTCCCTTCCTCCAAACGTTTCTTTTGTCCGCGTGATGCTGGCGGCGCTCCCCGGCGCGATTGCACGCGCTCTATATGCGCTATCGGGCAGACAACAGGAAAACTTGAGCAGCGCGGGTGGCCAAGCACCCGCCTGAGGGGAAGACTTCAACGCAGGGCGTGGGGATTGATGCTGGGCAACGCGCCGCCAGCAGAGTGGGCGGGGGCAGGCTCGGCTGCCACCGACCCGTCGGGCGTAGTGTCCAGCGGCGACCACGATTCCCAAGGCGCCTCGCGCCGAAGCGGTTGGGGCTCGATCGCGGTTGATGCCATTTTTGCCAAGGCAGTATCTGCTGCGGCTACGACTGTGGACGCGCTCAGGGCCATTTCCACGTGCGATCCAGCCATGCGTGTGGCGTGGCCGCCAGCGTCGCGCAGCGCCACGCCGTGCGCGGCGATCCGGCGGTAGCCGCCGTCCTTGTGCCGCATGCGGAATTCCGCGGTGTAGGCCGCCGCGCTGCCGTCGACATGAGCCTGGATGCGATTGAGCACCAGCGGCAGGTCGTCCGGATGCACCAGGCGCAGGTATTCGCTCGTGCTCGGTCCGATCTCCTTGAGCGCGTAGCCGAGCATGCCGGCAAAGCGCGCAGAGAACTGTGCGCTGCGCGTGACCAGATCGAATTCCCACAAACCGACATCCGCGCCTTCGAGCAGGAGCCGATGACGCGCGACCAGCTCAGCCTCGCGCTGGCGATAGCTTTGTTCGAGGTCGTTGAGCGCCTGCATGGTTTCCTTGCGCCGACGGATTTCGCGCGCGGCAATCGCAGCGGAGGTGTCGCCAGCCGCGCGGTCGCGGTAGCCGAGCAGGAAACCGGCAAGCACCGTCGCCACCGCCCCGGCCACCAGCAACAATTGCAACCAAGCCGGCGCACTGCCGGTCCCAGTGGAAGACGGGCCCGCCAGCGAGACCGCATACGCCGCATTGAGCGTCAGCCCGATACCGAGCAACGCACTCACGAACAGGCTCACCACGGGCCGACGGACGGCCACACCCATGGCACCCGACTGCGCCGAGAACGCAAACTGCAACGCCGCCGCACAAGCCGCCGCCGACAGCACCATGACGATGCCAAGGAGCCCGGCGTCCTGCCAGGCCGCTGTGCCAAAGCTGGTCACGCCTGCCAGCAGCAAGACGGCCACGGGGCCGCTCGCGCTCAGCAATGCCCCCAGCAGGAGGGCGCGCACCGTGCCGGCCCGACCACCCAGCACGCACCACAGCGCGGCCACCGCCAGGCTCCAGCAGAACGAGGCGAATGTCATCACCAGCAGCACCGACACATCATGCAACGGCCAGTGCGCGACCAGCGGCAGCAGCGGCACGGTCCACAAGGCAATCGCAGAAAACAGCGCTGTCATCGTCAGCGGCAGGCGCGCACGCGCGGCGGCGGCGCTGCGCAAGTCGTCCAGCAGGCGCAGCAGCAGGCTGCCTGCGCCGCACGCCACGACAAACGGCAGCAACGCGCCAGCAAGCGTGCTGGTCAGGTGAGCGACAAACGCGTCATCCACTACGAAGCGTCTCCTGTTCTTGGAGTGTCAGGAAAAAGAAGAACGTCAGGCATCAGCCGCGCGTCTGAAAACCTTCTGGATTCATGCTTTGCCAGCGCCACGAGTCTTCGCACATGCGCTCGATGCCGTATTGCGCGCGCCAGCCCAGAAGCGATGCCGCAAGCGCCGGATCGGCATAGCAGGCCGCGATGTCACCCGGCCGGCGATCGACGATCTCGTAAGGGATCGGGCGGCCGCTGACACGCTTGTAGGCTTCCACGATTTCCAGCACCGAGTAGCCGCGCCCCGTGCCCAGGTTGACGGTGAAGCCGCGGCCGTCCCGACGCAGGGCATCGAGCGCCGAGAGGTGCCCGCGCGCGAGGTCCACCACGTGGATGTAGTCGCGCACGCCGGTGCCGTCCGGTGTGGGCCAGTCGCCGCCGTAGACCGAGAGCTTCTCGCGTTTGCCGATTGCCACCTGGGCCACGTACGGCATGAGGTTGTTGGGAATGCCGCGCGGGTCTTCGCCGATCAGGCCGCTGTGGTGCGCGCCGACCGGGTTGAAGTAGCGCAGGTAGGCAATCTGCCAGGCGGCATTGGAAATCTCCAGGTCGCGCAGCACCTGCTCGCCCATCAGCTTGGTCTGGCCGTACGGGTTGGTGGCCGACAGCGGAAACGCCTCGGTAATCGGCACCGTATGCGGGTTGC
This sequence comes from Ralstonia sp. UBA689, assembly GCF_002298975.1. Taxonomy (GTDB): domain Bacteria; phylum Pseudomonadota; class Gammaproteobacteria; order Burkholderiales; family Burkholderiaceae; genus Ralstonia. The sequence continues at coordinate 94,487 of NZ_DBMV01000011.1, forward strand.
CATAGACGGTGGCCGACGAGCTGAACACGAACTGGCGCACGTTGGCATGCGCCATGGCCGCACACAGCGTCACCAGCCCGCCCATGTTGTTGTCGTAGTAGGCCAGCGGCTTCTGCACCGATTCGCCCACCGACTTGAGCGCCGCAAAATGGATGACGGCCGAGATGCGCGTGCTGGCAAAGAGATCGTCGAGCAGGCGACGGTCACGCACATCGCCCTGCACGAACTTGGGCGTCTTGGCGGTGATCTGCTCGATGCGCGCAAGCACGGCGGCGTTGCTGTTACACAGGTTATCCAGGCCAATGACCTGATAGCCCGCGTCCAGCAGTTCTACCCAGGTGTGCGAGGCGATATAGCCGGTGGCGCCGGTCAGCAAGATGGTTTCGGTCATTGGGTGCGAGGTATCGAGGAAGGCGGTGTTTGGCGTGCCGGTTCGAGCGCGGCATCGTGTTGCGCCGCGTCGCCCGGGTTTGCTGCGCGCGGAACAGCGCGATCATAGCAAAGCCCGGCAAGGGTTTGCGGGCAATCTTGTGCAAAAAACAGCGCTACAGGGCGACATCCGGCCGGGCGCCCGAGTGGGCATCCGGATGGGCGGCTGCCTGCCAGTCGGCATAGGCGGCGCGCAGGCGCCAGGCTGAGGTCGCGTCACGCAGGCCCAGCGCGTACCCCACTTCGGCGGGGGCGGCACCCGCGTCGAACAGCGCTGCCGCATACCCGTTGCGCAGCGTCTGCGGCGAGAGCCGTTCGCTGCGATGCATCAATGCCGGCAGCGCGGCCAGCCACGCCTCCACGCGCCGGTACAGCGATGCCGCATGCATGACGCGCCCGCCGGCGTCGGCCACGAAGACGCGCTCGCCCGGCACCTGGGCCTGGCCACGCACGGCCAGCCAGGCGGCCAGCGCAGGCCGCGCGGCTTCCAGCAACGGTGCCCGATATGACGAGCCGCGCGGTGGCTCGATGGTGATGGTCTCCAGCGCCTCGTCCACCTGGCGCAGCAGCAGCGACTGCACCTGTGCCACCTTCAGCCCTGCGCCATGGCACACCGCCACCAGTGCGCGATCGCGCGCGAGCTTGAAGGCGCTGGCATTGGCAGCGGCCTCGCTTGCGCGCACGCTCACCTCCAGCGAGGCCTCGATGGCGGCACGCTCGACGGCTGAAAGGAAGGTGGTCGGATCGTTCTCGCCCTCGGCCAGCTTCTGCTTGACGGCAACGCTGGCGGGATTGTGCATGCCGGTACGCAACAGCTCGATCTGATGAAAGACGCGCTCGATCAGGCGCGCGTACCGGTAGCGATGCAACTTGGTGAGGCCCGACTCGTCGAGGAAGGCAGCGATGTCGCCTGCGCTCCAGTCGGCCAGCGCGCGCTGGTGCGATTCGGCCCAGCGCAGCCATTTGCGCCACATTGCGCGGTACACGGTGGCGGACGATTCACGGTAACCGCGTGCGGCCAGCCAGTGCTCGAAGGCTTGCGCGGGCTGGTCAGCCCAGTCCTGAAGGCTGGGCTGAAAGAGGTCAGGCGCGGGCACGGCGGGCGGCGTAAAAACGGACGACATGCAGGAAAAACAGGGGCAGATGCGGGCCGGCGTGGGCATTTAGCGTATCCTGCCGAGCGTAACACGCCGTCATCGGATTGCATCATGAAGAAAACCGACCTCGAAAAGCTCAAAGGCCTCAAAATCGCCAACAACCTGAAGCGCGACGCCCAGCGCATCGGCAAGCCAGGTCAGGGCAGCAGCAAGCCAGTTCACAAGAACAAGCTGCTCACCGCGCTGCTCGGCAAACCGGCGCCCGAACAGGACAAGTCCTGACACGCACCCAGCAAAACTAGAACCCCGCCCTGTTGTTCCAACGGGTGTCGGGGTGCTACCGTCCGGCGCGTTCCCACGCCACATAATGTGCCGGCCATGACCACACCTTCCGCGCCCTACCCCCACCTGCTCAGCCCCCTCGACCTCGGCTTCACCACGCTCAAGAACCGCGTGCTGATGGGGTCGATGCATACCGGGCTGGAAGACGGCAACCACTTCGACCGCCTGGCCGCCTACTTTGCCGAGCGCGCCCGGGGCGACGTCGGCCTGATGGTCACGGGCGGCTTCGCGCCCAACATTGCCGGATGGACCAAGCCGTTTGCCGGGCGCCTGGCCACGCATGGTGCAGCGCGCCGTCACCGCGCCGTGACCGACGCCGTGCATCAGGAAGGCGGCAAGATCGCGCTGCAGATCCTGCACACCGGCCGCTATGGCTATCACCCGTTTGCCGTGGCGCCCGCCGCACTGCGCTCGCCCATCAGCCCGTTCACGCCGCGCGAGCTGTCCGCGCGAGGCATCGAGCGGCAGATCCGAGCCTTCGTGCGCTGCGCCCAACTGGCCCGCGAAGCCGGCTACGACGGCGTCGAGATCATGGGCTCCGAGGGCTACTTCATCAACCAGTTCCTCGTCACACATACCAACAAGCGCACCGACGACTGGGGCGGCAGCTATGCGAACCGCATGCGCCTGCCCGTGGAAATCGTCCAGCGCACGCGCGAGGCGGTCGGCCGCGATTTCATCATCATCTATCGCCTGTCGATGATCGACCTGATCCCGGACGGCAGCTCGTGGGAAGAAGTCGTGCAGCTTGCCAAGGCCGTGGAGCGCGCCGGCGCCACGATCATCAACACGGGCATCGGCTGGCACGAGGCGCGCATTCCCACCATTGCGACGAGCGTGCCGCGCGCGGCGTTTGCGTGGGTAACCAAGAAGATGAAGGGCGAGGTGGGTATTCCGCTGGTCACGTCCAACCGCATCAACACGCCGGAGGTGGCCGAGAGCGTGCTGGCCGATGGCTGCGCCGACATGGTGTCGATGGCACGCCCGCTGCTGGCCGACCCCGATTTCGTGCGCAAGGCCGCGACGAATCGCGCGCAGGACATCAACACCTGCATCGCCTGCAACCAGGCGTGCCTGGACCACGCATTCAAGGCCAAGATCGCAAGCTGCCTCGTCAACCCGCGTGCGTGTCACGAGACGGAACTCGTCATCCGCCAGACGCCAGCCCGCCGACGCTTTGCCGTGGTGGGCGCCGGCCCGGCAGGTTTGTCGGCGTCGATCACACTGGCCGAGCGCGGCCATGCAGTGGACCTGTTCGACTCGGCGCCGGAACTCGGCGGCCAGTTGAACATGGCCAAGACGATTCCGGGCAAGGAAGAGTTCCACGAGATGTTGCGCTACTTTACGCGCCGCGTGGAGTCCACCGGCGTAACGCTGCGCCTGGGTGCGCGCGTCGATGCGCAGCAACTGCTGGCGGGCAAGTACGACGAGGTCATCATCGCCACCGGCGTGTCGCCGCGCAATCCGAAGATCCCGGGACAGGATCATCCGAGCGTGCTGTCATACATCGACGTGCTGCGCCATCGCAAGCCGGTGGGCAAGCGCGTGGCGATTGTCGGTGCGGGCGGCATCGGCTTTGACGTGGCGGAGTTTCTGGCGCTGGACGGTCATTCGCCCACACTGGATCTGCAAACGTGGCGCACCGAATGGGGTGTCGGCGATCCGACACAGGTGCGCGGCGGTGTGGATGGCGTCCGCGCGCAACCCGAAGCGCCCGCACGCGAGATCACGCTCCTGCAGCGGCGAGCCGGCAAGCTGGGCGCAAGCCTGGGCAAGACCACCGGCTGGATCCACCGCACCAGCCTGAAAAACATGGGCGTGCGCATGGTGGGCGGCGTCAACTATGAGCGCATCGGCGATGAAGGCCTGCTGGTGAGCTACGGCGACAAGCGCGAAGCCGCCGAATGGCTGCCGGTCGATTCCATCGTGCTGTGCGCCGGGCAGGAACCGTTGCGCGAACTGGTCGAACCGCTGCAAGCCGGCGGCGCCAAGGTGCACGTGATCGGCGGCGCGGACGAAGCGCGTGAACTCGATGCCAAGCGCGCGATTGATCAGGGCACACGGCTGGCCGCATCGCTCTGACGCTGTGATGGTTAGGACGCGTGTGGTGTAAAGGATTTGCACCACTCGCCCGCTTTTTACAACGTCATCTCGCTTCAGGCCGGCCACGAATGGCGCAATGACAACGCCTGACGCAGGCGGCCCGGTTCTTGCGTGAACAGGCGCATCCCGCACATTCACATGAACCGGTTTGTCCAAGCGCGCTTCCCCTTCTCCTTCCGCCAACGCGGCACCCCTGCCCCACGTCGACCCTGCCCGCACGGCCTTCTTGCTGGATTTTGACGGCACGCTCGTCGACATCGCACCCCACCCCGATGCCGTGCAGGTATCGGCACCGCTGCGCGAAACGCTGGCAGCCCTGCACACTGCCAGCGGCGGCGCGCTGGCCGTCATCAGCGGGCGCACGGTGGACGACGTCGAATCGCGGCTCTCTTTGCCCGGCCTCGTGATCGCCGGCGTGCACGGCGCCGAACGCCGCTACGCCGACGGCAGCTTCGTCCGAACGGGGTCCGATGCCAACGCTCTCGCCGCGCTCGAACGTGAGCTGCGTGCCGAACTCGCACAACTTTGCAAACGGTCATCCGCGCAGTTCGCCAACGTGATGCTGGAGAACAAAGGCATCGCCTTCGCGCTGCATTACCGCCATGCGCCGGATGCCGAGAGCGCGGTGCTCGCGTTGGCCGACCGCCTCGCACGGCGCCATGCCGACCACGTGCGCCTGCAAGCCGGCAAGATGGTCGTCGAGCTCAAGCCGTGCGGCGCCAGCAAGGGCGACGTGGTGCACGCGCTGATGACCGAGCCTCCCTTCCTGGGCCGCAACGTGCTGTTCGCGGGCGACGACCTGACCGACGAGAGCGCGTTTTACGCCGTCAATGCACTGGGCGGCTGGTCGATCAAGGTAGGCACGGGTCCAAGCCAGGCGCGCTGGCGCGTGGACGATCCGGCGGCGCTGCGCGCCTGGCTCGCGGGACTGGTCTGGCTGACCGGGCATGGGCACAGGGGTGGCGACGCATGAGCCGGCTCATCGTGGTTTCCAATCGCGTTGCGCCCATCACCGAAGGCCAGGGCAGTGCGGGTGGCCTCGCCGTGGGCGTATTCGACGCGCTGCGCGAGACCGGCGGCATCTGGTTCGGCTGGAGCGGCGAGGTGCTCCCGCAGGCGCCCACCGCATCCACCGAGCCCGCCATCGTCGACAAGGGCAACATCACGTACGCCACGGTCGGCTTGAGCCGGCGCGACTATGACCAGTACTACCGCGGCTTCGCCAACGCGACGCTGTGGCCGGTGTTTCACTACCGCGTTGACCTCGCGCGCTTCCAGCGCCAGGAGTACCACGGCTACCGGCGCGTCAACGCACAGTTCGCGCATCAGCTCAAGGCGCTGGTGGAGCCCGACGACATCCTCTGGGTGCACGACTACCACCTGGTCCCGTTCGCTGCCGAATGCCGCGCGTTGGGCCTGACCAACCGCATCGGGTTCTTCCTGCACATTCCGTTTCCGACGCCGGAGATTCTGGCGACGATCCCTCCGCACGAAGACCTGATGCGCGCGCTGTGCGCGTACGACCTGGTCGGCTTCCAGACCGAAACCGACCGCATTGCCTTCTACGACTACATCGAGCGCGAAGCGCGCGGCTACATCGAGCACAAGGAGCAGAACGGCGCCGTGCACGCCTTTGGCCACACGCTGCGCGCCGAGGTCTACCCGATCGGCGTGCATCCGGACGAGATTGCGCAACTTGCGGTGTCGTCGCTGGCGCGGCGCAACCCGTTCGCGCGGCACAGCTGCGGTCAGCCCAAGCTCATCATGAGCGTGGACCGGCTGGACTATTCCAAGGGCCTACCCGAGCGCTTCCATGCGTTCGAACAATTGCTGGACGATTTTCCCGACCACCGCCGGCACGTGACCTTCATCCAGATCGCGCCGACCTCGCGCCAGGACGTGCAGAGCTACCAGCAGATCCGCCAGCGGCTGGAGTCGGAATCCGGCCGCATCAACGGCAAGCATTCGGAGCTGGACTGGACTCCCATCCGCTACATCAACAAGCAATACGAACGGCGCGTGCTGATGGCGCTGTTCCGCAGCGCGCACATCGGCTACGTGACACCGCTGCGCGATGGCATGAACCTGGTCGCCAAGGAATATGTCGCCGCGCAAGACCCGGAAGACCCCGGCGTGCTGGTGCTCTCGCGCTTTGCCGGTGCGGCGCGCGAACTGGACGCCGCACTCATCGTCAACCCGTACGACACGCGCGGCATGGCCGAGGCGCTGAACCGCGCATTGACGATGCCGCTGGAGGAACGCAAGGCGCGCTACGCCCACATGATGGATCGACTGCGCTCGGCCAATCTCACGGTCTGGCGCGAGCGCTTCGTGGCCGACCTGCGCAACTCGCCCGCACACTCAGCACGCGGCGTCACATCGGCTGTTACACAAAATTAGCTTGCTATTAGATAGCGCACTATCTAATATGCCGGGCATGGATGCACGCAAGACCGCTCTCTCGCACCCCAACCTGGCCCTGGATCAGCAACTGTGCTTTGCGCTGTACTCGACCATGATCGGGCTCAACAAGGTGTATCGGACACTGCTCAAGCCGCTGGGCCTGACGTATCCGCAATACCTTGTGATGCTGGTGCTATGGGAGCGCGACGCGCAGACCGTGTCAGAAATCGGCGATCGTTTGTTTCTCGATTCCGCCACCCTTACGCCCATGCTGAAGCGGCTGGAGACGGCAGGCCTGATCGAACGTCGGCGCTCGGAGGCGGATGAGCGGCAGGTGATCATCTCGCTGTCGGCCGCAGGCAGGCGCCTGGAAGATCGCGCCAAGGACATCCCGACCTGCCTGGGCGCTGCCATGGAATTTGCGCCTGGCGAGCTGGAGGCACTGCGAACGCAGTTGAATGACATACGCGGCAAGCTCTTCAAGCACGCGGCCTGAATTGAACACCCCGGCGGATGCCGCAACGCATCCGTTTTTTTGAATCCAATATATTGCACGCAATTTAATAGCAAGCGACTTTACTCTCAGTGCATCGGCCCCGACAGCCGCTGCATGTTTTCCCACCCTTCTCAAGGAGAACCGCCATGTCGATCGAAAACGTCCTCTACCGTGCTCAAGCCAACGTTACCGGTGGCCGTGACGGCCGCGCCATCACCAGCGATGGCCGACTGGATCTGCGTCTGGCCACGCCCCGTGAACTCGGCGGTGCGGGCGGCGAAGGCACCAACCCTGAACAGTTGTTTGCGGCCGGCTACAGCGCTTGCTTCATCGGCGCGATGAAGTTCGTGGCCGCACGCGACAAGCTGCGCATGCCCGCAGATGCCAGCGTGCAAGGCAGCGTGGGCATTGGCGGTATCCCGAACGGCTTCGGTATTGAGGTGGACCTGGCGATCAGCCTGCCGGGCATGGACCGCGCCGAAGCGCAAACGCTGATCGAGCGCGCCCATATCGTCTGCCCATACTCGAACGCCACGCGCGGCAACATCGACGTGCGCCTGAGCCTGGTCTGAGCGATTGCACGTTGAACAAGACCCCGTCCGCAGTGATGTGCGGCGGGTTTTTTGCGTTCAAGCGCCCGCGCAGCCACTGCGCAGGATGCGCTCGACGGCCTCGGGTGCCTCGTCGGCCGGGGGCATGAACATGCCAGCCAGCACGGTGTTCATGCGCGCCCAATGCGAACCCGGCCAGTAGATGCGTCGGCAGACGTCGCACGTGCTGAACAGGTGCTGCCGCTCGCGCACGCGCGGCGGCACGCTGCCGGCGGCCTCTTCCGCGCTCAGTAGGCGCAGCGGCGCGTTGCATTTCAGGCAGCGCGAGAACGGCCGTGCCGCATTGGCCAGCCGGTAGCGCGCGACGATCTCGCGCATCTGCGCCCCGGGTTCCTGCGCGCGGATGAACGCGCCACGACGGATGCCGCGCCGCTTGAGCAATTCACGGTCGCGCGAGAGCACGATCCAGTCTTCGTCCAGGGCCAGCACTTCGATGGCGGCGTCGGCGTAATTGTTGTCGTAGGCGGTATCAAAGCCGGCCATGCGCAGCAGGCGCGCGGTAGCGCCCAGATGTGCGTCGCACAGGAAGTGCAGCGGTGCGTCCGGCAATGTGGGCTCCACCCCGGAGACGGCAACGTGGCCGCGTGTCGGCAGCATGGCCTCCAGCGCCTCGGCACGGCCGTCCAGCATCACCCGCCCCACCTCGGTATGCGGCACGCCGAGTGTCTCGATGGCATGCTTGAAGGTGGCGCCTTGTGCCCACGTGCGCGCGGCAGTCCGCCCGCGCAAGGCGGGCGGCAGAAGCGGCGTCAGGCTGGCATCGAATGTGAAAGCGACGGTCTGCATGCCTGCCACGATACTCCTAAGGGCCTGTCGGCACCTAAGTCAGCGCGGAAATGAAAAAGCGGCGTGGCTTCAAAAAACCACGCCGCAAACAAGGGAGGAGGAAAAAAACTGCTGGACAGCTTAAGCGCGCGATGCAGAGCTGTCCTTCGGATAGCTCGTATCGCCGTTCCACGAGAGGTAGCCGTAGGTGTCGGCTTGGCGATCCGTGCCTTGCGTGTATGGGTCGAACTTGGCGGCAGCGCCCTGGGTGTAGGGGTCGAAGTGGCCAGCCTGCGTGGCGGACGGGGCGTCGAAATTGGGCTGGACCGAAGCGGCGGCCGGCTGGGCCGACAGCAGTGCGGCGGAAGCCGATACGGTGGCCACCATGGCCAGAACGGCGCGGCGGGAGAAAGCGGAGAAGAGGCGGGAGTTCATGATCTGTTCCTTGTTCGTTGCGCTCGTTGTTGCGCTTGGAGGGCAGAATAGATCGTTGCTCCCGTCTGATAAATGCGACTTTGCAGAAATAACTGTTCAGGCGGCGCTAACAATCTGCAGCCGCGGATTTTCCTTGAGCTGCAGGCACGGATGGTCGGCAAACAGCGTCGCCACCCAGTCCACAAACACCCGCACCTTGGGCGACAGGTGTCGGTTGTGCGGATACACCACCGACACAGGCACCGGCTCGGAAATATGATCCGGCAGCACTTCCACCAGCGCGCCCGACATCAGGTGCTCGTACACCAGGAAGCGCGAGGTCTGCAGCAGCCCCAGGCCATGCAGGCCGCATGCCACTGCCGATTCGGCATCATTGACGGACACCATGCCGCGCACCTTGTGGATCTGCTTCTGCCCATCGATCACGAAATCCCAGTCCATGCGGCGGCCGTTGCGCGCAGAGAAGTAATTCACCGCCGTGTGGTCCTGCAGGTCTTCCAACGTCTTGGGCGTGCCGCAGCGCGCAAGGTATTCCGGCGACGCGCAATTGACCATCGATAGTTGGCCGATGCGGCGCGCGACGAGGCTGGAGTCCTGCAACTCGCCACCGCGCACGGCGCAATCCACACCCTCCTGCACGAGATCGACGGTGCGATCGCTCATGCCGATCTCCAACTGAAGATCGGGGTACGCCTCGTGAAAATCGCGAATGCGCGGCACAAGCAACCGTTTGCCAATCGACGCAGGCACGTCGATGCGCAAGGTGCCACGTGCGCCCGATGCGCTTTGCGAGAACGCAGCCTCGGTCTCTTCCAGATCGCCGAGCAGACGCACACAGCGCTCGTAGTACGCAGCGCCATCGGCGGTGACATTCACGCGGCGCGTGGTCCGGTGCAGCAGGCGCACGCCGAGGTGCGCCTCAAGGCTTTGCACCAGGTTCGTCACCGTGGCGCGGGGTAACTGAAGGCTGTCGGCAGCCTTGGTGAAACTGCTGGCCTCCACGACACGCGTGAAAACCTGCATGGCCTGCAATCGATCCATCTGCGGCTCCTGAGGGTCGGACTCCACGGAGCGTGCGCACTGCCGAGATCAAAACGGCAATGCGTACAACCAGTGGAGTCTGAAGGGGTGCACCCGGTTGGCGCGATCAGGAAGGCGGCGACTACGGGTTTTCGCAGTGCAACAAGATCGGCCTCGAGCAATGACACTTTGTAGCACAACCGTAAATTTTGATTGTTCGGCTGCAACTAATAGTGATGTCTGATTATAGGCATTTATCCGCGTTCGTCTAATCACCATCATTCAGCCCATCGATATCCGGGTTATCCGCAAAGGTAAGCCCCGCCTGACATCATGGGTTCTTCTCCTCCGCGCCTCGTTGTTTCGGATCGTTCGCTCACCAGCGATGCGGCACAGGCCGCTGTTCGTCCAGCACGACCGTACGCCACGCCCGCCGCCACAAATGTTGCACTGAATAACAATTTGCGCGGTGCAGCATCAACGCTGCCTGAGCAAGCTTCCGCGTGCAAGGAAACGGCCGGCGCGGTGCCACTGCCGCGCGACGTCACAACCGAAGACTATTGGACGCAGGGTTACGCCAGCCGCATCCGCCTGCGTGTGTTCCGCCCTGAAATGCACGCCGACGATGCCGCCGCGCCGCTGCGCCGCCCCGGCGTGCTGTACCTGCACGGCGGTGGTTTCGTGCGCGGCTCGATTGACGATGCCGATGCGCCGGCGCGCCTCCTTGCCGCCACCTTGCCGGCGGTGGTGGTCACGGTTGGCTACTCGCTGGCGCCGGCTGCGCCCTTCCCTGCCGCGCCGGAAGATGTGTACGCCGCGCTGTGCTGCATGGCCGACCATGCCGAGGCATGGGGCATCGACCGTCGCCGCATCGCGGTGGCCGGACATGACGCAGGCGGCAACCTGTCTGCCGCGCTGTCGATGATTGCGCGCGACCGTGGCGGCCCGAACCTGCGCGCGCAGGTCCTGATCGCGCCGATGCTCGATCCGACCATGGCCCGCGTACGCCCAGACCACCTGGCCGATGCCGACAACTCGGCCGAAGTCTGCGCCGATTGCTATCGCCAGTACTTGCCCCGGCCGACGGAGCGCGTGCACCCCTACGCCGCGCCGGTGGAATCGCGCCGCCTGCAGGGCCTGCCCCCCGCCCTGCTGCTCACCGCGCCGCAAGACCTGCTGCGCACCGAAGCCGAGCGCTATGCCGCGTGCCTGATTGAGGCGGGCGTCGTCACGCAGGTCGTGCGCGTGAACGAGGCCTGCCATGACTCGATTGCCATGAGCGCAGTGGCGCAAGACGAGATGACGTGCTTCCTGCGCTGGCACCTCGGGATGACGCGGCAGGCAGCAGCACCCCGCAAACGCCGTCCACGTGCGGACCGGAAGGACCGCACCTCCATTGACCCGACCGGGGAGACGCCTGGCTGAACCCATACAACAAGAAACGGAGTGCGAGGCCGCCCGCGTATTTCTACGCTGCGGCCAAAGCGCTTTGATCCAGTCTTTTCTCTTTGCTTACCCCAACAAAATCGAGAGAGTCATCATGAGCCTGTCCAAACGCACACTCGCCATTTCGGTTGCCGCCGTGCTCGGCGTTGCAGCTGTGGGCACCTACGGTCTGGTCTCCAGTGCCGGCGCATCGCAGCAGCCAGCGGCCGCCCCCGCCGCCACGCCGGTGGATGTGGCGCCGGTGCTGGCCAAGAACGTTTCCGAATGGGACGAGTTTTCCGGCCGCATCGAAGCCGTTCAACGCGTTGAAGTCCGCCCGCTGGTGAGCGGCACCGTCACCGCCGTCCGCTTCAAGGACGGCAGCATCGTCAAGAAGGGCGACGCGCTGTTCACCATCGACCCGCGTCCCTATGCGGCCGAAGTGGCCCGCACGCAGGCTGCGTTGACCGCCGCCAAATCGCGCGTGGCCTACACCACTTCGGAGCTGGACCGTGCGCAAAAGCTGGTGGCCGACAACGCCATCGCGCGCCGCGAGTTTGAGGAGAAGGAAAACGCCGCACGCGAAGCACAAGCCAACCTGCAAGGCGCCGCCGCCGCGCTGGAAGCCGCCAGGCTGAACCTGGAGTACACGCACATCGTGGCGCCGGTCGCGGGCCGCGTGTCGCGCGCAGAAATCACTGTCGGCAACGTCGTCTCCGCCGGTGGTGCTGCGCCGGTGCTGACGACGCTGGTATCGGTCTCGCCGATGTACGTGGCGTTCGATGCGGATGAACAAAGCTACCTGCGCTACTCCGCCAAGGCGGCCCAGGGTGCAAAGACGCCGGTCTACATCGGGCTGGCCAATGAAGACGGCTACACGCGCGAAGGCGTGATCCAGTCCGTCGACAACCGGCTGGACGTGCGCTCGGGCACCATCCGCGTGCGCGCCACGCTGGACAACGCCGACGGCCGCCTCACGCCGGGTCTTTACGCCCGCGTGCGCATGAGCACCGGGGCACCGCACGACGCCATCCTCATCACCGACAAGGCCATCGGTACGGACCAGGACAAGAAGTTCGTCCTGGTGGTGGATGCCGCCAACAAGACGAGCTATCGCCCGGTTGTGCTGGGCGCCTCCATTGACGGCCTGCGCGTGGTCAAGTCGGGCCTGAAGGCCGGCGAGCGCATTGTCGTCAACGGCATTCAGCGCGTGCGCCCGGGCGACGCCGTGGCACCCAACACGGTGACCATGGATAGCCTGGTCACCAAGCGCGTGGTGCTGCCGGGGGCACAACCTGACGCACCGGCCCAATCGGCCGAACTCGCCGCCGAAGCCAAAGCCGACACACCCGCCGCACCTGCCGCCAAGGCTGAAACCAAGCCCGCGAACGCCAAGACCGCAGCCAACGCCCAACGCCTTCCGGCCGACCGCGCCTGATTGCGACTGAAACTCATCGCTCACAGCCATGAACTTCTCTAAATTTTTCGTGGACCGCCCGATCTTTGCGGGCGTGTTATCCACGCTGATCCTGCTGATCGGGATCATCTCGATCTGGCGATTGCCGATCTCGGAGTATCCCGAGGTCGTGCCGCCTTCGGTGGTGGTGCGCGCGCAGTTCCCGGGCGCCAACCCGAAGGTGATTGCCGAGACCGTCGCCTCGCCGCTCGAAGAACAGATCAACGGCGTCGAAAACATGCTCTACATGCAGTCGCAGGCCAACAGCGACGGCAACCTGACCACGACGGTCACCTTCAAGCTGGGCACCGACCCGGACAAGGCACAGCAGCTCGTGCAGAACCGCGTGTCGCAGGCGCTGCCGCGTCTGCCCGACGTGGTGCAACGCCTGGGCGTGACCACCGTCAAGAGCAGCCCCGACCTGACGATGGTGGTGCACTTGCTGTCGCCCAACGACCGCTACGACATGACGTACCTGCGCAACTACGCCGTGCTGAACGTCAAAGACCGTTTGGCGCGTATCAGCGGCGTCGGCCAGGTGCAACTGTTCGGCTCGGGTGACTATTCGATGCGCGTGTGGCTCGACCCGAACAAGGTGGCCGAGCGTGGCCTGACTGCCAACGAAGTGGTCAAGGCCATCCGTGACCAGAACGTGCAGGTGGCAGCGGGCGTGATCGGCGGCTCGCCGTCGGTGCCGGGCACGGACCTGCAACTGTCCGTCAACGCACAGGGCCGCTTGAAGACCGAGCAGGAGTTCGGCGACATCATCCTGAAGAGTTCGCCCGATGGCGCCGTCACGTACCTGCGTGACGTGGCCCGTATCGAGCTGGCTGCGTCGGAATATGGCCTGCGCTCGCTGCTGGACAACAAGCAGGCGGTGGCCATTCCGATCTTCCAGGCACCGGGTTCCAATGCGCTGCAGATTTCGGATGACGTGCGCAAGACGATGGCCGAGCTGAAGGAAGACTTTCCCGAAGGCGTCGACTACCGCATCGTCTATGACCCGACGCAGTTCGTCCGGTCCAGTATCGAAGCCGTCACGCACACGCTGCTGGAAGCGGTGGCGCTTGTGGTGCTGGTGGTGATCCTGTTCCTGCAGACGTGGCGCGCATCGATCATTCCGCTGCTGGCGGTGCCGGTGTCCATCATCGGTACGTTCGGCCTGATGCTGATGTTCGGCTTCTCGATCAATGCGCTGTCGCTGTTCGGGCTGGTGCTGGCGATCGGGATCGTGGTGGACGACGCCATCGTGGTGGTGGAAAACGTCGAGCGGAACATCGCCGAAGGGTTATCGCCGCGCGAGGCCACGTACAAGGCCATGCGCGAGGTGAGCGGCCCGATCATCGCCATTGCCCTGACGCTGATTGCCGTGTTCGTGCCGCTGGCCTTCATGACGGGCCTGACCGGTCAGTTCTACAAGCAGTTCGCACTGACGATCTCCATCTCGACCGTCATCTCGGCCTTCAACTCGCTCACGCTGTCGCCGGCGCTGGCCGCCCTGCTGCTCAAGAGCCATGACGCGCCGAAGGATTGGCTAGCGCGCACGATGGACAAGGGCCTGGGCTGGATCTTCCGTCCGTTCAACCGCGTGTTTGGTGCCGCATCCGAATCGTACGGCCGCAGCACCTCGCGCGTGATCGGCCGCAAGGCGGTAATGCTGGGCATCTACCTGGCGTTGATCGGGGCGACCGCGCTGCTGTTCAACAAGGTGCCGGGCGGCTTCGTGCCGATGCAGGACAAGCAATACCTCGTGAGCTTCGCGCAGCTGCCGGACGGCGCCTCGCTTGACCGCACAGAAGACGTGATCCGCCGCATGTCCGACATCGCTCTGAAGCACCCCGGCGTGGAAAGCGCCGTGGCCTTCCCGGGCCTGTCCATCAACGGCTTCACCAACAGCCCGAGCGCTGGCATCGTGTTCGTCACGCTCAAACCGTTTGACCAGCGCAAGAGTGCCGACCTGTCGGGCGGTGCGATTGCAGGCCAGTTGAACAAGCAATACGGCGCCATCAAGGACGCCTTCATTGCCGTGTTCCCGCCGCCGCCGGTGCAAGGCCTCGGCACGGTGGGGGGCTTCAAGCTACAACTGGAAGACCGCGGCTCGGTCGGCTACGAGCAACTCTTTGCCGCCACGCAGGCCTTCATGGCCAAGGCACGCAAGACGCCTGAGCTGGGCCCATCGTTCTCGAGCTACCAGATCAACGTGCCGCAGTTGAATGCTGATCTGGACCGCGTGAAGGCCAAGCAGCTTGGCGTGCCGGTCACGGATGTGTTCGACACGATGCAGGTGTACCTGGGCTCGCTGTACGTGAACGACTTCAACCGCTTCGGCCGCACGTATCAGGTGAAGGTGCAGGCAGACGCGCCGTTCCGCGCCCATGCAGAAGACATCCTGCAACTGAAGACGCGCAACACCGCCGGCGAGATGGTTCCGCTGTCGTCGCTGCTGCGCGTGTCGCAAGGCTTCGGGCCGGACATGGTCGTGCGCTACAACGGCTACACCGCTGCCGACATCAACGGTGGCCCGGCCCCGGGCTTCTCGTCGGGCCAAGCACAGGCGGCCGTGGAACGCATCGCGCATGAAACGCTGCCCAAGGGCGTGCGCTTCGAGTGGACGGACCTGACGTATCAGCAGATCCTGGCCGGCAACTCGGCCGTGTGGATCTTCCCGATCTGCGTGCTGCTGGTGTTCCTGGTGCTCGCTGCGCAGTACGAAAGCCTGACGCTGCCGCTGGCCGTGATCCTGATCGTGCCGATGAGCCTGTTCGCCGCCATGCTGGGCGTCTGGCTCTCGCATGGAGACAACAACATCTTCACGCAGATCGGTCTGGTGGTGCTGGTGGGGCTGGCGTGCAAGAACGCCATCCTGATCGTGGAGTTTGCGCGCGAGCTCGAGCTGCAAGGTCGCACCATCGTGGAAGCCGCCATCGAGGCCTGCCGCCTGCGTCTGCGCCCGATCCTGATGACGTCGATCGCTTTCATCATGGGCGTGGTGCCCCTGGTGCTGTCGACCGGCGCCGGTGCGGAAATGCGTCATGCCATGGGCGTGGCCGTGTTCGCGGGGATGCTGGGTGTGACGCTGTTCGGCCTGTTCCTCACGCCGGTGTTCTACGTGCTGCTGCGCACGCTGGCGGCACGCCGCGGCCAGCGCTCGGAAGATGCACCCGATCGTGATCTGGACCTGGATGGTGCGCTGCCCGTACCGTCGGCCCAGCACTAAGGTCAACACTCATCAAGACATCGTTATGAACGCGTCGACACAACAACAAACAGGTCCGGCCATGCGCACGGGCCGCTGGACTCCGCTGGCGCTGGCCGCCGCGCTGTTCCTCGCGGCCTGCTCGCTCGCCCCGACCTACGAGAAGCCGGACGTTGGCACGCCCAACGCCTTCAAGGAAGCGGCACAACCCGCTGATGCACCCCTGACCGCAGGCGAGCAAGGCAAGTGGAAGACCGCCGAGCCCGCCCTGCCCGCCGACGGCGCATGGTGGAAGATCTTCAACGACCCAACGCTCGACAAGCTCGAAGCGCAGGCCGCTGAAGCCAGCCCCACGCTGGCCGCTGCCGCCGCCCGCGTGACGCAGGCGCGCGCGTTCGTGCAGGCCAACCGTGCATCGCTGTTCCCGGAACTGGATGCGGGCTTCGGCCCGACGCGCCAGCGGGCTTCGGCGGCATCGGCCGGCTTGCCGGTCGGCGCGAACGTGCAGCCGCAGACGTACTGGCGCGCGCAGTCCACGGTGGCGTATGAGGTCGACCTGTTCGGCCGCGTGCGCAACAACATCGATGCCGCCGGCGCCGACGCCGAGCGCGTCGAAGCGCTGTACCGCGCGGCTCGTCTGTCATTGCAGGCCGACGTGGCGCAGACGTACTTCAGCCTGCGCACGCTGGATGCGGAAGAGGCGTTGCTCTCGCGCACGCTGGTCGGCCGTGAAGAGGCGCTCAAGCTGGTGCAGCGCCGCTTCAACACGGGCGACATTGGCGAACTGGACGTCGCCCGCGCCGATGCCGAACTGGCCACGGCGCGCTCCGACCGCATCGGCGTACAGCGCCGCCGTGCGGTGCTGGAACACGCGCTCGCAACGCTGCTGGGCAAGGCACCGGCCGATTTCACGATGGGCACAGACCCGCTGCAATCGGCCGATGTGCGCGTACCGGCCGGCCTGCCCTCCGCCCTGCTGGAGCGCCGCCCCGACGTTGCCGCCGCCGAACGCTCGATGGCTGCGGCCAACGCGCGCATCGGCGTGGCGCGTGCGGCGTTCTTCCCGCAACTGCAGCTCACGGGCGGCTTCGGCTACGAGTCGCACGACATCGGCGACCTCCTCAAGTGGGGCAGCCGCACGTGGATTCTCGGGCCGCTGGTCGGCACCGCGCTGTCGCTGCCGATCTTCGACGGTGGCGCCCGCAGCGCCGGCGTGAAGCAAGCGCGTGCCGCGTATGAAGAGAACGTCGCCAATTACCGCGAAAGCGTGCTCGTCGCCTTCCGCGAGGTGGAAGACAACCTGTCGGACCTGCGCCTGCTGGCCGATCAATCCAAGGCCCAGGATGACGCCGTGCGTGCCTCGTCGCGCGCCGCGCAGCTCTCACGCACGCGCTATAACGCGGGCTCGGTCAACTATCTGGACGTGATCGACGCGGAGCGCAACATGCTCTCGGCCGAACGCATCGGCGTGCAGTTGACCGGTGCGCGCGTGAATGCGACGGTGGGGCTGATCAAGGCGCTGGGCGGGGGGTGGGGTGACCTGCCGAAGCCTCAAGCGACGGTGGCTCAACAGTAAGGACACTCTCTCCTTCTCTCTCTGGAAAGCGAGACTCTGCGCGGCTTCGGCCGCGCTTTTTTTTGATCACGCGCTCACATGCCAAGGCGTTTTTCAATGCAGGTTTGCTCGACGCCGATGTCCGAGTCGCCACTGCGTTCCGGGCGCCTAAGAATCCTGCCCCGAACCGATCTTCGACGGTGACTGCGGCGCCTCCAGCGCCAATCCCGGCGTCTTCCGCAGCGGATGCTTGAGTAAGCCATCGACGAGTGGCTCGCCGGCAAGCTCCTGCGCGACCGCCCCGCCCTTCGCTATTCCGGACAGGGCCAGGGCCAGCGCGGCACACCGCCAGGAAGAACGGCGTTCATCCATTGCGTTCACCCTCGGTGTGCCGGATTGGGTTGAGCTGCATGTCACGGTAATCCTGCGCCAGTTTGGCGCGGTCGATCTTGAAGTTGACGGATACCGGCAACGTTTGCCGCGGAATCAGCTCCGAGGGGATCCTATAGGGCGGCAGCGTTCCATCCATCAGATCAGGTTCAGCCGACCGGCAATGTAGGCCAGTTGCGCCCGGTTGGACGCGCCATAACGGCGGCAGATCAGGCGCAGGTGATAGTCCACGTTGTGCGCGGTGGTGTGCAGCCTGATGGCGATCTCCTTGTCGCTCATGCCGGCGGCCAGGCAAGTCACCACCCTGCGTTGAATGGCCGACAACGCGGTCTCTGCCGGGCACATGCGGGCGTTGCGCGTGAACGTTTGCAGCGGCGTCCGCCAAACTTGGTGCAGCGCCGTGCCGAACAGGATCGACTGGCCGAGCACGCTATCGGTGATCCACTCGCGCCCCGCATGCGGCGATGCTAGGCTGACCACCGCGTCGCTCGTCCCCTTGCCCGCGCCCAGGCTGAACATCACGCCGCTGCGCAGGCCGTGCTCGTCCATCGCCTGCAGAAACGTGCGCAACGCCGGCTCCATGCGCGGCTGGCTGCGCGCCAGCGATGCCAGATCCCACACCAGCGGCAACCCGGTAGCAAACACCACCGGCAGGCGTGGGTCGACGGCAAGCAAGCGTTCATTGCAATACCGCTGCGCGAAACGCGGTGCTACCTAGTTCTGCAGCATGGCAGCAGCCGGCGGCCCGCCTTCATGCCGCTCGGTCAGAGCATAGGTGAGCGACGAAAAGCCCATCAGCCCCAGCAGCCCCGATACGATGCGCGCGCGTTCGGGCACGCCACGGGCGGCCAGCAGCTCCGTGGCAAGGTGCAGGCGGCCGGGTTGTGCCGGCGCGGACTCGAACACCAGCGCATGTTCTTCGACCGGGATGATCTCCGTGCCCGGCGGCAGCGGCACGAAAGAGCGGTCGCCATTGGCTGCGTGGTCCGGAGCAACGCGTTCAAAGAGTGCGTCGGCGTGCCCCGGGCAACGGTGCCACGCCCTCCCGGGGCGGGCCGCGCATCCAGGTCAATCTGGACGGAAGCGCTCGCGGGGTGGAAATGCCGGGCTGCGCGCCCTTGAGTGTGGCGCGCCTGTCCAGTAGGGGCGCCAAGTCTTCAGCGCGGGGAAAACGTACTGCCTGCAAACCATCCGAGCGATGTGCGGCGGCCATTGTCGTCCTCCGGTCATGTTGGGAAACCCGCTCGGCCGGCCAGCCGGCGCCGTGGCAGGATCATATGCCGGACATCAATGCTCAAGGATTGACCGCCCGTTATAGTCAACTCTATATTGCGCATAACACACTTGATTCGTCGCTGGCGACCAACGGGATCCTCCTGCGGCCCATAGCGATTTCGCAACGCATGACCGATTCCATCTGGACGCCCCTGCTGCTGTCATTGAAAGTGGCCGGTTGGGCGACCGTCCTCAACCTCGTCCTGGGTGTGGCTGCGGCCTACGCGTTGGCACGCACCCGCAGCCGCCTGCGCGACCTGATCGACTCGCTGCTGACCCTGCCGCTGGTGCTGCCACCCACGGTGCTGGGCTATTACTTGCTGGTGCTGCTGGGCCGGCGCGGCCCGATCGGCGCATGGCTCGACAGCCTTGGTATCCAGCTCGTCTTTACCTGGCAGGGCGCCGTGATCGCCTCAACGGTGGTGGCGTTTCCGCTGGTCATGAAATCGGCCCGCGCGGCCTTCGAGGGCGTTGATCATCAACAGGAGAACGCCGCGCGCGTGCTGGGCCTGCCCGAGGCCGCCGTGTTCTTCCGCGTGACGCTGCCGCTGGCGGCACGCGGCATCGCCGCCGGGGTGCTGCTGGCGTTTGCGCGTGCGCTGGGCGAATTTGGCGCGACGCTTATGATTGCGGGCAACCTGCCCGGCCGCACGCAAACGCTCTCCGTCGCCATCTACGAAGCCGTGCAGGCCGGAGACGACGCCACCGCCAACACGCTGGTGCTGATCACCTCGCTCACCTGCATCGTGGTGCTGGTGGTGGCCAGTCGCCTGCTGCAAGGGCGTGCGCCCAGCCTGCAGGAGCAACCGGCATGAGCCTCGTCATGATCGATCTTGCCGTGCAGAAAACGCTGACGAGCGCCGCGCGCGTGTTCTCGCTGGACGTTGCCGTGCGCTCCGACAGCCGCCGCGTGGTGCTGTACGGCCCGTCCGGCGCCGGCAAGAGCCTCACGCTGCGGGCCATCGCCGGCCTGTTGACGCCCGACCGTGGCCGCATCGTACTGGGCGGCCGCACGCTGTTCGACCAGTTAGAAGGGGTCAACCTCAGCGCGCGGGAGCGTCGCGTCGGTTATCTCTTCCAGGACTACGCCCTGTTCCACCACCTGACGGTCGCGCAGAACATCGCCTTCGGGCTCAAGCGCGGTTGGCTCAACCCGTCGCGCCGTACGTATGACCCGCGCGTGCAACATTGGATCGACGCCTTCGAGCTGGGCCCAGTGGCCGCAAACTACCCGTCGCAGGTCTCCGGCGGGCAGCGCCAGCGCGTGGCCCTGGCCCGTGCGCTGATCGCCGAGCCGTCGATGCTGCTGCTCGACGAGCCCTTCGCCGCGCTGGACCCGGCACTGCGCACGCGCATGCGCTCGGACCTCGCAGCGCTGCAGCAGCGGCTGGATGTACCCATGCTGATGATCACGCACGATCCGGCGGATGTGGATATCTTCGGCGACCACGTATTCGAGCTGCGCGACGGCCGTATCGTGGCCGATGCGGTGCGGGCGCCAGGCAGCGCCACCGTGGTGCCTTATCCGCACCTGACGGTGGTGTCCAACGGCTAGAACACCCCCAATGCCAGCCCCGCCGCCATGGCCTCGCCCAGCGCCCGGCAGCGTTCCAGAGCTTCCGCATCGATCCGTTTCGGGGCCAGAATGGCCTCCGGCGTCTGCGCATGGGTGCAGACGATGAGCGGCTCGGCCATGGGCTTGAGTCGCCAGCCGGTGGCGATGCGCTCGATCTGTCGCGCCGCATTTTGCCCATCGCTGCCGGCACAGATCAGGCACGCATAGGGGTGACCGTTGACACGATCGAGCACGGGGTAGTAGCTGCGGTCGAAGAAATCCTTGAGCTGCCCGCTCATGGCGGCCAGGATTTCCGCGGTGCCGAAGAGGTAGCCGTCTGCCGCCAGCACGTCGTCGGGCCCTGCCTGCGCCGCCTGGAGCAGACGTACCGTCACACTGCCCTCTGCCGCCGCGCCGGCTTGCGCGGCTTCGGCCATCTGGCGCGTGCCACCCGTCATCGAGTGATAAACGATCAGCAGGGTCTTGGCTGCGGCCATCAGTCTTCGGCTAGGCCAGGCCCAGGATCACGCTGGATGCCTCGAACACAGCCACGGCGTCCACGCCCTCGGCCAGGGCCAGCGTCTGGACTGCCGTGCGTGAGAGCATCGCCACCAGGACGGTTTCTCCTGCGGGTGTCGCGCCTGCATCCTGCAAGCGCAGGCGCACCTCGGCCTGCACCGCACCTTCGCGAATCTCCGTCACCACACATGGCAACTGGTTCTCGGCCGAGAGGCGCCAACCGGCCGCCCCGCCCGCGCCGCGCTGCAGCATCACGGCCGGCGCCTTGATGAGCGCAACGGCCTGCACGCCAGGCGCCAACCCCAGCGCTTGCGTGCTTTCCTGTGTGATGGTGGCCACCACGGCCTGACCGCCGGGCAGACGCAGCGTCACCGCATCATTGACGGCGCCGGTTGCCACGGCTTCGACGGTACCGAACAGCGTGTTGCGCGCGCTGGTGCGCAGCATCAGGCGGCGCAGGAGGCCAACGTCTTCGCTGGCCGTCTGCGCTGCGGCATCCAGGCGATCGACAAAGCGGCGGTGCTCCGCTTCCAGCACGCGGAAGCTGTCGATCAACCGCTGGGCGCGCGGCGTGAGCACGCTGCCGCCACCGCCCTTGCCGCCCGTGGTGCGCACCACCAGCGGCTCGCCGGCCAGGTTGTTCATGGTGTCGATGGCGTCCCAGGCGGCCTTGTAGGACAGGCCCACGGCCTTGGCACCCGCCGTGATGGAGCCCTTCTGCCCGATGGCGGCCAGCAGTTCAATGCGGCCGCGGCCACCCCAGTTGTCTTCACCGGCGCGCAGCCAGATGGTGCCGTCGAGTTCCAGCATGTCGTCTCATATTGGATGGAGATTGCAACATGCGGATGTTAACTCCGATCAACCGCGTGCCAATCCGGAACCGATCGGCGCGTGTGCGCTATCAGGCGGTCATCAGCTGTGGCGTGCGCGCATGCAGCAGGACCGAGCGCGAGAGCAGCAACCCGCCCAGGAAGCCGAACAGCGCGCTGAACAGCGTCATGAAGCCGCTGGAATGCATGACTTCCGGATGGATTGCCAGCATCACGTTGTAGGCGTAGCGGGCGCAGAACAGACCGAGGATCACCACCATCGGCATCCAGCTCCCGGCCACGCGCACGGTGGCTGCCGACTCGGCAACGGCACCGGCGGGCGGCAGCAGCCGCGTGAGCAAAAACGCCGCGCAGACAGCCGCCAGCCACACTGCCAGGGCGAGCGCGCTGCCGTGGCTCGCCATCGCCACGCCGTAGAGCGAGTACGCCGCAATCAGCAGCGGCAGCACGATCAAGCGGCGGCGCGATACCACGCGCGGCTGCATCTGGCGCAGGCCGATTCCGATCAAGCCGGCAAACACCACGAACACCCAGACGGGCGTATGCGACACGATGGAGGCGAAGGATTCGAGCATGGCGGTCTCCCTATTGGAATGCCGCCAGCTTAGGTGCCGGTTCCCGCACGCGGGAGCGAATTGCGACGAACGGCAGAATGCCCGCCGCGAATGGTCAGCCGCAGTGGCAGGCCGGACCGATCAGCCGAGTGCCGCCCTCACCCCGGCATCCACCACCGACAGGTGCGCACGCAGCAGCCGATCGAAACCTTCGGCCGTCACCGGCTTGCCGATGTAGTAACCCTGGATCTCCTGGCAGCCGGCCTTGGCGAGAAATTCCACCTGATCGGCGTCTTCCACGCCTTCGGCGGTCACGGTCATGCCCAGGGCCCGTGCCATGGCGACGATGGCCTCGGTAAGCGCCACCGAATCCGGGTCGCCCGGAATGCCCGTGATGAACGAGCGGTCGATCTTGACGTTGCTGATCGGAAAGCGCTGCAAGTACGACAGCGACGAATACCCCGTGCCGAAATCATCGATGGAGATGCGGATGCCTTGTGCGGTGAGGGCGTCGAACATCGGGCGAACCTCGTCGGCGCCGCCCATCAGCAAGCTTTCGGTGATTTCCACTTCCAGCGCGGTGGGCGGCAGGCCGGTCTCGGCCAGCGTCTGCTCGATCATTGGCACCACGTCGCCGGCCTGGAACTGCCGCGCCGACAGGTTGACCGCCATGCGGAAGTCGTAGCCGAGCGCCTCGTACCAAGTCACGGCCTGCTCGCACGCGCGACGCAGCACCCATTCGCCGATCGGCACGATCAGCCCGGTCTCCTCGGCCACCGGAATGAACTCCACCGGCGAGATCGCCCCCAGCTTGGCACTGTTCCAACGCAGCAGCGCCTCGGCACCGACGATGCGGTGGCTGGCGAGATCGTACTTGGGCTGGTAGACGAGTTGCAGCTCGTTGTTGTCGCGCGCGTCGCGCAGCGCGTTCTCCAGCAGGTAGCGGCGCTGCAGGCGGGCGTTGAGCTCGGCGGTGTAGAACTGCGCGCGGTTGCGGCCGTTCTGCTTGGCGCGGTACATGGCGGCATCGGCCGAGCGCAGCAGGTCGGAGCCGCTCAGGCCGTCGTGCGGATACAGTGCCACCCCGACCGACACCCCCAGGTAATAGCGCCCGTTGACGGTGTCGAACGGCTCGCGCATCGCCTGCAGCAGGCGTTCGCCCAGCAAGGCGATGCGTTTGCCCTCGACGCGCTGCTCGACGAGGATGACGAACTCGTCGCCGCCCAGGCGGGCGATCACGTCGCCAGGGCCAATGCAGTCGGTCAGGCGCGCGGCGGCGCTTTGCAGCAGCGTGTCGCCGCAGGCGTGGCCGGCGGTGTCGTTCACGCTCTTGAAGCGGTCCAGGTCCAGGAAGAACAGCGCCAGCTCGCGGCTTTCGTCACGCGCGCGCTCGATGGCGCCTTCCAGATGGGCGATGAAGAAGCTGCGGTTGTTCAGGCCGGTGAGCGCATCGTGCGAGGCCAGATGGCGCAGGCGCTGCTCTGCACGCTTGATGTCGGTGATGTCGGCAAACGACAGCATCACCGTGCTGACCGCCGGGTCGCCATGGCGGCGTATCGGGATGATGTTCTCGCGAATCCAGATCAACTCGCCGGTCTTGAGCAGGAGGCCGTAGACCCTGCCCAGGATCGGCTCGCCGCTGCGCTTCACGATCTGCGAAGGCAGCACATCGTGCGCAATCTCCTTGCCGTCTTCGTCGACCACACGCTGCAGCGGGTCCAGCCGGTTGCGGCCAACGAGTTGGCCGGGGCGCACGCGCAGAATGCGCTCGGCGCTGGCGTTGGCGGCCAGCACCACACCGTCCAGCGACTGGATCAATACCCCTTCGTTCAGGTGCGAGATGGCCAGACGGTAGCGCTCTTCGCTCTCGGCCAAGCCGCGCTCGATGGCGTCTTTCTGGATGGCAACGCCGGCCAGGTGGGTGACGTCGTCCAGGAAATGCTGGTCTTCTTCGGTCGGCATGCGGGGTTGGCGATAGAACAACGCGAGCGCGCCCAGCTTGTCGCCGCGCGAGGAGCGGATGGGCAGCGCCCACGCCGCGGCAAAGCCCGTGGCCAGCGCAGCGGTACGTTCGTGCTGCCAGCGCGGATCGGTCGCGATGTCGCCAACGAACACTGCGTCGCCCAGGTACACGGCGCAGCCGCACGCACCGGCGCTGGGGCTGACCGGGGTGTTCTCCAGCGTGGCGGCGTAGGTGGCGGGCAGCGTGGGGGCGGCGGCCACTCGCAGGGTCTGGCTGTCGGCCGGGCTGTCCGCATCCAGCAGCAACACGGCCGCCATGGCATTCGGATAGACCTGTTCGACATAGAGGCACAAGTGGCGCAGCACGGTCGACAGCGCCGCATTGGAAGCGAGTTGCGCAAGCACGGCGTTCTCCGAGGCAAGCAGACGACGCGCTTGCAAGGCCTCGGCACGGGCCTGCACCGCATTGCGTTCGAGCGCATGGCGCGAGCCGGCTTCGCGCAGCACCACCATCATCGCGGGCTGGCCTTCGTGCTCGCACGCGGCGGCAACGCTCTCGACCAGCACGTGGGTGTGGTCCGCCCGCACCAGGCGATGCTCGATGGGCCGCGCGGGCTGGGCGTGCAAACCGCCGTGCACCATGCGCGCCAGGCGCGGCAGGGCCTGAACAAGATCATCCGAGTGAATCAGGCTGGCGAGTTGCACACCCGCCAACTGCGTCGGCGTCTGAGCGCCCATCAGGCGGGCTGCGACCGCGTTGGCACGTACGACCCGCCCCTCCACCGTCAGCAAGACGGCATCGGACGAAAGCCGCGCCAGCGCATCGAAGTCTGCATCCTTGGCCTGAACGTCGGCGGTATCCCCGACAGCCCCTTCGCTGCCGGCCGCGCCCATCACCGGACGTGACACGGCCTCAGCGACCGGCGCGGCGTCAACAGGAGAAGCTCCGGCATCTGCCGGAATGGAACAGGTCATCGGGATACGATTGCTGGATTGCTAGGTCAGCGACGACAACAGAAAACGGAGACACGGAAGGCAGAGAACCCCCGTCTCGACCCTATCCAAAACGGCGTGCTCACGAAAAACTGAAGAGTCACGTCGCGATGCCCCTGATCCTGACATGGCGACGCCCCTCACGTCGATGTGACCGCAAAGAAAAACCCGCGCTCAGTTGACGAGGCGCGGGTTGAAATCTCTGGACCGTGTCGATCTGTTCCAGAGAGGAGAACCGACCCATGAAGCCATGTGGCGATCGCTGCCACGACATTGCTTCCGTGCTCTGAATAATAGTGTTACGCCTAAAAAAACAAAGGGCGGAAAAGGCAGGGTTATCCATCCTTTATTTTTCGACACCCATTTTTTGGCACTTCACGAACCCCTCTGCTGCTTGTCCCGCCTGGGCATCCGGACCTTCGAGCAGCCTCGTCCTTCTCGATGCCAATGACATCGAGAAATCTCCCCAACATATTGGTTGATCGGAACGCCGGTACGAATGTTCCGGCATTGCCGATTATGTCGATCATATGAAACATTTTGCGCAGGGCGAATCACGCACAGGTGACCTCCAGACGACTCATGAGGCAGATTGTCGCGTCAAGTTTCTCGATGATGTGCCGTTATTGTCGAAGGACCCTGCCTGTCTATTGCATTGTTCGCAGGCGCATCTGGATACCCGTGCCTTGACCGCCATGCCGTCGTTCTCCCCCCGCCGCCCCTTTCACCAGCCATTCTCGCGGCACGCCAAATGGCTACTCGTCGCCGTGACTGCCCTGACCGCGCTGGTCGCGCTGCCGCACGTGCATGCCGCTACGCCGCCCGCCACGAAAACCGCCAGCGCGGTGACTGCCGCCGACCACGCAGCCCCCACACCGGCGCCTCCGGCCAAGAAGATCAAGGCCCCCACCTGCCAAGCCATCATGCAGCGCTTGTCGGGCAGTCTGGCCGGAACGCCCAGCAACACCGACAAGCCCGGTGCCGTACTGGTCGACGTCGACAAGGCTGGCGTAACCATGGCCTGCAGCCATTCCGACGCGGTCGCCATCCCAGTGCCGGGCAACAGCAAGACCCGATGATGACAACCGCGCGCCTCGTTCGTGCCGCCGTGCTGGCCGGCCTGGCCAGTCTGACCATCCAGGTTGCTTGCGCCGAGCATTGGATCGCCCTGCCCCCGCAACCGGACAGCCGCGCTGCGCTCGATGTCGGCAGCGTGCACCGCATGCCCAGCGGCCCCGTCAGCGCGTGGGTGCGCGTCGAAGCAACCAACCGCGCGGGCACGCGTTCGTTGCAGCGCATGTTCGGCGCCTTCCGTGGCGATATGGCCGACTTCCTCTACACCATCGACTGCGGCAGCCGGCAGTTCACCATCTCGCGCGCCAAGCTGTACCAGGGTGCCATCACCGTCAGCGAGACGGAATCCGGCAACGATGCGGGCTGGCGTCGCGTGGACGGCGTGGGCCTGGCCGGCGCGGTAGCACGCCACCTCTGCACGGGTTAGCCGCACGCTGCGCTCGCACACGCGCATGGCGGCGCCATCGTTGGTAACATCGTCGCGTGCGCCCCGCTCCCAGCCCCTCCTCGCCCGACCCATGCGTGACCGCTGACGCCAGCGTGTTCGGCACGCTCGCGCGCGGTTCGCGCGCATCGCTGGAGCGCGTCGCCAACCTGGGCGACGGCGTAACCGCCGCCATCTGGCGCAACGAACACGACGAGGCGCGCTACACCCAACCGGGCCACCACACGCTGTCGGTCTATCTGCAAGGCGGCTACACCACGCACCGGCAGGATCTGCCAAACCTGTTCGGCGCACCGGGGCGCGTGTGCATGCTGCCGGCCGAGCACGAATCGGCCTGGGTGATCGAGCAACCGATGCGCTTCGTCCACCTGTACTTCGCGCCTGACGCGCTGGCGGGGCATGCGGTGCGCCTGCTCGATGCCGAGCCGCGCCTGTTCACCCTGCACGACCGCACCTTCATCGAGGACGCACTCCTCGCGCAATCGTGCGCGCGCATCGCCCAACTCGACTGGACGGACCTGGATGACCGCATGCGAGCCAATGCGCTGGCCAACGACACGCTGTCATACCTGGTGCAGACGCAGGGCCGCACGCGTGCGCTGGCCGTGCGCGGCGGGCTGGCACCGCACGTATGCCGCCGTATTGCCGCGCGTATCGAGGCCGAGCTGCACCTGCCACTATCGCTCGGCCAGTTGGCCGCGGAGGCAAACCTGTCGGAATTCCACTTCGCGCGGATGTTTCGCACCTCGTTCGGCGTGGCGCCGCATGAATGGGTGATGCAGCGGCGCCTGGCCCGTGCGCAAGAGTTGCTGCGCACCACGACTCTGCCGCTGGCAACGATTGCTGAGCGCTGCGGCTTCGCCAGCCCAAGTCACTTCAGCCGGCGCTTTGCCGTGCAACTGGATGCGTCGCCATCACGCTACCGGCAGTCCTGCCAACGCGCCTAGCGGCGCTTCCTGCCATGTCAAGAAACGAACGATCGTATTTCCGCATTGGCTGAAAAAGCGCACCCGTCCTATCGTTTTCCACGATAGAGGCACTCTGTGCAGTGCAGTAGCTTGGAGATGGGTTCCCCATGGAGAGCGCCATGTTTACCCATATCCTCCTGCCGACCGATGGCTCTGAGCAATGCTGCAAGTCCATAGAAGGCGCACTCAAGCTCGCGCGCGCCACGGGCTGCCGGCTCACGGCCTATACCTGCATCGAAGAGTTCCCCAACATGGCCTATTCGGCCGGCGTCGGCGAGTGTCCGCATGCGCACTACATGGAGCAGGTGCAGGGTCATGCCAAGCATTGCATCGATCGCATCGCAGCGCGCGCAAAGGAAGAAGGCGTCCAGTTCGACAGCGATGTGTCGCAGTTTCCCGAGCCCTACCTCGGCATCCTGGATGCAGCAAAGCGGCACGCGTGCGACGTCATCTTCATGGCATCGCACGGGCACCGCAGTCTGATGGGCCGATTGCTGATCGGCAATGAAACGCGCAAGGTGCTGACTTACGCCAACATCCCGGTGGTGGTCTACCGCTAGTTGCAGCCCCCAGCCGATCCATTACATCGGCACCGGCTCCGGCGCACCTTCGCCGTTTTCCAGCTCGGCCACGTGCTGGGCTTCGCGCTCGCTGATCTGCTTGCGCTGCTCGGGCGTGAGCACCTGCATGATCTTCGCGCCGGCCTGCGCACGCAGTTGCGCCGCGCGCGCGACGGCACGGCCGAGCGCTTCGGTCAGCGTCTTCGCTCGCGCTTCATCGTAGCGCCCCGACGCCACCATCTCACGCAGATCGCGACGGGCATGCTCAATAGCCTTGTGCTGCTCGCGCGCCTCGGGCATCTGCGCATATTCGACGGCGAAGATCTTGTCGCGCTGCTCTTCGGTCAGTTTCAGGCCATGCAGGAAAAACGCACCGCCATGATGACGGCCCATACCGTGCGGCCCCATCGGACCAGGCCCGCGGCCCATCATGCCGGGCCCCAGCATTCCAGGATCACGCGGCACGGGCGACATGGGCTCGGCGCCAGGTGCAGCGGTCTGGGCAAGCGCGGCGCACGACAGAAGTAGCCCGGCAGCGGCGGCGGCCAGGCGGCGAGAAGTTACGGCAGTCATGATGAGGCTCCTGATGAGATCGTTGGCCGGACACGCCAGCCATACGCTCACTGTAGCCACTGAAATTGCACCAAGAGTGGGCAAACGAAGGAGTTTTCTTGAACTCCTGCCGACCTGCTTAAAGCGGACTCACGATCCGAAGCGTGCGGCCCGAGGTTGGCTTGAGAAGCACAGTCGCACACCTGTACGGCGAACATCGCAGGGCCAAGATCGCAAATCGGCTTTCAAGCATCGAGCCGGTAGCCCACCCCGTAGACGGAATGGATCATGTCGGTACCCGGGCTCAGCTGCTCCATCTTGCGGCGCAGATTCTTGACGTGTGTGTCGACCGTGCGATCGGTGACGATGCGATGGTCGTCGTAAATCTGTTCAAGCAGGTTTGCGCGCGAGAGGATGCGGCCGGGTGCCGACGCCAGCGCCGCCAGCAGGCGGAACTCCACCGGCGTGAGGTCCAGGCGATGGCCGCGCAGGCTGGCGGAGTACGCCGGGCTGTCGATCACCAGCGCGCTCTCGGTCACGCCGCCGCCGCGATGCACGCGGCGCAGGATGGTCTTGATGCGCGCCACCAGCTCGCGCGGGCTGAACGGCTTGCAGATGTAATCGTCGGCGCCCAGTTCCAGGCCGAGCAGGCGGTCGATCTCCTCCACCCGCGCGGTCACGATGACAATGGGGACCTCGCTGAAGGCGCGCACTTCGCGGCAGATCTCCAGGCCGTCCTTGCCGGGCAGCATCAGATCGAGCACCACCAGCTCGGGCGCGGTCTCGCGGATGCGCTGCACGGCGTTCGACCCATCAGCCAGCCACTCGGTCTCGTAGTGGGCGGCGCGCAGATAGTCGATCGTCAGGGCAGCCAGCTTCGGTTCGTCTTCAATGATCAGGATCATGGTCAATCATGGGCGATAGGCGGATCAAGAGTGGGCAGGCGGATGGCGATCCAGAGGCCGCCCAGCGGCGAAGGCCTGGCCTCGATGGTGCCGCCATGCGCGGCAAGAATAGTCTGGCACAGGGAGAGCCCCAGCCCAGCCCCGCCCAGCGCGCGGCTGCGCGACGGGTCTGCGCGGAAGAGACGATCAAAGATGCGCGGCAGCATCGTTTCGGGCACACCCGGCGCGCTGTCCTGCACGTCGATCTGCAGCCACGCGCCATCCTGATGGACATGCACACGCAGCATGCCGCCTGCATCGGTGTAGCGCAGCGTGTTTTCCAGCAGGTTCTGCATGACCTGGCGCAGGCGCTGCGGGTCTCCATGGACCATCGCTTCCTCCGAAGGCGCCGGTGGAAGGTCGAGTTGCAGCGTGATGCCTTTTTCCATCAGGCGCGTCGTAAAGCCCTGCACGGCGCTGCACACGGTATCGGCCAGGTCCAGCGGCTCCATGTGAAAGGCCAGCGCACCTACGTCGGCCAGCGAGAGTTCATACAGATCGTCGATGAGCTTGTTGAGCGTCGACACTTCGGCCTGCAGTGAAGCGAGTGAGGAGGCGGTCAGCGGGCGCACGCCGTCTTCCAGCGCTTCCAGCTCGCCGCGCAGCACGGCCAGCGGGGTACGCAGCTCATGCGAGATGTCGGCGGTAAGCTGGCGGCGCATCTTCTGGTTGGCCTCCAGCGACGCGGCCAGGTGGTTGAAATCCGTCGCCAACCCACCCAGTTCGTCGCGCGAATGCACATCGACGCGCGTGGCGTAGTCGCCGCCAGCCATGCGGCGCGTGGCATCGGCCAACCGGCGCATCGGTGCCAGCAAGCCGCGGGCGAGCAGCACGGCCGCCAGTGCCGCCAGCAGCATCGACAACCCGGCAATGATCCAGGTGGCGCGCAGTTGCTGCGCCTGGAAAGCCTGGTCGGCGCCTTCGGGCACGCGCACGCGCGGCGGTACGGCCAGCCAGCCGACGGTCTGGCCGTTGTGGTTTAACACATGCCATTGCGCCTTGGGCCCCAGCGGCGGCCCGTCGCCGATGATGACGTTGCGTGAGGCATCCAGCAGCCAGATCGGCGAGTGGGGCATCGGTGGCTCGCCGGGTGGGGGCGGAGGCAGACTGCCGGCGCGCGGCAGGTCAGGCGGCGGGGGCATGCCATGGCCCGCATCGCGAGGATCAGGAGGAAGCGGTTCGAAGCGGTGGCCAAGCGGCGGCTCGAAGCGTGCGCTCCCCATACCATTGGCTCGGGCCCGCGCGGCCTCGCGGCGCAGCAGGCGAAACCAGGCTTGGCGATCGTTGCGCAGGAATTCCCAATTGCCGTGCTCGGCATAGGCCGCCTCGACGCCACGAGCGATCACCGCCAGACGCTCTGCCTCGCGCGCGTTGACGTAATCGAGAAAATTGGCATCGAAACGCCAGCGCACCGCTGCGCCCATGGCGAGCGCCACGACGATGCTCAGCGTGAACAGTGCAATGAACAGCTTGGAAGTAATGCCGAAAGACGGGCGCATGGATCGATGGAAACAGCTTGTCGCCCGCGCCGGCGGGGACGGTTCCCGCGCTGCCGGACTCAAACGCAGCGTCATCTTACCGGGCCCGATGCAGGAGACCGCTTGAGCATAGCAACCGCACGGCGCCAGAAAATGAGTGAAATGCGAAGAAGCGCAGCAGAACGCCACGCTGTACCGGCAAAATGGCGCCTCCGGCACCCGTGCGACAGCCTGCGTCAAGCACGCTATGCTGCGGCCACGCGGCACCCTTCGCCCGCATTCCTGGAGACCCGCCTTGCCCAGCCGGACGGCCCGCCCTTCGTTCTCGATGCTCCGCTGCGCCATGCCCGGCGTGGAAGCCGTCGCCGCCGACTCGGGGCACGCATTTCCACGCCATACCCACGAACAGTTCGGCATCGGCATCGTCGACCGCGGCGCGCAGAAGTCGTTCAGCGGACGCGGCATGGTCGAGGCAGGCGCGGGCGACGTCATCACGGTCAACCCCGCCGAGGTACACGACGGCACGCCTATCGGGGATGTTGGCCGTGCCTGGCGCATGCTGTACTTCGACCCCGACGTGGTGACCGACCTCGCGCGCGACCTGCAGGTCAGCAACCGCCGCCGCGGCCATGGCGACGCTGAGTTCGACCGCCCGGTCGCGCACGATGCCAACTTGGCGCGTCGCGTCCGCATGCTGTTCGCGCAAATGACCGCACCGGCCTCACAGCACGATGCGCTGCTGCGGGAGCAATTGCTGCTCTCTGTGCTAGCCGACGTGCTGCACGCTGCCAGCCATGGCATCGACCATGCCCCGGACACGATCCGCCTGGCACGCGCGCGCATCGACGATGACCCGGCCGCGGCGATCTCGCTGCTCGACCTTGCGCGCGAGACCGGCCTCAGCCGCTTCCAGGTGCTGCGGGGGTTTGCCCGCGTGACAGGCCTCACGCCGCATGCGTATCAACTGCAGCGCCGCGTCGCCCTGGCGCGCCGCATGATCGGCCAGGGGCTGCCCCTGGCCGAGGTGGCTGCTGCCTGCGGCTTTGCAGACCAAAGTCACATGACACGGCAGTTCGTGCGCAAGTACGGCGTGTCGCCCGGCATGGTGGCTGCCGCGCGGTAGGTCGCCTCCCGGCCTCCGGCACCCTCCTCTGCAATTTCGTTCAAGACGCGCGTACCGCGTGCGGCCATCCTGCGGGCTTTCACAACCGCAAGGGGGGCGACATGTCCAAACGGCTCGAAGGCTGCATCTACCTTGCCTTGGCGATGGTGCTGGTGGGCAGCACGGTCACGGCCAGCAAGATCATCGCGGCCGGCCTGCCGCCCTTCACAGCCACAGCGTTGCGCTTTGCAATGGCGCTGCCGCTGTTCCTCGTCGCCATGCGCATGGCGGGCACGCGCTGGCCGGTGCTCACGCGCGGCGGCTGGGGGCTGCTGTTCGTGCAGGCGGCGGCCGGCAGCGTGGGCTACACGACACTGTTGATCTCGGGGCTGCGCTACACGTCGGCGGCCGATGCGGGCGTCATCATCGGCACGCTGCCGGTGGTGTCGGCGCTGATCGCCATCGTGTTGCTGGGTGAGCGGCCCGGGCGCGCGGTGCTGGGCGCGATTGTGCTGGCCACGGGGGGCGTGCTGGCCATTGCCTTCCGACCCGACGGCGGTGCCGCGCATCCGTTGCTGGGCAACCTGCTGGTGATTGGCGCGGTGCTGTGCGAGGGGCTCTTTATTCTGCTCAACAAGCGGCTGCGCACGCCGATGCCGCCGCTGGCGCTGTCGACGCTGATGAGCGCGTTCGGCCTGCTCACGGCGTTGCTGCCTGCATTGTGGGAAGCGCCGTGGCAACTGCACGCATCCGCCCAGACACTCCACGCGCTGGCCGCCGTCGCCTACTACGCCGTCGTGCCCACCGTCGGCGGCTTTGTGCTCTGGTATGCAGGCGCGGCGCGCGTCAGCGGCGCAGAGGCATCGCTCTTTACCGCGCTGGCGCCGGCAACGGCCGTCGTGCTCGCCGCCACGCTGCTCGGCGAGGCGGTCAGCACCCGTCAGGTGGCCGGCATTGCATGCGTGCTGGCAGCCGTGCTTGGCCTGGGGCTCGCTCGCGCGCCGGTGCCATCCTTACCCGAGGAATCAGCGTGAGCCTAGGCTTCGGCGTCGGGCGCCGTGACCTCTTCCAAGCGTTCGATCCGCACGCGCACAATGCGGCGGCTGCCCGCCTCCAGGATGACGAAGCGCAGGTCGTGGCGCACCAGCGTATCGCCCACTTCGGGCAGGCGATCCCACTGGTTGAACAAGTAACCGCCCAGGCTCGTCGCGCCGCCGCTCTCATCGAGCAGCCAGTCCACATGCAGCACATCTTCGAGCTGGAGCAGGTCGGCCTCGCCAGCCACATCCCAGCCGCCTTGCTCAAGCTCCACCACATCAGGGCGCTCATCCTCGTCGGGGAATTCGCCCGCAATGGCTTCGAGCACGTCGATGGGCGTGACCACGCCCTGCACCACGTCCAGCGGGTCGGTGACGAGCAGCATGCGACCGCGCGCGCGCTTGAGCTGGTCCATAAGGCGCAGGATGCCGATGTTGTCCGACACCTTCAGCGCCGGTTTGACCGAGCGCTCGATGTCGACGGCGCCGCGCGTGTCGAGGTCGCCCATCAGATCCTTGGCGCGCGCCACGCCCACCAGATCATCCAGCCCGCCACGACACACCGGAAACTGATTGTGCGGCACGGCCAGCAGCAACTTGCGCGTCACGGCGGCGTCCGCCTCCAGATCCACCCACGAGATATCGTGGCGCGGCGTCATGACCGAGCGCACCGAACGTTCGGCCAGGTCCAGCACGCCGCTGACCATGCTGCGCTCTTCGGGCCGGAACACCGCTTCGGCGGCCCCTTGATCGGCATCGCGCGGAGCGGCCTCTGCGGCCTCGCCCTTGGCTTGCGCGACACGTTGCTCGCCCAGCAGGCTCAGCACGGCGTCGGCGGTGCGCTCGCGCAAAGGGCGTCGCCGCTCGTAGCGCACCACATTGCGTTCGCCCACTTGGTTGAAAAACTCGATCAGGATCGAGAAGCCGATGGCCGCGTACAGATAGCCCTTCGGAATATGAAAGCCCAGCCCTTCGGCGACCAGGCTGAAGCCGATCATCAGCAGGAAGCTCAGGCACAGCACCACCACCGTGCGGTGCTCGTTGACGAAAGCCGTCAGCGGGCGCGAGGCAAACAGCATGGCGCCCATGGCCAGCACCACCGCAGAGATCATCACCGGCAGGTCGTTGACCATGCCCACGGCGGTGATGACGGAGTCGATGGAAAACACCGCATCCAGAATCACCACCTGCGCAATCACGTTCCAGAACTTGCCGTGGCCGGTGCCGTGGCTATCGTCTTGGGGCTGGCCGTCCAGGCGCTCATGCAGCTCCGACGTCGCCTTGAACAGCAGGAAGAAGCCGCCCAGCAGCAGGATGATCGCGCGCCCCGACAACTCCACCGGCCCGATCGTCAGCAGTGGCTTGGTGAGCGTAATCAGCCATGACATGGCCGAGAGCAGCACCACGCGCATCCCCAGCGCCAGCCCCAGGCCGATCATGCGGGCACGATCGCGCTGCGCGGGCGGCAGCTTGTTGACGAGGATGGCGATGAAAACGAGGTTGTCGATGCCGAGAACGATCTCGAGCACCACCAGGGTGAACAGGCCGATCCAGATGGACGGGTCAGCAAGCCAAGTCATAGTGAAAAGTCAGGGACAGCAGAAAGGCGATCCGCCGATGATAACCGCAGCGCACGCACGGGCCGTGCAAAGCTGCAGCTGCGCTTTTGCCGGACACCGCAACAAACGGGCCAGAGCAATCAGCGCTGGGCGACGCGCGTCGGCCGATAGCCGTCGGTCAACGTCTTGAGGAAGGCAACGATGTCGCGCACGTCGGCCTCGGTCAGCACCGGCTTGTCGCCGGGCTTGCCGCCGAACGGAGGCTCCATGTTGACGTTGCTGCGGTACTGCGGCGGCAAGTCGTCGAATTTGTCGACGCTGCCGTCGGCCTTGCGCGGATACCACTTCTGCGGCTGCGTATCGCGCTGGGCGTAAAAGCGCACCGCGTCTTCCAGCGAGTGGATGGTGCCGTTGTGGAAGAAGGTCTTGCGCAGCGCCACGTTGCGCAGCGACGGCGTGCGGAAGCGTCCGCAGTACTCCGCATGGTCCGTCAGGTCGGTCCGGTCGGGGCCGCACAGGCCGAGATCAAAGAAGGCCGGATCGGCATTGGCTGCCAGCGAACGGTTGCGCGGCACACCCACTGCAATGTGGCCGAAATCGGTAAAGGCAGGGAACGCGCCGTCCTGCTTGATGGCGCTCACGTGGCACGACGCGCAGTTGCCCTTGGCCGGATCGGCAAACAGTTGCAGCCCGCGCATCTCCTGTGCAGACAGCCTGACCTGCTTGCGCAAGAACGCGTCGTACTTGCTGTCGTACGGATAGAACTCCGACGGCGTCTGCTGAAAGACTTCGAGCGCCATGAGCGCGGTGCGGAAGGCGGTGTCCTCGTTGTCGAGGATGTCGTTGCCGAAGACCTGGCGGAACGTCTGCGCGTGGCGGCCCTCGCGCAGCTTGGCGACGACCTTGGCCGGCGTGCCGTTGGCCATCTCGTGCGCAGACAGCAGCGGGATGCGCGCCTGATCGTGCGTGGACGAGACGCGGCCATCCCAGGTGTAGCCGCCGGTGGGGCCCTGGTCTTCGGAGTCGTTGCCGTCGCTCTCGTAGAAATGCTCGGTGAACGGCGGCACGTTCTGCAGATAGCGCAGCGACGGGGCAGCACGCACGCCGGTCTTGTTCATCTCGGGGCCGCCCAGTTGCACCGAGAGGTTGTTCGATGGGCCATAGGCGTGCGTGGGGCTATGGCAGCTTGCGCAGGCCAGCTTGCCCGACGCGGACAGCGCTGGATCGAAAAACAGCGCCTTGCCCAGCGCCGTCATGGCCGGCACCGATGGGCGGCGCGTCGCCATCATCGTATAGAAGGCCTTCTCGAAGGCAGGCGCCGCGGCGGGTGCCGAAGCTGCGGCAACCTTTGCCACTGGTGCGGACACCGAAGCCGGAACCGGGGCAGCCTGCGCCGTGGCCGGTTCGACGCGCCCGCATGCGACCATCCCGAACACGAGCGCCGAGGCGGTCATCAGGCAAACAGCGGACACAGGCAGAAGACGGGGCATTGGCGGAATCGGCAGCGAGCGCAACGATGGGAGTCTCGCAAGGTAGCATGGCAATCGTGACGATTTGATGTCGTCAAACCGCTGTCACCTCAGCCCCTGGAGAGCCCGCATGGTGAGAAAAGTCTTCAAACGTTCGGTGGTCCCTCTGCTTCTCCTGATAACGGTGATGACCGTCAACTTGACCGAGACTCGCCTCGGGCCAACGCTTTCATCATCAACTTGTCACATAGGAAGCCCAGACTCCCGGTCGCTTTCGTCCCCCACACAACAATCCAGGGAAATCATGAGCCGAGCGTTCCGTCTTCTGCCGCTGACCGCGTTGGTCGCGGCCAGCATGTCTGCCTGCGGTGGCAGCGATTCGAACTCGAACAGCAGCGCCTCCACCCAATCCACATCGGGCGTGGTGACCGGCAGCTACTTCGAACATGCCAAGGTCTGCATCGACGCCAACAACAACGGCAAGTGCGACGCCGGTGAAACGAGCACGTATACCGATGCCAACGGCGCCTACACGCTGGCCGGCACGGGTGCCGTGACGGTGGAGATCGGCACGGATGCGTTCCGCAACGATCCGGCCGCAGGCACGCACACGGCCATCACGCGTCCGCTGGTGTTCCGTGCACCGGCCGGCGCCAACGCCATCATCAGCGCCATCTCGACCGAGCTGACCGCGCTGATGGAGAGCAACGGCGGCGACCTCAACGCAGCCAAGGCCGCGCTGGCCGCTCGTCTGGGCGTGACCGCAGACAAGCTGCTGGAAGACCACAACAAGGAAACAGATGCCGGCACCAAGGCTGCGCTGCAGGCCGAGATCGACGAGGCCATCGACCTGATTGCCGATGCCGTAGAAGGCGGCGATGACGTCAAGAAGGGTATCGACGACGGCGTCAGCAAGCGCATGGCGCTGGCCAACAACGTCAAGACGATCGTCGTGATCTATGCCGAAAACCGGGGCTTCGACAACCTCTACGGCCTGTTCCCGGGCGCCAACGGCATCCCGGGCGTGAACCCGACCTCCACCGGCACCGCCGTTGCGCAAAAGGATTTCGACGGCTCCGTGCTGCCGACCCTGCCGCCCACCTGGGGCGGCCTGACCGCTGCCGGCCAGAGCGTGACCATGCCGCAGGCCAACACCGCAGGCTGGGCCAACAAGCCCTTCCAGATCGACAATCCGGCCGGCGTGAACGGCACGGGCACGGTCGTCTCGCAAAGCGTGACCACGCGTGACCTGTGGCACCGCTTCTATCAGAACCAGATGCAGATCAACGGCGGCAAGAACGACATGTTCGCCGCGTATGCCGATGCTGGCGGCCTGACGATGGGCTACTACGACGGCAGCAAGATGGCCATGTGGAACATCGCCAAGCAATACACGCTGGCCGACAACTTCTTCATGGGTGCCTTCGGCGGTTCGTTCCTGAACCACCAATATCTGGTCTGTGCCTGCGCGCCGATCTACCCGAACGCCAAGAACTCACCGGCGGCCAACAGCATCGCCTCCGTCAACGTGGGTGCGAATGGCTCGCCCACGCTCGTGCCGAGCGCAAGCTCCGTGATGGCTGGCGCGCCGACGTCGTACACCAGCGGCACGAAGGACGGCAACCTGACCCCGGTTGACAGCAACGGCAATTCGTACGCTGTGAACACGATGCAGCCGCCGTACCAGCCGTCGGGCAACGCGGTAGCCAGCGGCAACGCAGCCTATGCTGACCCGACCAAGGCCACGACCCTGCCGACGCAGTCGAGCACGACGATCGGTGACCTGCTGACCGCCAAGGGCGTGGACTGGGCCTGGTATGCCGGCGCCTGGAATTCGGCCATCGCCGACGCCCCGAGCGCCACGCGCAGCGTGATCTACAGCGGCACGACCCAGTTCCAGCCACATCACCAGCCGTTCAACTACTTCAGCCGTTTCGACCCGGCTACCGCCACCGGCGCTGCCGAGCGTACGGCCCACTTGCGCGACTACGACGCGGCCTTCCTGCAGGATGCCGCCGCAGGCAAGCTGCCGGCCGTCACGTTCTACAAGCCGCAGGGCAACCTGAACCAACACCCCGGCTACGCCAACGTGGCTGACGGTGATGCCCATATCGCCAACGTGATCGCCCAACTGCAGAAGAGCCCGCAGTGGAAGAACATGGTGATCGTCGTGACGTATGACGAAAACGGCGGCTTCTACGACCACGCCACGGTGCCGAAGGCCGACCGCTGGGGCCCGGGCACGCGTATCCCGGCGATCGTCGTCTCGCCGTTCGCCAAGAAGGGCTTCGTGGACCACACCCAGTACGACACGGCTTCGGTGCTGCGCCTGATCACGCACCGCTTTGCCCTGCCGACGCTGCCTGGCCTGAAGCTGCGTGACGCATCGCTGGTGGCCAACGGCAACAAGCCGATGGGCGACCTGACCAACACGCTGGACTTCTCGCAAGCGCAATAACGCAGTCGCGCGATACCCTTGAGAAAGGCGGCCCGGAGATTCCGTGGCCGCCTTTTTCTATTTCTATTGCGCT
The DNA here is from genome assembly GCF_002298975.1 of Ralstonia sp. UBA689. Classification (GTDB taxonomy): domain Bacteria; phylum Pseudomonadota; class Gammaproteobacteria; order Burkholderiales; family Burkholderiaceae; genus Ralstonia. The sequence continues at coordinate 133,617 of NZ_DBMV01000011.1, forward strand.
ATTTCCCCTTCTTCTTGCCGGCCGGCTTCTCGCTCGCCAGGCTCTCCAGCCGCATCCCCACTTTGAGCGTGACCTGCCAGTGAGCGATCTTGCCGTCGACGAGGTGGCCGCGCGTCTCCAGCACTTCAAACCAATCCAGATGCATCAGCGTCTCGCTGGCCCGCGCGATGGCGTTGCGGATGGCCGCGTCGCTCGATTCGGGGGACGAGCCGACCAACTCGATCATCTTGTAGGTATGGGAACTCATATCGCCTCCTTGTTGGCATGGTTGGAACGTCGGCGAGGATGCCTGTACTGAGCGCGCCACGTCACTCACCAGAATGGCAGGTGCTGCCCCACACTGGTAGCCCATTTTTTGCCCGCCGGGAAAATCTCCTGGCGGTTAATTGCGTTTACAAATTTGACAAACTTTGTCACGCAGACCGACGCGGCACGTCAAACCCGACGGGACGGCGGTCTGAACTGTCATATTTCGCGCGTGCCCTGCGCAGCTTTTGCTGAACAACGCCGCACCCCGCTGCTGGCACAAAACATGCCTTGAGAGCGATACCCGACTCCTCCGAAAGGAAGCGCCATGCGCCAACCCGCCCAACAAGCCGCCGTCACGTACCCGCTTCCGCCCGCAACCTCCGCAACGTCGTCCGACACCTCGCGCCTGCTGGCCGATACCGCTCCGCTGCATATGGAATGCTGCGGCCGCCGGATCGACGCCACCTATTCGACCCGCAACGGCATCGTTACCGTCAAGCACCAGGGCAAATCTCTGTCCACCTATTCACCGGATGGCAACTCCAAGGCCATTGCGCGCCAACTGCTCTGTGTGATGCTGACCATCTGAGCGCACTGCCCGCTTCGCTCAGTGCCGAACCTTGGCCGTCCTGCGGGGCGGACGGCCGAATTTGATGCGCAGGCTGTCCTTGGCTCGCTCCAGAATCCGGCGCTGTCCGGCACTTAGATTGCGCCCTCCTCGATTGATATAGAAGGTCAGCATCGACATGGCCGACTGGAATGCCGATCCCTTGCGTCGCTTGCTGCGCTCCGCGGAGGCCTTGAGCGAGGCGGCAATACGTGCCGGGCTGCGAGACTTGAAGATGTCGGGTTCGAGATCCAGCGCGTCGCTCGTTTCCATCACGTGCTGCGACCAGCGGCGGGTCTTCTGTTTGCCTGCAGTCGACATGATGAAAGTTCCTGTAATGATGGACAGGTTGTTTCGCAAGTCATGTACCCGCCTAGCCCGCCTCTGGGAACCGACTTCCGTTACGATGACGGGCATTCGGTTCATCACTTCCGCCCTTTCCGTCAATCGCCGGCCTCCGGCGCACATCCAACGTGTCTGGCGACGCCGGTCTTTCCACTGCTTCCGCGCCTGCGCAAACGCTGTCGCACGCGCCCTTCTCCTACCCCGCCTTCCGGCTGTTCTGGTTCGCCAGGCTGTCCACCACCTTCGCCTACCAGATGTTCGGGGTGGCCGTCGGCTGGCAGATCTACGACCTGACGCGCAGTGCCTACGTGCTTGGGCTGGTCGGACTTGTGCAATTCCTGCCTTCGGTGGTGCTGGTGCTGGCCTCGGGCCATATCGCCGACCGCTACGACCGGCGCCGCGTGGTGCGTGTCTGCCAGGCCGTGGAGGCACTGGCGGCCCTGGGCTTATCGGCAACCACACTCAGCGAGCATGCCAGTATCCAGGCGATCTTCCTGTGCGTGGTGGTGATCGGCGCGATGCGCGCGTTCGAAACGCCGACGCTGCAGGCGCTGCTGCCCTCGCTGGTGTCGCCCCAGGCGCTGCCGCGCGCAGTGGCGCTTTCCAGTTCCGCCGGGCAGACCGGCATCATTCTCGGGCCGGCAGTGGGCGGCTTTCTGTATGTGGCTGGCGCGCCAGTGGTGTATGCCACGGCAGCAGGACTCTTTCTGCTTGCGCACGTGCTGTTGGCCGTGCTGCGCGTGCAACGCACGACGCCAGTCGCCACGCGGGTCAGCCTGCAATCGCTGTTCGCGGGCATCGTGTTCATCAAGGGACGGCCGGTGGTGCTGGGCGCCATTTCGCTGGACCTGTTTGCGGTGCTGCTGGGCGGCGCGACCGCGCTGCTGCCGATCTACGCGCGCGACATTCTCGGCACGGGGGCGTGGGGGTTGGGGCTGCTGCGCTCGGCGCCCGCGGTGGGCGCGCTGGGCATGGCGCTGTTCCTGGCGCATCGCCCGCTGGACCGGCACGTGGGCCGCGTGATGTTCGCGGCGGTGGCGGTGTTCGGACTGGCCACGCTGGTGTTCGGGCTCTCGCGTTGGCTGCCATTGTCACTGCTGGCGCTGGTGGTGCTGGGGGCGTCGGACATGATCAGCGTGGTGATCCGGACCTCGTTGGTGCAACTCGATACGCCCGATGCCATGCGCGGACGTGTGAGCGCCGTCAATTCGGTGTTCGTGGGGGCGTCCAACCAGTTGGGCGAGTTCGAATCGGGCATGGTGGCCGGGCTGCTGGGGCCGGTGGCCTCGGTAGTGGTAGGCGCGCTGGGCACCCTGCTGGTGGTGGCGGTCTGGATGCGCCTGTTTCCGGACCTGACGCACCGCAACCGCCTGCGCGATCCGCATCCCGAACACCCCGAACATGCCGCGCACCCCTCGTCAGGGGGATAAGCTCCCACGCCCACGCCAGTATTGGCCCGGGCAAGAATCGGGCGATGTCTTGCGGGCATGTCAGCGAAACCCCGATGGCAGCGGCGTCGCCCCGTTCGTATGCTGACGCTTTGCGCCGTCGCACACGATATTGCGCCTGATCGTGAAGCCAATCCTGCATCCTTCGTCCCGCCCGCTGGGAACACGCGCCGCCGACTCCGCTCGGCCGGCCGATCCCGGGCCCACTTTCAGCCTATCTGGCGATAGCGGGCTGAGCATCGCGCCAGCCATTCGCCCATCGGCGTGGCTGGTGGCGATCGGGGCGGCCGTGGTCGGCACGTTCGCACGGCTGCTGCTGGAATCGGCCGTGGCGATCCGCCTGCCGTTCTACCTGGCATTTCCCGTGGTGACGGTGGCCGCATGGTACGGCGGCTTCTGGCCGGGCATGGCGGCGATCGCCACCTATGCATTGCTGTTTGCCGGGTTGGCGACGCTGCAATCCGCGCCGCCCGGAAACTTCACGCCGACGCAGTTGAGCGTGTTCGCGGTGGGAGCGCTGCTGATCTGCCTGCTGTGCGAGCAGTTGCGTCGCGCCCGGGCCGGTGCTGAGCGCCGGGCCCGGGCCGAAACGTTGGAACGCCTATCGCAACAGCGCCTGCTGGCCGCGCTGCAGGCCTCGCCCATCTCGCTCTATGACGTCGACAACACCATGCACTTCACCTGGGTGCACAACCCGGTGTTCGGCCTGCAGCCCGAGCAGTTGCTGGGGCGCACTGTGCGCGAGGTGTTCGGCCGCCGTGCCGCCGCACGCCTGACCGAGGCTGGCCAGCGCGTGATCGCCACCGGCACGCCCACGCGCGTGGAATTCGCGTTCCGCCGCCGGCATACGCAGCGCGTGGTCTACGACGTGGTGGTCATGCCCCTGCGCGACAACGGTGAGATCATCGGCCTGACCAACGCCGTGATCGACATCAGCGAGCACCGCCAGGCCGAGGCGCGCCGCGCGCAGTTGCTCGAAGTCGAATCCCGCGCGCGTGAGGAAGCCGAGCGTGCCAGCCGCCTGAAAGACGACTTCCTGGCCACCGTCAGCCACGAGTTGCGCACGCCGCTCAATGCAGTGCTGGGCTGGGCGCAATTGCTAAACATGCGCACCTACGATGAAGCGTTGTTCAAACGCGGCCTGGAAGCCATCGAGCGCAGTGCCCGCACGCAGGTCCACCTGATCGATGATCTGCTCGACATGTCGGCCATCCTGTCGGGCAAGGTGCCGCTGGAAATCGGCCCGGTCGACCTGGCCGATGTCCTGGAGCGTGCGCGCGAGACCATCGAGCCGATGGCGCGCCAGAAGCAGATCACCATCGAGACCGAATACCTGCCGGTGCCCGTGCTGCAAGGCGACGCCGGGCGCTTGAAACAAGTGTTCTGGAACCTGCTGGCCAATGCCGTCAAGTTCACGCCCGAAGGTGGGCGTGTCCGGCTGGCGGTACACCCGGCGCCGGAAGGCGTGGTGGCCACCGTGCGCGATACGGGCATCGGTATCGCGCCGACGTTCCTTCCGCACGTCTTCGACCGCTTCCAGCAAGCCGACCTGTCGAGCACGCGCCGGCACGGCGGCCTGGGCCTGGGCCTGGCGATCGCCAAGCAACTGGTCGACCTGCACCATGGCCGCATTACCGCGGCGAGCAGCGGCGCCAATCACGGCACCACCATGGCGGTCACCCTGCCGCTGCACATCGCACCACAGGACGAACAGGCCGCGCAGACGCCGGGCCTTGTCGCCGGCACGGGCGCCCCGGCGCTGGACGGCATGCGTGTGCTCGCGGTGGACGACAATCCCGAATCGCTCAGCGTGATTGCGTTGATGCTCGAACGCTACGGCGCCGAGGTCGTCACCGTGTCCAGCGGTGAAGCCGCGCTCGATGCGCTGTCGCATGCGGTCGACAACCATCCGTTCGATGCGCTGGTCAGCGACCTGGCGATGCCCGGCATGGATGGCATGCAACTCGTGCGGGCCATACGTGCACGCGGCATGGTCGATCTGCCGGCCGTCGCCGTCACTGCGTTTGCCGATCCGATCCGGCTGAAGGCCGCCAAGGAGGCCGGCTACCAGTCGGTCATCACCAAACCGATCTTCCCCGGAGAACTCGGCCATGTGCTGGCCGCCAACGTGCAACGCAAGGCGGGGCCGCAGACGCTGAGTTGATCCACGTTGAGTCGATCGATTGCCTCGATGTACACGCACCCATGCCTTGACGGAATGGGTGATCCAACAAAAGTCATTGGCGCGAGTGCTCTTGCGTGCGCATACTGAGGCCCTGTGCCGATCGGTGGGCATCTCTCCCCTAGCAGTTCCCAGCATCCAGCTTCACCGATCGGCCAGCTTGCCCTTCCCATCGGCCGCACTCGCGGCTATCTGTCGTACCCACAAGAACGCCTGATTCCCGCTGCCCACCGCGGGTTGCGCCGGCATTCCAGGCTCAGAAAGGAGACCGCATCGCCATGCCCATCCGTTCGATTCCTGTTCTGCTGTCCGCCATCGCGCTTGGCGTGGCAACGCAGGCCGTCGCCAAAGAGGCACCCAAGGCTGCCGCTCCAGCCACCACACAGACGATCGCCGTGCCTGGCCTGTCCAAGCCTGCCGACATCCTGATCGACCGCTGGGGCGTGCCGCACATCTATGCCAAGAGCGAAGACGATGGCTTCTTCGCACAGGGCTTCAACGCCGCGCGCGACCGCCTGTTCCAGATCGACCTGTGGCGCCGCCGGGGCCTGGGGCAACTCTCGGAAGTGTTCGGCCCCGCCTACGTAGAGCAGGATCGCGCGACGCGGCTGTTCCTCTATCGCGGCGACATGCAGGTCGAGTGGACCCACTACAGCCACGATGCGCAGCGCATTGCCACGCATTTCGTCGCCGGCATCAATGCGTATGTCGACTGGCTGGCCAAGCATCCGGAGCACCTGCCGTTCGAGTTCCGCAAGCTGAACTACGCGCCCGCGCACTGGGCTCCGGAAGACGTGGTACGCATCCGCAGCCACGGCCTGACGCGCAACCTGCAATCGGAAGTCGCTCGCGCCAACGTGGCCTGCAAGGCCAGCCTTGCCGACGACACCATCCGCTTCGGCCTGCAGCCCGCCTGGCAAACCCGGCTGCCGGAGGGCCTGGACCCTTGCCTGCCGAAGGATTTGCTGAAGGTCTTCACGCTTGCCACGCAAGGCGTGCGCGTCACGCCCGAATCGCTCAAGGGCGTGGACATCGACAGCGTGCGCGTGGCGGCCGCCAGCAATTTGGAAGAAGCCATGGAGGGCAGCAACAACTGGGTGATCGCGCCGGACAAATCCGCCACCGGCCGCGCAGTGATGGCCAACGATCCGCACCGCGCATATTCGGCACCGAGCCTGCGCTACATCGCCCACATCAGCACGCCCACGCTCGACATCATCGGCGCGGGCGAGCCGTCGCTGCCGGCCGTGTCGATCGGCCACAACGGCCACGTCGCCTTTGGCCTGACCATCTTCAACATTGACCAGGAAGACCTCTACGTCTACGAGCTGAACCCGGCCAACAACAGCGAATACCGCTACAACGGCGGCTGGGAGCCCTTCACCGTGCTGCATGAAACCGTGAAGGTGCGCGGCGGCGAGTCCCGCCCCGTCGACCTGACCTTCACGCGCCACGGCCCGGTCATCTACATCGATGCCGAGAAGCACCGCGCGTATGCCGTGCGCTCGGCATGGCTGTCGTCGGGTATGTCGCCGTATTTCGGGTCAGTCGGCTATATGCGTGCACGCACGTTCGCACAGTTCAAGCAATCAATGATGAACTGGGGCGCGCCAACCGAAAACCAGGTCTACGCCGACACCAAGGGCAACATCGGCTGGGTGCCGGGCGGCCTCGCTCCGATCCGCCCGAACTGGGATGGCCTGCTGCCCGTGCCCGGCGATGGCCGCTATGAATGGGCCGGCTTCTGGCGCGGTGATCAGTTGCCCAGCACTTACAACCCGAAATCCGGCTACTTCACTTCATCCAACGAGATGAACCTGCCGCCGGATTACCCTTACCGCGAGCGGAAACTCGGCTTTGAGTGGACCAACGGCTCGCGCCACGCACGCATTGACGAAGTCCTGGCCAAGCTCGACAAGGTGTCGATCGAAGACTCGATGCGGCTGCAGAACGACATGGTGTCGATTCCGGCCCGCCGGCTGATGGCGCTGCTTGCGCCGCTGTCCTCCAATGAGGCGGATACGCAAGCCGCGCTCAACCTCTTCAAGGGCTGGAATGCGACCATGCTGGCGGATTCTCCGCAAGCTGCGCTGCACGAGGTCTGGTTCACGCACCACCTGGGCCGCACGTTCAAGAACGCCATGCTATCCAAAGCCGGCGCCGATGCCGTCGGCACGCCCGACACAGCGGTGATGCTTGATACGCTGGAACACCCGCAAGGCACTGAGCGCAAGTTTGGCGAAGACCCGCAACAAGCCGGTGCCAAACGCGACACCGTGCTGCTCGCCAGCCTGAAGGACGCCTGGGCCGACATGGTCAAGCGCCAGGGGCCGAACCCGCAATCGTGGAACTGGGGCGCACTGCACCACAACCTGAACGCCCACCCGTTCGCCGCCATCGTTGACGAGGCCACGCGCGCCAAGCTCAACGTCGGCCCGGCACCCGAAGGCGGCAGCCCGTACACGCCTAACCAATCGACCTACCGCGCAAGCGACTTCCTGCAGACCAACGGCCCGTCGTTCCGCACGGTGGTGGATGTCGGCAACTGGGACAACTCGCGCGCCGTCAACCTGCCCGGCCAGTCCGGCGATCCAGACAATCCGCACTACCGCGACCTTGCACCGATGTGGCTCAAAGGTGAGTATTTTCCGCTGCTGTATTCGCGCCGCGCGGTAGAAGCCGCCACCGAGTCGCGTGTGCATCTGGTGCCAGGCAAGTAAGTCGCGAAACAAGAAAAAGAAACGCCACCGCAATACAACGCCGTGGCGCTTTTTTTTTTCACGTCCTGTCCGCGTAACAACGTGTTGGTGGCTTCGGCAGCGAAACATCGGTTATTCAATACACTCACGGATTGAAGAATGTTGTGACTTCGCAGGCGGACGGACCTTTCGCTGGCTACGCTCTACAGCTTCCCGAGCTGAAGCGTTGCCGCCATGGGCCGTCGAGAGTTATCGTTTGCCACCCGAACCGTCACCGTCTCCGGTGCTGGATTGCCCGAGGTCATGGGCCAACCCGCCCTGGCGTTCTCCAAGCTATCCGGCGCCGAGCACCTGTGCGAGCTGTTCGAGTATCAACTCGAACTCAAGACGCCAGACGACCGCAATGTACTTTACGGGCCCGGCGCTAATCTCGATACCAACGCACTACGCGGTCGGGAACTCACCGTCACCATTGCGCTGGATGGCAACGGCACGGGACTTGGTGGCGGCATCGGCGCCGGTAAGCGCGAGATCACGGGACTGGTCACCGACATCGTTGGCCCCATCCCCGTAAGCCAGGGTCGACAGATCAAATACCGCCTCACCCTACGCCCTTGGCTCTGGCTGGCGACGCTGAACCGCGATACCCGCATCTTTCAACAACAGACCGTGGTCGAGATTCTCGACACCCTGCTCGCCGATTACACCTTCCCCGCTGAACGCCGCCTGGATGTCGCCCGCTACCCCAGGCGCGAGTACCAAGTCCAATATAACGAGAGCGACTTCGAGTTCTTCCAGCGCCTAACCCAGGAATGGGGCATCTCCTGGCACATCGAACACAGCGCTGGCAAGCATCGCCTGATCCTCACCGATGGCAATGGCGCGTTTGCGCCGTTCGCCAGCCACGCATATCAAACGATCCGCTGGCAACCGTCCTCTGATCGCATCGACGAAGAACACCTGCACACCTTCGAGTTGCACGACCGCGTTGTCTCCGGCCAATGGAGCAGCACCGACTACGACTTCGTCAAGCCAACGGCAGACCTGACCGTCCGCGCCTCCGATCCGCTCGACACCGCCCACGCCGATGCCGAAGTGCGCGAATGGCCCGGCGACCACGGCCAGCCCGCCACCGGCAACGACCCGTGGGCCGAAGGCAATCAGATCGCCCGCCTGCGAATAGAAGCCCTGCGCCAGCACGGCCGACGAGCCAGCGGCGCTGGCAACGTTCGGGCCATGGTGCCGGGTTGCACATTCAAGCTGACGCACTTCTTGCAAGACCAAGCCAATCGGGAGTACCTGATCCTCGACACGCGGCTTCTGATTGAGGACGTGCCCGAAGCATCAGGGGGTGGTCGACCGTGGCACTGCGAAGTCAGCTTCACCGCGCAGCCCAGCAACGAACTCTTCCGCCCCGACCGCACGCAACCCAAACCACACACCACGGGGCCGCAGACGGCCACAGTGGTTGGCCCGGAAAACCAGGAAAGCTGGACCGACGAATACGGCCGCGTCCGCCTGCAGTTCCACTGGGACCGCATCGGCAAACGAAACGCCAACAGTTCCTGCTGGGTACGAGTGTCCTCTCCATGGCAAGGCGAGCGCTTTGGGGCCATTCAGATTCCGCGTATCGGCCAGGAAGTCATCGTCGATTTCCTCAATGGCGATCCGGATTGCCCCATCGTGACTGGCCGTGTCCCGAACCGGAACAATATGCCCCAGTGGCCGATGCCGGGGCATCACGCACTGTCCGGCTTCGTCAGCAAAGAACTGCACGGGGGCAGCACCAACACCTTCGTGCAGGACGACACGCAGGGGCAAATTCAGACGCAACTGCAAAGCGATCACCAGAACTCCAGCCTCAGCCTGGGCTTTATCACCCGTATCCTGCGCGGCATCGGGCGCCAGGAGAAACGCGGCGAAGGGTTCGAACTGCGCACAGACGGGCACGGCGCCGTGCGCGGCGGCGATGGCCTGCTGATCAGCACCGAAGCCCGGCCCGATGCCAAAGAGCACCACAAGGACATGGGCGAAACGGTCAACCGACTGCATCAGGCCCAGCATGCTCACGACACCACCGGCCAACTCGCGCAGCATCACAAGGCGCAAGATGCCGAACAACGAGACGTCGCCCAGGCGCTTAAAGCACAGAATGACGAAATTCGTGGCCCCGGCGAGGCTCACGGTGAACTGAGTGCGCCACACCTTGTGCTGGCATCGCCCGCCGGCATGGCCGCGACCTCCGCCCAATCCACCCAGTTGCACAGCGGCGCGCATCTGGCCGTGACCACGGGCAAGCACGCATCCTTCGTCAGCAATGGCGGGTTCTTTGCCAGCGCTGCGCGCCGCATAGCACTCTTCGCGCACAGTCTTGGCATCAAGCTCGTTGCTGCCACCGATCACATCGTGCTCGAAGCGCAGGACGGTGACATCAAAGGCATCGCCCGCCGCAAGATCCATCTCCGCTCGCTGGGCGAAATCGTGTTGGAGGCCGATCAAGGCATCTTGTTCAAGGTCGGGCAAACCTACCTGCGTTTGACGCCTCAGCAGATCGTTGAGGGCATGAACGGGAAGAAGCAAATTCATGCCGGCTCATACAGCGTCACAGGCCCTGATGGCATGAGCCTCGGCGCTGTTTCACTGCCACATAGCGATTTCGACCAAGAAGTCTATCTGCACCTACCCGACGGCTCCCCGGCTGCCAACCGCAAATTCCGCATAACGCATGCCGACGGCAGCCTGATCGAAGGCGTGACCGGCTCCGATGGCTTGACCAAGCTGCATCGAAGCCAGAGCGCGGAAAACCTCCAAATTCAGATTCTGGACCTGCTGCATGGAAATTGATCGTATCCACCTGCCCCTCGGGGAAGAAATCGGCGGGCATGCCGGCGCTACCATTGCCCTCACGCCGTCGATTGACAAGGTGCGCGTCAGCCTGCCTGTGCCCCCGACCAAAGTGATCCCCATCATCTTTCTGCCGGGCGTCATGGGGACCAACCTGCGCATGAGCCGCCAGCGGCAAGCGTTCCTCAAGCAGACAGACAACACGGCGTGGCGACCGGATGATTTGGGCCCTGGCGGGCTATTCGGCGGTGACACCCTCCAAGCACAGTACCTCACGCCAAATCAGCGGCAGCTCATGTTCGATCCGGATGAGGTCGAAGTTGACCGCTACGAGATCACGGAAGACGCGGGCAAATTCGACCTGACCGGCGAGAGAACCCAAGATTCCGACGCGCGTCATCAGGATGTACCAAACGGACTCCCTGATATTGGCTTGCTAATGAGCGCGCCATTGCCACCGGCCGCCGAACAATGGAAAGCCAAACGCGGCAAGCATGAATCCACCGCCGCGCAGAAGGCCCGGTGGCGTGGCTGGAGCGAAGTGCTGTTTCGCTCATCGTATGGCGAGGTCATCAAGTTGATGGAGGAGCGCTTGAACGACATGGCATACCCAACAATTGGTGGCATCACAATGGTGAGCCCACGTTGGCGTAAGGAAGGCACTAGCCCCAGCAGGCAGGTATTGGACATCAATCCTTCCGAGTGGGGCGGCGCGGGCGACGCTCTAACTGACGCAGACATTCTGCGTGTGGCCAACTGCTGGTATCCGGTCTATGCAATGGGCTACAACTACCTGCAAAGCAATGGCACGTCCGCGAAGAAAATAGCCATGCGCATTACCGACATCATCGAGATGTACAAGGCCAATGGGCGGCAATGCGAGAAAGTCATCGTCGTCACCCACTCGATGGGTGGGCTTGTGACACGTGCGCTGCTGCATCCGGAGTATGGAAACATCAAGGACAAGATCCTCGGCGTCTACCACAGCGTACAGCCTGCGCTTGGTTCGGCGGCAGCCTACAAGCGGGTGCGCACGGGGTTCGATGCCGCATCTACACTCGATGTGAAGGGGCGGGTTGCCCGCAATATCATGGGCAAGTCTGGCAAGGATGTGACCGCGGTCTTTGCCAATGCCCCGGGGCCGCTGGAGTTGCTGCCGATCGCCTCGTACCCGCGTGGCTGGCTGCGCGTGAAAGCCGCCCACGATGACCGGCTCGCAATGGCACTGCCCGCCACCTCTGATGAACCATTGAAGGCGTATCACGAAGAGATGCGCCTGCATCAGTCGCTGGGCGTGAAGAAGCCGACACCTCCTGCGGTCGTGGGGGAGCCGGTTTATGACATCTACGGGCGGAACCCCAAGGAGTGGTGGCGGTTGCTCAATCCGGAGTGGATTAATCCAGCTGGTAAGCGAGTGGAGGACTACAAAGATGCGTACTCGCAGGCCAGAGAGAGAATTGCTGACGCTCAGGATTTTCACAAGAACATCAAGGGGTTGTACCACCGCACAACCTACGCAAGCTACGGTACGGACACTTCGCAAAAAACCTATGGCAGCGTAACTTGGCGGGCGGATACGTCCGATCTCTCGCCTCATGGTGATCCCCTCAAATGGACCATCGAGAGCGAGGATGCCGAGGGCGAAATCGTAGTGCGCACACAAGGCAACAAGTTGCTGACCCTGAAACTAGCGCCTGCGGAAGAAGCCGGCGACCAGACGGTGCCGGCCAAGGCTTCCGCCGAGGCTGTGGGCGGCGTGCACTTCCAGCAGACCGGCTACGACCATCAGAAGAGCTATATGGACGACAAGGTACTGGCTAGCCTCCTGTATTCGATCGTCAAGATAGCCAACACTGCCGCCTGGTGGGACAAATGAATCGTCGTGGTTTTTCAATCATCCTGGGTAGCCTGATGCTGGCGGGCTACGCATCGACAGCCTTTGCGGAGAAAGAAATGTCGGAACCCGTTGTCATGTCGCCGCGCTTGCAAAAGCTGTTTGCCAAGACCAAGCAGGTGTGCTTTGGACGCTATGTGATGGAGGTGCCGGCAGAAGCGGAACTGCTTTGGGGCTTCCAGGAGTTTCCGGGGAAGATCATTACCCACGTTGGGGAAGCCAAGCAACTGAAGGCTATGGCGGAAGCCTATCGGACCAAAATTCTTGCGGAAAACAAGACAGCCGAGATTACGTTTTTCGGTCCAGGGAGCACCAGCAATAGCATTCAGGTGCGCTATTTCCGAAGCAAGAATGCCAAGCAATTTGGCAATGAAGGAGGGTGGTCATTTGTCGCTGCGGGCCCCCATCTTTTTGAGTGGTCGGGAGCGCGTACGATTGCAGAATGGATTCCAAAACTGCGAGCACGTGACAGCGCAGAGATCCCCACAGCCCCCGGCGTCTGCATCGATCATGGCTTCATTGCCGATGCTGCCGGCAGCGATCAGGAAATCTTCGGTGCAGGCATTGACCTGCCGAGCCTTCCGGACGTCAGCTTCTCGATTCTGTCCAACAAAGACGCGAGCACTGATGGCGACCCCGGCCTGATCGAACGCCATTACAGCGCGATGGGTAAGGCGACTGTCCCCGGCGTCACGCGTTTGCAATTGGGCAAGCGTGAAGTCAATGGCTGGAAGGGCGAGCAAGTTCTGTTACGGCGCAACGGAATCGAAAAAGGCGTGTTCGCGCATGAATTCCTGTGGGCCTCCATCGGCAAGAGTGGCAGCGCACTGAACCCCGCCTCGGTCGACATTCAACTCAACACTGGTGTCAAGGCCAATCGAACGCTCGGCCAGTCCTCTTCCCTCACCGACGAAGAAGCGCTTGCCCTGTGGAACCGGCTGCAGGACAGCGTACGCTTTCGCGTCAACGCACCGCCTACGCAAACCGGCGCCCCAGTGACGGTGCGCTCGGGTGAACCCACGCCCTTGGATGGCATGTGGCGCCCCTCACTGCCCCCTGAGCATCCGATGGCTGCATGGGTGGCCAGCCAATCAAGCGTGCGCTGGTACAAGGGGCGGTCGATGATTCGCGCCGGGTTACCACTGCCGCAAGACGAAGCTCTGGTCGTGTGGACGTGGATGGGTGAGAGCAACACATAAGTGCCCGTTACATCATTGCAGTTGATAGCCCTATTTGAACGATGGATCTCTTGTACACCACGCTATTTCTAGCTCTGGCGATTCTTATACTGATACTGATAGGCCGCGCTATCGCTACCGCCGTGTCCAACTCTGACAACCGTTACATCGCATCAATCATGGGGCCATTCTGCGGCGCGGCCGTGCCTGCCATCTGGTTCCATGATGCTGCAGCGGGAGGTTTTTTGGATTTTTCCTCTGCATGGCCCTTTGTGTATGCAATTTTCTTCTTGCCTACGGCTGGATCAGCAATCGTATTCAGTTGGTTGATCCAACGACGCACCAGGAAGAGCCGAGGTTGACCATCCGAACATGACGACAAAATCCTGAAAGACACATGCGCGCTGAAATCGTCTGCGTAGGCGACCCAACCGACCACGGTGGTGTAGTGCTGAGCAGAATCCCCGGCACCGACCTGTATGGCCGTCCGATGACTGGCATCGGCAACATGGTCATGTGCCCCAAGTGCGATGGTCCGTTCCCGATCGTCGAGGGTGCCGCCAACTATGAAATCAACGGCGTGAAGGTCGCGCTGCGCGGCATGAAGACCGCCTGCGGCGCGGTGCTGATCGCCAGCGACTCACGCACGCAAGTGAGCGGCTAACGCATGACCACGCCGTCTTAACCGACTCCCTCGTCACCGCAAGACGCCGTTCATATCCAGAGCGGCTGGCGCGCGAACGGCCCCGATGGCGGTTACACCGTCCGTGCCAAGAGCGGCGCAACGATACGCCAGCTACCTGACGGCAACATCGAAGGTCAATTGCCATTGATCCTCATGATGACCGTGGCGGATATCTCCCAAATCACGCAGCACGATATTGCCCACGTGTACGACACAGCCTCCCACACGCTGCATTTCGTGGGCGGTGGCACGCTGTCCTACATGCATGCCCGCAATGGCAGTGGCTATGAAATTTCAGGCCACAGAATCGACTTGCACGTGTTTGCTCAAGGGGGGCGTCATTATCTTCGGGACCGCAACGGATGCTGACGCGCAACTGAGATAGAGAAGAGAAAACACAGACCCCTTTATCAGGAGCAACGGCGCCGTCAGAAACGGCAGTGACCTGATGCCAGCCAAGTGAGACAACGCAATTCGCCTGAAAGCAAAACGCCACCGCGTCGTATTACGGTGGCGTTTCGCTTGCGGCAACAAAATCGCGAAATCGGCCTTCAGGCTGCCTGCCTCAACACCGCCCGTACAGCCTCCGCACGTGGAATCGGCGCCACGGCACTGTAGCCAGTCGTCGAAATCGCCGCCGCCACGTTGGCATAACGCGCGGCCTCCACCGGCGAATCCCCCGCCACAATGCGTGCGACGAACGAGCCGCCAAAGCAGTCGCCAGCGCCTGTCGCATCGATGGCATTAACGGTATGGCGCGGCACCAGCGTACGCGACTCCGGCGTGGCCACGTAGCAGCCTTCCGCGCCCATCTTGAGCGCCACCAGCTTCACGCCCCAGTCGAGCAGCGTGTCGACAATGCCGTCCCGATCATGGCACTCGAGCAGCACGGTCACGTCGTCCCAACTCGGCAGGCACAGGTCGCAGGTTTGCATGGCCTCGCGCATGACGGCACGGGCACGCGCCAGCGGCCACAGGCGCAGGCGCAGGTTGGTATCAAACGAGACCAGCACGCCCGAAGCCTGCGCATGCGCCATCGCCGCCAAACCCGCATCGCACGCGGTGTCGCTGATGGCCAGGCTGATGCCCGACAGGTGGAACGCCTTGGCCGCCGCAATCGCCTGCAGCGGCAACTGCGCCGCCTGGAAACGGCTGGCGGCAGAACCCGCCCGCAAATAGTCGAAATGGTGGCCGCGCGCGTCGTGCGAGACGAAGTACAGGCCGGTCGGAGCCTGCGCATCAGTGTGCACGTAGGTATGGTCCACGCCTTCGGACTGCCACAGCCCACGCAGTGCCTGGCCGAAGCGGTCGCCGCCCACCGCGCTGATATAGCCGGTGCGCGCACCCTGCCGTGCCGCGGCAATGCAGAAATTTGACGTGTCGCCGCCGTAGCCGAACGTCCACGATGTGCTGCCGGAGTCCGCTTGGTTGAACTCGATCAGTGCTTCGCCGTAAGCAAGGATGTCTGCCATCGTGGCCCCTCGCTCAGAAGTAGGTCTGCACCACGTCGACGACGTTGTATGCGTCGTCGATGACCGGGATCTGGCGCCACTTGTCGAACGTCAGGCAGGGGTGCGAGATGTCGAAGGCAATCATGTCGCCGACCTTGATGTCGTCGCCGGGGGCGATCTTCAGGTAGGCGTGCTGATCCATCATGCCGGTGACCTCCCAGTGCGCGGGCGTGGCCGTGGGTGATTTGTCGCCCGGGCGGAAACGCAGCGCCGGCAGCGGCAGGCCGGCATCGAACGCAGCGTCGCGCTTGCCCAGCGCCACGATGGCGCGTTCGTCCTCGGGCACCGATTGCACATAGGCCCAGAGTTGCAATGCGGGCAACAGGCTGGAGCGCATCTTGTGGGCAACCGGGTTGCTGGCGTCGATGCGGGCCTGCGCGGCTTTGTAGATGCCCACGTCATGCGTCAGGTAGCAGCCCGGGCGCAATACCACATCCAGCGGCTGGCCGATGTCGGCCTTGGCGAATTCCTCAGCCACCACGTCATACCAGGCCGAGCCGGCACCCGTAAGGATGGCGGGCGTACGTTGCAGGCGGCCGGCTTTCGCCAGATCGCTAATGACTTGCACCGCGCGCTGCAGGAAGACGCGGATGTCAGCCTCTTCCTTGATCACGCCTTCATAGACTTCCACGCCCGCCAGCTTGACCGAGCCGTTGGCACGCGCGAGCGCATCGAGCACCGATTGCAGCTGCGCATCGTCGCGCACGCCAGTGCGGCCACCCTGCACCCCCAGTTCGATCAGCACCTGGATCGGCCGGCCCGCCTTGCCGAAGAAGGCCGCAAGCTGATCGACCTGATCCGCCGCATCCACCAGGCAGAAGAACTCGAACGACGGATCGGCCAGCAGTTCCGCCAGGATGGCCATATTGCGCTTGCCGACGAGCTGATTGGCCATCAGCACACGGCGCACGCCGTGCGCATAGGCAACGCGCGTCTGATGCGCGGTCGCCAGCGTGATGCCCCATGCCCCGCCGGCCAGTTGACGCTGGAACAGGCGCGGCGCCATCGTCGTCTTGCCGTGCGGCGCGAGCTTGGCGCCGTATTCACCCACGAAGCGCTGCATCCAGGCCAGGTTGTGCTCGATGCGGGACTGCGACAACACCGCCACAGGCAGATTGAGGTCTTCGTTCAGCACATTCCAGCGCAGGGCAGCGATCTGCTCCGGCGCACAAGCGGCTTTCAGCGCACCCAACCCCTTGTCGAGTGGGTTGACGACGGTGAAATTGTCTCCTTGGTACTTTGTATCACTCATGGGAATCGACTCGTATGCCTTCAGGGGTAAACATTGGGTTGACACAATGATAGCGGCGAAATTATTCTCCGGGCCAGCCTGTTACAAAGTACCAAAGCACTCTTTCAGTTGGTATCCGGACAACTACCGGGAGCCCAGAATGCATGAACCCATGCGCGAACCGATGGACATCGTCACCCGTATCTCCCAGCGTGCCGCCGAACTGCGCCCCGCCGAGCAGAAGGTCGCGCAGACAGTTTTGGGCGACATTGCCGAAGCGGCTGCGGGCAGCATCCAGACGCTGGCCGAACGCGCCGGCGTGAGCGAAGCCAGCGTTACCCGATTTGCGAAAGCCATGGGCTGCCGCGACGTGCGCGAACTCAAGCTCAAGCTAGCGCAGGCGGCCGCAGTCGGCCAGCGCTTTCTGGATGGCGGCGCCGACCGCCCGCCCTCCAGTGCCGACGGCATCCTGGCCGACATCACCAACGTGCTGGAAGCCAACCGGGCGCTGGTGCGGCCCGAGGCGTTCCGCAACGCGGCAATAGCGCTGGCAGCGGCGCGCATGATCGCCGTGTTCGGCATGGGCGGCGGCTCGACCACCATGGCCGATGAGATGCGCTACCGCCTCGCCCGCTTGGGACGTCCGGTCACCACCTATCATGATTCGATGCTGCAGCGGATGGTCTCGGCCACGCTCAGCCCCGACGACGTGGTGGTCGTGTTCTCCGTGACCGGCCATGTGCCGGAGGTGATCGACAGCGTGAACATTGCGCGCGAGTACGGCGCCAAGATCATCGCCGTCACAGCCATCGGCTCGCCGCTGGCAGCGCTGGCCGATGTCTTGCTGCCGATCCAGGCCATGGAGACCGATTTCATCTTCAAGCCGTCGTCATCGCGCTACGCCATGATGATGATGATCGACCTGCTGGCGACCGAGGTGGCGCTGCAGCAGGCCGATCGCAGCAAGGAGCTCTTACGGCGCATCAAGTACGTGCTCGATGCGCATCGCGGCGGCGGCAACCGTCAGCCGCTCGGAGACTGACATGGAGCAGTACGACACCGTCATCCGCCAGGTCCGCATCGTGGACGGCAGCGGCCACGAACCCGAGGCCACGCTGTTCGACGTGGCCATCACCGATGGCCGCATCGCCGCCATTGCCACATCGGACTCCACCGCCTGGCTGGGAGATGAGGAAATCGCCGGCGAGGGCCGCGTGCTCGCCCCTGGCTTCATCGACGTGCATACGCACGACGACACCAACGTCATCCGCACTCCCGACATGCTGTGCAAGGTGTCGCAGGGCATTACCACGGTCATCGTGGGCAACTGCGGCATCAGCGCTTCACCCGCCACGCTCAAGGGGGAGCCGCCGGACCCGATGAACCTGCTCGGCCCCGCCAGCGCGTTCACCTATCCGACCTTTGCTTCGTACGTGGAAGCCGTGGAGCGCGCGCAACCGGCCGTGAACGTGGCGGCGCTGATCGGCCACACGGCGCTGCGCAACAACCTGATGGATCGCCTGGACCGCCCGGCAACCGCCGATGAAGTCGAAGCCATGCGCGTGCAACTGCGCGAGGCGCTCGATCACGGCGCGCTCGGCCTGTCGACCGGCCTGGCCTATGCCAATGCCTTTGCTTCGACCACGGAAGAAGTGATGGGCCTGGCCGAGCCGCTGGCCGAAGCGGACGCCATCTACACCACGCACCTACGCACGGAGTTCGCCGCCATCCTCGACGCGATGGACGAGGCATACCGCATCGGCAAGCACGCGCGCGTGCCCATCGTGATCTCGCACCTGAAATGCGCCGGAGCCGCCAACTGGGGCCGCGCGGGCGAAGTGCTGGAGTCGATCGAAGGCGCGCAGCGCTACCAGCCCGTCGGCTGCGACTGCTATCCGTACACGGCCAGTTCGTCCACGCTCGACCTGAAGCAGGTGACGGACGAATTCGACATCTTCATCACGTGGTCGGAGCCGCATCCGGGCATGGCCGGGCAGATGCTCAAGGAGATTGCCGCAGCGTGGGGCACCGACCTGATGGAAGCCGCGCGCCGCCTGCAGCCGGCCGGTGCCGTGTACCACAACATGTCGGCGCAGGATCTGGACCGCATCATCACCCACCCCGCCACGGTGATCGGCTCCGACGGCCTGCCCAACGATCCGAAACCGCATCCACGCCTGTGGGGTGCCTTCCCCCGTGTGCTCGGCTACTACAGCCGGGAGCGCAAGCTGCTCAGCCTGTCGGCGGCCATCCGCAAGATGACGGGGCAATCCGCCGAGCGCTTCGGCCTGACCGAACGCGGCCTGGTGCGCGAAGGCTATTGGGCCGACCTCGTGCTGCTCGACCCGGAAACGGTGCGCGACGTCGCCACCTTTACCGACCCGCAGCAGCCGGCGGTGGGCATAGCGGCGGTCTGGGTCAACGGCCATCTGTCATACCGCGAAGGCGCCGTGCAGCCGCATCGCGCCGGGCGCTTCCTCAAGCGCGGCCCACGTGCGCAGGCAGCAGCAGCCACTGAAATCCACTGACACCCCGTATTTGTTTGAAAGAAGGAACGTAGCGATGACGATTACCCGAATTGGCGTTGAAGGCGGCACCGGCACCGGTGGCCAGCACCTCCCCTTTGCCCGTGCAGCCGGTGCAGACGGCTGGCTGTTCGTCTCAGGCCAGACGCCCATGGTGAACGGCGAGGTTGTCGGCAACGGCATCGTCGAGCAATCGCACCAGGCCATCAAGAATGTGCTGGCCATCCTGGCCGAGGCCGGCTATGGCCCAGAGCACGTCGTGCGCTGCGGCGTATGGCTGGATGATCCGCGCGACTTCCAGTCGTTCAACAAGGTGTTCAAGGAGTACTTCGGCGCCAACCCGCCGGCGCGCGCCTGCGTGGTGTCGAGCATGGTGATCGACTGCAAAGTCGAAGTCGATTGCGTGGCGTACAAGAAACCGTAACCCACATTTCAAAAAGGGGCGCCCTGTACGACGGGGCGCTCATGACAACAAGAGCCGTGAATATTATTCCCTGAGGAGGAAGCCGATGGTCCCGATGCAAGGCAACTCGCTATTGCTAACTGCCGCGTTGGCGGTGGTCGCGCTGATCTACCTGATCGCCGTCCAGAAACTGAACCCATTTGTCACGCTGATCGTCGTCTCGCTTGCGCTGGGCGTGGTGGTCGGCATGCCGATGGGCAACATCGTCAAGGCGTTCGAGACCGGCGTGGGTGGCACGCTTGGCCACATTGCGCTGGTGGTGGGTCTGGGAACGATGCTCGGCAAGATGATGGCGGAATCAGGCGGCGCCGAGCGCATCGCCAAAACCCTCATCAATGCCTTTGGCGAGAAGAACGCGCACTGGGCGATGATGGTGGTGGCCTTCATCATCGGCCTGCCGGTGTTCTTCGAGGTGGGCTTCGTGCTGCTGATCCCAATTGCCTTCAACGTCGCCAAGCGCACGGGCACGCCGATCCTGATGGTCGGCCTGCCGATGGTGGCCGGCCTGTCGGTGGTGCACGGGCTGATTCCTCCGCACCCGGCTGCGCTGCTGGCCGTGACAGCCTATCAGGCAGACATTGGCAAAACGATCATGTACGCCCTGATCGTCGGCCTGCCGACTGCCATCCTGGCTGGCCCGCTGTTTGCGATGCTGATTTCGCGCCACGTCAAACCGAACCCCAACAACCCGCTGGAAAAGCAATTTGTTGAAGCCGACCAGACGCGCGAGCTGCCGGGCTTTGGCGTGACGCTGTTCACGATCCTGCTGCCTGTGGTACTGATGCTGATCGGTAGCTGGGCGGATCTCTTCACTACGCCCAAGACGCTGGCCAACGACATCCTGAAGCTGGCTGGCAACTCGGTCATGGCCCTGCTGATCGCCGCGCTGGTGAGCTTCTACACCTTCGGCAAGGCGCGCGGCTTCAACCGAGAGACCATCCTCAAGTTCACCAACGACTGTCTGGCGCCGATCGCCACGATCACGCTGGTGGTGGGTGCAGGCGGCGGCTTCGGCCAGATCCTGCGTGACTCGGGCGTGTCGAAGGCCATCGTGGACGTGGCCACGAGCGCCAGCCTCTCGCCGCTGCTGCTGGGCTGGGTGGTGGCCGTGATGATCCGCATCGCCACCGGCTCGGCCACCGTAGCCATGACCACCGCCTGCGGCATCGTCGCCCCAATCGCCGCCGCCTCGGGCGCCGCCGTCAAGCCGGAGCTGATGGTGCTGGCCACCGGCGCGGGTTCGCTGATCCTGTCGCACGTCAACGACGGCGGCTTCTGGCTGGTGAAGGAGTATTTCAACCTGACCGTGCCAGAAACCTTCAAGACATGGACGGTACTGGAAACCATCATCTCGATCATGGCGCTGCTGCTGACGCTGGCGCTGTCGACCGTGATCTAAGCTTGTGTCTACGTTGTTGATCTAGGAGAGCATTGTGGGTATCGATTCCGTCGTCCTGGCCGGCCCGGTCATTCCGGTGCTGCAGTTCCAATCTGTCGATGAAGGCGTCAAGGTGTGCCGCGCGCTGTACGAAGGCGGTATCCGCACGTTCGAGATCACGATGCGCACGCCGGTGGCGCTGGACGTGATCCGCGCCGTGGCCACCGACCTGGGCAGCGACGCCATCGTCGGCGCGGGCACGCTCACGCGGCCCGAACATTTTGCGCAAGCGCAAGACGCCGGCGCAGTGTTTGCCGTGTCGCCCGGCATCACGCCAACGCTCGCCGCAGCGCAAGCCAAGTCCGGCCTGGACTGGCTGCCGGGCATCGCGACGCCGTCAGAACTGATCCTGGCGCTGGAATTCGGCCTGAGCACGCTGAAGTTCTTCCCGGCCGAAGCGGCGGGCGGCATCCCGATGCTCAAGTCGATCCACGGCCCGTTCGGCGACGTGCGCTTCTGCCCGACCGGCGGCATCACGCCCAAGAGCGCGCCCGACTATCTCGCGCTGCCCAACGTGGTGTGTGTGGGCGGCTCGTGGATGGTGCCCAAGGACAAAGTGGCCGCCAGCGACTGGGTAGCCATCACGGCACTTGCCAAGGAAGCGGCCGCGCTCAAGCGGTAATTCGATATGCCCCCTCTCGCGCGGCCGGCATCGCCATCAAACGAAGCTGACCGCGCGCTCCATCTGTTCCCGATATTGGACGATGTCCTCAATGGTCAGCACCGGCAGGTTGTGCTGATCGGCAAAGCGCACCGCGTCGTCACGACGCGCCATGGTGCCGTCGGGCAGCATCAGTTCGCATAGCACTGCGGCAGGCGGCAAGCCTGCCAGACGTGCCAGGTCGACCGAGCCTTCGGTATGACCGCGCCGCTTGAGCACCCCACCCTCCTTCGCTACCAGCGGGAACACGTGCCCGGGGCTGACGACCGACTGCGTATCTGCGTCCGGCGCAATCGCCGCGCGGATGGTCGTGATGCGGTCTGCGGCCGACACGCCGGTGCTCACGCCCGTGCGCGCCTCGATCGACACGGTGAAGGCCGTGCCGTACTGGCTGCGGTTGTCTTCCACCATCGGGCGCAGGCCGAGCGATGCGGATTTCTCGGCCGTCAGGCACAGGCAGACGATGCCGCTGCATTCGCGGATCAGCATCGCCATGCTGGCGTGTGTGAGCTTGCCGGCAGCGACGATGAGGTCGGCCTCGTTCTCGCGGTCAGCGTCGTCAAGCACGACGACGGGCACGCCAAGCCGCACCGCGTCGAGCGCGGCGGCCATACGCGTAGGCATGCCGGCCGGATCAAAGCGGGCTTCGATGGCGTCGGGAATCACGTTGCCTTCAATGGCTGAGGGCAATGCGGGCGGGTGAATTGCGGGGGATTGCTGAGTGGACAACATGGAAACGCTCCTCGCTGAGATGGGCGACAAGACGTTCCAGGGCAAGCAGACAAACACGCGCGAGCCATGCGGCAGCGCAGCCCGGCACTAAGCCGAGCGCGCCCGCGCAGCGGGAGCGTGTTGTTCCGCACATCTTCTTCCATCCGGACTCTGACCGTCGGCCCCGGCATCTCACCGGATCTGCTGACCTTTGCGTGCAGGCGCATACAAAGCGCTCGCGGGCTCACGGACCTCATTCACACAACACAAAGTCCGCATACCGCCGGTGGGGAATTCCACCCCGCCCTGAAGACGTACTGAACCGACAAAAGTGTCGGCAGACGCAATGCTACCGCAACAAGTTGCAACACATCGACCCTACTGACGGGTCGGGCAAAGCGGTACGCCGTTCACTTCGCCCGCGCGAGCATGGCGTGCAGCAGCACGTCGGCGCCGCGCGTCACGTCTTCGGGTAGTGCGTCCTCGGCTTCGTTGTGGCTCAGGCCGTTGACGCACGGGATGAAGATCATCGCCGTCGGGCAATGCTTGGCGATGTGGATGGCGTCGTGCCCCGCGCCGCTGACGATGCGCTGGTGCAGATAGTCGAGCGCGGCCACCGCGTCGGCCACCGCCTTGACGCACGCCGCATCGAATGGCGTGGCAGGGCTCACCCAGTGCTGATCGATCTGCACGGTCAGGCCACGGCGCGCGGCGATCTCGGCAAAGCGCTCACGCAGCAAGGCTTCCATCTCGGCGATGCGCGTGTCTTCATGATGGCGCAGGTCCACCGTGAACGGCAGGTCGGCCGCGATGGTGTTACGCGAGGCGTTGCGGATACCGATTTCGCCCACGGTGACCAAGCCGTGCGGCGCGAAAGCGTCGACCAACATCTCAAGCGAGGCTGCCATCTCAGCCGCCCCGAACAGCGCATCGCGCCGGAAGCACATCGGCGTGGTGCCGGCATGCGCGGCCTGCCCCTGCACGCGCACATCGAGCCAGCGGATAGCTTGCCCGCCCGTGACGACGCCAATCGGCACACCGTTCTCCTCCAGGATCGGGCCTTGCTCGATGTGTGCCTCGAAGTATGTGTCGAACGGCTCCCCGGGGATGGAGCGCTCGCCTGCGTGGCCGATGGCGGCCAGCGCATCGGCCACCGAGACACCTTGCGCATCCTGCGAGGCGAGTGCCTGCTCCAACGGCATCACACCGGCAAATGCGGCCGAGCCCAGCATGGCGGGCGTAAAACGCGCGCCTTCTTCGTTGGTCCAGACAACAATCTCGATGGGCTTGTCGGTTTCGACGCCCGCGTCGTTGAGCGTGCGCACGACTTCCAGCGCTGCCAACACGCCGTAGACGCCATCGAAGCGGCCGCCTTCAGGCTGCGTGTCGAGGTGGCTGCCGCTCGCCACCGGGCGCGCGTCGGCCAACTTGCCGGCGCGGCGCGCAAACAGATTGCCGACGCGGTCGATGCTGAGCGTCATGCCAGCCTCCTCGCACCAGCGTGCAAACAATGCGCGGCCCGCTGCGTCCTCTTCCGTGAGCGCCAGGCGCCGTACGCCGCCCTTGGGCGTACCGCCCACCGCCGCCATCTCCATCAGGCTCGACCACAGCCGCGCCCCGTTGACCTTCAGCATTGCAGACATCCTTGTGAACAGGTTCTCAGGGCGTCTTTATCTGGCAAGGACAAAACGCGCGTCAAATTGCGAATGTTTATCCGGCATATAAATCACACAAATACCGCTGGCGCGAAGCCTGCATGAGGCAGTCGCTTCGTTCGTCCGCTGCACCGCGATGGCGCTATCGTGGCATTTCATGCCCAAGGCCAGGGCATAAGCCAGGCTAATGCGGGGAATCAAAAATGCGAATTTGCGGGCATCTGCATCGACGCGCATAAATGGCGTCGTCGGCTGACGACCGACACCCCCGCCTTCACGGCACAGACCGATGTACGAACATCGGCGACGTGCAGACGGGGCCACGCCCAAAAGAGGAGGACGCCCCATGTCAACGCCGCAACCATCCACCGTGACGCACCAGCCCGTGCGCGCGGCCACCGCCGCCTTCATCGGTACCGCTGTCGAGTTCTACGATTACTACACCTACGCCACCGCCGCCGCGCTGGTGCTGGGCGAGGTGTTCTTCCCGAGCAGCAACCACTTCCTGAGCACGATGGCGTCGTTCGCGACGTTCTTTGTCGGCTTCATCGCGCGACCGCTCTCGGGCGCGGTATTTGGCCATCTGGGCGACCGCATCGGCCGCAAGAAGATGCTGCTGGTGACGATGTTCCTGATGGGCATTGCCACCACCGGCATCGGCCTGCTGCCGGGCTACGCGACCATCGGCATCTGGGCGCCGATCCTGCTCGTGCTGCTGCGCATCCTTCAGGGCATTGCCGTAGGCGGCGAATGGGGCGGCGCGGTGCTGATGGCGAGTGAGCACGCGCCCAAGGCCAAGCGCGTGTTCTTTGCCTCGTTCCCGCAGATGGGCAGCCCGGCGGGGTTGATCCTGTCGCTGCTGTCGTTCCGGCTGGTGTCGTCGCTCGATCATGAGAGCTTTGTCACCTGGGGCTGGCGCCTGCCGTTCCTGGCCAGCTTCGTGCTGCTGCTCGTGGGTGTGGTGATCCGCCTGGGCGTGAAGGAATCACCCGAGTTCGAGCGCATGCGGAAGAACAAAGAGGTACTCGACAACCCGGTCGGCGAAGTGCTGCGCACGGCGTGGCGTCCCATCGTGCTGGCAGCCATGGCCACCACCATCGGCTCCGCAGGGTTCTTCTTCACCAACACGTTCATGATCTCGTACGTGACCACGTACCTTGGCATGTCGAAAGCGTTGATTCTCGATTGCCTGTTCGTCGTGACGATCCTGCAGTTGCTGTCGCAGCCAGTGTCGGCGCTGCTGGCACAACGCTACGGCGATACGCGCTTCCTCACTTGGGCCGCATTCATCTCGATGCTCACGCCATATCCGATGTTCCTGCTGGTGAGCACGCAAAACCCGGTGGCGATGGTGGCGGGCATCACACTGGCGGTGGTCACGCTGTCGGCCGTGTACGCCGTCATCGCTGGCTTCATGACGCCAGCGTTCCCGACACGCGTCCGCTACTCCGGCATCTCAATCGCCTACCAGCTCTGCACCATGATTGCGGGTGGCACCACGCCGCTGATCGGCACCCTGCTGGCCGAACGCTACAAGGGCGAATGGCTGCCGCTGGCGCTGTTCTTTACCCTGCTGTCGGCCATCTCGCTAATCGGCATCGTGGGCCTGGGCCGTTACCGCGATGGTAAGCAGCCCGAGGAAGTTGCCGCGCTCGCCACGCATGGATGACCGCATTGATGCCCGCCTTCACAC
Organism: Ralstonia sp. UBA689; assembly: GCF_002298975.1. GTDB lineage: Bacteria > Pseudomonadota > Gammaproteobacteria > Burkholderiales > Burkholderiaceae > Ralstonia. The sequence continues at coordinate 159,636 of NZ_DBMV01000011.1, forward strand.
GCATTGCCATGGAAGCCCAACACGTCTCGCTGCACACGCCCCGCCCGGCGGCGTTCTCTGAAGTCGAATGGCAGGTCCGCACCGATCTGGCCGCGCTGTACCGGCTGATCGATCACTTCCGCATGACGGACATGATCGACACGCACATCACCGCGCGCCTGCCGGACGAGAACGGCCGCCCGACGTTCCTCATCAACCGCTACGGCGTGCTGTTCGGCGAGATGCGCGCATCGGACCTCGTCAAGATCGACCTGGACGGCAATGTGATCGACGAACGCGCTCAAGCCAACTCTGGCGACCCCGAGCACTACGCCGTCAACGCAGCCGGCTTCACAATCCACTCGGCCATCCATGCCGCGCGCGATGATCTGCATTTCGTGGTGCACACGCATACGGCCGCGGGCATTGCCGTGTCAGCCCAGGAGCACGGCCTGCTGCCGATCAGCCAGCATGCGCTCAAGTTCTACGGCAAGCTCGCGTATCACGACTACGAAGGCATCGCGCTGGACCTGGGCGAGCGTGAACGCCTGGTGCGTGACTTCGGCCCGCACAAGGCGATGATCCTGCGCAACCATGGCCTGCTGGCGGGTGGAGCGACCGCCGCCGATGCGTTCCACGAGATCTATTTTCTTGAACGCGCATGCCAGGCGCAGATCCAGGCACTGGCGGGCGGTACGCCGCTGCGCGTTCCGCCGGAAGAAGTGCGCCAACGCACCGCCGCGCAGTTCAACCGCGAAGAATCGCCCGTCATCGCACGCCGCGCGTGGCTGGCGGCACTGCGGCTGATCGACACCTCCCGCTCCGATTACTGCAGTTGACGCACATGACCACGCTTGCCCTCATCAGCCGCGACTACGACATGTCGCACTTGGCGCCCTCCATCCTGCAAGCAGCACCCGAACTGGCGGTATGCATGTACGGCGAAGCAGCCGCCCAGGACGCCGAAGTGGCCGTGTGCTGGAACCCGCCCGCCGGCGCCATCGCCGCCATGCCGCGCGTGCGTCTCATACACAGCATCGCCGCCGGCGTCGACAATATCCTTGCCGACCCCACCCTGCCCGCCGTGCCGCTGTGCCGCGTGGTCGATCCGCAGCATGCGCGCGGCATGGCGGAGTTCGTCTCCTGGGGTGTGCTGCATTTCCACCGTCAGCTTGATCGCGTGCTTGCGAACCAGCGCAGCGCGACGTGGTTCCGGCCCGAGCAGCAGCATCCGTCGACATGCACCGTCGGTGTAATGGGGCTTGGCGAGATCGGCCGGCACGTCGCTGGAGAACTGCACCGCCTCGGCTTCAACGTGCGCGGCTGGGCACGCCAATCGCGCGAGCTGTCCGGCATCGGCGTGTATTGCGGTGAAACGGGTCTGCCGATGTTCCTGCAAGGCCTCGACATCCTGATCTGCCTGCTGCCGCTCACCGACGCCACCCGCGGCTTGCTGAACGGCAACACCTTTGCGCGGCTCAAGCCTGGCGCCAAGCTGATCCACGTCGGGCGCGGCGAGCATCTTGTCGCCGCCGACCTCCTGGACGCGCTGCACAGTGGCCAACTCGGCGGTGCCATCGTCGATGTGTTCCCGAGCGAACCACTGCCTGCAGACGATCCGTTCTGGCGCGCGCCCAACCTGATCGTCACGCCGCACATGGCGTCGGTCGCCAGCGCCGATACGATCGGCCTGCAGGTCGCGCAGAACGTGCGGCGCCTGCTGCGTGGCGAACCACTCGACAACGTCGTCGACGTCGCGCGCGGTTACTGACCGCCCATTGTCTTCCCTGCCTCCGGATAGCGCGCATCGATAAAACGATGCAGCGCGTCCAGGAAAGCCGCTTCCGCTGCGCTGAACTTGCGGTCAGCCATCCACAGCAGGTGCATGTCGACATCGGCCACGCCGCCTTCGGGCGGCAGGCGCTGCAGGCGGCCCTGCTCCACGTCGTCCTGCGCCACGTGCTCGGGCAGGCAGCCAATACCGAAGCCCGCCACGATCAGCCGCCGCACCTCCCACATGCTCGATGAGGAGCCAACCACAGGGCCGGTCAGGCCCATCTCGTCGCGAAAGAACGTGAGCATCGACAGTGGATCACCGATCTTGTCGCCGGTGAAGGAGACGAATTTCTCGCCGGCGAGATCGGCAATCTGCACATCGGTCTTGCCGAACAGCGGGTGGTATTGCCCACAGAACAAGGCGTAGCGCTGGCGGAGGAACAACCGGTGCTCGATCTTCTTCGGCAGCGCCCGTTTGGGTGAGAGGCCCAGCGTGGCCGTGCGCAATTCCAGGCTGCGCACCACGTCTGCGCTGCGCATTTCCTGGCATTCGAGTTCAATGCGCGGATAGTCGCGGTGGAAGCGCCCAAGGAGGGCGTCGTATTCGGGATAGTCCAACCCGCTAACAATGGCCACGCGCACCATGCCGGCAATCTCGTGCCCGCCGTCGCCGCTGGCTTGCGACAGGCGCGAGATGGTGCCGTACACTTCTTCGGCAATCTGGCGGACCTCTTCGCCCGCGCGAGTGATCTCGATGGGGTTGGCCTGGCGATCGATCAATTGCAGGCCGAGCTGGTCTTCGAGCCGCTTGAGCGCCTGGCTTACGGCGGGCTGCGTCAGATGCAGGCGCGTGGCGGCACGGCTGATGCTGCGTTCACGCGCAATGGCGAGAAACGTGCGCAGCAGGTTCCAGTCGAGGCGGTCATTCAGGTAGGTATCGAGCTTGGCCTTGCTCATGAGGTGTGTTGCGTGGGGTCGCGAGGGATTGTTTGAAGGCGTTCGGCCAATGCAAGCCACGTGCCATGCGGCTAACCATCGGCTAACCCGGCATGGACTAGAATCCTAGCCTTTCCGACCGTGCCCGCGAAGTTTACCCCCTGCATGGAATCCCGCATTGTTACTTCCCGCCGCCGCTCGCCGTGGATGGCGCTCATCGTCGTTGCGCTCATCGCCGTGTTCCTCGCGCTGTGGACGGACGACCTGTTTCAGCGCTCCACCCTGTTCCGCCCCGATGAGGGCCGCTATGCGGAGATCCCGCGCGAGATGGTGGTCTCCGGCGATTGGGTGACGCCGCGCCTGAACGATCTCAAATACTTTGAGAAACCGCCCCTGCAATACTGGACGACAGCCGCCACCTTCCAGGCCTTCGGCGTGAGCGCCTGGGGCGCGCGCCTGTGGCCGATCCTGTTCGGCCTGGGCGGCATCCTCATGACGGCATGGACGCTGGCGGCCTATCGCGGTGGGCGTGCGGCGGCCATGGGTGCGGCGATCCTCGCCTCGTCGCTGCTGTATCTGCTGTTCGGCCAGGTCATCACGCTGGACATGGGCGTGGGCTTCTTCCTGACTGTGGGCGCGTGCGGCTTTGCGCTGGCGCAGCGGCCGGGCACATCGCGCGGCAGGCAGTTGGCGTGGATGCTGGTGGTCTGGCTGGCGCTGGCCGGCGCCACACTCACCAAGGGGCTGATCGGGTTGGTGCTCCCTGGGCTGATCGGCGTGGCCTACCTGCTGATGACCCGCGACTGGGCACTGATCCGCCGCATGCACTGGCTGCCGGGCCTGGCGCTGTACCTGGTCGCGACAGCGCCGTGGTTCGTGGTCGTGCAGCAGCGCAACCCCGAGTTCTTCGACTTCTTCTTCATCCACGAGCACTTCCAGCGCTTCCTGACCAACGAGCACCATCGCACCGGCAAGTGGTGGTACTTCATTGCGGTGGGCGTGGCCGGGCTGCTGCCGTGGACGCCGCTGCTGTTTGCCGCCATTGGCCGGCGCATTGGTCGCGTAGCGGATCTGTTTGCCAGCACGCGCGAGTTCGACCTGATGCGCTGGTCGATCGCGTGGGCGGGAATGATCTTCCTGTTCTTCTCGGTCTCCAATTCGAAGCTGCCGGGCTACATCGTGCCAGCCTTCCCGGCACTGGCGATCGTGCTGGCGCTGTCGCTGGAAAAGCTCTCCACACGCGCTGTGGCGTGGGCCCTGGGTGTGAACCTGCTGATCGCCGTCGGCCTGTGGTTTGCGGTGCCCCTAATCGGCGCCAAGGCCGGCGCCAAGATGCCGGCCGAGCAGGTCGCGCAGGCCGTGCCGGCACTGCGTGAAGTGATGGCAATGCTGGCCATCGGCACGCTGGCGGCGCTACTGGCCCTGCGCTGGCAACGGCGCGCGCTGGCGGTGATCGTGCTGGCGCTTTCCGCCCTGTTCTGCTGGGACCGCGTGCTCAACGCCAGCGAGATATTCCGCGACGTGCTGTCCGCGCGCGATGTCATCGAGAAAACGCAGCGCGCCGTCGGCTCGATTCCGGCCGAAACGCCGTTCTACTCCGTCGAGTGGCTGGACCAGACCGCCATCTATTACCTTGGCCGCCCGATGACGCTGGTGGCCGGCTTCGACGAACTGCAGATGGGCGCGAACCTGGAGCCTAACAAGGTGGTCGCCACCACCGACGAGTGGATCCGCCGCTGGACGGACGGCCCGCCCGCCTACGCCTTCATGCGCCGCGTCACCTGGCAAAAGCTGCAGGAGGCCGGTGTGCCGATGCGGCTGGTGGCCGAATCGGCCGACAAGGTGGTAGTGTCGCGCCACTGATTGCACCCGCGCGGCGCGCTTCCCTCGCCCTGGAGTGCGCCGCGGCGGCATCCTGCCGCCGGACCTGCCACGTCCGAAGGCAAGATCTGCACGATCTCGCAACAACCGGCGACGCCCTCCGTTATTAAATAAAGAGATACATAACCGCGGCAAAGGGCTTCATTCTCAATCAATCAAACCTTTGCCAAACAAGAATCCTGAAAACGCAAGACGAAGCAAAAATTTCACATCAGAAATGCAGTGAATTCATCGTAGAAATTTAGGCAAAAGGACGATAGGAAGCCTGTGCACCGGCTCCCACTATGCGTGAGGGCCGGTGTCGAACCGCCGAGCATTGCGGTAAGTGAGAGGGCTTTCCGTCATGTCAGATCTCCGAAATTCGCAACGTATCAGCTACAAGGCGACCTACGTTCAGGTCAGTCCGACTGCCGGGCGCGATGCCACCGGAAGATTCACGTCACACCTGAGCCGCGCAGTCGAGAAGGCCGCCTTCATCCAGTCGCTACGCATTCAAGCCCCTGAACTTGGGGCCTTGCGCGAGCAGGTGGCACGCACGACAAACAATCCTGCCCTGGCCAGCGCGCTGGATGCCATCGCAAAGCTGGTGGCGGACAAGACCGCCAGCGCGACCATGAACAACGCTGCAGCCTTCGCGGCCGTCGATCATGCGCTGCTGGCGGAGATCGGCAAGCAACTCGTCAGCCACCGTGAAACCACGGCCAACCAGGCGTCGACACTGCTTGCGCAGATCTCCACGCAATACCGCACGGCACTCAGCGTACCCAAAGCTCAGACAATCGCAGCACGCCAGGCTGCCTCAGCCGGCGCCGCCGCGGGCGCAACGACCCAATCTGGAAGCAACGATGCCGGCGTGCCCGTTCAGATCACGACCTATCCGGCAAGCCAGCCCAAGGTCTCCGGCAAGCAGGAATCGATTTCGCTCAAGGTCAGCATCTCGACGGCCGCCCCTTCCGGAGCGGCACCGCAGACCCCGGCCAGCGTCATGCTGGAAGACTTCCAGCCCGCCGGGCGTCATGCCATCGCCTGGGCGCAGAACAATCAGCCAGAACTCTTCAACAACCTGCTGCGCCTGGTGCAGCCCTATCTGGCCGTCACCGCAAGCGAATCCGAGAACATCGGGCAAGCCAGGGCGTTGGCCGATTTCATGACCGCGGGCTACACCCATTACTTTGATGGCGCAAGCACGCACGGCAGCATCAACGGCTTCGTGGAGCGCATGCAGGTGGAGCCGGTCGGCAACCTTCACCTGGAGCGCGTCGAGATGTACCCCGCCGGCATCGAGCGCGGTGAGCTGGTCCATTCCGTCCCGATGGCCCCCAACGAAACGGTCAACATCAGCCACAAGGAGTGGTCCGTCACCGAGCGGGAGTTCGAAGACTTCGTCCAGGACTATTTCGAGGGCTATAGCGAAGAAGGCGTCGCGGACAAGACGGATATCTCGATGTCCAATGAATCGCAGTCGCGGCACGCAACCGCATTGAACGTGGGCGCCTCTCTCTCCGCGAGCTACGCTTCCGTCACCCTGAGCACCAACTTCAGCTACAACGCCACGTCGGACGACTCGCAGTCCAAGAAAGACAGCCGCAACCACAGCATGGCGATCACCAAGAAGGCTTCGTCACGCACCAAGAAGGACCATAAGGTCACCTTCAAGGTCACCTCCGTGACGGGAAGCGAGGACCAGTCGGTGCGCGTGATCTCCAACCCGAGTTCCACGGATGCCATGCGCATCGACTACTTCCAGCTCGCGCGCAAATGGAAGGTCGATCTGCTGCGCTATGGCCTGCGCATGACCTACGACATCGTGATTCCGAACCCTGGTTCCGGCATCGTCACGCTGGTGGAGCAGGTGCAGGCACTGGATGCCCAGATCGATGTACCGTTCAATTTCACGCTCCCGCTCAGCGCGGTCCAGGTCAGCAACTATGATCTGCTGGCCGCACAGTACAACGCTGCTGTGACGGCCCCACCTGAAGCCGAGAAGTACGTCAGCGTCCACAAGGAAACGCAGCCGGTCAACGACTACGACAAGATCCATTTCGACTCAATCGAATTCGAGGTAGACGAGTCCTATGCCGTCTACAGTTCCATCCTGCAGTTCAACTGGTCGCACGATCATGGCGACAACCGAAGCTTTTTCGAGATGCTGTCCACGGAGTCGCTCTATACGGGCATCGGCAACCTGAACGGCAAATCGGGGCATCTGGTGCTGGATTTCATGTACCAGTATGTCTACAACTACGGCATCGAGATCACCTTCCGCTGCCTCCCCAAGGCCGAGGTCATCCAGAGCTGGCGCCTCGCCGCCTGGAACCAGATCCGGCAAGCCGCCGAAGACGAATACAACCAGAACCTGCAGAGCCTGAAGGACCAGCGCGCCAAGCTGATCGAGCAGATCAACCAGTTCGACGCGCTCACCCTGCGGCGGATGGAGCAGGAAGAAATCATGAAGGGCGTGCTGCGCTGGCTGCTCGGCCCCAACTTTTACCTGGTGCCGTTCAATATTGCATGGCTGTACGGACCGGATAGCAACGACCCGCAAGTCACGGACGTGCTCGATCCCAACCGGCTATCGCTCGCGGAATGGAACAACGTCATGGAGCATGGCGAGTTCATCAAATATCTCCATAACGCGATCGAATGGGAGAACGTGCTCTATTTCACGTACCCATACTTCTGGGATGACAACTCCCTGTGGGATTTCAAGAAATTTCTCTTCCACCCCGACCCGACGCATCGCGTCTTCCTGCGCTCGGGCGCCGCGCGGGTGGTGCTGACCATCCGCCCAGGCTTTGAGGCCAGCTTCACGCAACTGATCGAAACCGGAGCCTTCAATTCGCTGCCCGGCCCCCATCCGTATGTGACGATCGCCCAGGAAATCCAGAACTTCGCCAAGACCAACTACCCGGGCTTCCCGCCCGCGAACCCGGAGCAGAACGCGAGACCGCTGCTCTATCTCGAGCAACGCCGCGTCTGGAAGGAGATGCAGTATCTGGTGCAACTGCTGAACGCCTATCGTGCCGCCCCCGCAAACAACGGGGCCTACCCCACCACCGCAGCGGGGCTGGCCGCCCTGCAACCGTTCATCGCCCAGGTCAACAGCGATAACCACACCGCGAACCAGCAACAACTCGCACTCGATCCGACCACGCCGGTTGAAGCGCTGCTGCCTGAGAACTACGTGAACGTGCCCGTCAACGACTACTGGGGCAACCCATACTTCTATCAATGCCCCGGCACGACAGGCGACTACGATCTCATCTCGTACGGCGCCGACGGCAAGCCTGGCGGCACGGACAAGAACGCGGATATTTCCGCCAACGCAGAAGCGTCGCTGATCGCCACCTGGTACGAGTACACGCCAACCAACGCGCTGGACATCGGCATCACGATGAACATGCCGAACGTCACGCCGCCTGACGTGAAGGGGGATATGGCCTAGGTTCGACTGACGGTGAGGCGCGTCATCCATGTTCAAGAAACAGGTCGTCCTCGTTGCCGGCTTCGACTACGAATTCAACGGCCTGGACTTCAACAAGCTTTGCAGGCATCGGGCAAAGCGGCTGTTTGCCGCCAACCCCAAGGATCAATTGCGCGTAACGCTGTTCGACATTGGCGCGGGTACCGTCACCCAGAACGAAATCAATGCCAAGAAGCAGCGCAACTGGAAGACGCTGAGCAAGTTCACGCCCGTATCCAAAAGCAACTACAGCAAAGTGGTGGCCGGCCACGAGAATGCCTTTGATCAGAACCAGTCCGGCATCATGTCGATCACCGACGTCTATGCATTCATCCAGAAGATCGGTGCCGGCAAGGAGGCGGGAACACTGAAGGAACTCAGCGTCTTCTCACACGGTTGGATGGGTGGGCCCGTCCTCGTCAACAGCTTCGACGGGACGGCCAGTGGTTCGAGCCAGCGTGACGCCAACGACAAGGACGCACGCTCGGACAAGGATTTTGTCGCCCCTACCATGCCTTCGGCCGCGTTGGCCAACTTCCGGAAGGCGTTCGACACGTCTGCCATTGTGTGGACCTGGGGCTGCAGCTTTGCCAAGGCCTACAACATGATCCTGCACACGCTGTTCAACACGAGCCAGTACAAGCAGATCCCCAGAGGCAAGGTTAAGCCGGCCGATATGTTCGACCTGGAATTCACGGAAGACCTGGGCAAATCCGACGGCAAAGAACGTTTTGACGAGATCAGGGGCATGCTCAAGGGCGGTAAGCTGCAGGCCGGATCACCCCGCAGCTATCAAGTCAGCGTGTCGTTCCAGACGATCCTGGATCTCTATCGATCGGACTTGCGCGATACCTATTCCGCCAAGATCGCCAGCGCATCGAAGCGGACGACGTACGGGGCGCTGCTTGGCACGTATGCCGACATCGAGCAGGGGCCCCAGGACTTCCTGATGCTCATCCCGAGGAAGGTGCCGCCCTATGCTGACGACTTCACCCGCGTCGTCAACTTCTACAAGCACTACCTCGGCATTGCCATCGACCCGGAAGACCGGGGCTATGGAACATTCTGAAATGGATGGACGACGATGATTCTGACAACCGACCAGCTCAACCATGTCCTCGCGTCGGGCGGCTGCCTCGTGCTGGACGGCACCACAACGACGCTGAATCAGCTCCGAGACCTGGCGGCCCACGCCAAGACCGGCAACGCGAAGCTTACGATCAAGCGGGTTGGCAACTTCACGGCGGACCAGTTGCAGCAGGTGGCCGCGCTGGCACCCGGCCTCGTCACGTTCGATCTGACTTGAGACAACGCGCGCTTACCACGTGCAACTGCCGCGCAGGAATGCCCACTCCTCGCATTCGTCTCCGCCGGGGCTCACACAGATGCCGACCTCGCCGCCGTTGGCACGGGTCGAAAGCTCAAGCTGACCGCCACGCTGCAGACAATACGTCGAGGCGGGATTCGCCATGCCCACATTCGAGCGCGGCGGTTCAGCCGTGGTGGCGGCGGGCAGTGGCGCGTTATGAAGCGGCATGGCTGGGGACACCTGTGCCGGATGAGCAACCGGTGCGCTCGGCACGGTGGAGGCAGGCGATGCCGGCTGAATGGTGGTGCGCGGCGGCTGCCAGGGCGGCATCGGCGATGAGCAAGCCGCCAGCCCCATTGCCAGCATGCACGCGGCAATCACGGCAGCCCGGCGACTCCGGCCAGCATCCTTGACGAGACAGACAGCGCGATCCATGCGTTTTCCTCCCGGGGGTTCTGGTAGCAACCCGGCTAGCATAGCCGACGAAACCGCCAACCGATGTGTCAGGCTGCCGCGGCCGGCCCAGGAAAACGCATGGTGACGCGAAACCCCGGCGCCGGCGCATCGGTCGCCGCTGGCCCGATCGACAGGTCACCGCCCAGATGCCGCACCAGCCGGTCGACAATGGCCAGACCCAGCCCGCAGTGCGCATTGCCGCCGCGCGCCGGATCGAGCCGGACGAACGGGCGCATGACGCGGTCGAAATCGTCAGCAGGGATGCCCCCGCCATGGTCTTCCACCGTGAGCGTAAAGCCCCGCTCGTCGGCGGCGGTGCGCACGTTGACAGGCTCGGCACCGTAGGCGAAGGCATTGTTGAGCAGGTTGACGACGATGCGCTCGAGGTGTGTCGGCTTGAGGCGGAAGTGGTCTCCCGCGCGCAAATCCAGCGCGACGTGCTTGCCCTGTTCGGTAAACGGCTGCACGAGCCCGCGCAGATGGCGATCGACGGTCACCTCGCGCGCTTCGCCGTCGCCGCTCTGCGCATAGGCGAGAAACTGTTCGACGATGGCCGACATGGATTCGGCATCGCGCTCGATGCCCGCGCCGGCCTTCTGGTCGGCCAGCATCTCGGCGCGCAAGCGCAGGCGCGACAACGGGGTTTTCAGATCGTGCGCGATGCCGGCCAGCATGGTGTTGCGTTCTTCGTCGGTGGCCGACAGGTCGGCGGCCATCTGGTTGAAGCGGTCGGTCAACTGGCGCAGTTCGTACGGGCCACGCTCCTTGAGCGGCGCCACATAACGGCGTCGGGCCAGCGCACCGGCAGCCTCGGCCAGCGCGCGCACCGGACGCTGGACCTGCCACGCGGCAAACAGCGAGAACGCAATGGCAATCGCCATCACGACCATCACACCCGGCACCACGGCCGAGATGGTGGGCGGCGCATGCACCCACACGAGCGGCATGGCGATCCACTTGTTGCGCTGCGGAAAACGTACATACACCCGAGGCGTTGCGGATGCTTCCAGCCGCAGCTCCGCACCGGCCGGCAGGCGGCGCGCAAGCTGCCGCGCCAGCTCGGCGGATTTGTCGGATGCCGACAGGGCATCGCCGGTGGGCACCTCATTGGTTTCGGTCACCAGATCGGGCAGCTTCACGTTCAGGTGACCATCCATCACCGCCTGGAAGGCCTGCAACTGAAACGCCATCTGATCAACCGACGCCTGGAACTGCCGCTCGCGCCGCTCCGCGCGCAGCACGCCGAGCCACGAGAAATGGCTCAGCACCAGCACAACCACGATCAGTGCGGCCAGCCGGCCGAAGAGCGTGTCAAACCTCGCTTTGAACTTCATCGCGCTCTTCCCGCTCGTCAGGCACAAAGGTGTAGCCGCGGCCGCGTACCGTCTGGATATAGCGCGGGCGCTGGGAATCTTCCTCCAGCACGCGGCGCAGGCGCCAGATCTGCACGTCGATACCACGATCGGACACGCCGCTTCCCGGCCCATACATCAGCTCGACGATGTGCTCGCGCGTGAGCACCTGCATGGCATGCGCGATCAGCAGCTTGAGCAGCGCGAACTCGGTATCGCTGATGGACAGTGCATGGTCGCCTCGAAACAGCGTGCGCATGCGGAAGTTGAGCTTGAACGGGCCAAAGGCGAAGCTGTCGCGGTCTTCCGGCGCGGAGGCCGGCACCGCCTGGCGGCGGCGCAGCACGGCGTTGATGCGGGCAAGCAGCTCGCGCGGCGAGAACGGCTTGCCGAGGTAATCGTCCGCGCCGATTTCCAGGCCGATGATCCGGTCGATCTCGTCGCTGCGGGCAGTGAGCAGGATGACGGGCACGTCGTCGTTGCGGGCGCGAAGGTCACGCAAGGCAGACAGGCCGTCCACCTTCGGCATCATCAGGTCGAGCACGACCATCGCGGGGCGCTCGCGTTCGAGCCGAGCAGCCAGTCCGTCGCCGTCGTGCAGCACGGACACGGCAAAGCCCTGCTGGGTCAGGTATTCGCGCAGCAGATCGCGCAATTCGACGTCGTCATCGACGACCAGGATCTTGGTGCCGCTCATGAGTCAGGGGAGACGCTTAAAGGTGTGCTCATGATAGCGACTGTCGCCGGCGCGCTACCTGCTCGCCGACACCATATTGTTTCTCGCAGTAACAGCACGATGGGTTTGTAATCTGGCGTAATACAACCCGCCACGCGACTAATTCTGCGCAAAGACGATGCCTTTAAGCTGCGGTCTGACTGGAACAGGCGCCCGGTATGATGTGCGCTCGTCCCCATATTGATTCAAACAGGAACGCACGACATGTCCGATCCCAAGGACCAGAAGCCCGGCCACTCCTATGCCGGACGCGACGCGCACGAGACAGACGACGGGGTCTCGCCGACGCTGCTGCCGCCCCCGCGCGAAGGCGGCAAACGCCGGCGCTGGGGCCTCTGGATGGTGATCGTGATCCTGGCGCTGATCGGCTATGCGATCTACCACGCAATGCACCGCAACAGCGGTGGCCCCGGTGCCAGCCGTAGCGGCCCAGGCGGACGCGGCGCAGCCATGGCCAGCAAACCGATGCCGGTAATGGTGGCCACCGCCGCCAGGGGCGACATCAACGTGGTGCTCTCGGCACTGGGCAACGTGACGCCGGTCAACAACGTGACCGTCAAGACACGCGTGGATGGCCAGCTCGTGCGCCTGGCCTTTACCGAGGGCCAGACCGTCAAGGCCGGCGACCTGCTGGCCGAGATCGACCCACGCACGTACCAGGCCCAACTCGCTCAGGCCGAAGGCCAGCTTGCACGGGACACCGCACTGCTACAGAACGCAAAGCTGGATCTGCAGCGCTACCAGACGCTGCTGTCACAGGATTCGATCGCCAAGCAGCAGGTGGATACGCAGGCCTCGCTGGTGCGTCAATATGAAGGCACGGTCAAGCTGGATCAGGGCAACGTCGACAACGCACGCGTACAGCTCTCGTACACGCGCATCACGGCGCCGGTGTCGGGCCGTGTCGGCCTGCGCCAGGTAGATCCGGGCAACATCGTGCATGCGTCGGACACCAATGGCATCGTTGTCATCACGCAGATCGACCCGATCACGGTCATCTACTCCATCCCCGAAGACAACCTGCCCAAGGTCATGCCGCGGCTGCAGGCTGGCCTGAAATCCGGCGACAGGCTGCCGGTGGAAGCGTGGGACCGCGCTCAGACCGTGGTGCTCGCGCACGGCGTGCTCATGACGGTGGACAACACCATCGACAACACCACGGGCACAGTCAAACTGCGCGCGCAGTTCCCGAACCAGAACGCCGCGCTGTTCCCCAACCAGTTCGTCAACGTGCGTATGCGCGTGGATACCATGCAAGACGTGGTGATCGTGCCGGGCGCCGCTATCCAGCGCGGCACGCAAGGCACGTTCGTCTACATCGTGGGTGAGGACAGCAAGGTGATGCTGCGCGTGGTCAAGCTGGGCGTGACCGAGGGCGACCGCGTCTCGGTGGCACAGGGCCTGCAACCCGGCGAGCGCGTGGTCATCGACGGCGCCGATAAGCTGCGCGACGGCTCCCCGGTGGAGGTGATTCAGCCCGGCGCAGGTCCAGCAAGCGCACCCGCCGCCGGAGCCCAGGGCGGGAGTAAACGAGGCGGCCAAGGGCAGCATCGTCGCCAAGGCCAGGGCGGCGCCTCGGCGCCCGCTGCAAGCGCGGCCGCCGCCAAGCCGTAAACCCCGAGCCCCCTACGGCGCGCACCCGCCTGACGACGTCTTCCGTTCCGAGCTGGCATGAATCCCTCCCGAATCTTCATCCTCCGGCCCGTGGCGACCGCCCTGCTGATGGTCGCCATCCTGCTCTCGGGCCTGGTGGCGTACCGGATGCTGCCGCTCTCTGCGCTGCCCGAGGTCGACTACCCGACCATCCAGGTGACCACGCTGTACCCGGGCGCCAGCCCGGACGTGATGACGTCGTCCATCACCGCGCCGCTGGAACGCCAGTTCGGCCAGATGCCGGGCCTGAAGCAGATGACGTCGTCCAGCTCGGGCGGCGCTTCGGTGATCACGCTGCAGTTCGATCTGTCGCTGTCGCTCGACATTGCCGAGCAGGAAGTGCAGGCGGCCATCAACGCGGCCGGCAACCTGCTGCCGACCGACCTGCCGATGCCGCCGATCTACAGCAAGGTCAATCCGGCCGACGCGCCGATCCTGACGCTGGCGATCACGTCCAAGACGATGCCATTGCCCAAGCTGGAAGATCTGGTCGATACGCGCATCGCGCAAAAGCTTTCCCAACTGCCGGGCATCGGCCTGGTAAGCATCAGCGGTGGGCAGCGGCCGGCCGTGCGCATCCAGGCCAACACTTCGGCACTGGCGGCGCTGGGGCTGTCGATCGACGATATCCGCACCGCCATCGGCACGGCCAACGTGAACGGTGCCAAGGGCAGCTTCGACGGCCCGATGCGCGCGTCCACCATCGACGCCAACGACCAGCTTCGCTCCGCCGCCGAATACAGCAAGATGATCGTCGCCTACAAGAACGGCGCGCCCATCCGCCTGAGCGACGTGGCGCAGATCGTCGACGGCGCCGAGAACAGCAAGCTGGCCGCCTGGGCCAATACCACGCCCGCCATCATCCTGAACGTGCAGCGCCAGCCGGGCGCCAACGTGATCGAGGTGGTGGACCGTGCCAAGGCACTGCTGCCGCAACTGAAGGACACCCTGCCCGGCAACGTCGACGTAGCGCTGCTGACCGACCGCACCACCACCATCCGCGCATCCGTGTCCGACGTGCAGTTCGAACTGATGCTGGCCGTGGCGCTGGTGGTGATGGTGATCTTCCTGTTCCTGCGCAATGTGCCGGCCACCGTCATTCCAGCCGTGGCGGTGCCGCTATCGCTCGTGGGCACCTTCGGCGTGATGTACATGGCCGGATTCTCGATCAACAACCTGACGCTGATGGCGCTGACCATCGCCACCGGCTTCGTGGTGGACGACGCCATCGTCATGATCGAGAACATCGCCCGCTACATCGAAGACGGCGATCCGCCCATGGAGGCGGCGCTCAAGGGCTCCAAGCAGATCGGCTTCACCATCATCTCGCTCACGTTCTCGCTGATTGCCGTGCTGATCCCGCTGCTGTTCATGGGCGACGTGGTGGGGCGCCTCTTCCGTGAGTTCGCGATCACGCTGGCGGTGTCGATCCTGATCTCGGCGGTGGTGTCGCTCACGCTCACCCCGATGATGTGCGCACGCCTGCTCCGGCACATCCCCGAAGCGGAGCAGACGCGCTTCTATCACGCCGCGGGCGCGTTCTTCGACAACGTCATCGCGCACTACGGCCGCATGCTGCAGTGGGTGCTCGACCGCCAGAAGAGCACGCTGCTGGTGGCCATCGGCACGCTGGTGCTGACTGGCCTGCTGTACGTGGTTGTGCCCAAGGGCTTCTTCCCGGTGCAGGACACGGGCGTGATCCAGGGGATTTCCGATGCATCGCAGTCGATCTCGTTCTCGGCCATGGCCGAGCGCCAGCAGAAGTTGGCCGAGGTGGTGCTGAAAGACCCGGCGGTGGTGAGCCTGTCGTCATTCATTGGCGTGGATGGGACAAACACCACGCTCAACAGCGGCCGCATGCTGATCAACCTCAAGCCGAAGGACCAGCGCGACGCCGATGCCACCGAGATCATCCGCCGCCTGCAGCCGGAACTGGCCAAGGTGGCCGGCATCTCGCTATACATGCAGCCGGTACAGGACCTGACGATTGAAGACCGCGTCAGCCGCACGCAGTATCAGTTCACGGTGGAAGACCCGGACCCGAACAATCTATCGAAGTGGGTGCCAAGGCTGGTAGAACGCCTGCAGCAGACCAACGAACTGCGCGACGTGGCCAGCGATCTGCAAGACAACGGTCTGCGCGCCTACGTGCAGGTCGATCGCGACAAAGCCGCCGTGTATGGCATCACCATGGCGGCGGTCGACAGCGCGCTGTACAGCGCCTACGGTCAGCGCCTGGTGTCGACCATCTTCACGCAGTCGAATCAGTATCGCGTGGTGCTGGAGACCGACCCGAAAATGCAGCTCGGCCCCCATTCGCTGTACGACCTGCACGTGGCCTCCAGCAGCGGCCAGCAGGTGCCGCTGGGCGCCTTTGCAACGATCGTCGAGCGACCGGGCTCGCTGGTGGTGATTCATCAGGGGCAATTCCCGGCCTCAACCATCTCATTCAACCTGGCGCCCGGCGCGTCGTTGGGTGCGGCGGTCGACACCATCAACGCGGTCGAGCAGGAGATCGGCCTGCCCGCCAGCATGCAGACCAGTTTCCAGGGCGCGGCACTGGCCTTCCGCGCGTCGCTCTCCAATCAGTTGTGGCTGATCCTGGCCGCTGTCATCACGATGTACATCGTGCTGGGCGTGCTGTATGAAAGCACCATCCACCCGGTGACGATCCTTTCCACGCTGCCTTCGGCTGGTGTGGGCGCACTGCTGTCGCTGCTGGTCTCGGGCAAGGACATGGGCATCATTGCTATCATCGGGATCATCCTGCTGATCGGCATCGTCAAGAAGAACGCGATCATGATGATCGACTTCGCGCTGGAGGCCGAGCGCGAACAAGGCATGGCCCCGCGCGACGCCATCTATCAGGCGTGCCTGCTGCGCCTTCGCCCGATCCTGATGACGACCATGGCGGCGCTGCTGGGTGCGTTGCCGCTGATGCTCGGCACGGGCGTGGGCTCGGAGCTGCGCCAGCCGCTGGGGATCACGATGGTAGGCGGCCTGCTGGTCAGCCAGGTGCTGACGTTATTCACTACGCCGGTCATCTATCTGGCCTTCGACCGCCTGGGCTATCGCCTGCGTGACTGGCGCGCGCGCCGTGCTGGCAGACGGGGCCACGGCACCCCGGGTGCAGACCAACCCGGCAACCAGCCATGAACCTGTCAGCCACCTTCATCGCGCGGCCGGTTGCCACGGCGCTGCTGACCATTGGCGTAGCGCTGGCAGGCATGGCGGCATTCCGCCTGCTGCCGGTGTCGCCGCTGCCGCAGGTGGACTTTCCGACCATCTCGGTCAGCGCCTCGCTGCCCGGCGCCAGCCCCGAGACCATGGCGGCGACCGTGGCCACGCCGCTGGAGCGCTCGCTTGGCCGCATTGCGGGCATCACGGAGATGACGTCGTCCAGCTCGCTGGGCTCGTCGCGCATCACGCTGCAGTTTGATCTGTCGCGCGACATCGACGGCGCGGCGCGCGATGTGCAGGCCGCCATCAACGCCTCGCGCAGCCTGCTGCCGTCGGGCCTGCCGAGCAACCCGACCTACCGCAAGGTGAACCCGGCAGATGCCCCGATCATGATCCTGGGGCTCACCTCCGACACCATGTCACGTGGCGAGCTGTACGACGCCGCGTCGACCATCCTCGCGCAAAAGCTGTCGCAGATCTCGGGGGTGGGTCAGGTGAACATTGGCGGCGCGTCGCTGCCGGCCGTGCGCGTCGAACTGAACCCGACAGCGCTGAACAAGTACGGCATCTCGATGGAGACCGTGCGCGGCGTGATCACCGCCACCAACGCCAACAAGCCCAAGGGCATGCTGGAATCCGGCGACCGCGTGTGGACCATCTACGCCAACGACCAGGCCAAGAAGGCGCTGGAGTACAAACCGCTCATCATCGCCTGGCGCAACGGGGCGCCGGTGCGGCTGTCCGATGTGGCGGAAGTCACCGACGGCGTGCAGGACATCCGCAATTACGGTTCGGCCAACGGCAAGGCCTCAGTGCTGCTGATCATCAGCCGGCAGCCGGGCGCCAACATCATCGACACCGTCGACCGCATCAACGACGTCCTGCCCTACCTGCGCAACACCATTCCCGCCCAGATCAACCTGGACGTGATGATGGACCGCACGCCCACCATTCGTGCGTCGCTCAAAGATGTGGAGCGCACGCTGGTGCTGTCCATCGCGCTGGTGATCATGGTGGTGTTCCTGTTCCTGCGCAACGTGCGGGCCACGCTCATCCCCAGCGTGGCGGTGCCGGTGTCGCTCATCGGCACGTTCGGGGTGATGTACCTGTGCGGCTACAGCCTCGACAACCTTTCTCTGATGGCACTGACCGTTGCCACCGGCTTCGTGGTCGACGATGCCATCGTGGTGCTGGAAAACGTCTCGCGCCACATCGAGAATGGCATGCGCCCGATGCAGGCGGCGCTCAAGGGCGCACGCGAGGTGGGCTTCACGGTGGTGTCGATGAGCTTCTCGCTCATTGCGGTATTTATTCCGCTGCTGATGATGGGCGGCATCGTCGGGCGGCTGTTCCGCGAGTTTGCGGTGACGCTGTCGGTGGCCATCCTGGTGTCGCTGGTGGTGTCGCTCACCACCACGCCGATGATGTGCGCGCGCCTGCTCAAGCCCGCCGCCGAAGAGGAGCACAGCTGGTTCCACCGCAAGACCGAGGGCTTCTTCAACTGGCTGCTCGATGGCTACCGCTATTCGCTGGCTTGGGCATTGCGGCATAGCTGGCTGACGATGCTGATCTTGTTTGCCACGATCTGCCTGAACGTCTATCTCTATGCGGTGGTGCCCAAGGGCTTCTTCCCGCAGCAGGACACCGGCCGCGTAATCGGCAACATCCAGGCAGACCAGGCCATCTCCTTCCAGGCCATGCGCACCAAGCTGACGGACTTCATCCATATCATCCAGCAGGATCCGGCTGTGGAGAACGTGGTCGGCTTCACGGGCGGCAGCCAGCGCAACAGTGGCTTCATGTTCATCCAGCTCAAACCGCTGGCCCAACGCAAGCTCTCAGCCGACCAGGTCATCAACCGGCTGCGCGGCAAGCTGGTACAGGAGCCGGGCGCGAGCCTGTTCCTGCAGTCGGTGCAGGACATCCGTGTGGGCGGCCGCGCCAGCAACGCGCAATACCAGTACACGCTGCAGGCCGACAACCTGGATGAACTGCGCGCCTGGGAGCCCAAGATCAAGCAGGCGCTCACGCAGGTAAAGTCACTGGTGGACGTCAACACCGACGCGCAGGACAAGGGCCTGCAGACCTCGCTCGTATTCGACCGCGACAAGGCCAAGTCGCTGGGCATCAACCCGGCCGACATCGACAACGCGCTCAATAACGCCTTCGGCCAGCGCCAGGTGTCGACCATCTACAACCCGCTCAACCAGTATCGGGTGGTGATGGAAGCCGCGCCGCAGTATTGGCAGAACCCAGAGGGCCTACGCGACATCTACGTCGTCACATCGGCCGGTGCGCAGGTGCCGCTGTCCACGTTCTCGCACTACGAGCCGACCAACACGGCGCTGGCGGTCAATCATCAGGGCCAGTTCGCAGCGAGCACGATCTCGTTCAACCTTGCACCGGGCGCGTCGCTGTCGGGCGCCACGCGAGACATCCAGGACGCCATGAACCGCATTGGCGTGCCGACCAGCGTGCACGGCGCCTTCCAGGGCACGGCCAAGGCGTTCCAGGATTCGCTCTCCAGCCAACCGGTGCTGATCCTCTTCGCGCTCATCACCATCTACATCGTGCTGGGCGTGCTGTATGAGAGCTATGTGCACCCGATCACGATCCTGTCGACGCTGCCGTCGGCGGGTGTCGGGGCGCTGCTGGCGCTGATCATCACGGACACGGACTTCTCGATCATCGCGCTGATCGGCGTGATCCTGCTGATCGGCATCGTCAAGAAGAACGCGATCATGATGATCGACTTCGCGCTGGAGGCCGAGCGTAGCCAGGGCATGAGCCCGGCGGATGCGATCTTCCACGCTTGCGTGCTGCGCTTCCGGCCGATCCTGATGACGACGATGGCAGCGCTGCTGGGCGCCCTGCCCCTGGCGCTCGGCCGTGGCGACGGCGCCGAGCTGCGCACGCCACTGGGCATATCCATCGTCGGCGGGCTGCTGGTCAGCCAGATCCTGACGCTCTACACCACGCCGGTGGTCTACCTGGCGCTCGACCGCCTGCGCCTGCGTCGTGCTGGCCGCAGCAAGGACACGCCCTTACCTCCGTTGGACTCCGCTTTGGATTCGCAAGGAACCTGATATGAAAAGAGGCGCCCAAGCCCCTCGCATTCAACGTCTGCTGCCGAGCCTGCTCGCGCTGGCGGCCTGCGCGCTCGTCACCGCCTGCGCGGTCGGCCCCAACTACAAACGCCCCGCCACCGAAGTGCCGCAGCAGTACAAGGAAGCCGGCGACTGGAAGGTCGCCAACCCCAGCGATGCCATGGCCCGCGGCAAGTGGTGGGAGATCTTCAACGATCCGCAACTCAACGCGCTGGAAGACCAGGTGGCCGCCGCCAACCAGAACATCCTGGTGGCCGAGGCACAGTACCGCCAGGCGCAGGCGCTGGTGCAATCGGCGCGTGCGCAGTTCTTTCCGACGCTGGGCGCCAATGCCTCGGCCACGCGCAGCCGCTCGGTGCGCACCACCGTCAACCCCGATGGCAGCCTGTCGGTCGGCAACCCCAGCCTGACCAACGCGCAGAGCCTGTCGCTCGACGCAAGCTGGGAGCTGGACCTGTGGGGCGGCATCCGCCGCAACGTGGAGTCCAACAAGGCCAGCGCCGAGGCCAGTGCGCGCGATCTGGCCTCGGCGCTGCTCTCGGCCCAGGCGACGCTTGCGCAGGATTATTTTCAGTTGCTGGTCACGGATACCCAGAAGGCCGTTCTGCAACGCACGGTGGCCGACTACGAGCGCTTCCTGAAACTCACCGAGAACCAGTACGCGGTGGGGGTGGCGCAGCGCTCCGACGTGCTGACTGCGCAAACGCAGCTCAAGCAGGCGCAGGCACAGCTACTGGACACCGAGGTCACGCGAGCCCAGCTCGAACATGCCATCGCGGTGCTGATCGGCAAGCCGCCGGCAGAGTTCTCCATCGCGCCGACGACGGCGTCCAATGTGTACGAACTGCCGACGCTGCCGGACATCCCGCTGGGGATTCCGTCGTCGGTGCTGGAACGCCGCCCCGACGTGGCCGCCGCCGAGCGCCGCATGGCCGCCACCAACGCACAGATCGGCGTGGCCAAGGCCGCGTACTTCCCGACCTTCACGCTGGGCGCCTCGGTTGGGCTGACGGCCAACACGCTCTCGCACCTGGCGACGCTGCCCAGCCGCATCTGGTCGATTGGCCCGACGCTCGCCGCCACGCTGTTCGACGGTGGCGCGCGATCGGCGGCCGTGGACAAGGCTGGTGCCGCCTACGATGCGTCGGTCGCCACGTATCGGCAAACGGTGCTCGGCGCCTTCCAGGATGTCGAGGACAACCTTGCCGCCCTGCGTTGGCAGTCAAAAGAATTCGATGTGCAAGCCGACGCCGTCAAGGCCGCCCAGGAAGCCGCGCAGCTCGATCTGAACCGCTACCGCGCGGGCACGATCAGCTTCCTGGAAGTGATCACCGCGCAGGCGACGGCCTACACCGCCGAGCGCACGCTGCTCACGCTGCAGGGTAAGCAATATTCGGCAGCGGTGCTGCTGGTCAAGGCACTGGGCGGTGGCTGGCACGGCGAGGTGCCGGTGGTGGGCCCAGTGGCCAGCCAGGCTGCGCAGCAACCGACGTCCGCTCCTTCCGTGCAATAGCCGCAGTCTTGCCGGCGCCTGACATTTCGCCGCCGGCAATGCCGCCTTGCGCGTATGGCCGCACGCAGTCCGATCGTTCCCCCTATAATCGACGGAATTTGTCTCAGGCTGCCCTGATCGCCCAGGCGCGCAACTTGCGCAGGAGGATGCCTCGCAAGCCACCGCCCGGCGCCATCCCGACCGTCTGTTTGTTTGCCGCCATGTCCGCCGCGCGCGTGGCCGGCCGCCGTTGATGCCGTGAATCGCGCGCGCTGCCCAACTGATTCAGCCTCTCTCTGATGATCCGATCCGCGTTCCCCCGTTCCGCCAAGCTGCTGGCCGCCACACTGGGTGCCGCTGCGCTCTTCGCCGCCTTGCCCGCTCAAGCCGATCCGTCCGTCCGCGTCATCTACGGCCGTGATGGCAAACACGGCATTGACAAGTACGGCGTGGATCTCGATTTCGATTCCGGCTTCCACTGGGGCAACCCGGAAGGCTGGTTCGTGAACCTCGATTGGGAAGTGGCGCTGGGCCAGTGGCGCTCGACCTCGGGCACCAACCGCCAGAACCTGACCGAATTCGGCGTGACGCCGCTGTTCCGCATCGAAAAGCGCGGTAGCTCCTGGGTACCGTTCGTGGAAGTCGGCATCGGCCCGCGCCTGCTGTCGCACACCCGCACGTCGGATGAGCATAACTTCAGCACAGCCTTCCAGTTCTCCGACATGGTCGGTGTAGGCGTGGCCTTCGGCAGCAAGCAGCAGTTCCAGGTCGGCTACCGCTTCGAACACGTGTCGAACGCATCGATCAAGCGCCCGAACCCGGGTACGGACCTGAACGAGCTGTACCTCCGCTATACGTTCTGAACGTTCCAGCTTCTCAGCCAGACGGCCTGCCCTTGCGGCGGGCCGTTTTGTTTGGTGCCCCGATCGGCGCCGGTTCAGCGCGCGTCGGCTTCGCCGTCGAGATCGCGGTCACGCGAGCGCATGCTCATCAGCCGCTCGTAGTTGAGCGAGGCATGAAAGCCGAAGCCGTTGCCGCCGGCGCGCTTGACTTCGTACATGGCGGCATCCGCATTGCGGATCAGCGTCTGGGCGTCTCGCCCGTCGGCGGGGTACAGTGCCACGCCCGCGCTCACGCCCATCGAGAGCACATGGCCCTCCACACGGAACGGGGTCTGTAGCTGATCGATCAGGCGCTCGATGGTCTGCTCCACGTCTGCGCGCGTAGCACAGTGCGTGAGCACGGCAACAAACTCATCGCCACCCAGACGCGCCACCGTGTCGGATGCGCGCAAGCCGCTGCGCAGACGCATGGCCGTGGCCTTGAGAACGAGGTCGCCCACCGCATGACCGTATTCGTCGTTAACAGGCTTGAAGCGATCGAGATCGATGAAGACGACGGCCACCTGGCTGCGCGCACGCCGAGCAGCCTGAATGGCAATGAACAGGCGGTCGCGCAGCAGGCGCGCGTTGGGCAGGTCGGTCAGCGGGTCATGCAGCGCGAGGTGATGCGCCTGGTCAAGCATGGCGCGCCGCTTGGTCACGTCGAGCAGCGTACCGCTCACGCGCGTGGCCACGCCGAAAGCATCGCGCTCGGTCACGCGGCCGCGCGCGGCAATCCAGATCCACTGGCCATGGCGCGCACGCATGCGCTGTTCGACCTCGAAGCTGTCGACATCGCCGCGCAGGTGGCGGTAGATACGGCGGGCGCTCACTGCGGCATCCTGCGGGTGCACCATGGCAAACCACGCATCCGGGTCGTTGGACAAGTCGTCAGGCTGATAGCCGAGCATGTCGGCCGTGCGGCGGTTGAACGACACGTGCCGCGCGCGCGTCGACCAATCGAAGGTGCCGAGCCCCGCGCCATCCAGCACGTAGGCCAGCCGCTGCTCCGACGCGCGCAGTGATTCGAGCGCAAGGCGTCGCGCCGTTACGTCCTGCACCTGCACGATGAGGTGCTTGTGCTCACCGCTGTCTTCATGCGCCAAGGCCAGGTCGGCCTGTACCCACACGGTGCTGCCATCCTGACGCACGAACCGCGTTTCCAGCGACAGCGCTTCGCGCTCGCCTGCGAGCAGCGCGTCGACGCCATCGCGCGCGCGTTTAGTGTGATCGGGGTGACAAAGGTCGAAGAGACCGCGTGCACGCAACGCCTGCGCTTCGTGCCCCGTCAGCGCGCACAGCGCACGGTTCACATCAAGGAAGCGACCCTCCGGCGCGCACAGGCCGATCCCTATCGGCGAATGTTCGATCGCAGCCTTGTACAAGTGGTGGTCCTCAAGCATGGCGATGCAGTTTCGCGAACGCGGCAGTCCCGGGGAGGGGTGGCTGGTGTGGTGACGGCCATCTCTCCCCAGGTGCCCAACGGCGCAATGGTTTGCGTTGGGTGGGAGGGCGGTCGGCGTGTGTCCCCGTAACCGGTCTTGTGGTCTGCCGCTCGACTGACAGTGGGCCGGCAGCAGCACGGCAGACTGGGCCGTGCGCGTTGCATGCGCACGAATCGAGGCGGACTATAGAAGCCGCTGGTTAACGGGGCAATCCCTTCCCGCGAGGGGACACGGACCGGATGCTCCCTCGGCCCCCTCCCGCTCGAAGTCGACGCGAAGGAAACGCGCCCCGCGTCATTCCCGTCAGCGTTTGTCGCTGCCGATTGTCGGCAGCCGCCCAGCCTCGCTGGACATCGGGCAACTGTACACCTGTGTCTGCACCCCGGCAGCTAACCATTCGGCTAGGTCAAAAGGATGCGGCATGAAGCGCATACGTTTGCCTGATGCACAAACGGATATCTGCACGTTGTGGATACCCGACCCCCGAACCACCTTTGCGCGATCATCCAGAAGATCGAGAAACGCACCAGTCAGGGCCGGGCTCCATTACTATTCTTGAATATCGCTTCGGGGGGGCGAATCAACACGGCGAACCGCCGTGCGTCCGCGCGGGCGCACGCGGCAAGTGGGAGGTCGCATGGAATTGAGTTTTATCGCCCCCGGCACGCAAACGCACCGCTATGCCCTGAAGTTGACGGGCCTGCCCGAACTGCCTGAAGGCAACGAGCCGATCGATCCGGTCTGGATCGACGACGCCCTGACCGCTGCCCTGCGTGTGTTTGACGCGCACCGCGTGCACTTTGCCGACGCCTACTTCGCCTACCGCGCGCGCGTTGCAGCGCAGCATCCGTCACGTGCGGCAAACGCTACCCCGCCCACGCGCGTTGCGGGCGACCTGCACGACGACACGCCGCTGCTTGCGGATACGTTTGCGATTGCGCAGCTTGCCGCACTTGTCTCGCTGGAGGCCGCCGGCATGGCCGATATCATCGACGTGCGGCTGGTCGTCGAGCGCCTGCGCGATGGCAGCCCGACGCCGCCCACCGACAACATCGGCGATATGACCTTCTCCGGCGAAACCACGCCCGGCCTGCGCCGCTCGGTCAGCCGACACTAGCCCAGGCGTCAGCCATTGCGCGCCCCCAGGGACGCCGCATCGCGGAAGGTCCAACGCCGGTGCACCAGGAAGTTGAACATGGCTGTCGTGGCCGAGGCGAACATCTGCGCAACCAGGTAGTACAGCCCGAGCGCCAAGCCGATGGCCATGATGGTTGCGTTGCACCCCAGCGCCAGGAACGCCACCACGCCAAAACGCACCATCGCGCCGAGGTGCCCGCGTGTGCTGTTGAACACGGCCTGCCGGCTGATGAAGTAGTTGAGCGTGGCGCCAATCACGCTGCCAGCCACCGACGCACGCCACGGCGACACCCCCACCTGCACCAGCCCGAACAACACAGCATAGTGCGCGAGCGTGGCGCCACTGCCAATCACGACATAGCGCGCAAACTGGTCTGCCAGCGCCCAGAAGCGCCTTTTGGGATGGGTTCTCACACTACGCCTGCCTTGGTGAATCCAAACTTCATCCAAACTCGCACCGGGCCATCGCTGCAACATGCGCAATGGCCGTGCCAGCCGCGCCCCGACAGAACTTCTTAAAGTTGTGTGACATTTAGCCGTATAAAGACGTGAAGCCACGCGCGGGTGCGGGGGCCCCATTGCCATGCTCGAACTTCAACCTCTCGATATTCCGCTTGCAATCCCCCTGCCGTGGCCAATGCTGGACGCCGACGGGCAACTGCTCATCCCCAAGGGCGATGTCATCCACTCGCCGGAGGAGATCGATCTGCTGTTCGCCCTGCACCGGCCGCATCGCCAGACCGACGGTGCGCCAGCTACCACGCCCGCCTTCGCCAACACGCAGTTCCCGAATACGCAGTTGCCCGACACGGGTGACGAGCAAGAAGGCGAGCGCTCCATCGCCATGGAGTTGCTGGGCTTGCGCCCGGGCGGCACGCTCACCGTGCGCCTGACCGCCGGCGCGGGCCAGAGCAAGGGCGCCGCTCGCGTGATCGGCTACAGCCCACAGCGCCACCTGCTCATCACCATGCCCAACGACAGCGGCCGCTCGGTCATGCCGGTCAAGGACGAGCTGCTGGAAATCCACGCGTTCTCGGGCGAAGGCATTGCCAGTTTCGAATGCACGGTGATGGCCGTGTGCCGCTTGCCGTTTGAATACGTCGTGCTGTCGCCGCCGCGCAGGATCAAGAGCCGCACGCTGCGCAAATCGCTGCGCGTACGCACCAATGTGGTCGGCAAGATGCTGGTGAGCGGCGAGCCGCCACGCATGATCCACATCTCCGACATCAGCACCTCCGGGGCATCGTTCCGCTGCTCGCACCGGCTGAAGGTCAGCGGTGCACCCGCACGCCTGCGTTTTCGCGTAAAGACACGCGACTACCACTCGGAACTGGTGGCCGCAGCGCTCATCCGCAGCGAGAAGCCGGCCGACCTGCCCAACACTTACCAATACGGTGTGGAGTTCATCGAACTGGTAGCCGCACAGAAGATGCTGCTGCAGTGCTTCATCTACGAGCAATTGCTGTGGGGCGGTCAACGTATGGTGTAGGCCATGACGCCACACCGGCAGTTGAGCACCTGAAAACTGCGCAATCAATATGAATTACTTTTTTATCTGACTTAATCAGATCCGAATTCAAAAAACACCCGTACGATTCCCGCGACAGCGCACCGAGAATCGGCCACCCGGGCGGAGTTTCGGCTTATGATGCCCACAGGCTCCGCGTGACAAATCGACACAATCGATGACACAAGCGAGCCGACGCATTTCCGTTTCAAAGCTATTTGCAGGACGATCTCCATTGATGAGTCGCGCAACATCTGTCGCGCCACCGGGTCTAGACCCCATTTCTGGATTGCCGGACCGTGAACGATTCGTCCATCTGCTGGCAGCGATGCCGCCCCCTGCCCGATCGGGCGGCACTGGCGCGTTGCTGCTGATCGGCTTCGATCATTTTGCCGAGGCGACCACCACGCTGGGGCCGTTGGCCGCAAGTGCGGTCCTTGTCGAATGTGCGACGCGGCTCAAGGCGCTGTGCGCGCCCGACACGCAAGGCGTCGCCCCCATCATCGGACGGGTGGGCCAGGAAACTTTTGCGATTGCCTCGGCTGAATTCGCCTCCGCACAGGCAGTGCACGACCTGGCACGGCGAATCTCCACCGCGCTCACGCGCCCCTTCATCGCGCAAGGCTATGAGCTGGTCTGCTCCTGCAGCATCGGCATGACCTTGTTCGAGAACACGCCGGCCGAAGCCGCGCGGCTGATCGAACAGGCCGACCGCGCGCTCTACCACGTCCAGCACGGCCGCGAGCCAAGCCCCGCGCTGTACGCGCCGGCTGCCACGGCAAACGATCCCGTGGCCGAACACCCGCGCCTGGCGGCCCAGTTGCGCCACGCGCTGGCGCGCCGCCAGTTCAGCCTGAACCTGCAGCCGCAACTGAGCCTGGCCGATGGCAGGATCGTCGGCTATGAATTCCTGCTGCGCTGGATTTCGCCCGAACTGGGCGGTGTGGCGCCGGCCGATTTCCTGCCGATCCTGGAGCAGACCGGCGACATCCGCGAGGTGGGCCGCTGGGTGCTCGACAACGCTGCGCAGATGCTGGCCGGCCTGCAGCGCGAAGAATCCGAACGTGCAGGACGCGGCGACGCCCGACGTCAATCCGGCGTGCATGCGGCGGTCAATCTGTCGATCACGCAACTGCTCGACCCACGCTTGAGCGACGTCGTACGCGACATTGCCGCACGCCATGCGGTGCCGACCGACCGCCTGGTGTTCGAAATCTCGGAGCACACGCTGCATCGTGCCGATAGTGCGGGGCAGCCAGCCGTAGAGGCGCTGCATGCGTGCGGCGCACGCGTGGCAGTGGAAGATTTTGGCGCCACCCCATACAGCCTCGATTACCTGGAGACGTTCCGCCCCGATCAGGTCAAGCTCGATCAGGGCGTGGTCAGTGCCGTGGCCGACACGCATGATCGGGGCACGCTGCAACGCCTGGTGACCGCCGCACATGCCGCCGGTGTACCGGTCACGGCCACGCGCGTGGAAACTGCCGCCCAGCTTCAGGCGCTGCGCGCATGCCGCTGCGACGTGATCCAGGGCTACCTGCTGTCGCAGCCTTTTCCCGTGCGCTGGATCGACGACACACAAGGCGTGATTGCCGAACGCGCACGCGACCTGATGCCTTGAACGCCAAGACAGCGACAACGCCCTTCCGCGCGAACGGAAGGGCGTTGTTGTCGATGTGCGTATCGCTTATGCGTGTTCGACCCGGAACACCGCCACCGCGCCGCGCAGCGCCTCGGCCTGCTCCTCCAGCGATTCCGCCGCGGCTGCGGCCTGCTCGACCAGCGCGGCGTTCTGCTGCGTCACCTGGTCCATCTGCGTGACGGCCTGGTTGACCTGCTCGATGCCGCTGCTCTGCTCTTCCGACGCGGCGCTGATCTCGCCCATGATGTCAGTCACGCGCTTGACGGCAACCACCACTTCCTCGATCACGGAGCCGGCTTCCGCCACCAGCGTCGAGCCGTTCTGCACCCGGCCCACCGAATCGCCGATCAACTCCTTGATCTCCTTGGCCGCCGTGGCCGAACGTTGCGCCAGGCTGCGCACCTCGCCCGCCACCACGGCAAAGCCACGGCCTTGCTCGCCGGCGCGAGCGGCTTCCACGGCGGCGTTGAGCGCCAGGATGTTGGTCTGGAAGGCTATGCCCTCGATCACACCGATGATGTCGGCAATCTTGCGGCTGCTCTCGTTGATGCCGGCCATGGTCTCCACCACGCGGCCCACAACTTCTCCGCCCTTGACGGCAATGTCCGACGCGTTGACCGCCAGCGTGCTGGCCTGACGCGCGTTGTCGGCGTTCTGCTTCACGATGCTGGTCAGCTCTTCCATGCTCGACGCGGTCTCTTCCAGCGAGCTGGCTTGCTGCTCCGTACGCTGAGACAGATCCGCATTGCCGGCGGCAATCTGCTTGGTGGCGCTGGCGATCGAATCCGACCCCGTGCGCACCTGGCCAATGATCCGCTGCAGGCTCGCCTGCATCGATGCCACGGCATGCATGAGGCGCGCGGTTTCATCACGGCGGCCAGCGGCGGTGCGCCCTTCCATGCGCGTTGCGAGATCGCCCGATGCCATGCGCTCGAACACCTGGATGGCGCGCTCCAGCGGCTTGACCACGGTGCGGCCGAGCACGCCGCGCGCCACCACCGACAGCACCAGCGCGGCGGCCAGCAGGCCACCCGTGATCCAGATGCTCATGGCGTAGCGCGATTGCGAATTGTCGAAGCGCGCCTGCCCGTATTTGAAGCGTGACCCGACCAGCGGCCCGAGCGCGGTGTCGTAGTCGACAAAAAGCTTCGGCACCTGGGTCGTGTTCAGGTCACGGTAGGTGGTCAGGTCGCTGCGCTCGAGCGCGGCAATGGCCGGCTCCAGCGCCGTCTTGACGAACTTGGTGCGAGCGGCATCGGCGGCCTGCAACTGCACGCGATCGGCCTCGGGAATCGGCAACTTCATGAACTGGGCCCACGCGTCATTGGCCGTGTTGACCATGGTGTGCGCATCCGCCAGCAGCTTCTTGAGTTCTTCCGGCGATGACACCGAATCGAAATTGGTCAGGTGAATGCGCGCCCACAGCAGGTTGATGGTGTCCTTCGCCAGCAGGTCCAGCCCCTTGGCATCTTCGAGGTATACCGCGCGCAAATCGGCATTCGTCGCACGGCCGGTGACGATGCCCGCCGCCCCCACCACCGCGATCATCACGGCAAACGCCGCGACCAGAACCGTCAGCCGCGTCCGAATGCTCGTATCCATCCACTTCCACATAGATCCTTCCCCAGTATGGTTGGCCGTCTGGCACTCTGTATTTGCTTGAGCGCCCCGCTCATCCGGCATCCGTTTTTCTCCCAAAAGGTGCTAACGGCAGAGTGCGGCCGAAGTAGAGGCCCACCCCACGAATGTCTGGAATCCACCGCAAGTGATGTGCAAGACTGCGCAAAGGCGCCCAATGCACAGCCGCCCCCCGCGTGCGCGGCGTGGCACTAAAATGTGATTTACGCCACCGCTTCTGGTGGGTAATCAAGCAAAACCGTGCGGAATACCGCACTGCTCTCAAGGGAACCGAAATGAAGAAACTGATTGCACTGTTGGCCCTGGGCTGCGTTGTCCTGGCCGGTTGCAACACGATGGCAGGCATGGGCAAGGACATCCAGTCCGGTGGCCAGAAGCTGGAAAACGCTGCCGATAACACCAAGCAGAAGATGTAATGCAGGCATGGTTTGGGCGATTGCCCAGACTGATTTGAAAAACGCCGCGCCCTGCGGCGTTCTTTCTTTGTGGGGCAAGCTACAGCAGCTCTTCGGGCGTGAACGGCGCCAGCATCTGGATCCATACGCGCCGGCCCAGGTTCACGTCCGGCTCGTGGTTAACGACGACCGCCTTGCCGTTCTCGTACGTAGTCCACCGCAGTTGGCCGTCCGTCTTGGTGACGTGATAGGTGCCGCTCCAGATCGAGTCGTCAAACAGCCGCGCCACCGCCTGGGACAGGGCCGCGCTGCGAATGATCAGCCCAGTTTCGGTATTCAGCCCGACCGAACGCGGGTCCACGTTCATCGAGCCGACAAACAGCGTGCTCCGATCGATGATGATCGCCTTCACATGCAGGCTCGCCTGCGCCGAGCGGAACGTGCCGAACATCTTCGGCCGATCACCCAAGGTAGGGCGCAGTTCATACAGCTCGACGCCGTCGTCCAGCAGCGCACTGCGGTATTTGGCATAGCCAACGTGCACGATGGGCGCATCGGTGGCCGCCAGCGAGTTGGTCAGCACGCGCAGGCGCACACCCCGCTCCTGCAAGCCCTTGACCACCGCCATGCCGCGCTGCCCCGGCACGAAGTACGGCGAGATCAGGATGACCTCGCGCTGAGACTGCTCGATCTCGTGCAGCAACGTGCGGGCGACGCGCTCTCCGCCGGGTGCCACGTCGTCGCCGGAAACCTTGGCCGGGCGGTCGACGATCACGCGCGCCGGTGCCCACTCGAGCTGCAGGCGGTTGCGGGCAATCTGATCCGCCAGAAACCAGTCGCGTGCGGCGGGGCGCAAAGGTAACGGGTCTATCGGGGTGGGAGCGGCCTGATCGGTCAGCTTGTGCTCGGGCTCCTGCGAGCTCGATGCCGCAGCCATGTCGATGGGCTGTGTGGGCACCTCGATATGCTGGGGCGGCTCTGCCGGGCGACCCGGCGGCGCCACTGGCGGCGGATAGTTGCCCTCCTTCTGCTCAGGCGGATGCGCGCGGCTGGGTTCGGGTGCCAGCGCCTGGACGGGATAGGCGAACTCGCTGTTCCAGTACGTATCGAACGCCGCCGACAGTTGCCGCACCGCGGGCCCTGCCGTCAGCACGTCCAGATCGACAAAGTTGGTGGTCTTGTCCTGCGTGAAGTATTCCGCGCCCAGGTTGCGACCACCGGTGACGGCCAGCGCGTTGTCGGCGATGAACGCCTTGTTGTGCATGCGCCGGTTGACGCGGCGGAACTCGGCGGCACCGCTCAGGTAGCGCGTCAGGTTCGACATGCGCCCTCCCGGAAACGGATTGAACAGCCGCACGTCGATGTTCTTGTGCGACGCGAACCTGAGAAACGCCAGGTCACGCGCGTCGCTGTGCAGGTCGTCAACCAGCACGCGCACACGTACGCCGCGCTCTGCGGCGGCGCGCACGTGGCGCATCAGCTCACGCACGGCGTTGTCGCTCCCGATGATGAAATACTGCAGGTCGAGCGTGCGCTCTGCGCGGTCGGCCAGCGTGAGCAAGGTGGCATAGGCCTCAGCGCCCGAGGGGATCAGCCGGAAGCCGGAAACCTCGCCGGACGGTGCATTCGACCGCGCCAGGCGCCCAAGCGAAGTGGCGGCCTCTGCCGCTTCTGAGATAGGCAGCGCCGTCGTGACCGGCCGCTCCACATGTTCGGGTAAACCGGCGCAGGCGGCCAGCAGCACTGGAGCCAAGCTGGCCAGCCATGTGCGAAGGTGCGTACTCGGGAGGATATGCGGGGAGCGCTGCATGATCGTTTGTCGTGTCTTGCTGCCGTGGGTCGACAGGACTTCAACCGCACTCCAGCACGCCGCGTGCCACGTACCACGTCGCCCGGCTCTGGCCAGACGATGCCGATTGCGCGACACAACTGCACGCGTGTTTATCCGACGCCACTCAGGCGTGTCAAAATGCTCAGTCGTCGTGTGCCGGGGCTGCTTCCCCCCCCTTTTTCGATGCCGACCAGTACCACCGCGTTTTTTGCGGGCCTCCTCTTTCTTGTGCACTGCGTGGGCGTGCTTGCCGCCATGCACGCCGTGCTGACCGTGCGCACCTCGCAGGGCGCCATTGCCTGGGCCATCTCGCTGGTCACACTGCCAGAGTTCACGCTGATCCCGTACCTGATCTTCGGGCGCAGCACCTTTGCCGGCTACGTGGATGCGCGGCGCTTTCACAACGCCCGCCTGCGCGAGATCACCCTCTCCGACGACTGGCGCCGCCTGCGCGACCATGAATCGAGCGTGGTCGAACCACGGCAGGCTTGCATGCAGGCTCTGCCGCGCCTGACGGGCATGCCGTGCCTGTCGCGCAATCGCGTGCGCCTGCTCGTGAACGGCGCCGAAACCTTCGAGGCCATCTTCGCGGCCATCGCGCAGGCGCAGCATGTGCTGATCGTGCAGTTCTTCATCGTGCACGACGACACGCTTGGCCGCCGTCTGGCCGAACTCCTGCTCGAACGTGCGCGTGCCGGCGTCCGGGTGTATTTCCTGTTCGACAGCATCGGCTGCCATGCCCTGCCGCGCCACTACATCCAGCGCCTGGCCGACGGGGGCGTGCAGGCAAAGCCGTTTTCCACGCACGCAGGCTTCGTCAACCGCTTCCAGCTCAACTTCCGCAACCATCGCAAGCTGGTGGTGGTGGACGGCGAGCGCGCCTATGTGGGCGGCCACAACGTCGGCAACGAATACCTGGGCGAGAAGCCGCCGCTCTCGCCGTGGCGCGATACGCATATCGAGATTACCGGCGCGGCGGTGATGGACCTGCAACTCACTTTTGCCGAAGACTGGTACTGGGCCGCGCGCGAAGTCCCGCAACTGATCGTGCCCCAGCTGCGCCCTGAACACGACATGGTCTGCCAAGTGGTCGCTAGCGGCCCCGCCGACAAACAGGAGACCTGCTCGCTGTTCTTCATGGAGACCATCCAGTCGGCGCGCAAGCGGCTGTGGATCACCTCGCCGTATTTCATCCCCGACGAAGCGGTGTTTGCCGCGCTGCGCCTGGCCGTGCTCCGTGGCGTGGACGTGCGCATCCTTATTCCGTCGCGGCCGGACCATCGCGTGGTGTTCCTGGCATCAACGCTGTATGCGTACCAGGCCATTCGTGCAGGCGTGAAAATCTACCGCTACCTGCCCGGCTTCCTGCACCAGAAGGTCGTGCTGATCGACGAAGAGGCCGCCGCCGTGGGCAGCGCCAACCTCGACAACCGCTCGTTCCGGCTGAACTTCGAGTTGATGGTCATGACCGCCGACCAACGTTTCGCCAATGACGTCGCGAAGATGCTCGAAGCCGATTTTGCCGAAGCGACACGCATTGGCCGCGATGAATACGAGCACGCGCACCCGCTGCGTCGGGTGATCATGCACGTGGCCAAACTGTTCGCCCCGATCCTGTAACAGCTCGCCGCAATCGCCGAAATTCGCCCGCAAGAAGCGGAGCGCGCCGCGGCATCGCCATCCCTAACCTGAAGCCCAATATCTTCAGGAGATGCGCGATGCCCGATCCCCTTGATGCGATGACTCGCCGCCTGCCGTCCGGCTTCAACCGGCTGGCGGGCTCCAACCTGGCCGCGCAGTCGGCCGAGCAGATTGCACTGGCGGCCATGCCCATGGTGGCCGTGCTCTCGCTGCATGCCGATGCCAGCACGGCGAGCTGGCTGCAGGTGGCGCTCACGCTGCCGTTCGTGCTGTTTGCGATTCCCATCGGCATGCTGGCGGACCGGTGGCCCAAACGCACGCTGATGGCGGGTGCGGAGGCGATGCGCGCAGCGGCGCTGTTGGTCGTGGCGGGGCTGCTGGCGGCCGGCCACCTGAACCTGACGGCACTGGGCGGGCTGGGCTTCGTGGCCGTCTGCGGCACGGTGATGTTCAGCGTGGCGGCGCCGGCGCTGGTGCCTGCGCTCGTGCCGGCGACGATGCTCGCGCGTGCCAACGGCCGCATCGAACTGGCGCGCACCGTCGCCTTTGCCTGCGGCCCGGCCATTGGCGGTGCGCTGATCGGCTGGACGGGGGCCATGGCGGCATTCGTTTTGGCAGCGGCACTATCGGCAGTGGCAGCAGCGTTGCTGGCAGGCGTGCCGTCGTCTGCACCGACGGCACGACGCGCGACGCATCCGCTGCGCGACATCGCAGAAGGGGCGCGTTTCGTGTTTCATCATCCGTTGCTGCGTCCGGTGTTCGTCACGCAGTTCGTCTTCACCATGGCCATCTTCATGGTGTTCGCCATTTTTGTTCCGTATGCCGCGCATCGTCTCGGGCTGTCGGCGCAAGGCATCGGGTTGACGCTCGGAATGTACGGCGCGGGCATGGTGATCGGTGCGCTGCTGGCCGCGCGCATCCTGGCGCGCTGGCGCTTCGGGCATGTGGTGGCGACGGGGCCGGTATGCGGGTTGGCGGGCGGCGTGCTGCTGGCGGCAACGCTCTGGCAACCGTGGCCAGCGCTGGCGCACGCGGGGTTCTTTCTGCTGGGCTGCGGGCCGATCCTATGGGTGGTGAGCACGACCACGCTGCGGCAGACGGTGACGCCGCCAGCACTGCTGGCACGCGTATCGGCGGTGAACGTGATGTCATACGGTGCGCGACCGGTGGGCGCCGCGCTGGCCGCGTGGCTGGCGGCACAGGCAGGCATGGGTGCATGCCTGCTGGTGGCACTGGCGGGTTTTGCGCTGCAATTGTTGTGCATCCTGCAATCGCCGGCGGTGCGGCTCGCGCGTCAACCGCAGACAGACGACAGCGGCACTGCGCTCAAACCGGCCTGACGCTACTGAGGCTGCGACTGTGACTGCGTACCGCGCCAGGCGCGCGGCGTCATGCCGAAGTGTGCGACGAACCAGCGCGTGAACGACGCCTGCCGCGTATAGCCCAGAAGCGCCGCCACACGCCCGATGCGGTAACTCGGGTTCGCCATGTAGCGGATGGCGAGATTGTGGCGCACCTCCTCTACCAACTCGGAAAACGTTGCGCCAGCCGACTCCAACTGGCGCTGCAGCGTGCGCACGCTCAGGTGCAGGTGCTCCGCCACCTCCTCCACCGACGTGCGCTCCAGCGGCAGCAGCAGATACACCGCACGCCGTACCTCCTGCACCACCGCGGCGGGCCCCGACATGTTGAGCGGCTCGGCCAGGCTTTCCGCGTAACGCACCAGCGCCGGATCGGCAGCCGGGTTGGGCGTCTCCAGATCGGCTGCGGCACAGACGATGCCGTTGAAATCGCTGTCGAACACCACCGGGCAGCCGAACACGCGCCGATGCAGACTCACATCGGCCGGCGCGGCGTGTGTGAAGTGAACGCTGCGCGGCTTCCAATGCACGCCCAGCAACGCGCTGCACGTGCGGGCCAGCACGCCCACCGCCAGCTCGTTGGCCTGGCGCAGCGGCACCGGCGTCTCGGTGATGACCTCTTCGCGAATCACAACCATGTCGCCATCCGATTCCAGATAGATCGCCAGCGCCTCGTTCAGCATGTGCCGGTACTGGATGATGGCCTGCAGTGCCTCGCGCAATGTGCGCTTGTGGCCAAGCAGCAGCCCGAGCACGCCGAAGTCCAGTTCCTGCCGCGCCTCCGCCATCTGCAGGCCGAGCGTTGGGCACGGCGCGTTGTTGGCGGTGACTTCCATCAACCGGCACGTCGCCACCAGCGGCACGAGTTGCTCGGGGTCGGCCAGCTTGGCGGGCTCCAGACCCGCCTGCCGCAGCGCCTCCTGCGGGTTGAAACCGAGCCGCCGCACGACTTGGAAATAGCCGTTGAGCGATCGCACGCGCACCATCGTTTCCATGGGATTCCGCCAGTATTCCGCCTTGTTGGTGTTTACACCGAATGGCGTCAAATGAGAAAAACTTGGCGCCAAATGAGAAATAGAACCGTACCGCTTCCCTATAGTGGAGTCCATCAAAAATATCCCCTACAGGAGACAGTGATGCAGTTCCTCGACGATTCCCTCCATCCCGAAAACCAGGACAAGGTCGTCATTACCGTAGCGCCATATGGCCCGGAATGGATGCCGGAAGACTTTCCGGAAGACATTCCGGTGACGATGGAGGAACAGGTGCAGAAAGCCGTGGACTGCTACAACGCCGGTGCCACGGTGCTGCACCTGCACGTACGCGAGTTGGACGGCAAGGGCTCCAAGCGGCTGTCGAAGTTCAACGAGTTGATTGCGGGCGTGCGTGCGGCGGTGCCCGACATGATCATCCAGGTGGGCGGCTCGATCTCGTTTGCGCCGGAAGATGAAGGGCAAGCCGCCAAGTGGCTGTCGGACGACACGCGCCACATGCTGGCCGACCTGACCCCGGCGCCGGACCAGGTGACGGTGGCGGTCAACACCACGCAGATGAACATCATGGAGTTGCTGTATCCGGCGTACCTGGAAGGCACGTCGCTGGCCAATCCCGCGCTGGCCGCAGCCTATGCGGAAATGACCGTGCCCGCCGGCCCCGCCTGGCTGGAGGAGCACCTGCGCCGCCTGCAGGCCTCCGGTGTGCAACCGCACTTCCAGTTGACCGGCATCCACGCGCTGGAAACGCTGGAGCGCGTGGTCCGCAAGGGCGTCTACAAGGGCCCGCTCAACCTCACGTGGATCGGCATCGGCGGCGGCTTCGACGGCCCCAACCCGTTCAACTTCTTCAACTTCATCCACCGCGCGCCGGACGGCTGCACGCTGACGGCCGAATCGCTGCTCAAGAACGTGCTGCCGTTCAACATGATGGCCATGGCAATGGGCCTGCACCCGCGCTGCGGCATTGAAGACACGATCATTGACCAGCACGGCAACCGCATGACCTCGGTGCAGCAGATCGAGCAATGCGTGCGCGTGGCGCACGAGCTGGGCCGCGAGATCGCCAGCGGCAAGGAGGCGCGCGCCATCTACCGCATCGGTGTGCAGTACGACAGCGTGGAAGAGACGCTGGCGAAGAACGGCATGGCGCCCAATCGCGAGCCGAACGTGAGGAACCTTCCGCTGCGCGCTGCCTAAACTAGAAGGTTAGAAAGCACACCAACACCCGGGCCCAACACAGGCGGCGCTCAACGCAAGCGCCGCCACTCGGAGACACCCCATGAATCTGCATGCCGCCGACCCACGCAAGGGTGGGCACGATGGCGACCACGACGGCTACCTCGTCAGCCGGCCCCAAGCGTGGTTTGCGTTTGCGATGACCTTTGCGCTGATGCTGTTCGACTACATCGACCGGCAAGTCATCGTCTCGCTGTTCCCTCACCTGAAGACAGCCTGGGCGCTGTCGGACAAGCAACTCGGCGCACTCGTCTCGGTCATCTCGATCGTGGTGGCGGTGGGCGGGCTGCCGGTGGCGCTGCTGGCCGACCGCTTCAGCCGCGTCAAGAGCATCGTCGTGATGGCGACGGTGTGGAGCCTGGCCACCATCTCGTGCATGTTTGCGCGCAGCTATGGGCAGCTCTTCGCCGCGCGCGCCATCGTGGGCGTGGGCGAAACCGGCTACGGTTCGGTAGGTGCGGCGCTCATTGCCAGCCTCTTTCCCAAGCGCCTGCGTGCGACGCTGATGGGTGCCTTCTTTGCCGCTGGATCGATCGGCGCGGTCCTTGGCGTGCTGCTGGGCGGCGTGATTTCCACGCACTGGGGCTGGCAGGCGGCCTTTGGCGTGGTCGGCCTGCCGGGCTTGCTGCTGGCGCTGCTCTACCTGTTCGTACCGGATTACAAAACGGTGGCGATGGCGCCGGGCGGCGCACAAGCGCAGCAATCCGTTGGCACGCTCTTGCAGCGCGTGGTGACGGCACTCACCAGTTCGCGCACATTGTGGTGGACGTGTCTGGGTGCGGCGTTCCAGTTGATCGTCGTGTCGACGCTGTGGTCATGGCTGCCGAGCTACCTGAACCGCTACCACGGCACGCCGCCGGACCGTGCGGCCATGCAGGCGGCACTGGTGGTGCTGTGCGGCGCGCTGGGTGCTTTCGTGTGGGGCGTGGTGGCAGATGTGGTGGCGGCACGCCGCCAGCGCAACCGGCTGATCGCGGTCGCCATGCTGGCCATCGTCGCCCTGCTGGTGTTCATGACCGCCTTCGGCACAGCCATGCCGCCCAACCAGCAGTTCCTGCTCATCGCCATTGGCGGCTTTCTGATGACGTGCACGGTGGCCCCGGCGTCGAGCGTGGTGTTCGATGTGATCCATCCGGGTGTGCGTTCGACCGGAGCGGCGCTGCTCTCGCTGTTCCAGAACCTCTTCGGTCTGGCGATCGGGCCGTTCGTGGGCGGTGCGATGTCCGATGCGTGGGGCTTGCAGACAGCGCTGGCGGTGATGCCGCTCTTTGGCGTGGTTGCGGCGGGTTGCTTCCTGCTGGCCGCGCGCAGCTACGAGACGGAACTCAAGCGCGTGGCCACCGTGCCCATGGACGCCGAGCCGGCTGCCAGCCCATCCGCCGTGGCGTCTGCATGACCCCTTGGCCCCCTTTAACTGCGCGCCGCCACCCAAGGCACCCCATCCCATCTCCGCTTTGACCGCGACTCGCCAAGCGAGCAGCGCAGGCGGCGCGCACCCTGAATCTTGCTGAAACATCGGAGAAACCCATGGCAACCGCAGTCCGCTTTCACGAAACCGGCGGCCCCGAAGTCTTGCGCTGCGAGACCGTCGAGATCGCCCAGCCCGGCCCCGGCCAAGTGCGCCTGCGCCACGAAGCCGTCGGCCTGAACTTTGCCGACACGTACTTCCGCTCCGGCCTGTATCCGGTGCCACTGCCTGCCGGCATGGGTGTCGAAGCGGCGGGTGTGGTCGATGCAGTGGGCGAGGGCGTGACCAACGTCGCCGTGGGTGACCGCGTGACCTATACCGGCTTCATCAACACGCTGGGCGCCTACAGCACCGAGCGGCTGATCCCGGCTGCGCCGCTCATCAAACTGCCGGATACCATCGCCTGCGAAACCGCTGCCGCCATGACCATGCGCGGCCTGACCTCGGCCTACCTGCTGCGCCGCATCTACAACTTCAAGCCCGGCGATACCCTCCTGCTGCACGCGGCTGCCGGTGGCGTCGGGCTGATCGTCTCGCAATGGGCCAAGCTGCTCGGGCTGACCGTGATCGGCACAGTATCGAGCAAAGCCAAGGCCGACGTCGCGCGCGCGCACGGCTGTGACCACGTCATCAACTACGCGCACGAAGACGTCGCCAAGCGCGTGCGCGAGCTGACCAACGGCGTGGGCGTGAACGTGGTGTTCGACAGCGTGGGCAAGGCCACCTTTGAAGCGTCGCTCGACTCGCTCAAGCGGCGCGGGCTGATGGTGTGCGTGGGCACGGCGTCGGGCCCGATCCCGCCGTTCAACCCGCAACTGCTGGCGATGAAGGGCTCGCTCTACCTGACGCGCCCGGCCCTGGCCGACTACATCGCCGATCCGGCCGAGAAGGCCGAGCTGGCCGGCGAGCTGTTCGACCACGTCGCAGCCGGCCGTATCCGCATCGAGATCCACCAGCGCTATGCACTGCAAGACGCCGTGCAGGCACACCGCGATCTGGAAGCGCGCAAGACGACCGGTTCGTCGGTCTTCGTCATCTGAGGCACCACCATGCGTATCGAACAACTGAACAACGCCCTGGGTGCCGAACTGACCGGCGTGCAACTGGCTGACGCCATCGAAGACGATGGCCTGTTCGGCGAAATCCGCACGGCGCTGCTCAAGCACCGTGTGATCTTCCTGCGCGATCAGGACTTGACCCGCGCGCAGCATGTCGCCTTCGCGCGCCGCTTCGGCGACTTGGAAGACCACCCCGTGGCCGGCAGCGACCCAGACCACCCCGGCCTCGTGCGCATCTACAAGACGCCCGACCAGCCGAACGACCGCTACGAAAACTGCTGGCATGCCGACACCACATGGCGCGAAGCCCCGCAGTTTGGCGCCGTGCTGCGCTGCGTGGAATGCCCGCCCGTGGGCGGCGACACCATGTGGGCCAACATGGTGCTGGCCTACGAACGGCTGCCGGAACACGTCAAGGCGGAGATTGCCGGCCTGCGCGCTCGCCACAGCATTGAAGCCAGCTTTGGCGCGGTCATGCCGATCGAGAAGCGCCTCGCCCTGAAAGCCCAGTACCCCGATCCGGAACACCCCGTGGTGCGCACGCACCCCGAGACTGACGAGAAGGTGCTGTACGTGAATGGCTTCACCACGCACTTCACGAACTACCACACGCCTGCGCGCGTGCGCTACGGCCAGGACGCCAACCCAGGCGCCGCCGATCTGCTGCGCTACCTCATCAGCCAGGCCTACATTCCTGAATACCAGGTGCGCTGGCGTTGGAAGCCCAACAGCGTCGCCATCTGGGACAACACCGCCACGCAGCACTACGCGGTCATGGATTACCCGCCGTGCCATCGCAAGATGGAACGGGCCGGGATCATCGGCAGCACGCCGTTCTAACGACCACCGGGGCACACACCGCACCCGGCGGCAACCACACCAAAAGGAGACCCTGCAGCATGAAGAACAAGTACATCGCCCCCGCAGCACTGTTGGCCTGCGCCAGCACCGCCTGGGCGCAATCGAGCGTGACGCTGTACGGCGTGATCGATACCAACCTCGAATACGCCACCAACCTGCCGGGCTCGACGCCGGGCAGCTCCGGCAACCGCGTTGCGATGCAGAGCGGCGGCCTGTCGGGGTCGCGCTGGGGCTTGCGCGGCGTGGAAGACCTGGGCGGGGGCTTGAGCGCGCTGTTCGTGCTGGAGAGCGGCTTTGCGAGCGACACCGGCCAATCGCAGCAAGGTGGCCGCCTGTTCGGGCGCCAAGCTTACGTGGGCGTGAAGAGCAACACGGCGGGCCAGCTCACCCTCGGCCGGCAGTACACGACGCTGTTCCAATTGCTGGCCAACTTCGAGCCGATGGCGTATTCCACGCAGTACGAACCGGCCACGGTGCAGACCGGCGTGAACTTCCGCTCGGACAACACGGCCATGTACACGGGCAACTTTGGCCCGGTGACAGCCCAGGCGCACTACTCGTTCGGCACCGGCGCACCAAGCGCCAACCCCACCGGCGGCGGCAGCGGCGAGGTGCCGGGCCAAGGCCGGCGCGACAGCGGCTACGGCGCAGGCGTGGCGTATTCGGCCGGCCCGATCGGGGCCACACTGGCCTTTGACCAGTACAACCCGAGCACTCCGCTGGGTGGCGGCGCGTTCAGTTCAGGCACGGTGCGCAAGGCGGCGGTGGCCGGCAGCTATCTGTTCGGCAACGTGATCAAGATCATGGGCGGCTATCGCTGGGGCCAGAACAAGAACGCCAACGACACCGTGGCGCTGCGCGATGACTACTACTGGGCCGGCGTGAACTACCAGGCGACAACCGCACTGATGCTCTCGCTCGAATACTCGTACCAGAAGATCAAGACCATCAACAGCGCGCCCTCCACACAGCCCAATCCGTGGCAGGTGGCGTTCATTGCCGACTACTCCCTTTCCAAGCGCACCGACCTGTACCTGACTACCGCCTACGCCCGCAATGCCGGCCTGGCGCTGGACCAGGCTTCGGTGGACCTCAACGCCACCGGCTACGGCCTGGCTGCCGGCAAGACCAGCATGCTTGGCGCGGCCATCGGCATTCGTCACAAGTTCTAGGCGGCCCGCACCACGGGAGGCGGGCTCCGCCGTCTCCCCGGCCGGCATTCGAGGAGGGCGACCTCCTCGTTTTTTTCCAAGCTGTTCTTCGTCATGACCTTATCCAAAACCGCTCCCACGATCCTCATGGTGCCGGGCCTGCGCGACCACGTGGCCGAACACTGGCAAACGCTGCTGGAAGCCAAGCTGCAGGCAAAGGGGCACGTGGCTGCCTCCGTCCCGCCGCTGGAGATCGACAAGCTGAGCTGCGCGGCACGCGTAGCGGCTTTGGACGAGGCCATCAGCGCCATTGAGGGTCCGGTGATCCTGGTGGCGCACAGTGCCGGCGTGATGATCACCGTGCATTGGGCCAGGCGGCACGCGCGCAAGATTCACGGCGCGCTGCTGGCCACACCGGCCGACCTCGACACGCCGCTGCCATCGGGTTACCCCACACGCGACGTGCTGCAGAAAAACGGCTGGCTGCCCTGCCCCCGCCGGCCGCTGCCGTTTCCGAGCATTGTTGCGGCCAGCCGCAATGACCCGCTGGCGTCGTTCGAGCGCGTGGCGGACATGGCTGCCACGTGGGGCAGCCGGCTGGTGGACCTGGGGGAAGTCGGGCACCTGAACCCCGCATCGGGGTTCGGCCCATGGCCGCTGGCGGAATCGTTGATCCATGAACTCGTTTAACCCGCGCAGTTCCGCCCGCCATGCCGGCCCGCACCCCCGGCGCATCTGGCTCACGATCGACGTGTTCTTCGATCTCATCTGCCCATGGTGTTGGATCGGCACGCGCCATCTGGCGAGCGCACTGAACTCGTTGGCAACCCTGCGGCCGGACGTGAAAGCCAAAGTGCAATGGCGCTCGTATCCGCTGCTGCCGGAAACCCCCGCCGAAGGCTTGCCCTACCAGGCGTTCTACCTGAGCCGCCTGAGCAGCCCCACGGCCGTTGCAATGCGGCGTGAGCAGGTGCAGCGCGCCGGCCTGGCCGCAGGCATCGATTTCGATTTCGCACGGATCAGCGTGCTACCCAACACCCGCGCTGCGCACGGCCTGATCAACGCGCTCTGCAAACATGGCGCCGGCGGGCAGCCCGCTCCGCTCATCGACAGGTTGTTCAGCGCGTATTTCCTGGAAGGCGAAGACATTGGCAACGAAGCGGTGCTGCAGCGCCTCGCGTCGGACAGCGAAGCGCAACACAACGCACCGGCAAACGGCTTTGTCGACGTCCAAAAGCCGCCGCCCCTGAGCGCGGAGGTACGGGCGGTGCCTTATTTCGTCTTCAACTCGGCGATGGCCGTCTCCGGCGCACACCCACCGGGCGCGCTGCTGGACGCCATGTTGCAGTCGATCCCGCTACCGGCCTGAAGGAACCCGTATGTCACGCCGCATTACCGTCGCGTCCGCCGATGCACTGCCGCCGGGTCAACGCAAGCTGGCCTTTGTCGACGGCCGCAGCATCGTGGTATTCAACGTTGCCGGCACCCTGCATGCCGTCGAGAACAGTTGTCCGCACAACGGTGCGTCGCTGGCCGGCGGCCGCCTCGATGGCAGCGTGCTGCAATGCCCGGCACATGGCCTGCGCTTCGATCTCACCACCGGTTGCACACCGGGTGCAGGCGGCCTGTGCCTGAAGACATACGCCGTCCAGGAACTGGACGGCCAGGTCGTCGTGCAACTGGACGACGCCTGACACATCACGCCCAACGAAAACCTATGCCTGTACCAAGGCAACCCTCATCATGCAAGACAACCTGATCGCACCGACACCTTCGGCTTATCCGTACCCGCTGCTCGTCAAGCAATTGCTAACCAATGCGCAATGCCTCTATGGCGAGCAGGAAATCACCTATCGCGGTGCCCTGCGCTACAGCTTTCGCGAGTTTCGGCAGCGCATCGGGCGGCTAGCCTCGGCGTTGGGCGCGCTTGGCATCCGGCATGGCTCGACCGTGGCCGTCATGGACTGGGACAGCCATCGCTATCTGGAGTGCTACTTCGGCGTGCCGATGATGGGCGCGACGCTGTTCACTGTGAACGTACGCCTGTCAGCCCAGCAGATTCTCTACACGCTCAACGATGCACAGGCCGAGATCGTGCTGGTGCATGCCGACTTCATTCCGCTGCTGGAAGAAATCTGGGCG
Source organism: Ralstonia sp. UBA689 (assembly GCF_002298975.1). Taxonomy (GTDB): domain Bacteria; phylum Pseudomonadota; class Gammaproteobacteria; order Burkholderiales; family Burkholderiaceae; genus Ralstonia. The sequence continues at coordinate 203,345 of NZ_DBMV01000011.1, forward strand.
CAGTTGACCAGCGTGCGCCAGGTTGTCGTGCTGGCCGACAACGCACCCATGCCGCAGGGCGGCCTGCCAGTGGCGGGCGAATACGAGGCACTGCTCGCGCAGGCCTCGCCCGACTTCGTGTTTGCCGACTTTGACGAACGCACCAAGGCCGCCACCTTCTATACAACCGGCACCACCGGCGACCCGAAGGGCGTGAGCTACAGCCACCGCGATATCGTGCTGCACACCATGGCCACCGCCACGACGCTGTGCGCGCCGCGCGAAGGCCAACGCCTGCACCGCGAAGACGTGTACATGCCAATCACGCCGATGTTCCACGTGCTGGCCTGGGGCATGCCGTACATCGCCGTCATGCTGGGCCTCAAGATTGTGCTGCCGGGCCGCTATGTGCCGGACCTCCTGCTCAAGCTGCATGACACGGAGAAGGTCACCTTCTCCCATTGCGTGCCGACCATTCTGCAAATGCTGCTGCAGGCCTCGCAAGGCGGCATGGTTGACCTGTCGGGCTGGAAAGTCCTGATCGGCGGCTCCGCGCTGTCTCCGGCGCTCTGCGACGCGGCGCTTGAGCGTGGCATTGACGTGTTTGCCGGCTATGGCATGTCGGAAACCGGCCCGGTCGTCTCGCTTGCGCAATTGCCGCCAGGCCTCAAGCCGGCAAACCGGCAGGAAGAAATCCGCATGCGCTGCGCCACGGGGCGTCCTGTGCCGCTGGCCGATTTGCGCATCGTCGATGAGAACCTGCACGACGTACCCCACGATGGCAGAAGCCAGGGCGAGATCGTGCTACGCGCGCCTTATCTCACGCAGGGCTATTTCAAGAAACCGGAGGCCTCCGAAGAACTGTGGGCTGGCGGCTACCTGCATACACAGGACATTGCCGTGATGACGCCCGATGGCTTTGTGCAGATCGTCGATCGCATCAAGGACGTGATCAAAACCGGCGGCGAGTGGGTGTCATCGATCGAGGTGGAAAGCCTGATTGCCGAGGTGCCCGGCGTGCTGGAAAGCGCTGTGATCGGCGTGCGCGACGCAAGGTGGGGCGAGCGGCCGATGGCATTCGTTGTCGGCAAGTCGGGGGCCCGGCTGACGGCCGAGACCATCCGCGATTGCCTGCTGATGCACGCCGAGGCCAAGCGCATCAGCAAATACGCCGTGCCGGAACTGGACCGCATTGCCTTCGTGACCGAGATCCCGAAGACGAGCGTCGGCAAAATCAACAAGAAAGCCTTGCGCGAGCGTTTGCCGTGATCTAGATAGTTTTCTACTGGTGATTCACCGGCGAGGAGCACCTGCCTAGACACCGTATGGCCTGGAATCCAGCCTCATCGTTCAAGCCAGTTTTCTCGTGTGTATCTGTTCCTATCTGAAGGAGGACGTATGAAATTTCGTCACCATGCGATCAGTTTGGCCTTGCTGATGGCAATGGCGAGCGTGGCTGCCAAGGCGCAGCCTGTGCCCGACATTCCTGGCAGTTTTAAAGAGGCTCGCGCCATGATTCACAAGCGTTTCGTTGTTGCCGATACCAACCACGACGGCAAGCTGACGCGCGAAGAAGCGGAGGCTGGTATGCCGCAAGTCTATAAACACTTCAATGAAATCGACGCCAGAAAGCGGGGCTACGTGACTGAACGGCAAATCGGCGCGTACTGGAGCGCGGTGACCAAGGCACACATGCAGCAAGAAAACCCGATCTGGAACTGAGTCTGGTGCCATCGCTGCGCCCCGGAAGCAACAAGCCCGCAAGCCAAGCGCGAAGCGCTATTGATGACTGGACACAAGATGAGGTCATCTAGGCCTGCGGGCCACGCAAGGCCGATGCGGAGCAAGCCCTGCGGTGTCCGGCGCGCATGTTGTGCCGTTTCGCAAACCACTCCTTTGAATGGCTTCGCCTGTGCGCGTTTTGCACGCCATCCTTGGGCGGTACCTGGCAGGCACGCCATCACACCATGCGACGGATGCCGAAGCGCTGCGCGCGGCGGCGCCACACGAAGGTGTAGTAGAGACCCTGCATCACGAACATGGCGATGAACGCAGCCGGGTAAGCAGCCCAGATACCATCCGTGCCGATACGCCGGCTTAGCATCCATGCCACCGGCACTTCCACTGCCGCAATGGCGAGGATGGAAATGGCCGTGGGCGCCATCACCGTGCCGCTGGAGCGCATCACGCCCGAGAACACGCCCGCCATGCCGAAGATGACCGAGCTCCACAGCGAGATGTGCAGCAAGCTCTGCGCGAGGCTCATCACTTCGGTGCTGGTCGTGAACCAGCCGATCACCGCGCGCGAGAACAGCAGCGCCAGCACCACCAGCACTCCCGTGATGGCCACGTTGAGCATCAGCCCGGTGCGCGTGATGGCATCGAGCCGGTCGGTATTGCCCGCGCCGATGGCCTGCGCACCCAGGATCGATGCGGTGATGGCGATCGACATGGCGGGAAACTGCACGTAGCTGATGATCTGCGTGCCGGCGCCGTAGGCGGCGGTGGCGTCCGAACCGAAGCCGTTGACGAACGACAGCAGTGCCAGTTCTGCAATCGAGATCACCACAAGCTGGATGCCGGTCGGCACGCCAATCTTGAGCACCGTCCGGAGCACGCCAAAGTCGACCCACAGGTGTCGCGCCAGCACGGCATCGGGTGCGAGCGGATGGTTCCGGCGGCGCAGGAAGAACGCCAGCCATGCCAAGGCGATCAGGAACGCAATCGTTGTCGCAGCGGCGCCGCTGGCCACACCGAGTTGTGGCAAGCCAAACCAGCCGCGGATGAACGATGGCGTGAGCACCAGCCCGACCGACGTAGAGAGCATCAGCGTGCGCAGCGGGGTACGCGTGTCGCCCACGCCGCGCATCATCGCCGTGGCGAGCAGGAAGACAAACAGACCCGGCATGGCGTAGAGCATCACGCTGGCGTAGACCGTCGCGTCATGCAGGATGTCGGCCGGCGTGCCGAGCCAGCGCAGCAGCGCCTGCGCAAACGGCCCGCCCAGCAGCGCCACCGCTAGGCCTGCAATCAAGCTAACCGACAGCGTGGTGCCCGCCACCGTCTTCACTGCCTCGGGTTTCTTGGCGCCCCACGCCTGCCCGATCAGCACCGCCGCTCCCGAGCCCAGCCCGATGATGAAGGCGATAAAGAAGAACAGAATCGGGAAGAACGCCGACACCGCGGCCAGCGCCTTCACGCCCAGCATGTGCCCGACGTAGACGTTGTTGAGCGTGCCCGACAACGATTGCAGGATGTTGGCGAGAATCAGCGGCCCGAGAAAGGCCACGAAGGTGCGCCACAGCGGACGCGGCGCCGCTGCCACGGGGGCGGCGACATCGGCATTGGATTGGGAAGCGCTCATACAGTTTGTTGTCCTTCTTCTGGTATGGAATGCGCCGCTGCGTCAAAGGCCTCAAAGGCGCGCTGGGCCAGCCAACGCGCGTGGTCACGCACATCGGCCGGCCAAGTCTCGGTACAGGTATGGAAGCGCTCAGCGTCGCCAGCAAACAGGGCGCGCAAGGTGTCTTCATAGGCCGGCGCGTTGCCGGCCATGGTCGACAGAAAGCCATAGGCCACGTCGGTGGCGGCACGCTGGCGATCGCGTGCCTCGGTGGCACGGCGCGCGGCCTCCACAAGCTTGCGCAGTGTCACCGATGCCCCGCCCGGTTGCGAGGCCAACCATTCCCAATGCCGCGGCAGCAATGTGACCTCGCGCGCGATCACGCCCAGCTTGGGGCGGCCGGGGCCCCGCGGCGGCGCGGGTTCTTCTGGCGTTTCGGGAACAGACTGGGAGGGAAGCCGGGCCAGCACATCTTTGGCCGTGCCGCGCAGGTCGAGTTCGACCACATTGCTGGTGGCATCGTCAAAGACGAGCACAGCGGCATCGGCATGGCGGTCGACGTAGGCTTTGACCGCCTGCGCAACCTCGCGCAACGGGCCGGCGGCGATACGCTGCACGCCGGCAAATGCCGTGCAGGTCACAACCGATGCGGGATGCATGAAGAGGCTCCGGGAAAACAAGGAGCCAATTCTACCCGGGTTAAATTAGAACCACAATATTGCCCGGGGCAATCCAATCAATGGTGCGTCAGACGAGGCGTCAGGCAGCTTCTTCCACCGGCATGCGCGTTTCCACCAGCAGACGCTTGAGTTCCGGCACGCACGAGCCGCAGTTGCCGCCAGCCTTCAGGCAGGCCGTGATTTCGCCCGTGGACTGCAGGCCCTTGGTGCGGATGGCGTCGCAGATGGTGTTGCGGCCTACGCCAAAGCACGAGCACACGGTCGGCCCCACGTCCGCCCCTGCCTCGATCGGCTGACCGAGCAGGACGCCCGAGCGGTCGAGGTCTTCCAGGCGCTCCTGTGCAAACAGCCCCGCCAGCCAGTTGCGAGACGGTAGATCCGGACGCGGCGAGAGGAACACGCAGGCCTCGATGCGATCGTCCACCACGTGCACGGCACGGTAGACACGCGCGGTGGTGTCTTCGTATTCGAGCCAGTCGGCATGCGGGTCGCTCACGCCGAGCAGCTTGCGCGCCCAGTCGTGCAATCCACCCAGTTGCTGGCGCCCGGCCAGTTCGTAGCGCACGAACTGCCTGCCCTGGATGCGCGTCCACCATGTTGCGTTGTCAACGTCGAGTGCGCGGCGTGAAAGCACGAAGCCGTGCCACGCCACGTCAAACGGCTCGACCATCACCGGCGTGTGCTTGAACTCGGGCTCGCCCGAGACCGGATCGACCACCGGGTTGACCACCGCGCCCACCCGCGCATCGGACGCAAACTGACCGTTCCAGTGGATCGGCACAAATACACTGCCGCGCGCGATGCCGCCGCTCATGCGCACGCGCGCCACCACGCTGCCCCAGCGCGACGACACGCGCGCCAGGTTGCCCTCGCGCACGCCGGCCAGCAGCGCATCCTGCGGGTGCAGGTCGACAAACGGTTCGGGCACGTGGTCCGCCAGCTTGGGGGCCCGGCCGGTGCGCGTCATGGTGTGCCACTGGTCGCGCACGCGGCCGGTGTTGAGGACGAGCGGGAATTCGCCATCGGTGGCGTGCACGGGCGCGCGGGCCGGCGTCGACACGAAACGCGCGCGGCCGTCTGCATGGGCGAAGCGGCCGTCGCTGAACAGACGCACTTCGCTATTGCCAGACAGCGTGACGGGCCACTGCACGGGTGCCATGCCGTCATAGGCGTCGGCATTGAGCCCGGTCAGGCCGCCCAGGTGGAAGGCGCGACGCTCACCGCGTGCATCGTTGGCGTAGGCCGACAGGCGTGCGTGCTCGTCAAACACATCGCGCGGGCTCTTGAAATCGAAACCGTCGTAGCCCATGCGGCGAGCCACGTCGGCGATGATGAGCCAGTCCGCACGTGCCTCGCCGGGTGCAGGCAGGAAGGCGCGCTGGCGCGAGATGCGCCGCTCGGAGTTCGTCACCGTGCCGTCCTTCTCGCCCCAGCCGAGTGCGGGCAGGACGATGTCGGCGAGCAACGTGGTATCGGTGGCCTCCACGATGTCGGAAGCGACAACGAGTTCGCACTTGGCCAGCGCACGACGCGCCTGGTCGGCATCGGGCAGGCTGACCACGGGGTTGGTGCCCATGATCCAAACCGCCTTCACGCGTCCGGCCTCAATGGCGTTGAACAGGTCGACCGCCTTCAGGCCCACCTTGTCAGCCATGCGCGGCGCGTTCCAGAACCTTTGCACGAGTGCGCGATGCGTCGGCTCGTTCAGTTCCAGATGCGCGGCCAGCATGTTGGCAAGACCGCCCACCTCGCGCCCGCCCATTGCATTCGGCTGGCCGGTAATGGAAAACGGCCCCATGCCCGCACGGCCGATGCGGCCCGTGAGCAGGTGGCAATTGATGATGCCGTTGACCTTGTCCGTGCCCGCTGTCGACTGATTGACGCCCATTGAGAACGCGGTGATGGTGCGCTGCGTGTCGGCAAACCAGTTGTAGAAGGTCAGCAGGTCGTCCAGCTTGAGCTTGCACGCGCGGGCGACGGCTTCCACATCGCCACAGTCGACATCGGCGGCACGCAGTGCATCGTCCAGGCCGCTGGTATGCAGGTCGACAAAGCTCCGGTCGACCACACCCTGCCGCGCGAGAAATGACAGCAAGCCGTTGAACAGCCACACGTCGGTGCCGGGCTTGACGGGCAGATGCAGATCGGCCAGTTCGCATGTGGCCGTGTGGCGCGGGTCGACCACCACCACCTTCAGCTCGGGTCGCGCTTCCTTGGCGCGCACGATGCGCTGGAACAGGATCGGGTGGCACCAGGCGGTGTTTGAGCCCGCGAGCACGATCAGGTCGGCCTCTTCCAGGTCGTCGTAGCAGACGGGCACGAGGTCTTCGCCAAACGCGCGCTTGTGCCCCGCCACCGCCGACGACATGCACAGCCGCGAATTGGTATCGATGTTGGCGGTGCCGATGAAGCCCTTCATCAGCTTGTTGGCGACGTAGTAATCCTCAGTCAGCAACTGGCCGGAAACATAGAGCGCCACCGCATCGGGGCCGTGCTCATCGACGATGCGGCGGAAGCCCTGCGCGACGGTATCGAGGGCGGTGTCCCATGACACGCGGTGCAAAGGCGCAGGCGCGGCATCCACATCGTGTGAGCGATCGCGGATGGCCGGGTACAGCAGACGGCCATCGAGGCCGACGGTCTCCCCCAGCGCCGAGCCCTTCACGCACAGGCGCCCCGCGTTGGACGGGTGCGCCGGATCGCCCTCGATGCCGACGCTGCCATCCGCATGCGGGGTCGCCAGCACACCGCAGCCGACGCCGCAGTACGGGCAGGTGGTGCGCACCGACTCGGTGACTGGATGGATGGGGATGGTCGTCATCGTCATAGAGTGGCCTTCGCTATCAGGCAAATCAGGCAGCCTCGGTTTCGCACAACGCGCGGCCAAACAGCAAGCGCTGACGGATCGATGTGATGGGCACCTCGCGCTGGATCAGGTCGAAGTACCACGGGCCGTCAGCCACGTCGCCATACAGCACCGCGCCGACAACGCGGTCGTCCTTGAGCACGAGGCGCTTGTAGACACCGCGGCGCGGGTCGCGCAGCACGATGTCTTCGGTGCCTTCGCCGCCGATGAAGTCACCGGCCGAATACAGATCGACGCCCGTCACCTTCAGCTTGGTCGCAGTGGCTTGCTGGATGTAGCGACGGTGACCGGCACCCGCCAGGTGTGCGGCGCACACGCGGGCCTGGTCCCAGATGGGTGCGACCAGCCCGAAGGTGGCGCTGCGGTGCTGCACGCACTCGCCCACGGCGTAGATGCGCGGGTCGTAAGTCTGCAGCGTGTCGTCGACGATGATGGCGCGCTCGCAATGCAGGCCTGCTGAGCGGGCCAGTTCGGTGTTCGGCCGCACGCCGGCCGTCATGACGACGAGATCGGCGGGGATCTCCGTGCCGTCTTTGAAGCGCACGGCGATCACGCGGTCTGTACCCAGCAGTTCAGCCGTGTGAGCACCCAGCAGGAAGCGCAGGCCTTTGGCCTCCAGCGCCTTCTGCAACAGTTGGGCAGCCGGCTTGTCGAGCTGGCGCTCCATGAGCGTATCGGGCAAGTGCACCACGGTCACGTCCATGCCCTGGCGCATCAGGCCGTTGGCGGCTTCCAGCCCCAGCAGCCCCCCGCCGATGACCACCGCATGCCGGTGGTTGCGCGCCGCCTCCAGCATGGTCTCCACGTCCTGGATGTCGCGAAAGGCGATCACGCCCGGCAGCAAGTGCCCCGGCACCGGCAGGATGAACGGCCGCGAGCCGGTCGCAATCAGCAGGCGGTCGTACTGCACTTCCACACCATCGCGCGAGCGCACCGTGCGTCGCGGGCGGTCAATGGCGACCACCGGGTCGCCTGCGTACAGCGTGATGTGGTTCTGCGTGTACCACTCGCGCGTGTTGAGCATGATGTCATCCACGCGCTTCTCGCCTGCCAGCACCGGCGAGAGCAGGATGCGGTTGTAGTTGCCGTGCGGCTCCTCGCCGAACACGGTGATGTCGTACAGGTCCGGCGCGAGCTTGAGCAACTCCTCAACCGTGCGCATGCCGGCCATGCCGTTGCCGATGACGACGAGCTTGGAGCGCGCGGACGTCATGCTTACACCCCTACCCAGATGGTGCCGTTCTCAACTTTGGTCGCGTACGCATGCACCGAATTGACCGGCGCTTCCAGGCACTCACCCGTGCTCAGGTCGAAATGCTGCTTGTAAATCGGCGACGCCACGACAATGCGCTCCCCCAGGTTGCCGACCAGCCCGCGCGAGAGCACTGCAGCATCGGAGTTCGGGTCGTAGTTGCTGATGGCGTAGACGTGCTGCGGTGTGCTGCCGGCGACATGAAATACGGCCACCTGCTCATCACCCACCAGCGCGCAGACGCCGGTGTTGGGCACGATGTCGTCCAGGGCACAGATTGGGGTCCAGTGGTTGGCTTGCATGGTGATCTCCTTCTGGGTCAGGCAGCCTCAGCAACAACGGGAATCCGCACCGGGCGGGTCTTGCTGCGCTCATCCACCGTAGCCGGGCGGATCTGCCCGCGCTCTTCGACAAACACGACGTTGGCATCGGCCGCGTCGCTGTTGACGAAGTGGCGGAAGCGCTTGCGCACCTCGGGGTTGGTCACGGCGGTCTTCCACTCGTCCTGATAGGTGTCGACCACGTGCTGCATCTCGGTTTCCAGCTCGGCGGCAATGCCCAGCTTGTCGTTCACGATCACGTCCTTCAGGTAGTCGAGCCCACCTTCGAGGTTATCGCGCCAGGTGCTGGTGCGCTGCAGGCGGTCGGCGGTGCGCACGTAGAACATCAGGAAACGATCGACGTACTTGATGAGCGTGGCCTGATCCAGATCGGCGGCCAGCAGTTCTGCATGGCGGGGCTTCATGCCGCCGTTGCCGCACACGTAGAGGTTCCAGCCCTTTTCCGTGGCGATGATGCCGACGTCCTTGCCCTGCGCCTCGGCGCATTCACGCGTGCAGCCCGACACGCCAAACTTGAGCTTGTGCGGCGAGCGCAGGCCCTTGTAGCGGTTCTCCAGCGCAATCGCAAAGCCCACCGAATCGCCCACGCCATAACGGCACCACGTCGATCCCACACACGACTTCACCGTGCGCAGCGACTTGCCATACGCATGGCCCGACTCAAAGCCGGCGGCGATCAGCTCTTCCCAGATCAGCGGCAGTTGTTCCAGGCGCGCACCGAACAAGTCCACGCGCTGGCCACCGGTGATCTTGGTGTACAGACCGTACTTCTTGGCGACCTGGCCGACGGCGATCAGGCCATCCGCCGTCACCTCGCCGCCCGGCATGCGCGGCACCACCGAATACGTACCGTCCTTCTGGATGTTGGCGAGGAAGTAGTCGTTCGAATCCTGCAGGCCGGCGTGCTCCTTCTTGAGCACGAAATCGTTCCAGCACGAGGCCAGGATGCTTGCCACGGCGGGCTTGCAGATGTCGCAGCCCATGCCGTGGCCGTGCGCTTCCAGCAGCGCTTCGAAGGTCTGGAAGCGGCCCACGCGCACCAGGTGATACAGCTCCTGACGCGAGTATGCGAAGTGCTCGCAGATGTGGTTGTTGACGGCCAGACCCTGCCTCTTCATTTCGGCCTTCATCACCTGTGTCATCAGCGGCACGCAGCCACCGCACGAGGTGCCGGCTTTCGTCGCGTCCTTGAGCGCGCCCACGGTGGTGGCGCCGGCGCACACGGCCTGGCACAGCGCGCCCTTCGACACGTCATTGCACGAGCAGATCTGTGCGCCGTCGGGCAGCGCATCCACGCCCAGCGCCGGACGTGCATTGCCATCGGCCTGCGGCAGGATCAGGAATTCCGGCGCCTCGGGCAACTCGATGCGGTTGAGCATCATCTGCAGCAGCGTGCCGTATTCGGAAGCATCGCCCACCAGCACGCCGCCCAGCAGGTACTTGCCGTCGGACGACAGCACCAGCTTCTTGTAGATCTGCTTGCGCTCGTCGGTAAACAGCACGCTGCGGCTGCCGGGGGTGATGCCTTGCGCGTCGCCCAGGCTGGCCACGTCCACGCCCATCAGCTTGAGCTTGGTGCTCATGTCGGCGCCGTTGAAGGACGTTTCCTCCTCCGCCGCCAGGATCTGCTTGGCGACGATGCGCGCCATCTCATAGCCCGGCGCGACCAGGCCGTACACCTTGCCGCCCCACAGCGCGCATTCGCCAATCGCGTACACGTCCGGCACCGAGGTGCGGCAGTCGGAGTCGATCACGATGCCGCCGCGCTCGCCCACTTCCAGGCCGCATTGGCGTGCCAGCTCGTCGCGCGGGCGGATGCCGGCGGAGAAGACGATCATGTCGACATCGAGATGCGTGCCGTCCGCAAAATTCATGCGGTGCTTGCCATCCTCGCCATCGACGATCTCCACCGTGTTCTTTTGCGTGTGCACCGTCACGCCCAGGTCTTCGATCTTCCGGCGCAGCATGCGGCCACCGCCGTCGTCCACCTGCATGGCCATCAGGCGACCGGCAAACTCCACCACGTGGGTCTGCTGCAGATTCATGTCGCGCAGGGCCTTGGCGCATTCCAGGCCCAGCAGGCCGCCGCCCACCACCACGCCGGTCTTGGCGCGCTGGCCGCACTCGGCCATCGCCTCCAGGTCTTCGATGGTGCGGTAGACGAAGCAATCTTCGCGGTCCTTGCCCGGGATCGGCGGCACGAACGGCGCGGAGCCGGTGGCGATCACCAGCTTGTCGTACGGCAGCACCTCGCCGGTGGAGGCTGTCACCAGCTTGGCCGCCACATCGATGGAGACTGCGCGGGCGTTGAGCTTGAGCACTACGTCGTCGCGGTCGAAGAAGCCGGGCGCAACCAGCGAGAGGTCTTGCGCAGTCTTGCCGGTAAAGAATTCCGACAGATGCACGCGGTCGTACGCCGGGCGCGGTTCTTCGCACAGCACGGTGACGTGCAAATCGTGGCCCGGGGCATGCAGCAAGCTCTCCAGGAACTTGTGGCCCACCATGCCGTGGCCGATGACGACGATCTTCATGGTCATGGCGATCTCCTTAGTGTTGGCTCAAGCGTTGCCGGCCGCTGCCAGCGTGTTGTCGTACAGCGCTTGTTCGCGCGCCTTGTGTTCTGCCGAGAAGCGCACGGCGACGGCGCAGATGGCCGAGATCGCCACCATCACGCCCAGCATCGACAGCGTGGCTTGCGTATCGCCCAGGCCCTTCATCAGGAAGCCCGCGGCCACCGCGCCGGCATTGCCGCCGGCGCCGATGATGCCGGCCACGCCGCCCAGCGCGCGGCGGTCGATGAACGGCACCAGCGCGTAGGTCGCACCGCACGCCATGTGGGTGAACAGCCCGAAGCCGAGCATGGCCAGCACCGCCACCGTGATGCTGCCGGCATGCGCGAAGCCGAACAGGCCCAGGCCCTCGCCCAGCATCAGCACGCACAGCAGTTGGGTACGGGCGTCCAAGCCGCGACGGGCTGCTACGCGGTCCGACACGATGCCGCCCAATGCGCGGGCAAACAGTGCCAGCAGGCCGAAGCTCGCGGCCGCCATGCCCGCTGCCGAGAGCGACAGGCCAAAGTGGTCAACGTAATACGTGGCGGCGATGTTGTGGATGAAGATCTCCACACCGAAGCACGCGCCGTAGGTGATGAACAGCAGCCACACGCGGTAGTTGCCGGCAGCCGTCACGAAGCTGCCCCAGCCACCCTTCTTGCCGCTGTCGATGGTCTTGCCTGCCGCGCGCAGCGCATCGAAGTTGCCTTCCGGGCAGTCCTGCGTATAGCGCCAGTACAGCGCTGCGACGATCAGCATCGCCACGCCCGGCACCACCATGGCAATGCGCCAGCCCAGGCCCTGCGTCACGCCCATCATCACGATGGCGGTCAGCAGTAGCGGCATCGTGCCCTGTGCCACACCGCCGCCCGCGTTGCCCCAGCCGGCCGCCGCCGCGTTGGCCGTACCGACCACGTTCGGCGCGAACATGACCGACGTGTGGTACTGCGTGATCACGAAGCTCGCGCCAATCGCCCCGATCGCCAGGCGGAAGAACAGGAAGGCTTCGTAGCTCTGCGCCAGCGCCACACCCAGCACGGGGATGGCACCCAGCACCAACAGGCCGGTATAGGTCTTGCGCGGACCGAAGCGGTCGCACAGCGGGCCGACAATCAGCCGCACCAGGATCGTCACCGCCACCGCGGCGATGTTGATGTTGGCAATCTGCCCTGGCGTGAGGTGGAACTCACCCTTGAGCACCGGCATGAGCGGCGCGCAGGCGAACCACGCATAGAAGCAGACGAAGAACGCCAGCCACGTCAGGTGAAAGGCGCGCATCTGAGGCGTGCGCAGGCTGAACAGATCGATTCGGGTGGCTTTGCCGGTCATATCGAATCCCGCTTCCGAAAAAAAGAAAGGCGTCCGAAAACCCAGCCGCATTGGCCAGGATCCGGGACGCCGTTGTCCAAGTAGCCCTGAGCACCAGGGCCTTCACCACGAAGAGAGCGAGTCGCCATTGACCCGCGCAATGGTGCTACGCAACAGGTGTGCCAGGACCGGAAAGCGTTGATCTATCGCCGTTTATCAGGAATGAGCACCGCTCGTGTGCTTCACCCGTGGGCGCGCGGTCGCACGGTTTCGGTGCGCGCACGATTCGAGATGGTGCGGCACAGCAAACGCGGCCGATGCCGACAGGAGACGATCGGCACATCACGCGACGTGCCGGTCGAAAGAAAGGCGGGAGGGTTCAGTACCCGTGCGTCACGATCGACAGCACGGACAAATCCGGATGTGTGCCGTCGATGATGCTGCGCGCCACATGCACGGCCTCCTCCATGGCATCTTCCGGGCTGCGAAAGCTGTCGTCGCCATCGGCATGGAATGACACCACGTGGCCGGGTTGTTGCGGACTGGCGCCTGGGTGGCACACATAGCCCGTGTAGGTGTAACGCCCGCTGTCGGCCCAAATTGGGCTGGGCGACACGTGAATCTCGAACCCTTCGTAGAGCTCTTGGGGAGGGGATGGCTGGTCAGACATGGTGGGTCTCGCTCGGGTATAGCGTGTGCGTGCCGCGCCAGCGCTTGTGGCGTGGCTCGGTTGTCCTTGTACCAACCAGTCTAGGTGATGGAGTGAGGCTTGAAACCGGCGATCCGGATGATGAATAACGGCGGCCAGGGCCCGCCGGAGGCCCTGGCCGACCATGAACAGCGCTACGCGCGTTTGATGAGCCGGATCAAGAACAGCAGGATCACCGCCCCGATCACCGCCGTGATGATCGAGCCGATCCATCCACCGCCCAACGAGATGTGCAGCACACCGGCCAGCCACCCGCCGATGAACGCACCGACGATGCCGACGACGATGTCGACGAACAACCCAAAGCCGCCGCCCTTGACCAGCATGCCGGCCAGCCAACCCGCCACCGCGCCGATGATCAGCCAGGCAATCAAACCGTGTGAGGCCATGTCCATGCTCCTGTAAATGTGCGTTCTGAGGAATACTGCAGCACAGGCATAGTAGGCGAAGACGGCACAATCTCCGTGTGCGGTAGACGCGGTTTTTGCAATTGCGTGCAGCGGCGTGCACACCGCTGCAGTGCAGCTCAGCGGAACACGTTCACCGCCTCCACCAGGCGCGAGGCCTGAATGCGCAAGCCCTCTGCCGCCGCCGCGCTCTGGCCCACCAGCGTGGCGTTTTCCTGCGTGACCTGGTCCAGATGGTTGACCGCCTGACTGACCTGCGTAATGCCGTCGGTCTGCTGCGCGGTGGCCAGGCTGATGTCGGCGATCATGGCCGAGACCTTTTTGACCTGGTCGACGATGTCGTCCATGGTCTTGCCGGCCTCGTCGACCAACCGCGAGCCGGATTCCACCTTGTCGACGCTCGCGCCGATCAGCTCCTTGATCTCCTTTGCCGCGCCGGCACTGCGCTGCGCGAGGGCGCGCACCTCGCCCGCCACCACGGCAAAGCCACGGCCCTGCTCCCCTGCACGCGCGGCCTCCACGGCGGCGTTGAGCGCCAGGATGTTGGTCTGGAAGGCGATGCTGTCGATCACGCCAATGATGTCGGCAATCTGCTTGGCGCTCTGCGTAATCGTGCCCATCGTGGCCACCACCTCGGCCATGGCGCGACCGCCATTGAGCGCGGCCTGCGTGGCCGCGCCGGACAGCGTGTTGGCCTGCCCGGCGGTTTCCGCATTGCTGGCCACCGTGGCCGTCATCTGCGTCATCGAGCTGGAAGTCTCCTCCAGGCTGGCTGCGGCCTGCTCGGTACGCATGTTGATGTCGCCATTGCCCTTGGCGATCTCCTGGCTGGCCGATTGCACGCTGATCACCTGTTCGGCCACGTCGTCAATCAGCCAGCGGAACATCAAACCGAGCTGACTGATCGTGCGCAGCGTCATGCCGATCTCGTCGACGCGGTTCGCGATTGCGACCTTCTGGTTCTCGCCCGAGGCTACGCTCAGGGCCTGCTCCTGCAGCCTTTCGAGTGGCGTGGCGATCTGCACCTTCAGCGACCATGAAGCGAGCGCCAGGGCGGCCAACTCCGCAACGGCAAAGCCACCGAGTGCCGCGCCGGACAAGCCGCACGCCCACGCCGCCACCAGCAGGGTTGGCAGCAACGTCAGGAAGGTCAGCCGAATGCGCCAGCGCACCGGCATCACCTGGAACACCGAGCGCCAGGCCATCAACCCGGTCCGCACGATCAGCCCCTTGTGAAACTTGCGGGTGCCGGCCTGGCCGGTCCGGAAGTCCTTGTAAAGCGACTCGGCGGCCGCGATTTCTTCACGCGTGGGCTTGGTCCGCACCGACATATAGCCGGTTGGCCGGCCGTTGCGTACGACCGGTGTGGCATTGGCCCGCACCCAGTAATGATCGCCGTTCTTGCGGCGGTTCTTGACCAGCGCCGTCCAAGGCTGCCCGGCCTTGAGCGTCGCCCACATATCGGCAAACGCTTCGGGCGGCATGTCTGGATGGCGCACGATGTTGTGCGGCTGCTTTTCGATCTCTTCGCGCGAAAAACCGCTGACCTCGATGAACGCCGCATTCGCATAGGCGATGTAGCTCTGTGTGTCAGTGGTCGACATGAGCGTGGCGTTGTCCGGGAACTCGTATTCGCGCTGGGTAACAGGTTCGTTGACACGCATTGCGGGGGCTTCTCCTTGATGATTTGCTTTGCAAACACAATTTCGGCAGAAACCCGGATTTATTAAGTACGAGATAACCCTGTCTTGATCTGGGATGCACGGCCAGCGCCGCAAATCGCACCGAAGCCACCTTCAGACGAGATTGATTTTCCTCTAATGAAACACGATACGCAGAGCGGAACTCTGCCAGCTCCGTTACCTGCAACACAGTGCAGCGTCTGTCATCTGGAAACCGCTCCGACGATAATCACTCATTTGCGGTAGTTTTTGCTTCATTACCGGAAAATCAACCAAAAATAGTACGTAACCACACGTTTGCTTGACAATATTCTTCACATACGAGAATCCCCCCCAGGGGCGTGGCGTGTCCGGAAAGCCTGCCACCAGCCCGGCGGGTTGCCGGGCCGTCGTGCTGTTGGAGCAAGTTGCCTGGTCACGCGAGAGCAGGCAGGGGAACGTGGTGGTTCAGGTCCGCTGTCCGTGTGCCAGACGAGCAAGCAGCACGCATCCCGATCCAGGTCGAGACGGGCGAAATACCGGCGTCTGAGCGGTTGCTCACAGTACGGGGCCGGCGGTGGCGACGCTGATGGTCAAGCAACGGCACGGGTTGCTGGAAGGCATCGGCATCGAGGTGATGGGCCGACATCCGCAGCGGTCATCCATCATCCGATCCGCCATATCGACCATCGCCACGATCGCCACTAAGAATCAGGAATGCGCAGCCAATCGGTATGTCGACGTTCAGCCAAGAGCGGAAGGTCGCAGAAATGCGCCGCTCTTGGCCGGGAAAGTCTTGAGCGATGCCTTATGCCTGGGCTTCGGACACGCCCATGGCCAACAGCAGTTCGTCGAGTCGTTCGAGAGTGGAGGCCATGCCGTCCTTCAATCCCATGTCGATGACTTTCTGCACATCCTCGGGCGAGTTGTACTGAACAACGGTCGTCACGAGGGTCCGTTCCTTCGCATCGGTAAAGGCGACGTCCCAACGTGCCCGCGGCAAGTCGGGATTCACGGCGCCGTTTTCGTCGGAGAAGCCATCCAAGGCCGCGTAGCCGTCGATCGGGCTGATGGTCTGATAGTCCAGACGGCTCCAGAATGCCTGCCCATCGGGGGTGATCATGGCGTAGTGCCAATAGCCGCCGTCCTTGAACTCCATGTGTTTTGTCTTGGTGGTCAGGGGCTTGGGCGCAAACCACTGATCGAGCAATTCGCGCTTCGTATGGCAATCCCACACAAGTTGGCGCTTCGCCGCGAACTCTCTCCTCACGGTGATGCTGTTCTTTTGCATGTCGACGAGGAAATCGAATCGAAGGTTAGCTTTCATTGTCTTCTCCTTGGAGCTTCTCTAAGAGGTTGTCCAGATTGTTGTAACGACTTGCCCAGATCGCGCTCTGCTCTTCAAACCAGCGCTCGGCGGCCGCCAGCCTCGCGCGCTCGAGCGTGCACGTCCGGATTCGACCGCTCTTCTTCGAGCGGATCAGCCCAGTCACTTCCAGTACCCGCACGTGTTTCATGAACGACGGCAGCGCCATGTCGAATGGTTCTGCCAGTTCACTCACAGTCGCAGGCCCGCTACCGAGCCGTTGAATAACTGCCCTGCGCGTGGGGTCTGCAAGCGCGTGAAAAACCGCGTCTAGCGCAATTCCATTGTTATCCATTTGGCTAACTATAGTCGTGAAAATCCCTTGCCGCAACAAGGTTCTGCAGCGTTCGAACCTTGAGGCCAGCCAGAGGCGCGACAGCGCGCCGCATTGCACTGCAGCACGGCAGGACTAAACTTTCAAAAATTCCTAAAAATTGAGAAAAATCAAAACAATGCAACTCTCCCCCTTGAAACAGCGCTTCGTCCTGCATTTCGGCGAGATGGGCAGCCGCTGGGGCATCAACCGCACAGTCGGACAGATCTACGCGCTGCTCTACGCGGCGCGCGAGCCGATCAACGCGGACGAGATTGCCGAGGCGCTGGGCTTCTCGCGCTCGAACGTGAGCATCGGCCTCAAGGAGCTGGAGTCCTGGAAGCTGGTGCGGCTCTCGCACAAGCCGGGGGACCGGCGCGAATACTTCTCCGCCCCCGACGACATCTGGACCATCTTCCGCACGCTGGCAGAAGAGCGCCGCAAGCGCGAGATCGACCCCACGCTCACGCTGCTGCGCGACGTGATGCTCGAATCCCCCACCGACCCCGACGACCGCCACGCCCAGGCGCGCATGAAAGAGATGTACCAGCTCATCACGCTCATGACCACGTGGTTTGACGACGTGCAGAAGCTGGACGTGGACGCCCTGCAGCAGCTCATGAAGATGGGCGCCAAGGTGCACAAGCTGCTGGAAGTGAAGAACAAGCTTGCTGTCGTCGTAGGCGGCGGCAGCGGCAAGAACAAGTAGTCACGCCCCGAGAAGAACCATGTCACTCGATCCTGTTGTATTGGCGCGCATTCAGTTTGGCGCCAACATCACGTTCCATATCCTGTTTCCTACCATCAGCATCGCGCTGGCGTGGGTGCTGCTGTTCTTCAAGCTTCGCTATCGCAAGACCGGCGACGAGGCTTGGATGGCCGCATACCGCCTGTGGGTGAAAGTCTTTGCGCTCACCTTTGCGCTGGGCGTGGTGTCCGGTGTCACGATGAGCTTCCAGTTCGGCACCAACTGGCCGGGCTATATGAATACCGTGGGCAACATCGCCGGGCCGCTGCTGGCCTATGAGGTGCTGACCGCATTCTTTCTGGAGGCGAGCTTCCTCGGCATCATGCTGTTCGGCACGGGCCGAGTGAGCCAGCGTGTCCACACCTTCGCCACCTTCCTCGTGGCGCTGGGCACAACCATCTCGGTGTTCTGGATCATCGCGCTGAACTCGTGGATGCAGACGCCTGCCGGGTACGTGATGATCGACGGCCGCGCGCATCCGGCAAGCTGGCTGGCGATCATCTTCAACCCGTCGTTCCCCTATCGCTTCACGCACATGCTGCTGGCCTCGGGGCTGACGGTGGCTTTCCTGCTGGCGGGGCTGTCAGCCTACCGCTGGTTGCGCAACGATCGCGGCGCCGACGTGCGCGCTACGCTCAAGACCGGCGTGGTGCTGGCCGCCATGTTGATTCCGCTGCAGATCGTCGCCGGCGATGCGCACGGCCTGAACGTGCTGGAGCATCAGCCCGCCAAGCTGGCCGCCATGGAAGGCATCTGGCAGACCGAGCGCGGCGTGCCCGCCGTGCTGTTCGGCATTCCCGACCAGGCCTCGCGTAGCAACCGCTTCGAGATTGCCGTGCCCAAGCTGGCCTCGCTGTACCTCACGCACTCGCTCGATGGCGAAGTGAAGGGGTTGAACCAGTTCGACAAGCATCCGCCCGTGCTGCCGGTGTTCTTCGCCTTCCGCCTGATGGTGGGCGTGGGCCTGCTGATGCTGGCCGTGTCATGGGCGAGCGCGTGGCGCCTGCGCCGGAATGGCGAGCTGCCGCGCTGGCTTGCCCGTACGCTGGTCGCCATGACGTTCTCCGGCTGGGTGGCCGTGGTCGCCGGCTGGTACGTGACGGAAATCGGCCGGCAGCCGTGGCTGGTCTATGGCGTGCTGACCACCGCGCAGGCGGCGTCCTCCGTGCCCGCAAGGATGATCGGCAGCACGCTGGCGATGTACCTGGCGCTGTACGCCTTCCTCATCGGCTCGTATGTCGGCGTGGTGTTCTACCTGGCCCGCAAGGCCGGCGGCGCCATCGACCCGACCGACGCAGACATTCCCGCCCCGCAACTTTCCGCCGCCGTGAGCCAAGCATGAACGCCATTCCCGACCTCACCCAACCCGCCGGCTGGCTGCCGGTGGTCTTCATGGCCCTGATGGGCATTGCCGTGCTGGCCTACGTGGTCCTGGACGGCTATGACCTCGGCGTCGGCATCCTGCTGCGCCGCGCCGATGACGCCGAGAAAGACACGATGATCGCGTCCATCGGCCCGTTCTGGGATGCAAACGAGACGTGGCTGGTGCTCGGCGTCGGCTTGCTGCTGGTGGCGTTTCCGGCCGCGCATGGCGAGATCCTGGGCGCGCTGTATTTTCCGGTGGCACTGATGCTGTTCGGCCTGATTCTGCGTGGCGTGGCGTTCGACTTTCGCGTCAAGGCGCGCGCTCACCACAAACCGTGGTGGAACCGCGCGTTCTATGCGGGCTCGGTCATCGCCACGGCGGCGCAGGGCCTGATGCTGGGGCTGTACATCACAGGCTTCCAGTACGACACGGCCAACGTGGTGTTCGCCATCTGCACGGCGGGCGGACTCATCGCAGGCTATCTGCTGCTGGGCGCCACATGGCTCATCATGAAAACCGAAGGCGCGCTGCAGTTGCGCGCCGTGCAGTGGGCGCGCGGCAGTCTGTGGTTCACGGCGCTGGGCGTGGCAGCCGTGTCGCTGGCCACGCCGTGGGTCAGCACGCGCGTGTTCGACAAGTGGTTCGCGTTGCCCAACATCATCCTGCTGGCGCCCGTGCCGCTGGTGACGGTGGTGCTGTTCGGCCTGATCGACTGGGTACTGCGCCGCCTGCCGCAGCAGATTGCCAAGGGCGATGAACACCTGATCTGGGCACCCTTTGTCGGCACCGGTGCGATCTTTCTGTTGGCCTTCAACGGCCTCGCGTACAGCTTGTTCCCGTATCTGGTGGTCGATCGGCTCGACATCTGGCAAGCGGCCAGCGCGCCCGAGTCGCTCGAATTCATGCTGGTGGGCGTGGCCATCGTGCTGCCGACCATCGTGGCGTACACCATCTACTCGTACAAGGTATTCCACGGCAAGGCGACGGAGCTGCGGTACTACTGAGATTGACCCGCTAGCGGGCAGGCGTTTAGGCTCATTGGCTCACACATCTGCCCGCACTCGACATGATCACCTGCACGATCCGCTACATCGTCAACACAGCCAGACTCCAGGAATTCGAGACCTACGGAAAGATGTGGATTCCATTGGTCGAGAAGTTTGGCGGCAGGCACCACGGCTACTTCCTGCCGTCCGAAGGGGCCAACAACGTCGCGCTGGCGTTGTTCTCATTCCCGAGCCTGGCGGCCTATGAGGTTGATCGCGAGCGCTCGAAGAGCGACGCCGATTGCATCGCCGCCTTCCAGTATGCAGACGAGACCGGCTGCTTTGTCAGCTACGAACGCAGCTTCTTCCGCCCGGTCTTTGCCTGACCACGCGCATGCAGCACGTCCTGCTCTATTCCGACTCGCTTTCGTGGGGCATCGTCCCCGGCTCGCGACAGCGCCTACCGTTTGACCAGCGCTGGGCGGGCGTGATGGAAGCCGCGCTGCGGGCGCGGGGATACGCCGTGCGCATCATCGAAGACTGCCTCAACGGACGCACCACAACGCTGGAGGATCCGGGCCGCTCCGGGCGCAGCGGCCTGCAGGGCCTGGCGCAACGCATCGAAACGCATTCGCCGCTCGCCCTCGTCATCCTGATGCTGGGCACCAATGATTTTCAGGCGATCTTTCAACACGATGCCCGCGATGCCGCGCAAGGGGTCGCGCAATTGGTGACAGCCATCCGCCAGGCACCCATCGAACCCGGCATGTCCATACCGCCTGTGTTGATCGTGGTGCCGCCGGTCATTCGCATGCCGGCCCGTGCGATGGCTCAGAAATTTGCGGGCGCTGCCGGCAAGGCTGCCGGCCTCACGCAGGCGTATCAGGAGGTGGCCGAAGCGTTGGGTTGCGCGTTGTTTGATGCGAATACCGCCACAGACGCCAGCCGTGTAGACGGCATCCATCTGGATGCGGACCAGCACGTTGCGCTGGGCAACGCCATGGCGCGCACAGTGAGGCCGTGGCTTCATCTGCAAGACGCCGACAACCACAAGCATCCCGCTCACGCCGCACCGTAACGACGGCGCGGCGAACGGCCCGATACCGCTGCGCCCCTAACCCTGGGACTTGCGCTGCGACAACACCCACAGCATCGCCCCAACGGCTTCCGCCTGTGAGCGCGTCGCCGTCTTCTCGAAGACGGCGCGCAACTGCGAGCGCACTGTCGACAGCGCAACACCGGCGCCAGCCGCGTATTCGTCGGGGGTTTTGCCTGCGATCAACGCCTCGGCCACCGCGGCTTCCGCCGCCGACAAGCCGAATGCCTGGCGCAACTGGGTCGCTGTCACAGGGCTGGCTGCGCCGCGCCGACGTGCCGTGACCATCAGTGCAGCATCACCAAAGGCCGCCTGCACGGCATTGGCCGGCAGCAGCGAGATGCCAAGAAAGATCTCGTGCGCGGCACCCAGCGCGGGGCGCACCGCAAAGCTCTCGCCCTTGCGGGATTTCGCCACGCGCGCCAACGCGGCCTGCAAGCCGTCGTTGTCAGCGGCAAACGTGGCGCTCAGGCGACCATGCTCCAACCGCAGACACGTCGACGCACGCAACAAAGCCTCGGCCTGCGCGTTGGCGAACAGCACACGCTGGTCACGCCCCAGCGCAAACACGGCCAGGCCAAGCTGCTCCATCAGCTCCGTGCCGAAGGCGGCGTCGCGATGGAGTGCCCGCGTGTCCTGCCAGAGGTTGATCGTGCGCTGCAGGTGACCCGCCATGCCGGTCGCGTTGGCGCGATCCTCGTCCGAGTAAGGCGTGCGCCCATTGGCTCGCAACATACCCAGCAGGATGTCGCTGCTGCCCGGACGCGCAAGACGCACGCCCATCAGGTAGCGGAAGCCCGACGGTATCTGGTAGTCCTGGTAAAACTCGCTGCGCTCGACATAGGCGTCGGACACATGGTCCTGACAGAAGGCGAATTCGCACAGGCCCGCGCGCTCGACAAAACCGCGGCGTGGATCGAGCGCGCCGTAGTACGCGTCGTAGCGCGCAATCACATCGTCCCACCCCCTCCCGGGGGAGTAAGTCGAAAGATGCGGTGCGTTGCGAATGGGGTCCCAACTGAACATGTGGAACACGTTGGCACCCAGTGCCTCGGTGACGTCGTGGAACACCTCCAGAAAGCCGTCCCGCGTCACGGCGGCTTCGTACAGATCACCAATGAGCTGGTCGTTGAGCACACTCCCCTCCTCCGAAGGATGGCTGTCTGGCCATGACGCCCGTCGCGCTCGCCTCGATGGTCGGCTCGGACATGTTGTGTGCGCCAAAATAGCACCCGATTTTTTTCCTGGGTATCGTCAATTCGTCGGGTTTTTCCCTCATATGGAGGATGCCCGCGGCAGGACTCCCTTCCAGAATCTCCGCACAACACTCGCGGCCGCACGCACGGTACGCCCACAACAACAACCAGCGGAGGACCTCATGAAACTCACCCCAATTGCACTTGCGTTGACCACGCTTGCCTTGTCGGCTTGCGGCGGCGGCGATTCCGGCAGCAGCAACGCATCGTCCGGCGGCGGTGGCGGCACGCCCGCGGCGCAGACCGTCAGCGGCGTGGCGGCCACCGGCGCCGCCATGCAAGGCGCCACCGTCACGTTGATGGATGCCAATGGTCAAACGGCCAGTTGCCCGGCCAATGCCACAACGGGGGCCTTCCAATGTACGGTGACGGGCATGACCGCGCCGTTCGCACTGTCCGCCACCGGCAACGTGGCCGACTCGCAAGCCACGCTGATCGCGCTCTCAGCCACCGGCGGCACGCAGACGATCAACATCACACCCATTACCAACGCCATCGCCGCCACCATCGTGGGCGACAACCCCGGCAAGCTCCTGGGCAACACGGGCCTGCTGCAGAGCAAGGTGACCGCGCAGGCCGTCTCCAGCACGGTGGCAGCGTATTCCGCCGCGCTGGCCAACCTGCTGGCCTCCACGGGCAACACGGGGGTGGACCTGATCTCCGGCCCGCTGACGGCCGGTGCGCCGGGGCTCGATCGCTTGCTCGATCAGGTGAAGGTCAATGTGCTGCCGGACGGCAGCGTACAAATCAGTTCGGTGGCGGGCGCATCGAGCGACACGCCGATGCAGTTGCAGCTCTCCCCCGGCGTCGCACCGCAGGCCAGCGATGCATCCAACCTGCCGAGCACGGCGACCATCGGTGGTACCACCGTTTCCAACGTGCCAACGGCCACCGACCTGGCCGCGCTGCAGACCGCGCTCAACCAGTGCTTTGCCGGATCGACGGGTGCTGCGCGCATCGGCGGCAGTGTGCCTGCCTGCGCCCAGATTTTCGTGGATGACGTGGCCGCCGGTGCGCGAATCGGCGGCGTGCCGGCGAGCTACCTGAACAACGGGTTGAACGCCAACCAGGAGTTCGCCACAACGTCGGGCGGCACACCCGGCATGTTCGCTGACGATGCGATGAACAACGCCAGCTTCAGCCTGCCGGAGATCATCCGCGTGATGTCGAGCACCGGTGACACGCTGTGGATCAAGCTGGCCTGGACCCGCACCGACGGCATCCGCGACGGCATGCAGCAGCATGTGCGCATTGCGGTGCAGGCCGCCTCGCGTGCCAGCGGAGACAACGGCTGGCGCGTGGTCGGCAACCGGCGTGACGTGCTCACGAAGGTCAACGCCAACTCGCAGAAGTGGGACTGGCTGAACGCGGCCAAGCCAACCACCGGCACCAATGCGTTTGTCGATTCGATCAACATGCAGGTGGGTACCGTCGATGCCGGCGGCACGCCGGTCGACTATGCGATCGTCCGTGGCCCCGGCCTGCGCAATGGGGTGTTTCTGCAACCCTCTTCCGGCGTGTGCGACACGCTGAATATCCGCGCTCAGATCGCCTCGGGACAGACGGTGGCGCAGCTCGCCGCGCTGAGCAAACTGGGTTCCTGCCGCAACAACTTCCGTCTGGCCGGTGTGGCGCAGGACCCGGCCAACCAGAGCGCCTTCACTTGGCCCAACAACAGCGCGTGGGCCCAGCCGCAACTGACCGCGTCGGAGCTGGCGACCATCACGCCGTTCAGCGCCTACACGATCGACATCTACCAGAATGGCCAGCCGACAGCGACGCCAGCGGTGCCATCGACGCTCACCAAGACCTACACCGTGAGACTGCGCACGCCGTCGCCATCGCCAGACGCGCTGCGCCAGTACACGTGGCAGGACGTGTCGCAAGCCACGCGCGACATCCTCACGCCGGGCACGGCATCCACCTTCGCGGGCGGCGCCACCCTGCCGGTCACCTGGACGACGAAGGCCGGTGTGCCTTTCGTCAAGAAGGCCAACGTGCAGATTCGCGCCACGGCGTCGGGCCAGAGCCAGGCCGTCTTCGTCAACGGCACGGCACGCGCCACGCCTGCAACTCCCGGCACCACGCTCACCGTCAACGTACCGGGTGATCAGAGCACGGCCTTCCCGGCGGTGACGGGCTGGACGGGCAGTTCGGACTTCTCCTTCACCAACCTGTCGTGGTCTGATCCGTTTGACCTGAACTTCACCAACTCGGTCGAGTACGACCGCTAAGCGGACTCGGTGCTGGGCCAGCGCGCCCGGCACCGTTTTCGTCCTCCTGGTAGAGAGTCAACCTACCGTCGCCTCGAACACGCGCCGGTAGTTGCCACCCAGAATCTGCCCGACCTCGGCCGAAGTAAAGCCCGCCTTCAGCAAGGCCGCAGCCAACTCCGGCAGTTGCGCATAGCTCGTGAATACCGGCGGCCTGATGAAGCCGAGCATGTCGGTCCCCAAGCCCACGTGCGCGACGCCCACGACGTCGGCCATCCGCTTGATGCCGACAGCCAT
The DNA here is from genome assembly GCF_002298975.1 of Ralstonia sp. UBA689. Taxonomy (GTDB): domain Bacteria; phylum Pseudomonadota; class Gammaproteobacteria; order Burkholderiales; family Burkholderiaceae; genus Ralstonia. Next base: position 228,084 of record NZ_DBMV01000011.1, read on the forward strand.
GGCGTCGAGGCTCGGGAAATCGCCCGTGTTGGGCCACACGCCGATCACGCCGCCCGTCTCGGCCACCGCGCGCGCATGGTCCGCAGAGATCAACCGGCTGCGCGCCCCCGGCCGCCCCGAAAGCGCCGTATGCGACAGCACCAGCGGCTTGGTGGTCGTGGCCGCCGCGCGCTTGACGAGGTCATACGTGCCGTGCGCCACGTCCACCACGATGCCCAGCGCATTGCAGCGGCGCACAACATCCGCGCCGAAGTCCGTCAGGCCGCCATGCACGGGCGGTTCGGTCTGGATGTCGCCAAGTTCGTTCACCCGGTAGGGCGTAAGCTGAAAATACCGCAGACGGTGCTGCGTGTAGGCCTCATCCGGCCTTCCAGAAAATCCGCGCCCTCCGACGCAATGATGACGCTCGGCCCCCGCGTGCCCTGTGCAGCCAGCGACGCGGCGTCCGTCACCACGTGCAGTCGCTCCTTCTCGATCAGCCGCTGGGCGCGCGCGAATTCGGTCATACCAAGCTGGTACAGCTCACCCGGCTCGGGCGTGCGGAAGGCCTCGAAGCGCTTGCCGCTGGCAGCGACATGCACCGCCAGCGTATCGGTGACGATGGCCAGGCAGACAACGTGCATGCCACCGGTGCGCATCGGCTCGGCCACGGGCAGGAACGGGCGGTTGGCGCCCAGCTTCGGATCGCGCGAGACGGTCACGCGACCAGCGTGGCTGTGGATGTCGATGGTGAGTGTGCCGGGCGGCGGCGTCCAGGCCGCCTCCTCGGTGCGGGCGCTCGCCTGCCCTTCTGTGTAGTTGGCGAAGCGGCCAGGCCGCGCAGGCCGCCAGCCCCATGTGTCTCGATGAGGGTCCAGTCGATCGGCCTGTGCGCTCCGCGTGGTTGGGCTGCGGTATTGTGCGCTCGGCACCACGGCACTTCCAGCGCATTCGCGTTACCCTTACGCCCTTCGCCGCGGTATCTGTCTGACTTTTTCTTACGCCCCACGCTTCATGCCCACCCTGCAACACGTCGACCTGCGCACCGACCCCGCAGCCCGCCCCTTCGTCAAGGACGAGACCGTCCACGTCGACTTTGCCACCCAGGCCGGCGAGCTCATGAGCCTGGAAGGCCCCAACCGCTACGCCCCCGGCGATGCGCTCATCACCGGTTCCACGGGCGACCGCTGGGTGGTCTCACGCGTGCGTTTCGATGCGAAGTACGTCCCTGCCGATGCATCGCACACGCATGGCGAATCCGGTGCATACCGCAACCGCCCGAGCGAGGTGCTCGCCAAGCAGATGAGCGCGCCGTTCTCGATGGCGCGCTCCGAAGCCGGCGATGTGCTGCACGGCCAGGCCGGCGACTGGATACTGCAATACGCCCCCGGCGACTACGGCGTCGTGCAGGCACAGCGCTTCGCCAAGGTGTATCGCCCCGCGTAGCGGGTGTCATTGCGCCGTCTGCTGGCGCTCGACTTCGTGGTGCTTCATCTGCAGGTAGTCCTGCCGCTCCACCTCGTGCAACTGGCGCGGGTAATGCTCCGTGGCGTTGAACCACGTAACAAGGCGCAATTCCAGCCGCTTGTCCGGCGGCACGGCGAGCGCCTTCAGATAGGCATCGATGGCCAAGTAGTAGCGCATCGTGTTGCGTTCAAGCAGACCGCGCACGCCACCCACGTATTGCGGCTGCGCCCCCGATGAATCGGCCGACTCGGTAAAGCCCACCTTGTTGCTGCCCACGGTGGCCAGGTACGTGCGCATCGCCAGCCGGCCGGCGGTGCCATAGCCGTAGGCATAGGTGAGGTGCAGAAAGGTCCGGTTGCCACCGGCCGGGGATGGGATGGCCTCCAGCACGATGCGGTAGTCCCGGGTGCTGAACGGGCCGGAATCGGCATTCAGTTCTACGCGGAAGTACTCCGCGCTGCTGACGACCGGGCGGTAACTGAACTCAAGCCGGTAGCTGCTGGACAAGGACTGCTCCACCTTGCGCCCGAGGTTCACGTCGAGCACGCTGCCGCTGGTCCCCGCCACCGCGTGGCAGTACTTGATGTTCAGATGCAGGATCAGCACGTCGCACCAATGGGCTGGCCCCTGCGCCGGATCGTTCAACGCGCCGCTGACAGTGACAAACGGGTAATCGATCACGCTGTAGATATCGCCCTTGAGCATGTCGGGCGTCTCGGTGGATTCGAGCACCAGCGGTTGGTGGAATGGGCTGTCGGCTAATCGCTGCGCCAGACTTTGGTACTTGTCGCGTAACGCTTGCGCACTCTCTGCCGCGCACATCAGCGGGCTCAGGCAGAAGCAAAGCAGCGCCAGCGCGATGCAGCGCCGCCTGACAGCGGTTGAAAGGTGGGCCATGTGCATGACGTTCTCGCGAGGTGTTTTTCGCATTCTAGGAGGCCCGGATGTCATCAGCCCCGCGACAGACCCTGCAACAGACAATCCCGGCATGGCGGACACGTCATGCGGCGTTCTGTCATCGCGGCGGGGTGCTAGACCACCGGGCCCGCCGGTAAAATGAAGGCATCTCCCTCGCGCCCCTTCCGGCTCCATGCCCTCCCCGCTCGCAGCACTTCGCGAACGCATCGCCAACCAGGTCCGCGGCCTCACGCGGGCCACCGGCGGACTGTCCCTCGACATCGCTTCGCCACCGGGTGACCCCGGCCTGTTCGGCCCCGATGCGGTCTGCTGGCAAGTGCATGCCGATTTCCCGTCGATGATGGCGGGCGGTATCAGCGCGCTACTGCTGCAGGCGCTGCACCCGCGCGCGCTGGCCGGCGTGTGGGATCACTCCAACTTTCGTGAAGACCTGCAGGGGCGTCTGGGCCGCACCGCGCAGTTCGTGGCCGGCACGACCTATGGCAGTCGACGCGACGCGCTGGCGCTGATCGAGCACGTCAAGATCATCCACGGCCGCATCCACGGCATTGCCCCCGACGGACGGCCGTATTCGGCCAACGATCCGGACCTGCTCACCTGGGTGCATGTGGCGGAGATGTCGAGCTTCCTGGCCGGCTACCTGCGCTATGTCGATGGCAGCCTCGCCGGCGCCAAGCAGGACCGTTACTTTGAAGAAACCGCCTTGGTTGCCGAACTGCTTGGCGCGCGTGATGTACCGAAGTCGCGCGCGGCGGTCCAGGCCTACCTGAATGCCATGCGTGCCGATCTGGTGGCCAGCGATCGTGCGCGCGCGGTGGTGGAAGTCTTGATGACGTGGAAGGCGCCACGCCCTGGGCTGCAGCCGGCGGTACGCATCTTTCTCGATGCCGGCATCCAGTTGCTGCCGCCGTGGGCCATGCAGATGCTTGAACTGAAACGGCCAGCGCTGCAGGCTGCCTTCGCATCGGCCGCCATGCGCACCATTGCGCCCACGTTGCGTTGGGCACTGTACGAAGGCAGCGTTGCGCGCCGCGCCCGCCGCCGTGCGCTGGCGCCGAGCGCGAGCTAGCTCAATCCACCGCGTGCGCGGTCGACACCTTGCCGCGCAGAGCCTTCTCTTCCAGCCGCACGAGCAGCAACGGCGAAACCACCGAAACCGCTGCCGCAAAGAAGAACAGATGCCGGAACGCGCTCTCGCCCGCGCGTTGCAGCGTCTGCGCATCGGCGCTGTTGCTTGCGAGCGCCGCGTGAAACAGGTCCATCAGCAAATCTCCGCCGGCCGCGACCTGTGCTTCGGGGGCCGCCTGGCGCAGCAGCGCAATCAGCACCGACGTCAGCACCGCCACGCCCACCGCACCGCCCAGCAGGCGCGAGAATGCGGTCAGCGCCGTTGCCAGCCCCATCGTGTGCGGCGGCACGGCGTTCTGCGTGGCCACCAGCCCGGTCGGAAACTGCACGCCAATCGCTAGGCCAAGCACAATCATCGCCAGGGTCAGCGCCCAGACGTTGCGCGGGTCCAGCAGGCCCAGCGCGACAATGGCAAACGGCACCACGCAGGCGCCACCCACCATCAGCGGCTTGTAGCGGCCGCTGTGCGTCATCCACTTGCCGGCCACGAACGCGCCGAACGGAATCGACAGCGTCAGCGGCACCAGACGCAGCGCGGCGGCATCGGGGCTGGCGCCGGCCACCATCTGGAAGCGCAGTGGCATCAGCACCGACGTGGCAATCAGTTGGAAGAAGCACAGGAACAGTGCCAGGCAGCAGATCGTGACCGTGCGCACGCGGAACATCGACAGCGGAATGATTGGCTCGGCCGCGCGGTTCTCCTGCCAGACGAAGGCGCCCAGCACTACCACCGCCCCCACCAGCAGGCCGAGGTTTTCGGGCTGCGTGAGCGGCACGCCCTGTCCCACGCGCGTGATCATCAGCAGCAGCGCCGTCAGGCCCACCGCAAACAGCACCACGCCCGGCACGTCGATGGGTCGGCGCTGGTGCGCCACCGGCAGATGCCGCAGCGTGCGGCGCACCACAACCAGCGCGAGGATGCCCAGCGGCAGGTTGATCCAGAAGATCCAGCGCCACGAAAGATAGTGCGTCAGGTATCCGCCGATCACGGGCCCGGCCAGGCTGGCCATGGCCCACATGCCGCTCACGTAGCCCTGGTAGCGGCCGCGCTCGCGTAGCGGCACCACGTCGGCAATGGTGGCCTGCGCCACCGAGATCAACCCGCCGCCGCCCAGGCCCTGCAGCACGCGCGCGAACAGCAGCATCGGCATGCTGGTCGCCATGGCGCACGCCACCGAGGCCAGCACGAACAGCGCAATGGCCGTCGTCAGCATGGCACGGCGGCCATACAGGTCACTCAGCTTGCCGTAGATGGGCGTGACGACAGTGGAGGCCACCAGGTATGCCGACACCACCCACGCCATCAGCGCAAAACCGTTGAGTTCGCCAGCAATGACGGGCAGCGCCACCGCGACAATCGTTTGCTCCAATGCCCCCAGCAAGATGGCAAGCATCAGGCCGCCCATCACCACCATGACCGGAATCTCGGGTACCGGCGGCGTGCCGAGCGGGGCGGTCAACGAAGCAACGGCGGTATCCGGCTGAGGTGGCTCGATGCTGGGGCGGGAGGACATGGGCATGCGCGCGAATGCCGTCACAGACATCCACACAAATGACTGAAGCGAAGCCGTCGATCATACGCCCGAATGGCAATCGTTGCAGAGTCAACGATCAGGCGGTGACTGCAGGATATCGTCATAGCACCCAGCGGCGACCTTCTCGGTGAGCGGGGGCAATTCGGCGGCCAGGAACTCGATGAACGCGCGCACCGCCGGCACCAACCCACGCCGCGAGGGGAAGACGGCGTGAAACTGGTGCTTCGGTGGTTTGTGGTCGGGCAGCAGCCGGACGAGGCGGCCGTCGCGCAGACCTTCGGCACACAAGTTGTAGGGGAGCAGCCCGACGCCCACGCCGGCAATGGTGCTCTGGGTGAGCATGTGCAGATCATCGGTGGCCAGCACCGGCTGGCATTCGATGTCGACGGCCGCGCCGTCCGGCCCGGTCAAATGCCAGCGCGAGCGCTCGCCGGTGACGGCGCCCAGCCATAGCGCGGCGACTCCCTGCAACGACACCACCGTATCGAAGGGCCCATGCGCGGCCACAAATTCCGGGCTGGCCACCAGCACCTGCTGGCTCATGCCAAAGGTCCGCACGACCAGATTGGAATCGTCCAGCGTTGAGCGCACGCGCAGCGCCACGTCATACCCCTCGCCGATCACGTCGACCCGCCGGTTGGTCACGTCCAGCTCCAGGCGTACATCCGGATGCGCGCGCAGAAAGCGCGGCACCACGGGCGCGAGGAACAGGTGCGCCACCCCAACCGGGCAACTCACGCGCAGGCGGCCGGAGGGTTTCTCGCCGGCGTGCTCGGCTACCTCGAAGGCGGCGCGCGCGGCCTGCGTCATGGTCTCGCAATGCGCGTAGAACGCCTGGCCGACATCCGTCACGTGCACCGCGCGCGTCGATCGCTGCAGCAGACGCACCCCAAGGCGCGCTTCCAGATCCGCCACGCGGCGGCTCACGCGCGACTTGGGAATCCCCAACGCCCTCGCGGCGGCGGAAAAGCTGCCGTTCGCCACCACGCTGGCAAACAGGACGAGGTCGTTCAGGTCTTCCATGGCGGCTCCCCAGAATGCGCATCGGCGGAAAGGTGCATTGTCTCATTCATAGAACGATCTGTGCCGATTCGACCCACTACTGGAACTTGCTGCACCGCACTATCTTTGCAGCAACCCACCTTTTTCTTGGAGAGACGCCATGCAAGTCCTTCACCTCGATTCCAGCATCCTCGGCGACGCCTCGGCCTCGCGCATCCTGACCGCCGCCATCGTCGACGAGCTGCGCCGCGAAAACCCGGAAGCCACCGTGGTCCGCCGCGACCTGTCGGTCGAAGCCATCCCCCACCTGGACGGCGCCATCGCTGCCGGCTTCCGCGCCACGGGCAGCAACGATTTTGACGACGCCACCCGCGCCGAGCACGCCCGCTCCGAAGCGCTGGTGAACGAGCTGCTCGCCAGCGACGTGATCGTGGTCGGCGCGCCGATGTACAACTTCTCGGTGCCCAGCCAGCTCAAGGCCTGGATCGATCGCGTGGCGCAAGCCGGCCGCACGTTCAAGTACACGGAAAACGGCCCGGTCGGCCTGGCCGGCGGCAAGAAGGTCATCGTCGCTTCCACGCGCGGCGGCATGTATTCGGCCGGCCCAGCGGCAGCAATGGATTTCCAGGAAGCCTATCTGAAGACGGTGTTCGGCTTCTTCGGCATCACCGATGTGCAGTTCGTACGTGCGGAGCGCCTCGCGATGGGCGCCGACGCCCGTACGCAAGCGATGGAAGCCGCGCATGCTGCCATGCGTGATGTGGTGAACCAGGCCGTCGCAGCCTGAGCAACGGCCAACCGGTGGGCGGCGCAACGGGACGCGCCGCCACCGGTTCGTGCAATACCTAGCGGGCGCCTGCAGCAATGCGGCGCCCGTTCTTCATAGGCAAATGGAAAGGAAAGCGACCGGCCGGCGGTCAGTCCTTCAACGTATCACTCGTCGCGGTGCTCGCGCGCGTGGTGCATCGCTTGCAACACACGGCGAGCGCGCAGCTTGCGCCACATGACCGGCACAACAATCGCGGTGGCGATCAGGCACGGCACGATCCAAGCGATGGTGGATTCCAGAAAAGTCATCATGATGCGTTCCCCCCGACACATATTGCCGATGCGCGCGGCAACGGCGGCGCGCATCGCGTAGTCCCCGCAGGGCTTGATGCCCGTCATCGTCTTTTCGGGCGCCCTGACATCTCTGTATGAACGGCTATCGGCGCCAGACACTTGAATCTGAATGTCGAACGTTTGCCGTTTGTCAAATTTCCCGCCTACCTCGATGATCTGTCAATAGATTGGCGACAAGTTTGTCGAACATTGTGGCGGTGCACCGACAGGCGGCGCACGCCAGCCACGCAATCCGTCCGCAAAGGTAACGGCAAATTACGGCCGCCGATGCGGGGCGTTGCAAAGGCGGCCCGGACTGCCCATTGCGGGCCTATGCGGCGCAGTTTTGCTTACAAACGGTAAAGCGCGGTTGCGAGGCCTTTCCATACAGTCGAGGCAAGTCCAACGACAACACCGGAGCCTCATCATGAAACGCACCCTCGCCTTGCTGATCCTTGCTGCCGCTGCCGCTTCCGCACTGAGCGCGTGCGTGGTGGTGCCGGCGGGTGGTTATTACTACGACCACCCGCACTATCGCCCGTATTACCGCGGCTATTGATCGGCAGCGCGGCTGGTGTCAGTCGCCAGCGTCGGCGTTGCCGGTCTGATCGCTCTCGACCGGCGGATGCTGGGGCCGGCCTTCGGCAAAAGCCCGGCGGATCAACGCGCCGCACGCGGCGCTGCGTATGTAGGCGCGCGGGGCGCGCGTCTCGCGCACGATCATGCCGTAGTGGCGCTTGTCGGCCGAGATCCACGGATAGAAGCCGAACGCGCCGGGTGAGCTGTAAGCGCCGTCACCGCCGGGCTGGTCTTCGATCCAGTAGTTGAGCGCGTAGTGCCATGGCTGCGCGGCCGGCGTGCTGACGGCGGTCGGGCAACTGCCGGGCTCAGTGCACACGGCGTGCTGGCCGAGCATCCTGCCGAGCAGGTATTCCCCGCGCAGGAGCCGGCGCAGGAACTGGCCATAGGCGGCGGGCGTGGCGATCATGCCGCTGGCCGGCTCGGGAGCGAGGTAGCGGATACCGAGCGGGCTGTCGGCATCGCGCATGCCGGGGGTGTGGCCGAGTTCGCGATCGAGCTCGTCGGAGAGCGCCGCTGCGTCGGCATTGGCAAAGCCGAGGTCCATCAGCATTTTCTGGTCGTGACCGCCGTTGTAGCTGAACCGGCCGACGTGGCCGGGCGTGAAGGTGGCGTTGCGACCGCGATGGAAGCAGCTCTGCACGGTGTCATTGCGATTGCACAGGAGCGGATTGAGCGCGTCGTAGCCCGAGCGCATGGTGAGTGCCTCGACCTCCGCGGGCGTGAGCTTGCCGCGCTCGCGCTCAACCACGTAGGCGCCGAACACCCATTTGGAGGCGGACGCAAGCCGCACAGTCTTGTTGGCACCAATGCGCTGGCCCCGCTGCCCGCGCATCTGCACGCCGTTGGCGTCGCCGATCTCCCAGTAATAGTCACCCAGCCGCTGGCAATTGCTGGCGTGCGCCAAGGTCGACTCAACGGCAGCACGGCGTAGCGCAAGGCTGGGCTCCTGCCCCTGCGCCGCCATCGCGCCTGCGGCCGCCAATATGACCGCCAGCGCGGCAGCCGCGCGCGATCCAAACTTTGCCAACGCCCTCGGTTTCCGGGCGCGTCCTGCTTGCGTCATGTCGATGTCCAAATCCTTGTGAGGCCTTGCGGCCGCCAGCACTCTACCGCAGTGTCGAGGGTGTTTTCCATCTTGTGACACGTACACCACATCACAACGTGCGCGTCTGACCAAAGGCGCATGACTGTAGTCGTCCGGCCTTGCGAAAGCATTGGGGCGACGATCTCTAAGCGTTTGAAACGTAAGCGTTTGCGTATCCGATAATCGCCGCGTGATTTTCTGAAAATCGATTTTTCGATTCCCCCCCAATTTGTCCTAGACCTGCCAGCCATGAGCCAAATGGCGTAGAGAATTCATGCCAAGGTGCACTAGCGCTGCGCGTAGAGTGTCCTAGAATGCAACCGAAGAAAAGCAGAATTAAATAAAATTAAATACGCAAGAAAACAAGGCTTTCGGGAGCAAGCCATGGGAACAATCAAACGGGGAAGCGCAGGACTCTCAGCCCGCATGGGGTGGGAGCGTCACACTGCCGATTGGCAGGTGATCCCAACGCGGCGGCGCCTGTTTCAAACGACACGCGGGCCATCAGTCCGAATTCCACTTGTTTTGTTGTGGCTGCTCACGATTGCAATCGTGATCGGCGTCGGTCGTGTTTTTTGGCATCAACTGTAGTGACCATAACGATGTCGAACAGGCTTCGACATCAAACAGGATGTGTACGGGGAAGGTCGCAGCGCGAGAGCAAAAACCGCAGTCAAACGCCGAATTGACAGACCGCATAACGGCACCGAGGGACAGTTCGACCCGCTTCATGGGGTCCGTTGCAACCGGATCGATTCTGCATCCGGAGCAGCTTCTTCCCTCCGTTCGGCAACACGCTCCCGCATGTGATCACTGCGCCGCGCAAGCGGCATGTGGGGCACGCCGGCCAATCGGCGCGCTTGATCAATGGGGGGGGCATCATGAACATCTCGTTCACCGGTAAGACTTTCAGGTCTGTAGGCGACCTGTTCTTTCAGGCCATCGTCGACGGCAAGGTCGTGAGCTGTTTCGTCACGTCCGAAGCCCTGTCGTTGTGCGATTGCGCACACCAAAAAGCCACAGCCGAAGAGGTCTACCGCAACTATCGGGATTGGATCGAGCTGGCCGCGTCGGATTTGATCCGCGCGGGCGCGCTTGCGCCGGTCATCGTGCGCGGCCGCGACCTAGCCGCCTCGCGCGCATCACTGCCGCATGGCGGCGTGCCGGCGTATGACCTGGACCGCGTGCGTCAGTTGCGCCTGGTGCCGCGCTCATCGCGTTAATCAGCAGTATTCGCGTCGGTGATTTCGAAACGTCGTGCGGCCCACCCGGGCCGCACTTCGTTCTGTGCCACGCCGGACGACGGCTCAATCGGCCGGGAAATCCTCTTCCCAATATTCCTGCAGGTTGCGGCCGGTCTCAGGACGCGCGGCTTCACGCAGGCGCAGCTCCACGCGCCGGATCTTGCCCGAGATGGTCTTGGGCAGATCGGCAAACTCGATACGGCGCACGCGCTTGTACGACGCCAGACGGTTGCGGCAGAACCGCAGGATGTCGCGCGCCAATTCAGGGGTGGCCTCGTGCCCGGCACGCAGCATGAGGAAAGCCTTGGGCACGGCCAGACGCACGGGGTCGGGGCTCGGCACGACGGCGGCCTCGGCGATCGCCGGGTGCTCGATCAGCACGCTCTCCAGTTCGAACGGGCTCACGCGATAGTCGGAGGCCTTGAAGACGTCGTCCGCGCGGCCGACGTAGGTGAGGTAGCCGCTGGCATCGCGCGCGGCAATGTCAGAGGTGTGGTACACGCCGCCCCGCATGGCCTCGGCGGTTTTATCGGCGTTGCCGGCATAGCCGTCCATCAGGCCTGTCGGTCGTGATTCCAATTCGATGCAGATCTCTCCTTCGTCGGCCTCGTTGCCGTCGGGGTCGCGCAGGGTGATGCGGTAGCCGGGCAGCGGCCTTCCCATTGAGCCCGGCTTGACTGGCTGACCAGGGCTGTTGCCGATCTGGCAGGTGGTTTCGGTCTGGCCGTAGCCATCGCGAATGGTGATGCCCCAGGCCGCGCGTACACGCTCGATCGCTTCGGGGTTGAGCGGTTCGCCCGCGCCCACGAGTTCGCGCAGGGCGGGCTTCCAGGCGGCCAGGTCTTCCTGGATCAGCATGCGCCACACGGTGGGCGGCGCGCACAGCGTCGTCACCTTGGCGCGGCAGAGTACGTCCAGCACAGCCTTGGCCTCGAAGCGCGCGTAGTTGTAGATGAACACGGTGGCACCGGCATTCCACGGCGCAAAGAAACAGCTCCACGCATGCTTGGCCCAGCCGGGCGAACTGATGTTCCAGTGCACGTCGCCTGGGCGCAGGCCGATCCAGTACAGCGTCGAGAGGTGTCCGACCGGGTAGCTCGCATGCGTGTGCATCACCAGCTTCGGCTTGGACGTGGTGCCGGAGGTGAAGTACAGCAGCAGCGGGTCGCTGGCCTGAGTAGGCACCTCGGGCGTGAACTCGGGCGAAGCGCCGTAGGCATCTTCAAAGCGGAACCAGCCGGCCGGGGTCTTGTCCGCCCCGACCACGATGCGCGTGAAGGTGCCGGATACGGCGTCGAGCTTGGCGCAGTCCGCCGCACCCGCCACCACGTGCCGCACCTCGCCCATGGCGATGCGCTCGCGCAGGTCTTCGGCCGTGAGCAAGGTGGTGGCCGGGATGATGACGGCGCCGATCTTGATGCTGGCGAGCATCACATCCCACAGGGCAGGCACGTTGCCGAGCATGAGCAGGATACGGTCACCACGCTGCACCCCAAGCGCACGCAGATGGTTGGCCACGCGCGCCGAGCGCTCGGCCATCTGCGCGAATGACAGGCGCGTCTCGTGGCCATGGTCGTCGAGCACCCACAGCGCAATGCCCTCGTTGCCGCGCGCCATGGTGTCGAAATAATCGAGTGCCCAGTTGAAGCGGTCCAGCACCGGCCACGCGAAATCGCGCGCGGCGGTGTCGTAGTCCTCACGATGCGCGAGCAGAAAGTCGCGGCACCGCAGGAAGGCGTCCAACGATGTCATGCCTGTCTCCTGTCGTTTGACTACGCGCGCCTCGTTCGGGCGCGACGGAAACGCACCTGCAACTGACACTTATAGAAGGAAATACTCCGCCAGACCAACCCGGATTCACCCGGGGCAGCGTGCTTATCGGCTCATTGCGAGCGCGGCGGAAGACGCAGCGAGCGGCCGCCGCCCAGGCTCAGCCACGCCCAGGCGCCAGCCGCAGCCACCGCGCCCAGCACGGCGATCCACTGGGCGGTGACCAGCATCAGTTCGACCGTGCCGGACACCTCCGGCAGGATCTGCGGCCAGGCCGGCGTGAGCCAGCCGTCGGCACCGAACCAGGCGCCACGCCCAGCACCGGTGGCGAGTTCCACAGCCAACAGCGCCGCGTTGATGGCCGCGAACGCCATGCCACTGTGCGTGAGCACGCGGCTGAACACCGGCAACTCATGCAAGGGCTTGAGATATTGAATATGCCGCGTGAGCGACCACACACAGACGATCAGCAGGGCGATGCTGAGGGCCGCCATCGGCGCGGGGCTGCGCAGGCAGACACCCAGCGCGATCCATGCCAGCGCGTTGATCTCGTGGCGCCGATAGATGCGCAGCGCACGCGCAGCGTGCAGCAGGCCAATCGGGGGAACACCGGCAGAAGCCATGATGCGCTCCATCAGCGGAAGATTGGTGCGGCGCCGCACGTCACGCCAGTGCGGCGACAACTGCTTGCAGTGTACCGACGGGCATGCGGCCAAGCGAGTGCAAACCGCCTTCCTCCGCCGAATGACGGACACGCCGTTGGGTCAGGCCTCGCGCAAATGTTCGATCAGTTGTCGCGCAAAGACCGGCAGATCGTCGAAACGGCGCACGCAGATGCGCAGCAGGCGCGTCGCCCAGGCATCGGTCAGGCGCACGCGACGGATGGCCATCGAGCGCTGCAGCCGGATGGCCGCGCGTTCTGGGATCACGCCCACGCCCACGTTGCGCTCCACCATCCGGCACACCGCATCGAAACTGCGCAGCCGAACGCGGTACTTGAGCCGATACCCCGCGCGCGCGGCGTGGCCGGCCAGGTAGGCTTGCAGCGCGTTGTCGCCGGTCAGGCCGACGAAGGCTTCCTGCAAGGTTTCGACAAAGCTCAGTTCGCGGCGCTCGGCCAGCGGGTGGTCGCGCGCGGTCACCAGCACCAGGCGGTCGTGGCGGAACGGAAAGGTCTCCAGCCCCGACAGATCCACCGCATCGTTGACGATGCCGATGTCTGCCCGCCCCTGCGCGATCGCCTCGACGATCTCGTGGCTCACCAGTTCTTCCAGGTCGATGTCGACCTCGGGGTGCGCGGCCAGGAAAGCGCTGAGCGTCTCGGGCAGGAATTCGGTCATGGCGGCGGTGTTGGACAGCAACCGCACGTAGCCCTTGAGCCCACGCGCGTATTCGCCCAGTTCGCCGCGCATGCGGTCCATCTGTTGCAGCACGACGCGCGCATGGTGCATGAGCGTACGGCCGGCGGCGGTGGTTTCCACGCCGCGGCGGTTGCGCATGAGCAGCGGCACACCCAAGGTGTCTTCCATGCCGCGGATGCGCGCACTGGCCGAAGCCAAGGTCAGATGCGAGCGTTGCGCACCCGCCGTGATGCTGCCGGCCTCGGCGGTATGCAGAAACAGTCGCAAGTCGGTCAGGTCAAAGCGCACGGCGGTCCTGGTTGGCATGTGCCTCAGTCTGATCCTGAGGCTCGATCAATGTATCGCAGATTGTGTCGTGGGCACCAGCGGCAGAAACTGAGGCATCTCACAACACAACATCCCCAACCTCGCCCCCAATGGAATCCGCCACGCTGCTGCTCTTTGGCGCGGGCCTGCTCGCCGGCATGATGAATGCCCTGGCGGGCGGCGGCTCGTTCGTTACCCTGCCCGCGCTGATGTTTGCGGGCGTGCCGTCTGTCTTTGCCAATGCGTCGAGCACGGTGGCGCTGCTGCCCGGCGCAGCCACGTCGGCATGGGCGTATCGCGCCGACTATCGCGGGTTCGAGCAGGTCTCGATGCGCGCCATGGTGGCGGTGAGCCTGACGGGCGGCCTGGCCGGCGCCCTGCTGCTGATGAACACGCCGTCGCGTGCATTCGATTTCATCGTGCCGTGGCTGCTGCTGGTGGGTGCGTTGGCATTTACGTTCGGCAAGCAGGCCGGGGCATGGCTGCGCCGGCGCATGCATATCGGCCGCACGACGCTGCTGGTCGCGCAGGGCGGCCTGGCCGTCTACGGCGGCTACTTTGGCGGTGCGGTAGGCATCATGATGATGGCGGTGTGGATGCTGTTCGGCCACGACGACATCAAAGCGCTGAACGCCTCCCGCACGCTGCTGGTGGGTGCGACCAATCTGGTGGCCGTGCTGTGTTTTGCCCTGGCCAGGATGGTGTGGTGGCCGCAGACGCTGGTCATGCTGGTGGCTGCTGCCCTGGGCGGCTATCTGGGTGCGCACGTGGGCAAACGGTTGCCGGTGCCGGTGGTACGGGCGCTGATCTCCACCTTCGGTTTTTCGATGACGGCGTTGCTGTTCTGGCGCGCCTGGTCGCAAGGCTGAGGAGGAACGCCATGTCGCACACACAGCCTCACACGCGCCGCCAGACGCGTGCGCCGCGCGCCTATCGTGACGCACAGCCCCTGCACGTGCAGCGCCGGAGCATACGAGAAGCATGGCGCGCAGATGACGAGGATGCCGGCGAGCCGAAGGCGGAATTCGTCAGCGCGCAGACCGTCTTTCTCGTTGCGCGCGGCCTGGCCCTGCTGCTTGCCGCCATTGCCGTGGGCTTGGGCGGCACGCCCGGTCAGCCGGACACCTCGTCGGCCACGCCCCCACCCCCCACTTCGCCGCACGCGACAACGCGCTGAAGGCGCGCTATCATCCGCCCCCGCAGTACCGACCGAGCAAAAGAAAAGCCCGCGGGCCGGGGGGCGGGCGGGCTTAACATCTTCAGCCTTTGACGACGAAAGATGGTCGGGTGTGCTTTGTGAACGAGCAATGCGCCGGAATTCACAAAGCGAGGCCATTATAAAAAGGTCCCGCCCCCCGCCATACCCCAACGATGGGGGGTTTCCCCATCCCATCTTTCCATCCGCAGAAGACGCCGAGGGCGAGACCGAACAGCCTCAGGCGCGGACGTTCGCTTCCGACATCACACGGATGCTGCGCTCAATGCGGATCTGCACGATCAGCATCACCAGCATGATGAATGCCGAGAACAGCGCGGCAATCATGTACAGCGAGATGTAGACGCCCGAGCGCTTGTCGCTGGCATCCATCTTGGCGGCGCCCTTTTCGCTGGAAATGCGCTCCTTCTCGGCAGCGTAAGCCATGTGGTAATCCGAAAACACCTTGTTGACGACAGCGTAGAACGCGTCGCTCGTCTTGGCTTGCTTGGCGACGTCGGGGCGGCTGAGCACCTGGTCGAGGTAAGCCGTTTCCGAGGTCAGGAACGGCTCGCCCTGGTCGCTGTCTTCCAGCGCGCTGGTCACCAATTCATGCAGCTCCGACTTGTCGAACTGGAACGATGCCCCCAGTAGAGCCTTGCCGTGCTTGTTGATCACGTCAGCCAACGCCGTCTCCAGCTTTGCAGCGCCCGGATGCAGCTTGGCGGCATCGTCGCCGGAGGCCTGTTCGCCGTCATCGAGCTTGAACGCCGAGGCCTTGATGTCGATGGCTTCTGAAACGGCCTTCGGCTTGGCGTTGTAGTCGCTCACGGCGCTGAAACCCAACAGCGCCACCCCGATCAGTACAACCGTCGCCAAACCCAGCACCAGAATCCGCATCAGTTGCAGATAACCGCTTTCCACCTTATTGAGAACGCTCATTTCGCTGCCTGTGTTGTTATGAAATTGGGGCGGCGATTATTTCAGAACAAGCGCCTTGTTAGGTTAAGAGAACTTAGCGCGCAAGCGCTGCGTCGAGTGCCTGCGGGGTCAGCAGGCCGCTCGAAGCATGGTGCGCGCCATCCGCACGCAGGATGATCGTGCGCGGCATCTCGCCCTGCCAGCCGGGGTCCAGCGCCGCACGCAGGCGCTCCGGTATGGCCTCGGCATTGGCGTACTGCGGCATGCGTGCAAGCCCGATCTTGCCATCGCGCGCCAGCGGCGCCAGCGCACGGTTCAGCATCTCGGCCTGCTCGGGGCCGTCCATCGACACCATCACCACGTCCACGTTCTGCTTGGCCGACCGCCGCCATTGCGCGATGCGAGCGATGTTCTCGCGACAGTAACTGCAATCGAGCGACCAGATTTCGACGATCAGCGGGCGCGCTCGTGGCGTCTGCAGCAGCGCGGGCACGTCGCGCGCATGAAGCGGCTGGAAGTGCAGCGCCTCAACGGCCTGCGCAACGAGGGCGACAGCGGACAACGCCAGCCCCATCATCAAAGACTTCAAACTGAACTTCATTCCGATGCCTCCAATGATGGATTGGACGGATTGGCGCTGGCTACATCGATCAACCGATAGCCCTCGGCCTGTGTGCGCCATGACAGGTAGACATGACCGTCGCGGGCAAGGATTTGCGGGTGATCGCTGCCGCCGTCGGTGCGCGCCAGGCTGACGGGCACAGTCCAATGCGCGCCGCCATCGACCGATTTGCGCATCAGGATCTGCATGCGGTCGTCGGCAAATTGCTTCCAGACGAGCCACAGCGCGCCGTCGGCCGCCAACAGCGCGGGGTGCGATGCCTGCGCACCGGCTTGCGCCGAACCGGCAAACGCCCACGCCCCGCCAATCGGCCTGCCGTCGGCCGAGAGCCGGCTGTAGAACAGTCCAGCCCTGTCTTGCTGCACAGAGAACCACGCCATGTGCCGCACACCATCAGCCGTCACGGCCAGCGTCGGGCCATGGTGCGGGCACGCCTCGACACGCCATTCAGAGAACGTCGCGCGCGTGACAGCCAGCGGCGCGTTATCGACGGGCAGCACTGCCAACGCATGGTCGCGGATCTGCCCGGCAAAGACGTTGCGCCACAACGCAAGCATGTGCCCGCTGGCGTCGGTCGCCATTGCGATGCGGCAGCACTCGCAGGTCTGGTCGATGACCTTGCGCTCGGGAGCGAAGGTTGCGCCGCGATCGGTCGAGACGGTGTAGTACACCGCCGCACCGTCGTACGGTTGCTTGGCAGCCTGTGCGCGCAGCAAGTCGCGCTTGTCAATCCACGAGACAAAGATGCGGCCTGCGCTGTCCACGGCAATCGAATCGAAGCGATGCGTGATCGGCTGGTTGTCATGATGGAGGTTGATGGGTGCACTCCACGTCTTGCCGCCATCGAGCGAGCGCGAGAACCGCACGTAGCCCGTGTACGGCGCATCGAGCGGACGCGACCAGCTCACATACAACGCCCCATCCGGGCTGGCGATCACCTTCGGGCGGTTCTCGCCATCGGTGTAGATCGGCTCGGGTTGCGGGTTCACGCGCTGGGGCTTGGAGAGCGTCTTGCCCTGGTCGTCGGAAGACGCCACCACCACGTGCTGACCTTCGGCCCACGACACCCATAGGCGGCCTGCCTTGTCGAACGCCGCCGTGGTGGCAAGCTGGGGCCTGACGGCGGGCTTGGTTGCCATGGCGCCGTGGTCGTGGCCTTCGTGGGCAACGCTCAACGTCGTTGTCAGGGCCAACAGCAGGCCAGCGGCCAGCTGGGAAATCGAATGGATTACAGACGCCATTTCAGTTGTCCATAGAAGGTGCGCGACGGATATGGGTGGTAGGCGAAATACCGCCGGTCGGTCAGGTTGTCGATGCCGAGCGCCAGCGTGAAGTGCTTGTCGATGCGATAGCTGGCTTTGAGGTCCACCGTGAAGAAGCTGCTGGTGCCGCCATAGACATTGGGCAGCACATCGGTGTTGTCGAGCGTTCCGTACTGCCGCCCCGAATAACGCACGCCTGCGCCCACCGTCCAATCCGGCGTGGCGTGCCAGCTCGCAAACAGGTTTGCGCGCACGCGCGGCATGCGTGGCCAGGTCTTGTCGACATAGGTGGGGTTGGCAGCATCGGCCAGCGTCTTCGATTGCGTGAAGGCAACGTTGGCCTCAACGTCCACACCGCGCATCCCCAGATCGCGCGCCACATCCTGCCCGGAATATGCCAGCTCGATACCGCGCGTGCGCACGCGATCGACGTTCTGCACGTTGGTCACGCTGGGCGTGACGGTGATGTTGGTCTGCGTGTAGATGCTGTCGCGCACGTCGCTCTGGAACAGGCTCGTGCGCAGCACGCCGTAGGGCACGGCCTGCTCGACAGTGAAATCCAGATCGTTGGCGCGCTCGGGCTTGAGGTTGGGGTCGTTGTTGACGATGGAGTTGCCGCTGATGCTGCCCTGGAACAACTCGGCCACGGTCGGGAAGCGCACCGCGCGCCCGTACGACAGGCGCAGCAGCGTGTCTTGCGTGGCCTGCCATTGCAGCGCGGCCTTGGGCGAGAAGGCATCTTCCGTACGGCTGGCATAGCCCAGCGTGGTCGAGCCGTTGCCGAGCTGGCCGTTGTAGGCACGCCAGGTTTCATAACGCAGGCCGAGTGTGGCCAGCCAGCGCGGCGCAAAGGCCCAGGCGTCTTGCAGGAAGACTGCCTGCGTCTGCGTGTCGCCCTGGTAGCTGGATTTCAGCGTCGACAGTGCCTCTGTCGACCAATTCGTCGCGTTGAAGGTCTGGTTACGCAGGTGGTACTGGTCGACGTGGTAGCCGGTGGTGAAGGTGTGGCCAAACACCGTGGGTGAGACCGCCTTCAGGTCAAAGTTGGACCAGCCCGTACCGTCGCCGTAGAACACCGTGCCGGGGCCGCTACCGGCCGCCGTGCTGGAGGCGCGCAGGACGTCGCGCGTGACGTTGTAGGCCGAAGCGTTGGCGTCGATCTTCCAGTCACCAAGCTTGCCCCTCACGCCCAGGCCGTAGAGCCAGTTCTCCTGGTCGCCGTTCTGCGGGGCGAACGTGTTCGGGGCGATGGTATATGGCGTGCCGTTGATCAGCACGTTGCCGCCGGTGACGACGTTGCCGGCGGCGTCACGCAGGAAGCTCTGGGCCTGGTCGTTGTAATGGTTCTCCCAGTGGCCAAGCGTGAGCGACGCTTCCAGGCGGTCGCTGAAAACATAGCCCAGGCGCAGCGTTTCCTGCAGTTGCTGGGTGCGTTCGAGCATCTGCGGCCCGAGGATCACGCGCGGCTGCCCGTTGGGGCCGAGATCCTGCACCGCACCCGTCACCGGAACCGGCGCACCACCCGGCGTCAACCTGGAATTGGGCGTAGCGTACTGCATCGGCTGGCTGTCGTTCTCCAGCCGGTCGACCGACAGCGCGTACCAGAACTTACCGATGCGATCGCCCAGCGAAGCGCTCTCGTGGTTGCCCGTGACGTTGCGCGAGAAGCCATACGCATCGCTGTAATGCTGGCGCATCACCTGGGTCTGCGCGCTGGCCTCGAACGTCTCGGGATTGCGCAGCGTCAGCGCAATCGTCGTGCCCATCGAGTTGCCCGGCAGCAGTGCGGAGAACGGCCCGTACAGGATGTCCACGCGCGCCAGATCATCCGGCCCGACCATTGACCAGCGCGGCGGGTAGGTGTAGCTGGAGCCGAGCAGGTTGGAGAGCAGGATGCCGTCGGCGTACAGCAGGCCGCGCGCGCTCTGGATCTCGTTGAAATCGCGGCCGGCGAAGATGGAGTTGCGGTCGCCAATGAACCGGCGGCGCACCATCACGTTGGGCTGGTACTTGACGGCGTCTTCGGTGGTGACGACGTTACGGTCGGCCAGTTGGTCTGCGGTGACGCTCTGGACCACAGCGGGGGTATTGCGCGCGAACGGCGTGGGCGCCGCATCGGCGCGCACCAAGGTGGGCGCAAGCTCCTGGGCGATGATTGTGCTGGGAGCCGACGCATTGTCGTCGGCGGCGAATGTGGACAGCGGTGCAGCCGCGCTCAGGGCGAGCGCGGCACGGCGCACCAGCGTGCGCTTGCGGCTGGCAGCCGCGGCGCGCTTGGGCGATGACATCGGGATGGTCTCCGGGTTGCGATGGCGCCGGCCGTGAGAACAGCCGAGCGCAATAGCGCCGCGAGACTCACTCCCGCAAGCGCATCAGATCAGCAACGACGAAGACACAGGCGGCGCGCGCGACTCGGCCACGCGCAGCGCGCTGCGCGCATACACCGGCGCCGGGCTGGCCGGCTGCCGCACGCAATAGACGAAATGGGCGGAGGGAACATCCAGCGCTGGCGGCGAGGCCAGCGCAAACCCGGCGGCAAACCCCGGGCAATACACGCAGTGCGCCACGCTGTGATGGGCAGCCGAATCGTCGGCGGCGCCATCGCCCGGCAGGTCGACGGCAATCTGCACCGTGCTGCCATGGGGGGCCGTTGCGCTGCACAGGTCGACGGCGAGCGTGCCCGTCTGCGCTGAGCGAGCAGACGCGAGCACCGGCGACAGTACATTCAGTACGATCGCAAGCCAGACAAGGGAGAGCCAGCGGCGGGAGAACATGGACACGATGGGAAGCTGCAGGAGTATAACGCCGCACAAAGTTCCACACTTTTGCCGCGACATCCCGTCGCGCAGGGCACATTACCTTGCTATCCGACCGGAATTAGTCTTAATTATTGGAGTAGCTATAATTTATACCAAACTCAATAATTCAGTCTAAAACAGGGCTTTCATGGATTCCCGCATCGACTCTGGCGACACCAGCCGCTTCAACTTCCACCGCCAGGACCTCGCCCACACGCTGTGCGAGAGCCTGGAGGGCAAGGGCTTGGCCGACGCGCGCTCGGGCCTGTTCCTGGCCGCGCCCCGGCGCACCGGCAAAAGCACCTTCCTGCGTGAAGACCTGGTGCCGGAAGTCGAGCGCCGCAAGTGGATCTCCATCTACGTTGACCTGTGGGCCGACCGCGCCCGCGACCCCGGCCTGCTGATCGCCGATGCCATCAAATCCAAGCTGGCCGAGTTCGATGGGCCGATTGCCAAGCTGGCCAAGTCGGCCGGCATGGAGAAGGTCGACGTGCTGCGCACCTTCACCTTCAACCTCGGCAAGATCGGGCTGCCGCCGGGCATCACGCTGGCCGATGCGCTCGATGTGCTCTATAAGGCGGCACAGCGGCCCGTCGTGCTGATCATCGATGAGGCGCAGCACGCGCTGTCCACCGAGGCGGGCACCAATGCCATGTTTGCGCTCAAGGCCGCGCGCGACCAGATGAACCAGGGAGTGGAAGCACCGCGCCTGTTCCTGGTTTTCACGGGCTCCAACCGCGACAAGCTGGCCAACCTGCTGCTCAACCGCACGCAGCCCTTCTTCGGCTCGCGCGTGACCAACTTCCCGCTGCTCGGCCGCGCCTACGTGGCGGCCTACACAGCGTGGGTCAACCAGCATCTGGCGCCCGACAATCAGTTCAAGGAAGACGACATGTTCGCGGCCTTCCAACTGGTTGGGCACCGGCCGGAAATGCTCAAGGGCATCGTCAGCGAGATCGCGCTGGAGCTGGGTGCAGCCGCCAACCTGGGCGAGTTGCTCAAGCGCGGCGCGCAAGGCTTTCGCGACCGCATCTGGGGTGAGATCGAAAGCGACTACAGCGCGCTGACCGAGATCCAGCGCGCCGTGCTGGCGGTGCTGATCGAGCGCGGGCCAGGCTATTCGCCGTTCTCGGAAGATTCAATGAAGGCGTATGCCGCACGGCTTGGCCATAGCGACTTTTCTACGGCCACGGTGCAGGCGGCGCTCGACGCGCTGCGCGACAAGAACCTGATCTGGAAGGAATCGCGTGGCGCGTATGCGCTGGAAGACGAAAGCCTGGCGCTGTGGTTTCGCGAGACACGTGGCGCGCATGCCGTGCCGCCCAAGCTCGGCGCCTAGGAGCCGACCCCACGCATGCAGCCTGAGCGCTTACCGGCGCGCCGGATCCATAGTGCGCAGTGCCGCCGCAAACCGCGCATGCACCTCAAGATCGACAGGACGGTACTTGACCGTCATGCTCGCGGGGTGCTTGCCGAGATAGTTGCCGTTCTTCCAATCCTTTGAGGGCCGCACCGGCCGGGGTGCAAAGCCGCCGCCGCAGTTCGGGCAAACGTTGCCGAGAAGGGTGTCGACACACGCTGCGCAGAACGTGCATTCGAACGAGCAGATGCGCGCCTCGGTTGACTCAGGCGGAAGTGCACGATTGCAGTGTTCACAGCTGGGGCGGAGTTCAAGCATGGTGGCCTCAAAGGTGGGCCTGGAGACACCGCCAAGATACTCATGCACCCGAAGTGCCGCCACGCCGTAAACGGACAATCGCGAGCCAAATCCTGCCATCGTGACGACCACGCCCGCGCTACAGCGGCTCGGCCATCGCGACCACGGCCGGTGAACGGCCCAGCAGTGCCCACACCACCACCGCCGATATCACTGACACCCCGGCCAGCGCACGTGCCAACTGCGTGAACGCCGCGCCGTAAGCGGAAGTCAGCATCGGACTCGAGCCCGCCGGCAGCAAGGCCAGCGCGGCCGACACATTGCCCATGGCGGTGCGGTGTGCGGCCTCCATCCACGTGCCCGCGCTGACCACGCCTGACGTGCCGGTCTGCGCCACGATCAGCGCCGAGAGCACGGCGCCCACCACGGCCAGCGCAATCGCCTCGCCGGCCACGCGTGTGGTGCTGAAGATGCCGGTGGCCATGCCAGCGCGCTCCTTGGGCACCACGCTCACCGACAGGCCATCCATCAACCCCCAGGCGAAACCGGTGCCGAAGCCCGTCAGCAGCATCGGCGCAATCCACGCGGTCGCGGGCTGGCCCGGCGCAACATCGCCCAGCCACCAGAAGCCCACGGCTGCCAGCAGCAGCCCGAAGCAAGTGAGCGTCGCCGCCGACCACCGGTGCGCCAGTTGCACCGCCAACAGCGGTACAGCCAGCAACGGCAGCGACAGGGCAATCATCGTGATGCCGGCTTCGGTCTCGCCCTGCCCTTCGATGCCGATCAGGCGCGCGGGCAATACGACCAGCATCACCACGTAGCACGCTGTGGCAATGGGCAGGAACTGCACACCCACAAAACGGCGGAAGCGGAACAACGACAGATCCAGCATCGGCCGCGTCACACGCTGCTCGATGACGATGAACGCTGTCAGCCCAAGCGCCGCCGCCGCGAACAACGCCAGCACCACGCCATCGGCCCGGCCGCGCTCGGGCACTTCCATCAACGCCCACGTCAGCAGCACCAGCGTGGCGGTGAAACTGGCCGCGCCGGCCCAATCCACGCCGCGCGCCTGCGGATCGCGCGTCTCGCGCATGCAGGGCACACCAAACACAAACGCCAGCGTGCCCACCACCGCACACAGCACAAAGATGGCGCGCCAGCCCATCGTCTGCACCAGCGCGCCGGCAATCAGCGGCCCAAAAGCCAGGCCCACGCCGAAGGTCGTGCCAAGCAGGCTGAAGGCGCGGATGCGCGCATGCCCGTCAAACTCCTGCGCCAGCGCGGCCGAACCGCCTGCCATCGACAACGCCGCCGCCACGCCCTGCAGCGCCCGCAGCCAGCCGATGGCCATCACGCTGGGCGCCATCGCCACGCCAATCGACGCCAGCACGAACAGCGCAATCCCGCTGGCAAAAATCCGCTTGCGGCCATACGCATCCGCCATGGCGCCCGCCACCATCAGGCAACTGCCGAACGCCAGCATGAAGCCGTTGACCACCCAGTTGAGCGCCGTGGCGCTGCCGCCCAGCGTGCGCCCGATGGCCGGCGTGGCCACCGCTGCACCAGTAAAAGACAGCGGCAGGATCACCCCTGCCATGCAAACCGCCGCCAGCACCAACCAGCGCCCAGCGTGGACTTGTGTTGTGTTCTCCAAGGGAGACCCCTCATTTATATATCGATTGATACATAAATTAAGGGCACGACACGGCCAGCGTCAAGGATTAATATATTGCCCGGTACATAAATAGGGATTTCAGGAATTCATCATGGCGACACGCGGACGCCCCCGCACCTTCGACCGCGACGAAGCCTTGCGCCAGGCCATGACCGTGTTCTGGGCGCGCGGCTACGAAGGCACCACGCTCGACGAACTCAAGCAGGCGATGGGCGGCATTACCGCGCCCAGCTTCTACGCCGCATTCGGCTCGAAGGAGGCGCTCTTCCGCGAGGCGGTGGCGCTGTACCGGCAGACGGCCGGCAGCACAACGGCGGTTGCGCTCACCGAGCCGGCCACCGCACGCGAGTCGATCGATGCGCTCCTGCGCAGTAACGCCATCGCCTTCAGCCAGCCCGACGCACCGCGCGGCTGCATGGTGGTACTGGGGGCGCTACTGTGCTCGGCGCCCAATGAGCAGGTGCAGGAAGACATGCGCGCGATCCGGCTGGAGACCGTCGACGCCATTCGCGCACGCATCCGCCGCGGCATCGACGAAGGCGACGTGCCGGCCACGGCAAATGCCGATGCGCTGGGCGGCTACTACGCGACGGTGCTCAACGGCCTGTCGATCCAGGCGCGAGACGGCGCCTCGCGCGAAGCACTGCTTGCCACCGTCGACTGCGCAATGGCCACGTGGGACGCGATGGCCGGCGCCCGATAAACTGCGCACCGACACAACAACATCCCGGGGGATCGCCACATGGCACGCAATCGCACCACATGGCGCGCGCTGATGCTCGCGCTTGGCTTGTTGTGCGCCATCGGCGCCGCCGCGCAAGACGTACCGCCTACGCCGCCTGCATCGCCTGCAACGTCACAAGCCGCCGCAAACTGCCCGCCACCGGCCACCCAGTTCATCCCCAAAGACGGCTGGGCCGCCACTGCCCAGCGCGCCACCGACCACGGCCTGCTCTGGCGCATCGAGAAGGATGGCCACACGTCGTGGCTGTACGGCACGATCCACGTCGCACATGCCGACTGGATGCTGCCCGGGCCCACCGTGCGCGACGCACTCAAGCACAGCGACGCCGTCGCGCTCGAACTCGACCTGCTCGACAAGGAAGCCAACCGCAAGGCCCTCGAGGCACGCAAGGCCAACAACGACCGCAGCCTGATGGCCGGCCGGCGCGGCGAACGCTTCAACAAGCTGTTGGCTGCGGCCTGCCTGCCCGAACCGGCGCTGGCGCAGGTCCGCAAGTTTCAGCCGACCATGCAGCTTGCTTCCCTGGCCGTGCTGGGTGCACGCACCGACGGGCTCTATCCCGACTTCGGCATCGACCTGTTCCTGACCGGCTACGCCAACAAAGCACACCTGCCCATCGTGCCGCTGGAAACCCTGGCCGAGCAGTTGCGTGTACTGGACGAGATCGTGCCGAAGAACGAGATGGCGCAGGCGTTCGATACGGTGCTCGACGCCATCGAATCGGGCGAGGCGCGCACGCAGACGCTGACACTGGCCAACGCCTGGGCCGATAGCGACCTCGATACGCTGGAGCGCTATCCGCAATGGTGCGATTGCCTGAAGACGCCGTCCGAGAAGCGCGCCTTCAAGCGGCTGGTGACGAACCGCAACCGCGCGATGGCCAACAACATCGCCCGCGTGCATGCGAGCGGCCAGCGCGTGTTCGGCGCCGTGGGGGCGCTGCATATGGTTGGGCCGCAAGGTTTGCCGGCCCTGCTGGCGGCGCGCGGCTTTACGGTCACACCGGTGCTGCCGGCAACATCAGCACGCTGACCGCCGGCGCTCGCGTGCCACAATCGGCGCGATTTGACCTCTGATCGCCTCCGGCGCCGACCCTTGGACCTCCTTCGCATTGCTTTGCTGTTTGCCGTCACGGCCGTGGCGGAAATCGTCGGCTGCTACCTGCCATGGCTCGTGCTGCGGCAAGGCAAGCCCGTCTGGCTACTGCTGCCGGCTGCGGCGTCGCTGGCGCTGTTCGCGTGGCTGCTGACGCTGCATCCCACGGCTGCCGGCCGCACGTATGCTGCCTATGGAGGCATGTACATCGCCGTGGCGCTGGCATGGCTGCGCCTTGTCGATGGTGCGGCGCTCACGCGATGGGACATCGGCGGCGCGGCCATCGCGCTGGCCGGCATGGCGGTGATTGCACTGCAGCCGCAGGCGGGTTGACCAGCCGCTTGATCTTTACGCTTTCCTGATCGCAAAGGAACCCTAAGGCTCCGCTACGATCCGATGGTGGATCATTGTTACCGACAGCCATGCTGCGGACGGCAGCCGGCCGCCCTCACTCCCCTCGTTCTTGCCCTGGAGGCCCCGATGCCTGCAACCCTCAAACATGTCTTCGTGGCGTTGACGCTGCTGTCCGCCACCATGAGCGCCAATGCGCTGACAACGGCGTCCACGACATTGACCGATCAGGATGTCCAGACGATGCTTGCCCAAAGCCAACCGGCGCAACCACGGCAAGCGCCCGCACCGACCTCGCAGCCGACACTGCGCATCGGCCTGTCCGATCCGAATACCCAGCTTGTGCTGCCTTGGTTCCTCGCGGATCTGGTGGACGCCGTGAATCAGCGCACCTCGCCGCATGACTTGGCAAAGAAGCTCCGGGACGGCATCTGACCCTGCGTTCCAACTGGCGGGTGTCGCGGCGCTGGATATTCACCCAGCGATTTCCGTGACATCCCACCGTGCTTGTCGCCTCCCCTCCTGACATCGCCAGCGCTCCCGCGCATCTAGCGCAACTGAACGGGCTGCAACGCCGGCCCCGTCTCGCCCGCCGCTCCGTAAGCCTTCACCATGACAGGTGTCGGCTCGGCCGCCAATCATTCCATTGAAGCCCTCACTCGCTTGCTCAGGCCCACGCCGCCAAGATCGAGCGCAGCAAGTTCCGTTCTTCCATCCAGCACAACGCGCCAAGATCAGGACGCGCACCCAGAACGGCCAATGCGCGTGTTCAGTTCGTCTTAACAGAGATCATAGAAACTTCTCTATCAAAACATTAAAAACTTCCAGCGTAACCCTCTGCGGTGGTGTAAACATGACAAATCCCTTAGCGTGCTCAGATTGATTCATTGATTTCCGACACCCATCACGACGCAAATCATTTCGCACCTGACGCATTGACCGGAACCGCCAAGCGATAGCCAACGGATTCCACGAAGCACTCGCGCAAATAGATGCAAGATTTTCCTATTCAGCTTTAGCAAGCATGGGTTTAGCATCAAGATTACAAAACCCGAAAACCGAGGCGACACTCTATTGATACGGGCAACTTCGCCTCTATGATTCAATCGCTCTTTTGACGCCGATCTAAAGGCGGGAATTGATTAAAACACCCAAGAGGTGTACAAAACGGCCACAGAGACACCCCCTCCATGGCCCGGCAACAATCCTGATCCGGGAGAGAACATGTTGTCCGCAAGATTGCAGCGAAGCGATAAAGCAAGAGCATTACTTGGGCACATGACAAAAAGAGGCTTACCGCCCCAGACTCAATCAACGCCGCACCATCGACGCACAACTGGCGCGTGGTCAAGCGATAGCGACATCACCAAACCGAGCCATCCGGTTGCTCCGGCCACAACGGATAGAGAACGCGGCGTCAATTTTCCCAATTCGCCGCCAGAGCCCGCTTTCAACCTGATGATTTTCAAGCCGCCATTTTCCGGTGGCCGAGGTTGCACTTAGCGCCTTTCAACGCAAGCCAGGAGAGCCCCTCCCAGGTTATTGGCTTGCGTGAAACCCGCCGCTAATGCTCCGATCGTATTAAGAAGATTATCGGCAGACATTTATCAGCGTCTTTTGATCACCGGATAGAAATCCTTTTGATTTCACCGGTGGCGTCCAATCGTGCGCCGGTTTTTTGCTGCCCATTTTCTGACAGATTCATCTACGCAAGCGGCTTTTTTCGTGTCTCATCAATGACAGGGATGCAAATGAAACCAAACCGTAGTTCCAGTGGTAATGGCCCCGGCTATTCTCCTGCTTTGGGACGGCTGGTCGGAGCAGGCGCACTGCTTGTCGGCGTATCGCTTGTCACAGGGTGCGGGGGCGGTGACGGCAGCCCCACGGCGTCCACATTGAGTGCCAACCAGGCAGCCGCGAGCGCGCAAACGCTGTCGGCCAACCAACCCTATGTTGATCCAGTCGCGTATTCGTCCAATGCGACGGATAGCCTGGATGCGTCGCAGGTCTCAGAGCAAGCAGCGGTCATGCACTATCAATGGACTGCTGGCCAAACCCCGGTGAGCTACACAACAACCACCGGCCATCTGACTGCATCGGACTCAAGCGGCAACCCCGAGGCAACGATGTCGTATGTCGCGTACACGGCGCCCAGCGCCAACGGGCAGCCGCGGCCGGTCACGTTCTTCTACAACGGGGGGCCGGGTTCTTCGTCGATCTGGTTGCGCCTGGGTTCGTTCGCGCCCACGCGAGTCGCAACGCCCGATCCGCTGCTGACCAACTGGCCGAACTACCCCGTCGTCGATAACGCGCAGAGCCTGATCGACACCACGGACATGGTGTTCATCGATCCGCCGGGGACCGGTCTTTCGGAAGCGATTGCGCCGAACACCAACCAGACGTTCTGGGGCAGCGATGCGGACGTCAACGTCATGCGCGATTTCATCCAGCGCTATCTGACAGCCAACAATCGCAGCAGCTCGCCCATCTATCTTTACGGCGAATCGTATGGCACCCCGCGCACCGACATGCTGGCGCTCGCGCTGGAATCGGCAGGCGTGCACCTCACCGGCATCGTGCTGCAATCGTCCATCCTGAACTACTTTGCCGATGCGGTTGAAGCTACGGCCATTGAGAACTCAACCGCTGGGTTGACGCTCGCGACCGATACGCTTGTGGGCTATTACCCCGGCTATGCCGCAGTGGCCTCTTATTTCAACCAGGTCTCGCCGAGCCAGCCCAACCAGTCGCAATACGCGCTGCAGTCTGAACAGTTCGTCACGAACAAATACAGCCAGTTCAAGACGTACTCGCAGTCATGGGCACTCAGCCAGCTCGGCTCGCCTAACGCGCTCGGCGCGCCAAAGTACCCATCACGGACAACTCTCGCCTCTTGGGAGGCGCCGTCCAGCCTGACGTTGCAAGCGCTGCAGGGTTACTTCAACAGGAATCCGTTCACCACGTCGCTCTTGCCCGGCACGACGATTGGGCGGTATGACGGTCGTGTTTCGCTTCCGAATTCGGATTCACGCCTGACGAACGACTCGGATCCGTCGGACATTCTGATCTCGCAACCGTTCACCACCGCGTTGCAGACGCAAATGCCAAACTACCTGGGCTATACGGCGCCCAACGCAACGTACGCTCCGCTGAACGACAACATCATCAGCGCGTGGGATTTCTCCCACGATGGCCAGCCGCTGCCGGACACCTTGCCCGACCTGCTCGCTGCGCTTCAGCTCAACCCACAGTTGAAGGTGCTTGCGTCAAACGGCTACCACGATCTCGCGACGCCGTTCTTTAACACCGAGAAGCAACTGGCACGTCTGCAAACCGTGCAGGGCCTGAACCCTAACCTGCAGGTCACCTTCTACCAGGGCGGGCACATGATCTACCTGGATGACGTGGCCCGGCCGCAGATGAAGAGCGACCTTGTCGCGTACTTCGGCGGTCAGTCCATTCCGTCCGCACTGACATTGGCAACGCTGCCAGCTCCGTGGGCGGACGAGAACCCCGCCGGCACGCCAACGCTCACCGCACAGACTGCTGCGCCTAAACTTTGATTGAAGGAGTGATCATGTCCCCTATCGATATGCTGCGGCGCAGCCTGCCGCCCATTCTCCTCGGCGTGCTGATTGGTCAGGCTTACGCCGCGCCCACAACGCAGTCTGTGGCGCCGGTGACCCTTCCCAAGGGCGGCCATGGCGTAGATGGCCCGTTTTTCCCGACTCAACGAGCAGTACCTGTGAGCCCCACCACAGGCGCGCAATTGCAGCAGGAAGCCCAGCAACGCATTGCAAAGCGGCTGAACGAAAACGCCGTGCTGAGCAACGGCGGCTCGATCACGAAAACACAAGCAAAGGCCAGCGGCCTGGGCTTCGTGGCCAAGCACTTCGACCAGATCGACACAACCCATTCGGGCCACGTTTCGACGGGTGATGTCCAGCGGTACTTGCAGCAAAGTCACTAGGCGCGCCTGACGCGCTCGCAGTCGTCTTGCTTCGCGTGGCTGTCGCTTGATACGGCGGCGTGAAGCAAGATCCGGGTTGATGGCACACCCGCTACCTGGGTGTGCCATCACCGATCTGCCCTCCAAAACGCCAGGCATTCAACGGCGCCAACATCCCCTCACTTTTCGCGGACAGGCAACACAGTGCTGTATATTCATACAGTTATTTTTTGTGACACCTCGCTGTGCCTGCCACCTCCCTCACTCCTGACACCGTCAGCGCCCCAGCGTACCTGGCACAACTGAATGACCAACAGCGCCAGGCGGTCGAGTTCGGCATTTCCGGGGCCGACGCGGCCGAGACCGGCCCGCTGCTGGTACTGGCCGGCGCGGGGTCGGGTAAAACACACACGCTGGGCTGGCGCGTCGCGCATCTGGTGGCCAACGGAGCGGACCCGCAGCGCATCTTGCTGCTGACGTTCTCGCGCCGGGCCGCGAGCGAGCTGTCCAACCGCGCGGGCCACCTGCTGGCGCGCGCCATGCAGGCCGAGAGCGGCAATCGCGCCCTGAACGCCGCCGGCACGGCATACCAAACCACCCTGCCCTGGGCCGGCACCTACCACGGCATCGGCGCGCGCCTGCTGCGCGAATACGCCGAGCGCGTCGGCCTCGCGCCCGACTTCACCATCCACGACCGCAGCGACTCGGCCGATCTGCTCAACGTCGTACGCCACGAGTTGAACCTGTCGACCAAGGAACGCCGCTTCCCGCTCAAGCAGACGTGCCTCGCCATTTACTCGCGCGCCATCAACGCAGAGAGCCCGCTCGATGCCGTGCTCAAGCAGCACTTCCCATGGTGCGCGATGTGGCAGACACAACTGCGCACGCTGTTCGACGCGTACGTGGAAGCCAAGCAGGCCCAGCACGTGCTCGATTACGACGACCTGCTGCTCTACTGGCATGCGATGGTGTCCGACGCGGAGCTGGCGGCCGAGATCGGCGCGCGCTTCGACCACATCCTCGTCGACGAATACCAGGACACGAACCGGCTGCAGTCGTCCATCCTGCGCGCGCTGCGTCCGGACGGCCGTGGCGTGACGGTGGTGGGCGACGACGCGCAGTCGATCTACGCCTTTCGTGCGGCGACGGTGCGCAACATCCTCGACTTCCCGCGCCACTTCTCGCGGCCGGCGCATACGGTGCTGCTGGAACGCAACTACCGGTCGACACAGCCGATCCTGGATGCGTCGAACGGCGTGATGCGCTTTGCTACCGAGCGCTTTGCCAAGACGCTGTGGACGGATCGCGCGTCAACGCATCGCCCACGTTTGATCTCGGTGCGCGATGAAGCGGAGCAGGCGCGCTGCGTAGCCGAGCAGGTGCTGCATCAGCGCGAAGGCGGGCTGGCACTGAAATCGCAAGCCGTGCTGTTCCGTACCGCCAGCCACAGCGCGCCGCTAGAGATCGAGCTCACGCGCCGCAACATCCCTTTCGTGAAATACGGCGGCCTCAAGTTTCTGGAAGCCTCGCACGTAAAAGATGTGCTCTCGGTGCTGCGCTGGGCCGAAAACCCGCGCAACCGCATCGCCGGGTTTCGCGTCATCCAGTTGCTGCCGGGCGCTGGCCCCGCCACCGCCGCCCGCGTGCTCGATGCGATGGCCGAAGCGATGGACCCGATTGCCGCGCTGCTCGGCTACGAGCCGCCCGCCCGCCTGGCTGGCGACTGGGCTGCGCTGATGGCGCTGATGGAAACCCTGCGCCAGCCCAAGGACAGCCTGGCATGGGCCAGCGAGCTGGAAGCCGTGGGCGCCTGGTACGCGCCGCACATGGAGCGCCTGCACGACGATGCCGCCGTGCGCCAGGGTGATCTGGACCAGCTCGCCCGCATGGCCGCCACCTACGCCACGCGTGAGCGCTTCCTGACCGAGATGACGCTGGACCCGCCCGAGCTGACCAGCGATGAATCCGGCGACCCATACCGCGACGAGGACTACCTGATCCTCTCGACCATCCATTCGTCGAAGGGCCAGGAGTGGAAAGCGGTGTACGTGCTCAATGCCGTGGACGGCTGCATGCCCGCCGACCTGGGCGCGGGCTCGCATGAAGAACTGGAAGAGGAGCGCCGCCTGCTCTACGTGGCCATGACGCGCGCGCGCGAGCACCTCGACATCCTGGTGCCACAACGCTTCTATGTCACGCAGCAGACGCCCAATGGCGACCGGCACATCTACGCATCGCGCACGCGTTTCATTCCGCCGGCGCTGCTGCCGCTGTTCGAGGCCTGTGCATGGCCTCCGCCCGAGCCCGGCGCGGACCCCGCAGCAGAAGCACGTGCAGCCGCCAAGGTCGATCTGACCAAGAAGATGCGCGGCTACTGGAAGTGATTACTCCACCTCCAGCCCTGTGTGCTTGGTTGCCTGCGTCGACTCAGCCCGCGAAAGCTGCGCGAAGATCCATGCCGCCGCACCGGTCATGACGCCGACGCAGATGAAGGTCTTGTGAAAGGCCGCGAGCGTGTCGCGCCCTTCCGGGCCAACGGTGAAGTCGGTAAAGCCTGTGAGCAACGCGCCGGCCGCCGCCACACCCAGGCTCATCGACAGCATCATGACCATGGACAGCATGCTGTTGCCCGCACTGGCCAGAGGCCCTGTCAGGTCCTTGAGCGTGAGCGTGTTCATGGCCGTGAACTGCATCGAGTTGAAGGTGCCGAACAGCGCCAGTTGCACGATGCGCAGCCACAGCGGCCACCCAGGCGTCACCAGCGCAAAGCTCGCCATCATCAACCCGACCATCAGCGTGTTGCTGAACAGCATCTGGCGATAACCAAAACGCTTGATGCACCAGTTGCCCAGCGGCTTGGCCGCCATGCCGGCTGCCGCCACCGGCACCATCATCAGCCCGGCCTCCAGCGGCGAATAGCCCAGGCTTACCTGCAGCAGCAGCGGGATCAGGAACGGCATGCCGCCGCTACCGATGCGCGCGAACAGATTGCCCAGGATGCCCACAGAAAAACTGGGCACGGCAAACAGCGAACGCGGAAACAGCGGCCCCACCACGCGCCCGGCGTGCAACCAGTACGCAGTGAGCGCTGCCAGCCCGAAGATCAGCAACACCAGCACCGTGGCCTGTTTGAAGCCCAGCCCGGATAGCCCATCCAGCGAAAACGACACCGCCGCCATGCCGAAGGCCAGCATCAGGTAGCCCGACCAATCGAAGCGGCTCTCATCATCCGTGCGAACGTCGGGCATGATCTTGAGCGTGACCAGCGCGCCGATCACGCCCACCGGAATGTTGATCAGGAAGATCCAGTGCCACGACACCGCCTGCACCAGCCAACCACCCAGCGTCGGGCCGATCAGCGGGCCGATCAATCCCGGGATGGTGACGAAGCTCATGGCCGGCAGGAACTGCTCGCGCGGCACCACGCGCAGCACCGTCAGCCGCCCTACCGGCATCAGCAGCGCGCCCCCCACGCCCTGCACCACGCGCGAGGCGATCAGCATGGTCAGGCTGCGCGACTCCGCGCACAACAATGATCCGACCGTGAACAGGAAGATTGCCGCGAAGAACGTGCGCCGCGTGCCGAAGCGGTCGGCCAGCCAGCCCGAGGCCGGCATCAGCATGGCGGTCGTCAGCGTGTAGGCGATGATGACCGACTGCATCTTCAGCGGGCTCTCCGACAGGCTGCGTGCCATGGCCGGCAAGGCTGTATTGACGATGGTGGAATCCAGCGTCTGCATGAAGAGGCCGACGGCCACCAGCCAGAGCAGCGGCTGGAGGGACTTGTCGACGGAAACGGAGGAGGACATAGGAGGATGCTGACGAGAAGTCAGCCGCCATTGTGGCGTGCGCAGCGCAAGCCCGCAAACGATGCACTGCGCATGCCGCCCTACCGCCAACAAGGGCACTGGCCCACGCCTATACTGATGGGCGTTCGTCCCCGCCGCCTTGCGCCCTCCCGCCATGACCACCCGTACCGAACGCGACACCTTTGGCCCGATTGAAGTTCCCGCCAACCACCTGTGGGGTGCGCAGACGCAGCGCTCGCTGCAGAACTTCGACATTGCCGGCGACCGCATGCCGCGCGAGCTGATCGACGCGCTGGCCCGCATCAAGCGCGCGAGCGCCGCCGTCAACCAGCGTTTGGGCCTGCTGCCGGCCGACAAGGCCAACGCCATCATTGCCGCGGCCGACGAGGTGATCGCGGGCAAGCACCCGAACGAATTCCCGCTGGTGGTCTGGCAGACCGGCTCCGGCACGCAGAGCAACATGAACATGAACGAGGTGCTCGCCAACCGCGCCAGCGAACTGCTGGGCGGCGAACGCGGCGAGGCCCGCCTCGTGCACCCGAATGACGATGTCAACCGCAGCCAGTCATCCAACGACGTCTTCCCGACGGCGATGCATGTGGCGGCCGTCACCGCCATCACGCGGCATCTGATCCCGTCGCTGCGCACGCTGCGCGAAACGCTCGCCAAGAAGGCTGCCGACTTCGACAGCATCATCAAGATCGGCCGCACGCACCTGCAGGACGCCACGCCACTCACGCTCGGCCAGGAGTTCTCGGGCTACGTCGCACAACTGCAGCACAACGAGACGCACCTGAACGCAGCGCTGCCGCATCTGTGCGAGCTGGCACTGGGCGGCACCGCGGTGGGCACCGGCCTGAACGCACCGGCCGGCTATGCCGAACAGGTGGCCGCCGAGTTGGCCGATCTGACCGGCCTGCCCTTCGTTACCTCGCCCAACAAATTCGAGACCATGGCCTCGGCCGACGGCCTGGTGCATGCGCATGGCGCGCTCAAGACGCTGGCCGCGAGCCTGACCAAGATCGCCAACGACATCCGCTGGCTGGCCAGTGGCCCGCGCAGCGGCTTGGGTGAAATCTCCATCCCCGAGAACGAGCCGGGCTCCTCCATCATGCCGGGCAAGGTCAACCCCACGCAAAGCGAAGCGGTGACGATGCTGTGCGCACAGGTGTTCGGCAACGATGTCGCCGTCAACGTGGGTGGTGCGTCGGGCAACTTCGAGCTGAATGTGTTCCGCCCGATGATTGCCTACAACTTCCTGCACAGCGCGCGGCTATTGGCCGATGGCATGCGCAGCTTCAACGACCACTGCGCCGTGGGCATCGAGCCCAACCGCGCGCGCATCGACGAGCTGGTGCAGCGCTCGCTGATGCTGGTGACGGCACTCAACCCGCACATCGGCTACGACAAATCCGCACAGATCGCCAAGAAGGCGCACAAGGAAGGCACCAGCCTGCGCGAAGCAGCACTGGCGCTCGGCTACGTGACGGCCGAGCAGTTCGATGCCTGGGTGCGGCCGGAGAACATGGTCGGCAGGTAAGCTGCATCCGCCGCGCCCCGAACCGGCACTGACACGGTCAGCGCGGGTTCGGGAAGCGGATGCGGAATTCGGTGTATTCACGCTCCACCGAACTGCACGAAATGCTGGCGCCCCAGCCGTGCAGGACCTTGCGGCAGAACATCAGGCCGATGCCCGTGCCGCGATGGGCCGGGTATGAAAAGAATGGCTGGAACATCCGCTTGAGCACCGTTGGCGGCACCCCGGCGCCGGTATCCCGCACAACGACTTCAACCGTCCCCGGCAGGAGCACATAGCCGATACGGACGTCACCCTTGCCGACACGGTGGATCGCCTCCAGCGCGTTCTTGGTCAGGTTGGTGATGATGTGTTCGAATAGCTTGGCATTGCCCAGAACCTGCACACCCACGCTGGGTGCCACCTGCACGAGCGCGTGCGTGCCGGGCTCGAAAGGGAAGGCGGCAATGGCCGCGCTGATCGACTCATGCAGGTCGAACCACGCGGTACTGACGGTTTGCGGGTCTTTCGAGTTGGCCACCAGCAGTTCGATGCTGTTGTTGGCACGAATAACGTCTGCACGCATCCGCTCAACCGCCTGCTGCAGCGCCGGCAAATCGGGATGATCGGGCGGTACCGTGCTCGGCAGGCGGTTCTGAATGCCGCTCGCCGTCAGTGCCAGGCTGGCCAGCGGCGTGCGCAACTCGTGCGCAACGGTACCCAGCGCCAACTCCACGCCGCGCCGCTTCTGTTCGGCCAATATCTGCCGGTCCAGCTTGATCACAATGAGGACCGCAATGACAAATGCCAGAATCGGCATTTGCACCAGCAACGCGTGCCAAGGGAACACGGCAACCGCATGCCCCGCCACTAGAAACAGCGCCGTCGCGGCAATCGCGCCCGTTGCAAGCGAGATCAACGCAAATGTCGCGCCGAAGTGGAACAGGATCACGACGGCGATGATGACGGATTCCGCCCATACCATCGTTCCGCCATTTTCCAGATACAGAAAGATGAATGCGAAAGGCAACCCGACTGTAATCGCAAACAGTGCATAAGCCGGCAGCCACTTGTACTGAGACAGCCGAGCCGTGAACAGCAACGGGATGAACAAGACCGTGCAGAGCAGTCGCAACCAAACGTTCTCGTACGGTTGCGGAAAAACGTACGCCCAGATCCAGAAATAGAGCGGGTGTCCGAGCACGCCCAATGCGCCAACGAAGCGGATTCGCCGCAAACGCGCGGCGCTCTCTTCATCAAGGAGCGCCGCGCGCGCGAGGGAGTCCCCCAGATGCTGCCAGGCGCGTCCCAGCCAGCTACCTGGGGGAACTCGAAGCATGCCGCCCTGTTCTCTCGTCATGGGGTCGTGGAAAATTCTCTGAATGGATCCGTCGGGGCCGCTCGCCGCGCACGGCGCGTGGACGACCAGGCATCCAGCCCGACGCGGTCGCGAATATCTTCCAGCGTGCAGAGCAGGCGCTCGATCTCGGTTTCGGTGATTTTCGCATGCAGCGTCAGGCGTACTAAAGCCCGGTTCTTGGGAGTGGCCGGCGCACAGAATACTGCGCCGAAGATCCCTCGCGACTGCAACGCATCGCGCAGAACCTTGACCTGCGGCTCCGACCCCGCTTCGAGCGCGATGATCTGCTCCGTACCGTCTGCAATGTTGTAGCCCAGCCTGGCGATACCCGCACGAACCACGCGTGTCATCGTGTGGAGACGCTGCCGGCGATCATCGGCTGCGACAATGAAATCCGCCGCCGCATCAAACCAGGCCAGCTCGTGGTGCAACAGCCCCGAGCTGAAGATAGCGGGGCGCGCCTCCACAGTGAAGAACTCCTTGAACTTGCCGCTGCAAGCGACAAATCCAGCGCGGCCGGCAAACGCCTTGGCCAGCGATGCGGTACGAAAGTGCACCCTCTGCTCAAGGCCAAGCTGCACGACCAGGCCCGCGCCGCCGGGCCCATGCGTGCCCAGCGAGTGGGACTCGTCCACAACGATGGCCGACCCGCTGGATTCCGCCAGCGCCACCATTTCCGGCAAGGGCGCCACGCTGCCGGTCGTGCTGTAGACCGAATCCACCAGGATGATGCCCGGCCCCGTACGCTCAAGTTGCCGGCTCAGGTGGTCGACATCGTTATGGCGGAAAGGAACAGCCTGCGCGCCGGCCGCATGAATCCCCTCCCACAGGGACGCATGCGCGTTCATATCAACGTAGACCGGCACCCCTGGGCCGGCAATGCACTGGATCAGGCCAACATTGGCCGCCCAGCCCGACTGCGCGATCAACCCGGCTTCGGCCCGCATCAGCCTGGCCAGCCGGGCCTCGACCCGGCTCTGCGGCGTATCGCCATGCTGGAACACAGCCGACATCAGCAGCTCGTGCTCATGCCCGAGCAGAACGCGCGCCTGCGCACGCACCAGCGGACGCTCGCCGAGCAGACATAGATAGTCGTTGCTGTTCAGAAACAACGCACCGGGGCCGGGCGTCTGCCCGTGCAGCAGATGATCGCCATCCCAGAGCTTGGCCATGCGCTCATCGAAGTGACACCGCATGCGGGCATGAACCCAGTCCGGCAGCGCCGGCGTGGCAGTGGAAGGCTGGCAGGGAATTACCGATGGCGAAACGTGGGTGGGCAGCGTGGGCATGAAGGCCTCGTCGGGTTGATGAGAACTCCAGTGGCCCTGCGTCAGCCACCGGGATACAACCCGAACTACCACTCTGCCCCTCATGCGCGAAGCATGAACGGAATGAAATTTGGATTAGATCGAAAGCGCTAGATCAAGCTAGATCGACACGCCGCCGCGCTGCATCACCCGCACGTCGATACGCTGCGGCGCCAGCGCCCGTTCAAACACAGCACGCGCGGCATGTGTCGTGCCGGTGCCGCACATGAAGGCATCGATGGCGGCAAACCCGTGCTCAGGCCAGGTGTGAATCGACAAATGCGATTCGGCCAGGAGCAGCACGCCGGTCACCCCGCCCTGCTCGCCCGCAGGCATGCCGGTACGCAGCGAATCGAAGCGATGCAGATGTGCATGAAGAATAGTGGCGCCGAGCGCATAGGCCGCCTCGCGCAACGCGGCCTCCAGCGCGTATGCATCGCGCAACAGCGTCGGTGCCACACCATACAGGTCGAGCAGCAGATGCTCGCCCACCGCGGCGGACAGCGCAGCCGGTTGCGGCGTCGCGTCGACACGCGTCACTTGTGGCCCCCACTGAAGCCGCCGCCATAACCACTACCGCCCGACGAACCGCCCCAGTACGAAGACCCGCCCGTGCCGCTGCCGTATGAGGGTGTGCGCGGCGCGGCAAAGCCGGCCTTCCAGTCCATGTACGTCGCGCCAATCACCACGCACACGGCGTACAACAAGAACCAGCCTTTCATTCGTCACCTCCGACCTTGGCGACCAGCCACGCCGGCACGATCAGCAGCAGCGCCGCAAAGAACGTGATGACGAACACCGAGCCCGGCGCCATGAAGAACGGCACCAGGTTGAACAGCCCCAGCAGCACGCAGGCCACCACCGCCACCGACATGTAGCCGGAGGCCGAAGTCTCCTTGACCGGCTCGGCCACCACCTTGCCGAACCAGGCCTTGATCTGCGCGGCGCTCACCGGCGTGCTCTTGGACCAGGTCAGCTCATGCGCGTCGCTCTCGGCAGCCAGGCTTTCCTGCCCGGCCTTGTATTCGACCACGCGTGTCTGGTCACCGGCCTGGACGCGCCAGTTGAAGGCGCCGGCAGCGTAGGTCACGCGCGCGGTGTAATCGTCGTCGCGGATGTATTGCGTCTCGCCCAGCGTGGCCTTGCGGCCGTCGGTCTGGGTGGGCCAGCGGTCGAGCACGTTGGCACGGAACCAGCCGTCATCCGTCTCGACCATCCAAGTGAAGCCGCGCTTCGGGCTGTACAGCAGATACTCGAACCACTCGCCACCGTCGCCGACCGCCGTGCGCCGCATCACGCCAATCACCTGCCATTGCAGGCCATCGATGAGCGCCTTGTCGCCCAAGTCGAGCGTGGTGACAACCTGCGGCACAGAACGCGCACGGGCGATGATCTCGCCACGCGGCGTGGCTGCGTCAATGGCCGCGCCACAGCCGGGGCACAGCACATGCCCGGTCATGCCGGGGCTGAACGGCACCGAGGTGCCGCACTGCGGGCAGTCGAGGTTGGTGAGCTTGCCGGGGACGCGGCCGGCGGTTTCCTTGATCTCGGCGTCGGTGCGCAGAAGCTGGCACTTAAGCGCTTCGAGCGTGGTCGACTCGCCCAGGTACAGCGTGGGCGCGGTGCCGTCGGAATAATCGAGCGTGATGAAGGCCCCTTCGCGCCGGCCGTCAGCCACGCGCGCGTGCCAGCCCTCGCCCACGCGGAAAGGCAGTTCGCCCTGGCCGCCGGTGCAGTTGGCCTCGCGCACGTCGGACAGCGTGAACTGCTGGCCCTCGGCGTCGTAAAGCTGCCCCGGCCGCAGTGCCTCGAAAGCCACGGCGTTAGGCGGCGTGCCGCGCGAGAAGGTCATGGTGACCTGGCCGGAAGCCTCGGCCAGCCAGCCGTCGGTGCCGTCGTTGAACAGCACGTACCACTCGTTCCAGAAGCCCGCGTCATAGCGCAACTGGATGCGGCCAACCACCGTGAACGCCTTGTTCTTGTAGCGCCCGGTGGTGCCGATCTGCACACGCGCGTAGTCCTCCAGCACGGCTGACATCTTGCCGATGTCGGAAAGCGTCTCGCCGTCACGCAGCAGCGTGCTCTTGCAGAAGCTGCACACCGTCATGACGGCGGCGGCAGACTTCAGTTCCACCGGCGCGCCACACGCCGGGCAGTTGGCATGAAACATGGTTGAGTCGTTCAATTGCGCAGAAAAACGGGCGGCTCACCGCGCCGCCCGGTCATCCGAGGTGGGGCGTGCGTTCAGCCCCCAGTCAGCGCTTTGAGCACGGCCGCCTTGCCAGAGTCAAAGTCGGCCTGGGTGATGAGGCCCTTATCGAGCAGTTCCTTGAGCTTGGCCAGGCGTGCAGTCGGATCGTCTGCAGCAGGCGCTGCGGCAACCGGCTGCGCGGCCGGTGCTGCGCCCGCGTTGCCCTGCACTGCCGTGCGCAGGCTATCGGCCATCGCCTGACCCATCGCCAGGCCCGCCGCCAGACCCGCGCCCGTGCCGGCGATGCCGCCCTCGTTGCGTGCGGCCAGCGGCAGCGATTCGGCCGTCTGGTACTGCGTGAAGCGCCCCATGTCGCCGGTCATGTCCATGCTGATACGGCGGTCCATCGCTGCCTGCAACTCGTCGGGCAGCGTCACGCTGGAGACCTGGAAGCTGTCGAGCATCAGGCCGTATTGCGTGAACTGCGGCAGCAACACCTCGCGCACCTTGTTCGACATCAGCGTCTGGTTGGCGGCCAGGTCCAGGAACGGCACACCCGATTCGCCGAAGGCCGTGGCCATCGCACCCATGATGACGGGGCCCAGTTGCTGCTCCATCTCATCAACGGTGTAGGCGTCACGCGTGCCGCTCACCTGCTGGTAGAAGAGCTTCGGATCGGCCACGTGGTAGGCGTACACGCCAAACGCACGCAGGCGGATCATGCCGAAATCCTTGTCGCGCACCGTCACCGGTTGCGGCGTGCCCCAGCGGCGGCCGAGCTGCTGGCGTGTGCTGAAGAAGTAGACGTCGGACTTGAAGGGGGATTCGAACAGCTTGTCCCAGTTTTTCAGGTACGTCAGCACCGGCAGCGTTTGCGTGGTCAGCTTGAACATGCCGGGGCTGAACACGTCGGCAATCTGGCCTTCGTTGACGAACATCGCCATCTGCGAGTCGCGCACGGTCAGGCTGCCGCCGTTCTGGATTTCCATGTCCTGCATGGGGTAGCGCCAGGCGAGCACGCCGTCTTCGCCCTCCGTCCATTGCAGGATATCGATGAACTGCTTCTTGATGAAACTGGACAGGCTCACAGGAAACTCCTTCGCGATCGGGTTCGCGGGGCAGGACAAGAATCAGGACAGGCACGCGGCATTGATCACGCCCACCGCCAATGCGCTCACGCCGAACAGCATACCGGCGGCAATGTTGTTGTGTTCGATCTGCAGGCGGTAGTCGGGCATCAGGCGCGTAAGCACCACGAAGACGATCAACTGCACGACCGAGGCCATTACAGACCAGAACAGGAACGGCAGCAGGCCGTCGCTGTGGGAGATGCTCGACGAGATGGTCAGCACGAAACCGAGCAGCGCACCGGCCAGCGACAGCGACGCGGCAACGTTGCCTTCGCGGATGAGCTTGAACTCGTCATACGGCGTCAGGCGCAGGTAGACGAAGAAGAAGCCGGAGAACACCACGGCGCCCGCCAGCAGGTGCGAGGCGTAGGCGATGACGGAAGCGGTCATGTCGGGCATGGGCAGGATGGGCAGTGCACAAGTGGCGCCACTATAGCGGCTGATGCGTCGCTTGCGTACCCCCCGCAGATACCGGCAGGCCGAGATAGCAAGCGTTTGCGCAGGTTTTGTTATCGCGCCTTCATTTCCGCCGGCGTGCCCCCTTCTATACATGGTGGTCATGGTCCCGCGTCCGCCTCCTCCCCCTCACCGCAGAAACCCTTACCCATCAACCGTTTTCGCGGGTTGACCTGCCTTGTGCAACGCTATGCGCACACCTAAAGTGGTGGGCAGGGATCGGTCGATTCGACAGACAGTCAGGGGGCTACCATGACGACACCGAAATGCAATCACGTTGACCGACGCACCATCCTGAAAACTGCCGTCGCGGCGGCGGCGGTGCAGTTGGCGCCCCCCTTCATCATCAAGGCGCGCGGCGATGCCCCTCTGCGCATCGGCATGGTCGACCCGCTGACCGGCGTCTACGCCGCAGTCGCCCAGAACGAAGTCACGGGTGCAAAGCTTGCCGTGGCACAGATCAATGCCAAAGGCGGCATCCTCGGCCGGCCGATCGAGCTGCTGGTGGAGGACTCCGCCAACGACGTCGGCACCGGTGTGCAGAAGGCGCGCAAGCTGATCGAGCGCGATCAGGTGACGTTCCTGATCGGCGACGTGAACTCCGGCATCGCACAGGCCATCGCCCAGGTCAGCAACGAGAAGAAGGTGTTGCACATCGTCTCGGGCGGACACACCGACACCATCACCGGCAGCGACTGCAAATGGAATGTCTACCGCGTGTGCAACACCACCAGCATGGAGGCCAACGCGGTGGCCAGCCTGCTGTTCACCAAGTACGGCAAGAAGTGGCACTTCATCACGCCGGACTACGCTTTCGGCCACACGCTGCAGAAAGC
Source organism: Ralstonia sp. UBA689 (assembly GCF_002298975.1). Taxonomy (GTDB): domain Bacteria; phylum Pseudomonadota; class Gammaproteobacteria; order Burkholderiales; family Burkholderiaceae; genus Ralstonia. The sequence continues at coordinate 270,439 of NZ_DBMV01000011.1, forward strand.
CGCAGCGGCCGACCTGCAGAAGCTCGGCGGCACCATGACCGGCAATGAGCTGACGCCACTGGGCACCACCGATTTCTCTTCCTTCCTCATCAAGGCGCGCGCCGCCAATCCCGACGTGCTGCTGGTGCTGCCGCAGGGCTCCGACATGGTCAACTGCCTCAAGCAGATTGCGCAGTTCGGCATCGGCAAGCAGATGCACATTGCGGGGCTGCAGCAGGAGCTGGAATCGCTGGAAGCCATGCCGCCCGAGGCGCGCGTCGGCGTCTGGATGTTCGAGTGGTACTGGAAGCAGCCGGGCGTGCCGCACGTGGAAAAGTTCGTCGCCGACATCCGCAAGGTCAACAACGGCAAGGTGCCGACCGCACGCCACTGGTTCGGCTATACCTCGGTGCATACGCTGGCGGGCGTGGCCAATCGCGAGAAGACCCTCGACGCGCGCAAACTGGCCGAGGCGCTGGGCGGCTACGAATTGCCTGATGACGTGAAGCTGCAGCCCAACAAGTGCTACTACCGCAAGGGGGATCACCAGTTGATGACGTCGTCGTTTGTGGGCGAGGCGCTGACCAAGCCAGCGGGCGACCCGGAAGACCTGTTCCGCGTCGACCACGTCGTGCCCGGCGACCAGACCGCGCCGCCCGAGAGCGCGACCGGCTGCACCATCAAGTGGCCGACCTGATCTGACTGCAGGCCAGCGCGCATACGGAGCGCGCGCCCAGGGTTCCGGTAGACGCGCGGGGGGCCATGACGCAACTGCTGCTGTTCAACATCACCAACGGGCTGATCATCGGCGCGTTCTACGTGCTGATGGCGCTCGGGCTGTCGCTCATCCTCAACCTGAGCAACGTCATCAACTTTGCGCACGGCGGTTTTCTCGTCATCGGCGGCTACATCGCCTACACCATCACGCCGTATGTCGGTTTCTGGGGCGCGCTGCTGATTGCGCCGCCGATTGCCGCGCTCATCGGGCTGGTGCTGGAGCGCCTGCTGATCCGCCACGTCTACGGGCGCGACCCGCTTTACAGCCTGCTGCTGACCTTCGGCCTGGCGTTCGTGTTTGAAGACGGCACGCGCTTCATCTGGGGCGCGCAGGGCAAGCCAGTGACGATTCCCGAAGCGCTGGCGCAGCCGCTCTCCAACGAGTTTTTCTTCATCACCGGTTACCGGTTGTTCATGGTCGGCACCGTGGCGGTGACGGTGACGGCGCTCTTCCTGCTGCTGCGCTACACACGCATGGGCATCCGCATCCGCGCCGGCACGCTGGACCTGGAAACCGTGGCGGCACTCGGCATCAACGTGGGGCGGCTGCGCTCGCTCAACTTTGCGGTCGGTATCTTCCTGGCGGGTCTGTCCGGCGTGCTGGCGGCCGGGCAACTCGGGTTGGAGCCGACCATGGGCACGGGGCTGCTGATGCCCAGCTTCATCGCCATCATCGTCGGCGGGGTCGGCAGCTTGACCGGAACGCTGCTGGGCGGGCTGTTGATCGGGGTAGCGTCGGGCGTGACGGCGGTGTTCGTGCCGGCGGCCAGCGAGGCCGTCATCTACGTGATGATGGCGCTGGTGCTGCTGTTGCGCCCGCGCGGGCTGCTTGGTGAAGAAGGCATGCTGACATGAGCAAGCCCGTGCCGCTTCGCCGTCTGCTGGGGCTGCTGGCCATCTGGGCAGCACTGCTGCTCGCGCCCTATTGGATGCCGCTGCTGGGCGGCTACACCGCACTGGGCACGCGCGTGCTGGTGCTGGCATTGGCGGCCATGTCGGTCAACTTTCTGCTGGGCTTCACGGGTGTGCTGTCGTTCGGGCATGCGGCGTACTTCGGGCTGGGGGCATATGGCGCCGGCCTTGCGCTGAAGTTCCTGGCGCCGAGCACACCGCTGGCGCTGGCATGCGGCACGCTGCTGGGCGGCGTTGCCGGTGCACTGCTGGGCGCATTGAGCGTGCGGCGGCGCGGCGTGTATTTCGCCATGGTCACCATCGCCTTCGGGCAGGTGTTCTACTACATCGCCTTCCAATGGAGTTCGCTCACGGGCGGTGACGACGGGCTGCGCGGCTTCGCACGCGCACCGCTGCATCTTGGCTTCACCACCATCGACATCCTGTCGAATGCCGACGCGTTCTACTACTTCGTGCTGGTCTGCCTGGCATTGGCCACAGGCGTGATGGCGGGCGTGCTGCGTTCGCCGTTCGGCCACACCATGATTGCCATCCGAGAGAACGAGCGGCGCGCACGCTTTCTCGGCATCCCGGTCAACCGGCACATCTGGATTGCCTTCACGCTGTCGTGCTTCTTCATGGGCTTTGCAGGCGCACTGTATGCGCTGCTCAATAACTTTGCCGACCCGCGCGGCCTGCATTACAGCCAGTCGGGCGACTTTGTGATGATGGCCGTCATGGGCGGCATGCGCAGCTTCTGGGGGCCGCTGCTGGGCGCGGTGGTGTTTGTCGTGCTGCAGGATTATCTGTCGAGCATCACCATCAACTGGATGTCGTTTGTCGGCATGCTGTTCGTGGCGATCGTGCTGTTCTTCCCGCGCGGGCTGCTGGGTGTGATCCAGCGCAGGAGTGAATCGTGAGTGTCCTTGCGGTCGAACGCGTCAGCAAGCACTTCGGCAGCCTGGTCGCAGTGCAGAACGTGTCGCTCTCTGTCGAGCCGGGCGAACTGCGTGCCGTCATCGGGCCAAACGGCGCGGGCAAGACAACGTTCTTCAACCTCATCAGCGGCTTCTTTCGGCCGAGCGCGGGCACCATCGCCTTTGAAGGGCAGGACATCACTGCCCTGCCCGCGCACCGGCGCGTGACGTCCGGCATTGCGCGCACGTTCCAGATCACGGAGATCTTCCCGGAGTTGACGGTGTTCGAAAACGTGCGCATCAGCGCGGAGGCAGCGACGGGCTTTCGCCTGCGGCCGTGGATCGGCGCGGCAGACAAGGCGCGTGTGCGACAGCACGTGGAGCAGACGCTCGAACTCACTGGCTTGCGAGGCAAGGCCGACCGGTTGGCCGGCGAGCTGGCCCACGGCGACCAGCGCACCACCGAGATCGCCATTGCGCTGGCGCTGCGTCCGCGCCTGTTGCTGCTGGATGAGCCCACGGCCGGCATGGGTGATCAGGAGACCAACGAAACCATGCAATTGATTCGCCGGCTGCATCGCGAGAACAACTTCACCATCGTGCTGATCGAGCACGACATGCGCATGGTGTTCGACCTGGCCGATCGCATCACGGTGCTCGATCGCGGGCATCTGCTGGCCGAGGGCACGCCGGAACAGATTGCCGCCAACGAGGCCGTGCAGGCGGCCTACCTGGGAAACGCATCATGAACGCGGCCCCGCATTCCGCCCTGATTGCCGAGGGGCTGCACACCTACTACGGCAAAAGCCACATCCTGCACGGCGTGAGCCTGGAAGCGGAGGATGGCCGCATCACCGTGCTGCTTGGGCGCAACGGCGCCGGCAAGACCACCACGCTGCGCACGTTGATGGGCCTGACGCCCGCGCGGCAGGGGCGCGTGACGATCTTTGGCACCGACACCACGCGCTGGCCCACCTACCGCATCGCCGCCAGCGGTGTCGGCTACGTGCCGGAAGGGCGCCGGATATTCGCCAATCTCACGGTGGAAGAAAACCTGAAGGTGCCGCGCGAACGCAGCGGCCCGTGGACGATCCCCCGCATCTACGAGCTGTTCCCGCGCCTGGCCGAGCGTAGATTCAGCCGCGGACGTTCGCTCTCCGGCGGCGAGCAGGAGATGCTCTCGCTGGGGCGCGCGCTTCTGCTCAACCCGCGCCTGCTGATTCTCGACGAGCCGTCTCAGGGGTTGGCGCCGCTGGTGGTGCGCGAGGTGTTTCGCGTGGTGTCGCAGATGCGCGACGCGGGCATCACCGTGCTGCTGGTCGAGCAGAACGCGCGCATGAGCCTGGAAATTGCCGACTACGCCTATGTGCTGGATGACGGCGGCATCGTCCATGCCGGCAACGCGCGGGAGCTGGCGGCGGACGAAAGCCGGGTGCGGGCGTTGACGGGGGCCAGCGCGGCAGCGGCGGCGTAGGCGCTGGCGAAATGGGCTCGCAGGCAGGGCAAAAAATCGGCACAATCGCGCTCGCCGCAACGGCGCGTCGGTGGTTTTGTTAACGCCCGATCATCCTCTGCCTACCCCCGCCCCTCGCATGTCGACGCCGCAGACCGACGCCGTTCTCGAATCTTCCCCACCACAAAGCCCACAAGGTCGCGGCAGTGCCCTGCTGGTCCTGGCCGTGTTCGTGGTCGCCTCGTGCGGGCTGGCCTATGAGCTGATTGCCGGGGCATTGGCTTCGTACCTGCTGGGCGATTCCATCCTCCAGTTCTCATCCATCATCGGCGCCTACCTGTTTGCGATGGGCATCGGCTCGTGGCTGTCGCGCTACGTGGCGGACGAGGCACTGCTGGCGCGCTTTGTCGACTTGGAACTGCTGGTCGGGCTGTTTGGCGGCGTGTCGGCGGCGGCGTTGTTTGCATTGTTTGCGCTGGAATCGGCGCCGTTCCGGCTCGTGCTGTATGCGCTGGTGACGGTGATCGGCGTGCTGGTTGGCATGGAGATTCCACTGGTGATGCGCATGCTGCATCGCCGGCAGGCCAAGTTCTCGGACCTCGTCAGCCGCGTGCTGACGTTCGACTACCTGGGCGCGCTGGCCGTCTCGCTGCTGTTTCCGCTGGTGCTGGCGCCGCGCCTGGGGCTGGTGCGCACGGGCTTCCTGTTCGGACTGTTCAACACGGCGATTGCGGTCTGGACGCTCTGGCACTTCCGTGCCGAGCTGGCGCTTTCGGCCCGCATGCGCACGGCGATGGCGTGGCGCGCGGGCGCGGTGGCGGCGGCATTGCTCGCGGGCTTTGCCGCGTCGGACAGGCTCACGCAATGGTCTGAGCGCGCGCTCTTCGGCGACGAGATCATCCATGCGATCTCATCGCCGTATCAGCGGCTGGTGGTGACGCGCTGGAAGGACGACCTGCGCCTGTACATCAACGGCAACCTGCAGTTCTCTTCACGCGACGAATACCGCTACCACGAGGCGCTGGTGCTGCCCGCGCTGGAATCGGTGCGCGGTGCGCGGCGCGTGCTGGTGCTGGGCGGCGGCGATGGCCTCGCGCTGCGGCAGATCCTGAAGTACCCGCAAATCGAGCACGTCACGCTGGTCGACCTGGACCCGCGCATGACCAACCTGTTCTCGCACGCCGAGGCGCTGGTCGCGCTCAACGAGCATTCGTTCAGCGACCCGCGCGTAACGGTAGTCAACGCCGACGCGGGGCAATGGCTGCAGACCGCCACCGACATGTTCGACGTGGCCATCGTCGATTTTCCGGACCCGTCCAACTTCAGCATCGGCAAGCTGTATTCGGTGCCGTTCTACCGGCTGCTGTCGCGCCACGTGGCGGACACAGGGCTCGTGGTCATTCAGGCGACTTCGCCCTACTTCGCGCCGCGCTCGTACTGGTGCGTGGACGCGACGTTGAAGGAAGCTGGCTACCGCACGTGGCCGTACCACGCGCTGGTGCCGTCCTTTGGCGAATGGGGCTTCATCCTGGCCGCGCCGGGGCGCGCGGATTTCCAGCCGCCCACCTCATACCGCGTGCCGACGCGCTTCCTGGATGCCGACACCACGCACCAGATGTTCAGCTTCGCGCCCGACATGCCGCGCCCGCAGGTCGAGCCCAACCGGCTGAACAACCAATCGTTGGTGCGGTACTTTGAAGAAGACTGGCACGGTGTGCTGCGTTGATGACCGGCACCCCATGAACAGCAGACGCAGCTTCCTGATCGGCGCGGCCGCAGCCGGTGTGGCAGCGGCCGGTGCCGCTTCCTGGGCCGGCTTTCGTGCGCTGACCGAGATCACGCCCAACGTGCGCATGCCCGGCCAGGCAGCCGGGCACCAATTGCGCGACCTCAAGGCCTTGCCCGCGCCATCGGAAACACGCCGCGCGGGCGTCGCCATCTGCGGCAGCGGCATCGGCGGGTTGAGCTGCGCATGGCGCCTTGCCAAGAGCGGCCGGAGCGATGTCGTTGTCGTCGAGGGGCCGGAGCGGTACGGCAATGCCGCTGGTGGCGCGTTCGGCACCCAGCGCTTTCCGACCGGCGCGCACTACCTGCCGCTGCCGTCAATGGAATCGACGCACGTGCGCGAGATGCTGGCCGACTTTGGCGTAATCGAGCGCAACCCGTTTGCCCTGCGCCCGACCTATGATGAACGCGTCCTCGTTCACGCGCCCGATGAACGCCTGTGGCTGGGCAACCGCTGGCAAGACGGCTTCGTGCCGCACGAGGGCATCTCGCCGGCCGAGCGTGCCGAGCACACCCGCTTCTTCGCCCATATCGACCGCCTGCGCCAGACCACCGGCAACGACGGCCGCCGCCTCTTCGCCGTTCCGACTGCGCTCTCTTCCGCAGACCCGGCCTGGCGCGCGCTCGATGCGCTCACCTTCCGCGACTGGCTGCACCGCGAGGGCTACCGCGCCGCCACGCTGCACTGGTATGCCGACTACTGCTGCCGCGACGACTACGGCGCCACGGCCGACCACGTCTCCGCCTGGGCCGGCATTGCCTACTTCGCCAGCCGCGGCGGCATGGCCAGCAATGCGGAACAGGGCACCGTGCTCACGTGGCCGGAAGGGCTGGACTGGATGGCCGAGCGCTTGTTCCAAGCCGCTGGCCTGAACGATGCCGGCCGCCTGCTCCCGGGCAGCGCCGCGCGCATCGGCAAGACCAACGAGGCAGGCGCACGCGTCTTGGCCGACGTGCTGCAGCCCGACGGACGTGTGATCCGCCTGCTGGCCGACCACGTGGTCAGCGCGATGCCGTTGCACGTTGCCAAGCACATCGTCGAGGGCTTTGACGTGCCCGCCGCCGAACTGCCCGAAGCCGCGCCGTGGCTGCTTGCCAACCTGCTGATCGAAGGATTCCCGCCCGAGCATGACGACACCCCGCTGGCGTGGGACAACGTGGTCTATCGCGGCACGGGGCTGGGCTATGTGGTGGCCAACCACCAGGACATCCGCGTCGGGCCGCCCGCGCAGAGCGTGTTCACAGCCTACGTGGCGCTGTCGGACATGACGCCCAAGACGGCACGTGAATGGCTGCTCAAGGAATCACCGCAAGCGTTGCTGGATCGCGCGCTGGCCGATCTGGATACGGTGTACGGCATCCGCCTGCGCACGCAGATCCGGCGGGCTGACCTGACCCTGCGCGGGCATGCCATGGCGATTCCGGCGCCGGGCTTTCTCTCTCGACCGGGCATCGCGCGCCTGCGCGAGAGCGCCGGGCCGATTCACTACGCGCATGCCGATCTGTCCGGCTATTCGGTGTTTGAAGAAGCCGCGTGGTGGGGAGATCAGGCGGCGCGGGCCATCCTCGCCGCCTGAGACTGCGCATCAGCCCTGACGCGGCCAGAGCGTGCGGCCGAAGAACGTCAGAGCACGATCCCAGGCGTGCTGCGCCCACACCGGATCGTATTGCGTGATGGCGATGCGGTTTTCGCCCACGGCCGTCTCGTTGGCGAAGGCGTGGTGCGCGAGATAACGGTGGAACTCGACATCGACGCCCGCATCAACGAGCTTCTTTTCCAGTGCATCGACGCCTTCGATATTGAAGGCGGTGTCTTGCGTACCCCAGTGCCCCTGCACCGGCACCTTGATCTTCGAGGCGTCGATGTATTCCAGCGGAGGGTAGCCGTACCACACCACGCCGGCATCCACTTCCGGCACGTTGCTCAGCGTCAGCAGTGTCAGCGCGCCGCCCATGCAGTAGCCCGTCACGCCCACGCGGTCGCAGGTCTGCTTGAGATATTGCACGGCACCGCGAACGTCTTGCGTGGCAGCGTCGCCAAAGTTCAGGTTGGTCATCAGGTGGTGGGCTTCCTCCTCCTCCACCGTCATCTGGCCGCGGTAGAGATCGGGCACCAGCGCCACGTAACCGGCGCGCGCCAGACGGTCAGCCACGCCGCGAATCTGGTCATTCAGACCCCACCATTCCTGGATCACGACCACCCCGGGCGCGCCCGCCGCCTTGGCGGGCTTGGCCAGATAGCCCTGGAGTTCCTGGCCGTCCGGACGCTTGAACGAAATCATGGATCCTTGCGCTGCTGTCATGGGATGGCTCCTCTGCCTGAAACGAAAGCGCACAGCATAGCCCTCGATGGTGAATTTTGCAGCCGCACTACGACTATCGAGATGGCCTTGATGGCACTTGGTCGCCACAATTTAACCCGGATATTATTGACCAGTCTTTATACCCGGGTAATAATTGGCGACACTTGAATCCTGCAAGGCCCCACCATGACCGACCGACGGGCACTGAAACGCCAGTACCTTGAGACCCGCACGCGCGCGGGTGTCTATGCAATCCGCAACCTCATCACGGGCAGAGCGCTGGTCAAGGGCAGCTCTCATGCGCAGGCAGCGCTCAACCGGCATCACTTCGAACTGAAGCATGGCGGGCACGCCAACCTGCTGCTGCGCAAGGACTGGGCCGACCACGGCGAATCGAGCTTCGTCTTTGAGGTGCTCGACCTGGTCAAGCCACGCGAAGAACCGGGCTTCGATGTCGCAAGAGAACTGGAAACCCTGGTCACGCTCTGGCGCCAGGAAATCCCGTGTCAGGGGGCCGCCGGGTATGAGGATGAGGAGCGCGTGGCATGACCGCTTCCGCATTCGGGTTCTGCATGGCCGTGCAGCGCGCCCACGCCAGCCTTCGCCTCAAGCTCGACGATGCGCTCGGCACCCACTACGGCATCGACTTCTGCGATTTCGCCCTGCTGGATTGGCTGGCCTCCACCGCTGCGGGCGAGGCTAGCCTCCTGGAATGCGTGCGGCCGGTTGGGCTACCACGTCCGGCCGTGCTCAAACGTGTGCGGGCACTGGAGAAGATCGGCCTGATCGAACGTCAGGGCACAGACAACGGCCGCCGGATCGCTCTTCGGCCCGCAGGCAAGACACTCGTGCGCAACGCGCGGGAAACCATCGGCTACCTCTGCGAAGGCGCCCTCGAAGCCGCGCGCGCGGCGATCGAGCCGGCACCCATGGCACCGGTGGAAACAGCGCTGCACGCCTTTGCCCATGCCCGCGCCCCGACCGCGCTCTGAGACAAACTCTCTATCATTGCGGCACGCTCACAACTCACGACTGACCGCCGCCATGATCAAAACCCTCGCCCTGATCGTCTACCTGCTGGTGCTGCTGATCCACGTCTACATCGTCGTTCTGGAGATGGTGCTGTGGAAGACGCGCGGCCCCAAGGTGTTCCGGATCACGCCCGAGAAGGCAGCCGAAACCGCCGCCATGGCCTCCAACCAGGGGCTGTACAACGGCTTCCTGGTGGCGGCGCTGGTGATCGGGCTGGTGGCGCCGGACCCTGCCATCAACGCCGCGTTTGCGCTGTTCGGGTTGATCTGCGTGGCGGTGGCGGGCATCTGGGGCGCCATCACCGTCAACCGCCGGATTCTCTTTGTCCAGACGGTACCTGCGGTAGTAGCGCTGGCGCTGGGGTGGTTTGCATAAAGCACTCCGGGCACTCTGGCACTCTGGGCCGCCTACCTGCTCCCGATCAGTGCGCGCAGCCCGATGGCCCTTGTCGGTATCGCCGTCGCGCACTAGCTTGAAGAGAGTCGAAGGTGTTGTCGCCATTGGCACGGCACCAATCAACGGGATACCGACATGCCACACGCAAGCCGTCCAACGTGCATCTTGACGCTGCTGCTCGCGGGCCTGTGCGGCCTCCCCGTCTCCGCTCAAGTGAGGAACGCCATGACGCTGACCCTGACTTCTCCCGCCTTTGCCGCGGGCGCCGAGATACCCGACCGTCTCACGTGCGAAGGTTCGGATACATCGCCGCCGTTGGCCTGGACCGGCGTGCCGACGGGCACGCGCAGCCTGGCCCTGATCGTTGACGACCCGGACGCACCAGACCCGGCGGCACCGCAGATGACATGGGTCCACTGGGTGCTCTACAACATCCCGCCCGGCACGGCAGCCCTGGCGGAAGATGCGGCGCACAAGGGCCTGCCACCGGGCACCCGCGCCGGCACCAACGACTGGCAGCACACAGCCTATGGCGGCCCATGCCCGCCAGTCGGACGCCATCACTACGTCCACAAGCTCTACGCGCTGGACGTTGAACTGCCCGAGCTCGGTGCGCTCACCAAGACGGGGCTGGAACGTGCCATGCGCGGCCACGTGCTGGCCCAGGCACAACTCGTCGGCACGTATCAGAAGCACCGACACTGAGCCCGCACACGGTGCGTTCAGGCTCAAGGTTTTGCAACCGCGGCCGTCCCCTTGCGGAACAGCGCGTACGGCACACCGCGCTCGGGGTGTGCCGTCGTCTCGTCGATGAAGCGCTCGACGTCGGGCACCTCGCGCAGCGCGGCCATGAACGGCGCCAGTGAGAAACCCGGCGCGACGCAGCCCTGCACCAGCATCCACCGCTGCCACACCGTCACCCAGAGCGTGCTGTTCTGCCGCCATCCGGGCACGTGGATCGACATCCATTGCAGGCGCCGCTGCGCGGTGTCGGCAATTTCGCCGTCGTAGGCAAAGGCATTCGGCAAGCGGCAGCGACCTTCCAGCCAGCAGTGGTTGCCGTGCTCGATACGGTGATGCGAATCGCGCTTCCATTCCGCCTCGCTGATGCGCGGGCCAGCAGGTTCAGGGCAGTTGGAGACGCCAGACGATATCTGGAAGAACGGGTCGTGACCGCGATTCTGCAGATCGTCGTCGGCATGCGTGGCGGAAGCCGACAACAGCAATGCCAGCGCGATGCAGCGGATGTCGATCGTCGTCATAGCGCCCCCCTCGTTGGCCCCGGGTCAACCGAGTGCTGCGAAGCATAGGCGCTCAACGACGGCGTTGCCAGAACTCAACCGAGCGGAATCTCAAAGATCCACTTCACCGTCCAGCGATCGGTCGCGCGCGTCAGGCCACGCCCGATGCCGACGTTGAAGACGAACGGCTTGAGGTCGACATCGAAGGCCAGGAAGGCCGAGTGCTGCTGTTCATGCAGCGGCGCGATGTGGTTGATGGGCCCCAGCCCGGCGTAATACTCCACGCCGGCGCGTACGCCCGTCATGACCGTGCGCGCGATCTTGAAGCTCGGAGCGGCCTCCGGCACGCCGCTGCTCCCCGGGCCGGAGAGGTTCCAGTCGAGCACCGGGTTGACCGCCCATAGCCATTGCGCGTTCTGATACCCATAGATGGGCCGCAACTCCACAGCGTTCTGCGATTGCTCAAAACGCCCGGCAACGTGGGCAAGCTCCACGTTGATGCCGGCGAACTGGCCGACGTCATCCACGGGCCGCAGCGGCATCCATTTGACCCGCAGCTTGGGGCCGGTGACGTAATACGTGTTCTCACGCGTGAGCGTGGTCGGAACGTACAGCCCAAGCTCCACCGACGGCGTCAGCCCATAGGAGAACTCCGCCGTGGCACGCCACCCGTGCGGCGTCGTGACTTCATTCGGATAGCTCGGCTCGCCGATCCCGCTGGGCGCGGTGTTCAGGTGCAGTTCCAGCCCGAACTGCCCGGGGGCGTTGATATCGCCGGTGTAGACCTGGATTTCGTCAGGCAGGACGGCCTGCGCCGGCAAGGCGAACCCTGACAGCGCAGCCGTCATCCAGATGGCGCGCGTGGAACGACAAAGCAGCATGATGACCCCGGGGATTTCCCGAGATCATAGTGGCGTTACAGGCATTGCGCGAAATACCCCAGGGGCGCAGACCGAAATCCGCATAAGAGGCATTCGCATTTGCACGCCGTTGCATCACCGGACCCCAGCTATCTCGAGCGGGCGTGTTCCGCCACCAATGCGGCAACGGCGTCCGCCAGTTCAGTCTTGCCGAACCGCTGTTCTGTCGCCCCCCTCTCGACATCGATGTGACCGGCGTTGTGCTGGTCGTACAGGTCAGTCAGCAGTTGCACGTGGTTCTCGCTGAGTCCGGCACGCTGCAAGCTCGGCGCCCATGCGTTGCGCGGCAACTCGACAGCGGCGACCTCCCGACCGCTCACCTCGCTGAACGCGTGCGCCACATCAAGCACGCTTACGCGCCGTGGGCCTTCAACACTGACGATGCGCGGGCTGGGGCTGCGTGTGTCCTCCATCAGCAACTCGGCGGCCAGCGTGCCGACATCCTGCGCCGCGATGACGGGAATGCGCCGGTCCAGCGGATGATGCAGGCTCGGCAACGTGCCGACGGCCAGCATGACCGGCAGCATGGCCGCCCAGTTCTGCACGTGCTCGGCAGACCGCAGCAGGGTCAGGTGTGTCGCCACCGGCTCCAGGCGCACCTCAAGGTAGTGGAACAGGAGCGTCAGGCCGGTCCCCTGCTCCAGCTCGGCACCGTAATCGGAGAGCGCAAGCACCCTGGGCGGCGGATTGGCCCGCAAGACATCAGCGACCACATCGATCATGCGGCGCATCGTCGATTCGGGGTGCGGATCGCGCACCGGCACCGGGCACAGGATCTGCACCGCCGTGGCACCCACAATCGCTTCGGCAACGGACGCCGCGTCCGTCAGATCGGCACGGGCAACTTCACACCCCTGTTTTGCAAAGCGATCACCTTGCCGCGCATCGCGCACCACGGCACGCACGGGCTTGCCGGCATTGCGCAAGGCGCTGATGGTTGCGCGCCCGACGTTGCCCGACGCTCCAAAAATGACGTACATGTTTTGCCCCCCCTTTGTCGGATTGCACTGGCCGCCAGCATGCGGCGCGGGCATCAAAGCCCGTTGTGTGACTCGGCGACCGAGCGCACGCCGGACCAGCGAGACGGGAGCCTAAACAAGGTCGAGAAAGGCGACTTGCAGGAAAAGAGGAATTTCGCAGCTATGGATGATCGCGTTGCGCCGCCGCAGACCTGCCTGAACCCGAGCGCGCCACTTCGCGTGGCGTGACACCAAGCAAGCGGCGCATCCATCGGGTCAGGTGGCTCTGGTGTGCAAAGCCGACTTCCAGGGCGATCTCCGTGGCGCTCATCCGCCCTTCCAACAGCATCGACCTGGCGCGCTCCACCCGGCGCTGCACAACGTACCGATGCACGGGCACGCCCAGGGTGGTGCGAAACAACACCTTGAAATGCGGGACGCTCATGCCGGCCTGCGCTGCCAGATCAGCCAGCGCGAGCCGTTGGTGCAGATGGCTTTCGATGTAGTCCACCACGCGCGCCGCCGTCCTGGGCGCCAGCGTTCTCGAACCGGCGGCAGGCGCCGGCTCGCCATTCAGCAGGCGGACCACGATGGCCGTGCACAGGCTTTCCGCATATAGCGGGTCGGAGGCCTCCTGTGCCTCCAGCTCGGCACCCAGCGCAGAGGCCAGATGATGGATGCGCGGGTCGCGCAATTGCAGATGCGGCTCGATGCCGGCGCGCACCGGGCGTGCCTCCAGTTGCGCGTGGACCGTGCGGACAAACGCGTCGCTGATCCCGATCTGCAGGATGCTGCAGTCGGATTCGTCCGTCCACATGCCCGCAAGCCCGGCGGGCACCACATCGGTATCACCATGCGCCTGAATGCGCGAATAGCGGCGGCCGTCGCACACACAATTGGCCTTGACCGGTGCGCCGACATGCACGTTGACGCGGTGATGCTCCGTGGCGGGTACCCGGTAGGTTCCCGCGCGGATGCCAAGCAGCGTGGCGGCAAACCCCCGCCAGCCAAGGTCGGCGCTGGATCGCAGGCGGGTGGGAACAGCATCGGGCAGCGGCCCCGGGGCGGCGGTATGCATGGCGTGCTCTGGCAGTCTGTCTGGAAGATCCCGCGAGCATTCTGCCGAGTTTTTCTCCGCGCCGTGAAGCGGGCCTCAGGCCCGCGCCGGATACTGCGCCAGCACCTGCGCGCGAATCGAAGGCTTGATGTTCGCCTGCGACATGTCGCCCTTGTAATGCTCGACCACGCGCGGGTTCATCACGCGAAACCACAACGGCGGTACATAGGCGATCAGGATCATGGCCGCATAGCCTGCGGGCAGTTGCGGAGACCCCTCGAAATGGCGCAGCGCCTGGAACGAGCGCGTCGGGTTGGCGTGATGATCGGCATGACGCTGCAGTTGGTAGAGAAACAGGTTCGTCACCACGTGGTTGCTGTTCCACGAGTGCTGCGGGTTGCAGCGCTCGTAGCGGCCGCTGGGAAGTTGCTTGCGGCACAGGCCGTAGTGCTCCAGGTAGTTGACCACCTCCAGCAGCGAGGCGCCGTACACCGCCTGAATCAACAGGAACGGCACCGCCTTGAGGCCCACGAAGGCAATGCACACGCCCCACAGCACCACCGTCATCGCCCAGGCGTTGAGCACGTCGTTGCGCCATGACCAGACCGAGTGGCCGTTGCGCTCAAGCCGCTGTTTCTCCAGCGCCCAGGCCGATTTGACGCTGCCCACCACCGTGCGCGGCAAGAATGCCCAGAACGATTCACCATAGCGCGCGCTGGCCGGGTCGGCCGGCGTGGCCACGCGCACATGGTGGCCGCGGTTGTGCTCCACGAAGAAGTGTCCGTACGCCACCGGCGCAAGCGTGATCTTCGCCAACCAGCGCTCGAAGCCGTCGGTCTTGTGGCCGAGTTCGTGCGCGGTGTTGATCGAGATGCCGGTCACCACGCCCACCGAAAATGCGAACGCGATGTAGTCGTACCAGACGAGTTGGTAGGTGTGCAGCACCCACATCGCCACCGCAAAGCTCACGTAGAGCACCGTGGTTGCCAGATAGACGATGCGGCGGTAGTAGCGCTGTTTCTCCAACGTGGGGACGACGGCTTCGGGCGGGTTGTCCCGGTCGTCGCCGATCAGCAGATCGAGCAGCGGGATGATCGTGAAGACGATGACCGGCCCAGCCCACCACAGCGGATGCCACCCCGTGGCGAGCGCCGAGACGGCGGCGATGATGGGCAGCGTGATCGTCAACGCGCCGAGCATCCAGAGATACCGCTTGCCGTCGGTCCATTCAACGGACGCGACCGTGCCGGGTGTTGCCATTGTCTTCCTCCTGTTTGCCCCGCTGGGTGGCATACGTGCGCGTGCGCGCCGCCGGGGCCATGCCCGACGCTTGTTTTATAGGGGCAGCAAAGGAGGATTGCCAACGCGTGAATCTAGGCTCGCGCTTCCAAACAAGAACGCCCGTGGCAAGGCGCTCACGGGCGGGAAAATCGCGGGTGCTTGAAACTGGTGTTTTACAAACGGTCGTTCGATTTTGGTGCGGCGCAAACACGCCCATGCGCCGGAATGTCCACGCCGGCGCTTTACGCGTTACGCACCGCCCACCGGGCGATCGATGATGATGGCGCGGAAATCGTTGACGTTGGTGAGCGTCGGCCCGGTCACGACAGAATCGCCCAGCGCCTGGAAGAAGCCATGGCCGTCATTGTTGTCGAGGCTCTTGCGGGGGTGGAGGCCGGCGGCCCATGCACGCGCGAGCGTGTCGGGCGCGATGCAGGCGCCAGCAATCTCTTCGGCGCCATCCACGCCGTCGGTGTCGCCGGCGATGGCGTGCACACCAGGCAGCCCATCAAGCGCCACCGCCAGCGAGAGCAAGAACTCCACATTGCGCCCGCCACGGCCGCTGCCCTGCACGGTCACGGTCGTCTCCCCGCCCGAGAGCAACACGCATGGCGCCTGGAACGGCTGGCCGCGCCGCGCCACCTGCCGCGCCATGCCGGCCATGGCCAAGCCAAGGTCGCGTGCCTCCCCCTCCAGGCTGTCGCCGAGGATGTACGGCGTATAGCCTGCGGCCTGTGCCACCTTGGCAGCCGCCTCCAGCGCAACCTGCGGCGTCGTGATGAAGTGCGTGGCGCTGTTCCGCAGGCGCGGGTCGCCCGGCTTGATGCTTTCGGCCTCGTTGCGGTCCAGGTAGGCACGTACGCTGTTGGGCACGGCAATCTGGTAGCGCTCAAGAATCGCCAGCGCGTCTGCGCGCGTGGTCGGGTCGGCCACCGTGGGCCCGGACGCGATGTCGACCGGGTTGTCGCCGGGCACATCGGAAATCAGCAGCGTCACCACGCGCGCCGGATGGCAGGCTGCTGCCAGCCGCCCGCCCTTGACCTGCGAGAGGTGGCGCCGCACGCAATTCATCTCGGCGATGTTGGCGCCGGAACGCAGCAGCGCCGTGTTCACGGCCTGTTTGTCGGCCAGGCTGATGCCCTCGCCCGGCGCCACGAGCAGTGCCGAGCCCCCGCCGGAAATCAGCGCGATGACGAGGTCGTCTTCGGTCAAGCCAGACACCAGCTCGCGCATGCGCGCGGTCGCCCGCAGGCCCGCCTCATCCGGCACCGGGTGCGCAGCTTCCACGATCTCGATGCGCTGGCACGGCACGGCGTAACCGTAGCGGGTGATGATCAGCCCCTCCAGCGGCGCCGACCAATGCGCTTCAAGCGCCTGCGCCATGGCCGCCGATGCCTTGCCCGCGCCGATGACGATGGTGCGCCCCTTGGGGGGCTGCGGCAGATGCGGCGCCAGGCAGCGTGACGGCTGCGCGCTCGCCACGGCGGCGTCGAACATGGCGCGCAGCAGCGCTTGATGGTTGGCGGGAGGCGTGGGTTGCATGTGAGACCTCAAGGGATTGAGCAGATGGGGGCAGTCTACGGATCGGCGCGCGCCGCGCCCATTGGAGAATCTTCAAGACCGCGTGAACGTATAGGAAACCCGTTGTGGGGTAAGGCTTTGTGGTTGACTGCTATTGTGCGTTTCGGGGCAAACCCTAGGGTGAGGCGCGGCCTCGGAGCGTTTTCCGATTTCATGGATTTGCGGAAACGCATTGGTATCAGCCTTGGCGGGGCATCCCCCGTTTCATCCCCTGCCGGGGCTGACTCACTTTCTTTGTCTTGCCNNGTAAGCAAAGAAAGGCGCGCCCGATGCGGCGACCCACTCCTTGAATTTCTGTCGCAAGGAGGGGAAGGGAAAAACTCGCTGCGCTCGGACAGTTTCCCTTCCTTTTTCCTCCTTGCAACAGAAATTCAAGGCGCCGCATAGGGCAGGAAAGTCAAAAGCCAGACCGTCTGGATGCGGGTGTTGGCGTCCAAGCGAATGCTTGTAGGTCTTGTGCTTGTCTCAAGCGATGTCGGGCTCTGGCTGCCAGACCATTGGCAGTGTCGCTAGCAGGGCCTGAACCATGGGGTTGTCGGTGCCGGCGCGGCGGTGCAGCAGGCACAGCGGACACGGCAGGCGGGCACCTTCCCAGATGACGGCCTGGCCGCTGCGCACCATGCCGGCGGCAAGGCGTTCGCGCATGAGCCCCAAGGCCACGCCGGACTGCACCAGCTCGATCATTGAAGCTTCCTGATCGGCCTCGACCACGGTGTTGTAGGACAGCCCGCGTTCGGCAAACATCTGCGCGACCATGCCGTGCTGCGAACTGCCGGCAGGCGTCGCCAGCCACGGCATGCCGGCAAGGTCTTCCAGCGTGGCGCCTTGCAGCCGTGCCTGCCATGCAGCCGGTGCCACCACCACGTAGTGCTCGACGGCGAGTGGGTGCACGGCGATCTCGGGGTCGTGCAACGTGCCGAGGTAGAAGCACGCCTCGACCTGTCCGTCGCGCAGCATCTGCAACACGCTGCCGGAAATACCGTGCGCGAGCGTCACGTCGATGTGCGGATAGAACTCCAGCAGCGCCGCCAGCAGCGGCCCCAGGCGGATCGATTCCGGGTCGATGATCGTCCCGAGGCGCAGCACGCCCGAGACATTGCCGCGCAGCGACGATGCCAGCGCGGTCATCTCCTGCGCGGATTCCACAATGCGCCCCGCAACGGGCAACAGGCGCCGGCCCGCTGCGGTGACGGTCATGCCGGTGGGCGTGCGGTCGAACAGCAGCACGCCCAGCTCATCCTCCAGCCCCTTGATCTGCTTGGAGATGGCGGACTGCGTCAGATGCAACTGCTCGGCGGCACGTGCGAGCTGGCCGGTGCGGGCAACGGCCAGTACGGCTTTGAGTTGATAGAGTTCCATGGGCTAGGTGGCACAACCGGCGGCGTCAGGCGCTTGCCATCAGACCGATGCGGCAACGAACGTGCAAACCGCATCGAGCACCGCGGCCTCCTGCTCCCGATGCGGCACGTGCCCGCAGCGCGGCAGCAGCGCAAGCCTGGCCGGTGCTCCGGCCAGCGTCACGATGCGCTCCGGCTGCGCGGTTGAACCGTACTCGTCTTCCGTGCCATGAATGGCCAGGACCGGGCAGCGGACACCCAGCAGCACCTCATCAAGACACCACTGCGCAAAGGCCGGCGACAGCCACGTGTTGACCCAGGCATCCAGCACCCATTGCGCCTTGTCGCCGTGATACCGCTCCAGCCGAGCCATCTGGCCGGGCTCGGCAAACTGCGCCTGGGCGGTGCGAATGCCCTCGCGCGTCCGCTCTTCGACAAAGGCTTGTGCGGATTCGGTAATCAAACCGACACAACAGTCCGGATACGCGGCGGCAATCGACACCGCCATGCCGCCGCCCACGCTATGACCAAACGCGATGAAGCGCTTCACGCCAAGTTGCTCGATCAGCGCTGCAAAACCGCTGTGGGCTTCCTGCTCGACAAAATCCGGCCCCATCTGGCCCGGATAGCGGTCGGACTTGCCGAAGCCAAGCCGGTCATACGCGATGACGGCGCGGCCCGTGACCAGCGCCAGGCGCTGCGGAAAATCACGCCACAGCTCGACGCAGCCGAGCGAATCATGCAGCAGCACGATGGGCGGCTGGGCGGCATCATCCGGCGGGCCGCCCCATTGCTTGACATAGAGGCGGCCGCCGGCGGTGGTGACCCACGTTTCTGTAGCGTCCAGGGAAAGCGTCTGCGTCATATCCGCTTGTCTGCGTCGCTTCAGTTCAGTTCAAAACAGGCGGTCGACCCAACCGTGCGGGTCTGCCGCGCGGCCTTGCTGGATATCGACCAGTGCGGCCTTGAGGCGGCCCGTGATCTCGCCCGCGCCGCCGTCGCCAATGGTGAAGTTGTGCTTGCGTCCCTTCACCTTGCCGATCGGCGTGACCACGGCGGCGGTGCCGCAGGCAAAGGCCTCGCGCAGGCGGCCGCTCTGGGCGTCGGCTTGCCACTGGTCGATGGAATACGGTTCTTCGCGCACCGTCATGCCCATGCCGCGTGCCAGCGTGATCAGCGAATCGCGCGTGATGCCGGGCAGGATCGTGCCGGTGAGCGGCGGCGTCTGCAGCGAGCCGTCGTCGAAGACGAAGAAGACGTTCATACCGCCGAGCTCTTCAATCCAACGGCGCTCCACGGCATCCAGGAAGACGACCTGGTCGCAGCCCTCGCGCGTGGCCTCGGCCTGGGCAACGAGGCTGGCCGCATAGTTGCCGCCGCACTTCGCATCGCCCGTGCCGCCGGGCGCGGCGCGCGTGTAGGCATCGGACACCCAGATCGTGACCGCCGCCGAGGCGCCGCCCTTGAAGTACGCCCCCACCGGGCAGGCGACCACGCAGAAGAGATATTCGGCGGAAGGCTTCACGCCGAGCACCGCCTCGGTGGCAATCATGAACGGCCGCAGGTACAGCGACGCGCCTTGCCCCGACGGAATCCACTCACGGTCCAGGCGCACCAGCTCGCGCACGGCTTGCAGGAACAGGTCTTCGGGCAGCGCCGGCATCGCCAGGCGCTTGGCGGAATTCTGGAACCGGCGCGCATTCGCCTCGGGGCGGAACAGCACACCACCGCCGTCTGGCAGACGGTATGCCTTCATCCCCTCGAAAATCTCCTGCGCGTAATGGAGCACCAGCGTGGCCGGATCGCACTGGATGGGGCCGTGCGGGACGATCTTCGCGTCGTGCCAGCCCTTGCCCTCGGTGTAGCGGATGGTGGCCATGTGGTCGGTGAACACGCGGCCGAATGCGGGGTTCTCCAGCAGGCGCGCGCGCTCGGCCGCCGGAACGGGGTTCGGATTCTTCTCGATCGAAAGGGTCGACTCGACAACGTTGTTCATACCGTCTCCAGTGTGTGCGAGGACGCAAAAGCGTCAAAACCGTTATTTTGCGCCAATGCCGGTGAAATTTGGTTGCGTGTTCGAAGGCGCGTGGCCGCGCTGTGCGCGTGGCACCCGCCTCAGCCCAGACGCGACACCCTCGCGCCCGCGTCGTCGATATGCGCAGCGAGCCCGTCCACGCACCGACGGAATCCTGCTGAGAACCGGTCGTCGGCCCGCATCCGCGCCAGATAGTCAAGAGCCAGACCCAGCGCCCGCGCCCACACCGTGTTCGCAACGCTGGCGTGCAGGCTGGCCAGTGGCAGGATGTCCGACATGGCACCGCTTGAGCGCGGCGCGAAGCCCATTGGCAGCATGTCGTAGGCCGGCGCCAGCACGTAAGGGCGCGCGTGGTGGGCGTCGCCGTTGGTGAAAGACAGGTTGCCGTTGTGCATGTCGGTGTTGCCGATCAGCGTGCCGAACGCATACAGCAGCGCGGCACCGCCAGCAGACTCGCGGGTGATATGCCCCTCGCTGGCGAGCCGTGCTGTGATAACCGGCCAAGCCGCCCTGCCCTCCCCGACAAACTCCGCATCGACCGAAGCAAGAGAAAACACGCCGCGGCGCCCCAGCGCCCCCACGCGGTCGAACCGCTCGACTTCAAGGAACCGCTGCGCACCGTGATCAACCACGCGCGAGCGCGCCGCCAGCACTTCTGCCGCCGCCAATGTTTCGAGCGCGTGGTGTTCGCTCAGCAGCAGATCGCGCCAACGCTCGGTGACGAGGTTGGCGTCGGGCAGCGAGAACTTGACCAACATGTGGCGCGGGCCGTCCGGCGTCTCGACAAAGGCCATGAACTTGGGGTGCTCGCCGCCGGCGGACGATCCGGGCAGATCTCCGCTGGCGGCCTCCTGGGCCAGCCGCACATAAACCTCGCCCTTGGCGCCCGCCGAAATGGGCGTCGGCAGCGGCGTATTCAGAAAGCGCTCCCGCGCCATGTCTCCCAGCAGCAGGTTGCCCACCGCATCCTGACCGTGCTGGATCAGGGCGCGCAGCGCCTGTGTATCCGTCCATTCCGCCACGTTGGCGGGCAGCCCCAGCGCCGGTGCGTACCGGGCGGCATAAGCGCGGCCGAGAAAGCCCTGCGGCCGCATGTCCGCCAGCCACCAGGGAAGGCCCTCGCTGTACCGGGCCATGCCCGCCGTCTCGCGCATCACGAAGCCCTCCGGGCGGACGGGAACCAATTGCCCCAGCGGCCGGATCGCGCCGTCTTCTCCGACCCGGTAAACGGGCACGTCCCCCAAGCCACGGCCGGTGTCGAGCAGCGCATATTGAATAGATCGAGCTGCCCCAAATCGCACCACCTCATTACCCATCGACGTGATGGCTCGCGACAACGTCGGCTGACTGATCCCAATGATTTCAATAAGTTGCCGCGCCCCAACGGGGCCATTGGCGAGCGACAGACGAATTTGATCAACGTGGGAAGCCATCTTTGAATGGATAGATGAATAGATTCATGAATGGATTAGCAAATATATCAGCAAGTGATAGCTCGCCCTCATATTGCAAGTGGTTTCCCGACAAAAGCGCTTGAGCAAGCACTTCACGGTGTCGCTTTGCCACAGCATCGCCGCTGTACGGGCAGGCAGGTGTCGCCCGAAAACCCCGCGCCCGAAAAAGCGGCTGGAGTCGGCTACATTTGCCAACAGGGGATCTGATTCACCCCATTCCTGCCCTGAAAGCGAGTGCACTCATGGAATCCAACCACACGATGACCGACGCGCCCGTGCTACGCGAAGCGCACAACGGCATCATCACGCTCACGCTGAACCGCCCCCAGCAATTCAACGCGCTGTCCGAAGCCATGCTCGATGCGTTGCAGCGTGCGCTGGACGACATCGCCGCCGACGACAGCGCGCGCTGCGTCGTCCTCGCGGCCGCTGGCAAGGCGTTCTGCGCTGGGCACGACCTGCGCGAGATGCGCGGCACACCACAGCTTGCGTACTACCAAGCGCTGTTTGCCCGTTGCAGCATGGTGATGCAGGCCATCCAGGCGTTGCCGGTGCCGGTCATTGCGCGAGTGCATGGCGTGGCCACGGCGGCGGGCTGCCAGCTTGTGGCGAGTTGCGATCTGGCCATCGCGTCGGAAGCGGCGCGGTTTGCGGTGTCGGGCATCAACGTCGGCCTGTTCTGCTCGACGCCCGCCGTGGCGTTGTCGCGCAACGTCTCGGCCAAGCGCGCATTCGACATGCTGGTAACGGGCCGCTTTATCGACGCCGCAACGGCGGCGGACTGGGGACTCATCAACGAGGCCGTGCCCGAGGCTGAGCTCGGCGGCGCCGTCGCGCGCAAGGTGGCAGAGATTCTGTCGAAGAGCCCAACAGCCATTCGCTATGGCAAGGCGATGTTCTACCGGCAGCGGCAGATGGCGCTGGGCGATGCCTATGCCTACGCGGGCGACGTGATGGCGCGCAACATGATGGAAGAAGACGCGGGCGAAGGGATCGACGCGTTCATCGAGAAGCGGCCGGCCAAGTGGCGGTCTTGACCGGATAGCGGCGCGCCCGGCGCCGCGATCGCCAACCGCTTACTGAAGCGGCAGATAGCTTTCCACCAGCCGGGCCCAGAACGCGGAGCCGACGACCAGGTTCTCGTCGTTGAAGTCGTAAGTGGCACTGTGCAGGGTCTTGCCGCCATCGGCCGGGCCGTTGCCGATCCGCAGGAACGCGCCGGGGCGCTCTTGCAGCATGTAGGCAAAGTCTTCGCTGCCCATCAACGGGGCCATCTGCTCCGTCACCCGGTCTTCGCCCACCAGTTCCTTCGCCACCTGAATCGCAAGCTCGGTTTCGGCGTCGGTGTTGTGCACCACCGGGTAGCCCTCCATGTAGTCGATGACTGCCGTCGCGCCGTAGCTTTCCGCCTGGGCGTGCACGAGCTTGGTGATGCGCTCTTTCAGAAGCTGCCGGACTTCCGGGTCGAACGACCGCACGCTGATGCTCAGTTCCACCTCCCCCGGAATGACGTTGGGGGCAGACCCGCCAGCGAATTTTCCGACCGTCACGACGGCGGATTGGCTCGGGTCGATATTGCGCGACACAACGGTCTGCAAGGCCATCACGATGCTGCTGGCCGCGACGATCGGGTCATTGGCCAGATGCGGGCGGGCAGCGTGGCCGCCCTTGCCCACGATCTTGATATAGACGCGGTCGCCCGCGGCCATGAAATTGCCCTTGCGGAACATGAACGTGCCCGCCGGCGCGCCCGGGTGGTTGTGCAGGGCAAACACCGCGTCGCACGGGAACTGGGTGAAGAGCCCCTGCTCGACCATGCGCTTGGCGCCGCTGTCAAAGCCGCGCTCCTCCGCTGGCTGGAAGATCAGGTGCACGGTGCCGTCAAAGCGCTGGCGTTGCGCCAGGAGCCGGGCCGCGCCGAGCAGCATGGTGGTGTGGCCGTCGTGGCCGCACGCGTGCATGCGGCCCGAATACAGGCTCTTGTGACCGAACGTGTTGAGCTCTTCGATGGGCAGCGCGTCCATATCGGCGCGGATGCCGATGCTGCGCTCGCTGGTGCCCAGGCGCAGCGTGCCGACCACGCCCGTGCCGGCAATGCCCGTCGTGACCGAATAGCCATACTCCGCCAGCCGGGCCGCCACAAGCTCGGCGGTCTGCACTTCTTCGAACGCCAGTTCTGGGCAGCAATGCAGCTTGTAGCGAAGCTGCCGCATGTCTTCGGCAAACGGCTGCAGATCGGAGATGGCACTGAGGTTGGGCAAAAGCATGTTCGACTCAAGCAGAAACGGAAACGGAAGCGGCGGACAAACTAGAAGGGGCCCAGATGCATGGCGACGCCTGCTGCAATGGCGACGATGCAGATGACAAACCACGCAGCCAGAAGCGGCGCGACAAAACGCACCCACTTGAGGTACGGAATGCCGGACGTTGCCAGTACGGCCATCAACACGCCGGACGTTGGGTTGAAGCAGTTCATGAAGCCCTCGCCCAGCAGCACCGCCTGCACCGTGACCTGCCGGGTCAGGTGCAGCGTGTCGCCCAGCGGCGCGAAGATCGGGATCAGCACGGCCGATTCACCCGAGCCGGACGAGATACCGACGTGCATCAGCGCGGCACTCAAGAACATGGCAATTGCGGCCAGGGTGGAATCCAGCGGCGCCAGCCATCCGGCGAGCATGTTGACGATCGTGTCGAGGATCTTGCCGTGGCTCAGCACGATCGAGATGGCCCGCGCCAGCCCCACCACCAGCGCCCCCTTGACGAGGCCGCCGCAGCCTTGCATGAACGTATCTGCAATCTTGCCCGGCCGAATGCCGCTCACGGCACCTGCGGCAATTGCCATGATGAGGAACATGGCCACCATCTCCGTCTCCGCCCAGTGCAGCGTTGACGAACCGTAGACAAAGACCGACAGGCAGACGACCACGATGCCAACCACCACGCCCTGCCGCAGGTCCAGCCGTGCGCCTTGTTGCATGGGCGAAGGCGGCACGGCGGCCATGGATTGCACGGCACCACGCGATTGCGATTGATACGCGCGAACCCGGACGATGAGAAACACAATGGTGACGATCAGGAACGCGATGTAGATGCACACCCGGAACCCCATGCCCGAGAACATCGGCAGGCCGGCCAGGCGCTGCGTCAAGCCGGTCGTCACCGGGTTGAGGATGCCGGTGTTGAAACCCGCATACGTGCCCAGATAAATCAGGCCCGCACCAATTTCTTTCGACAGGCCCATTGATTCCGCAAGCAGCAGACCAAGCGGGACGAACGCCACCACCGAATTCGTCACCACGCCCAGCGTGCCCAGCAGCGAGAAGACCACGCAAATGACGATGACGGTGATGTGCGCGCGCGCGCCATTTCCGCGCGCCACCATGCCCAGCGCATTGCGCACCGCGCCCGTCGCTTCCAGCACGGCCAGCGCACCGCCGGTAAACAGAATCAGAAAGATGATCGCCGCAGAATCAACCATCCCCTTGGCCAGCGCGACAAACATCTCGCCGGGCATCACGCCGTGCTGCGGGACGGCTTTCAGGCTGTTGGGAACAACAAGGCTGACGCCATTGCTGACCGTGCGGGAGAACTCGCCCGCTGGCACGAGCCATGTCGCAATGGTGGCCAGCACCAGCATGCCGAACAGCAGCACGTAGGGGTTGATCGGGTCTTTGCCCTTGGCCGCGTGGGATGCCTGGAGCTTCTGCTCCACGCCTTCAACGGGCTGGCTGACGTTGTTCATGATGCTCCTCCATCCATGCGTTCGAGCGTTGATCCACTCTGTGTTTTGTTTTGGTCTGTTTGGTTTGTTCGGCGTGGGAATGTCCGCATCCGTTGACCGACTTTGGTGACGAGTATCAGTGAAAGCAGGCGTGGAAAGTTGCGCTTCAGCCTGCGAAAATGTTGCACCCCATGCAACATAGGAGCCGTCATTGAACGCCCTCGGACAAAGCCTTTCAGAGCGCACTTTGCAGTACCTGGTGGCGATCGCCACGTACGGCGGCATGCGTCAGGCGGCACTTGGCCTGGATGTGAACGTCTCGACCATCAGCCGGCAGGTTGCGCTGGCCGAGCGTGAACTGCGGCTGTCGCTCGTCACGCGACGGGGCCGCAAGATGGAGCTGACCGAAGCGGGCCAGATGGCGGTCGATTACTTTCATGATTGCGAGCGCAATGCCCGCCGCTTCCGTGCCCAGCTTGATGAATATCGCGGCCTGAAGCGGGGGCAAGTCACCATCGCTGTCGGCGAGGGGATGGTGACGGGCCTGGTCTCGGTGGCGCTCAAGCCCTTCCTGGACAAATACCCCGACATTGTCGTGGAGCTGCGCACCGGCCCGCTGTCCCAACTCATCTCCATGATCCGGGAGGATGTGGTCGACATTTGCGTGTCCATCGGCGCCACGAATGATCCAACGCTGACCGCGCGCCTGTTCCAGAGCGAGCCTTTGTGCGCCATCTTCTCGGTCGACCATCCGATGGCCTCACGCAAGTCCGTCAAGATGGAAGAGCTGGCCAACGAGCGCCTCGTCTTCATGCCTGCGGAGTTCGGGGTGCAGCGCTATATCAACGCGATCGTGGCTGATATCGGGCGGACGTACGTACCGGCATTCCGGTGCGACCGGTTCTGGAGCGCCTCGGCCATCGCGGCGCAAAACCTGGCCGTTGCCTTCATGACGCGCGGGGCCGCTCAGGAGCGGATTACTGCTGGGCAAGTCAAGGCCGTGCCGCTTGACCATCCGATCGCCCGTACGTTTGATCGCTACGTGATCACCCGGACCGGGCGGCGGCTGGGTCCGGCTGCGAACTACCTCTTGCGGGAAATCGTCCGGCGCATGTCGACGGTGTAGCGGTGGCGGCGGCTCAGGCTGCGTCGCCAGCATCCGCTTTTGGCTGCGAACTCAGCCAGCCGCCCAATGTTTGCGCTGCCTCTTGGCCGGCGCCGGTTCGTGCTGGCTGAAGTGCTGTCGGGGCGCACAGCCGGGCCTGTCAGTAATTTCGTG
>NZ_DBMV01000004.1 GCF_002298975.1 Ralstonia sp. UBA689
TGAGGGCGTTGTTCAGGGCCGATTACTTGCCGGTTGCAGTGGTCTCGGCATGCAGTTCACCAATATGTCAGAGGCGGATTCTTCTGATCGAGCACGGCTGCGCGTGATTTCGAATGGCTTTGTGAAGGGTATTCCTGGACGAGATTGTGTTGACTGGTCAGCAAAGGGGGCGGGCACCCTTTGGGGAGGTATCGTCGGCAGCAGCGGCTATCGCGGCAGATCGTTGAGCATGCCCGACGCGCCGAGCAAGGACGTCGCTGAACTCTATGTCGAGGCAAATCAGCCCATCACCCTTGTATTCCAGACGACGCCTGAGAGCTGGTACCAGTGCTCGGTAGCTGCTTCTTTTGTGCCGAAAGCAAATCAGGATTACGAGGCAAGGTTCGACCTGAATTCGTCATCCTGCGGCGTAAATGTTCGCTCCCTTAGCGAACCCAATGCTCACGTTGAACTTGTGGACGCGGCACCATGCTGACCTTGCCCCTGTTTCACGGATCCCAAAGCCGACAAAGTCAGGCCGCTTTGCCTTGTTGAGAGGTGGCCCAGCTTTTCTCGAACGTCATGGAGCTGACGTTTTTGAGTGTCGAGTGCAGCCGACGGGCATTGCAGAAGTAGAGCCAATCAACCACTTTATCCATGGCGGCACGCCGAGTTGCAAACTGCCGACCATGCAAGCGCTCAACCTTGAGCGAGCCCCGCAAGCCTTCGGTCGGCGCATTATCCCAGCAGCCACCGCACCGGCTCATCGACGAACGCATGCCGTAGGCTTTGAGCGCATCCTCGAACAGGCCGCTGCAATACTGGCTGCCACGGCCGCTATGCACGATGACACCGGCTGCCGGGCGACGCCGGAACCACGCCATGCGCGGCGCGTCCGAGACCACCTCGGCCTTCAGTGTGTTGTGTTTTGACCATACGCGGCTCACCGGGTGAGAAATGAGAACTTCGATTCGGGCGAGTAGAGACTATGTCCGATACGCTCCGACTGTAGCCGATACCTTTGGGGGTATTTCTGGGGGTATGCCCTGCAAGGGGATGTTGAAAATCCTTTTATTTTCAAACGATTGCGTGTTGGATGGGAATGACACCCTCCCAGCAGTAGCAAAAGCCCCTTGGTCTCACGGCCAAGGGGCTTTTTGTTTGCCGGCGCGCTGGCGCAACTTACGCGCTACAGTTTTTCGGATGCGACATGCTTGGCCTGCGGCAGTGGGTTGCCGTCGAAATGCGAGCCTGTCGGAATCTCGGAAATGTGATGGATCTTCGGATCTCGGTGCGCATCGATCGGTGCGTCCTGCGGATCGATGAACGACATCGCGGTGCGCCGCCGAAGGGCATGCGATTCACGGGATTGCGATTGAGACTGTGACTCGCGCCATAGTTCAGCGGTGAACTTGAGTCCGGCGCGCAGCGCATGCGCGCTTTCCTGCTTACCCTTGCGCTGGTCGGAGACTCGCTCGATCCCCTTCTTGACCACCTCTTCCAGGAAGGTCAGGCGGGCGCGGTAGTAGTCCGCATGCATCTGCGCGTCGAGAACGCGCTGTTCCGCCTGGTACAGCTCCATGCGCAATTCAGTCAGCGCACGCTCGGCCTGCTTCTCGGGAGAAGGCGCGTGATTCAAAGCCCAGTTTGCAATCCACCGCAACATGGTCAAGCCCTCCTGTCTTGCAAGTGTTCATCCACTTGTATGAAGACATCGCTCGCTGCCCGCATGCATGGATCGGAGGCGATCGCGTGCTTGCAAAACAGACTACCAAAAAAATTCGTTGCGGTTGAGGCAGACTGCAAACACGCCTGTTGCTAAAAAGAAGCATGCTCCATTTGGGTGAGAGGCGCGCGGCTGAAGTTCTGGTTTGATGAGTGTTTGTCTCGTGCGCAAGCGGCCGCCAAGGCGTGTTTGGCACACGGGCAACCGATTGCGCGCTAGGCGCCAAGCTGGCTTGCCAGCGTTTCCAGGTCGGTCACGTTACAGTCAAATGTCGGGTCGGGCGTGGTGTCGACCGCCGCCCCGGGGCCGAACTCCAGCGGCCGCGCAATGAATGCCGTGCGCAAGCCCAGCGCGCGGGCGGCCACCAGATCGTACTTGTGCGATGCGACCATCATGATCTCGCCGGGCGCCACGCCAAGCGAGCGGATGGCAAGGCCATAAACCTTCGGATCGGGCTTGAACGACTGCACCAGTTCGCCGGTCAAGAGGGCATCGAAAGACAGCCCGCCATGCCGTGCAATGCGGACCACCGAAGCCATGCTGCCGTTGGATAGCGCCGCCGTCAGATAGCGTGAGCGCAGGCGGTTTAGCCCCGGCACCGTATCGGCCCACGGGCGCAGCCGCCTCCACGTCGCGTTGAGCGCATCACGGTCTTCCGCGCTCACGTGCTGTGCCCACGGATAGTCGTGCAGCAGCGCATCCAGTGCTTCACGATAGATGGTGTCGGTGGAAGTCCAGCCGCGGTTTCCGGCCAGGATGGCGTCCATCCCCGCGCGGTAGCTGGCGCGCCAGCGTGCAATGACTTCAGGCCAGTCGGCGACGAACTCTCGACGCGCGGCCAGCGCTTCGCCGGCTTCGATGAGCGGGGTATAAAAATCCACCAGCGTGCCTTGCACATCGAAGCACAGAGCCTTCAGCGTTGACGGGTCGAATGTCATGCGCGGCTCCTCGGAAAAGGGCGGGGGCAGCCTTAGCGAAACCGGTAGGTGAGCGACGCCATCGCGGTGGCCTGCTGGCGACGCTGGGTGATGGGGCTGTCGGCCGCATCGCCGCGCAGGCGTGCGGCGGTCACCGAGCCGTTGGCGGTCCAGCGGTCGTCGAGCTTGCAGGTGACGATGGCGTTGAGGTGGACGTCGCGCACGCCGGCATGCGTGGCGAATACCGGCAGGCCCGAGTGCGCGCTTTGCCCGTCGTCCACGCCGAAGAAGGTGCGCATGTATTGGCCGTTGGTCCAAGACACGCCCGCGCCAAGGCTAAAGAGCCAGCGGCCGAGCGGCGCGCTGGCATACGCATCGGCGTTGGCGATCAGACCCTGGCGGTTGCCGAGGATGTCCTGCTCGGCATCGGTGGACAGCGTCAGGAACGACACGGTGTATTGCGCGAACGCCTTGGCGCGCACGGTGGCGTTGACGTTGCCCAGACCATTGAGACGGGCATCGTCGTGCGCGTGGCGCCAGGTCGGGTCGAACTGGAAGTTGCCGCCCACCTGCCAGGTGTCGTCGTTGGCGAGGTACACGCCCAGGAAGTCCATGCCCTTGGAGAAGAACCGGCGCTTGTACTCGATCTCCTGATCGATCCACGGAAACACGAAGCTTGATTTTGCGCCCGGGTACTTCGGTGCCACGTACACGGACGGGCCGACGGCGATGCTCCAGTCGCCGTCAATGGCGTCGGCGTTCGTCGCGGGGGGCGCGGTCTGTGCCGTGGCGTTGGTGCCGGCGAGCGCCTCGATGACGAGCAGGCAGGCAAGCACAAAGCGGGGCAGGACGCGCGAAGAGAGCATGGGGTGAGCGGTAGAGGTCGAGAGAAAAGCGGCGGGCACGTCATTCTAAGTTCGCCAAGCAATTCCTGCTCGGCTACTCGGGCACGGGCATTGGCTCGGACGCCGCCGGCAATGCCGTCGCCAAGCCGTTCATGCAAGCTGGTGCCAGCCGCTTCGTGGTGGGTGAGGAAGTGGCTGATCTGTTTGGCGTGAAGCCCAGCGACGACCGTTTCCCAGATGTGGTCGGCATTGCGCAGCAGGGCTCGGTGTGGGCGGGCAGCAAACTGTCGAAGATCGCCGAACATGGTGGCTTCCGCCCGGAAAATCGCCACGTGCCGATCGTGGTGTGGGGCGCGGGCATCGACGCGAACATCGTGGACGAGCGCGTCGACACCAACCAGATCGCGCCGACCATCCTGAGCGAGCTGGGCCTCAAGCCTCACAAGCTCCAGGCTGTGCAGATCGAAGGCACGAAGCGTCTGCCGTATCAGCATTGATGCGGCAACGGGGCCGACACGGCAGCAGTGTGCCGGCTCCGATCGCGCATAAAAAACGCCGGGATGCCCCGGCGTTCTTCATGGCGCAGACCAGCCTTATTGCTTAGCGGGCTCAGCGGCCTTCGGTGCCGAAGCGGCGTCGGTCTTGGCT
Source organism: Ralstonia sp. UBA689 (assembly GCF_002298975.1). GTDB lineage: Bacteria > Pseudomonadota > Gammaproteobacteria > Burkholderiales > Burkholderiaceae > Ralstonia. Next base: position 4,116 of record NZ_DBMV01000004.1, read on the forward strand.
TCCGACTTGGCTGCAGCCTTGTGCGCCTTCTTGTGCGCGTGACGCTTCTTCGCGTGCTTGGCTTCAGCCTTCGGTGCCGAAGCGGCCTCGGTGGTCGTCGCCGCAGCGGCCGGAGCCGAAGCGGGAGCGGCAGCGACCGGTGCGGAGGCGGTGCCAGCGGCGAACACGGGGGCTGCGAAGGCACCAGCAACGATCAGAGCGGCCAGGGATTGAGCGACTTTCATGTGAAACTCCTTAGCGGATATTGCGGGACTTCAGATACATGGATCTCGTCCCAGTTGCGATCCATGCCTCCAAAAACGCCTCACATCGTGAGGGCGTGCACCGCCGTTTGTAAGCGTTCTGCCCACGATGTAAGCGTGCGTAACAATGTAGAAGGAGTGCTACGCAGTGTTTGTCAACTTGTGTTGAGACTCATCAAGATGCGGATTCACGCATCCGCGTATCGTCAGGGTTTGTGTGGACAGCGGCAAAAGGGTGCACCACACTGCGTGGTGATGCGCGGGTCATCCCGATACTGGACTCGCGCGTTGAACGGCAGTGGCGCGGGACGCGTTGGGTCACGTCCCACCCGGTATCGGGTGCGCCGCAATCGAGTTTCTTTATAAGGACAATACGATGAACAAGCTCCTGGCCGCCCTCGTGGCTGCAGTCTTCAGCGCCGGCGCATTCGCGCAGGCTTCCGCTCCTGCGGCCCCGGCCGCGCCGGCTGCGCCTGCCGCCGCCCCGGCACCCGCTGCTTCGACTCCGGAGCCGGCTGCAGGTGAGAAGAAGACGCATCACAAGAAGAAAAAGAAGCGCGACCACCGTCCGAAGCTGCAGGACAAGAGCGCGTACGGCGTGGGCGGTTGATCAACCCGCAGCCAGCCGCTTTTTCTGCACACCAAGGCGCCGGCCTCCAAAATGGGGACCGGCGTTTTGTTTTGGGCCTTCGGCGGGAATCGCGATAAAGTCGCTTGACTTAGAGTGCGCTCTAACTTCTAAGCTCCGCTCATGACCACTTTCCTGACCATTCGCCAAGCCGCAGAAACCACCGGCCTGTCGACGCACACGCTGCGCTACTACGAGCGCATCGGCCTGCTCGACAGCGTGCAGCGCCGCGACAACGGCCACCGCGTCTTCCGTGCTGAAGACATGACGTGGCTTGCCTTCCTGCTGCGCCTGCGCGAGACCGGCATGCCGATCGCTCAGATGCAGCAGTACGCTGCGCTGCGGCGGCAGGGCGACAGTCTGGAGAGCGTGTCTATGCGGCGCAGCATGCTCGAATTGCATGCGGCGGCGCTGGAAGCGGAGCTGCGCGCGCGGACCGAAACGCTGGCCATGCTGCGCGAGAAGCTCGTCATCTATGACGGCATCCGGGCCAGGATTGAAGCCGCGCAGGGTTCCGCTTCCTCATCTCGCAGACACCAACGCAAACCGAATGAGGACGCGCATGACCACGATCGCCCAACACGCCAATCCCACCAGCCCGCAAAACGACCGCTACGCCCGGGGCTGGCAAAAGCTCAAGGAAGTCGATGACGTGGCCGGCGAGCGCGTGGTCGAGGCCATGGCGGACATCTCGCCCGACCTTGGCCGCTACATCGTCGAGTTCGGCTTTGGCGACGTCTATAGCCGGCCGGGCCTGACGCTGCGCGAGCGCGAGATCGCCACCATTGCCGCGCTCACGGCGCTCGGCAATGCGGCGCCGCAGTTGAAGGTGCATATTGCCGCTGGGCTCAACGTCGGGCTCACGCGCGACGAGATTGTCGAGACGATCCTGCAGATGGCGCTATACGCCGGCTTTCCGGCGGCGCTCAACGGCATGTTTGCTGCCAAGGAAGTGTTTGCCGCTCATGACGCCGAGGGCGGGGCGCCGGCCGGCGCGCTGTCGGACTCGCCCGTGCGCCGCGAGACCAGCAACTGATCGATGCGGTGGTTGTCGATGTCGAGCACCTCGATGCGCAGGGGCCCGATGTCGACGCTTTCGCTCTTCTTGGGAATGCGCTTGAGTGCGTAAATGACCAGCCCGGCGAGGGTTTCGACCTGATGCTCGCCGGGCAGGTCGTCGAGGTCGAAGGCGCGCTTGACGTCGCCGATGGGCGTGACACCGTCAACCAGGCATGAGCCGTCGTCGCGGCGCACGATCTGCTCGTCCTCGCCCAGGTAAAGGATGTCGCCCATCACCGCGCCGACGAGGTCGTCCAGCGTGACCACGCCCACCACCAGGCCGTATTCGTTGATCACCGCACCAAAACTCTGGTGCATCTCGCGAAAGCGCGTGAGCACCTGCGACAGGTTGAGCGTATCGGGCAGCACCAGCAGGTTCTTGTCGTAGTGCTTACCGAGGTTGCGGATCACGGCGGAGGACTCTTCCGACAGGATCTGCTGCAGGATGACCTTGGAGGCGATGAAGCCGAGCACCGAGTCGATGTCGTCGCGGCAGACGAGATATTCCGCATGTGGCTGCGCGATGATCTTCAGCTTGATGGATTCCAGCGGCTCGTCGATGGTGAAGTAGACGACCTCGTCGCGCACGGTCATCACCGAGGTGACGGTCCGTGATTCCAGCTCGAACACGTTCTCGATGACGGCCAGCTCGTGCTTGCGCAGCACGCCGGCCTCCGCGCCGGCGCCCACCATGGCGGTGATGTCTTCGGTGGTGATCTGCTCGACGCGGTGCGTGGGCACGCCAAAGAGCTTCAGAAACAGATCCGCCGCGCCGTTAAACAGCCACACCACCGGCCGCAGCACGCGCAGGCACGTTCGCATCGGTCCGATGATGCCCAAGGCGCAGCGCTCGGGGTAGAGCACCGCGAGGCGCTTGGGCAGCAGGTCGGCAAACAGGATGAACACGCTCGTCACGATGATGAAGCCGGCGATGTTGGCGACGCGCTCGGCGCGGGCGGCCGGCAGCCAGTCGCCCAGCCACGTGGCCAGCGGCCCAGAGACCTGGCTGTCGCCGATGATGCCGGCAAGGATGGCCACCGCGTTCACGCCGATCTGCACGATGGTGAAGAAGTTGCCGGGCGTGTCCTTGAGCTGCAGTACGTGCTGGGCGCGGGCGTCGCCATCGTCGGATAGCGTCTGCAGGCGGACGCGGCGCGAGGCCGTCAGGGCGATCTCGGAGGCGGAAAAGAAGGCGCTGATCAGGATGAGCGCTATGAGGGTGACGGCGGGCATGACGGCGGGGCGGGCGCGCGGTTGTGCCGTAGCCGTCGCGCTGCCGCTCGGAATGGGAATGTGGCTTCGGCTGATCATGGTGCAGCGCCGATCGCTTTGTCAAACCGCAACAGGTGGAGCTCACCCGAAAGAATTGTCTATGCCCCAGCGTGGGGCTTGGTCATCGAAAAAGTGGTTTGCAGCGTACCCGCGCCATCGGCGATACTTGCACCTTCGGACCATACTGCCTCGGTTTGCCTTGCGGGGCCTGCGTTTGCAGGCGGCAATCCAGAAAAAAGACAGATGTTCCGCAGGGCGTAAGCATAGTAGGCGCCCACTTCTCAGTGCCGGCGCAGATCGGCCTAACGCGTGCACACAGTTGCGCAGGAGTGGAAGGTCATGTTGGTTCTCAGCCGTTCACAGCGGCGCACCGGGGGGAAACGGGGGAATACGGCAGGGACGATCGGACGACTGGCGGCGCTCTTTGCGGCGGCCATGGTGTCGATGCCTTGTGTGACGCTTGCTCAACAAGCGCCTGCCACCACCGGTTCAGGTGCGTCAGGAGTTGCATCTTCCATCTCGGCCAGCGCGCCGAACATCGCGTGGTACTACGGCGACAAACCGCCCGTGGCACAGTTGCGCGCCTTCGATGCGGTGGTGGTCGAGCCGGACCACGGTTTCGATCCGTCTCAGTTCAAGACACCCAAGACGCAGTGGTATGCCTACGTGAGCGTGGGCGAGGTCACGCCCGCTCGCCGCTGGTACAAGAATTTGCCCAAGGCGTGGCTGTCCGGGCGCAACGACGCCTGGGCCTCGCGTGTGGTCGATCAGGCCCAGCCCGAGTGGCCGGCCTTTTATGTCGATCACGTGATCAAGCCGCTGTGGGACAAGGGCTATCGGGGCTTCTTCCTCGATACGCTGGATTCGTACCAGATCGTCGCCAAGGACGATGCCGCGCGCGCGGCGCAGGAAGCTGGCATGGTGCGCGCAATCCGGGCAATCAAGGCGCGCTATCCGGAGGCGAAGCTGATCTTCAATCGCGGTTACGAGATCCTGCCGCAGGTGCATGATCTGGCGTATGCGGTGGCGTTTGAATCGTTGTATCGAGGCTGGGATCAGGGCGCCAAGCAGTACAAGGAAGTGAGCGACGCCGACCGCGAATGGCTGATGGGCCAGGCGCGCAAGATCCGCGACGAATACCATCTGCCCGTGATCGCCATCGATTACTGCCCGCCGGCGGACCGCACCTGCGCGCGTGAGACAGCCAAGCGCATCAAGGCGCAGGGGCTGGTTCCGTACGTGACCGATCCGGAGTTGTCGACCATTGGCGTGGGCCGTATCGAGGTGCTGCCGCGCAAGGTGCTGATCCTGCAGGATCGCGACCCGCGCGCCACCATCGACACCAGCGAGGGCGTGCGTTTTGTCGCCATGCCGCTCAACTTTCTCGGCTACGACGTCGAGTACGCCGACATCAACAAGCCTTTGCCCGCCACCGTGCCGCCCGACCGCTACGCCGGCGTGGTGGTGTGGGTCAACACCAGCCCGATCAAGCAGGTGGCCGCGCTCTCGTCGTGGGTGCGGCAGCGCATCCATGACGGCGTACACATCGCCTTCATGAACCAGTTCGGCCTGCCGGTGGACGCCAGCATGGCCGACATGTTCAAGCTGCAGCTCGTGCGCGGGCGCGCCAACGGGCCGCTGACCGTGGTGTCGCAAGACAAGATCATGGGCTTCGAGATGGCGCCGCAGCCAGAGCGCCGCGAGGCCCAGCCGATCCTGGTCGAAGGCCATGGCCAATCGCTGTTGCGCCTGAAGTCGGGCAACTTCGAGTTCGACGCCGCCGCCATCACCGACTGGGGTGGCTATGTGCTGAACCCATATGCGGTGTTCTCGATGGATACCGTCGAGCAGGCCCGCTGGGTGGTGCAGCCCATCGAATTCCTGCGCCGCGCGCTGGCGTTGCCCAACATGCCGATTCCCGACGTGACCACCGAGAACGGCCGCCGCCTGATGCTCGTGCACGTCGATGGCGACGGCTTTGCCTCGCGCGCCGAGTTTCCCGGCCCGGAATACTCGGGCGAGGCGCTGCTGCAGGATGTCTGGGAGAAGTACCGCATCCCGACCACGCTGTCGGTCATCGAGGGGGAGGTGGGCGCCAGCGGCCTGTATCCGAAGCTGACGCCGCGCCTGGAGGCCATCGCCCGCAAGATGTTCGCGCTGCCTTACGTTGAGCTGGGCACGCATACCTATTCGCACCCGTTCGACTGGAGCCGCACGGTGCCGGGCACCGCCCCGGGCGGTCCGGGCGCGGATCGGGGAGGCGGTGACACAGCCTTCGCGCTGTCCATTCCCGGTTACAAGTTCAGCCTCGACCGGGAGATTGGCGGGTCCATCGGCTACATCAACGAGCGTCTGGCGCCGCCGGGCAAGCGCGTGAAGATCCTGCAATGGTCGGGCGACTGCCAGCCGCCCGAAGTGGCCGTGCGCATGGCCCAGGATGCAGGCGTGCTCAACATCAACGGCGGCGATACGACCATCACGCGCAGCTCGCCGTCATGGACGGACATTGCGCCGCTGGGCATCGACAAGGGGCCGGGCGCTTACCAGGTGTTTGCGCCCAATCAGAACGAAAACGTCTATACCAATGACTGGACAGGGCCGTTCTACGGTTTCGATCGGCTGATTGAAACGCTGCAGATGACCGATACTCCGTATCGGTTCAAGCCCATCAATATCTACTACCACATGTACTCCGGTACCAAGCTCGCGTCGCTCAAGGCCTTGAAGAAGGTCTACGACTACGCGCTCTCGCAGCCAGTGTTTCCGATCTACTCGACCGAATACGTGGTCAAGGTGCTGGACTTTCGCGACATGGCCATCGCCCGCGAAAGTGGCACCCCCGGCGACGCCAACGGCGACACCTGGGTCGTGCGCGGTAACGGAGATTTGCGCGAACTGCGCTGGATGGCGCCCGGCACGCCGCGCCTGGCCGATGCGCAGGGCGTGGCGGGTTATGGGCAGGCTGCGGGTGGCCTCTATATCCACCTCGACGATGGTGCGGCGCGCTTTATCGTCGCACCCGAGACAGCATCGGCCAAGCCGGCGTACATTGCGGAAGCCGCGGCCTTTGTGCGCAACTTCGAGCGCAGCGGCAACGGCATGACGTTCGAGGCGGGCGGTTATTACAAGCCGTTCGTGCGCCTGGCCGATGCCGGCGCATGCCGTGTGCAGGTCAACGGCAGCCCAGCGCGTGCCGCCCGCGCACAAGACAACACCTTGCGTGTCGACCTGACTGGAACCGCCGCACAAACCGTGAGCTATCAACGTATCGATGTGGTCTGCTGACCTGACACCGCGTGAACGGCTGTTGCCGGCCTGGCTGATCGGCACGCTTGGCGCGCTGATCGGGCTGGCGCTCGCCCTGATGTTTCCGCGCGAGCGTCTGGAGGCGCGCCTGCTCGAAGGCGGGAAGGTCGATGCGCTGTCGGTGGCTTACCTGGAAGCCTGGCTGCGCGTGCGCCCGAACGACGGCGAGTTCCTCAGCGTGCTGGCGGCCCAGTACGTGCGCACCGGCCGCCTGGAAGACGCCGAGGCCATGGTGGCCCGCATGCGCGCGCTGCACGACAAGTCGCTCGACCGCGAAGCGTTGCTGCTTGACATCGCCATCCGCGAGCAGCGCGCCTATGCGCTGCAGCCGAAAGACCCGCAACGCGCGGCCATGCTGGAGGATCTGCGCGGCCTGCTCAAGCAAGCCCTCGATTACCGCTGGACGGCGTCCGAGCTGGAAATCCTGGCCACCAAGGCGCGCGCGCTGGACCAGGGCGCTATTGCCGTGCAGTTCTACCAGCGCCTGGCCAGGCAGGACGTGGCACGTGCCTCGCAGTGGCAGGCGCGCACCGCCGAGATTGCGCTGGGCGTGGGCGAATACCGCGCAGCGGCGGCGGCCAATTTTGCCGCACAGGATGCCGCCAAGTCGCTCGACGAGCAGCGCCGTTACTTCATCGCCGGGCTCAAGGCGCTGCAAAGCGGCAACCTGCTCGACGACGCCATGACCGAAGCGCAGCGCCGCGTCGGCCCGTTGATCGACGATACCGAAACGCTGCGCTTCCTCACGCGCTTGGCCATGGCCTGCAACCGCCCCGACCTGGCGGATCAATACGCGCGCCGTCTGCTGCATCTGTCGTGGCATCGGACGGAGGAAGGCGTGGCCCTGGCAGCCCTGGCGGCCGATGGCGCGCGTCATGACTGGGCATTTGCCGGCCGGCCGGAGCCCCTGCCGTCGCCGGCAGACGTGGTGTTCATGGATGGTCCGGAAGGCTTGGCCCGTCGCGAGCGCCACGCCGCACGCATCCGCCACGTTGCCGACAAGGCTGGCGATGCCGGCGCTTCGTCCTCGCAGCCGACCGGTGCCCAGGCCATCGTGCGCGGCATCGCGCCGTTCAATGCCGAGGATTACGATCTCGCCTACCGCGTCTTCATGGGCAGCGGCAACCTGAACGACGCCATGCGCGTGGCCGAGGCAGCCGTGCGCCAGCGCCCCGACCTGAAGATCTGGACCGAGCGTGCCGCGCAGGTGGCCGAATGGAACCGCCAGCCGATGGCGGCGCTGAACTATTGGCTGGCCTACGCACAATCGACCGGCGACGAGGCAGCCTGGCACAACGTGCTGCGCCTGGCGCCCGCACTCAACGAAGACCACGCCTACCTGGCTGCGCTGCGCTACCAGGCCAGCCGCCAGCCCGGCGACATGAAGCTGCTGGACCAGATCATCGCGGCCTACGAACGCCTGGGCGAGCCGGTGGAAGGACTGGCGTATCTGAGCAGCATCGCGCGTGGGCCGCACCGGCAGGCCGTCCTTGAGCGCTACGCCATGCTGGCCGAACGCGCCGGCAAGGACGACCAGGCTTACGAGACCTACGTGCGCCTGCAACAGGAATTCGGCCCCAATGCGCAGTACGCGCTCAAGCTCGCCAATATCCTGTACGTGCGCGGCAAGTTCGAACAGGCGCTCGCCGCCATGCAGGCAGCCACCAAGGCAGCCACGCCGACGGACGATCTGTACTGGCGCACCTTCGCCCAGCTTGCCCGCCTGAACCAGCGCGACGACCTGGCGCGCGAGGCGTACCGCCAGTTGCTGAGTGGCGGCACGGCCGAGCCCGACGACCTGACGTCGATGATCGACTTCTACGACGCCAGCCCCATCGACGCCGGCCGCCTGGCCGAACTGGCCTTCCGCAAGGACGGCACGATGGTCCACCTGCAGCAGGCCATCTATTACTACACGCGCGCGCGCGCTTTCCGCCGCATCGACGGCTTGCTCGCTTCGCTCACACCGGCGCAGCGCAAAGCTGCCGAGCAATCCGCCGGCGTGCTGGGCGCCCGTGCCGAGTACTACCGCCAAAGCGGCCAGTGGGATGCCGCCATGCGCGACCTGCGCCGCGCCGTCACGTTGCCGGATGCCGGCAGTGACGTGAAGGCGGCCTTCCTGTGGGGCCTGCTCGACTCTGGGCAGAACGCTGAGTTGAAGCGCGCCCTGGCCCTGTGGCGTGGCGAAGCCGAAAACGATTCCGCCTACTGGGGCGCCTATGCCGCCGCCGGCCTGCAACTGTTCGACGCCAACCTCGCGTTGCGTTTCCTGGGCCGCCAGGGCAAATCGATGCAGACCGATCCGCTCTGGCTGCTGGCCTACGCCGATGCGCGCGAGATGGCCGGCCAGGCCGATGCCGCCTGGGGCCTGCGTCGCGAGGCCTGGTGGCTGCTGTGGCGTGCCGAGGGTGCCGACGCTGCCGGCGCAAAGGACAAGACCAAGGCGCCTGCGGGCCGCCGCGTCGGTACGCGCGTCACCGTGGGCGACAACGACGCCGTGCCGCTGGAAGAAGAGGCCCGCACCGAACTGCGGGCCCGGCGCGTGGCGCTGGCGCAAACGTTCAGCTCGGGCGACCTGTCGCAGCGCCTGCTGATCGAGCTGCTGCGCGACGACCGCCGTGCCACCAAGGAAGCACGCGAGGGCGGCCGTTCCGCCACGGATCAATCCGAGCTGGGCGACATCGATACGCTGCCTCCCGAGCCGCCAGAAACACCGTCCGACAAGCGCAAGCCGGCGCGTGTGAGCGACCAACTCGTCTCCGCCGTCGCCAAGGAGGCGGCGCTCGGCTGGGCGTTGTCGCAGGAGGCGAACGACCTGGCGCGTGCCTGGCTGCTGCAGCAATACGCGCGCCGCATGACGCGCCCGGCCTATGCCGAAATCTCCATCGCCCTGGCCGAGCACGATCTGCAGACGCTCAACCGCCTGCTGGACGACACGCCCGACCGTATCCCGCTGTACAGCCGCATCGATGCGAACGTGATGACAGACCGCCTGGGCGAGGCGCAGCGCCTGTCGTTTGAAGGCCTGAGCACGGCGCCCGACGACGACCAGCTCCACGGGCGTGTGCAAGAGACGCTGCTGACCAATGCCCAGGCACTGGAGCCGCGCGAGACGTGGTTCAAGCAGGCACCGCTGACCTACTTCGAGAGCAGCGCCGCAGCCGGCATCCGCCTGACCGACCACTACAGCATGCTGTTGCGCGCCACCCAGCGCAACCAGCGCTCGACCGACGACACGCAGCTCACGGGCGTGCCCGCGCAGGACCGCAGCGTCGACTGGATCTCGCAGTACCAGACGCAGAACACGCAGTGGAAGGGCACGGTGGGCTGGCGCCAGGGGCTGGCCTCGCTCACTGCGTTCCGGCTGGACGGGCTGCTCGGGCAGGCCGGGCCGGTGGGCACCGAGCTGTCGATCGGCCGCAACCAGCCGGCCAATGAAACGCCGCAACTGCGTGTGGGCGGCGTCAAGGATCTCTTCTCGATCGGCAACAACTGGCGCCTGACGCAAAACGAATACGTGCGCGCCCGTGTGGAGGGCGACCGCTTCTATGGGCAGGATCGCTCGTTCCTGGGCAGCGGCATGGTCTTCGACGGCGAGATCGGCCACCGCTTCCGCGTGGAATATCCTGACTACACGATCCGCGTGGTCGGCACGTACGCACGCTATAACGCTTCGGGCACGGTCAGCCCCTTGATGGCGCGCCTGTTGCCGGCTGGCGCCGCGCCGGATGTCGAGCAGATCATGCCGCGCTCGTTCATGCAGTTCGGCATGCTGTTCGGCTTCGGTACGGACTATCTTGATCGCTATACCCGTGCCTGGCGGCCGTTCATGGATGTGGGCGTGCTGCACGACAACCGCGAAGGGTGGGGTACGCAGGTTCAGCTCGGGGTGGCGGGCAGCGTGTTCGGCAACGACCATCTGGCGCTGTACATCGAGCATCAATCGATCACGCGGTCGGGGACTGCGCCGCTGACGGAAATCGGCCTGCGCTACCGCTGGCTGTACTGACAAGAGACACAACAAAAGAACGGGGAAAGCACGACATGAAGAACATTCTGGAGAAACCGATGACATCGTTGCTCGACAAGATGAAGGCCGGCCGCCGCCGCTGGCTCGCCGCCGCTGCGGGCGTCGGCATGGTGCTCGCGTTGTCCGCCTGCGCGGTGGTCGACAGCGGCCGTGCGCCGGCAACCAGTGCGTCGGACGCGTGGGTGGTCCTGCCCATCGTCAACTACACTGAGACGCCGCAGGCCGGCATGCGCGCCGAAACCATCGCCGCGAGCATCCTGAAGGCGCGCGGCTTTACCAACCTCAAGCAGTATCCGGCCAACCTGAACAGTGAATCGCTGTTCGAGCCGGCCGAGCGCGAGGCCGTGGCCCGTGCACTGGACTGGGCGCGCGGCGAGAAAGCCCGCTACGCCCTGACCGGCGCGGTGGACGAGTGGCGCTACAAGGTGGGCGTGGACGGCGAGCCCGCCGTCGGCATCACGCTGCAGGTGATCGACGTGCAGAGCGGCAACGTGATCTGGAGCGCCGCCGGCAGCCGCACCGGCTGGAGCCGCGATGCCGTGTCGGCCGTGGCGCAGAAGCTGCTGCGCGAGTTGCTTTCGCCGCTGGGCCGGGGCTGATGAAGACTGGAACCGAAGCCGGGATGAAAGGCGGGCCGGGCATGCAGTCTGCCGCCGCCGAGGCGCGCGGGCGCGATCGCCGGCGCAACGCGCAGGGGATCGGTGCGTCCACTTGGTATGGGCGCTTGATTGCGCCGGCCGTCTCCAGCCCGAGCGCCGTGCTGGAGACGCTGGGCGCCATGGTGGTCGCCATCGGCGTGGTCTGGCTGTTCGTGCCGGACAACCCGCTGCTGCTCGGTTATGGCTTTCCCTGGATCTGGCTGGTGCCGCTCATCCTGGCGCTGCGCTACGGCACGCTGCTGGGCGCCATGGCTGCACTGGTGGTGCTGGGGGCGTGGTGGACGTTCTATGGCCAGACCGCCGAGGCCGGCGACTTTCCGCGCATGTATTTCCTGGGCGGGCTGATGCTGGTGCTGGTCGGTGGGCAGTTTGGCGACATCTGGGGTGCGCGGCTGTCGCGGGCGCGCACCGTCAACGGTTACCTGAACGACCGCCTGGCGGCGCTCACCAAGAACCACTTCCTGCTGCGCCTCTCGCACGAGCGGCTGGAGAACGACCTGCTGGCCAAGCCGACCACGCTGCGCGACACCCTCACGCAACTGCGCAACATCGCGCTGGCCGCGCGTGAGCATGGCGGTGGCGCCAATCAGCCCGACGTAGCCCAACTGCCCGGCGCCGTGCAGTTCCTGCAATGGACGGCGCAGGCCTGCCAGTTGGAAGTCGCGGCCATGGTGCGTGTGACGCACAACCAGGTCGACACTGAGCCGGTGGCCCGCGTTGGCGTGCCGTTCGAGATCGTTGCCGACGACCCGCTGATCCGCCATTGCATCGACACCCACACGCTGGCCCACCCGCAGGCGCCCGAACTGCGGAATGTGAATAGCCCGGAAGACGGCTCGCGCTACGTGGCCTGCGCGCCGGTGCTCTCGGGCGCCGATGAACTGATCGGTATCGTGGTCGTGCAGCAGATGCCGTTCCTGTCGCTGTCGTACGAGAACCTGCAGTTCCTGCTGGTGCTGCTCGGTTACTACGCCGACGGCGTGCGCCACCTGAGCGTCAGCGCCGAGATTCTGGATCTCGTGCCCGATGCGCCGTATGAGTTCGCGCTCGATCTCGGCCGCTTGGCGCGTCTGCACCGCGATACGGGCATCGACTCGTCGGTGGTGGCGCTCATCTTCGATCAGGACGAGGCCAGCGACGCACTGTTCGAAAGCGTGCTGCGCAGCCGTCGCGCGCTGGACGTGGTCTGGCAGGCGCGTGGCAAGGCACGCCGCGCCATCGTGACGCTGATGCCGCTCTCCGGTGCAGGTGCCGTGTCGGCCTATCTGGTGCGCATTGAAGACAGCCTGCGCGCACAGTTCGGCGTCGATTTCGAGGAGGCGCACATCAGCACGCAGACGCTGCATGTGACGGGCGAGCACCCAGGCGAAGCGCTGGTGCGTTTCCTGGCGCGTTGCCATCTGGATGCTTCCTTGGACAAGTAGGGCGAGAGGCAAGCGACCATGTTCAAGCTCACGCTCGGTGGCATCTCGGCGCAAATCGCAGCGGTGGTGATGGTGCTGCACGCCGGCAACAGCCTTGCGCTGCTGCTGTCGTGCCTGCTGCTGCAGGGCACTGCCGCTGCGCTCATCGGCCTGGCCGCCTGGCGCCTGCTGCCGCGCCGCTATCGCGTGCCGTTCGTCTGGACGTATGGCTACCTGGTCGCGCTGTGCTTCTTTGTGCCGGTGGCGGGCGGCCTGCTGGTGCTGGGCGGCCTGCTGCTCGGCAAGCTGTTCCCCAAGCCGGAAGACGACAAGGACATTGCCGACGTCGGTCTGCCGGTGTTTGTGGCGCACCTGATCTCGCGCGTGACGCATGGAGGCGGGGCGCGGCTGCGCGCGCAACTCAGCAACGAACGTGCGCCGGTGCAGAGCCGCATGACCGCGCTGGTGGCCATGCAGTCGATGCCCACGCGCACCGCCAGCCCGGTGCTGCGGGACCTGCTGGCCGACCCGGTGGACGATATCCGCCTGCTGGCCTACGGCATGCTCGACAACGCCGAGAAAGTGCTGATGCAGAAGATCCTGGCTGAGCTGCCGCGCCTGGAAGAAGCCACCACGCCCGAAGCCCGCTATGAGATCAACAAGCGCCTAGCCGACCTGTACTGGGAGCTGATCTACCAGAACCTCGTGCAGGGCGACGTCTACCGCTACACCGCCGAGCAGGTCGAGCGCTACGCTAGCGCGGCGCTCGGCATTCAGCCCGATAACGCCGCGCTGTGGTACATGCGCGGGCGCCTTGCGCTGTCGCGCCGTGAGCCTGACGTGGCCGAAGCGCACCTGCGCCAGGCCGAGGCGCTGGGCTTCCCGCGCGACCGCCTGCTGCCGCCGCTGGCCGAGGCCTGCTACCTGAGACGCGATTACACCGGCGCCCGCGCGGCGCTGGCGCAGTTCTCCAACCGCTCGCCGCTGCCGCTGCTGCGCCCGCTGTTGCGCTACTGGATATCATGAGCGATCACTTTCCACGCGCCCAGTCCGCCGACATCGCGCTGCTGCTCGAAGGGACGTTTCCCTACGTGAGCGGCGGGGTGTCGAGCTGGGTCAACCAGATGATCCGGGCGTTTCCGGACGTCCGCTTTGCCATCGTCTTCATCGGCAGCCGCCGGGAAGATTACGGCAAGCCCGTCTACGCCATTCCCGACAACGTGGTGCACCTGGAGTGCCACTACCTGTATGACTTCCCGGCGCCGCCGCTGGTGCAGGCCAGCGGCGGTGATGCCAAGGCATTCGAGCGCTCGCGCCAGCTGCACGATGCGCTGCGCAACCCCGCACACCACAACGACACGGCCCACCTGATCCGCGCCGCCATCGACGACCTGCGCGACGATGGCCCGCTGGCCGAGGACCAGTTCCTCTACAGCCATCGCGCGTGGGACATGATGACGGACTATTACCGGCGCTATTGCACCGATCCGTCGTTCACGGACTACTTCTGGACCGTGCGCATCATGCACAAGCCGCTGTGGCAGCTCGTGCGCATTGCCGAGAACCTGATCCCGGTGAAGGTGTTTCACACCATCTCGACGGGCTATGCGGGTTTTCTGGGCGCGCTGCTGCGCTACCGTCGCGGGCGGCCGCTGCTGGTGTCGGAACACGGCATCTACACCAAGGAACGCAAGATCGACCTGTTCCAGAGCCAGTGGATTCGCGACAACCGCAGCATCTTTGAAAAGGACATCGCGCAAATCAGCTACTTCCGCGACTTGTGGGTGCGCTTTTTCGAGACCATGGGCCGCGTCTGCTATGACGCCGCCGAAGACATCATCGCGCTGTACGAGGGCAACCGGCAGCGGCAGGTGATCGACGGCGCGCCGGAAGAGAAGACGCGCAGCATCCCCAACGGCATCAACCTGCCGCGCCTGGCCGCGCTGCGCGACAAACGGCCCGCCAAGGTGCCGCACGTGATGTGCCTGATCGGCCGGGTGGTGCCGATCAAGGACGTGAAGACCTTTATCCGCGCCATGCTGACCGTCACGCGCGAGATGCCCGACGCCGAAGGCTGGATCGCCGGGCCCGAAGACGAAGATCCGGAATACGCGCAGGAATGCCACAGCCTGGCCGAGAGCCTGGGCCTGGGCGACCGCATCAAGTTTCTCGGCTTCCAGAAGATCGACGACATCCTGCCCAAGGTGGGCGTGCTGGTGCTGAGTTCCATCAGCGAGGCGCTGCCACTGGTGGTGCTGGAAGGGTTTGCCGCAGGCGTGCCGTCGGTCACCACGGACGTCGGTTCCTGCCGCCAGTTGCTGTTTGGCCTGGAAGGCGAGGACGCCGCGCTGGGCGCGGCCGGCGCCGTGGTGCGCATTGCCGACCCGGCTGCGCTGGCCGCCGAGGTGCTCACGCTGCTGCGCGATGAAGACCGCTGGCACGCCGCGCAGGCTGCCGGTGTCGCTCGCGTCGAGCGCTATTACACGCAGGAGATGATGGTCGGCGCCTACCGAGAGCTGTACGACCGCCTGCACGCATTGCCCGATCTGTCTGTCGAGCACGGCGCCAAGACCGCCGCCGCAGCCTGCCCGTACCACGCGGGGCAGGCTGGCAAGAAGGGAGCGCACTGATGGCCGGCATCGGTTTTGAACTGCGCAAGATGCTCAAGCGTGACAGCCTGCTCGGGCTGCTGCGCGCCTACACCTACGCTGGCATCATCAGCTCGGGGCCGTGGATTCTCTCCATCGTCGGGATTCTGCTGATCGGTATCCTGAGCCTGCCGTTCGTGATTCCCAGCTCGCTCATCACGCAATTCCAGGTGTCGGTCACCTACCTGATTGCGGTGAGCCTAATATTGACCGGCCCGCTGCAGCTTGCCTTCACGCGCTTTGCGTCTGACCGGTTTTTCGAAAAGCAAGACGATCTCATTCTGCCCAACTACCACGCCGTGTCGTTCGTGACGACGCTCATCGCGGGCGGGCTGGGGCTGGTGGTCATGCTGTCCGCATTCCCGCAGCAGTCGGCCATCTACCGGGTGCTGATGCTGGCCGGCTTCGTGGTCATGGCCAACATCTGGATTGCGGTGATCTTCCTGTCGGGCATGAAGCAGTACAAGGCCATCCTGTGGATCTTCCTGATCGGCTACACGCTCACGGTGCTGCTGGCGTTGCTGTTCAACCGCGCGGGGCTGGAGGGCTTGCTGCTGGGCTTCGTGCTGGGGCAGTTGTGTCTGCTGATCGGCATGGCCGGGCTCATCTACCGCAACTTCAGCGGGCGGCGCTTTCTGTCGTTCGAGGTGTTTGACAAGCGCTTTGCGTATCCGTCGCTCATGCTGATCGGGCTGCTGTACAACCTCGGCATCTGGCTCGACAAGTTCATGTTCTGGTATGCGCCGGGCACCGGGCGGCAGGTGATCGGGCCGCTGCATGCGTCGGTCATCTATGACATCCCGGTGTTCCTGGCGTACCTCGGCATCATCCCCGGGATGGCCGTGTTCCTCGTGCGCATCGAGACGGACTTTGTCGAGTACTACAACGCCTTCTACGATGCCGTGCGGGGCGGCGCGTCGCTGGAGCATATTGAAGACATGCGCAACACGATGGTGCAGACCATCCGCGCGGGCCTGTACGAGATCGTGAAGATCCAGGCGATGGCGGCGCTGGTGCTGTTTGCCGTGGGGGCTTCGGTGCTGCGGGTGCTGCAGATCTCCGAGCTGTATCTGCCGCTGCTGTATGTCGACACCATCGCCGCGAGCTTGCAGGTGGTGTTCCTGGGGGTGGTGAATATCTTCTTCTACCTGGACCGGCGGCGTGTGGTGCTGGGGCTGGCAGCGGCGTTTGTTGCGCTCAACGGGGCGCTGACGTGGGTCACGCTGCAGTTGGGGCCGGCCTGGTATGGGTACGGGTTTGCCGTGTCGCTGCTGCTGGTGGTGATGGCGAGTCTGGTGATCCTGGATCGGAAGCTGGATCGGTTGGAGTACGAGACGTTTATGTTGCAGTAGGGCTTGCAGTTGGCCCTCACTGCCATCCGGAGCCCCGCATGTGGCGCTCGGACTCCGGGCAATGACACATCAAGCCTTGCGCACGGCGCTCCAAGCGTCGGCCGCAAGGCTTTTTGCTTTGCGATTGCTGCCTTTTGCAGCAACCCCACGACGCTTTGGGGCCGGCCGTTGCAGCCTGGAACTCGACGTTCGAGGCTTTTCGCTCGGCGGCCGGGGCTCTGAGCTCGGCGGGTCGAGTTTTCTTCTCGGAAAACGGAGTTCCGAACTCGGTGCGTCGAGCTTTTTTCTCGGCGAGTGGAGCTCTGAACTCGGCGCACCGAGTATTTTTCTCGGCTGATGGAGCTCATAGCTCGGCGAGTCGCGGTTTTTGCTCCGCATGCCGCGCATGGATTCTTAGTGGGCCCCCGCCACAACCCTAGCTGGGAGTGTCAGGATTTCCGTGT
>NZ_DBMV01000013.1 GCF_002298975.1 Ralstonia sp. UBA689
AAGTACCCAGCGCGCGGTGATGAGCGGCCCTTCGGCGCCGAGCGGGATGTCGACCGGGAAATCGCCAGGAAGCAGTGTGCGTCAGCCCGGGACTCTGCTGCGTGCGAGGACGCGGCAGAGAGACGCAATCTGGACGACCAATGGGCCGACGCGCGCCACTGGCTGCCGGCGTGCGCGGCACCCGGCTTACGTGACGCGCCAAGCTGCGCCCGCCAGGCCGAGTGGCACATGCAGGTGGCGCGCTGGCGCCGGCGCTGCAAGCAGCCGGCGCTTGCGTCCGCACTGGACGAGGAACTGGCGGACTACTTCAAGAAGCAGTGCGCCACGGTCCAGGGCATCCCGGCCGATCAATGAATCCGTCTCCCTCTCAGCGCACCTCACCATGAGCGATTCCATCAGCTATCTGCGCGCCCCGGCGCATCCCCGCACCACGGCCGGCGTGCAGCCGGTTCTGCCGACCGAGCGCTGCCGCGCCGAGAAGTGCGAGTTCCCGATCCACATCGGATTGTTCTTCGATGGCACGCGCAATAACCAGGACTGGGCCGACCCGGAACTGGGCGGTAAGACCCACCTGGCGGCCAAGAAGGACAGCAACGTGGCGCGGCTGTTCCGGGCCTATCCCGATCAGAAAAAGGATGGCTATTACCGCTTCTACATCACCGGCGTCGGCACGCCGTTCGAGCCGATCGGCGAGACGGGTTCGAGCAGCAGGGGCATGGGCTTCGGTGCGGGCGGGGACGGACGCATCGTGTTCGGCCTGCTGAGCGTGCTCAACGCGATGAAGCAATCCATCAGCAACGAGCAGGTCATGATCGGCAAGGAAGCCGTACGGGCGCTGTGCACCTATGCCTGGTTGCCGATGTCGGTCGATACCGAGACCATCGGCAACCATCTGTCGCCCAACGACCAGTGGGCGCTGGACCAAGTGGGGATGAAATACGAGGGTGGGCTGCTCACGAAGGGTGGTCACAGTCACCGGACAAAGTTTCTCAAGCAGCAGCTCGCGCAGCTCGCGCAGCAGATCGCGGCGCAGTCGCACCCCAAGCTCAAGGAGGTGTTCATCGACGTGTTTGGTTTCAGCCGGGGCGCGGCCGAGGCGCGCGTGTTCTGCAACTGGCTGGACGAATGTTTCGAGGGAGACAAGCTTGCCGGGGTGACGGCGCATATCCGCTTCCTGGGTATCTTCGATACGGTGGCGGCGGTGGGCGTGGGGCCAGCCGCGAGCGGCAGCCGTTGGGCCAACGGCCATTCGGATTGGGGCGACGAGAAGAACCTGCGCATTTCGCCGCGCGTGCGCAACTGCGAGCACTATGTGGCAATGCACGAGCAGCGCGAATCGTTCCCGCTGGAGGATGTGAAGGTAGGCGAGTCAATGCCAGCCAACTGCCGGCAGTTTCGTTTCCCCGGCATGCACTCGGATGTGGGTGGCGGTTACCGGCCCAACGAGCAGGGCAAGAGCTTCGGCGACGATGCCAGCAAGCTGTCGCAGATCCCGCTTAACGAGATGTACAACGCGGCCAAGGCGGCGTTGGTGCCGTTGGACATGAAGCTGGCGAAGCCAGATCAAGCCCCGGGTGCCTGGGACCCATTCAACGTTAGCAAAAAGCTGGATGCTGATTACAAAACCTTCCTGCAATTGAACGGTGTGGGCGAACGCGAGGTCGCGGACTGCCTGCTGGATATTCTGGCGTGGCGGTGGGCGCGGCGCACAGACTATGCGGAGCAGGACTTCGTGAACGGGGTGAACGGGGCGAGCGTGGCGGAGCGCAACGCACTGCTGGGGGCGCACCAGGTGTTCTTGCGCGACGCCTATGCGATTCAGGGTGCCCAGAGCCGCCTGCAAGTGGCGAACGATCAGGTCAACGCATACAGAAGTTCGGGCTCCATGTTCAATAGGGCGCTCTCCAAGGCCGAGGATCAGGTGCAGCAGAACCTGGCGAAATGGGAGGACATTGATGCAGTGCAACGGGAGGTGTATCAGGGGCTGCTCAAGCGCAAACCAATGCCGCAGGAGATGGAATTCTTTGCGGCGTACTGCCACGACTCGTATGCGGGTTTCACGCCGTTCGACGTTCCCGTGGTTGGTCATGTCTCGCGCAACGCGCCCTGGGAGGACGGCGGCTATCTGCGCTACCGCACCCGCTTTGCAGGTGACGAACTGCGCATGGCCATGGAGCAGATGGCGAACGCAAGCAGCGCGCAGGCTTGACCGATGAGGTGCCGCGAATGAATCACGATGGACGAAATGTCCCGCCATCGCAAAGAACAGGCCGGTTTCGCAAGATGCTGAGTCGGGAGGGCGACGAGACCTTCGAGCGCATGATGCGCGAGCATGGTGAATGGC
This sequence comes from Ralstonia sp. UBA689, assembly GCF_002298975.1. Classification (GTDB taxonomy): domain Bacteria; phylum Pseudomonadota; class Gammaproteobacteria; order Burkholderiales; family Burkholderiaceae; genus Ralstonia. Next base: position 2,345 of record NZ_DBMV01000013.1, read on the forward strand.
GGCACGGCGGCGCGCGGTATTTCCGTGAGCCGCCTGTCTATGTGGTGCTGATCGAGACGGGGCCGGACGGTAGTTGCGAGTTTGCCGTCGAGCGCACACACAATTGCGAAGCGATCCTGGGTTTCCTGTCGCCCGTCGACGCAATGATGGAAGGCATCCTGCGCGCGAAGTCCGGGTTGCGATATTGGGTGCGCTCGGCCCGGGAGCTTGAGCGGCACTATTTTCTGACGCTGGATCAACGCCTGACGCTGATGCTGCATTTGTCCTGGCTCGCCCTGGATCGTCGGCTTCTGATTCGGCCCAGCGGCCTGCCTGGCCGGCTATGTCGTCCAGTAAGCAGGGATGCGAGCCAAGGTATGCCGTTGCGGTTTGAGGTTGATGCCGATTCGCTGGATCAGGTGGACTGGCTATACGAGCAGGCTGGGATGTTTGCCTGGGAGGAGGCGCACCAGGACTACAACTTGGGAGACAAGCAGGTGGCTATTGCGGGGGTGCTGACTTCGCGCGCGACCACAGTTCCACACGTCGGCGGGGCGGGCGTTGACCTTGCCCTTGCCCTGTTCGACCCCGAGGGGTTGCAGTGGCATTTCCTGCCGCAGGCCGTGTCGCAAGAATCGTAAGTCGCGCGACAGATGTTGATTGCGATCCGGCTCCGCGCTCTTCTGGCATCGTCATGTAGCAGCGGCGCAGGCGACCTGATATCAAGAGCGCGAGCAACAAGCGTGTGATTATTGATACGACGGTAATAGAGAAGGCGATCGCGCATCCGACCGATTCACGCCTGCTTGGGCGCTGCCGTGAACATCTGGTGAAGAACAGTGCAAGCGCATGAGGCGCGCTGCGTACCTTGCGCTCGCGGGTGGCAGACCACCAAGCCGAGCGATAGCGAGGAATGTGTTTTGCAATCTTTAAGAATTAAATTGCGTTGA
>NZ_DBMV01000028.1 GCF_002298975.1 Ralstonia sp. UBA689
AACAAATTGTTCAGGGCCGACTCTGTATCGTTGTCGGCGGCCAGCCTCAAAGCGGCGCCGATACCGCGAGCAACGATTTCGGTTGCATCGGACAGGCGCAAGAGCGATTGCGTGCCTTGCGCGTCGAGTGGCGGGAAGGATTCGTAAACGGGAAATGGTGAGAATCCGGAAATCGTGTGACCAAGGGGTGGGTAATCTTGGCTTACCGGAGGCGGTGTGGTGCTCGGATGGGTCATGGCTAGCTCCTTGACAAGATTCGGTCCGCGTCCCGCTACTAAACGAGCGTGGGCGGAACAAGTCAGGGTTAGCAGTCCGCCGCAATCCAGCCGATCCGTGCACAATGCCTCTTCGCGAGTGGGAAATGAGGCGGCATCCCCAGCAGACCAATGGTGCGGCCGTTCCCGCCCTAGATGGCGCCTTGAATTTGTGGTGCAGGGAGGAAAAAGAGATGGGGCCTGTCTGAGGCCCTTCAGGGCCGAGTTTGCCCCGTCTCCCTCCCTGCGACAGAAATTCAAGGAGTCTTTCGCCATCTCGGGCACGCTTTTCTTTGCTTACTTTCTTTGGCAAGACAAAGAAAGTGAGTCGGCCCCGGCAGGGGACGAAACCGGGATGGACCACCAGCAAAAAAACAAAAACCAGCAACACCAGAAAAGCACGGAGACATGGAAACCTACGACTACATCATCATCGGCGCGGGCTCCGCAGGCTGCGTCCTCGCCAACCGCTTGACCCGCGACCCCGACGTCTCCGTGCTGCTGCTGGAGGCTGGCGGCAAGGACGACTACCACTGGATTCATATCCCCGTCGGCTATCTGTATTGCATCGGCAACCCGCGCACGGACTGGCTCTACCGCACGCGCGAGGAGCCCGGCCTGAACGGCCGTTCGCTCGGGTATCCGCGCGGCCGCGTGCTGGGCGGCTGCTCGTCGATCAACGGCATGATCTACATGCGCGGCCAGCGCGAGGACTACGACGGCTGGGCCGCCATTACCGGCGACGATTCGTGGAAGTGGAATGCCGTGCTGCCGCTCTTCAAGGCCAGCGAGAACTACCACGGCGGTGCCAACGAATGGCATGGCGCTAACGGCGAATGGCGCGTCGAGCCGCAGCGCCTGCACTGGCAGGTGCTGGAGACGTTCATCGAAGCGGCCGTGCAAGCGGGCATTCCGCGCACGAGCGACTTCAACCGCGGCGACAACTTTGGTGTCGGCTATTTCGAGGTCAATCAGAAACGCGGCATCCGCTGGAACACGGCCAAGGGCTTTCTGCGCCCGGCATCGCAGCGGCCGAATCTGACCATTGTCACGGGCGCGCAGGTGCGTGCGCTCACGTTTGACGGCAAGCGCTGCACGGGCGTGACGTATCGCGGGGCAGGGCGGGACTACACGGTGGCGGCGCGTGAAGAGGTGATTCTCTCCGCTGGGGCGATCAACTCGCCGCAGTTGCTGGAGCTGGCGGGTATTGGCCAGCCGGAGCGGCTGCAGGCATTGGGTATTCCCGTGCGCCAGGCGCTGCCGGGCGTGGGCGAGAACCTGCAAGACCACCTGCAACTGCGCAGCGTGGTCAAGGTGCACGGCGTGCCGACGCTCAATACGCGCGCGTCGCACTGGTGGGGCAAGGCGCTGATCGGCATGCAGTACGCGTTCAACCAGAGCGGGCCGATGAGCATGGCACCGTCACAGTTGGGCGTGTTCGCGCGCTCGAGCCCGTCGGTCGCGCGGCCCGATGTGGAGTACCACGTGCAGCCGCTCTCGCTCGACAAGTTCGGTGATCCGTTGCACGCGTTCAACGCGTTTACGGCCAGCGTGTGCAACCTGCGGCCGACGTCGCGCGGCACGGTGCATATCACCTCGGCCGACCCGTTTGCCGCACCGACGATCGCGCCCAACTACCTGTCGACCGACGAAGACCGCAAGGTCGCGGCGGATTCATTGCGCCTCACGCGCCGCATCGTCGCGCAACCGGCCTTAGCGAAATACAAGCCCGAGGAACATCTGCCGGGCGCGGCATTTCAGACGGACGAAGAACTCGCCCGCGCCGCCGGGCAGATCGGCACGACCATCTTCCACCCAGTTGGCACGTGCCGCATGGGCCGGGCGGATGACGCGAACGCGGTGGTCGATGCGCAACTGCGCGTGCGCGGCATCGAGGGCCTGCGCGTGGTCGATGCCTCCGTCATGCCCACCATTACCTCAGGCAACACCAACTCGCCGACGATCATGATTGCGGAGAAGGCGGGCGAGATGATTTGTGCAGCACGCAAGGCTCGTGCACGGGGGGAGGCGGAGGTGGCTTGAGTGCCGACGATACGGCTGAAACATGACAGTCGCATCATATTTGTCGGCAATCCGTATCCGCCCGATACGTAACTCTACGTAAGTCCATCGATAGACTGCAAAGCCAATACCGGTGCGGGTTTGTGAGGCGTAAGCGAGGTGTAATCCTCCTCGGTACAAACCCCGATGTTTTGCAACGCAGCACCCGTTGACAATCATCCGCACCAAAAAAAGAGGCGGGAGACAAGAGGGAATCATGGCGCAGGACATCATTCTCGAAACGCGCGGACTCACGAAAGCCTTCAAGGGCTTTACCGCCGTGTCCGACGTTAACCTGCGCGTGCGGCGCGGGTCCATTCATGCGCTCATCGGCCCGAACGGCGCCGGCAAGACGACCTGCTTCAACCTGCTGACCAAATTTCTGGTGCCCACGCGCGGCACGATCCTGTTCAACGGTGCCGACATCACGCCGGAAAAGCCGGCGCAGATCGCGCGCCGGGGCGTGATCCGCTCGTTCCAGATCTCCGCCGTGTTCCCGCACCTGACGGTGATGGAGAACGTTCGCGTCGGGCTGCAGCGCCAGCTCGGCACGGCGTATGCGTTCTGGCGCAGCGAGCAATCGCTGAACATGCTCAACGACCGTGCAATGGAACTGCTTGAGCAGGTGGGCCTGACGCAGTTCGCGCACACCGTGACGGTGGAGCTGCCCTACGGCCGCAAGCGCGCGCTGGAGATTGCCACCACGCTGGCGATGGAGCCTGAGCTGATGCTGCTCGACGAGCCCACGCAAGGCATGGGCCACGAAGACGTGGACCGTGTGAAGGAGCTCATCAAGCGCGTGGCCGAAGGCCGCACGATCCTGATGGTCGAGCACAACATGAACGTGGTGTCGTCCATCGCCGACAAGATCACGGTGCTGCAGCGCGGCCAAATCCTGGCCGAGGGCCCGTACGAAGACGTCTCGAAGAATCCGCAGGTGATGGAAGCCTACATGGGCACCGCCGATGCGGCGCTGGAAGGCCACTGACCGGCACCGCTGGTCTCCGATGCGGTTGCATGCCGCATCACCGAACGCTTGACCCGAACACACGAGAACACTGCATGAGCACGCCCGCGCTCCAGATCAAGGACCTGCACGCCTGGTACGGCGAGTCGCACATCCTGCATGGTGTCGACCTGACCGTGAACCGCGGCGAGGTCGTCACGCTGCTCGGCCGCAACGGCGCGGGCCGCACCACCACGCTGCGCGCCATCATGGGCCTGGTCGGCACGCGCAAGGGCTCGATCGTCGTGCACGACGCAAGCGGCCAGGGTGTGGAGACCATCGACCTGCCCACGCACAAGATCGCCCACTGCGGCATCGGCTACTGCCCCGAAGAGCGCGGCATCTTCTCCAGCCTGTCGTGCGAAGAGAACCTGATGCTGCCGCCGGTGCTGAAGGGGCAGGTGGCCAAGGGCAGCAATGCGGGCATGAGCGTGGACGAGATCTACGAGATGTTCCCCAACCTGAAGGAGCGCCGCCAGAGCCAGGGCACGCGCCTGTCAGGCGGTGAGCAGCAGATGCTGGCGGTCGGGCGCATTCTGCGCACTGGCGCAAACCTGCTGCTGCTGGATGAGATTTCCGAAGGACTGGCCCCGGTGATCGTGCAGGCGCTGGCCCGCATGATCCTGATGCTCAAGAAGCGCGGCTATACGGTGGTGATGGTGGAGCAGAACTTCCGCTTTGCCGCGCCGCTGGCCGATCGCTTTTACGTGATGGAACACGGCCGCATCGTCGAGCGTTTCGAGGCGGCGCAGTTGCAGGACAAGATGCCGGTGCTGCACGAGCTGCTCGGCGTTTGATTGCTTTGCTTGACCTTTGCGCCAGTGTCATCCGACCGGCGCGCACGACACAGGAGACAAGACCATGACACTCAAGAAGCTGGCTGGTGCATTGATGGCAGCAGGGCTGGGCCTCGCGGCATTCGGAGCGCATGCGCAGGTGAGCGGCGACAAGGTGAAGATCGGCTTCATCACCGACCTCTCCGGCCTGTATGCCGACATCGACGGGCAGGGCGGCGTCGAGGCGGTCAAGATGGCAATCGAGGATGCGGGCGGCAAGGTGCTCGGCAAGCCGATCGAGCTGGTCACGGCGGATCACCAGAACAAGGCCGACATCGCCGCCTCCAAAGCGCGCGAGTGGATGGACCAGCAGGGCATCGACATGCTGCTGGGTGGCACCAACTCGGCCACCTCGCTGGCGATGAGCAAGGTGGCGGCCGAGAAGAAGAAGGTGTTCATCGGCATCGGCGCCGGCACGGCCCGTCTGACCAACGAGGAATGCACGCCGTACACCATCCACTACGCGTATGACACCGTGGCGCTTGCGAAGGGCACCGGCAGTGCGGTGGTCAAGCAGGGCGGCAAGTCGTGGTTCTTCCTCACCGCCGACTACGCCTTCGGCCACTCGCTGGAGAACGACACGGCTGCGGTGGTCAAGGCCAACGGCGGCACCGTGGTGGGGTCGGTCAAGCATCCGCTGTCGGCGTCGGATTTCTCGTCGTATCTGCTGCAGGCGCAGTCGTCCAAGGCGCAGATCCTGGGCCTGGCCAACGCCGGCGGCGACACGATCAACTCGATCAAGGCGGCCAAGGAATTCGGCATCACCAAGACGATGAAGATTGCTGGCCTGCTGATGTTCATCAACGACGTGCATAGCCTGGGCCTGCAAACAGCCGAGGGCCTGTTGATGACCGACAGCTGGTACTGGGACATGAACGACGCCACGCGCAAGTTCGCCAGCCGCTACTTCAGCAAGATGAAGAAGATGCCGAGCAGCCTGCAGGCGGCCGACTACTCGGCCGTGTCGAACTACATCAAGGCAGTGGCTGCCGCCGGCACGGATGACCCGGACAAGGTAATCGCGCAGCTCAAGAAGACCAAGATCGACGACTTCTACACTAAGGGCTACATCCGTCAGGACGGCCGCGGTATCCATGACATGTACCTGCTGCAGGTGAAGACCCCGGCCGAATCGAAGAAGCCGTGGGATTACCTGAAGGTCGTCGCGACGATTCCGGGCGAGCAGGCCTTCACCACGCAGGCCGAATCGAAGTGCGCGCTGTGGAAGAAGTAAGCGTGTAAGCAATCCGGCGCTGCTGCCCGCGTGGGCGGTGGCGCCGTCAATGGTGTCCTTTCCCTGACCGCGATGGAAATTTTCGGCGTTCCGCTACCGGCCATGCTCAGCCAACTCCTGCTGGGCCTGGTCAACGGTTCCTTCTATGCGATGTTGAGCCTGGGCCTTGCGGTCATCTTCGGGCTGCTCAACGTCATCAATTTTGCGCACGGGGCGCTGTTCATGCTGGGTGCGGTGCTCACGTGGGTGGGCTTTTCGTACCTGGGCCTGCCGTACTGGGCGATGCTGGCGCTCTCGCCGCTGGCCATCGGCGTGCTGGGCATGGTGATCGAGCGCACGCTGCTGCGTTTCATCTACAAGCTCGATCACCTCTACGGCCTGCTGCTCACGCTGGGCGTGACGCTGGTCATTGAAGGCGTGTTCCGTGCCATCTACGGGGTGTCGGGCCTGCCGTATGACACGCCCGAGCTGCTGCAGGGCGCGACTGATCTGGGCTTCATGATGCTGCCCAACTATCGCGCCTGGGTGGTGGTGGCCTCGCTGGCGGTGTGTTTCGCCACGTGGTTCATGATCGAGAAGACCAAGCTGGGCGCCTACCTGCGCGCCGGCACCGAGAACCCGAAGCTGGTCGAGGCATTCGGTGTGAACGTGCCGCTGATGGTCACGCTCACCTACGGCTTTGGCGTGGCGCTGGCGGCGTTTGCCGGCGTGCTGGCCGCGCCGGTCATCCAGATCTCGCCGCTGATGGGGCAGAGCATGATCATCACGGTGTTTGCGGTAGTGGTGATCGGCGGCATGGGGTCGATTCTCGGCTCCATCGTCACCGGCCTGGGCTTGGGCGTGGTCGAGGGGCTGACCAAGGTGTTCTATCCGCAGGCGTCGTCCACGGTGGTGTTCGTGATCATGGTGCTGGTGCTGCTGGTGCGTCCGGCGGGTCTGTTCGGTAAAGAGAAATGAGCGGCGCGACCAACATGAACAACGCTTCTTCCTTCAAATACGTTCTGTACGGTCTGCTGCTGGTGGCGCTGATCGTCGCGCCGCTGGTGGGCGCGTATCCGGTGTTCGTCGCCAAGCTGCTGTGCTTTGCGCTGTTTGCCTCGGCGTTCAACCTGCTGCTGGGCTATACCGGGCTGCTGTCGTTCGGGCACGCAGCGTTCTTCGGCGGCGCGGGCTACGTGGCGGGTTACCTGATGAGCGACAACCCGTACGTGCACCTCTCGCCGGAGCTGGGCCTGCTGGCCGGCACGGCGGCCGGGGCGTTCATCGGCCTGATCGTGGGTCTGCTGGCCATCCGCCGCCAGGGCATCTATTTCGCGATGATCACGCTGGCGCTGGCGCAGATGCTGTACTTCTTCTGCCTGCAGGCGCCGTTCACCGGCGGTGAGGACGGCCTGCAGGGCGTGCCGCGCGGCAAGCTGTTCGGCGTGCTGGATCTGTCCTCCGACCTGACGCTGTATTACGTGGTGCTGGCGATCGTGACGCTGGCCTTCCTGCTGATCGTGCGCACCATCCACTCGCCGTTCGGGCAGATCCTCAAGGCCATCAAGGAGAACGAGCCGCGCGCCATATCGCTGGGCTACGACACCGACCGCTTCAAGCTGCTGGCCTTCGTGCTCTCAGCCGCGCTCACGGGCTTGGCCGGCTCACTCAAGACGCTGGTGCTCGGCTTCGAGACGCTGACCGATGTGCACTGGTCGATGTCCGGCTCGGTGATCCTGATGACGCTGGTCGGCGGCCTGGGCATCCTGTCGGGCCCGCTGCTGGGCGCGGCGCTGGTGATCGCGCTGGAGAACAAGCTCGGCGACATCGGCACCTTCCTGGCAAGTGTCACGGGCTTCGACGGCTTCAACGTGCTGGGGGAATCGGTGACCACGGTCACGGGCGCGATCTTCGTGATCTGCGTGCTGACCTTCCGCCGTGGCATCATGGGCGAAATCGCCGCGCGGGTGCCTTGGCTGCGGCGTTAGCGTCACAATGGCGGCAGATGCCGTCGCGTTCCCCCCCGAAAGGGTGAACTTGGTGCCTGATGCACCGTAAGGGTTTGCTCTAGTTGCTGCATTGCGGTGCATCTTTTACAGTCGCGTTACGGTTTTCGCACGAGATAAATGAGGCGGGAGCGAGGAGACGACAGCACACACCGCATGTACGGTGGAGATGCAAAATAGATAAAGGCCCTGCCAGGCGATCCCCGGCAGGGCCTTTTAGTTTGTGCGCGCACCTCCTGCGTGAGCGCCAGCCAGCAATGCCCGGCCCCGGTCGCTGACCGTCACCAGATGTAACTCAGGCGGAGATCCTGGCGCGCAGTCCACCAGCCCGTCGATGCACGCATCCTCCCAGATCGACAAGCGCGGACACGACGTCCGCCACGTTTCCAGCACTTCCGCATAGGGCCTTGGCCGCTCGGCCAGCGACTGCAGCAGTTGCAGGGTGAGTGCGCGGGTCGGATCAGCCATGGCGGGGCTCCGTGGGGCAGTTCTTGCCATTTTGGCCCGCGCGGATTCACAAGAGAAATGCATTCGGTGTCGACGCCTATGCGGGCGCTGCATGACAATGGCGCCTTCGCCCAAGGCCCATTCCTCATGCCCGCGCCCATCACGCTCTCCACCCGCCTTGCCACGCCGGATGACCGGCCGCACCTGCTGGCTGCGGCAGCATCCGCCGCTTCCCCGCTGCAACTGGCGCATGCCGTCGACACGCTGTTGGCCCAGCCGAGCGTGCATCCGTGCTTCCTGGTCGAGGCGGGCGGGGCGCTGGTCGGTGTCGCGCCCATCACGCTGGTGCCGCATCTGGCGCTGGGTGGGCTGGTTGCCTGGTTGCCCGTGGGCGTCATGGCACTCTCCGGCGGCGTGGCAACGCGCGATGCGGCGCTTGCAGCCGTCGGTGAGTACGCTCGCGCACACGGCATACTCCACGTCCTATTGCCGCCTGCAGCACTTGCGGCCGCGGAGGCCGCCGCGCTTGGCTTCGCGACGGACGCTTCCGGCTGCTGGCGGCGCAGTGCCCGCCCGTCGCCCAAGTCGCTGGGCTAATCCTTCCCGTTTCCCCCGCCTGTTTCTGTTGCCCTGATGGAATTCGCTTTGCTCGCCGTGGCCGGTTTTCTGGCTGGTCTGATCGATGCCGTGGCCGGTGGTGGCGGCTTGGTGCAGATTCCCGCGCTGTTTTCGGCGTACCCCAACATCGCTCCAGCCACGCTGATCGGCACCAACAAGGTGGCGTCGATGTCGGGCACGGCCACGGCGGCGGTGCGCTACGGGCGTACCGTGCGCATCTACTGGGGGGCGACCGCGCCGGCGGTGGTCACTGCTTTTGCCTTCTCGCTGCTGGGCGCCTGGGCGCTGACGCACATCCCGGCCGAGCCGCTGCGCCGCGCGCTGCCGTTCGTGCTGGCGGTGCTGCTGATCTATACGGTGGCGAAGAGGAACCTCGGCAGCGATCACGCCCCCAGCCTCACCGGCTGGCGCGAGCGCACGGCCGCGCTGCTGGCCGGCGCCGTCATCGGCTTTTACGACGGCGTGTTCGGCCCGGGCACCGGCAGCTTCCTGATGATCGTGTTCGTGCGGGTGTTCGGCTATGACTTCCTGCACGCCTCGGCTTCCACCAAGATCGTCAACCTGGCGACCAATGTGGCGGCCTTGCTGCTGCTGGCGTCCAAGGGCCACGTGTGGTGGCTACTCGGCCTGGTGATGGCGGTGGCGAACGTGGCCGGCAACCAGATCGGCAGCCACCTTGCGCTGCGGCACGGCAGCCGCTTTGTGCGCAAGGTGTTCATCGTTGTGGTGTTGGCGCTGATCCTGAAGACGGCTTACGACGCGTTTGTCCGTTAAGCGATCGCCGTGACCTGATCCGGGGTCATCTCGATGGCTTTTCCGCGATGCAGTGCAATGACTTTGTCAGCTCGGAGGATTGTCTCGGGGCGATGGCTGTGTGTGCTGCGCCGGTATGTGTGGTGCAAAGAGAGAGGTAGGGAACCGCCGAGCTTTCGTAGGATGGTTCAAGCGGATGCTTGTGGGGGATGTGATTCCTTACTCAACTGATCCTTAATGGCCGGTTTGAGAATGATGGAATAGAAGATTGACGTCAAAAGGGAGACCGAGAAGGTCGAGGAAACAATCGCCAAGCCATAGAAAGCGAAATGCATTTTCCCGAAAAGTAGATTCAATCTGGTGAATATGGCAATGAAGAAGATTGGAGGAATGAAGAAGGACGCAGCAAAGCCATATCCGCCATACTTTCTGATGCGAGGGATGGAAGATTGCCTTGCAATTTCCATGATGGACTCGATTTCGCGCCGCGAAAGGCCTTTCAGCCCCGGAATGATCCACTTGAGAACAAACAGAAAATGGAGGGTCATGGCAATTTCTTGGGGCAAGCTATTGCAGTTCAGTCAGTGACGCGCAAGTTCCAGAATGTTCTGGCGGATGGGTTAGCGATCGGCTTGAGGGGCAAGTCAACACGTGATTTCGTCGAGCCGAGAGATTGCGATCAGGACCCAAGGAGGCTATTGAGTTTGTTCATCATTCTCAATAGGCCATTTCTGATTTTGATTGGGCAAGGTCAGCGATACACGCGGGCGAACGTATAGAAGGGGTGCTGTAATGCGCGCCGCGCGGTGGGCAGCGCGCTTTTTGCGGAGGGTGGTGTTTTCGCTGCGGTGCCGATTCCCAGGGCGGCTTATGCCGCAATCGCGCGTTGCAGCTCAGCCAGCACCCAACTGCGTATCGAGCGACACGGTGCGCTCGGTGACCACGTCGCCCGTGTGCTGCGTGGTGACGGTCTCGATCAGCATGATTCCGCATTCTTCATCGGCGACAGGGCAATGCCGCACGCGGCGCGGAACCACGCAGAATTCGCCGGGGCCGAGGTGCACGTCGGCGCGGTCTTCGAAGGCGATCTTCAGGCGGCCGTAGATGATGAAGAACAGCTCGTCTTCATTCGGGTGGTCGTGCCAGACAAACTCGCCCTTGAGTTTGGCGACCTTGATGTACTGATCATTGACCTGGCCGACGATGCGCGGTGACCAGTAATCCGTCACCTGTTCCAGCGCGTGCGCGACCTGTACGGCGTGTCCTGCGAGCATGATGGGCTCCGATGTTCCGATGTGGGGAGGCCCTGAAGATAAGGCCGTGCCTGGTGCATTCCCAACCAAACTTTCTAATCGCGCGGATCATGCGGGCTAATGCGCGGCGCGCTGTCACCGCGTTGACGCACTCGCGGGCTACGCTGCAAAGTTCCGCCTTCTCCTGCGCAACATCATGGCTCTCAGCCTCGACGATATCCGCACGCTATTCGATCGCCATGGCCACATCGCCTACAGCGGCGAGCCCGTCACTCAGCTCGAACACGCGCTGCAGACGGCGGCACTGGCGGAGGCGGCCGGGGCATCCGATGCGCTCGTCACCGCCGCGCTGCTGCACGACCTCGGCCACCTGCTGAACTTGCAAGGCGACACGCCGACGGCCCACGGCATTGACGATCAGCATCAGTATTTCGCGCTGCCGTTCCTGCGCGCGACGTTTGCCGACGATGTGCTCGAACCGATTCGCCTGCATGTGGATGCCAAGCGCTGCCTGTGCGCGATGGATGCGCATTACTACGCGCGGCTGTCGGCGGATTCCGTGCGCAGCCTGGCGCTGCAGGGTGGTGTGTTCTCCGCTGAGGAGGCCGAGTCCTTCATGCAGCGTCCCTACGCCGCCGACGCGCTGCAACTGCGCCGCTGGGATGATCTTGCCAAAGTGGCTGGCCAGCCGACGCCTGATCTCGCGCACTTCCTGGCCGCGGCGGTGCGCGTCTCAAAGGCAGCCTAGGCTGCGCAGCGTCGTGCCCACGGCCTCATCCCACGGCGTGTGCGGCTCGGCGCCCAGCGCCTGCACGAGCCTGGCGTTGTCCATGCGCACCGGGTGCTGCCACAGGTAACGCATCTCGCGCATCTCGCGCAGCATCTCTGAAAACGGTGACAGGATCGGCAGCGCCCACCACGGGAAGGCGCGCGTCTTGACCACGTGGCCTACCGCGCGGCCGATGGAGGTGGCCATCTGCGTGCCGTCGGCGTCCCAGTGGCCGCGCATGTGATAGACGGCGAACGCGGGCAGGCGATCGCCCAGGTCGATCAGGCGCAGCATCGTCTCGGCCACGTCCGGCAGATAGGCCCATTGATGGCCAACGCCACGCGCGCCCGGGTAGGTGAGAGTACCCACGGCCTTGCCGGGCCGTACCAGCGCAGCCGCAAACCAGGTGTTGCCCGTCTGCGGTCCGAAGAAATCGCCGGCGCGCACGATCAGGCTGCGCACGCCGTCGGCGCTGGCGGCCTGCATGCGGCGCTCCAGTTCCACGCGGATCTTGCCCTTGCGCGTGAGCGGCTGCTGCGCCGAGGTCTCACGCAGCACTGGAAAGGTCTCCGGCCCGAAGTTGTACACGGTGCCCGGCAGTACGATGCGCGCGCCCGAGGCGTGGGCCGCGGCGATGGTGTTGTCGATCATCGGCAGCACCTGGCCAGCCCAGTTGTGGTAGCCCGGCGGGTTGACGGCATGAATGATCAGCTCGGCGCCTTCCGCCGCGCCGACCACGTCCTCGCGCACCATCGCATCGCCGCGCACCCATTCGAGGGCGGCGTTGCGATCCGTCAGCGCGTCCGGATTGCGCTGCAGTGCACGCACGTGCCAGCCGCGCGCGACCAGCCGCCGTGCCACCTCGCCGCCGATGCCGCCGGTGGCGCCCAATACCAGTGCGATGCGCTTTGCCTGTTCCATGACCGTGCTCCTGATGTGTGTGAGAGCGTTGCGATGGAGGCATTCTGGACGGGAGTGTGCTTCAATGGAATTGTTGATGATGAGCGTGCAGATATACAAATTTGTATGATGGGGTCAGAAGCATTCTCGGAGCCGGGCTGGGAGCTGTATCGGACTTTTCTGGCCGTCGTGCGGGAGGGCTCGCTGTCGGGTGCGGCGCGCGTTCTGGGGCTGACGCAGCCCACGGCTGGGCGGCATGTCGATGCATTGGAGCAGGCGCTGGGCCTGACGCTGTTCATTCGCACGCAGCAGGGCTTGAGCCCGACCGAGGCAGCGCTGTCCTTGCGCCCGTTTGCGGAGTCCCTCGAGGCGACCAGCGCCGCGTTGCTGCGCGCCGCGTCCAGCCAGGGCGAGGGCGTGCGCGGCACGGTGCGCATCACCGCCAGCGACGTGGTGGCGGTGGAAGTGCTGCCACCGATCCTGACGGACCTGCACGCAGCGTACCCGGAGCTGGCTATCGAGCTGGTGCCGTCCAACCGGATGGAAGATCTGCTGCGCCGCGAGGCCGACATCGCTGTGCGCATGCAGCGGCCGAGCCAGGGCGTGCTGGTCGCGCGGCACATCGGCGGCATCGAGCTGGGTGTGTACGCGCATCGACGCTACCTCAAGCAGCGCGGCACGCCCGCTGCGCTTGATGATCTCGCCAGCCATACGCTGATCGGCTACGACAAGGAGAGCGCCTTCCTGCGCAGCATGCGTGCGCAGTTGCCGTGGGTGCAGCGCAGCCGTTTCGCGCTACGTACCGACAGTGACCTGGCTGCCATTGCTGCGCTGCGTGCGGGCTTCGGCGTCGGCTTCTGTCAGGTGGGGCTGGCGCGGCGTAATCCCGACCTCGTGCGGCTGTTTGCCGCCGAGGTGTCGATCACGCTCGACACGTGGCTTGCCATGCACGAAGACCTGCGTGACAGCCCGCGCTGCCGCGTCGTATTCGATGCGCTGGCGGCGGGGCTGGCGCGCTACATCAACGGCGACTGATCGATCGCGTTACTTGCGCTGGCGCAGCGGGTCGAGCAAGCCCTTCAGGCCGTTGTGATCCAACTCCTGCATCAGCGCCAGCAATCGGCCGATCTGCCCGGGCGGAAAGCCCTCGCGTGCAAACCAGTTCAGGTAGTGGCCCGGCAGGTCGGCAATCAAGCGGCCTTTGTATTTGCCGAAGGGCATCTGGGTGGTGACGAGGCGTTGGAGGTCTTCGGGTTGCATGGGCGTGATTGTGCCGTTTACGCCGGGACGCGTGCAGCCACATGGGCGAGCAGATGCGCCACAAAACCCGTGAGCTTCGGCAACGGCCGGCGGTCTTGCCGGTACACCACGTGGATCGGCCGCGGTTCGGGCGCATACGCCTGCAGCACGCGCACGAGCTTGCCGTTGGCCAAGTCCTCGGCCACCAAAACCTCCGGCTGCAGGAGCAGCCCCGCGCCCGCAATCGCCGCCATACGCAGCCCGTGGCCGTCGTTGCAGGTGAAGGTCGGATCGTCGCGCCAGGGTGAATTGGCGCTTCGGCCATCCCACCCGCGCAACTGCCATGCATTGCGGTTGTTCCACACCATGTGCGACAGGCAGCGATGCTGAGCTAGATCAGCGGGCGTCTCGGGCCGCCCGTGCCGCGCAAGGTAATCCGGCGATGCGCAGATCACCATGCGATACACGCACAGCGGCTTGGCCACCAGGTCGGCCTCGCCCAGCGGCCCGATGCGGATGGCGAGATCGAACCCCTCGTCGACGAGATCGACCATGCTGTTGCTCAGGTTCAGCTCTACGCGCACTTGTGGATGCGCCTGCTGGAACGTTGCCGCGAGCGGCGCGATCACGCAGGCGCCGAAGGTGGTCGGCGCACTCAAGCGCAGCGTGCCCGACGGTGATGCGCGCAGCCGTTCGACCGAGGTCTCGGCCCAGCGCACTTGCTCAAGCACACGCTTGGCGTCTTCGTAGAACACGCGGCCGGCATCGGTCAGGCTCTGGCGGCGCGTGCTGCGCTGGAGCAGGCGCGCGCCGAGCCGCGTCTCCAGTTCGTGCACGTATTTGCCGACCATCACCGCCGACATCTCCAGCCGCGCTGCCGCCTCGGTGAAGTTGCCGCCTTCCACCACCGCGACGAAGGTTTCCATGCTGCGCAGCTTGTCCATATTCCGAACTACGGGTTAGGGATAGGCGAAGTTACCACGGCTTTATCGCATGCAGGGTTCGGCGAAGAATGGGCGCCATTCCAACCGAATCAGCAAAGGAGCACAGCATGAAGATCGTCGTGATTGGCGCCAGTGGCACGCTTGGCCGCGCCGTGGTGGCAGAGCTGGAGCAGAGCGGGGCGCACGAGATCATTCGCGTCGGGCGCACGCAGGGTGACCACCAAGTCGACATCACCAACGCCGACAGCGTGGCAGCGCTGTTCGACAAGCTTGGCCGCGTGGATGCGATTGTGTCCACCACCGGCAATCTGTTCTTCGGCAAGCTGACCGAGATGACGGCGGCGGACTTCAATATCGGCCTGCAGGACAAGCTGCTCGGCCAGGTGCGTCTGGCGCTGGTCGGCCAGCACTTTTTGAATGACGGCGGCTCGATCACGCTCACCACCGGCATCGTCGGCCAGGAGCCGATCGCGCAGGGCGCCAATGCGACCGCTGTGAACTCCGCCGTCGAGGGCTTCGTGCGCGCCGCCGCATGCGAGCTGCCGCGCGGCATCCGCATCAACGCCGTCAGCCCGACGGTGCTGACTGAATCGATGGGCGCGTATGGCCCGTTCTTCCCCGGCTTCGAGCCGATGCCGGCGGCACGTGCGGCGCTGGCGTATCGGCGCAGCGTGGAGGGTGTGCAGAGCGGGCGTGTGTATCGCGTGGGTTGAGCGGGGACGCTGTGTGCTGCCGTGAACACGTTAATGATCTGGGGTATCTCCCCCTTGCCCGCGCGGGGTGACTCCTTCTAGACTCCTTCATCCCCGACCCGACGGTCGGCCAATTTCCAGATCAAGGGCGGGCGCAGAACCCGCCCGCACACTTCAGGAGACGGCATGAAGGTTTCGCGCGCAACCCCGATCGCAAAAGCGGTGCTTGTTGCCACGGCACTGTTGGCTGGTGCGGCGTTTGCCCAGGTGAAGGTCGGCATCACGGTGTCGGCCACCGGGCCGGCGGCGTCGCTGGGGATTCCCGAGAAGAACACCGTGGCGCTGCTGCCTAAGGAAATCGCCGGCAAGAAGATCGAGTACATCGTGCTCGACGACGCGTCCGACACCACCACCGCCGTCAAGAACACGCGCAAGCTCATCACCGAAGACAAGGTGGATCTGGTGATCGGCTCGACGGTCACGCCGAACTCGCTGGCGATGGTGGACGTGGTGGCCGAGAGCGAAACCCCGATGATCACGCTGGCCGCCTCCGCGCGCATTGTCGAGCCGATGGACGCCAAGCGCGCGTGGGTCTTCAAGACGCCGCAGAACGATTCGCACATGGCCACCGCCATTGCCGAGCATATGGCCAACCACGGCGTGAAAACCGTCGCGCTGATCGGTTTTGCCGATGCATATGGCGATTCATGGGCGCAGGAGTTCGACAAGGTGGCGACGCTGCGCAAGCTGAAAGTCGTTGCCAATGAGCGTTTTGCGCGCGCCGATACCTCGGTGACGGGGCAGGTGCTGAAGATCATGTCGGCCAATCCGGATGCGGTGCTGATTGCCGGTTCCGGCACGCCGGCAGCGCTGCCCGAACGCGCGCTCAAGGAACGCGGCTACAAGGGCAAGCTGTACCAGACGCACGGCGTGGCGAATGCCGACTTCCTGCGCGTGTGCGGCAAGGATTGCGAGGGCACCTTCCTGCCGGCTGGCCCGATTCTCGTGGCCGAGCAACTGCCTGACAGCAACCCGGTCAAGAAGCCGGCCATGGCATACAAAACCGCTTACGAGAAGGTGTACGGCGGGCAGGTTTCCACCTTCGGCGGGCATATGTGGGATGCCGGGCTGCTGCTGGCTCACGCGATGCCGGATGCGCTCAAGAAGGGCCAGCCCGGCACGCCGGCCTTCCGCAAGAGCCTGCGCGATGCGATGGAGACGACCACCAACCTTGCCATCTCGCACGGCGTGATGAACATGAATGCCAAGGACCACCTGGGCTTGGACCAGCGCTCGCGCGTGATGGTCGAGATCAAGGACGGCAAGTGGACGCTGCAGAACTGACGTAACGGTTTCATCCTTCCAAAGGCAAAACGCACGGTTCGCGCCGTGCGTTTTGCTTTTGGGGCTCAGGCGGTGATCAGGCTTTGTGGCACGGGCGACGCGGTGGTTTCGGGCGGGGCGGCGTGAATCTGCGCGAGGTCCGCGCCGGTCAACTTCAAGTCGGCCGCGCCGAGCAGCCCGTCGAGCTGATCCGCCCGACGCACGCCGACGATGGCGCCCGTGACCACCGGATTGCGCAGCGTCCAGGCGATGGCGACTTCCGCCGGGGTCTTGCCGTGCCGTGCGCCCACGTCGCGCAGCACCTCTACCAGCGCCAGGTTGCGCGTCAGGTTCGGCTCCTGGAATTCCGGGCTGCGTTGGGCACGCCAATCGTCAGCCGGCAGCGCGGCGATGCGCTCGCGTGTCATGCGTCCCGATTGCAGCGGCGAGTACACGATGTTGCCGATCTCATGCGCCGCCGTGTACGGCAGGATCGATTCCTCGATGCCACACATCAGCATTGAGTAGGGCGGTTGCAACGCGGCTATCGGTGCCACGGATTGCGCGCGCGCCATCTGCGCCGCATCGAAGTTCGACACGCCGATGTGGCGAATCTTGCCCGCGCTCGATGCGCTGCGGCACGTGGTCGAGGCGGGGAGTTTTACCCACGCGGCGGCGGCGCTGGATGTGTCGACGTCCGCGCTGTCGCAGACGATCCGGCGGCTGGAGTCGGCGCTTGGCGCGCACAACGCGGCAGGTCAGCGCCACGGAGGCGGGTGAGGCGCTGCTCGCCGTGGTGTGGCCGAGCCTCGATGCGTTGTGCGGTGCGATGGCCAAGGTTGGTGAGCGCGCCACCGCGCCGCGCGGCACGTTGCGCGTGACGGCTTCGCGCGTGGCATATCAGGCGGTGCTGCAACCGGTGCTCGGGGATTTTCTGGCGCGTCATCCGCGCATCGAACTGGAGGTGTCGGTGGAGGACGGCCTATCCGCCATCGTCGCAGATCGCTTCGATGTCGGCGTCCGCTTTGGCGAGCGCGTGGAGCGCGCGATATATGGTCAGCGTGCCCATCGGGCCCGCGCGTCGGGTAACGGTGGTGGGCAGTCCGGCGTATCTGCGGGCGCACGGCGTGCCCGAGTCGCCTGACGCACTGCGCGAGCATCGCTGCATCCGCTACCGTTTTCCGAGCAGCGGTGCACTGCACGCGTGGGAATTCGCCGAGCCTGGGCAGGGCGGCGTCATGCAGGCCGTGGGTCTGGCACGCGTGCTCGAAGACCTCGTGGCCGAGGATTTGGCAGCGGGGCGGCTGGTGCGGGTGCTGGATGTGTGGTGCCCGCCGATGTATCGCTTTCATCTCTATTTCCCGCGCACGCCGCAGATGCCGGGCAAGCTGCGCACCTTCATCGACTTCCTTCGCGCCCGCTTGGGCGGTTCGGCTTCCGCTTGATGTGTTTCACGTGAAACACAATCGCAGCGAAACAAGCGGCGGTTGTTTCACGTGAAACACGAAATGCGCACGAAATTCGTCCTGATGGTCGCTTCGTCGAACAGAGGGGGTAGTGGACGACTTATAATTCCGCTTCTCCAAATTTCTCGATGCCTCCAAGCGAGGAGGAAACCATGCTGTATCCAATTGAATTCGATGTGATCGTGGTGGGCGGCGGACATGCCGGCACCGAGGCCGCCCTGGCGGCGGCGCGCATGGGCTGTCAGACCCTGCTGCTGACGCACAACATCGAAACCTTGGGGCAGATGAGCTGCAACCCGTCCATTGGGGGCATCGGCAAAGGCCATCTGGTTAAGGAGGTCGACGCGCTGGGCGGCGCCATGGCCATTGCCACGGATGAGGGCGGCATCCAGTTCCGCATCCTCAATTCCAGCAAGGGACCGGCCGTGCGGGCCACCCGCGCCCAGGCGGACCGTGTGCTGTACAAGGCCGCCATCCGTCATCGCCTGGAAAACCAGTCGAACTTGATGCTGTTCCAGCAGGCGGTGGAAGACCTGCTGGTGGAAGGCGATCGCGTGGTTGGCGCCGTGACGCAGGTGGGTGTGCAGTTCCGTGCACGAGCCGTGGTGCTGACAGCCGGCACGTTCCTCGATGGCAAGATCCACGTTGGCCTGAACAACTACACCGGCGGCCGCGCGGGCGATCCGGCGGCGGTGTCTTTGTCGGCGCGTCTGAAGGAACTGAAGCTGCCGCAGGGGCGCCTGAAGACCGGCACGCCGCCGCGTATCGACGGCCGGACCATCGATTTTTCAGTCCTGGAAGAACAGCCCGGTGATCTCGATCCGGTGCCGGTGTTCTCGTTCCTCGGTCGCGCGGATATGCATCCACGCCAAATGCCGTGCTGGGTCACGCACACCAACGAGCGCACGCACGACATCATCCGCGCCGGGCTGGATCGCTCCCCGATGTATACAGGCGTGATCGAAGGGGTGGGGCCGCGCTACTGCCCGAGCATCGAAGACAAGATCCACCGCTTTGCCAGCAAGGACAGTCACCAGATCTTCCTGGAGCCGGAAGGCCTGGCGACGAACGAGTTCTACCCGAATGGCGTGTCGACCAGCCTGCCGTTTGACGTGCAGCTGGACCTGATCCACTCGATGCGCGGGCTGGAAAGTGCTCACATCCTGCGCCCCGGCTACGCCATCGAGTACGACTACTTCGACCCGCGTGCGCTGAAGGCATCGTTGGAGTCCAAGGCGATTTCCGGCCTGTTTTTCGCCGGTCAGATCAACGGCACGACCGGCTACGAAGAGGCCGCCGCCCAAGGTTTGCTCGCCGGCATCAACGCCGGCCTGCAGGTGCAGGGCAAGGACGCTTGGACACCGCGCCGTGACCAAGCCTACCTGGGCGTGTTGGTCGATGATCTCATCACTCGCGGCGTGACCGAGCCGTATCGCATGTTCACCAGCCGTGCTGAATTCCGCCTGAGCCTGCGCGAAGACAATGCCGACATGCGCCTGACCGAGGCCGGCCGAGCGCTCGGCGTGGTCGATGATGCCCGCTGGGACGCATTCAACCGCAAGCGCGATGCTGTTTCACGTGAAACAGAGCGCCTGAAGTCGACCTGGGTGAACCCGGCCACGCTGCCGCTGGCCGATGCCGAGCCGGTGCTGGGGAAGGGCATCGAGCGCGAATACGCGCTGGCCGATCTGCTGCGCCGCCCGAACGTGACCTACGAATCGCTGATGGGCATGCAGGACGGCAAGTACGCGCCCGAAGGCCCGTTGGCCGAAGACCCGCTGCTGGCTGAGCAGATCCGCGAGCAGATCGAGATTGGCATCAAGTACCACGGCTACATTGCCCGCCAGGCCGACGAGGTAGAGCGCCTGGGCGCCAATGAGAGCACGCGGCTGCCTGCCGATTTCGACTATTCGCAGGTGCGCGGCTTGTCGATCGAGGTGCAGCAGAAGCTGGCTAAGCACAAGCCGGAAACCATCGGCCAGGCGTCGCGTATCTCCGGCATCACGCCGGCGGCGGTGTCGCTGCTGCTGGTGCATTTGAAGAAGGGCGTGCTGCGTGGGCAAGTTGGTCCGCGCGCGGAAGGCGAGGCTGCTTGATGGCGAATGCACTGCCCGACGCCCGAACAGAACTGGATGCCGGCGCGCGTGCGCTTGGCCTTTCGCTCGACGCCGCGCAACTGGATCGCCTGCTGGCATACCAGGGGCTGCTGGCCAAGTGGAACCGCGTCTACAACCTGACCGCCATCCGCGACACGGGTGAGATGCTCACACACCATCTGCTGGATTCGCTCTCGGCCGTGCCACGCATCGCCGAGTTGGCGCGCCGCGCGCAGCCGCAGGCGCCGCGCGTGCTGGACGTTGGCTCCGGCGGCGGCCTGCCGGGCATTCCGCTGGCCATCAGTTGTCCGGACGTGAACGTCACGATGGTCGACATCGTGCAGAAGAAGACCGCTTTCCTGACGCAATGCCGTGCCGAGCTGGGCCTGACCAACGCTCAGGCGCACTGGGGTCACGTCGAAAAGCTGGCCGACGCTGCGGGCTACGGCGTCATCACTTCGCGTGCGTTTGCCGAACTGGTCGATTTCGTGAACCTGGCCGGCCACCTGCTGGCGCCGGGCGGTCGCATGGTCGCTATGAAGGGCGTGCGTCCGGATGCCGAAATCGAGCGGCTGCCCGCAGGCTGGACAGTCGAAGCTATCGAGCGCCTGACCGTGCCGGGGCTGCCGGCCGAACGCCACTTGGTCATTCTTGCGCCGTCGGCGTAAGTCATTCACCGCAGAGGAGTCATGTCGAATATTTTCGTGATCGCCAACCAGAAGGGCGGGGTCGGCAAGACCACCACCACGGTGAATCTCGCCGCCGGGCTGGCCGCACAAGGACAGCGCGTGCTGCTGGTCGACCTGGACCCACAGGGCAATGCGTCGATGGGCTCGGGTATCGACAAGCACACGCTGCAATCCAGCGTGTACCAGGTGCTGGTCGGGCTGGCGACGATCCCGGAGGCGCGCCAGCGTTCGGAGGCCGGCCGCTACGACGTCCTGCCGGCCAACCGCGACTTGGCCGGCGCCGAAGTCGAGCTGGTTGACCTGGAGCATCGCGAAAACCGCCTCAAGCGCGCGCTGGCCGAAGTGGATGCCGACTATGACTTCGTCCTGATCGATTGCCCGCCGTCGCTGTCGTTGCTCACGCTCAACGGTCTGTGCGCAGCGCACGGCGTGGTCGTGCCGATGCAGTGCGAGTATTTCGCGCTCGAAGGGCTGTCCGATCTGGTCAACACCATCAAGCAGGTGCACGCCAACCTGAACCGCGACCTGAAGGTGATCGGCCTGCTGCGCGTGATGTTCGATCCGCGCGTGACGCTGCAGCAGCAGGTGTCGGCGCAGTTGGAATCGCACTTTGGCGACAAGGTTTTCAAGACGGTGATCCCGCGCAACGTGCGACTGGCCGAGGCGCCGTCATACGGCATGCCGGGCGTGGCGTTCGATCCGGCATCGAAGGGCGCCAAGGCCTACCTGGATTTCGGCGCGGAGATGATCGCGCGCGTGCGGCAGATGGCCGACATGCCGGCCTGATGCCGTAAGAGGAACAACATGAGCACGATGAAGAAGAAGGGACTGGGCCGCGGCCTCGAAGCGCTGCTGGGCAGTCCCGCCGAGATTGTCGAAACCGCTAAGCAAGAGGGCGCCCCGACGGTGCTGAAGCTCGAGCAGATGCAGCCTGGCAAGTACCAGCCGCGCACGCGCATGGACGAGGGCGCGCTGCAGGAGCTGGCCGCCAGCATTCGCGCGCAGGGCTTGATGCAGCCGATCCTGGTGCGCAAGGTCGAGTCCGACGGCCCCAGGCAAAAGTACGAGATCATCGCCGGCGAACGCCGCTTCCGTGCTTCGCGCATCGCCGGCCTGACCGAAGTGCCGGTTCTGGTGAAGGAGGTGCCGGACGAATCCGCCGCCGCCATGGCGTTGATCGAAAACATCCAGCGCGAAGACCTCAATCCGTTGGAAGAAGCGCAGGGCATTGCGCGCTTGGTGCGTGAATTCCAGTTCACGCATGAGCAGGCTGCCGAGTCGGTGGGCCGTTCGCGCAGCGCTGTGTCGAACCTGCTGCGCCTGCTGAATCTCGCTCAGCCCGTGCAGACCATGCTGATGGCCGGCGACCTCGACATGGGCCACGCCCGCGCGCTGCTGGCGGTCGATGGTGCCACGCAGATCACATTGGCAAACCAGATCGTCAACAAGCGCCTGTCGGTGCGCGAGACGGAAAAGCTGGTGGCCTTGACGCTCAAGCCATTCGAACTGAAGTCGCTCAAGCAGAAGGGCGGTCATCAGAATGGCCGTGATGTCGCGCGTCTGGAAGAAGAATTGGCCGACACGCTGGGTCTGGGCGTGCAGATCAAGCTGGCAGCCAAGGGCCGTGGTCAGTTGACCGTGCAATTCGGCAGCCTTGATGAGTTCGATGGCTTGCTCGCGCGCCTGCGCCCGGATGGCGACGAGTCGGTCGCCTGAGCCGCGCAGCCGCGACAGTTTGACGCAGGCGGCATAATCCGCGTGGTTGCGCCAATTGCGAGCAACCATGCCGCACCGAATCAGTGCCATTACCTCCCACGTCATCGACGCCGCGATCGCACAACATCATCATGGAATCAACAGGGCGCCGCTCCGTCAGGCGGATTCGGCGCTCTGGCAGTAGCGCGCCACTGCGCGCGGAGCGGGGAACGCAGCCGCTCTGGGTGCTGTCGAAGGCGCCCGCACGACCGTTCGTTTGCGCGTTGACTGGCCTACGCCATGTCCCGTAAAATCGTGCGGTTTTAAATCCGCCTGACCCAAAGCGGTGCGGCATGATGAAAGACCATTCTTCCATGCAGCCAGCCAAGCAGTCAGCTAAACGTCGGCGGCCCGATTCTTACGCTTCGTTGGAAGCCGCCCGACCCGAGTCGGCGCAGGCTCCGAAGCATGACCATTGGGACGACGACGCGGGGAAGACGGAGCCGCCGGTGCATGTGCTCTCGCATGACGAAGCGGTCGCTCTGTTCGGAGAGCAGGCCCTCCGGGCTTCGCGTATCACGCCCTTCTCCATCGTGCTCGGCCAAGTGGCCATCACACTGTTGTGTGCGCTCGGGTGGTATGTCGGTAGCTGGTTCGCGGGCACGGGTGCTGCGTCAGCGGGGCAAGCCGCGCTGTCGGCCCTGTTGGGCGGCGGCGTGTGCGTGGTGCCTTCGGCATGGTTCGCGATGCGACTGTCGACGGCCAAGGGATTCGAATCCATCGCCCGCCTGGTGGTGGGTGAAGCGATCAAAGTGCTCGGCACCGTCGCGCTGCTGGTGGTCGTGGTGGTGATGTTCAAGGGGCTGCATTGGCCGCCCTTGCTGATCACCCTGATCCTGGCGCTCAAGATGTACTGGGTCGGTCTCGCATTGCGATGACGGGCCCGAGCCTGCGGCCATGCGGCAGGCGAATGGGAAGTGTCGGAACACGGCAGGAACACGCGGCAGGAGAGGCCCCGGTTCATTGCACTGACACTCCGCAAGGATAAGGTGGCGCGTTCAAGCCGCGTGCAGTCCGCGATCGCCAGGGAAACTTGGCTGAATCGGGCGCGAGCAGGAACGGGTCACGAAGAATGTTTCGCAATATTGGACTGAATCATCATGGCAACTGAAGTCGCAGAAGCCGCCGGCCACGCCGCCGAGCACGCTCTCACGCCTTCCGCGTATATCGCGGAGCATTTGCAGAATTTCAATAGCCTCGGCGCCAAGCAGACGTCGATCGTCGATTTCTCTGTCATCAACTGGGACACGATGTTCTGGTCCGTGTTGATGGGCGTGATCGGCCTGATCTTCCTGGGCATGGCTGCGCGCCGTGTCACCTCCGGCGTGCCGGGTCGCTTCCAAGCTTTTGTTGAGCTCGTTGTCGAGATGGTCGATGACCAGGCGAAGGGCATCATCCACGGCGATCGCTCCTGGATCGCCCCGCTGGCCCTGATGGTCTTCGTGTGGGTCACGCTGATGAACGCGGTCGACCTGATCCCGGTGGACTGGGTCTTCGGCGTCAACCACCTGCTCGAAACTTTTGGCCTGCACGTGCCACACCATCGCGCGGTAGCCACGGCCGACCTGAACGGCACCTTCGGCATGTCGTTCGCCGTGCTGGTCCTGATGATCTACTACAGCTTCAAGATCAAGGGCGCGGGCGGCTTCGCGCACGAGCTGCTGTCGGCTCCGTTCGGCGCCAAGTGGTATCTCGCGCCGTTCAACCTGATCCTCAACATCATTGAATTCCTCGCCAAGGCTGTGTCGCTGGGCATGCGGTTGTTCGGCAACATGTACGCGGGCGAACTGGTGTTCCTGCTGATCGCGCTGCTTGGCTCGATCTGGACGTTCGGTGCCGATTTCTCGGCGCTGGGTTTCGTGGGTCACGTGGTGGCCGGTGCGGCGTGGGCGATCTTCCACATCCTGATCGTTCTGCTGCAAGCGTTCATTTTCATGATGCTGACGCTGGTGTACATCGGCCAGGCACATGATCACCACTAAGTAGCGGTTCAGGTTCTCCGGTTCCGTTTGGTTTTTTCAAGTTCCTAAGTTCTTAGTCTTTCACGTAAAAGGGAGTCATCATGCAAGCATTTCTCGCCAACATCCAAGGTCTGACCGCCATCGGTATCGGCATCATCATCGGCCTGGGTGCCATCGGCGCCTGCCTCGGCATCGCACTGATGGGTGGCAAGTACATCGAAGCCTGCGCACGTCAGCCTGAACTGATGAACCCGCTGCAAACCAAGATGTTCCTGCTGGCTGGCCTGATCGACGCGGCATTCCTGATCGGCGTTGGTGTGGCCATGCTGTTCGCGTTCGCCAACCCGCTGCTGTCGGTCATCAAGTAATTCTTTTCGGTCTGCATGATGCCGGAGGCGGCTTGGGATGGCGCAACGCGCAGCCCTCGCCGCTTCGTGCATTGATCCGTAGTCTCAATACCGAAAGGAACACACCATGAACCTGAACGCCACACTCGTCGCGCAGATGGTCGTGTTCTTCATCCTGTGGTGGGTTGTTGCCAAATTCATTTGGCCGCCCCTGGTGAAGGCGCTCGACGAACGCGCGAAGAAAATCGCCGATGGCTTGGCTGCTGCCGATAAGGGCAAGGCCGAGCTGGAGCTGGCCAACAAGCGGGTCGAGCAGGCACTGACCGAAGCGCGCAATGAAGGCGCGCAACGCATCCAGGACGCTGAAAAGCGTGCCCAGATGAGCGCCGACGAGATCAAGCAAAACGCCCAAGCCGAAGCCGCGCGCATCATCGCGCAAGCCAAGGCCGAAGCCGAGCAGCAAACCGTGCGCGCGCGTGAATCGCTGCGTGATCAGGTTGCCACGCTGGCCGTCAAGGGTGCCGAGCAGATCCTCAAACGCGAAGTCAATGCGCAGGTCCACGCCGATCTGCTCAATCAACTCAAGGCTGAGCTGTAATCATGGCAGAACTCGCAACCGTTGCCCGTCCGTACGCAGAGGCGCTGTTCCGCGTGGCGAAGGCCGGCAATCTGGGTGCATGGTCTGAGCTCGTGTCGGAAATGGGGCAAATTGCCGCCGTGCCCGACATGAAGGCAGTCGCCGATGATCCGAAGCTCTCCAAAGCCGATGTGGCGGGGATCTTCCTGTCGGCGCTGAAATCTCCGGTTTCGCATGAGGCGAAGGAACTGGTTGGCCTGCTGGTGGCCAACAAGCGACTGTCGCTGCTGCCGGAAATTGCCGCGCAATTCCATGTGCTGCGGAATGCCAGCGAAGGCGCCGCCGACGTCGAGATCACCAGTGCGTTCCCGCTTGAGGGCGCGCCCCTGACCGAACTGGTCGCCACGCTCGAACGCAAGTTCGGCAAGAAGCTGCAGGCTCATGTGAGCGTCGATCCTTCGTTGATCGGCGGCGTGCGTGTGCAGATTGGCGACGAAGTGCTCGACACCTCGGTGCGCGCGCGCCTGACGCAGATGCAGTCTGCGCTGACCGCCGCGTAATGCTGTTTTGCGAGGCGCTGATGCAATCGACGACATCGCGCCCGCAGACAGATTGAAGAATTAGGAGCATTCGATGCAACTGAACCCCTCCGAGATCAGCGACCTGATCAAGTCCCGTATCGAGGGCTTGAAGGCTGGCGCTGACGCAAAGAACACCGGCACGGTCATCTCCGTGACGGACGGCATCTGCCGCATTCATGGCCTGTCGGGCGTGATGCAAGGCGAAATGCTGGAATTCCCGGGCAACACGTTCGGCCTCGCGCTGAACCTCGAGCGCGACTCCGTCGGCGCTGTGGTGCTGGGTGAGTACGAGCACATTTCCGAAGGCGACGAAGTCAAGTGCACGGGCCGCATTCTGGAAGTGCCGGTTGGCCCGGAACTGCTGGGCCGCGTGGTCAACGCGCTGGGCCAGCCGATCGACGGCAAGGGCCCGATCAACGCGAAGAAGACGGACGTGATCGAAAAGGTCGCTCCGGGCGTGATCGCGCGTCAATCGGTGAGCCAGCCGGTGCAGACCGGCCTGAAGTCGATCGACGCAATGGTGCCTATCGGCCGTGGCCAGCGTGAGCTGATCATTGGCGACCGTCAGACCGGCAAGACCGCCGTGGCAGTCGACGCCATCATCAACCAGAAGGGCAAGGGCATCTTCTGCGTGTACGTGGCAATCGGCCAGAAGGCTTCGACGATCGCCAACGTGGTGCGCAAGCTCGAAGAGCACGGCGCGCTGGAATACACGATCGTGGTGGCCGCTGCCGCTTCCGACTCGGCTGCCATGCAGTACCTGTCGGCCTACGCCGGCTGCACGATGGGCGAATACTTCCGCGACCGCGGCGAAGACGCCCTGATCGTGTATGACGATCTGACCAAGCAAGCTTGGGCGTACCGTCAGGTTTCGCTGCTGCTGCGCCGTCCGCCTGGCCGTGAAGCTTACCCGGGCGACGTGTTCTACCTGCACTCGCGTCTGCTGGAGCGTGCTGCGCGTGTGAACGCCGAGCACATCGAGAAGATCACCAACGGTGAAGTCAAGGGCAAGACCGGTTCGCTGACCGCACTGCCCGTGATCGAAACGCAGGCCGGCGACGTGTCCGCGTTCGTGCCGACCAACGTGATCTCGATTACCGACGGCCAGATCTTCCTGGAAACCGACTTGTTCAACGCAGGTGTGCGCCCCGCAATCAACGCCGGTATCTCGGTGTCGCGTGTGGGTGGTGCTGCTCAGACCAAGGTCATCAAGAAGCTGTCCGGTGGTATTCGTACCGACCTGGCTCAGTATCGTGAATTGGCTGCGTTCGCGCAGTTTGCTTCCGACCTGGACGAAGCGACCCGCAAGCAGCTCGAGCGTGGCCGCCGCGTGACCGAACTGCTCAAGCAGCCGCAATACCAGCCGCTGCAAGTGTGGCAGTTGGCCGCATCGCTGTACGCTGCCAACAATGGCTTCCTCGACACCGTGGACGTGAAGGACATCCTGGCTTTCGAAAAGGGCCTGCACGACCACCTGAAGACGAAGTACGCCGACCTCATCAACCGTATCGAAGACACGAAGGATCTGTCGAAGGACGATGAGGCCGCCCTGCGTGCCGCGATCGAGGATTTCAAGAAGTCCGCCGCGTTCTAACCGCGTCATTCCCGCAACTGGCCGCGCGTAGCCTGCGCGGCCAGGTCGGAACGGAGAGAGTGAAATGGCCGGAACAAAAGAAATCCGTACCAAGATCAAGAGCGTGCAAAACACGCGCAAGATCACCAAGGCGATGGAAATGGTCGCCGCATCCAAGATGCGCAAGGCGCAGGAGCGGATGCGTGCTGCCCGTCCGTATGCCGAGAAGATTCGCAACGTGGCTGCGCACATGGCACAGGCCAATCCGGAGTACAAGCACCCGTTCATGGTCGCGCGCGACGTCAAGCGCGCCGGCCTGATCGTGGTGACGACGGACAAGGGCCTGTGCGGTGGCTTGAACACCAACGTGCTGCGTGCCGTCACCAACCAACTGCGCGACCAGCAGAACAAGGGCATCGAGACGCAAGCGACCGCTATCGGTACCAAGGGCATGCAGTTTCTGGGCCGCATCGGCGCGAAAGTGGTCTCGAACGTCGTGCACATGGGCGACACGCCGCATCTGGAAAAGCTGATCGGTGCGATCAAGGTCCAGCTCGACGCGTTCACGGCTGGCCAGATCGACGCCGTGTACCTCGCGTACACCCGCTTCATCAACACGATGAAGCAGGAGCCGGTGGTCGAGCAGCTGTTGCCGCTCACGGCCGACAAGCTGACGCAGACCGCCGCCGAGAAGCAGGCCTACTCGTGGGATTACATCTACGAGCCGGATGCCCAAACGGTAGTCGACGAGCTGCTGATCCGCTATGTCGAGGCGCTGGTGTACCAGGCGGTGGCCGAGAACATGGCCTCCGAGCAATCGGCCCGGATGGTGGCGATGAAGGCAGCCTCGGACAACGCGAAGAACGTGATCGGCGAACTGCAACTGGTCTACAACAAGACCCGTCAGGCAGCGATCACGAAGGAACTGTCCGAGATCGTCAGCGGCGCGGCAGCGGTCTGACGCCCACGGCAAAGATTTAAGTTATTGGAGATACAAATGAGTATCGGAACGATTGTGCAGTGCATCGGCGCCGTGGTGGACATCCAGTTCCCGCGCGACGCAATGCCCCATATCTACGAGGCGCTCGTGCTGGAAGACAGCAACGAGAAGTCGTTCGCCGAGAAGGGCCTGACCTTCGAAGTGCAACAACAGCTGGGCGACGGCGTGGTGCGGACCATTGCACTGGGTTCGTCCGACGGCCTGCGCCGCGGCATGGCGGTCAAGGGTACCGGCGCTGCGATCTCGGTGCCGGTCGGTCACGGCACGCTGGGTCGCATCATGGACGTGCTGGGTCGCCCGATCGACGAAGCCGGCCCGATCGCCTGCGACGAAAAGCGCGCGATTCACCAGAAGGCCCCGAAGTTCGACGAGCTGTCGCCGTCGGTGGACCTGCTGGAAACCGGCATCAAGGTGATCGACTTGGTCTGCCCGTTCGCCAAGGGCGGTAAGGTGGGTCTGTTCGGTGGCGCCGGCGTCGGCAAGACCGTGAACATGATGGAGCTGATCAACAACATCGCCAAGCAGCACTCGGGCTTGTCGGTGTTTGCTGGCGTGGGCGAGCGTACCCGTGAGGGCAACGACTTCTACCACGAAATGAAGGACTCCAACGTGCTCGACAAGGTGGCCATGGTGTTTGGCCAGATGAACGAGCCGCCGGGCAACCGTCTGCGTGTGGCGCTGACCGGCCTGACGATGGCCGAGCGCTTCCGTGACGAAGGCCGTGACATCCTGTTCTTCGTCGACAACATCTACCGCTACACGCTGGCCGGTACCGAAGTGTCGGCACTGCTGGGCCGTATGCCTTCCGCCGTGGGCTATCAGCCGACGCTGGCTGAAGAAATGGGCAAGCTGCAGGAACGTATTACGTCGACCAAGACCGGCTCGATCACATCGATCCAGGCCGTGTACGTGCCTGCTGATGACTTGACCGACCCGTCGCCGGCAACGACCTTCCTGCACTTGGACTCGACCGTCGTGCTGTCGCGTGACATCGCTGCACTGGGTATCTACCCCGCAGTGGATCCGCTCGACTCGACCTCGCGCCAGCTCGACCCGCAAGTGGTTGGCCAGGAGCACTACGAAGTCGCCGACCGCGTGAAGAAGACGCTGCAGCGCTACAAGGAACTGCGCGACATCATCGCAATTCTGGGCATGGACGAACTGTCGCCGGAAGACAAGCTGGCCGTGGGCCGTGCTCGTAAGATCCAGCGTTTCCTGTCGCAGCCGTTCCACGTGGCAGAAGTGTTCACGGGCTCACCGGGCAAGTACGTGCCGCTGAAGGAAACCATCCGCGGCTTCAAGATGCTGGTGGACGGCGAGTGCGATCACCTGCCGGAACAGGCGTTCTACATGGTCGGCTCGATCGACGAGGCCTTCGAGAAGGCCAAGAAGCTCCAGTAAGCGGCGTCTTTCGACCTCATGCGTTGTTGCGGCTGCCTGGGTTTAGCCCATTCGGTAGACAGTTACTGTCTACGGCAGCCGCGCCTAGCCTGAGGCCGAAATACTTGCTTCCTGAAGTGTGTTTAGGAAGCGGCTTTTCTGAGCAAAGGAATCGAGATGGCAACCATTCATGTAGACGTCGTCAGCGCCGAGCAGGAGATCTTCTCCGGCAATGCCAAGTTCGTGGCACTGCCGGGTGAAGCCGGCGAGCTGGGCATTCTGCCCGGCCACACGCCGCTGATCACGCGCATCAAGCCGGGCGCCGTGCGCATCGAGAAGGAAGACGGCGGCGAAGAGTTCGTGTTCGTTGCCGGTGGCATTCTCGAAGTGCAGCCGAAGAAGGTGACCGTGCTGGCCGATACCGCAATCCGCGGTCAGGACCTGGACGAAGCCAAGGCGAACGAAGCCAAGCGTGCGGCCGAAGAGGCGCTGCAGAATCAAAGCAGCGACCTGGATCTGGCCCGTGCGCAAGGTGAACTGGCTGTGGCCGCTGCGCAGTTGGCAGCGATCGCGCGCCTGCGTCGCAAGCGCTGAGCGGTTTGCGCCGGCTCCGTTGCGAGCCGGCATGGACCCAAGAAGAAGCAGCCCACATGGGCTGCTTTTTTGTTGCTGTCGCGACCGTGTTTAGCGGTGTTCCTCCTCACGCCGTTGTGGCTCGCGCTGCGGCTCGTTGTGGCCGCCTTGCGGTTGTGGGTGCGGCTGTGCCGGCGCGGCTTCGTGACGCTGCTCGACGTGCGGCGGCTGAGGCTGAGGCTGCGGTTGGGGCGGGCGCGGCAGCGGTTGCGATGGATGGATTTCCACAGAGCGGGGCGGCTGCGGCGCCGGACGTGGTGCCTCGAAGTGCGGTTCGGGCCGGCGCGGTTCCGGGCGCTGCATCTGCGGCTCAGGGCGCGGGCGTTCCTGCGGTGCTGGTGCGTTCGGCCGGATGATCTCGGAGGGGCGCGGCTGCGGCTGCTGGGCTTGTCCGGGGCGATGGTCCTCGCGCGCCGCACCGCTGGGCGTGCCCTCGTGCGGCAGTGGGCGAGTGGTCATGCCTGTGGGCGACTGCGGCGGCAGCGACGGCTTCGGCATGGCGCCACGCTCTTCACTGCGGCGCTCCTGCGGTGGCACGGCACCGGGCTGTTGGCCGGGTCGTGTGGTCGTGCCAGGCGTCATCAGCGTTTGCGGCGACGGCGGAGCGCCATGCGGGGTCTGCGCATTCCCCGGCGTCGGCGGGTTGCTCGTGCCGTGCGGGGCATTAGGCTCGTTGCCCGGACGCGGCTGGGCTTCGCCGTGCGGCATGTTGGCTGGAGCGGCGCGCGTCAGGCGAAGGCCTGCGGCTTGCGCACTGGCGGGCACCGGCTGCGCGCCAGCATTGACCGGCCCATGTGCCGGTGCAACACGTGCAGAAGGATTGCCACCGACCCACGCCGGGCCCGCGCCGGGCAGCGCGCCGCCCTGCGAATGGAAGCGCTGGGCCAGCGCGTCACGGCTGGCTGCGGGTTCCGCAGGTGCGCGCACCGCGACCGCCTGCCGCGCGAACACCTGGGCCGGCGGCAACGGATGCGTGCCATTGGCTGCCGCCGCGCCCACCAGACTCGCCTTCACGGGCGCCAGCGCCGGTGTGGAGACGATCTGCGCATGGGCCAGTTGTGCGCGCATCTGCTCCGGGCGCAGTCTGGTCATCGCGGGGCCGACCGGCTGGCCGTTCACGAAGGTCTTGGCCGGCACCGCCGTCAGCGCAGCCGGGTTGTTGGCGTTGGCGTACGTGACGCGATTCACGTTGGTGATGTTCGTCACGGTGTTATTGATGATGGTCTTGTTGACCGTGATGTTGTTCACCACCACCGTCTTGTTGATGTTGGTGACGTAGGTCGGGCTGGCCGCATAAACGGGGCGATACGCCTCGCCCGGGGCGAGCGGGAACCACGCCACACCCGGCGAGCCGATCGAGATGCTGATGCCCCAGCTCACGCCGCCGCCGCCACCGCCGCCCACGAAGCCGACCAGTGCCGGCGCATACACCGGACGCGGCGCCACTGGCCCCGGCACCCAGCACCAGGTCGTGCCCACATACGCCCAGCGGCCATAGTGGAACGGCGCGAAGCCCCAGGGTTCGTCGTCGACCCAGGTCCAGCCCCACGGCGCCACCCACGCCCAGTGGCCGGTACGGTACGGCGCCCAGCCGGCCGGTACCGCGCTCGGCACCCACACGGCGCCGTAGCCATCTTCCTCGCGCCACGAGCCGTAGCCATCCAGCGCTTCGTAGCCGGTCATTTCGCGGCCAACATAGCGGGCGGAGATGGAGGCATCCTCGCGCGCGTCGCGCGATTCGGCCCAGTGGTCGAATGCATCGCGGTTCGGGTTGTCCATGCCCCCGGCTTCGGCCAGGTCGGTGCCGCCGAAGCGGATCTGCTGGCCGGCGGAAAGCGGTACGGAGCGGTTATCGCCATAGGCTGTGCCGTCGCCGTGCCAGACGGTGACGGTGGTGCTGGAGCCGTCCGGCGCGACATCGAGGCGGTACTCGCCCGGCGCCTGCGGCGTGAAGGCCAGGTTGGGCGTATCGATCTCGACGGTCTGGTCGGGCGGCAGGGCGCGCACGCGCACCGACAGCGCGCCCTGCGTGAGCTTGACCTGTGTGTTGCGGTCGTCCAGATCGACCAGCGTGGCGCCGGTGTTCTGGCCCAGACGCAGCGCAGTGGAGCCGACGTGCAGTTCCGTGCGGCTGCCTTGGTCGGACCACAGGCGGTCGCCCGTGGTGAGCGGCCGGTTGAGCGTGGCCCCGGCCCAGTCGTCGGAGCCGGCGGGCGCGAAGCTCACCGCGCCGGAGAAATCGGACAGACGCGCCACGCGCGAGGCCGGGTCGGCGGCCAGCGCGGCCTGCGCGCCGCACACCAGCAGCACGGCGGCGACACCGACCGCGCGGAGCACATGAGGCAGCCGCGGCCCGCTGCGGCGGATGGAATGGGAAGAAGTGGACATGATGAGCCCTCGCTCGGTTTCTTATTGACGGCGTGCGCCGCTTGGATGCCTCTATTAAACGCAGCAGGCGACGAAGGGGCGACTTGCTTTTGTAAGAGCGTGTATCGCGTCGGCACGGACCATGCGGCGGGGTGGCGAGGGGAAGGCGGGCGCGCAGATTGCGCAGACAAAAAAAAGCGCGCGGGCCGGGGAGCACCGCGCGGACGGGAAATCCCTTCGAGGGGTCAATTCGAAAGGGAGGGGTAATCTGGCACCAGAGGTCTGTCGTGCCATCTTTGGCTGCCGCTTTGTCGGGGGAATGCCCGTCTGGCGCACAACAATTGGACACAAACGTCTGGGTGCGAGGGCATTGTGGGTGACGAGGGGGACCCGAGACGTAACAAAGTGTGTCGGATTGCAATCGAATGCAAGCGGTGTAAGAGACCTATCGGCGTGGCGCAAAAAGCGCTTTATGACGTCGTTTGGGGAACGTCCGCCGCGCCCGCGCAGTCCCACGGTTTTGCCGTTCAGGCACGCGGGCATTGAGGGTAGGCGAGCTTGCGGTGCCTGGCTTGGTCAGGGGTGTTTGGTCGATAGGAGGGTGGCATGCAAGGGCATGCGGTGTGTTGGGCGACGCAGGAGTCGGTCGGTGCCGGCGTTTTTGTTACCTTGATGGCGACAGTCTGCGCGATGGGTTCCGCACATGCCACCGGTGAAGCAACCTCTTCGTCATCTGCGGTGCCCGCAGGTGCGCCTGCAGCCTCCACACCTGTTGCTTCTGCGCCAACGGGATCCCTTGCCAAACCGACGGCGCCACGCGAACGCCACGCGGGGACGTTCTGGCAGGGCACGGTAGGCCAGGGCGCCGACAGCCCCAGCTGGAATGTCTGGCTGAACGTGTACGATCCGCCGCCCAAGGCGCAGGACCAAGACAAGGATCCGGTGGCTGACACGCTCACCGGCGACGCCTACGATGACCGCCCCCAAGGCCGCACGCTGTGGGCCATCGAAGGCCGCAACGCGCCCGATCGCCGCTTCGTGTGGCGCGAGCGCGCCGACACGGTGGATGCCAGCGGCCAGCCCGTTGTACGCGAAGGCGGCACGCTCTCTGGCGCGCTGTCGGCGGACGGCGCCACCGCCACCGGCACCTGGAGCGACGGTGGCCGCAGCCAGCCCTTCACGCTCAAACGCGCCGCGCGCTACCGCGAAGTGACCGGCACCTCGGGCCAGGCCACCCTCACCGAGCGCTACCCAGTGACCGGCGACGCCGCCGTCGACGCATTGGTGCAATCGCTGCGCGTCGGCCGCTGCGACCCGTACGACACCGAATGCGTCATCCGCATCAGCGCCGTCGACCTGGGCGACACCGTCAGTCTGCTGCGTATGGTCTGGGCCTACAGCGGCGGCGCGCACGGCAACTACGGCTTCTCGGCGGGCAACTGGCGGCGCGGCGCGCAGGGCTTTCAGCCGATCACGCTGGCCGACGTGCTGAACCCCACGCCTGCGTGCCTGCAGCGCTTCAACGCGCAGATCATCGATGCGCTCAAGCGCGAGGGCGCGCCGGAGGCCACGCGTGGCGCGCTGGTTGAACGAGACCTGCGTAACGCTGCGTTTCCGTTTACGCTGCAAGGCGACCGCATCGTCGTGCACTACGGGCCGTATGAGGTGGGCCCGTATTCGTCGGGCGCCTTCCGCGCGGCGGTGCGCCTCGATGATCTTGGGGCTGCATGCAAGCGGCCCACCACCTGAACGCACATGCCTCATGTCCGCCAATCCTTCGTACGCTGACGAACAAGCCACCATGCGCCGGCTGCTGTCCGCCAAGACCATCGCGGTGGTCGGCCTCTCGCCGCGCCCCACGCGGCCGAGCTATGACGTGGCGCGTTATCTGCAGCAGGCGGGCTACCGCATCGTGCCCGTCAACCCGCAGCACGCTGGCGAAGACGTGCTCGGCGAGCCGTGCTACGCCACGCTGGCTGAAGCCGTGACCACGCTTGCCTCCGCCGGCCAGCGCATCGACCTCGTCGACATCTTCCGCCGTGCCGAGCACGTGCTGCCGGTCGTGCAGGAAGCAATTGCCGCGGGCGTCGGCGGCATCTGGGTCCAGCTCGGCATCGTCAACGACGAGGCGATGGCCGCCGCGCGCGCCGCCGGCATTCCGGCCGTGCAAGACCGCTGTACCAAGATCGAGCACTGGCGGCTCGGCATCGGCGAGCGCCGCTGAGGGCAGGCGCGCCCGCGCACGCTACACTTCGACGGTCATCGAATCTTCTTTGCTTCTTCGCACCATGGCCGTCGATCCGCAAATCCTGCAGTTCTACCAACGCCTTGCCGAACGCTTTGGCGCGTTGCCGCCACCCGAGGATGCGCAGGCCCAGCGCGCACGCTTCGAGGCGATTGCCGCGCTGTCCGATCGGCCCGATCCCGAAGGCGTTGAGGTTGCCGACCTGAGCCTGCCGCTGCCAGGCCGCACGCTCGATGCCATCGTCTTCCGCCCGAAAGCCGTGACGACGCCGCGCCTGCTGGTGTGGTTTCACGGTGGCGGTTGGGTGGTGGGCGCGCCACGCACCACGCACCGCATGCTGGCCGCGTTGCTAGCGCAGGACACTGGGTGCGCCGTTGTCAGCGTCGATTACCGCCTCGCTCCCGAGCACCCGTTTCCCGCACCGGCAGATGATGCGCGTGATGCGCTGGCCTACCTGGCTGAGCAGCGTTCGCGGCTCGGGTTCGACACCGAGTTTCTGGCTGTCGGCGGCGACAGCGCGGGCGGGCATCTTGCCGCGCAAGCGACGCAGGCCGTCCATGCGACGGTGCGCCCGAGGCTTGTCACTGCGCAATTGCTGGTCTACCCCGTCACCATGCCGGCCTTCGGCAGCGAGAGCTACAACGCGTTCGCGCAAGGCCCGGGCCTCACGCGTGACGAGATGCGCTGGTACTGGGAGAAATTCATCGGCGCTGAGGCGCTGGCCAAGCCGCTGGCCGAGCAGGATGCGCGCATCCATCTGATGGCGCAGCCGCCCGCGCATACGCCGCCCGACACGGTGGTCATCGTGGCCGCCCACGATGTGCTGCGTGATGACGGTCTGCTGTATGCCGATTACCTTGTGCAGCACGGCGCGCAGGTCGTCACCATCGAGGCATCGGGCATGACGCATGCCTTTGCACGCATCCAGTTCGAGGCCGAGCGCGCACGCGAATGGATGCGCCGCGCGGCGCATGCCTTCGTCGGGATGATCAGCGGGGAATAAGCGGTCGCCTTAGCGCGGCGGTGTGCGGCGCGAGCGGAATGCGGCCATCACGCGCCGCGTGACGAACAGCGCGAGGTAATCGTGCACGCTGGCTTCAGCAGCCAGCGCGCGCAGGGTTTCCTGATACTGGGCGCGGACGAGGTCGGCGGGTACGCCGGTGTCCTGCGCGATCTTGTCGATCTGCTCGTCCTGGTCTGCAATGGCGGTGCCCATTTGATCGTCCCCGTTGTTGCTTTAGCAGTGACACGCGAGTCGGATTTGCGCGGCGAGTGACCACTATAGGCAACGCGCGGGAACAATCCAGCCCTGTTGCAAACCTTTCAGCAGACTGTCTGCGTAGCATCAAAACGATGCCATGCCGGTGCGGACGCTGCACCGGCAAGCATCATTTGCCCCAGTTTGCGGGCATGCTCTGCAGGCCGATGGCGGCGCCCGACGCATCGGTCACGCGAGCCAGTTCACGATACGCAATTGCCTGCACGCGCTCGGGCAGCGGCACAAACTTGGCGCGCGCAGCGAGTTCGTCGCCGTGGAAGTAGCCCCACGTCAGGAACTTCAGCGCCTCCAGCGTGCGCGCGCCCGACTGGCTCACGGCCGGCACCACGATGAAGGTGCCCATGGTGATCGGCCACGTCTCCGCGCCCGGCAAGTTGACCAGCGGCGCGGTGAAGTCGCCTTTGCGGTTCCACGCGCTCTGCACCACCGCCTCGCGGAAGCCGCTCACCTGCGCGCTGACGAAGTGACCGGCGACGTTGCGCAACTGCACGGCGTTCAGGTCGTTGTCGAGGATGTAGTTGTAATCCACATAACCGATCGCGCCCGGTGTGGCCTGCACGGCTTTGACCACATCCCCGCTGCCCTTGGCGGCGAGGTAATCCGCCGGCCAGGCAATGGCCGACTTGGTGCCGTAGGTGCTCTTCCAATCGGGGCTGACCGCGCTCAGGTAATCGGTGAAGTGGTACGTGGTGCCCGAGCCATCGGCGCGCACCACGAGGTGGATCTTCAGCTTGGGCAGTGCCACGCCGGGGTTCAGCGCACGCAGCTCAGGCGCATCCCAGCTATCGATCTTGCCGAGGAAGAGGCGCGCCAGCACATCGCCCGTCAGCTTGAGCTGACCGCGCGGCACGCCCGGCACGTTCACGAACGGCACCGCGCCGGTCACCACCGACGGCACGCACACCAGGCCCGCCTTGGCCGCGTCCGCCGAAGACAACGGCACGTCTGACGCGCCGAAATCCACCGTACCCGCGCGGATGCGCTTCAAGCCCTCGCCCGAGCCCACCGCGTCATAGCTGAGCGCGACCCCCGACGACGCGGCATACCCGGCCGACCAGATGCGATAGACCGGCGCCGCGGCGGTCGATCCCGCTCCGCGCACTTCAGCGCGAGCAAGAACAGGCAAGCCCGAGGCCGCCACGGCCAGGGCTAGAACAACGTGCTTAAACATGGGGAGCCTTGCGACAGGCGGGAGGTGGGACGAAGCCTTGGATTGTAACGACGCGTGTGTGACAGCGCGCATCTGCAACACGGGCATGTGTTGTAAGACGTTCCGCAAACGTTGGGCGGAGTAGGGGGTGGGATCGGAGGTTTTAACTAGATCGTGAAGGCCTGACATGCCAGGGTTGTTGTACTTTCATATTTCCACTATATTAGAAATATGGAAGAAAACGACGCCATCCGTTCCCTCGCCGCCCTCGCGCACAACCTGCGCCTGCGGGTGTTCCGCATGCTCGTGGTCGCGGGGCCGTCCGGCCTGACGCCCGGTGCCATCGCCGAGCAGCTCGACGTGCCTGGCGCAACGCTGTCGTTCCACCTCAAGGAGTTGATGAGCGCGCAGCTCGTCACCCAGGAGCGTGACGGCCGCAATCTGATATACCGCGCCGCGTTCGACCACATGAACGGCCTGCTGGGCTTCCTGACCGAGAACTGCTGCCAGGGCGAGGCCTGCCTTGCGCCCAACACCGCCGCCTGCAAGTGCTGATAGGAGATTCGCCATGAAACGCTTTCACGTACACGTCCACGTTGACGATCTGGGCAAGAGCATCGCCTTCTACTCCAAGCTGTTTGCTGCCGAGCCCACGCGGGTGGAGGCGGATTACGCCAAGTGGATGCTGGAAGACCCGCGCATCAACTTCGCCATCTCCACGCGCGGCAGCAAGGCGGGTGTGGACCACCTCGGCTTCCAAGTCGACGATGCTTCCGAACTGGCTGAACTGAAGGCGCGCGCCGAAGCTGCCGACATGACGTTGCTTGATGAGGGCGAAACCACCTGCTGCTATGCCCGCAGCGACAAGCACTGGATCACCGACCCGCAAGGCATTGCGTGGGAACACTTTCATACGCTCGGCAACATCCCGGTGTTCAGCGAGGGCAAGCCGGAAGCCGTCGCTGCCGAGGGCTCGGCTTGCTGTGCGCCACGCGCCCAGCCGGTCAGCATTGCCGTGAAGTCCTCCAAAAAATCCTGCTGCTAGGCGGGCTGCCATGACCACCAACGTCCTGATCCTCTGCACCCATAACTCCGCGCGCAGCGTGCTGAGCGAGGGCATGCTCAACCACTGGGCGCAGAAGCTCGGCAAAGACGTGCGCGCCTACAGCGCCGGCAGCGCACCGAGTGGTCGCCTCAATCCATTTGCCCTGGAGGCGCTCGCCAACGCCGGCGTCGACACCGCGGGTTACCGCAGCAAGAGTTGGGACGAATTCATCGCGGATGGCGCGCCGCAGATGCGCATCGTGATCACCGTATGCGACAGCGCTGCTGCCGAGCAGTGCCCATACTGGCCCGGCAGCCCGGTCAAGGTGCATTGGGGCTACGCCGACCCGTCCAACGCACCCGGCGGCGATGAAGGCAAGCGCCAGGCTTTCGAGCTGACGCGCCAGGCCATCGGCTACCGCATGCTGCAATTGCTGATGTTGCCGCTCGACACGCTCAGCAATGCCGAGCTGCAGGAACATCTCGATCGTATCTCGCAAAGCTGATCCACCGCTCGGTGCTTCCTCGGACCCGACACATCTTCATCGATTCGTCCAATGAACATCTCAAACGTTGTGCCGCCGGGCAAAGTCGTCGCGAAACCGGCGATCAACTTCTTCGAGCGCTATCTGACGGTGTGGGTCGCGTTATGCATCGTCGTGGGCATCGCGCTCGGCCAGGCGTTGCCCGATCTGTTCCAGCGCATCGGCCGGATGGAGTACGCGCAGGTCAACCTCCCCGTTGGGCTGCTGATCTGGGTGATGATCATCCCGATGCTCGTCAAGGTCGACTTCGGCGCGCTGCATGAGGTTCGCCAGCACATCAGGGGAATCGGCGTCACGCTCGTCGTGAACTGGCTGATCAAGCCGTTTTCGATGGCGTTTCTCGGCTGGCTTTTCATCAAGCATCTCTTTGCGCCGATGCTGCCTGCCGAACAACTGGACAGCTACATTGCCGGCCTGATTTTGCTGGCAGCCGCACCGTGCACGGCGATGGTGTTCGTCTGGAGCCGGCTGACCGGTGGCGATCCGTTATTTACGTTGTCGCAGGTGGCACTGAACGACAGCATCATGGTGATTGCGTTCGCGCCCCTGGTCGGCCTGTTGCTGGGCATTTCGGCGATCACCGTGCCGTGGGCAACGCTGCTCACGTCGGTGGTGCTCTACATCGTCATTCCGGTGGTTCTCGCGCAGGTTGCGCGCAAGGCCCTG
This sequence comes from Ralstonia sp. UBA689, assembly GCF_002298975.1. Classification (GTDB taxonomy): domain Bacteria; phylum Pseudomonadota; class Gammaproteobacteria; order Burkholderiales; family Burkholderiaceae; genus Ralstonia. The sequence continues at coordinate 39,669 of NZ_DBMV01000028.1, forward strand.
CTTGCCAGGGGGCAGGACGCGTTTGATGCGGCCATGGCAAAGATCGGGCCGTGGTCCATCACCGCGCTGCTGGCAACGCTGGTGTTGCTGTTCGCGTTTCAGGGCGAAGCGATTCTGAAGCAGCCGCTGGTCATCGCCTTGCTTGCCGTGCCGATTCTGATCCAGGTGTTCTTCAACTCGGCGCTCGCTTACTGGCTCAATCGTGCCGTCGGCGAGAAGCACAACATCGCTTGCCCGTCGGCGCTTATCGGCGCATCCAATTTTTTCGAGTTGGCAGTCGCTGCCGCGATCAGCCTGTTCGGCTTCAATTCCGGCGCAGCACTGGCGACGGTCGTCGGCGTGCTGATCGAAGTGCCCGTCATGCTGCTTGTGGTGCGTATCGTGAACCAATCCAAGGGTTGGTACGAGCGGGCGTGAGCGTGCCGGGCGTCATCGTCGCTGAGTGTCTTGGCGCGATGATCGGGCTGGCGCTGCACCGTGCATTGCCGCCGCGCACGGTATCGGGCGCACAGCCCAACGTGATCGAACGCTCAGGCGACTGAGCCGGCGACCGCTTACTTCACCAGCCCTTCCACCTGCAGCGCAGCCTGCACGGCCGGCCGCGCAGCCACACGCTCCATATACGCCTTGATGTGCGGATACGCCGTCAACGGCAGCGCCAGGAAGTTGGCCCAGTTCAGCACCGTGAAAGCGTAGCCATCGGCCACGCTGTAGCTGTCGGCCAGGTAGGGCTGCTTGGCCAGGCGGGCGTCCATCTCGGCAAAGCGCTTGGCCAGCTTGTCCTTGGCGTCCTGGCGCGTGGCCTCGGGCGTTTCCTTATGCCAAAGCGGGCCGAAACCCTTGTGCAGCTCGGAGCTGATGAAGGTGAGCCATTCGAGCACGGCCAGGCGGTGCATGCTGCCGGCCTTGCCGATCAGCACTTGCGTCGGGTCCAGGTCGGCCACGTATTGCAGCAGCGCGGCGCCTTCGGTGTGGCGCGAGCCATCAGCGAGCTCCAGCACCGGCACGTAGCCGCGCGGGGAGATCGTGTAGAAATCCGTGCCGTCGGCGGTCAGGTGTTTGACGAGGTCGACGCTCGTCAGGTCAAACTGCGCGCCCACTTCACGCAGGGCGATATGCACGGCCAGCGAGCAGGCGCCGGCGGAGTAGTAGAGCTTCATGGTCTTGTTCTCGTTGAACCGGTTGGGAAGCCGCCACAGGCTATCGGCAGCGGCGGTGGTGTCGACACTGTAGGATTGCGTTCATGCCAATGGAATAAGCACAATAGAAAACCATGATTGCGAAAACGCAATACCGGCTGAGCGCCGACGACCTGGAGGTTGTGCTGGCGATGGTGCGCACCGGCACACTCGCGGCAGCGGGTGACCGGCTGGGCGTCGATGCGTCCACCGTGTTCCGGTCGTTGCAGCGCATCGAGCGCGGCCTCGGGCAGTCGCTCTTTGCGCGCTCGCGCACGGGCTATCTGGCGAACGAACTGGCGCAGTCATTGGCCGAGCGGGCGGAGCAGGTGGAGTCGGCTCTGGAGGCGGCGCGGTCTGCGGTGCATGCGGTGCCGGACCAAGTCTCTGGCACGGTGCGTATTACGACCACGGATACCATCCTCGTCGGTCTGGTCGCCCCTGCGCTGAAGACGCTGCAGGTCCTGCACCCGAACCTAAGCTACGACCTGCACGTCAGCAACGAACTGGCGAGCCTGACCCGGCGCGACGCCGATATCGCCGTGCGGGCCACGCGCCGGCCGCCGCAGCATCTGGTCGGCAAGCATCTTGGGTCGATTCGCGTGGGGCTGTATGCGGGGCGCGGCAGCGGCGTCACGTATGCCGACGTGGAAGCCGGCCGCGCGACGTGGCTCGCCATCGACGATGCCATTCCGGAGCACCCGTCGGTGGCTTGGCGCAAGCGGCACTTCCCGAAGGTCGTGCCGACGTACTTCGTCAACAGTCTGCAGATCGCGGCAGAAATGGTGGCGATGGGAGCAGGCATCGCGATTCTTCCCGTGGTCATGGCCCAGGCGCGCGGCGATCTGGTCTCGCTACGGGATTTGCAGGACGCCAACCAGTCGGAGCTGTGGCTGCTGACGCATCCGGAATCGCGCCACTTGCGGCGGATCGCAACGGTGTATGGGCACTTGGCGCAGGTGCTGCGCATGCCGTGAATTCGCTTGCGTCAGTTGGTGGCGGCGGTGGCGGGCACGACGGCGCCGTCGTCGGCAACGAGTGCGGTGCGGCGGCGCAAATCCTCGGTCGTTTCGCCATTACCATCAGGCCGCCAGCCCGGCGGGCAGAACAGGTAACCGAGCACCTCGCGTGCCGAGCGCGCCGTCGTCAGGTCTTGCCACAACGCGCGCCAATGGCCGAACTCGATGGTCAGCAGGTTGTAGGTGCGCATCGGGTGCACCAAGCCGTAGCGGCACGGCACATCCTCGCGTTCGGGGATGTAGGTTCCAAACAGCCGGTCGAAGACGATCAGCACGCCACCGTAATTGCCGTCGAGATATTCCAGGTTGGAGGCGTGATGCACGCGGTGCGCCGACGGCGTGTTCAGGAACCACTCCAGCGGCCCCAGGCGCGGAATCCACGTGGCGTGAATCCAAAACTGGTACAGCAGGTTCAGCGACAGCAGCATCAGCATGATGCGCGGCGGCATGCCCAGCAGCGGCGCCAGCGAGAAGAAGAGCAGGGTGCCGGTCAAGCGGCCCGTCCAGCCGAAGCGGTAGGCGGCTGACAGGTTCAGGTCGTTGGGCGAATGATGGATGGCGTGCGTGCACCAGAACCAGCGCACGCGGTGCGCGGCGCGGTGGTACCAGTAGTAGCAGAACTCCTGGCCGAGAAAGCACGCTGCCCAGCCCGTCCAGTGGTCCATCGGCAGGGTCCACAGGCGGTGCTGATAAATCCAGTCCAGGCCGTGCGTCCAGAACGCCGTAGGCAGCAGCCAGCGGAGCGGGTACTCGCGTACCAGGAAATCGACCACCGACACGCCTGCCGCCTTCCAGTCATAGTTCGCCCACCCGCACCGCAGCGATAGCACGATCGCCTCGGCCAGCGACGACATCAGCACGAGCACGACGGCGATCTTCAGGATGGTGAACAGCACGGCCATGGCGGGCGGCTCCCGGCTCGGTAAGGGGTGCCTGCGACGGTACTGCAACCCCGCCGGGGCGGCAATTAGGGCGGACGGAGGCGTCTCTTACAGCGTGTCACCGTGCCCAGGTGTTGTTCCGGTTATGCAGGAACACGTGCACGCCGCCACTCCTGTCCTGGGCGACGCCCGCGCTGCCCCAGGGGTAGTCGGTCATGCTGCCCGGGTCCTGGCCAAGCTTTTTGGCAATTCAGCGGCGGTGGCGCTGTTCCGCGTCGATGTCGTTGTCACTGGCCGGTTGTGCAAGCTCGAAGGACACGCTCACCAGCGCGCCAGCCTCAAAGCGCAGGCTAACGGTGACCGGCGTGGCCTCATCCAGCAGCGCGGCTGTGGCGAACTGGCATGGCACCGTTGCGCCCGCGACCCGCACCGGCCGCTCGGGCTCGACGACGAAGCGCGCGGGCAGGGCACTTGTCGCCGTCTGTGGCGTCACGCGAGAGCCGCCGAGCAGGACTTCGCCTGTGGCGTCATTCATGCGGATCATGAGGCGTTGGCCGGAAAACGCATTGTTGCGCCGTCAGCGTCCTGGCAACAACCATGCATGTCTGCCATATCCCCCTCGCATGGGCGGGGGCGGCTCAAGTTCGGGGCCACCCTGCCGTAGCAGGTTGAGTGGCCCCCGACAGCCGGCAGCCGTTCTGGAGGGCGCTACGGTCGCACCCGTATGCAGTCTGATTCACTGATTCACACAGGACGTTCCACCAGAAGAATAGAAGAATCATGATCTCCTCTCTCCGAACCCGCATTCTCCTCATCTCGTCAGCCACCGTGATTGGTGCGTTGGCGTTGTCCGGCGCGGCCACGTATTCCATCGTGCGAAACAACACGATGGAATCGATTGACCAGAACCTCGCTGCCATCGCCAGCGGCAACACATTCGCCATCGACAAGTGGGTGGCCGCCAAGGTGCAGGCCGTCAAGGCCACCGCTGAAGTGGTCGAGCACGGCGATCCGCAGGGCTTTGGCAAGCACATGGGCAATGCCAACGGTTTCCCGATCATCACGATCGGCTGGACCGACAAATCGTTCATCTCCACCAGCAGCACCACGCCCAAGGACTACGATCCGACCGTGCGCCCCTGGTACAAGCAAGCCATCGCCGCCGGCAAGCTGACCGTCACCAAGCCCTACGGCGATGTGTCGACCGGCGTGCAGTACGTGTCGTTTGCCGCGCCGCTGGTGCAGAACGGCGAGACCACGGGCGCGATCTCGGGTGCCGTGCCGCTGGACGGCGTGCGCGAAGTGGTGGCCGCCGTGCACCCGACGCCGTCGAGCCTGGCCTTCGTGGTCGCCAAGGATGGCCAGGTGATCGCCCACCCCGACGCCAAGCTGATGCTCAAGCCCGCGACGGACGTGGCCGCTTCGCTCAATGCCGACACGCTCGCCAACCTGGCCAAGGCCACTGCGCCGCTGGAGGTTGAACTGGCGGGCGCGCCGAAGCTGCTCAAGGCAAAGGCCGTGCAGGGCACGGATTGGTACCTCGTGATCGCCTTGGACAAGGCTGAGGCCACCGCCGGTTTGCGCAACGTCGTGCAGGCGCTTGCCGTTGCCATGGTGCTGCTGACGCTGGCCGCCGTGGGCATCGCCGCGTTCTTCACGTCGCAATCGTTCCGGCGTCTTTCACAGGTGCGCGATGCGATGGATACCATCGGCGCCGGCGGCGGCGACCTCACGCACCGCCTGCCAGTAGTCGGCAACGACGAGGTGGCGCAGATTTCCGCCTCGTTCAACACTTTCATCGACAAGATCGGCGAGGTGTTGCTGGAAGTGCGTGCCAGTGTCGACAGCATGAAGTCGGCCACCGGCGAGATCGAAATGGGCAACCGAGATCTATCCAACCGCACCGAGGTTTCGGCCAGCAACCTGCAGGAAACCTCCGCCGCGCTCACGGAGCTGACCACCAGCGTGAAGAATTCCGCCGACGCGGCCCTGCAAGCCACGCGCCTGGCGAGCGAAGCTAGCGACGCCGCCACACGCGGCGGCGAGGTGGTGTCGAGCGCGGTGAGCACGATGGACGAGATTGCCAAATCCTCCGCGCGCATCACCGAGATCATCAGCGTGATCGACAGCATTGCGTTCCAGACCAACATCCTGGCGCTGAATGCCGCCGTGGAGGCGGCGCGCGCCGGCGAGCAGGGCCGCGGCTTTGCCGTGGTGGCCGGCGAGGTGCGCACGCTGGCGCAACGCAGCGCCACCGCCGCGCGTGAGATCAAGGATCTGATCCAGGCCTCCGAAGCCAGCGTGAAGACCGGCGCCCAGCGCGTGCAGGCCGCTGGGGTGACGATGCAGGAGATCGTGGCCGGCATCGAGCGCGTGGCCCGCATCATCGGCGAGATTGATGGCGCCATGCACGAGCAGAGCGCCGGCATCAGCCAGATCGATCGCAGCGTCGCCGAAATGGATCAGGCCACGCAGCAGAACGCCGCGCTGGTGGAGCAGTCCACCGCCGCATCGTCGATGCTCAATGAACAGGCGCACACGCTGGCGCACACCGTGGGGCTGTTCAAGCTGCGCGCGGGTTGACGCCTGCGCCGTCGCGTGGTCGAAGCGCAGGCCGCCAACAGCGCGCGCTTTGGCCGACAGGATGGCATCTCCACCGAGCTCGACCTTGTCCGGCCCATGCTCGATGCCGTGTGGATGCCCAATGCACGCAATGGCAAGCCGGTGCAGGCCGGCGACCGGGTGATGCAGATGTGGGTGTAGCGCTGCCTACTGAACCGGTGGCGAGCAGGCGAGAAGTGCCAGTAGGAAGAAGATCATCCCAAAGCCCGCCGTGAACAGCGCCAGCGCAATGCGGCGCTCGCGGGCCGCGGCCCGGTGCAGTTCGGCAATCACGAAGGCATTGGTGAACAGCAGCCACGCCATCGCCGCCAGCTTGATGCCGCTCAATTGGCGCTTGGCAAGCTGCAGCCGCGCGGCTCGGGCGTTTTCGATGGCATCCAGGTGTTTTTCCAGCTCGTCGAATTCGTGCGCAATATGCTGGGGCGCATCGATGCGCCGCACGTCGACCGGCGTTGCCCGCGCGATGCCTGTTGCGTGCTGTCGTAGCGCGCTGCCCAGAGCGATTCCCGCAATTGCGCAAAAGCACGCCCGGTCTGCGGACTCGATTGACGCTTTGCCATGGCCGGCCATTCGTCCTCCACCGCGCTGCGTGCGTAGACCAGCAGCGCGGTCTGAATGGGGGTGGCGAGCTTGGCGGGCAGGGCATCGAGAATGCGCAGCGCCTCTGCGGCGGCGAGGCCTTCGCGCTCCACGGCGGCTTCGGCACGGGCGTTCTGCGTCCAGATATCGCTGGAGATGAAACCGAGGATGACCGCCGTGGGCACCAGCAGCCCGGTCAGCAGCGTGCCGATGATGTTGGCGCCCGGCCGGGTCGGCCACAGGCGCGCCAGCGTGGCAGACCCCGCCGACGCAACGGCCGACACGATCCCCAACGAGATGAAGCACACCGCCAGCAGCGCCGAATTGGAAAGGGTAAACAGCCAGCTGTAGTAATCGAAATGAAGCATGGTGCGCGACACGCCCGCCCGGGAAGATGGGGCGGGATGCTCTCACGCACGGTGGGCCGGTTCAATTGCCGCAGTGCGCTGTTGGTGCGAATGGTGATGGCGTCGCGTGGGGTGGTCGCTGTGTCTCAGCGCTTGGCGCGACCTTCCGCCGAAAGCAGGGGGAGGCGCCTTGCAGGCGGCGGCCGCGACCTCAGGAATCGCCCTAAGTCTCTGCGCCCACGCGCCGACGCGACAATCGCTGCGAGAATTCATTACGATCGCGCCAAGAGGAGGCATCATGCATCGCCATCGTTCCGTTGCCGCCGTCCGGGCGGTTTGCGGCACGGCCGCATTGGCCGCGTTGGTCGGTCATGCCAGCGCATTTGCGCAGGCATCGGCCCCGGCTGCCGCACCGACCACCCAGTCCGCCCCGCGACCGCTTACGCCGCAGATCATCAACATGGGCAGCATGACCGCAGACGAGATCGGCCCGGTCATCGCCGAAATGGGCACGCTGCGCACCAAGGGGTTGGTGGCGACGCCCAACGGCACGGTCGGTATCCAGGTCGGCACCGTGGCCAAGCACACGCATACCTACTCGGACGAGATCCAGTATGTAATGTCCGGCACCGCCACTTTCTGGCTCGACAACGCGCCGCGAGAGGTACGGGCGGGGGATCTGATCGTCATTCCGCACGGCGTGGTGCACGGAACGCTGACAACGAGCACCGATTTCAAGGCCATGGCGATCAAGCTGCCGCCGCAGCGGGCAGGCGATACGCACAAGGTGCCTTGACCGGGGGCAGCTTTTGCCGATGGGCCATCCCTTACAATGACGCCCTCCGCAAAAGTCCACCCGCCATGTCCGCACCGCTCGCCAACGACACCTTCCTGCGCGCCCTGCGCCGCCAGCCCACCGACTACACGCCGCTGTGGCTGATGCGCCAGGCGGGCCGCTACCTGCCCGAGTACAACGCCACGCGTGCGCGTGCCGGCAGCTTCCTCGGCCTGGCCAAATCGCCGGCTTATGCGACCGAGGTGACGTTGCAGCCGCTGGACCGCTTTCCGCTGGACGCGGCCATCCTCTTCTCCGACATCCTGACCGTGCCCGACGCCATGGGCCTGGGCCTATCGTTCGCGCAGGGCGAAGGCCCGCGTTTTGCCAAGCCGGTGCGCTCCGAAGCCGATGTGGCGGCGCTGTCGGTGCCCGACATGTCGTCGCTGCAATACGTGTTCGATGCCGTGGCGGAAATCCGCCGCGCGCTCGTGCAGGACGGCCGCCAGCGTGTGCCGCTCATCGGCTTCTCGGGCAGCCCGTGGACGCTCGCCTGTTACATGGTCGAGGGCGGCGGGTCGGACGACTTCCGCACCGTCAAGTCGATGCTCTACGCGCGTCCGGACCTGATGCATCGCATCCTGGAGATCAACGCGCAGGCCGTGATCGACTACCTGAACGCGCAGATTGATGCCGGTGCCCAGGCTGTGCAGGTGTTCGATACCTGGGGCGGCGCGCTGGCCGATGGCATCTACCATGAGTTCTCGCTGGCCTACATGGCACGCGTGGTGGAAGGCATCCGCGCCGGGGCTGATGGCCAGCGCGTGCCGGTCATCCTGTTCACCAAGGGCGGCGGCCTGTGGCTCGAAGCCATGGCCGAGACCGGCGCCGATGCGCTGGGCGTGGATTGGACGGTCAACCTGCAGCTTGCGCGCCAGCGCACCGGCGGCCGTGTTGCCTTGCAGGGCAACCTGGACCCGACCGTGCTCTTTGCCGAACCTGAGGCGATTCGCGCACAAGTGCGCCGGGTGCTGGAAGACTATGCGGCCGGCGGCGACAGCGACGGCCACGTCTTCAACCTGGGCCATGGCATCTCGCAGTTCACGCCGCCCGAGGCGGTTTCGGTGCTGGTGGACGAGGTGCACAGCTTCAGCCGCGCACTGCGCGCAAAGGCCGCATAACCGGCCGATGTTGCAGTGCGATGGCGTTTGAATTGAGCCACGACGGTGCGTGAAGCCGAGGGCACGGGTGGAAAGCTCGCCGCTTTGGTGCAAGAAGGGTGAGCAACTACTCGCGTGCAGGGGGCGTCGGCTGGCCTCAAAGCGCTGTCAAGCGATTTATTTCGCGCTTTTTGGTGCGTAACCCGGCTGTCAAGACTTGACTTATGCACAAAGCTGTCACGGCTGGTTCTTATCGCGGCGCAACACGAGGTGGCCTACGCATTCTCCGCATAAGTGTTTGATTTTTTTGAAAGAAAGCCGCGTGCGCGGAAATCGTGCAAGCTAGAAGAGTGCTTGATTTACCGGCCTTCGCGGGCGTAACAGGCAACTTTTCAACAAAGTTATCCACAGGTTGTGTGGATAGCCTCGAAAACCGGTCACCGATCAGGGCGCCAAGGCATAAACCTCAAGTAATACTTGAAGATTGAACGGCGCACGCCGATCGCTGTGTGGGCAAGGTGAGACCGGCGGGGCGCTTTTCCCGGGTGCTGGATACGCCGCTGCACCGCAACAATCCCTTTGTCATTCAACCGTTTGCGCTTCGCATGACCCTCACCCACGTCGACGCCACCTTGCCTGATGCCGGGGCGTCGGCCGCCATTGCGCGTGTGGTGATCGATACACCGCTCGATGCCGTATTCGACTACCGATGCGCGCAACCGGTGCTGCCGGGGCAACTGGTGGTCGTGCCATTCGGCAACCGGCGCGTGGTGGCCCTGGTGGTGGAGGCCGCCGATACCACCGACGTGCCGCAGGACCGCCTGCGTGACGTCGAACGCGTGCTCGACTGGGTGCCGCCGCTGGATACCGAATGGCGCGCGTTGGCTGAGTTCGCGGCCGGCTACTACCACCGGGCGCTGGGTGAAGTGACCTTGCCCGCGCTGCCGCCACTGTGGCGCACGCCCGGTAGTTGGGACAACCTCGCGCGCCAAGCTACGGAAACCGTCTATCTGATGCAGGAGCCGGCGTCCGCTCACGCCACCGCATTGCTGGACAGCGTGCCCAAGCGCGCCGCAGGAGCAATGCGACTGGCCGAAGCGCTGACCGGCGACGGCGAGCTGTCCACCAGCGCCGCCGTCGCCCTGCACGGCCAAGCCGTGGCCAAGCTTCGCGACTGGGCGGCCGTGGGCTGGCTGCGCGCGGAATTGCGGCCCAAGGCGCTGCTGCCGGTGCCGCTCGAATTACCCGAGCCGTCCGTCGCGCCCGCGCTGAACGCCGAGCAGGCCGCCGCCGTGGCCGCCATCGCGCAGGCGGGCGCTGGCGGTGCCTTCAGCCCGTTTCTGCTGTACGGCGTAACCGGCAGCGGCAAGACCGAGGTGTACCTGCACGCCATCGCCGATGCCCTGACGCGCAATCCGGCCGCGCAGGTGTTGATGCTGGTGCCCGAGATCAACCTGACGCCGCAGCTCGAAGCACGCATCGCGGCACGCTTTCCTGGCGTGCCAATGGCGGCGCTGCACAGCGGTCTGGCCGAGCAGCCGCGCGCGCTGAACTGGCTGGCCGCGCATCGCGGCGAGGCGCGCATCGTGCTCGGCACGCGGCTGGCGATGCTGGCCTCGCTGCCGAACCTCGCGCTTATCCTCGTCGACGAGGAGCACGACACGTCGTACAAGCAGCAGGAAGGCCTGCGCTACTCCGCGCGCGATCTGGCGCTGTGGCGGGCCAAGCAGCGCAACATCCCGGTTGTGCTGGGCTCGGCTACGCCGTCACTGGAGACCTGGTGGCGCGCGGAACAGGGCGCCACCACGCGCCTGACGCTATCGCAGCGCGCGCAGGCCGACGCCGTGCTGCCGCGCGTATCGCTCGTCGACCTGACCCTGGAGCGTCGCGCCGGGCGCGAGATCCGAGATGGGCTCTCCAAACCGCTGGTTGATGCCATTGCGGACCGCCTCGCGCGCGGCGAGCAGAGCCTGCTGTTCCTCAACCGCCGTGGCTATGCGCCGGTGCTCTCGTGCGACGCGTGCGGGTGGCTATCGGGCTGCCCGCGCTGCTCGGCGTACCTCGTACTGCACAAGCCCGAGCGACGCCTGCGCTGCCACCACTGCGGTTATGAATCGAGCATCCCACACCATTGCCCGGACTGCGGCAACGTCGACATCGCCCCGCTCGGGCGCGGCACGCAGCGCATTGAGGAAACGCTCGGCGAGCTGTTTCCGCAGGCGCGCGTGGCCCGCATCGACGCCGATTCCACCCGCCGCAAGGGCAGCGCCGAAGCGCTGTTCGACACCGTGCACGAAGGCAGCGTCGACATCCTGATCGGCACGCAGATGGTCGCGAAGGGGCACGACTTCCAGCGCGTGACGCTGGTGGGCGTGGTCGCGCCCGACCCTTCGCTGTTTTCGCACGACTTCCGCGCTGGGGAGCATCTCTTTGCCTCGCTGATGCAGGTGGCCGGCCGTGCGGGCCGGGCGGGCTTGGCCGGCGAGGTGCTGATTCAGACCCGGTATCCCGACGCACCGGCGCTGCAGGCGCTGGTTCGGCACGACTACGACGGTTTTGCGCGCCAGTTGCTGCGGGAGCGCAAGCAGGCCGGGCTGCCGCCGTTTGCCTATCAGGCGTTGTTGACCGCCGAGCACAAGGAAGTGGCGCGGGCGCTGGAGTTTCTGGGCGCTGCGCGTTCGGCGGGTGAAGCGTTGGCGGCTGATTTGGGTGCGCCGGTGTTTTTGCATGATCCGGTGCCGATGACGATGGTGCGGCTGGCCAACCGCGAGCGGGCACAGTTGCTGGTGGAATCCGGTTCTCGGGCGGCTTTGCAGAAGCTTTTGACTGCTTGGACTGAGGGGTTTGCTGGGATCGGAAAGACTGTGAAGGGGGTGCGGTGGCAGTTGGAGATTGATCCTTTGCGGATTTGAGGGCTGGTGGTCCACCTCCCTTTCGTACCCTGCCGGGCACGACTCACTTTTCTTTGTCTTGCCAAAGAAAAGTAAGCAAAAGAAAGGCGCGCCCGAGATGGCGAAAGATTCCTTGAATTTGCGTAACCGGGCGGAGGCGGGGAAAACTCGCTGCGCTCAGACAGTTCCCCACCTCTTTTCCGCCCGCTTACGAAAATTCAAGGCGCCATCAAGGGCTCAACGTCAAAAGCAAAAGGCCAACCCGTCGTGAGGTTGGCCTTGTCGTTTGGGCTGGCGCCCAGAGGGTGTGGCTGTTGTCCTTTGACTTTCCTGCCCTAGATGGCGCCTTGAATTTCTGTTGCAGGGAGGAAAAAGGAAGGGAAACTGTCTGAGCGCAGCGAGTTTTTCCCTTCCCCTCCCTGCGACAGAAATTCAAGGAGTGGGTCGCCATCTCGGGCGCGCATTTCTTTGCTTACTTTCTTTGGGCAAGACCAAAGAAAGTGAGTCAGCCCCGGCAGGGGATGAAACAAGGGATGCACCAACAACAAAAAAACAAGCCCCCAAAGTCACCCCAAAGCCCCACCGCCCTGTGCGGTTGCACCCCAAATCTACCCATTTCGAACCAAGGGGTTTCACTAGGTTGCACCTTCTGGGCCGCCAGGCGTATGATCCGCCCAATTTGCCGGCCACAAGCCAGGCAATGGCAGCTCTGGATAGGAACCCACATGGCTACAACCACCCTCGGGGTCAAACTGGACGATGCTTCGCGTGAACGCCTCAAGCGCGTTGCGCAGTCCATTGACCGCACGCCGCACTGGCTGATCAAGCAGGCGATCTTCACGTATCTGGACCAAGTGGAGCGGGGGCAGCTGCCAACTGATGCAAACGGCCCGGCGGCGGATGGCCTCCCGTCCGCCGCCGCAGCCGTCTCGGATGTGCACGAGGGTGATGAACCTGCGGTGCAACCGTTCCTCGAATTCGCGCAAAGCGTGCAACCGCAGTCGGTTTTGCGCGCTGCCATCACGGCCGCCTACCGCCGGCCGGAAACCGAAGCCATTCCGATGCTGCTGGAGCAGGCCCGCTTGCCGGGCGCGCTCGCCTCGGAAGCCAAGCAGCTCGCACGGGACTTGGCCGGCAAGCTGCGCACGCAAAAGGTTGGCTCCGGCCGCGAAGGCCTGGTGCAGGGCCTGATCCAGGAATTCTCCTTGTCGAGCCAGGAAGGCGTGGCGCTGATGTGCCTGGCCGAGGCGCTGCTGCGCATTCCCGACAAGGCCACGCGCGACGCGCTTATCCGCGACAAGATCAGCAACGGCAACTGGTATTCGCATGTCGGCCAGAGCCCGTCGCTGTTCGTGAATGCCGCCACTTGGGGCCTGCTGCTCACGGGCAAACTGGTTGCCACGCATAACGAAGCTGGGCTGTCGAAGGCGCTTACGCGCATCATCGGCAAGAGCGGCGAACCGCTGATCCGCAAGGGCGTGGACATGGCGATGCGCCTGATGGGCGAGCAATTCGTCACCGGCGAAACCATTTCCGAAGCGCTGGCCAACGCGCGCAAGTTCGAGGCCGAGGGCTTCCGCTACTCCTACGACATGCTCGGCGAGGCCGCGATGACGGAGGAAGACGCGCAGCGCTACCTGGCTTCCTACGAGCAGGCCATCCGCGCGATCGGCCAAGCGTCGGGCGGGCGCGGCATCTACGAAGGGCCGGGCATCTCGATCAAGCTGTCGGCGCTGCATCCGCGTTACTCGCGCGCGCAATACGACCGCACCATCAACGAGCTGTATCCGCGTGTGAAGGCGCTCGCCATGCTGGCGCGTGAATACGACATCGGCATCAACATCGACGCCGAAGAAGCGGACCGCCTGGAGCTGTCGCTCGACCTGCTGGAGCGCCTGTGCTTCGCGCCCGAGCTGGCTGGTTGGAATGGCATCGGCTTCGTGGTGCAGGGTTACCAGAAGCGCTGCCCGTTCGTGCTCGACTACATCATCGATCTGGCCCGCCGTAGCAAGCACCGCCTGATGATCCGCCTGGTGAAGGGCGCGTACTGGGACAGCGAGGTCAAGCGCGCCCAGGTCGACGGCCTGGAGGGCTACCCGGTCTACACGCGCAAGGTCTACACCGACGTGTCGTACCTGGCCTGCGCGCGCAAGCTGCTGGCCGCGCCGGAGGCGATCTTCCCGCAGTTCGCCACGCACAACGCGCATACGCTGGCGGCCATCTATCACATAGCCGGTCAGAACTATTACCCCGGCCAATACGAATTCCAGTGCCTGCATGGCATGGGCGAACCGCTGTACGAGCAGGTTGTGGGCAACAAGCCGGGCAAGCTGAACCGCCCGTGCCGCATCTACGCGCCGGTCGGCACGCATGAAACGCTGCTGGCCTACCTGGTGCGCCGTCTGCTGGAAAACGGCGCCAATACCTCGTTCGTGAACCGCATTGCGGACGAGTCGATTCCGCTGGACGACCTCGTCGCCGACCCGGTGGCGGTGGTGGAAAAGATGCACGCCGATGAAGGGACGCTCGGCCTGCCGCATCCGAAGATTCCGCTGCCGCGCCACCTCTACGGTGACGTGCGCGCAAATTCGTCGGGCATCGACCTGGCGAACGAGCAGCGCCTGGCGTCGTTGTCGTCCGCCCTTCTTGCAGGTACCAGCACGGTCTGGAACGCCGCGCCGACGATTGGCGATGCGCCTTACACGGGAGGCACGCCTCAGCCCGTGCGCAACCCGGCCGACCTGCGCGACGTGGTTGGCCACGTGACCGAGGCTACTGAGGCCGATGTCGATGCCGCGCTGTCGGCTGCTGCCGCTGTCGCGCCGATCTGGCAAGCCACGCCGCCCGAGGCGCGCGCCGCGCTGCTCGATCGTGCCGCTGATCTGATGGAAGGCGAGATGCAGCACCTGATGGGGCTGATCATCCGCGAAGCGGGCAAGACGCTGTCGAACGCCATCGCCGAAGTGCGTGAGGCTGTCGACTTCCTGCGTTATTACGCAGCGCAGGTGCGCGGTGGGTTCTCCAACGACACGCACCGCCCGCTGGGCCCGGTGGTGTGTATCAGCCCGTGGAACTTCCCGCTGGCGATTTTCACCGGCCAGGTGAGCGCGGCGCTGGCCGCCGGCAACCCGGTGCTGGCCAAGCCCGCTGAGCAGACCCCGCTGATCGCCGCCCAGGCCGTGCGCATCCTGCGCGAAGCCGGCGTGCCGGCCGGTGCCGTGCAACTGCTGCCGGGCCGCGGCGAGACCGTCGGCGCGGCGCTGGTGAAGGATGCGCGCACCAAGGGCGTGATGTTTACCGGCTCGACCGAAGTCGCGCGCATTCTGCAGCGCACGCTGGCCGGCCGCCTGGATGCCAACGGCGCGCCGATCCCGCTGATTGCCGAGACCGGCGGCCAGAACGCGATGATCGTGGATTCGTCCGCACTGGCCGAGCAGGTGGTGGCCGATGTGCTGTCGTCTGCGTTTGATTCGGCGGGCCAGCGTTGCTCGGCGTTGCGCGTGCTGTGCCTGCAGGATGACGTCGCCGACCGCGTGCTCGCGATGCTCAAGGGCGGCATGGCCGAACTGGCGATGGGCAATCCGGATCGCCTCGCCACGGATGTCGGCCCGGTGATCGACGCCGATGCGCGCGACAACATCGTCGGCCATATCGAAGGCATGCGCGCCAAGGGCCGCCGCGTGCATCAGGCGCCGGTGCCGGCAGCCTGCGCACACGGCACGTTCGTGCCGCCGACGGTGATCGAACTCGACAGCCTGTCGGACCTGACGCGCGAGATCTTCGGCCCCGTGCTGCACGTGGTGCGCTGGAAGCGCACGGCGGACAACACCGGCCTGACCAAGCTGGTCGAACAGATCAACGGCACGGGCTACGGCCTGACGCTGGGCATCCACACGCGCATCGACGAGACCATCGCGCACGTCGTTGACCGCGCGCATGTCGGCAACCTGTATGTGAACCGCAATATCGTCGGCGCCGTGGTGGGCGTGCAGCCGTTCGGCGGCGAAGGCCTGTCGGGCACCGGCCCGAAAGCGGGCGGCCCGCTGTATCTGCTGCGCCTGCTGTCGACGTGCCCGCAGGACGGCATGCGGACTGCATTGCAGTTGACCGCAGGTGCCGGCACGGAAATCGATACCGATGCGCGCCGCGCCCTGCTGGCGCCGTTCGATGCGCTGACCGATTGGGCGCGCAAGCAATCGCCCGTGGCGCAGTCCGCCAACCTGGCGGCGTTGTGCGAACGCCTGGCCGCGGCTTCGGCCACCGGTGCCACGCTCACGCTGCCGGGCCCGACCGGGGAGCGCAACACCTACACGCTGCTGCCGCGCGAAGCGGTGCTGTGTGTGGCCGTCGATCCGGCCGACTGGCTGCGGCAGTTGGCCGCTGTGCTGGCGGTCGGCAGTGCTGCGGTGGTGCAGGAAAACCCTGCCATCGAAGCGGTGCTGCGCGGGCTGCCGGCGGCAGTACAATCGCGCGTCCGCGTGGTGCCGGCCCTGGACGGGGCCGACTTTGACGCGGTGCTGCACCACGGCGATTCGGACCATCTGCGCGCCATCTGCGAAGGACTGGCGCGCCGCGCCGGCCCGATCGTGGGGGTGCAAGGCCTGCCGCATGGCGGGGAAGGGCTGGCGCTGGAGCGCCTGCTGATCGAGCGTTCGCTGTCGGTCAATACGGCCGCAGCGGGTGGCAACGCCAGCCTGATGACCATCGGCTGACGGGGAGCACTAGCAGGATTCGCCGTCACGTTCGCACGACGGGTGCAAACGTGGGGCGAAGCGGGAGGAGGGCGACGGTGATCCCGTCGCGCTATTGATCCAAATTGCGTTTGAACTAGGAGACGCACAAATGAAATTGAAGCAACTGTGTCTGGCGGCAGCACTGTGCGCGCTGGGTAGCGCGGCATCGGCTCAGGAAGTCGTCAAGCTGGGCTATGCCGGCCCGATGACCGGTCCTCAAGCCCAGTACGGCAAGGACATGCAGAATGGCCTGACGCTGGCTGTGGAAGAGTTCAACGCCACCAAGCCGAAGATCGCCGGCAAGGAAGTCAAGTTCCAACTGATCTCGGAAGACGACCAGGCTGACCCGAAGACCGGCACCACCGTCGCACAGAAGCTGGTGGATAACGGAATCAAGGGCATGCTCGGCCACTTCAACTCGGGCACGACCATCCCGGCCTCCCGCATCTATAACAACGCAGGTATCGCAGAAATCGCGATGGCCACGGCGCCGGAGTACACCAAGCAAGGCTACAAGACTACGTTCCGCATGATGACCTCCGACACCCAGCAGGGTTCGGTGGTCGGCACGTTTGCCGTCAAGAAGCTGGGCTACAAGAACATCGCCATCGTCGATGACCGCACGGCTTACGGCCAAGGTCTGGCGGACGAGTTCGAGAAGGCCGCCAAGGCCGCTGGCGGCAACATCGTGCGTCGCGAGTTCACCAACGACAAGGCCAGCGACTTCAAGTCGATCCTCACGCAGATCAAGTCGAAGAACCCGGACGTCGTGTTCTACGGCGGCGCGGAAGGCCAATCGGCTCCGCTGGTCAAGCAGATGCGCGAGCTGGGCATGAAGGCCACGCTGATGTCGGGCGAAATGTCCAAGACCGACGACTTCATCAAGCTGGCTGGTGCGCAAGCGGCAGAAGGCGTGGTGTGTTCGCTGGCCGGCCTGCCGCTGGACCAGATGCCGGGCGGCGCTGGCTACAAGCAGCGCTATGAGAAGCGTTTCGGCACGCCGGTGCAGACGTACTCGCCGTACGCCTATGACGGCGCGATGGCCCTGATGAAGGCGATGGTGGCTGCCGGCTCGTCCGACCCGAGCAAGTACCTGCCGATCCTGGCTGCGACCAACATGCAAGGCGTGACCGCCAAGCATTACGCCTACGACGAGAAGGGCGATCTGAAGGACGGCGGCATCACCGTCTACAAGGTCACCGGCGGCAAGTGGGCACCGCTGGAGAGCGTGGGCGGCAAGTAATCGGCTCGCGCGCTCGGCAACCCCGAGAGACGGCTGCTTAGCTCAGCCCCATCCGGCTTGCCGGATGGGAGCATCGAGCGAGTGGAACCTGACGACCCGGTCACGGATGTGGCGGGGTCGTTTTTTTATGGGCCGCGTCAGTCGCCCTCCGGTAGCTTCGACGAGTGATGGCTGGTGATGCGCCACTGCTCCCCATCCCACTTGTAGGTGAACGTGTAGCGCGCCCTGACGCGCGAACCGTTGTCGAACGCGAACGTATAGAGCCCGGCATCGATGGCCGAGTTGCAATCGATCTCGATCTTGCGGAAATCGATCGTGCCCACGGGATGCTTCTCAAGGAAGTGGTGGAAGTAATCCAGCTTCTCTTCGGCGCTCAGGCGCGGTCGGTTGGACACCGTCGGCAGCAGGATGGAATCCGGCGCGTAGTTGGCGACGACCCGGGTCGCATCGCCAGTCTGCAGGGAGGCGTTCCATCGGTCGAACAGGGCGGCGATGTCCTGTTCCGAGGTGGTGACACAGCTTTCGGTCGCGGCTTGCGCGGCAGGCGCATGCGTGCTGCATAGGGCGAGCGCGGACAGCAGCGCGATCTTCGTGATGCCTGTCTTCATGGCGGGGTCGGTGATTAAGCGTGAACGGTACAGGCACGGCTGCCTGGTGGGCGTTCAGTAAATCGGCGGCGTCAAATCCTGTCATCCCCGCGCAAGCGGGGGAGAACAACACCCCTCGCGGCTTTCTGAGACTGGCTGACACGTCCGTGCGACGCGCAGATCAATCGAAGCGGATGGGCCGCACAGTGCTTGATCCGCCATGCGCCCCGTGAAACGATCCCGCCCGAAATCCGCCAGCGGTCGGGCGCTCACCCGTCACCTTGCACACGGTGTTCGCCACGGCAGCCCATGTGTTTGGGCTGACTGCGCGCATCCCCCCCGCAGCGAACCGGGCAAATTCAGTCAGACGACACGCATGAAAGAAAACGGAGGATTGCTATGTTGAAGCGCTTCTTAAGCCGCTTCTGGGTCTTGGCATTCGTATTGGTCGTTGCGGCCTGCGGTGGCGGCGACGACCAATACGAATGCCAACCACAACCCGGCTGCGCAAGGCACCACGCTGATGGTGTACATGGTGGGGTCGGATCTGGAATCCAACCCTGACCTGCGAGCCGGCACCCGCAATCTGAACGAAATGCTCAAGGCCGCCGCTGCGGCCAACGTCAACGTTGTGATCGAGACCGGCGGCGCGAACGTCGCCGACGCGACCACCATCGTCAAGACCTGGCGCAGCGTCAAACGCCACGCGCTGAAGAATGGCCAGTTGCAGGCGTTGGCGGACATCGGCGCACAAAACATGGGCGCATCGCAGACGCTGACCGACTTCATCACCTGGGCGGCCAAATCGTATCCCGCCGCGAACTACCGGCTCGTGCTGTGGGACCACGGTGCCGGCTGGAAGGGCTTCGGCTTGGATGAAAACCAAACCACCCAGAACTCCATGACCGTGCCGCAGATGACGGCCGGCGTCGACGGCGGCGCACGCGCGGCCGGCATCCGCTTCGACGTGATCGGTTTTGACGCTTGCCTGATGGCGACCGCCGAAGTGGAGGCAGCGCTGGCCCCCGATGCCGACTACCTGCTGGCGTCGGAAGAGCTTGAACCCGGCTCCGGTTGGGACGGAAGATCGCGATCGAAAACGCGGGTCAGAGCCCCACGGTCTTCGGTCGTGCGGTTGTCGACAGCGTTATTGCCAAGCAGCTCGCGGGCGAGGATGGCGCCATGGATAGCCGCCTTGGCCCGCTGCCTGCGCCCACCGACTCCATTGCACCGTTGACCCTGGTCTACAACCCGACCACCAATGACGTCGTCAATCTGGTGCCGGGCGCGCCGTTTAGCGCCGGCAGCCTGACCTTCGCGCCTACGCCACTGCCGGCCGCTAACCTGCGGGGCATTCTCGTGACGGACTTTGTCGGCAACACCCAGTTGTCACCGCTCAGAGGGCTGCCGATGTAAGCCCGTGCCCGCGTTTGCGCCGGTACACGGCGCGGACGCGGGCAACTTCCCACCTTCCGTTGCCGATTGGGGCACACGGATTCCCGTAGCCAGATCGGTATCGCCATCCCTCCCGGCGCAAATGCCGGTCTGCGCCCAGCGTGCGCATCAACGCGAGGTAGCGGGCTTGATCCGGCTTCTTCGTCAAACAATCGTCATTTTCCGGCAACGATCCTGTAACTCGCTTCGATCGCGTGTCAGTGCTTGGCTGACTTCTCGTCCAGGGTGCTTCGGGTACCATGTCGGCCATGACAGGACTTCACGATCTCTTCCCCTCGTGGCCGCCTGCCCCTGGCGGCCTGTTCTGGATAGGGCTGGCGCTGGTGGGCGCGGCGCTGTGCGGCGAATTCGCGCGCGTGGCGCTCCGGCTGCCGCGCATTGTTGGCTATGCGGCGGCCGGGCTGGCGGCCGGCGTGCTCGGGCGCCCGCTGATCGATGCCGAGATGCTCGAGCAGACCCACATCCTGATAGAGATGGCGCTGGCGCTGGCGCTGTTCGAACTGGGCCACCGGCTCTCGTTCGACTGGCTGCGCGCCAACCGCTGGCTGCTGCTCACGAGCGGCTTCGAGAGCTTGCTGACCTGGGGCCTCGTCACCTGGGTGCTGCAGGTGCTGGGCGTGGCGACGCCGGTGGCCGTGGCGGCCGGCGCCATTGCTGTAGCAACGTCGCCCACCATCCTCCTCCAACTGAAGAACGAACTGCGCGCCGAAGGTCAGGTGACCGAGCGGCTGCTCTCGCTGGGCGCGCTCAACAGCATTTATGCCAGCGTGCTGGTGCCGCTCACCGCCGGCTGGCTGCACAGCGAGTATGGGCATTGGGGCGCGGCGCTACTGCATCCGCTATACCTGCTTGTAGGGTCGGCCGCATTGGCCTGGGTGGTGGGCAAGGTGGGGCACGCGCTGTATCACCGCATGGCGGGTGATGATCACTACGCCTTCCTGGTGCTGGTGGGCCTGGTGTTCTTTGCCTTGGCGATGGCCAAGCTGCTCAAGTTGTCGGTGCCGCTCACGCTGCTGCTCGCGGGCGTGGTGTTCAAGCATCAGGACGCGCACCCGCGCGTGTGGCCTTCGCACTTCGGTAGCGCGGGCAGCATCCTGATCGTGGTGATGATCGTGTCACTCGGCCTGCCGCTGCGGGCATCGGACTGGATGATTGGCGGTGTGGCGGCAGTCGCGCTGGTGCTGGCGCGTTTCGTCGCCAAGCTGGCCGGCACGGCGGCGCTGGGCTCGTTCTCGGGGCTGTCGATGCGGCAGAGCGTGGCCCTGGGCTTGGCGCTCGGGCCGATGTCGGGGTTGTCATGGTTGCTGATGCACGATACGGCAGCGCTGTACCCGCAGACCGGCGCGCCGCTGGCGGCCATCCTCCTGTGCACGCTGGCGATCCAGCAGATCGTCGCGCCCATCCTGACCGCGCGTTCGCTGCGCTGGGCGGGTGAGGTTCGCCAACAGGAAAACGGAAATCGTTAGGGGTCTGTCATGTCGCTGGAACCGTTTGCCAAATCCGAAGCGCTCACGTTCGGCGTCGAACTGGAGCTGCAACTCGTCAACCGTCACGACTACGACCTCGCCTCGGCGTCGGCCGACCTGTTGCGCATGCTCAAGGGCAAGGAGCATCCCGGTGACATCAAGCCCGAGATCACCGATTCGATGATCGAGATCTCCACCGGCATCTGCCACAGCCATGACGAGGCGCTGTGGCAACTGCGCGAGATGCGCGACTGCATGGCCGAAGCCGCTACGGCGCTGAACATCGGCATCTGCGGCGGGGGCACACATCCGTTTCAGCAGTGGAGCCAGCGCACGATTTCGCAGTCGCCACGCTATCAGTACATCTCGGAGCTGTACGGCTACCTGGCCAAGCAGTTCACGGTGTTCGGCCAGCACGTGCACCTGGGCTGCCCGAGCCCCGATGACGCGCTGTACCTGCTGCACGCCATGTCGCGCTATGTACCGCACTTCATTGCGCTGGCCGCCTCATCGCCGTTCGTGCAGGGGGTGGACACGGGGTTTGCCTCCGCGCGCATGAATTCGGTCAGTGCCTTCCCGCTGTCGGGCCGCGCGCCCTTCGTGCTCACGTGGGACGCCTTCGTCGTCTACTTCGAGAAGATGCGCGCCACCGGCGTGATCGAGAGCATGAAGGACTTCTACTGGGACATCCGCCCCAAGCCCGAGTACGGCACCATTGAAGTCCGCGTGATGGATACCCCGCTGACGGTGGAGCGCGCCGCCGCCATTGCCGCGTATATCCAGGCGCTGGGCCGCTGGCTGTTGCTCGACCGTCCGTTCGTGCCGGTCGAAGACGACTATCTCGTCTACACCTTCAACCGCTTCCAGGCGTGCCGCTTCGGCCTGGCGGGGGAATACGTCGACCCGGCTACGGGCAACCGTGGCGCGTTGGCTGATCACATCCTGGAAACCAGCAAGGTGCTGTCGCGGCACGCCGAGGCGCTGTCGTCCGAAGGCGCGCTCGAGATGGTCCGCGAGGTGGTGGAGGCGCGCGAGACAGACGCCGAGTGGATCCGCCGCGCACAAAACGAAACCCGCAACCTGCACGAGACAGTCCGACGCGGTTGCGGGCGGTGGACGCAGGCCGCTACACAGCCTGCGTAATCAATCGATCAGTCGTTGCGGACCGTGCCCGGCGCTTCCAGCCAGCGCTGCATGAAGACGAGATCGAGCCACTGGCCGCGCTTGATGGCGGCCTCGGGCATGCGGCCGACTTCCTCGAAACCGAGTTGCTCGTGCAGCCGGATGGAAGCCACATTGGCGCCGTCGATGGCGCCGACCATCACATGCTTGCCCAGCGCCGCGGCGCGCACGCACAGCGCTTCCACCAGCAGGCTGCCGATGCCCTTGCCGCGCCAGTCACGGTGTACGTGTACCGAGTGCTCGACGGTGTGGCGGTAGCCGGGGTAGGGGCGGAAATCCCCGAACGACGCAAAGCCCGCGACCTGCCCGTCGTCGTCCGCCACCAGCACCGG
This sequence comes from Ralstonia sp. UBA689, assembly GCF_002298975.1. Classification (GTDB taxonomy): domain Bacteria; phylum Pseudomonadota; class Gammaproteobacteria; order Burkholderiales; family Burkholderiaceae; genus Ralstonia. The sequence goes on from NZ_DBMV01000028.1 coordinate 62,119, forward strand.
GTAACCCTGCGTGGCCCGCAAGGCCAGCCACGCGCGGCGGTCTTCCAGCGTGGCCGGGGTTTCCGTGTAGATCGCGTTGGACGTGGCGATCACGTCGTTGTAGATGGCGAGGATGGCCGGCAAGTCGGCTTCAGTGGCGTCACGGAGCAGCATGATGAGGCGTTCGGGTTGAGCGTCAGTGAGTCGGGCGCACCGCCAGCACGCGGCGCGCGAACGCCCAGCATACCAAGGCGAACACGATCAGCCCAAGCCATTGCGCGTTGCCCTCGAACGACTCGCTGACCAGCGCGAGCGGTGCATCCTTGCCCGTGGCGCCGATGATGGCCGCCATCAGCACGCCCACGAGGCTCTCGCCCACGATCAGGCCCGAAGCCAGCAGCACGCCGTGGCGGTTCGGCACTTCGGCGTATTTGGCGAACGGCACGCCAGCAGCCTGCGCGCGCCGGGCGAGGATCTTGTCGATTGCCCACGCCAGCACCGCGCCGATCACCAGCGGCGCGCTGACCGTCGGCGGCAGGTAGATCCCGATGCCAACCGCCAGCACCGGAAGCCGCGCCACGCCGCCGCGCTGCTTGAGCGCCCAGTCGATGGCGATGAGGATGGCACCGACGATGATGCCGGCAATCACCATGCTCCACTCCAGCTTGTGCGTGAAGATGCCGGTGGCAATGGCCGTCATGAGCGTCGCCTGCGGGGCGGACAAGGCTTGCGCTGCGTCCATGCCGGCGCGCGGCAACGCACCCGGAAAGCCGTACGCGTTATAGAGCAACTCCAGCACTGGCGAGATGACCGCCGCACCCGCCACGCAACCGATCAGCAGCGCGACCTGCTGGCGCCACGGCGTGGCACCGACCAGCCAGCCGGTCTTCAGATCCTGCAGGTTGTCATTCGAGATGGTCGCCACGGCCACCACGGCAGAGGTGGTGAAGATTGCCAGCGCGATGCCCAGCTTGCTGGCTTCGGGCGAACCGACCAGGCCGTTGTCTGCCCCCACTGCCAACAGCAGCAGCGACACCAGCGTGATGGCGATGATGCCCACGCCCGAAATCGGACTCGTCGACGAGCCGACCAGCCCGGCCATGTAGCCGCACGCCGCTGCCACCAGGAAGCCGAACACCACCGCAAACAGCACCGCGCACGCAATCAGCGTCCAGCGCGAGCCGGCCGACAGCATGGTCGGCGCGAGGAAGGCTGCGAAGGTGATCACCAGCACCACCACCATCGCCAACGTGACCAGCACGATCCAGCGCGGCGCCATGTCTTGCTCGGTACGCTGCGTGGTCTCGCCTTGCGGACGCAGGCTGCCGAACGAGCGCTTCACGCCGCGCACCACGGGGCCGATCAGCGTGGCCAACGTCCACACCGCCGCCACCGCGATTACGCCTGCACCGATAAAGCGCACCTGCGTGCGCCACACGTCGGTGCCGAATGCGGAGAGCGCCTTGCCTGCTGGCATCGGCGTGACGGAAGTCAGGTACGGCACCGCGATGCCCCAGGCAATGACGAGGCCGACCAGCATCGCCAGCCCCGCCACGACGCCGATCAGATAACCCGCGCCGAGCAGCGCCGTCGAGAAGCCCAGCGGCAGCCGCACCACCGAAGCGCCGGCAGCGAGCCACCAACTCGCACCTTCGCCCAGCACGCGCAGGCCGTTGGTCGCAAACGCCACAACCGCCGCCACGATGCCGCCCGTGGCGATATCGCGCATGCCGGTGGCGGCGGGCGCGGCGTCGTCATTGGCGGCATTCGCGCCGTCAGCGGACTGCCCGCTGCCCACGCGCAGGATTTCCGCCGCAGCCACGCCTTCCGGGTACGGCAGGTCGCTCTGCACCACCATCGCGTGGCGCAGCGGAATCGTGAACACCACGCCCAGCATGCCGCCCGCCATGCAGACCCCAAACGTTTGCCAAAACGGAAAGCCTTGCCAATGCCCGATCATCACCAGGCCAGGCAGGATGAAGATGATGGAAGACAGTGTCCCGGCTGCAGACGCCTGGGTCTGCACCATGTTGTTCTCGAGGATGTTAGTGCCGCCGAGCATGCGCAGCGCCGCCATCGAAATGACCGCTGCGGGAATCGCCGAGGAAAAGGTCAGGCCGACTTTCAGGCCGAGGTACACGTTCGACGCGGTGAAGACGACGGTGATGATGGCACCGAGGATCATGCCGCGCAGCGTCAGTTCCGGCAGGTTGGCCGCCGAAATGTGCTTTGGAGGGAGGGATTGCATTCCTGCGTCTCCGAGGAGGGTTTTTGTGGCCCGGATTATAGGAGGGGCAGGATGCGGGGGCAGTGGGTTTTTGTTTTGCGCTTGCTCTAACTTTTTTTGTTTGTGGTCCATCCCTTATTTCATCCCCTGCCGGGGCCAAAAGAGAGATGGACCACCAAAGCCCAAACCAAAATTCAGCACTCCACAATATTCACCGCCAACCCCCCGCGCGCGGTTTCCTTGTACTTGGTCTTCATATCCGCCCCCGTTTCCCGCATCGTCTTGATGACGGAATCGAGCGACACGTAATGCGTGCCGTCGCCACGCAACGCCATGCGCGCCGCATTCACTGCCTTCACGGACGCCATCGCATTGCGCTCGATGCACGGAATCTGTACCAGCCCGCCGACCGGATCACACGTCAGGCCGAGGTTGTGCTCCATGCCGATTTCCGCCGCGTTTTCGACCTGCTCGGGCGTGCCGCCCTGCACGGCAGCGAGCGCACCCGCCGCCATCGAGCAAGCCACGCCCACCTCGCCCTGGCAGCCGACTTCCGCGCCGGAGATGGAGGCGTTCATCTTGTACAGCATGCCGATCGCGCCGGCGGTGAGCAGGAAGTCGACCACGCCGTTGTCGTTCGCGCCGGGCACGAAGCGATCGTAGTAGTGCAGCACGGCGGGGATGATGCCGGCCGCACCGTTGGTCGGCGCTGTGACCACACGCCCGCCTGCGGCGTTTTCTTCGTTGACGGCAATCGCGTACAGGTTCACCCAGTCGATCACCGATAGTGGATCGGACAGCGTGCGTTCAGCCTGGCCAGTGAGCCGCGCATGCAGCTCTGGCGCGCGGCGGCGCACATGGAACGGGCCGGGCAATTCGCCTTCGGTGCGGCAACCGCGCGCCACGCACGCCTGCATCACTTGCCAGATATTGAGCAGGCCGGCGCGCACTTCGGCTTCGCTGCGCCAGGTCAGTTCGTTTTCCAGCATTAGGCGGGCGACAGATTTGCCCGTCGCTTCGCACATCGCCAGCAGTTCGCGGCCGCTGCGGAACGGATGCGGCAGTTGGTCGTGCGCAGAAAGCACCTGTGTATTCGGCGCACCGGCCGTGACGACAAAGCCGCCGCCCACCGACAGGTAGCGCGCCTCGCGCAGCCGCTCGCCGGCCGCATCGAAGGCGTGGAACTTCATGCCGTTGGGGTGTTCGGCCATGGCTTCGCGACGGTAGAAGGCGATGTGTTCCTTCTCGGTAAAGCGCACGGCGTGACGGCCCAGCAGCGACAGCGATTGCGATGCGCGCAGCGCGGCCAGCTTGCTGTCGATGGTGTCGGGGTCGATGGTGTCGGGCGCTTCGCCCATCAGGCCGAGGATGACGCCGCGATCCGTGCCGTGGCCCTTGCCGGTGGCGCCAAGCGAGCCATACAGCTCCACGCGCACGCTGGCCACGTTGGCCGTCAGCCCGTCGGCTTCAAGGCCCGAGGCAAACATCAGTGCGGCGCGCATCGGGCCGACAGTGTGCGAGCTGGACGGGCCGATGCCGATCTTGAAGAGGTCGAAAACAGAAACAGCCATGGGGTAGGGCTCCGGGGGCGTTAGGGAGCAAGCCGGCTTGTGGCCACTTGCGCCGGTTGATACTTGCCCGCTGTCTACTGCAATGATGCGCCGATCAGCGAGCCGCGCACAGCGCCAGCCAGTCGGGCGCAGTGGCGGCCAGCCGTTCGGCCAGCGGGCGATATTGGGCATCCAGCCGCGCGGCTTGCCAGTACAACGTGCCGGCGCTCTTTGGCTCCCACGGGCCCGAGAAACCGGGCAGGCCGGCGTCGGCGCGTTTCTTGTCGAAAGCCACGTGCGAGTGGACGTATTCCTCGTGCGTGCGGCTGCCGTCTGCATACGGCGTAAGCCAGTCGAGGGCGGCGGCCAGCGTGGCGCCGTTGCTCGCGCGCTCGCGCAGCCAGTTCTGGCCGAACGGCTGCACGGCAATTGCGGCCATCGTCAGCGGTTCCAGGTCGTAGACCACGTAGTGCAGCGCGTCGCGGTCTTCAAAGTCTTCCACCGAGCCGTCCGGCCGAACATTGTTGGCGAGCTGCTGCAGGAACAGGCGATGCACCTGCGCGATCAGCGCGCGGTCGCCCAGCGCGGCGGCGGACATTGCCATCAGCTTGATGCGATGGCTCTGCCAGTTGTTGATCCACGTGTGTGAAAGCGGCTGACGAGCGGCCTCCGTGCGGGCGCGGGTTTGACTGATATAGCCCTCGGCCAGCGTGCGCAGAAAGCGCTGCGTCTCGTCGCGCGTGCTGGAGGTGAGACCGTCCCGGGCCAGCGTGTAGGCCTGGATCAGCGCGTCGAACTTGGTCTCATCGATCGGGTTGAAGCTCGGCACGTAAGTACCGACCCATGCGTGCAGGAAGGTATCGACCTGCTCGGCGAAGCGCCTGTCGCCGGTGAGGCGCCAGGCCATCGCGGCGTCGCGCATGGCGGGGAAATCGCGCGCGGCACTGACGGATTCGTCGTAGATGCCCTGGTGTGGCAGCGTGCCTTCGGTATGCAGGCGCGGCAGCGGGTGCGGGGTCTGCGTCAGATGCTGCGTCGCGCGGGCGACGAGCTTGACGGCAGCCGGATCGCCAGACTCGGCGGGCGAGACGTTGCACCAGTCGCGCGCCGGGCCGGCCGGGCTGTGCGTGCCGGCATACACGGCCGCTGCGGCCCCCGCCTGCGTGGGCGAGCAGGCGCTGCATGCCGCCAGGGCGGCGCTGCAGGCGAGCAAACGAAGGATCGGGGCGCAGCGGATCATCGGCATGGCAGGCTCTTGTAGGTGGCGTGATGCCGCCAGCCTAAACGGCGAGGCGCCCGAAAAGCATCGGTTGTGAGAACGGTTACAGCGATTGCGCGCAGTTACATGTGACGCGGCGGCGGTGTAGAGCGCCCCCCCGCCGCGTCACCTCCGGCCCGTCAGGTCAGTCTTGCGCGTACTCGCTCATCGGCACGCAGGCGCAGAACAGGTTGCGGTCGCCGTAGACGTTGTCGGCGCGGCCGACCGGCGGCCAGTACTTCTGCTTGCGCAGCGACGCCACCGGGTAGGCGGCCTGCTCGCGCGTGTACTTGTGCGACCACGTATCGGCCATTACCACCTGCGCGGTGTGCGGGGCGTGCTTGAGCGGGTTGTCTTCACGGTCGAATTCGCCCGAGATCACCTTGTCGACTTCGCCACGGATGGCGATCATCGCGTCGATGAAGCGGTCGAGTTCTACTTTCGGCTCGCTCTCGGTCGGCTCGATCATCAGCGTGCCCGGCACCGGGAAGCTCATGGTCGGTGCGTGGAAGCCGAAGTCCATCAGGCGCTTGGCGATGTCTTCGTTGCTGATGCCCGATTCCTTCTGCAGCGGACGGATGTCGAGAATGCACTCGTGCGCCACCAGATCGTGCGCGCCCGTGTACAGCACCGGGTAATACGGCGACAGACGCTTGGCCACGTAGTTGGCCGACAGGATGGCCGTCTCGGTGGCGGCGGTCAGGCCAGCGGCGCCCATCATGGCGATGTACATCCACGAGATCGGCAGGATCGACGCCGAGCCGAACGCCGCCGCCGACACGTTGCCGATGTTCTGGCTGGCGTCTTCACCCGAAGCCGCGCGGCCGGGCAGGAACGGTGCGAGGTGCGCGCCCACGGCCACCGGACCGACGCCCGGGCCGCCACCGCCGTGCGGAATGCAGAACGTCTTGTGCAGGTTCAGGTGAGACACGTCGCCGCCAAAATGGCCCGGCGCGGCGGTGCCGACCATGGCGTTCATGTTGGCGCCGTCCACGTACACCTGGCCGCCGTGGCTGTGCACGATCTCGCACACGCGCTTGATGCCTTCTTCGAACACGCCGTGCGTGGACGGGTAGGTGATCATGATGGCCGCGAGGTTCTTGCTGTGCTCGGCGGCCTTCTTCTCCAGGTCGGCCAGATCCACGTTGCCGCGCTCATCGCAGGCCACGACGACGACCTGCATGCCGGCCATCTGTGCCGATGCCGGGTTCGTGCCGTGCGCCGACGACGGGATCAGGCACACGTTGCGGTGGCCCTCGCCGCGGCTGGCGTGGTAGGCATGGATGGTCAGCAGACCGGCGTATTCGCCCTGCGAGCCAGCGTTCGGCTGCAGGCTCACGGCTGCATAACCGGTCGCGGCGCACAGCATCTGCTCGAGCTGGTCGATCATCTCGCGGTAGCCAACGGTTTGGTCGGCCGGTGCGAGCGGGTGGATGTTGGCGAACTCGGGCCACGTCACCGGCAGCATTTCGGCGGTGGCGTTGAGCTTCATCGTGCACGAGCCCAGCGGGATCATGGTGCGGTCCAGCGCCAGGTCCTTGTCGGCCAGGCTGCGCAGGTAGCGCAGCATTTCGTGCTCGGAATGGTGCGTGTTGAAGACCGGGTGCGTGAGGTACGCGCTCTGGCGAGCGAGCGCGGCCGGGTAGGCATCGGCCACGCTGGCTTCCACCTTGTCGAAGTCCGGCGCGGCAGCGTGGGCCGCGTGGGCGAAGACTTCCCACAGTGCGACCACATCGGCCCGCGTGACGGTTTCGTCCAGGGAGATGCCCAGGCGCGCGTCGTCGATCTGGCGCAGGTTCATGCCATGCGCCTGCACCGCGACGTGCAGGTTGGCGGTGCGCGGGCCGGTAGTGATGGTCAGCGTATCGAAGAAGACATCGGCTTCCAGCGTGTAGCCGACGGCGCGCAGGCCGGCGGCCAGCGTGGCGGTCAGGCGGTGCACGCGCTGGGCGATGCGCTTGAGGCCCTGCGGGCCGTGGTAGACGGCGTACATCGACGCCATCACGGCCAGCAGTACCTGCGCGGTACAGATGTTCGAGGTGGCCTTCTCGCGGCGGATGTGCTGCTCGCGCGTCTGCAGCGCGAGGCGGTAGGCCGGGTTGCCCTGCGCATCGACCGTTACGCCGACGAGGCGGCCCGGCATCGAGCGCTTGAACGCATCGCGCACGGCCATGTAGCCAGCGTGTGGGCCACCGAAGCCGAACGGCACGCCAAAGCGCTGCGTATTGCCGATTACCACGTCGGCACCCCATTCGCCCGGCGCGGCCAGCAGCGTGAGCGCCAGCAGGTCGGCTGCGGCGACGACCAGGCCGCCGGCGGCGTGCACGGCGTCGGTCAGCGCCTTGTAGGTATTCAGGTCACCCAGCAGCGCACCGTTGGTGCCGGGGTATTGCAGCAGCACACCGAAGGCGTTGTGCTTGGCGGAGTCTGCTGCCGGGCCGGTCACGACTTCCACGCCGATCGGCTTGGCGCGCGTGCGCACGACTTCCAGCGTTTGCGGCAGCACGTCGTCGGCCACGAAGAACACGTTGGACTGGTGCTTGCCCACGCGCTGCAGCAGCGTCATCGCCTCAGCAGCAGCAGTGGCTTCGTCCAGCATCGACGCGTTGGCGATGTCCATCGCGGTCAGGTCGATCACCATCTGCTGGAAGTTCAGCATCGCTTCCAGGCGGCCCTGCGAGATTTCCGGTTGGTACGGCGTGTAGGCCGTGTACCAAGCCGGGTTCTCAAGGATGTTGCGCAGGATCACGCCCGGCGTGTGCGTGCCGTAATAGCCCTGGCCGATCAAGCTCTTGGCCACGCGGTTCTGCCCGGCGATGCCGCGCAGCTTGGCCAGGGCCGCTTCTTCGGTCAGCGGCTGCGTGAATTCGCCCAGCGGCATGCCGTCTTGGCGGCGGATGGCGGGCGGGATCACGGCGTCGATCAGCGCGGCGCGGTCGCGATAGCCAAGCGCGGCGAGCATCTTCGCCTGTTCGTCGGGCGAGGGGCCGATGTGGCGGCCGGCGAAGGCGTCGCGCGCCTCCAGTTCAGCCAGGGTGGGGCGTTCGGCAGAGAGGGCCGAGGAAGCGGGGTGCGGAGCGTTCATGGCAAGGGCTCGAAATTCAGGCAAGGGCCAGTCAGGACCAATGCGGGGCCGACGCGCGGGTCAGGCGCATCGGCTTGGAAGACCGGCTTAGCCGATCTTGGCGGTGTATTGCTCGGCCGACAGCAGGGCGTTCACATCGTCTGCGTTGGCCGGCTTGATCTTGAACAGCCAGGCCGCGTAGGCGTCGGCGTTAACGGACTCGGGCGCGCCCGAGGCGTCGGCGTTGTTGGCGATCACTTCGCCCGAAACCGGTGCGTAGATATCGGATGCAGCCTTGACCGATTCCACCACGGCAATCGCCTCGTCCTTGCTCACGCTGCGACCGGCTTCCGGCAGCTCCAGGAAGACGATGTCGCCCAGCGCGTCTTGCGCGTAATCGGTGATGCCGATGGTCAGCGTGCCGTCGGCTTCAACGCGGACCCACTCATCGTGTTCGGTGTACTTCAGATCGGCGGGGATGTTGCTCATGTGGGGTTCTCCGAAAGAGGAAAGATGCAATAGATGAGTTGGATTCGGGTTCAGCTGACCAGCGCCTTGCCATTGCGCACGAACGGCAGTTTAACCACAGTCGCGGTCAGCTTGCGGTCGCGGATCTCGACCTGCACGTCGGTGCCGATGGCAACGCTCTTGGGCAGGCGCGCCAGCGCGATCGACTGCGACAGGCTCGGGCTGAAAGTGCCGCTGGTGATTTCGCCTTCACCGGCAGCGGTGATGACTTTCTGGTGGGCGCGCAGCACGCCGCCCTTGTCGCGCAGCAGGAGGCCGACGAACTGGTCGCGCTGGCCATTGGCTTGCAGCGCGGCCTTGCCGGTGAAGTCGCGTTCGCTTTGCAGGTCGACCGTCCAGGCCAAGCCTGCGTCGAGCGGCGAGACGTGCTCGTCCATGTCCTGGCCGTAGAGGTTCATGCCGGCTTCCAGACGCAGCGTGTCGCGCGCGCCCAGGCCAGCCGGGCGCACGCCGGCTTGCAGCAGGCGCTCCCACACACCGGCGATCTGCGCGGCGGGCACGACCAGCTCGAAGCCGTCTTCACCGGTGTAGCCGGTGCGCGCGACCATGATTTCGCCAATGCCTTCGATGGTGGCAAAGCCTGCGTTGAACGGCTTGAGCGCCTCGCCCACGGCCTGCGTACCGGGCAGCGCAGCGTAGGTCTTGGCGCGCGCGTTCGGGCCCTGCACGGCCAGGATGCCCAGCGGCTCGGCGCCGGCGTTGTTGTCGGAGCGGCGCGGGGTGACAGTCACGCTGGTGCCGGCGGCGGCGTTCTGCGCGATGATCCATTCGATGTCGGTCGGCGCGGTGCCCGCGTTGACCACCAGACGGAACCAGTCTTCGCGGAAGAAGTAGACGATCAGGTCGTCGATCACGCCGCCCTTGGGGTTGAGCATGCAGCTATAGAGCGCCTTGCCCGGTGTTTGCAGCTTGTCGACGTTGTTGGCGAGCAGCCCGCGCAGGAAGTCGCGTACGCGCGCGCCGGTGAGATCGACCACGCACATGTGCGAGACGTCGAAGATGCCGGCGTCCTGGCGCACGGCGTGGTGTTCTTCAATCTGGGAGCCGTAGTTGACGGGCATGTCCCAGCCGCCAAAGTCGACCATGCGGGCGCCCAGCGAGCGGTGGATGGCGTTGAGCGGCGTGTGTTGGAGCGTCATGGAATCTCTCGGCTTGGGCGCCGCCCGAATTGCCCGATTGGGCCTGGGCGCGCGGCGCGTTGAACGGGGACCAAAAAGCAAAAAGGCCACCCGCACAGCCTGACGCCTCATGGTGACGCCATGAAGATGATCAAGCTGCGCGGATGGCCCCTCTGTCCTTGGTACCTGAGAGATTGCGAAGCGGAGCGCATAGCGGTGCGTGCCGGTTCGTGAGCCCCTTCGGTGGGCGCCCGCAGTAGTTGTGCGGCGCCTGCTCTCCAGAGTGCGGCCGGATACATGTCCGGCCGATCCACCCGGTCCTGGATGCCTGAGAGTTTTCGGGTGCTACCCCTTCGGCGGTGCCTTGCCTTGTGCGGCTGGCACGCTCTCCCGGATGGATGGCCGGAATTTACGGAAGGGGGCTGGGATTGTCAATTGGGGTGCCAATCGACATGTTCTGGCCGCGCGCAGAAGACAACGGCCACACCTTCGGGCGCCGGCGGTATCGCCTTGCCCTGGTGTGGCCGATGCGCGGGTCGTTGGAAACCGGTGCTTAGTTGCCGATCTGGCGGCTCACCTGGTTTTCCTGCTGGTTCAGGGTGCGTTGTTCCTGCTTGGTGATGTGGCCACCATTCTGCGAAGCCATGTCGCGCTCTTCCTGACGGATCTGACGGTCGTCCTTGTGCAGTTGGCGGGCCTGACCCTTGGTGATTTCGCCTTCCCTCACTTCGTTGTGGATACGCTTGTTCTGGTTGGCCAGGCGGTGGTTCACCTCGGCGCGGCGCGGGTGGTCCTTCTGCCACTGCGTTTGAGCGAAAGCGCCGGTGGTTGCGGACAGGGCGACGGCGGTCACAGCCAGGATCTTGACGATGCGGTTCATGGTTTCTTCCTCCGGTGGGCGGCTGACCGATTCAGCCGCTGTCCCGTCCATAACGGCACGTTCTGGCTCCGGGCTGACCGCCGTCATGTAACGGGGCGTAAGCGGTGTAACGGCCAGAAGCAGAGCGAGGGGCGCAAACGAGTGCGGTCGTCAGCGCTGCCCCGATGAGGGCGCAATACGGAAATCGATTCGCGCCAGGAGGGGCGAAGCGGCAACAGATCGCGCCCCAAATCCTCCAAATCTGCCGTGCTACCATCCCACCCCGCTCGATCGTCTCCCGTCTGCATTTCCCATGTCTTCCGGTCTCGCCCACGGGCTCAATGCTGCCCAATCCGAAGGTGTGCATTACCTCGATGGCCCGTGCCTGGTGCTGGCCGGGGCGGGCTCAGGCAAGACGCGCGTGATCACGCAGAAGATCGCGCACCTGATCCTCGACAAGGGCTTCGAGCCCAAGCACATCGCCGCCGTCACGTTCACCAACAAGGCGGCCAAGGAAATGCAGGAGCGCGTGGCCAAGCTGATGGAAGGCAAGACACGCGAAGACGGCAAGCGCATCCCCATCAAGCAACTGACGGTGTGTACGTTCCACTCGCTGGGCGTGCAGATCCTGCGGGCCGAAGCCGAGCACGTGGGCCTCAAGCCGCGCTTCTCGATCATGGATTCGGACGACTGTTTCGGCATGATCCAGGAGCAGTTGGCAACCACCGACAAGCAGTTGATCCGCCGTGTGCAAAGCACGATCTCGCTGTGGAAGAACGGCCTCGTCGACCCGGACACCGCGATTGCCGAGGCGCTCGCCAACAACAACGTGGATGACCACCAGGCGGCGCTGGTCTACCGCAACTACGTCGCCACGCTGCACGCCTACCAAGCGGTGGATTTTGACGACCTGATCCGCATTCCGGCCGAACTGTTCGCGCGCAATGAAGAAGTGCGCCTGAAGTGGCAGAACCGCCTGCGCTACTTCCTCGTTGATGAATACCAAGACACCAACGCCTGCCAGTACCAGTTGCTGAAGCTGCTGGCGGGCGGTTCGCACCTGCGTGCGCCGGCCTTCACAGCCGTGGGCGATGACGACCAGGCCATCTACGGCTGGCGCGGCGCCACGCTCGACAACCTCAAGCTGCTGCAGACGGATTTCCCGAACCTGAAGGTCATCAAGCTGGAGCAGAACTACCGCTCCACGGTGCGCATCCTGAACGCAGCCAACGCGGTGATCGCGCAGAACCCGAAGCTGTTCGAGAAGACGCTGTGGAGCGAGCACGGCATGGGCGACGCCATCAACGTGACCGGCGCCAATGACGAAGAGCACGAGGCCGAGAGCGTGGTCTTCAAACTCTCCGCGCACAAGTTCGAGCGCCGCGCACAGTTCCGTGATTACGCGATCCTGTATCGGGGCAACTTCCAGGCGCGCCTGTTTGAGCAGATCCTGCGGCGCGAGCGCATTCCATATGTGCTCTCGGGCGGGCAGAGCTTTTTCGACAAGGCCGAGATCAAGGACTTGTGCGCGTACCTGCGTCTGATCGCCAACGCCGATGACGACCCCGCCTTCATCCGCGCCATCACGACGCCCAAGCGCGGCGTGGGCAATGCGACGCTGGAAGTGCTGGGCGCATTCGCGGGGCAGGCCAAGGTGTCGCTGTTCGAAGCGGCGATGATGGGTGGCATCGAGGCCCAACTGGCGCCGCGCCAACTGGAACCGCTGCGCGTCTTCTGCGAGTTCATCGTGCGGCTGTCGGACCGTGCCGCAAGGGAACCCGCCAGCACGCTGCTCGACGAGATGATGGAAGGCATCCACTACGAGGCGTACCTGTACGACACCTACGACGAGCGCCAGGCCCAGAACAAGTGGACCAACGTGCTGGAGTTTCTGGACTGGCTCAAGCGCAAGGGCACCAAGCCCGAGAAAGAAGACGACGAAGAGGCCACCGGTTTCGCCAATGCCGATGGCCTGATGGACGCCGGCAAGAACCTGCTGGAGCTGACGCAGACCATCGCGCTCATCAGCATGCTCGAAGGCAAGGAGGAAGACCCGGATGCGGTGCGCCTGTCCACGCTGCACGCGAGCAAGGGCTTGGAGTATCCGCACGTGTTCCTGGTGGGCGTGGAAGAGGGGATCCTGCCGCACTGCCGTGAAGACGACGAGCTGACCGACGAGAAGATCGAGGAAGAGCGCCGCCTGATGTATGTGGGCATCACCCGCGCGCAGCGCAGCCTGCATATCACATGGTGCAAGAAGCGCAAGCGGGCGCGCGAGACGGTGGTATGCGAGCCGTCGCGGTATATCGCTGAGATGAAGCTTGGCGATGATGCCGGGCCAACGCCTGAAGACACGATGCCGGCCATGTCGCCGAAAGACCGGCTGGGCGCGCTCAAGGGCTTGCTGGCGGCGAAGAAGCCGACAGCGTGACTTGGATGCCTTGATTGGCCGGACTCCGCAATTCTGGCTAAAGTGACGCTTACTGAAAACCGCCCAGGAGCGCACATGAAGCCCATCCCGACGTCCCTGCTGTCCGCCGTTTGTGCAGCCCTGTTCTGCGTCGCAGGCTCCACGATTGCCGCCACGCAAGCACTCGCGGCCACCCCCGGCGGGGCGGTCAGCGCCGACGACATCAAGATGTTTCCCAAGGCCCAGGACGGCCAGAAACGGGTCGTCATTTCCCTGCCGGCCGCCACGCAGGAGGACGACATTCAAGTCGAACTCATCGTCGGCAAGACGATGCGCGTGGACTGCAACCGCCACTGGTTTATGGGCAGCCTGACCCAGGAGACCGTGCAAGGCTGGGGCTACTCGTATTACCAACTGGCAGACGCCAAGGGCCCCGCCGCCACCATGATGGCGTGCCCTGGGCAGCCTGAGCATGAGGCATTCGTGCCAGTGCGAGGGGAGGGCTATCTGCTGCGATACAACAGCCGACTGCCGCTGGTGGTCTACGTGCCGCAGGCGTTCGAGGTGCGTTACCGGCTGTGGCACGCGTCAACCGAGATGCAGTCGGGCCGCGAGCAATAGCGCCAAACCAAAGCAAACATAGCGGCACGGGCAGCGCGAACACAAGGTTTGGTTTGCCTTGCCCTCGCACTCGATCTGTGAGGGGCGAAACCGGGGATGAACGATAAGAAATTCAGACCACCCGCCTAGCTCCCACTCCCCTGGATGTAGTTCAAATCCACAAACTCGCTGCCACGATTCCCCCGCGTGAAATCGAGCGTAAACCCGCCGAGATCGATGCGCGTCTGCAGGGCTCGCCGCAATTCCGGCCCGGTGGCTTTACCTCCCGCCGCACGCATCGCATGAATCAGGAAGCTGGCCGCGATATAGCCCTGCAATGTCGCTGCGGAAGGCGGCTCGTCCAGGAACTGCTTCATGCGCGCAATATGCTCGCGCGTGATCTTTGTGTTGCCACTCGCAGGGTTGGGCACGATCTGGGCGAGCAGCATGCCGCCGCTGTAGCCGGCGCCAAGGATTTCGCGCGCCACCTGCGGGTTGACTGACGACAGCCCGACCAGGAAGCCGTACCACCCATGCTGCGCCAGAGCGCGGCCGATGCTGGCATAGGCGAGCGTATCGCCGGCGACGATGACGGCGGTCGGCTTGGTTGGGGCGATACGCGCGCCGAGTTCACTCGGGTCGCCACTGAAGGTGTAGAGGTCGAGCGTTTCAGCGGCTTCGCCCTTGGCCGATGCCGTGCCGGCGAGTGCGCTGCGCAGGTGCGTGCCGAGCTGTGGATCGAAGCCGGCGGCCGTCACCAGCGCGATGCGCCGCATGCCGAACTGGCGCAGCCGGTTGTGCGCAGCAACGATCTCGTGGTCGTAGTCGGGGCGGATGAACCAGACGTTGTCGGACGCGGATGTCGCGCCCGAGAGCGGCGCCAGCAGCGGTACGTTGCGCCGCAGGATTTCCGCCGAGCCAGCCAACGCCGGCAGCAGGCGTTCGCTGACCCCGAAGAGCACTTCCGCATGATCGCGCTCGATCAGGTCGATCGCCTGCGGCACGGCCTCGGCTGGTTCAACTTCGCGCCGGACGAGGCTGATACGCCGGCCTTTGATGCCACCGCTCTGGTTGGCCGCATCGAAGGCAACCTTGGCGCCGGCCATGAAGTCGCGCGCGTAATCAGCCTGAGTGCCGCCGCGCTCCACCAACTGTCCGACGACGAACGTCGCGTTGCCCTGCGCGTGCGCGGTTGTCGTCACAACGGCGCCGACGCAGGCCAGCGCGTACGCGCAGCGGCGCGCCCAGGTCTTCCACATGGTGCTTCCCCCAAAGACGAATGGACGGCGCGTTCTTGTGTTCTTGTGACGGCCCGCGCGCAAGCAGGCCGATGCCGATCGCCGATGTTAGAAGGCAAACCATGACAGATCGGTGAAGTTAGCCCCCCTCCCGGTGGAGGGGGTGGCGCGTTTGGCCTCCCTTGGATCGACGTTGATACACGTCAACGCGATGCCGATGGTGCCGTCTTACGATGAACCGTCACCCCAATACATTCACGCCCCCATGTTTCCGTTTGCTAAGCCGGTCGACGACGCGTCGGCCGCCAAAGATGGCGCCTTCCGCTGGTCGGCGCCGCAAGTGCGCGAGCTGGCGCAGCGCTTTGACACGCACGGCCCGCGCTATACCTCGTACCCGACGGCGGACCACTTCCACAATGCCTTCGGCAAGGCCGACTACCTCGACGCGCTGCATCGCCGTGCTGCCATCGCGCCCGCGATGCATGCGCCGCTGTCGCTGTACATGCACCTGCCATTCTGCGCGAACCTTTGCTACTACTGCGGCTGCAACAAGGTCATCACCAAGGACCACTCGCGCAGTGCGCCGTATATCCGCGCCCTGGCGCGTGAAATGGCCATGGTGGCCAAGCACGTGGGCCCGCTGCGCCGCGTGACGCAACTGCATTGGGGCGGCGGCACTCCCACCTTCCTGATGCACGACGAGATGCGCGCCGTGATGGACGCCACCAGGGAGCATTTCGACTTGGCGAGCGACGCGGAAATCTCTGTCGAGCTCGATCCGCGCCACGCGGACGATCCCACGCTCGAAGTGCTGGCCGATCTTGGTTTCAACCGCGCGAGCCTCGGCATTCAAGACTTTGACCCCGACGTGCAGCGCGCCGTCCACCGCATCCAGAGCGTGGAAGATACGCGTCGCGTGGTCGACAGCGCGCGGCGTCTGGGCTTCGAGTCGATCAGCTTCGACCTGATCTACGGCCTGCCGTATCAGCGCACCGGCACGTTCAACGCGACGCTGGATCGCGTGCTGGAGATGGCGCCGGACCGGCTCTCCGTCTACAGTTACGCGCACCTGCCGCATCTGTTCAAGCCGCAGCGCCGCATTGATCCGCTCACGCTGCCCACCGCCGATGAAAAACTCGACCTGCTGGCAATGACGGTCGAGCGGCTGGTTTCTGCCGGCTACGTCTACATCGGCATGGATCACTTCGCCCGCCCCGATGACGCACTCGCCATCGCACAGCGCGAGGGGCGGCTGCAGCGCAATTTCCAGGGCTACTCCACGCACGCGGATTGCGACATGCTGGCCTTTGGCGTGTCCGCCATCAGCCGCGTAGGCGATGTCTATGCGCAGAACGAGAAGGACCTCGACGGGTACTACGCGCGTATCGAGGCAGGCGAACTGCCGGTGCTGCGCGGCCTGTCGCTCACGCCGGATGACCACGTGCGCCGCGCGCTGATCAGTGAGCTGATGTGCGGGTTCGAACTGGACATGCGTGCGTTCGGCGCGCGGCACGGGCTGGATTTCAAGCGCACCTTTGCCGACGAGTTGAAAGCGCTGGCGCTGCTGGAAGCGGCCGGCCTAGTGAAGGTGGGTGACGAGCGCATCGTTATCACGCCGCAAGGGCGCTTGCTGGTGCGGCGCATCGCCATGGTGTTCGACGCGCATCTGCGCGCCGCTGGCACCGAGCGCGCGATCGAAGCCGAGGGCAAGCCCATCCGCTTCGTGCCGCGCTACTCCAAGGTCGTCTGAGTCGCTCAGGCGCTCAGGCTGACACCGGCTCGGGTTGCTCCGCCGCGTCGGTTTGCGCGGTGGGCGCCACGGTCTGCGGCCAGATTTCTGCCAGGCGCAGCAGATTGGTCGAACCCGCCTGCCCGAACGGTATGCCTGCCGTGATGGCGATCTGATCGCCCGTCACCGCAAAGCCTTCGCGCGCAGCAGCCCGGCAGGCCGCATCCACCATGTCATCCACGCTGGTCACGTCGGCACTGACGGTGCTGTGCACGCCCCAGGTGATTGCCAGCCGGCGCGCCGTATCCAGGCGCGGCGTGATGCTGACGATGGGCGCCAGCGGCCGTTCGCGTGCGGCGCGCAGGCTGGTCTTGCCGCTGGACGTGTAAGTGACGGTCGCCACCGCGCCCAGGATGTGCGTCACGTCACGCAGCGCCGCGCAGATCGCATCCTGGTGCGTCGGCAGCGGGGCCTGGTGCTGCGCGTCGATCAGGTTGCGGTAAAGCGGGTCGCGCTCGGTCTCGGCAATGATGCGGTTCATGATGCTGACCGCCGCCACCGGGTGCTTGCCGCTGGCCGATTCAGCCGAGAGCATCACTGCATCGGTGCCGTCGTACACGGCGGTGGCCACATCGGATGCTTCGGCACGCGTGGGCACCGGCGCTTCAATCATCGATTCGAGCATCTGCGTGGCCACGACCACCGGCTTGCCGTGCTGGCGCGCGACACGCAGGATGCGCTTCTGCACGCCGGGCACGCGCTCGGGCGGCAACTCCACGCCCAGGTCGCCACGCGCCACCATCAGCGCGTCGGACGCTTGCACGATGTCTTCCAGGTGCAGCAGCGCAGCGGGCTTCTCGATCTTGGCGAGCAGGCCAGCGCGGTCGCCGATGATCTCGCGGGCGGCGATCACGTCTTCGGCGCGCTGCACGAACGAGAGTGCAATCCAATCGACGCCCAGCGACAACGCGAAGTCCAGATCGCGCAGGTCTTTCTCGGTCAGCGCGGGAATGGGGATCACGGCATCTGGCACGTTCACGCCCTTGCGGTCGGACAGCGGGCCGCCGTCGACCACGCGGGTGACGATGGCGGCCGGGTCCGCAGTCTCCACGGCCAGGCGGATCTTGCCGTCATCGAGCAGCAGCGATTGGCCCGGCGCGGCGGCTGCAAACAGCTCGGGGTGGGGCAGATGCACGCGCGTGACATCGCCCGCCGTCGGGTCGCGGTCGAGCACGAAGCGATCACCGTTCTTGAGCGTGACGCGGCCCTCGGCAAACGTGCCGATGCGCAGCTTGGGGCCCTGCATGTCGGCCAGGATGCCGATGGGGCGGCCGGTTTCGGCTTCCACCGCGCGCACGGCGTCGTAGCGCTTGCGGTGGTCTTCGTGCGAGCCGTGGCTGAAGTTCAGGCGGAAGACGTCGGCGCCAGCGTCGAAGAGGGCGCGGATGGTGTCTTTGTCGCTGCTGGCGGGGCCGAGGGTGGCGAGGATTTTGGTGTTGCGGAAGCGGCGCACTTTGGATTGCTCCGGTGGGTTTGTGTTTGGACCTGAGTGGTGCATCCCTTATTTCAGCCCCGGCAGGGGATGAAACAAGGGATGCACAAAAAACAAAAAACAAGAACCCCAGTTCATCCCCCGCCACAGCGCAGCGTCAAGCAGTTAAGCAATGTCGTGGTTCGACATAATCTCAATCGCCCGGCACAGCGCCGAGTGATCCTGCTTACCCAGCCCATTGGCCGCACAGGTATTGAACAGCTCCTGCGCCGTAGCCGTGTTGGGCAGAGCCACGCCCAGCGTCTTCGCACCTTGCAGCGCGAGGTTCAGATCCTTCTGGTGCAGCTCAATGCGGAAGCCCGGATCGAACGTCCGCTTGACCATGCGGTCACCGTGCACTTCCAGGATGCGCGATGCAGCAAATCCACCCATCAGCGCCTGACGCACCTTTGCCGGATCAGCACCCGCCTTCGATGCAAACAGCAGCGCTTCCGACACCGCCTGGATGTTCAGCGCCACGATGATCTGGTTGGCCACCTTGGTGGTCTGGCCGTCGCCGTTGCCACCGACCAGCGTGATGTTCTTGCCCATCAGGCGGAACAACGGCTCGACGCGGTCGAACGCAGCCTGCTCACCGCCCACCATGATCGTCAGCGATGCGGCCTTCGCGCCCACTTCACCGCCCGACACCGGAGCGTCCAGGTATTGCGCGCCGGTCTTGTTGACGCGGGCAGCGAAGTCCTTCGTGGCGATCGGCGAGATCGAGCTCATGTCGACGACGATCTTGCCGGCAGCGACGTCCTTGCCTGCATCCTTCAGCGCCTTGGCGACGCCCTTCTCGCTGAACAGCACAGCCTCAACGTGCGGGGTGTCCGGCACCATGATGAAGATGATGTCGGCGCGCTTGGCGACTTCCTCGGCGCTCGTGCAGACCGTCACGCCGGCTTCCACCAGCGCGGCGGGTGCCGGGTTGACGTCATGCACGAATAGCGTGTGGCCAGCGGCGCGCAGGTGGCCTGCCATGGGGGCGCCCATGATGCCGAGGCCGATGAAACCGAGGTTGAGATTGTTTGCCATGGTGAGGGATCTCCTTGGTTTGAATGTGTTGGTGGTTTGCTTGTTTGAACCTTGGTGGTTCATCTCCCTTTCACCCCCTGCCGGGGGCGACTCACTTTCTTTGTCTTGCCAAAGAAAGTAAGCAAAGAAAGGCGCGCCCGAGATGGCGACCCCTTCCTTGAATTTGTGTAACCGGG
>NZ_DBMV01000018.1 GCF_002298975.1 Ralstonia sp. UBA689
GACCTTAACTGAACGGCATTAGGCCAGGTGGCCGGCTTTTTTGCGTCCATCGTTCCCGCTGCGACGAGGGAAAAACCAGTCAGGCTAGCACCGTTTTTCGATAAAACATAATGTGGCCCAACGGGTAAACAACCATAACCTGTCCAGATGGCCACTTTATGCTTAACGGCACAGTTTTGTTGCTTCTCAATAAATCATCAGATGGTGGGACGTACAGGATTTGAACCTGCCTGCCTGCAGCGGTTGTCCGCTGCCGCTCGACCCATGAGCTACCGTCCCGCATTCACTATATCGGCCCGCCGTGAGGGAACCCGAGTCGGGACATCCACCTAGCCCGATCGGCCAATTGATCAGGCTGGTCGAGGCATCCAGACGTTCTAGTCCGGAATGATCCTGCGCTGTCGCAAGTCGTCGAAAATGCGCGTGAACATCGCTTCGGTTTCCACGTACTCATGGAAGCCGAACCGGCGTGCCTTGGAGCCGTCGCCAAACATGTCGTAGTCCCACGAGAAAACGAAGTCGGCAAAGCGCCACGACGACACATCGCGATACGGCGTGTTGGCCAGGTTGTGCTTCGCGATCATGTTTTGCCAGAGCGATTCCTTGTCGGCCATCACGGTATCGAGCGACAGCGGCAGGGGCGGTGCGACTTCCAGATCGAAATAGCCCGCGATCCTGGGCCACATCTCGTTCCAGCGGAACAGGTCGCCGTTGTTGATGTTGAAGGCCTGGTTGGCGCATCGCACATCGGTGGCGGCCCAGACCGTGGCGCGAGCGAGCAGGCCGGCGTCGGTCATCTCCAGCAGGTGGTTGTATGCGCCAGGTTTGCCGGGGAAGCGCAGCGGCAGGCCAAGCTCTTTCGACATGGACGCATATACGGCAATCGCCACCGCGAGGTTCATCGGGTTGCCCAGAGCGAAGCCGCCCACCACCGACGGGCGGATGGCGGACCATGTCCACGCTTTACCCTGCTGGCGGCGCTCCAGGAAGGTCTGCTGGTCGAACATGAACTCGGGCGGCATGAAGTGCGCATCGGTTTCCCGCGCGGGGGTCTTGAACGGGCCAAGGTGGCCACCGTAGACCTTGTAGCCCTGCATCAGGCTGATGTGTGCGAGCTTGCGCGCGGCGGCTTCGATGGCGTCGACCACATGCGTCAACATGGCGAGGTTGGGCGGCACCAGTTCGGCCCAGGTTGGCCGGTCTTGATAGGCGGCGTAGAAGACGTGAGTGACCTCGGTGAGCGTGCCGAGCTTGGCCCGCGTGTCCGTGGCGTCTAGCAGGTCGACGGCGATTTGGCGTAGGCGCTCCGTCGATTCGCCGCCGCGACGCGACAGGCCGATGACGCGCCAGTCGTCCAGCGTGACGAGGTGGTCGATCAGGTTGCGGCCGATCACGCCCTGGGCGCCCACGACGAGCGCGACCTTGGTTTGTGCAGTCATGATGAGGCGTAAGTTGAAAGGTTGAGCAGCGGGGTGTCGAATGCGCCGGCTGTCGCGGCGAGTAAAGCCATGGGCATATCTGTGTCCTCAATTCAGGCCGTGTGTGTTGCATGTGCGAGATGGGGCCAGTATGCGGACGTGGCTTTTTGTTCGATAGACTGCCTGGAAGAACAACATTGATGAATTGAAATCACAATGGCGCGGCTTGAGGTCAATCGCTTTGGCGAGATGGAAGTCTTTGTGCGGGTGGTGGAGCAGGGCGGTTTCTCGGCTGCCGCGCGGGCGTGCCGGATGACGCCGTCGGCGGTGAGCAAGCTGGTGACTCGGCTGGAAGCGCGTCTGGGCGCGAGGCTGGTGAACCGATCCACGCGCCGCTTCCAGCTCACGCCGGAGGGGGCAGCCTTCTATGAGCGCAGCGTGACGGTGCTGGCCGATCTGGACGAGGCCGAGCGTGAGGCCTCATCCGGTACGCAGCCGTCTGGGCGCTTGCGAATCAACTCCAATGTGCCGGTCGGCACGCATTTGCTGCTGCCTGTCGTGCCGGCGTTCTTGGCTTGCCATCCGGAGGTGTCGCTCGACATTGTGCTCACCGACCGCGTGGTCGACCTGCTTGAAGACCGTACCGACGTGGCACTGCGCAGCGGCCCGCTGAAGAGCTCGCGGTTGGTCGCGCGCAAGCTGGGCGAGACGCGTCTGATGATCGTGGCATCACCCGCATACTTGGCACGCGCCGGTACTCCTCGCACGCCGGCCGATTTGGTCAAGCACAACTGCCTGGCGTTCAGCTACGTGCGGGCGGTCAACGGGTGGCCCTTCGTCAGGGGCGGCCACCGCACCGTGTTCACCCCGCAAGGCAACACGCAGATCAGCGACGGCGAGGCCTTGCGCGCGGTGGCGGTGGCCGGGTTGGGCCTTGCGCGTCTTGCCGAATTCCAGGTGCGTGCCGATCTCGATGCGGGCCGGCTTGTTCCCGTGCTCGAAGACTACGACCCCGGCGAAACCGAAGACGTCCACGCCGTCTATGTTGGCCACGGCGCGCATCTGCCGGCACGCGTGCGGGCGTTTCTCGACTTTCTGGTTGCCCATGTGAAGATTGCCTAGGCTGTCTTGTCCCCACCCTGGAGGGGCGCAGCGAGCACATTCGAAAACCGCTTCAAGTTACGCAGCAGCATGCCGTTTACCGCGACATATCGCGTGCAAGAACGGGGGAAGACGATGTCGCAGCACGAAGTCGATGAACGGACCAATTTGACGAACAACAACCGATTCGAGCTGTTGTTGTTCCGTCTGGGCGAATCGCAGCGCTCCAATCAGCGCGAGCTGTTCGGTATCAATGTGTTCAAGGTGCGCGAGATCATGGTCATGCCGCCCGTGACGCACGTGGCGGACGCCGGTGCCCATATCTTGGGGGCGGTGAACGTGCGCGGCCAGATCATTCCCGTGATCGATCTGGCCAGCGTGATCGGCACCAAGAATGGCAACGCCAACATCCTGCTGATTACGGAATATGCGCGCTCCACGCAGGGTTTTGCGGTGGAAGAGGTGGACGAGATCGTGCGCCTGGAGTGGAGCCAGATCTTCCCGGCTGAGGCCAGCGTCGGCAGCAGCAACATCACCAGCCTCGCACGCCTGGACGGCAACGCCGACAACTCGCGCCTGGCGCAGGTGATCGACGTCGAGCAGATCCTGGTCGATGTGTTCCCGACCCGCCGAGCTGACCTGGCGCCCGACAATGATGAGCGCCCGATCAAGCTCCCACCTGGCGCCAAGCTGCTGGTGGCCGACGACTCGGGCCTCGCTCGTACATTGATCGCCAACGGCCTGGAGGCCATGGGCGCGCCGTATGTGATGACCAAGAGCGGCCAGGAGGCATGGGACACGCTGCAGAACATCGCCCGCGATGCTGCCCGTGAGGGCAAGACCGTGCGCGACAAGATCGCGCTGGTGCTGACCGATCTGGAAATGCCCGAAATGGATGGCTTCACGCTCACGCGCAAGATCAAGACCGAGCCGGCGTTCCAGTCGATCCCGGTGGTGATCCACTCTTCGCTCTCGGGCTCGGCCAATGAAGACCACGTGCGCCGCGTGGGTGCCAACGGTTACGTAGCCAAGTTCGAAGCCAACGAACTGGCCCAGGCGATTGCTTCGGCACTGGGCTGATTGCTGACAGGTTCCGGCGGCATGCAATGTGCCGCCGGGCATCGGCATCACTTGCGGCTGTGGTGGTCGCCGCCCAGCGGGTCAACGACGATCATCGTGCGGTCCAGCACGCCATTGTCGTCAAAGAGGGCGCTGAAGTGCGCCTGCTGATAACCGGCGACATACATCCGATACGACCACGCTTCGCGCTTCATGAGCCGGTAGTACTGTGTCGGCTCGCGCGGCATACCGAAGCGCTCGGCCACGTCGTGCTTGGTCCACACGCCTGGGCGTGCCTCGTAGATTTCCTTCTCGGTCAGCATCTGGCGAAAGCGCGTGAGGTTGCCACTGGCGTCGAAATCCGCGGCATAGACTTCATGCCCCATGGGTTGCTTCGAATAAATCCAACGGTGGGTGCCGTCGGCGAGCTGATACGTCTCAGTGGGGGCGCCAAAGGCTTCGCGCACGGCGGCTTCGGGTTTGCCGATCATCGTTTGCGCGGTCTGGACGGGTTCCAGCGTTGCGCAGGCGCAAAGCGTGAGCGCAGCAATGCTGATCCATCTGGCAAGTTGAGTGTGCATGACCATCCTCCGGTGTCGACCCGGGCGCTGAGTGCCCTCTCCTACCGAGATAGTAAACGCCTCAGGCGAGGGAATTATTCCATCCGACAGGGCGCCGGACACCCGACAAGGCAGCGGCAGGCACGATTCAGTCAGCCGAAACTGAGGTGGTGCAGTGCAAGAGCGCTTGTCGGCTACGGCTGCTCCGGTTCGGGTGCGGGGTGTCGGCGCCGCAGGGTACCCGGATGCGTGCTCGGGAGCCGGTCCTGGCCGAACAGCTTGCGTCGCAGCGTGCCCGGCGCGTACTCGGTCTTGTAGATGCCGCGGTTTTGCAGTTCCGGCACCACCAGATCGATGAAGTCCGCGTAGCTTTCCGGCGTGACCGTGCGCGCCAGGTTGAAGCCGTCGATGTCGGTGTCGCCCATCCAGCGCTGCAGTGCATCTGCCACCTGCTGCGGGTCACCGACGATGGTGGCGTAGCGGCCGCCCAGCGCCAGTTGGTCGAGCAGCCGCCGCATGGTGAATTGCGCGTCCCCACCAGTTGCGCGGCGCACTGAGGACTCGATCGCATTCGTCTTGACCGCGCGCAATGGGTCATCGAGCGCATAGGTCGAATAGTCGACTCCCGCGCCCGCCGAGAAGTGTGCGAGGCCGGCTTCTGCGCTGGCATGGCGCTGGTACTCCGCCAGCTTCTCGCGTGCGAGCTTTTCAGTTTGGTCGACCACCACCGTGATGCCCATGAAGGCTTTTACGTCGCTGGCGCGGCGCCCGGCCTGCACCGCCGCTTGCCGCAACTGCGCTACCTGATCGCGCGTGGCGGTGGGGCTTTGGCCTGACAGAAACACGCACTCCGCATGCTGGCCCGCAAAGACCTGGCCGCGCGCAGACGAGCCCGCCTGAAACAGCACCGGCGTGCGCTGCGGCGAAGGCTCGCTCAGGTGATAGCCGTCGACATCGTAATAGCGCCCGTGGTGGCGGATGCGGTGCACTTTGTCTGGCCGCGCAAACACGCGTGCGGCGCGGTCGCGCACCACGGCGTCATCTTCCCAGCTTCCCTCCCAGAGTTGATATGCCACTTCGAGGAATTCATCGGCGCGGTCATAGCGCTCGTCGTGTGCGATCTGCTCGCGCAGACCCATGGCGCGCGCGGCGCTGTCCAGGTAGCCGGTGACGATGTTCCAGCCGACACGGCCATCGGTCAGATGGTCCAGCGTCGAGAAGCGGCGCGCAAACAGATACGGTGCCTCGTACGTCAGGTTGACAGTCAAGCCGAAGCCGAGATGCTGCGTGGCTGCCGCCATGGCGGACACCAGCATCAGCGGATCGTTGACCGGCAATTGGATCGATTCGCGCAGCGTGAGGTCGGCCGACTGCTGGTAGACGTCGTACACGCCCACGATATCGGCGATGAACAAGCCGTCGAACAGGCCGCGCTCCAGCAGCCTGGCGAGGTCGGTCCAGTAGCTGAGCTTGCGGTAGTCGGCCGAGCGGTCGCGCGGGTGGGTCCACAGGCCGTGGTTGATATGCCCCACGCAGTTCATGTTGAACGCGTTCAGCAGGATCGGTTTCCTTGCCATCGTGCTCAAGCGGCCAGGCTGGTGAGCGTGGGCAGGCTGTCGGCTGGGCGCAGGAGCAGCACGCCCAGGATCTCGCGACGCCACGCGTCATACAGCGGGATGTGGTTGCGCGTGTCGATGCCGGCTGCGCGTTCGTTGCGCGCCCACGAATCACGCAGGTAGTCGCCCAGAAGTGCCTGCAGCTTGTCGTCGGCTTCCAGCACTTCGCCCACAAGCTGCTCGCGTTGCGTATCCGAGGCGGCATTGAGCTTGTTGTGCCACCACTCGGTGATGAGGATGCGGTGCACCTCCTCGTCCGGCATGATGCGGTTCTCCGCAAAGTCCCGATTGGCAAGATCGAGCACGCGAGCCGTGCGCCGGTTGACCTGCAGCCGCGCGAGGATGTGGTGCTCGTAGTGGAACTCCCAGGCGAGGAAAGCCGCCTGGCTAGTCAGCGGAGTGTCGCCCAGGATGTCCCAGTGGTGGCGCACGTCTTGCGCGATGCGTTCGATCTGGTCGCGCCCCGACAGCACGCGAATGCGTTCGCGCGAGGCCGCCGCGTGAAAGCCGTCGTCGCCAATCTGGCGCGAGAGCGCAAGCTGGAAGTCGGGCTCGTCGCGAAAGAGCCTATCCAGCCCGGCGCTGGCCAGTTGCACGATGAACAGATCGTGTGCGGCGTTCCAGATCGCATAGTCGATCACGCCTTCCCATTCTTCCGGCGTTTGCGCATCGCGCGGCGGCTCGGTGCGTGCGGGCGGCAGGTGCGGTGCATGCACGGCGGCCACGCGGTCGAACAGGTCTTTCTCCAATGCGGCGCCGTAGCGCGCGGGATCGATCTCGAGATCGGCTTGGG
This sequence comes from Ralstonia sp. UBA689, assembly GCF_002298975.1. Classification (GTDB taxonomy): domain Bacteria; phylum Pseudomonadota; class Gammaproteobacteria; order Burkholderiales; family Burkholderiaceae; genus Ralstonia. The sequence goes on from NZ_DBMV01000018.1 coordinate 6,548, forward strand.
TCACGTTGACATTCTGGTCGCGGAGGGTTGCTCCGGTTGAGCGGGGCACGCAGCCGCACGGTGAGCGGTTGTGGCAAGGCTGTCATCGTTGCATTGAAGATTGCGCCAGCAAACGAAGCGTTGCGCATGTCGTCAGAAGGCTGGCGCAGAACGTGCTGAAGCTACAGGCCGTTCTCCACCATCTCCACCACGCGCAGGGCGATGGCGCCTGTCTGCTCGGGGGGGCGGCCTCGCAAGGGGCCGTCGATGATGAGCAAGGCCAGCCCGTGCACGGCAGACCACGCGAGGTATTCGGCGCCCGGGCGGCGCTCGGCGGGCAGCACGCCGGCGGCGGTCATCCGGTCCAGCGCCGCGCCCAGCAATTGGAACGGGTTCAGACCGCTGTTGCCGGCCTTGTCGGGGTCGGCGTCGTTTTCCACTTCATCGGGCACAGCAAATGCTGTACGGAACAGGCCGGTCTCCATTTGCGCAAAACGCAGATACCCGACGCCGATCGCGCGCAGCGATGCGCGGGCCTGCACGTCTTCGGGCCAGGACGGGTCGATGGTGTTCAGCTCCGCTTCCATTGCACGCGCCAGGGCAGCCAGTGCCGCGGCGCGTACGGCCTGCAGCAGATCGTTTCGGCTGGCGAAGTGCCGGTAGGCTGCATTCGGCACCACACCAGCGCGGCGCGTGGCTTCGCGCAGCACGATGGCATCCGGCCCGCCTGTGCGCGCCAGTTCGATGCCAGCGTCGAGCAGCGCACGCCGCAAGTCGCCGTGACGATACGTGGTGCGCGTGGCCGGTCGGGGTGCTTCCTTGGTCATGCAATCTCCGCAAGCTTGATGTGGACGCCGTCCATTATGTCTGCTATGGTTTGTGGACAGTGTTCACAAATCAACCCTAGGCGTTGCCACGGAAGATTCCAAGCACTTTCAGGAGACTGAGATGACGAACGTCACGCGTGTCACGAATACGGCTGAAGATGAAGCGCAGTTACGCGCGTTGATCGAAGCATGGGCCGATGCCGTGCGTGCCAAGGACATCAACGCCGTGATGCAGTATTACGCGCCTGACGTAGTGGTGTTCGACGTGATGCCGCCGCTGTTCGTGAAGGGCGCGGACGCGTATCGCCGCAACTGGCAGGGCTGGTTCGATGCACTGGAGGGTCAGGCCGATTTCCAGTTCATCGAATTGCACCTTGAGGTCCGTGGCGACTTGGCCTATTGCTTCAGCGTGAACCGCCTGCGCGCGCGCTATCGCGACGGTGCGAAGCACGATGCGCAAACGCGCGCCACCGTGTGCTTCCGCAAGATCGGCGGTCGCTGGCTGGTCGTGCACGAGCACGCCTCGGTGCCGATGCCGGTGTCCGAGCCGGCATGCAATTGAATGGGTTGATGTTTTCCCCCGACCGCACCGTCTGATCTGCCTTACGGTATGCGGCTTTGCAGTCCCCCTACGCAAGGAGTTGTGATGCTAGTTCAACCGTATCTGTTTTACGAAGGCCGTTGCGAAGAGGCGCTCGAGTTCTACAAGAAAACGCTTGGCGCCAAGGTCGACATGCTGATGCGCTACAAGGAAGCGCCCCCCGGAGCCGAGCCCAAGGCCGAGCAATGCGGTGGGGTGGTGCCCCCGGCAGACAAGGTGATGCATGCCGCGTTCCGCGTCGGCGATACCGTCGTCATGGCCTCTGACGGCATGGCCTCGGGCAAGGCCGAGTTCAAGGGCTTCTCGCTGTCGGTGAGCGTGGCCGACAAGGCGGAAGCCGAGCGCACGTTCAAGGCGTTGGGCGACGGCGGCCAGGTGACGATGCCAATGTCAGAAACCTTCTTCGCCAGTGCGTTCGGCATGCTGGTCGACCGCTTTGGCGTGGGCTGGATGGTAATTGCACCCAAGCCGATGTAATCGGACCTGCGCACCAAAGGACGGCCACCACCGGTGGCCGTCTTGCGCAAAGCCGTCAAGAAGCTTGCCTTGGCATGGGGCGTGCGCCTGGTGCTAGGCTGGGTCTTCGCCGGGGCCTTACCAATATCAACGAAACCACCCCTGTTGACCGGCAGTTCTGGCCGTGACCCTTCGCAAGACCTGTGCGAAGGCGCCCATTGACTGCGGCTCCCATTTCCTGGAGGCATTCTTCATGCTGAAGATCATTGCGATCGTCATCGCCGTCGCTATCGTTGCGATTCTCGGTTTTGCCGCCACGCGCCCGGGCAGCTTTCGCGTGCAGCGCGAGATCGACATCAAGGCCACGCCAGAAAAGGTGTTTGCCCTGATCGACGATTTCCACCACTGGACGGCCTGGTCGCCGTGGGAAAAGCTCGACCTGGCCATGAAGCGTACCTATGGCGGTCCGACCAACGGCAAGGGCACGAACTATGCGTGGGAAGGCTCCAGCAAAGTGGGCGCAGGGCGCATGGAGATCGTCGATACGGCATCGCCCGGCCGCATTCAGATCCAGCTGGATTTTCTGAAACCCTTCGAAGCCCACAACACGGCGGAATTCACGCTCAAGCCTGCGGGCGATCTCACCCACGTGACCTGGGCCATGTTCGGCCCGAGTCCATTCATCTCCAAGGTGATGGGCCTGCTCTTCAGTATGGATGCGATAGTCGGCAAGGATTTTGAAGCCGGTCTCGCCAACCTCAAATCGGCTGCGGAGTCCTGAATCCGCAGCCTCCAATAGGAGCTGTTCCATGACGCACGGCATCGACGAACGCAAGCGCTGGCTTGCCCTCATCGTGCTCTGCCTGGGCGTGCTGATGATCGTGCTGGACACGACCATCGTGAACGTCGCACTGCCGTCCATCCGGGCGGATCTGGGCTTTACCGAAACCTCGCTCGTGTGGGTGGTCAACGCCTACATGCTGACTTTCGGCGGCTTTCTGCTGCTGGGCGGGCGGCTGGGCGATCTGTTCGGACATCGCAAGCTGTTCTTGCTGGGCATCACGCTGTTTACGCTGGCGTCGGCCGCCTGCGGGCTGGCCAACTCGCAGGGGCTACTGATCACGGCGCGTGCCGTGCAAGGGCTGGGCGGTGCGGTGGTGTCGGCGGTGTCGCTGTCGCTCATCATGAACCTGTTCACCTCGCCGTCGGATCGTGCCAAGGCGATGGGCATCTACGGGTTCGTGTGCGCAGGCGGCGGCAGCATCGGCGTGCTGCTGGGCGGGCTGCTGACCAGCGCGCTGAGCTGGCACTGGATCTTCCTGGTCAACCTGCCGATCGGCGTGGCGGTGTATGCGGCGTGCGTGGCTCTGCTGCCGGCTGGGCAATCGCTGGCTGATCGCGCCAAGCTGGACGTGGCGGGTGCCATTGCCGTGACCGCATCGTTGATGCTGGCGGTATACGCCATCGTGCATGGCAACGAAGCCGGCTGGACGTCGACACAAACGCTTGCCCAGTTGGGCGTTGCTGTTGTGTTGATGGTTGCCTTCCTGGTCATCGAATCGCGCGTGTCGCATCCGCTGATGCCGCTGCACATGTTCGCGCTGCGCAATGTGGCTACCGCCAACGTGGTGGGCGTGCTGTGGGCGGCGGCCATGTTCGCGTGGTTCTTCATCTCGGCGCTGTACATGCAGCGCGTGCTGAACTACAGCGCCATGCAGGTGGGGCTCGCGTTCCTGCCGGCCAACATCATCATGGCGGTGTTCTCGCTGGGGTTGTCGGCCAAGCTAGTGATGCGTTTCGGCATTCGCGCGCCGCTATCGCTGGGGCTGCTGGTGGCGACGGTCGGGCTTGTGCTGTTTGCGCGCGCGCCGGCGGGCGGCAGCTTTGTGCTGGACGTGCTGCCCGGGATGGTGCTGCTGGGCCTGGGTGCCGGCGTGGCGTTCAACCCGGTGCTGCTGGCAGCGATGAGCGATGTGGCGCCGGATGAGTCGGGTCTGGCCTCGGGTGTGGTCAACACGTCGTTCATGATGGGCGGTGCGCTGGGGCTGGCCATTCTGGCGAGCCTGGCTGCTGCGCGCACGGAAAGTCTGGCCGCCGCGGGGGCCGATGCCGCGACCGCGCTCAACGGCGGCTACCACCTGGCCTTCCTGCTGGGCGCCATTGCGGCGGTCGTGGCATCGGCGCTGGCCGGGGCGTTCGTGCGTACGCGCACGCACGGGCAAGCGCAGGGCGAAGCGTCTTCTGCGGCGTCCATCTGAGTTGAGGCACGCGGCGAAGCCCGCGCCATCAAGTCCGCAGCGTGTCGCTTTCTGCCAGAGCGACACGCTGTACTTCAGTTTTCCTTTCCGCCCAGGCCGTTTTCGAGCATGTCGATCACCATTTCGGCATACCCCTCGTACGACAACGGCCCATCGGGTTTGAGCCAGGTGAACGTCCAGTTCATCATGCCGAACAGCATCATCGTGACGGGCGTGCGGTTGGCTTCGTCGACTTTGTCCGGGTAGGCGGCTCCGAGTTGCAATCCGACGGCCGTCACCACTTCACGCTCGCGCGCCAGCACGATGTCACGCTGTTCTGGCGACAGGTACTTCACGTCATTGAGCAACGCAATGTGCCGCGTGCGCGAGGTCGCGTATTCAGCCAGGAACGTGCGGATCAGCAGGTGCAGCGTGGCGCGGGCGGAAAGCTTGGCATGACGCGCGTCGCTCTGTGCGCGCTCGGCCAGATCAGCCAGCCGCCTGGTGTAGCGGTCGAGCAGATCGAACAGGATCGCTTCCTTGCCTTCGTAGTAGTGGTACAGGCGTGACTTCGAGCCGCCGCACGCTGCGGCGAGCTGGTTCATCGATACGCTCGGGTAGCTGTCGGCTGCAAAGGCTTCAGCGGCGGTGTCGAGCACGCTTTCGCGGCGCGACTCGAATTCGTCTTCGTTCTTGACGCGGGACATGTCAGGCGGCCATCGGTTGGATGGCCGCCATGTTAACCGGGCTGGTTGCGGCGTGTCGATGCCGCATCAGGCCGTTTCGTGCACGGCGAGGAAGTCCAGCACGCTGCCCAGGAAGGCTTCCGGCTGCTCCACGTTGGCAAGATGCACGGTGTCCAGCACGCGCAGTTGAGCGCCCGGAATAGCGGCTGCGATCTCCTCGCCGTGGCGCGCGGACGTCACCGTATCGTGCAGGCCGGCAATGACCAGCGTCGGGTGTGGAATGAGCGAGATCGTGCGGCGCAGGTCCGCATCGCGCACCGCAGCCCAGCCGCCGATGATGCCCTCGCGCGGTGTCGCCAGCAGCGCGCGACGGAACGGTTCGACAACGGGATCGTTCGCTTCCAGCATGTGTGCCGGGAACCAATTGCGCAGGAACGTCTCGGCCGTTTCCTGCATGTCGGGCGCCTTGCGTAGTTCTGCGATGGCGTTGTCAAAGTACTGCGTCGGGCCGATGTGGGCAGCGGTGTTCGACAGCACCAGGCGGTCGATGCGTTCAGGCGCGTGGATGGCCAGCCATTGCGCAACAATGCCGCCCAACGACAGGCCCAGCATATGTACGCGCTGCAGGCCGAGCGCGTCGAGCAGCTCCACCACGTCGCGGCCCAGCCGGTCCATCGAATACGGCCCCGACGGCGCGTCGGAGGCGCCGTGGCCACGCGCGTCGTAGCGCAGCACGTAGAAGTGCTCGGCAAGCCGTGGCACTGTCGCGTCCCACATGTGCAGGTCGGTCCCGATGGAGTTGGACAGCAGCAGGAGGGGCTTGTCAGGCGTGCCGTCAAAGCGATACGCGATGCGTGCACCGTCGCCGGTTGTGATGAATGCGCGTGCGTTGTGGGATTCCATGATGGGTTCCTCGGGTGAATGTTGGTGACGTCATCCTAGAATCCGTGCCCTTCCATGGATACTATGAAGTTTGGAAAAACTCTGTAGGAGTTGACGACAATGTTGAGCTTCACGCTCCATGAGCTGCAGTGCTTCGATGCGGTCGTGGCTGGGGGCAGCTTCCAGGCCGCCGCCGAACGCCTGCACCGCTCGCACCCTTCGGTGTTCGCGGCGGTGGCCAAGCTGGAGGACCAGTTGGGCCTAAGCTTGCTGGACCGCAGCGGCTACCGTGTGCGGCTGACCGAAGCCGGCCAGTCCTTTCATCGGAAAGCCCAGGCGCTGCTGCGGGAGTGCGAGGAGCTGCGCACCCACGCCAGCCAACTGGCCATGGGCGATGAGCCCGAGCTGCGCGTGGTGCTGGGCGATCTGTGTCCGCTGCAGCCGGTGCTGGCATTGCTCAGCCAGTTCTTCGGGCAATGCCGGCAAACGCGGCTGCAGTTGCAGTTCGAATCGGTGACCGGACCGTGGGAGCGACTGCTGGAGGACGAGGCCGACCTGATCGTGCATCGCGTGCCGAAAGACGACCTGCGCATGGAGTGGATCGACCTGGGCCGGATCGCGATGGTGCCGGTGGTGGCGCCTGGCTTCCTGGCTTCTCTGCCGACGTCTGCCCTGACGCCGCAGCAGATGCAGCGCTACATGCAATGCGTGATCAACGATTCCGCCAGGCAACCGCCACCGCAGACGCACTACGTGATCGAGGGCGCCCCGCAGTGTTTCGCGCCGGATCAGTTGATGAAGAAGGAACTGATCCTGCACGGCATGGCGTGGGGGCATCTGCCCCGCTTCATGATCGAGACAGAGTTGCGCGAAGGGCGGCTGCTGTCGATTGCCGGGCGCCATTTCCCGGGCATGGTGCAAGATCTGGTGGCCGCCCGCCGGCGCGATCGGCCGCATGGGCCGGTCGCCAGCCGGCTATGGGAATTCCTGGCCCAGCAAGCGCCGGTGCTGAAGCCGGCGCTGGGCCGCATGCCTCGTCAGTCGGGTGTCTCAACAGGTAAGACAAGGTAGTCATGTGTCGAGGCCGCGGCGTCGTTGCCCGGGCAGGGGCGAATGTCATGGCAACTGCCTCGCGTGAGGCATGCTTCGCATGCGCAATCTAGTCGACTTGGCGGAGTGCCGGGCACGATAATCCGGACTATAACCAGCCATGCCCGGCCATCATCTCGGGCAAAGGTGGTGGACGATGGAAACGCAAGGCATCGATAAAGTTTTCGCCGGCTCGATCCCGGAGCTGTATGACGTCTTGATGGTCCCGTTGATCTTTGAGCCTTATGCGGCGGACATCGCCGCGCGGGCTGCTATCCGTGCGCCCAGCCAGGTGCTCGAGGTAGCGGCAGGGACGGGAGCCGTGACGCGGGCGTTGGCGCGCACCCTTCCTGAGGCGACAACCATTGTGGCGACCGATCTCAACCCGCCGATGCTTGATCGTGCCGCCGCCATCGGTGCTTGCCGGCCCGTATCGTGGCAGCAGGCCGACGCGCAGCAGCTACCGTTCAACGACGGCAGCTTCGATCTGGTGATCTGCCAGTTTGGCGCGATGTTCTTTCCCGATCGGCCGAAAGCCTTTGCCGAGGCGCGTCGCGTGTTAAGGCCGGGTGGCATGCTGCTCTTCAACGTGTGGGACCGGATCGAAGAGAACGAGTTTGCACATGTGGTCACGCTCGCTCTGGCGAATTGCTTCCCCGCCAAGCCGCCGGCGTTCTTGGCCCGCACTCCGCACGGTTATCACATGCGCTCGGCTGTGGAGGCAGACTTGCGGCTCGGTGGCTTTACTTCGCAAGTGGCGTGTGCAACCGTGCCTGCGCGTAGCCGTGCCGATACGGCCCGCGTGCCGGCGGTTGCCTACTGTCAGGGGACACCGCTGCGCAGCGAACTGGAGGCGTTCGGCTCCGACGCACTATCCGCCGCCACCGACGCATGTACCGATGCATTGGCTGCGCGGTTCGGCGATGGACCCGTCGACGGAAAGATTCAGGCTCACGTTTTCAGTGTCATGGCTTGAAGCCTGCCGGAAGGAGGGCAGACGCTCGGGGCAAGGCGAACTCACTAGGTTCTTTATTCAGCCGGCAGCGCAGGGCTCAGGGCTTTTGCTGGCCCACCCGCGCACGCCAAGCGTGTTGCCGGCTGCGCTTCCACTCGATGCATCGGCGGCCCAGTGCAATGGAGGGCAGCTCGACATATCGATGCAGCAGCGTGGCCAATACAAGCGTTAGCGCTAGGTTGACTGCAAACAGCATCAACTGCGTGCTGAGCCACTCCGGCGCCAGCACGCCCACCAGGCGGTGCGTAGCCTCAATCACGCTCGGGTGGCCGAGGTACAGGGCATACGACAGCTCGCCCAGCCACACGGCTATGCGCGGCACGCGCAGCTCGCCGCAATGTTCCATGGCCACCAGCCCGACCAGCAGGGCGCCCGCAGGGAGGCCGCGTGCAAGCAGGTCGAACTTGGGCACCGGGCCGATCACCGAGGCGATGAAGGTGGTCAAGCCCAACGCCACCAGCACGCGCGCAACAGGCGGCGTTAGGCGATGTCGATGCGTTGCATAAGCCCAGGCCAATGCCGCCCCTGACAGGAATTCGAGCACCAACGGATTGGCAGCCATCGCTTGCATGGGCGTGGCCCAGGCATAAAGCGCTTCCGGGTCGCGCAGCACCACGCCGCTATGCCAGAACGGCACGATCACCGTGGTTGTGAACAGTGCCAGCGCTACCAGCCATAGCGCGCGCCGGCCGAACACTGCCAGCCCCAACGCGCATAGCGCATAGAAGAACGCCTCGTAGTTGAGCGACCAGCCGACATAGAGCGCCGGGTAGCCGAAATACGGCGCATCCGCATTGGCTTGGGGCAGGAAGGCGAGCGAAGTCAGCAGTACGCCCGTCGACACCGGATTGAGCCACGCGGCATGCAGCACCGACATCAGCCAGTACGGCGGCGCCAGCCGAAAGACTCGCTTGACGAGAAACTCGCCGGGCGGCTCCGGCCCTTTTCCCACCCCCTGCCCAAGAATGGCGACCCAGGCAATGCTGAATCCGCTGATGACGAAGAACACATCCACGCCCACATACCCACGCTTGATCACATGCGTGGTCAACCACGCGAGGGCGGGGATGTCGGCATGGGCGAGTGCCAGGCCGGAATGAAACACAACGACGTACAGGGCGGCAAAACCTCGCAGTGCCTGGATGCTTTGAAGGGATGACGAAGAACGATTCACGCAGGACGAACGCAGGCGGCGCACACATAAGTCTCGCCGCCATCGGGTGATAGGCAACCCACCCGTGTCAGCAAGCTGCGTGCCGCGCCATCACTCCGGGCACTCCGGGCGAATTGGGGTCGTGGCGGGCGCAGACATGCATTTGGCCGCACGTTCCAGCAGCAGGGCACGCTCCCGCCAGTTGCGCGCCAGGGTGGCGGCGCGCTCATACTCCGCGCGGGCCTCGTCCAGGCGGTTGAGACGCGCAAGAAGATCTGCACGCACGCTGGGCAACAGGTGATAGCCGCGCAGCGCGGGTTCGGTCAGCAGCGTATCGACGATCTCCAACCCCGCCGCCGGCCCGTAGACCATGGCAACGGCCACTGCGCGGTTCAGCTCGACCACGGGCGAGGGCGCGAGCTGCGCAAGCGCGTCGTACAGCGCGGCGATGCGTGTCCAGTCGGTCTGGACTGCGGTCCGGGCGCTGGCGTGGCAGGCGGCGATGGCCGCTTGCAATCCGTAGGGCCCAAGCCCCTGTCCGCAGGCCTCAGCCTGGGCCAGGGCTGCAAAGCCGCGCTGGATGAGCAGGTGATCCCAGCGGCTGCGGTCCTGGTCCATCAGCAGGATGGGCCGTCCGCCGGGGCCCACGCGTGTGCGCAGGCGCGAGGCCTGCAGCTCCATCAGCGCGAGCAGCCCGTGCACTTCAGGCTCATGCGGCATCAGCCCCGCGAGGATGCGGCCCAGGCGCTGCGCTTCTTCGCATAGCGTCGGGCGCGTCCAGTTGTCGCCCGAGGTGGCGGCGTAGCCTTCATTGAAGATGAGGTAGATCACCTGCAGAACGGCGGACAGCCGCTCCGCCAACTGGGCAGGTTCGGGCAGCTCGAATGGCACGCGCGCCGCCGAGAGCGTCTTCTTTGCACGAACGATGCGCTGCGCCACGGTTGCCTCCGGCACCAGGAAGGCGCGGGCGATCTCGTCGGTGGTCAGGCCGCCGAGCAGGCGCAGTGTGAGCGCCACGCGGCCCTCGTGCGGCAGCACCGGATGGCAGGCGATGAAGACCAGCCGCAGCAGGTCGTCGCCGATGGCCTCGTCGCGCGTGGTTTCGGCATCGGCTTGGGCAAGCTCCTGCTCGACCTCCAGCTCGATGGCCAGCAGCGCAAGCTTGTGTTCGGTGAGCGTGTGGTGCCGCAAGCGGTCGATGGCGCGGTGCCTGGCGGTGGCCGTAAGCCATGCCGCCGGGTTGTCGGGCGTGCCCGACACAGGCCATTGTTCCAGCGCGGCCACCAGTGCATCCTGCGCCAGCTCTTCGGCCAGGCCTACGTCGCGCAGCAGGCGCGCAAGCCCGGCAATGATCCTGGCCGATTCCATGCGCCAGACAGCGTCGATGGTGCGGTGGATGGCGAGCGCCGCCCGCGTTGAATCGGCCATCGTGTCGTGGCTTACTGCTGCTTGGCCGCCAGTTCAGCACGCAGGCGCTCCTCACGCTCGCGCGCTTCCGGCGTGAACTCCGCACCGAAGTCCTCGGCCTCGAACACACGGCGGATCTCCAGGCGCACGTTGCCACCCGCATCCAGACCGGGCCAGCGCTTGGCCCATTCCAGCGCCTCTTCCATCGACTTGACCTGCAGCATGGTGTAGCCGGCGATCAGTTCCTTGGCCTCGGCAAAGGGGCCATCGATCACCGTCGGCTTGCCGTCCTTGAACTCCACGCGTGCCCCGCGCGAGGTAGGGTGCAGGCCCTCGCCGCCGAGCAGCACGCCGGCCTTGGTGAGGTCTTCCATGTACTTGCCCATGGCTGTGAAGAGTTCTTCGGTGGGCATCACCTCGGCTTCCGTGTCCTTGTCGGCCAGTCGCAGAACCATGAATCGCATGCTGTTTCTCCTTGGGTTGGGGGAGCCGCAAGATGTTCGCGCCTCTCTACCTGTACGTCGAATGGCAGGTGGGCGGAATCGACAAATTCGATGGTGCAATGTGTAACGAGATGTAACCGGATGGCGCCGCCAACCATTCAGGCAGGCTTGAGCTGCGTCATGACCCGCTCGACCGACGCTCTCAAGTGGCGCTGCATGGCCGCCTGCGCCTGCACTGCGTCATGTGCTTCCAGTGCTTCCAGGATCTCGCGGTGCTCGTTGAGCGCGCCCATCCAGGTATCGGTGTTTTCAAAGTGTCCGCGCAGCTTGGTCGACAACGGGTTGTGCCGCTCGTCATAGAGCGCCGCGACGGTGCGCACCAGAACCTCGTTGCTGGTCATCTGGGCAATGGCGACGTGGAATGCGCGGTCGGCGGCAATCGGAATCAGGCCGGCCTCGACTTCGCGCGCCATCACATCGTAGATGCCACGCAACGCCTTGAGCGCCTTCGGTTTGGCGAAGGGCGCGATGCTTGCCACGATCGCACCTTCGATCATCGAGCGCGCCCCCATGATGTCGACCATGCTGTCGCCGAGTTCCGCTTCGGGCGGTGCGGTGTTGGTTGCCGCGTTGGGTGTGGCGCACAGGTAGACGCCCGAGCCCATGCGAATTTCGACCCGGCCTTCCAGCTCCAACGCCACCAGCGCTTCGCGCACCGATGGCCGGGATACGCCCAGTTGTTCAGCCAGCGTGCGCTCGGAGGGCAGGCGGCCGTTGGGCGCGAAATCCGGTTGATCGATCAACGCGCGCAGTTTGTCGGCGATCTGGAGGTAGAGACGGCGTGTCTCGGCGGGTTTGACAGCCACGTGCAGGTTCCTTTCGGGAGGCGCCAGCCTAGCCTGGGTTGCCGGTGCCACGAGCGGGGATTGTAGAACGAAGCCGTCGCCACGCGGTCGTTCGTGCACTCGCTGGACGGCGGTCAGGGCTTTCCCTCGGTCGCAAAAAAAAGTGGCTTGACCAGTTTGAATGATTTCACTAGTTTACGAACTGGTCAGGCCAGTATGGGGCGCAAACGACTGGTCTGCCCAACTGGTCAGCATCTGGGGCATCTCCCCGATCTCCTCCATCTCGTTCGATGAAAACCGTCATTTGCGAAGCCCCCGGCAAGCTTGCCGTTGCCGAACAATCCATGCCGGAGCCTGGCCCGGACGACGTCCTGATCCGCATCAAGCGTGTTGGCGTGTGCGGGACCGACTTGCACATCTTCACCGGCAACCAGCCGTATCTGTCGTATCCACGGGTGATGGGGCATGAGTTGTCGGGCATCGTGGAATCGGCACCGGCCGGGGCGCGCGTGCAGGCGGGGGATCAGGTTTATGTGATGCCCTATCTGTCGTGCGGACAATGCGTCGTCTGCCGGGCCGGCAAGACCAATTGCTGCACCAACATCCGCGTGCTCGGCGTCCATGCCGATGGCGGGATGGTCGAATACCTTGCCGTTCCGCAAGCGTTTGTCTTCAAGGCCGATGGCGTCACGCTCGATCAGGCGGCCATGATCGAATTCCTTGCCATCGGTGCGCACGCTGTCGCCCGGGCCGACATTGCTGCCGGGCAGCGTGCGTTGGTGGTCGGTGCGGGGCCCATCGGCATGGCCGTGGTGATCTTCGCCAAGCTGCGCGGTGCGCAGGTCACGGTGCTCGACGGTCGAGCCGACCGGCTGGGCGTATGCGCGACGGCACTGCATGCAGATCACACGGTGCTGCTCGACACGACCGAAAACGCCACCGACGCCAGGTGCCTGGCAGAACTCACCGGCAACGAGTTCTTCGACGTGGTGTTCGATGCCACCGGCAACATCAAGGCGATGGAGCGCGGGCTCGACTTTGTGGCGCATGGCGGCAAGTACGTGCTGGTGTCGATTGTCAGCAACCGTATTTCATTTTCCGACCCGGAGTTCCATAAGCGCGAAACAACGCTGCTCGCCAGTCGCAATGCAACGCTGGCCGATTTTGAAACGGTGCTCGATGCCATGCGTGCAGGCAAGATTCCCACCGCGGTGCTGAACACGCACACGCTCGCGCTGGGCGATTTGCCGGTCGAGTTTCCCAAGTTGCTCAACCCGGAAGCCGGCGTCATCAAGGCGCTGGTTGCGTGCTGAGGTGGGGGCAATCAGCATGGACAATCCCATCCTCCAGTTCGGTACCAGCCGCTTTCTGCAGGCGCATGCTGATCTGTTTATTTCCGAAGCACTGCATGCCGGCCGCGCGCTCGGCCATGTCACGGTGGTGCAGACCACCAGCAACCCGGAAAGCCGCGCTCGCATTGAGGCTCTGCGTGCGCAAGGGCGGTATCCGGTGCGCGTTCGCGGTGTGCAGCGAGATGCCGTGGTCGATACCACGATCGAATGCACCGCCGTGAGCGAGGCACTCGATGCCAACACCGATTGGCCTGTCGTGTGCGAGCGCTTTGCTCGCGATGCGCGCGTCGTCATCTCGAACACGGGCGACAGCGGCTACGCGTGTTTTGCCGAGGACACGGCTGATTTGCTGGCGCCCGGCGCTTGCGCCCCGCGGGGCTTCGCAGCCAAGCTCGTTGTTCTGCTGCAGGCGCGCTTTTTGGCGGGCGCGGCACCGCTGACGCTGCTGCCGTGCGAACTGGTGTCGAACAATGGTGACACGCTGCGCGGGCTCGTTGCGGACATTGCGCGGGGGTGGGGCGCCGCCCCCGCCCTGGTCGACTACATCGAGCACACGTGCGTCTGGGTGAATTCGCTGGTGGACCGCATCGTTTCGGAGCCGATCGCGCCAGTGGGCGCCATTGCCGAGCCCTATGCGCTGTGGGCAATTGAGCGGCGCCCGGGCATGGTGCTGCCATGCGAGCACGCAGCCATGGTGGTGACGGATGACCTTGCGCACTACGTGCGCTTGAAGCTCCTGCTGCTCAATCTCGGACACACCTATCTGGCAGAGCGCTGGAAGGTCGACGGCCGCCCCGCTGATGAAAACACGCTGCACGCCATGCGCGATCCGGACCTGCGTGCGGAACTGGAATTGCTCTGGGGCGACGAGGTGTTGCCCGTGTTCGATGCGTTGGGCAAGGGCAGCGATGCGCGCGACTACCTCAAGGCCGTGCGCGAGCGTTTTCAGAACCCGTTTCTCGACCATCGGTTGTCGGACATTGCCCGCAACCATGACGAGAAGAAGCTGCGCCGTTTTCAACCTGTGATGGATCTTGCGCGCGAACTCGGCCTCGGCATCGGCCAGCCGCGTCTGCGCGCCGCGCTGCGCGCACCGGTCCCTGCCTGACAGGCCGTGCCGAGCTGCCGGCAGAGCAGACGGCACGGCATACAAGACGGCCCGCAAGCTGGCATCGCGGCGGGCCGCTGACACCACACGACAGATGCCAGCACCCAAGGAGACAGTGCAATGAGGAAGATGCGGTGGGTTGTCATTCTCTTTTGTTTTCTAGCAATTGCCGTGAACTACATCGACCGCGCGAATCTTGCGGTCGCGGCGCCCGAGATCGAGAAGGCGCTTGGCATCGGCCCGGCCGAGATGGGCCTGATCATGAGCGGCTTTTTCTGGACTTACGCGCTCATGCAGATGCCGTTTGGCTGGTTTGTCGATCGTGTCGGCGCGCGCATCGCGCTGCCGCTGGCCGTGGGCTGGTGGTCGCTTTTCACGGCCGTAACGGCATTTGCCTCCAGCGTTGCCGGCATGTTCGGTTGCCGCCTGCTGCTTGGTGTGGGCGAGGCGGGGGCGTATCCGTCGTGCGCAAAGCTCGTCAGCCAGTGGTTCAAGCCAGAACAGCGGGCGCTGGCCACCAGCATCTTCGATAGCGGCTCGCGCGTCGGCTCCGCGCTGTCGATTCCGGTGGTGGCACTGATCATCAGCGAGTTGGGCTGGAAGGCTGCATTCGTCATCACCGGCGTACTGGGCGCTGTGTGGATCGTGGGCTGGCTGGTCATCTACCGCGCGCCCGACCACGGCGACATGACGGGCGAGCGCGATGTCGTGCACACGCCGCTGACCCATGCAGCCGGCAGCGGAATCACGTGGGGTTCGCTGTTCCGTCATCGCACGCTGTGGGGCATGATGCTCGGCTTCTTCTGCCTGAACTTCGTGATCTATTTCTTCATCACGTGGTTTCCGAGCTATCTGGTGCAGACACACGGCTTCTCGCTTAAGGCGCTCGGCACGCTGGGGATGATTCCGGCGCTGATTGCCATTCCGGGTGGCTGGCTGGGCGGCTATGTGTCCGACGGGCTGTACCGGCGCGGCTGGAGCCTGACCGCCGCGCGCAAGACGTGCATGGTGGGCGGCATGCTGATGTCGTCGGCGATTACGCTGTCGGCGTTCACCGCGAATGTCTACCTGGTATTGCTGTTCTTTGGTATCTCCTACGGCAGCCTCGCGTTTGCCGCAGCCAGCATCTGGTCGCTGCCCGGCGACATTGCACCCACGCCCCGCCATGTCGCTTCCATCGGGGGCATCCAGAATTTTGCGTCCAATCTGGCCGGCATCTTCATCACCACGTTCACCGGTTTGATGCTGGCCATCACCAAGGGCTCGTTCACGATTCCGCTCGTGGTTGCAGGCGGGTTCTGCTTCCTGGGCGCGTTCAGTTATCTCGTGATCGTCGGCAAGATCGAGCCATTGTCCATCGAGCCGGCGCGCCTTGGCGTGCCCGAAGGTGCAGGCTCGTCAGCCTGAGCGCTGAAGCGCGTTCTCCATCGTTCCTGCAATCGGCCTATGTTGACTCTAGCTTCTGCTGCGCACGCGGTGATCCGCCTGCACCCCAATGACGACGTCGTCATCGCCACCCGGCAACTCGTGTCCGGTACCCGGATAGACGCGGAGGACCTGGTCGTCTCTGGCTTGATTCCACCCGGGCACAAGATCGCCACACGTGCCATTGCCAAGGGCGAGCCCATCAAGCGCTACAACCAGATCATCGGCGTGGCACGCGAGGCCATTGCCCGCGGGCAGCACGTGCACGTGCACAACCTCGGCATGGCGGACTTCGCGCGCGAGCATGCCTTCTGCGCCGATGCGCGCCCGACCGCCTACGTGGCCGAGCCCGCCCATTTCCTCGGTATCCGCCGCGACGATGGGCGCGTGGCTACCCGCAACTACATCGGCGTGCTGACCAGCGTGAATTGCTCGGCAACCGTGGCACGTGCGATAGCGGACTACTTTCGGCAGGATGTGCACCCGGACGCCCTGGCGGACTTCCCGAACGTGGATGGCGTCGTAGCGCTGACGCACGGTCTCGGTTGCGGTATCGACATGCAGGGCGAGGGCATCTCGATCCTGCGCCGCACGCTGGCCGGCTATGCCGCGCACCTGAACTTCGCGTCGGTTCTGTTCATTGGGCTCGGCTGCGAGACAAACCAGATCGGCAGCGTGTTGGAGGCGGGTGGTCTGGCCGATGACACGTCGCGCCTGCGCGCGTTCACCATCCAGGACAGCGGCGGCACGCGCAAGACCATCGAACGCGGTATTGCGATGGTGCGCGAGATGTTGACCGACGCCAATCGTGTGCGACGCGAGCCGGTGTCTGCATCGCACCTGTGTGTTGGCCTGCAGTGCGGCGGGTCCGACGGGTATTCGGGCATCTCCGCCAACCCGGCGCTGGGTGCGGCGGTTGACCGCCTCGTGCGGCATGGCGGTACGGCCATCCTGTCGGAAACGCCGGAAATCTATGGCGCCGAGCATCTGCTGACGCGCCGCGCGGTGAGCCCCGAGGTTGGCGCCAAGCTGCTGGCACGCATCGCCTGGTGGGAAACCTACTGCGAGCGCAACAACGCGGCGCTCGACAACAACCCATCGGCCGGCAACAAGGCCGGCGGCCTGACGACGATTCTGGAGAAGTCGCTTGGTGCGGTGGCCAAGGGCGGCACCACCAACCTGGTCGACGTCTACGACTATGCGCAGCCGATTACCGCCAAGGGCTTCGTGTTCATGGATTCGCCCGGCTACGACCCGATGTCCGCAACGGGGCAGGTTGCCTCGGGCGCCAACCTCATCTGCTTCACCACCGGGCGCGGCTCGGCTTATGGATGTGCGCCATCCCCATCGCTGAAGCTCGCGACCAACACGGCGCTGTGGGAGCGGCAGGAAGACGACATCGACATCAACTGCGGCGGCGTGATCGATGGCTCTGACAGCATCGACGCACTCGGCGAAGCGATCTTCCGCAAGATGCTCGACTGCGCCTCGGGGCAGCGCTCGAAGAGCGAGTTGCACGGCTACGGACAGAATGAGTTCGTGCCCTGGCAGGTGGGCGTGGTGACATAGAGCGGAACAGCTTTCTGCCTCGCGTTATTCGCATCAACACAGGAACCCGTCATGAAGATGACTTTTCGCTGGTACGGCGATACCGACCCGGTGCCGCTCGCACACATCCGCCAGATTCCGGGCGTGGTTGGCGTAGTCTCGGCCATTTACGACGTGCCGGTTGGTGAGGTGTGGCCGATCGACAAGATCCAGGCGCTCAAGCACCGGATCGAAGCCCACGGGCTCACGCTTGAAGTCATCGAAAGCGTGCCCGTGCACGAGGACATCAAGCTTGGCAAGCGAACGCGCGACGCCCTGATCGCCAACTACGGGCAGACGCTGCACAACCTGGCTGCATGCGGTGTGAAGGTGGTCTGCTACAACTTCATGCCCGTGTTCGACTGGACACGGACCTCGCTGGACATGCGTCTACCCGATGGCTCGACCACGCTCGCTTTCGATGCGCAGGCTGTTGAGCGCCTCGACCCCAGCCGAGGGATTGCGTTACCCGGGTGGGACACGAGCTACCGCCCAGAGGCACTTCGGGCGTTGTTGCGTGAGTACGAAGCGCTCGACGAATCGGGGCTGTGGGCCAATCTTGCGTATTTCCTGCACGCGGTCATCCCCGTGGCAAAGGAGGCGGGCATCAAGATGGCGATCCACCCGGATGATCCGCCGCGCCCGATCTTCGGGCTGCCGCGCATCGTCAAGAACCGCGAAGACTTGCGGCAACTGCTGGCAATCGTCGACGATCCGGCCAATGGCCTGACGCTATGTTCCGGGTCATTGGGTGCGGATTCGCACAACGACATTCCGGCGATGGTGCGCGAGTTCGGGGCGCGAGGTCGTATCCACTTCGCCCATCTGCGTAACGTGCGGACCAACCCCGAGGGCGATTTCCATGAAACGTCTCACCGCTCGGCTGACGGCTCGCTTGACATGGCCGAGATTCTCAAGGCGTACTTTGAGACCGGCTTTGACGGGTATGCCCGCCCAGACCACGGGCGGATGATCTGGGGTGAAACGGGGCGAGCCGGTTACGGCCTGTATGACCGTGCACTCGGCGCGGTGTACCTGAACGGCATCTGGGAGGGGCTCGCCAAGACTTGAGCGCAGAAGCGCTATTCGTCTGCGCAGTTGTGTTCTACCGGCACCTTCTTGCCCTTCGCAAAGGGGTGCAGCACCAGATAGCGTTCCGACCCGCGATACCAGACAAGGCGGGCACCCTAACGGACGAAGGTGTTCTCGGTCTCCGGGGCGTACTGGGGGCAGACCTTCACGTCCTTGTCGTCGGAGTTGTCGTAGCACTGGCCGGCATGCAGCTTGCCATCGCGTACGGTGCCCTTGAGCTTGCCTTCCCAGCTCTCGGTCCGGGTGCCGTCGTTCCAGGTGCCGGTGACGCGGTCGCCCTCCTGCTCTAGCGCAAGGTGTGCCGAGTGGCCCCATGCACAGCCTTGCCAGTAGGCCCATTCGCCCTGATACGGGGCGGCAGGCTGCGCCTGGCAGATCGGATACAGAACCAACAGTGCAGCGGCTGCCCCCCATCTTTCTGAGTTGGATCATTGCGTTCCTCAGGAGTATCGGAAGGAGGAGGTCAGGGCGTCGGCCGGGTGGTCAGCGTCATGTCGAAGACATTACCGGGCGGCTGCGTGCGGCAATGGTGGCGCCGCCCACGGTGAAGCCCTGGTCAGTAGGCTTGGCATCGAGGTAGGCGTTGCGAATGATGATGGCGGCATACGCAGCCGGCAGCACGGCCATCACGGTGGCGCTGATCAGTAGGCTGCGCGCAACGAAGTTTGTCATTTTCATGGGTGCTCTTTGGCGCCGTTATTCCAATGGCTTGAGAAGCGCGCTGGGCACGTCGTACTGTGCGCCGCTGTAGATCAGCCGATGCGTTGCCGTTTCCGATTTGGTCGGGCGCATTTCACACATGCCGTCCTTGCCCTTGGTCTCGCGCCGGGAGAGCCGCTTTTCCGTGACAACGATGTCGGCATAGCCGCTGTGTGCCGACGGGTCCACGGACAGCGTGCGTCGGCCGCCCACGGATGTGGTGGAGCACTGCTCGGCCATCACTGTGGTGTCCGCCAGCATGACCAGGCCATCCACAACCGGCTTGACCTGATCGCCCTCCAGTGCGTAGAGCCAGAGGACGTCTTCGGAGAAGGTCTTCGGGTCAACTTGGCGCCCCCGCGTCATCAGCAGGCCAACGGCGGCCTGTCCAGGCGCGAGCGTATAGCGTGTGTTGTCGAAGCGGATCGTCTTGATCGACAGCCCGCTACCGGTCGTATTGGTGTTCAGCCGCAACCGTTGTTTGACGTTGAGGCTGCGCTTGTCGAGCACGAGCAGCTCAAGATGGCCTCCGGGCTCTTTGCTCTCCCAATCCCTGGTGAACGGGATGGCCGCGAGCATGACATCGGGGTGGCCGGGCCAGGTGCGGCAGACCACGTGCGCCACCTCGCCGTTCATGTCGCTTTCGGGCGTCTCGATGTTCAGGCCGTCGAGGACGAAGTGGTCGCCGCTGGGCTTGGCGTTGGGGTAGGCCTTGCGAACGATGGAGGAGGCACGCCTGCCGCACGTATCGCTGTCAGCATGAGCGGCCTGCGCGCCCAGTAGCAGAGCGGCGGCCATCAGCAGGCCGTGCGCAGCGGGTGACTTGATGGTCATGGTCGCTCCTTGGAGGGGGATGGCGGATGCGTGCTCAACGCACGCTGATCGAATAGTCCTGCCCCCACACCGAGCGCAACGCACCCGGCGTACCCAGGAGCTTGAGCGGACGGTACTTCGCGTTCGCCAGGATCCGAGTGGATCGCGGATAGAGGCCAGGGTCCGATGCCAGCGCCTGCATGTCGGCGATGCTGGCGGGGATGCGGGTGAGAGTGAAGCGCGTCAGGTCGCACTGTATCTGGCCACTGACGATTTCGCAGGCTTGCTTGTTGTAGTCGGCGTTGGGCGGGGTCGGGTACAGGCCGTCGATCACGATGGCCTCGCCGGACGCCACGCTGAAGGAGGCGAACTCGCGCTTGAGCTTGGTCGAGACGGCCAGGCCATCGATCGACTTGGCCCGGGTGACGTTGCGCCAGCCGGCAGGCTCGGTCATCTCCGACACCGTGCGCTTTTCTGTCGCCCAGAACGCGCAGGTGCCGTAGTAGACATAGACCGATGAGCAGTAGGTGTTCGTGACCTCGCGGTCGCGATATTGGGCATTGAACCATTCCTGCGTCTGGACGAAGTCGGTGTTCTTCTTGGGCAGCAGCGTGATCTGTCCGAGCGGTGAGCTGCCCGGCTTCTGGCTCGTACCCAACTGCGACATGTTCTCGGACGTCGTCTCGTACGTGTTGCCGGCCACGGTGTAGGTGCCCGGGTTGACGATGAAGACGAAGTACTGGGCGTTGCCTGCCACGAAAGTCGACACGTAGCCGCCCAAGCCCACTTCATTGAAGGGCTCATCGGGCCCGACACGTATGACGTCGCGCGGGTCGGCCTTGTTCTGCCAGATCGTGGTGGCGGTCAGGTCAGTGCGGAACGTCCATTTCTTGGAGACGGACTCGTCGCCGGTGTACTTTTTGTCGAGGTTGACAGCGGGCACCACCACGAGAGATTTGCCCGCCGCCACGGTGCGGCTGATGAGCCAGTCGATGCCGGTATGCCAGCTTTCAAGCTGGCGCTGCTTCGTCAGTTTTGGTGGCTCCTTCAGCTCATTCAGCGGTGCGCCCGCCATGGCGGCAACCATGCCGCAGACCTCCTTGCGCAGCTTCTCGTCATCCATCTCCTGCTTCGGGTTCAGCCGCACGGCAACGGAGATCACACCCAGCGCATCCTCCAGCATGAAGCGGATTGGGAAAGCGGCCTTCTCGCCTGGTGCCGCCGGCAACGGCTGGATGACCGTCACGCTGGTCAGCGTGCCGTGCTGTTCTTTTGGCCCCGCGCTCAGGTTTGCCGCTTTGGCGACTTCGATCAGACGCGCAGCGGCATCATCCGGGTTCACATTCTTGACGGGTACCCACGTGGTGTAGTGGCGGCCGATCACGCCGTCCAGCGCGGCGCGGAAGTTGTAGGTGCACGCGCCGAATGTGGACACGCCCTGGAAGGGATCGGCGGACGGTGCTGCTGGCGCGGCCGCCAAATCGGCGCCCACGGCGTTACGGCTCATGTCGACGCGGCTGAGCATGCCGCACATGCCGCTGCGAATGGTTTCCGGTTTGGCGATCATGCCTGGCGGCAGCGTTGTCGCAACGGAGATCGTCTTCGTATCCTGATTGGCCGTCATGTTGATGGCAAAGCCGCGGGCACGGTCGCTTTGCTTCTGCTGGATCGTCAGCTCGCCCGTGGTACCCGTGTAGTTCTCGGCTCCGATCTGGAAACCGTCACCCACCGCGATCTGCTTGAGCTGGGCGATGGCGTTGCGGGCATCCAGGCCTGGGACTACCGTCGACGTCGAGAAACGCGCCCCGGCACCGGTGTCGGCCTCGCTCTTGAAATTGGCATTGCAGTCCGCCGCCAGCGCGGCGTGCTGCAGAATAAGACCCAGGCCCAGTCCAAGCAGGACAGGGCGCAGATGAGTGGCATTCATCATGCGGTTTCTCTCGTATTCAGGTTCTTCAGGCTGAAGCGTCAACGCGCGACGCATGGGCGGTCCTTCAATCGCGTGTCGCAAACCGAGATGTTCTTCAGGTATTGCGCGGTCGTTTTGATCTGCTCCTTCGATGGCTCCATGAGGAAGGCCTTGAGCACGACGTAAAGCCGATCATTGCCGCGAAGCATCTTGAACCACGTGACGGAAGGCGTGTGTGCGCCGTCCTTGACCTGGCAGTTCAACTCCCAATACTCGGTGTCGTAGCCGTTCTTCTCGGCGCGCTTGAGCGCGTGGGCTTCAGCGCTTTCGCATGCGGCCTTGAAGCGTTCCTCCAGGCCGGCAGCATAGGTGTTGAACGTGAACGCGTTGACGTCGGGATAGATCTGCACCGTCACCATCTCCGTCCAGTCGTTGACGTTTTGCCCGCTGGGCACCATCTGGGTCACCTCGGCGTTGTTGCGTCGGCCACTGTTGGCGATCGTGTAGCCATCGGGCGCTGCCACCATCAGGGTTTCGTTCTGCACTGGCTGGGCAGATGCGCTACCCGCCAGCAACAGGCCCGCGCAGAGCGAACGCATGGCCGCGGCAGCATGCGGGCGGTTGTGTGCAAGCTTGCGTGTGGCGTGGTTCATTGGTGCCCTCCATCTCAGGAAGTCCTGCACTGCATGTCCGTGATTCGCCCTTCCGGCCTGGCCCGGGTGAATTCGAAGATCGTCACGCCAGGGCTCAGGGGGCCCCGGTCGTCGACAAAGGTCTCTGCATACAGCGGGATCGCTGTACTGGGCAGGTTGATCTGGTAGAACGCGTTTTTCTGGAGGTTCCGCGCCTTCGTGATGTAGTCGACTGTGCAACTGCCTGCGATCAGCTTGATCGTGGCATCGCTGCCGAACTGCCGCTGGAGGATGCTCTGCGTGTCGTCGGTCTGGTAGAACTTTTCCAGCACGATCGAGAGAACGGTGCTGTCGTTCCCATTGAGTACGACGCCAACATGGCCTTCGTTGTCTTTCTTGATACCGGCTTCCGAGCCGACCTTGCCATCGGGCACATCCACCTCGTCAAAGCCTGCGAGCAGCATGTTTCCGCCGCGGTAATGCGTTGCGTCACGCGAAACGGTGTCGGGATTGTCGAGCGGTTTCGGGTCATCCCAATGCACGCCGGACATGTTGTCGAACGCGGACCAAATGGCCGGCCTCTGTCCGCCGAATACGCGCAGCAGTGTGTGCAGCGACGCGGCTGCGGCCTTGGCCGGTGCCGGCGAGGGAGCGGCAGAAGCGCTCGGGGCGGAAGTTGAGGCGGCCGCCCCCGACGAATCGGCCGGTGATGCAGAGCGCTCACATGCGCTCAGGCAAACCAGCAGGGCGCAGGCCGACAGCGCGCGCAAGCCGATACCGGGTGTTCGTACAGACAGACGACGCATAAGGGGCTCCGTGATTGGATCGAAAGCGGGGCGGTCAGCGGCACTTGACGCCGTAGTCCACGACACTCGGGAGGTCGTTGTCGCCCACCGTGGTCAGGGACAGGGTGCCGGCCGAGCCGGCGTAGTTGAAGCTGCAATAGCCGAGGCCGGTTCCCGAGCAGGCTTCGGCTTCGACGATGCCGCGCTTGATCAGGGTGGTCTGACGCGGCTCGCCTTCCGGCTTGGCGCGCACGGGGTTCCAACCCTTGGCGGCCAGAGCCTTGCGGGCCTTGTCGATCGGCATGTTGTAGACGTTCGGCACCTTGGCTCGGCCGTGGCAGACGGAGTCTTCGTCGGCAATCCTGGCGAGGCGCAGCGTGCCGTCGGCGTCGAGGTGCAGGTCACCCGCCGGGGATTCCACGATGTCGCCATCCCACACGCGTACGGCGCCACCTTCGAGCGCTGTCAAGTGGCCGATGGCGGTGTCGTCGGCCGATTTGCCATCGGCCAGCGCGATGAGCTTTTCGTTGTCGAACACCGCTACGTTGCCTTGCGTGACGTTGCAGGTGCCGCTGGTTGCAGATTGCATCTGGCCGGCAAAACTGACGACCCGGTAGGAGCCCAGCGGCACGTCGGCCATGACGGCCCAACCTTGTGCCGCCACCAGCTTGGCTGCAGCCGACTTCGGCTGGATGACCCGTTGTGGGCAATCGTCGCGGTCGCTGGCGCTGCCGCCAGCCTTGGGCAGGTTGGCAAGCGCCTTCATGCGGATGTCCGTCAATTCGGAAACCACGCGCGGCGCGGGCGCATTCGTTTGCGCAAGCGCTGGCAACGATAGCGCCAGGCCCAGCGTCAGCATGACGCCGCACAGGGCTTTTGAAGCGACAGGGGTCGCGAGGGTGTTCGTGTGCAAGCGTGACGGCATGACGAGAGATTGCATCGGGGGATTTCAGGAAGCAGGGTTCAAGACGTGCCGCCTCTGGTTGGCCGGGGTGGCGTGTCTTCGGTGTGCCTTGGCAACAGCGGGCAATCGTAGGATGGGTGGCATTATCTCGACGGGTATCAAAAGTGACGTATATTTCCGGCGCAGTCGCATGGAATTCCACGCCAAGTATCATTTATCGATACCCGCTGATGAACGAAGCCAACCAGATCATCGATGCCCTCAAGCGGCAGCTCCGCGCGCAGGGCCTGACGTACCGTGACGTTGCCAAAGGCTTGAAGCTGTCCGAGCCGAGCGTGAAGCGTCTGTTTGCCAGTGGCCGCTTCACGGTCGATCGGCTTGTGCAGGTCAGCCAGTTGTTGGGTTTCACGCTGGCCGAGCTGGTGCAGGAGTCGGCCAACAGCGTGCCGCCGCTGCATATGCTCACGCAGGCGCAGGAGGCGCAGCTTGTCTCCAGCGAGACGCTGCTGCTGGTGACGGTCTGCGCGCTGAACCATTGGACGGTGGACGACATCGTCGCCACGTACCGCATCACGCGGGCGGAATGCCTCAAGCACCTGCTGCGGCTGGATCGCATCGGGCTGATCGCACTGCAGCCGGGCGACCGCATTCGCCTGTGCGTGGCGCGCGATTTCGATTGGCTGCCGGGTGGCCCGATTCGCCAGTACTTCCTGGAGCAGGGGCTGAACGACTTTCTCGACTGCCGCTTCGAGCGGGATGACGAAACCCTCGCCTTTACGCACGGCATGCTGACGCCGGCCGCAGCGGCGGAGCTTCGGCTCGAATTGCGACGGCTGCGCAGCAAGTTCGCCGCGCTGCATCAGGAATCGATGGCGTTGCCGCTCGCGCAGAAGCGCGGCACAGGGTTGCTGCTGGCGTTGCGGGAGTGGGAGCCGCGTGGTTTCGCGCGGCTGCGGCGCAATGCCGACGCCCGCAAGCGGTAAGACTTGCGAAATGGCGGTGCAACGGTGCGCGTTCTTGTATGGCGTCACGATGGCAAGCCCCGGGGGTATCTGCTGTCGTGGTTAATCCTCTCCGTCCGGCGAGGGGCGGCGGGATTTACCGGTGCAATCGCTTCTTCTTCTGGAGCGTTCATGGTGCATGTTTCTTGTTTCAAATCAATCGGGGATTAGTTGTGCCCCTCTTCAAATCGCTCGCAAGATTAATGTTAATAAATGGAAATAAATCGATTATGTTGGTCATGGCCGCTCTTTTCGGTTAGTCAATTATGATCTGGTGAAACTATATAGATCGGTATATATTCACGCAACTTGCGGCGGGACCAAAACGCCTTTCCGGCTGCGCGACGGCCATGAACCTCAGCATGTCACTTCTATATCGCGACCCTGCGGCCCGGTGGAGAATCGACGCCGGTCATTTGCGTCGTCCTGAGAGAGCGGGGGTGAAATGTCTTGCCTGCGCTGTCCTGCTGGCGGCGCTGCTACCGGCCAGTGCATTTGCTGAGGATTTGTCCAAGTGCCTGGCTGGTTGGGATGCCGCAGAGGCGGGCGATCATCAGCACGCCATCGCACTGTTCGATACATGCATCAAGGACGGGCGTTTGAGCGACGCATCGCTGGCCCGGACGTACCGGAACATGGGCATCGCCTATCGAAACGCCAAGGCTCCGGAGAAGGCCATCGCAGCCTACAACAAGGCCATCGCCATGCATCCGGATGACGTCGTGAGCGACTACATCAACCGGGCCAACGCCTACGACGACGCTGGCCAGTTCGATCGCGCCATGGCCGATTACGCCAAGGCGCTTGAGCTCAGCCCCGATGAGGGCGAGGTGTACTACAACCGTGGCATTGCGTACGAGCACAACAAGATGTTCGAAAAGGCGAGAGCTGATTTCGTCACCGCCTACAGCCACGGGCTGCGCATGCCGTTGCTGCACGAGCGGTTGGTCGTGTACGGGCTGATCAAGCCAAACTGAGACTGTCTTGTTCCTGAACGCCAACAACACCTGAATCATGAATCATGTCGATCAGCGGATCTCGTCTGTTTCGTGAGGGAGTGCTTCCCAAGCTTGCCGCCGCGCTTTTGTCGGCTCTGTTCTCGTTCCAGGTGGGCATGGCGCATGCTGTGCCCGGGCCGCAGCAGGCCACCGAGGACGGCGTGATCGAGATGTCATCTGACGCGCGAGTGCCGTCCAAGGATGGGGTCCTGATCACATCGGACGGCAAGGGGCTGCGCTTTGTCTATCGCTATTTCAAGCCCAGGAACCCGCAATTCAACTACGCCTATCAGTGGGCGGTCGACACACATATGCTCGCTGACATTCCGGAAATTTCCGGTCTCGACGGGCTTTTCATTCTCCCCCGGTCGCTGAATTACGTGACGATGGAATGCGGTGCCGTCAACGCGTTCTATTCGCGCAAGCTGGGTGCCGTCATCTTCTGCTACGAGATGATCGACGATCTGCTGAAGATGGGCTCGGCCCTGTCCAAGGGCGCAACCGACCCGAAGGCCTTGATGGTGGAGTTTGTGCGGGACAACGTTCGCTTCATCGCGCTGCATGAATCGGGGCACGCGTTGATCGATCTGCTGGACCTGCCGGCCGTGGGGCGGGAAGAAGATTCGGTGGACCAGCTAGCCGCCGTCATGCTGCTGACGCATACGGAGAACAGTGAAACCAAGAGCGATATTGCACGGATCTTCCAGTTGGCGTCCGTGTGGTTCCGCGTCAACAGCGCCAATGACTCTCCGGATGCTCGCGCGTTTGCGGATGAGCACTCCCTCGATGCGCAGCGCTACCACAACCTGCTTTGCATGGTCTACGGCGTAGAGCCAGAGACGAACAGCGGCATTGTCAGGCGCGGCATGCTGCCGCCGGAGCGCGCCGAGCGTTGCAAGGAGGAGTCCCCCAAGATTTATCGCTCGTGGGCAAGATTGCTTCTGCCGCATTTCTCCCCACGGTTCGCGCCCAAGGATGATGGTGGCGCGAATGCCGCGCCGGCACGCGCGCAGGCTGCGCCGCGCCAAGCGGTCAGGAACCCGCTGGAGTGGGACGGGAAGTCGAATCCGTTTGGGAATTGAATGGGGGTGTCGGAAGCATGTCTTGCCTCGGTTGATTGGGGCACACACTTGAGCGGTGCGCTCTATCGGTCGTTGCCGACTTGGATGGATATCTCGCTCGATCATCTGGCGCGCGCATGAGTTCACGGTCACCACGTACGCCGCTGCCCAGGTTCTGGAGGCCCGCGGGTTTGACGGGTTCAATACGAATGCGGTGGCTCGGCGGGCAGGCGTCAGCATCGGTTCGCTATCGGTACTTCCCTGGCAAGGATGCGCTCACGGCTGCGCTCATCCGCCGCGAGAAGACGCGATTTCGCGAAGACATGGCCGCTGCCCTCACCCTGCGCAGCGGCAAGGCAGCGTTGGAGTCCGCGATCCGGGCCTCGGTGCGGCAGCAACTGCAGCGTCCGGTGCTGGCCACGCTGCTCGACATTGAGGAAGGTCGCCCCGCATTGCACAGTGAGGCGGATAGCACGGACTTGCAGGCGCTTGTCGGTGCGATCGTTCTGCGAGCGGCTCCTCGGCTTCCGCAGCCGCTGGCGGCGGATGATCTGTTCGCCATGAACCATCTCGTGCCACAAACGGCACAGCAGTGCGGGTTTGCGGTCAGCCGGCATCGATTCTGACGTCGTCAGGCGGTCACGCCATGGGGCCACCGCCACGATGAGAGAACGACGATGACAGCAATCACTCAACGCATGAAGCTCAATCACCTGAGTTTTCCTTCGGCCGACACCCTTGCGACGGCCAGATTCTTCGAGCGCTACCTGGGCTTCACGATCGCGGGGATGTGGGACCAGTCCTGCATCCTCAAGCGGCCGGGCTTCGATGTGGTCATCGACCATGTCAGCGGCGATGCTCCGGATTGGCCTCGGAACTTCCATGTCGGTTTCGAGCTGCCGAGCGCCGGGCGGCGTGATGTTTGAGCTGAACACGCGCTCGGATGCTGCACTGGAATATCAGGGGACCTTTGACGACCGATTGACTGCGCCGCTGCGGGAATGTGTGCAGCCACAAAATCAATGCGTGCCCGAACCGAGGGCGGCAGGCTGCCGCCTTCAGGGGCGCCGTGTCGATCCCCGCAGCCAAGCTACAAACTCTGTCATACACTCACCGCGCCAAACAGCACGATGTGCTTACATGATCGAGGAATGTTCAAGTTTGAAGTCCCCCGTCATCCTTAACCTTGTCGCTGCCGTGCTTGCACACCAAGCGCTTGCGTCTGCCCACACCCGGATTAGCGTGCGCATCTGCGCTCAAGGGATTGCTGGATCGTCAGTCCGTCTTTTGCGCAACCGCCAGCACTTGGTCAGATGGTGACGATGGCAGTCGATGCGCAGCACCGATCCGGCTCAGGCGGCTGGAGTCACCCAGATTTTCTTGCGGTTCAGCAGCAGCGGAATGGCGCCGATGGCAATGCCTCCCATACCGACGACATTGGTGACCCAGTCGAAGGTCGGGATGCTGTAGAGCGCGATAAAGAACAGGAAAAACCCACTAGCCACCGGCCAAATGACATGGCTCACGGCAAGCCACAGTCCCTGCGTCAGCACCTTGCGGTAGTACCAGCCGCAGGCGAGCCCGGTTAGCCCAAGATAGAAGCAAATCTGGAAGCCGATGGCAGTAATTGAGTCCTGCAGGATGACGTTGATGGTTGGCAGGTAGGACGACACGAATAGGAGCGCAAGTCCGGTGATCCAGATGAAGAAGATGGCGACGTGTGGCGTTCGCCAGCGCGGATGCAGGCGCGCATAGCGATGGTGGAGTGCACCGTCACGGCTCTTGGCAAAAAGTGTGCGCGTGAACTGCAGCATCTGCGTCTCCACCGTTCCCACCGTGCTCAGCAATACCGCGATGATGGACACGTAGCCCCAAGTCGGTCCGAATAGCTTCTCCGCGATGGCGAAGATGATATTCGTGTTGTAGTGCTGGACCTCGGCATCCGACAGGCCGAGTAGCGTGATGACGATGAATACCAGGAAAAACACCATCAAGAAGACCATCGACCAGAACGCAGCCCGCCCCGGGATGCGGTTCGAGTCGCGCGTTTCCTCGCTGAGGTTCATGGTCACGTCCCAGCCGTAGAAAAAGAAGATCGCCACCAACGCACCGTTGGCAAACAGCTTTGGCGAAAACTCGAAAGGAGAGAACCAGACCAACGAGAACGGGTGCTGCGGCGCATATGGGAACGTGAAGAAGCTCGCAACGATGATTACGAGCAGGATCACACCCTCGATGATCGTCATCAGCACCTGCACGTAGCTGGTGAGCTTAATGCCCTTGACGACGACAGCACTGACAAACGTAAGCCACGCGGCCGCAATCAACGTCACGTAGTGGACGTTATTCATCATTGGCCGATCAAAGATGAGCAGCGTGGCGTTTGCCGCCGGAATCATGGCAGAAACCATGAACACGCAGCACAGGACCAGAAGCGCCCAGCCGGCAAAGAAGCCGAGCGCACGTCCGAATACCATACTTACCCATGAATACGAGGTGCCGGCACTGGCCAGGGCACGGTTCATGTTAATGAACGCGTACGCGATGCCAAACATGATGAGCCCACAGACTAGGATGCTCGCCGGCGAAAGCGTGCCGGCTGTTCCAATGATTGTGGAAGTCGTGATCTCGATGCTGTAGGCCGGCGCGGTGCCGGCGATGCCCATGATCACCGATTCGACGATACCCAGCGAATTGGCGTTGAGTTCGGTGGGTTGGTCCATGGGCGTGGGACTCGCGGTCGACACTGATGGCTCGACTTTTACTCCGTGCAGAATGTGCTGGCAAGAGGGCTGGTATTTCCTCTCATCAGCGCCAGCAAAGCGCGCCGGGTTCGGCTACACTAATGATTGACGTATCAATCATTGATGTATCATTTGTTGTATCGGACGCTTCTTGCGCTCCCATCATGGCTGTCCACACCGCGCTCCCGCACTCCCATACCCAAGTCCTGCCGTTCAAGGAATCGCTACTGGCGATGATCGGCATCTGCTTTGTCGTCGTGCTGGTGGCGTTTGACCAGACCGTGGTCGGCACCGCGTTGCCGACGGTGGTGGCCGAGCTCAAGGGCTTCGAGTTGTATGCGTGGGTAGCGACGTCGTATCTGCTGACCTCCGTGGTGACGGTACCGATTTTCGGCCGGCTGGGGGATTTCTACGGACGCAAGCCGTTCGTGATTGCGTCCATCGTAGTGTTCACGCTGGCATCGGTCATGTGCGGCTTGGCGGGCAGCATGAGCTTTCTGGTGTGGTCGCGTGCATTGCAGGGCATCGGTGGCGGCATGCTGGTCGGCACGGCTTACGCGTGCATTCCCGATCTGTTCCCCGACGCGCGTGTGCGTTTGCGCTGGCAGGTGATGCTGAGCGCGTCGTTTGGCATCGCCAATGCCATCGGCCCGACGCTGGGCGGGTGGATGACGCAGGCGTTCGGCTGGCGTTCGGTGTTCTACGTGAATATTCCGTTCGGTGTGTTGGGGTTGTGGTTTGCGTGGCGCTTCCTGCCGCATCTGCGTCAGAACGTGCACACGGGGCGCATCCGCCTGGATTGGCAGGGTGCGTTGCTGATCACCGTTGCGCTGGGGGCGCTGCAGCTCTTTGTGGAATGGCTGCCGCGCCATGGCCTGTCGCTGCCGTTGCTGGGTTGGCTCGCGATGTCGGTGGCGGCCTTCGTGGGTTTGTGGTGGTGGGAGCAGCGTGCCGAGCAGCCGCTGTTGCCGTTCGACATGCTGCGCAATCCAGCGCTGGCCACGCTGTTCGTGCTGGCCACGCTGTCGGGCTTTTCCATGTTCGCGGTGTTGTTCTATACGCCGTTGCTGTTCCAGGGCGGCTTCGGCATGTTGCCGCAGGAGGCGGGGCTGGTCATCACGCCGCTGGTGGTGTGCATCACGCTGGGCAGCATCATCAACGGACGCATTGTCACGCGCATCCCCAAGCCCAATGCCATGCTGTACGCCGGATTTGCGCTGCTGACGCTGGCACTGGCCGGCATGGCGGTGTCGTCCAAGACGATGCCGCATGTGGTGTTGACGGGGTTGATGTTGCTGGCGGGCCTGGGCCTCGGCTTTGTGCTGCCCAACCTGACCGTGTTTGCGCAGCAGACGGCTGGGCGTGCGCACCTGGGCATCGCCACGGCGCTGCTGCAATCTTTGCGCATGGTGGGCGGCATGGTGGGCACGGCGCTGGTCGGCACGCTGGTGAGCGAGCGGTATGCCTCCGGCGTGGGCAACGCGCTGCGTGCAGACAACGCGACGCAATGGCTGCACCGGCTTGCCGACCCCGAGATTCTTATTGATCATGACGCGCAGACGGCCTTGCTCGCGCAGATGCACGCCGCGGGCCACGATGGTGCTGCGCTGCTTGAGGCGGCGCGGCATGTGCTGGTAGGTGCGATCCACATCGGCCTGATCATGGCGACGGTGGTGGCGCTCGTGGGCCTGTGGCGCGTGCGTTGGGTGCCGCCGGTTGTGTTGCATCATGTGGAGCCCGTGCAACACACAGAATAGGGCGCTTGCACCTCGCACCGGTTACGATGCGCGCATTCCCGCAATTTCACGCCTGATCGATGACCTCTGAACGCGAACGCTTTGCCGTCATGCACCAGTTCGGCCGCACCTACCGTGCGTTCATGGCCGCCTTCGAGGCGTATGTTGGCCAGCCGATGCCGCGCTGGCGCATCTTGCTGGCGCTGCACGACCACACGGGCGGCGGCATGGCCCAGAAACAACTGGCCGAACGTCTGCAGATGGATCCCGGCGCGCTCACCCGCCAGCTCAAGGTGCTCGACCAGCTCGGCTGGATCGAACGGACGACGGACGCGCGCGACAACCGCCTGACCAACGTATCGCTGTCCGACGCCGGACTGACCGTGGTGCTCGAATGCATGCCGCGTCGCGTCGCCTTTCTCAATGCCACGCTCGACGGGCTGCCGGACGACCTCGTCCATGCACTGTCCGAGGCGCTGGCGCAAATTGAAACACGCATCGCGCAAGTGCCGGTCGACTCCGGCGCGCCAAACGCCAAGAGCGCCGATCAGCCCGAAGACCGCTGACGCGACAGGAGACACCCATGCCCATGGTGATCAACAGCGCGCTGTACCGCAACGGCAAGCGTGAGCGCGATCTCTCGGTCGAAGCCATCAGCGACGTCCTGCACACCCCAGGTTCATTTGTCTGGCTCGGCCTGCACGAACCGGACAACGCCATGCTTGCGCGCGTGCAGGAAGAATTCGGCCTGCACGATCTCGCTATTGAAGACGCCCGCAACGCCCACCAGCGCCCCA
Organism: Ralstonia sp. UBA689; assembly: GCF_002298975.1. Taxonomy (GTDB): domain Bacteria; phylum Pseudomonadota; class Gammaproteobacteria; order Burkholderiales; family Burkholderiaceae; genus Ralstonia. The sequence goes on from NZ_DBMV01000018.1 coordinate 38,811, forward strand.
AGCTCGAGGTCTACGGCGATACGCTCTTCATCGTGCTCAACACCGCGCAGATTGAGCACGGCAACGTCGTCTTCGGCGAGACGCACCTGTTTGTCGGCCGCGACTTCCTCGTCTCTGTGCGGCATGGTCCGTCCGCCTCGTATTCGCCGGTGCGCGAGCGCTGCGAGCGCACGCCGCAGTTGCTGGCCAAGGGTGCGCCGTTCGCGCTGTATGCGGTGATGGACTTCGTGGTCGACAACTACCAGCCCGTGTTGGAGAGCCTGCAGGAAGAATTCGAATCCATCGAGGCCCGGATCTTTGGCGATTCGTTCGACCGAGCTTCCATCGAGCGGTTGTACACGCTCAAGGGCCAGCTCTTGCGTCTGCGCGGTGCCGCGCTGCCGGTGGAGGACATCGCCGGCCAGCTTGTGCGCCTGCATGAAGACGTGGTGCCCAAGGAGCTGCGCGCGTACTTCCGTGACATTGCCGATCACGCGCATCGCCTGGTGGGCGCGCTGGACGTGATTCGCGAAATGCTGACCACGGCCATCTCCGTGAATGTTGCGCTGGTGTCGGTCACGCAGAACGACATCGTCAAGCGGCTCGCGGGCTGGGGCGCTATTCTGGCGATTCCGACCGTGGTGTTCAGCAACTACGGCATGAACTTCACCCACATGCCGGAGCTTGCGCATCCGGCCGGTTACCCGATTGTGCTGGGCTGCACGGCCACGGCCTGTGTGTGGCTGTATCGCAAGCTGCGCAAGTCGGGCTGGATCTAGGAGACGTTGATATGTCCCGCTGCTGTTGGGTGGGCGATGACCCGCTGATGATCGACTACCACGACACCGAATGGGGCACGCCCTCGCACGACGACCGCCATCTCTACGAGATGCTCGTGCTCGAAGGCGCGCAGGCAGGCTTGTCGTGGCAGACCATTCTGCGCAAGCGGGCGCGCTACCAGGAAGTGTTCGACGGGTTTGACCCGGCGAGCGTGGCGCGCTTCACGCCTGCACGCATCGAAAAGCTGCTCGCCGACCCCGGCATCGTGCGCAACCGCGCCAAGGTGGAAGGCGCCGTCATCAATGCGCGCAAGGTGCTGGAACTGCAGGAAGAAGCGGGTTCGCTGGATGCCTTTCTATGGGCGTTTGTCGGAGGCAAGCCGGTGGTCAATCGCTGGGAGAGTTATCGCGATGCGCCCGCTGTCACCGATGCCTCCAAGGCGATGAGCAAGGCGCTGGTGGTGCGCGGCTTCAAGTTTGTCGGCCCGACCATCTGTTATGCCTTCATGCAGGCCACCGGCATGGTGGATGATCACGAGGCTGGGTGTTTTCGTGCGGGCAAGGTGAAGAAGGCGAAGTAACCGGCGCCTACTCGTCGGCGTGCAGCGTACGGTTGCGCCCGGCAAGCGATCCCATCACCATCGACGCCAACGCAATCGCGCTGAACAGCCATCCCATCACGGCCCAGCTACCGGTCAGGTCGTGCAGCACACCCATGAGATACGGCCCGGCGGCAGCCATCACGTAACCGATGCCCTGCGTCATGGCGGACAGGCTGGCCGCCACCCGCACATCGGCCGAGCGCAGCACGATCAGCGACAGCGCCACGCTGAAGTTGCCGCCCTGGCCCAGGCCCAGCAGCACCGCCCACCACCACAGCGTCGAGAGCGGCGCGTACAGGCAGCCGAGCAGGCCTATCCAGCACATCAGCATCATCATCAGCACGGCGGGGCGCTGGTCGCGCCCAAGCCGTGCGATGAACGGACCGCCCAGTGCGGTGATGAGCTGCACGAGAATCGACACCGCCACCACCATGCCCGACTGCACGGCCGAAAGGCCGCGGTCTTGCAGGATCACCGGCAGCCAACCGAACACGCAATACGCCAATGACGACTGCAGCCCCATATGCAGCGTGACCTGCCAGGCGATGGGCTTGTTCCACAGTGACACGCGTTCAATGCGTGCGGCCGAGCCCTTGCCGTGCGCATGTCGCATGTGCGGCCACCAGCCGATAAAGGCCAGCACCGCGGGCAAGGCCCAGAACGCCAGCGCCGGCTGCCACCCACCCAGCCATGCCGACAGCGGTGCGCTGGCTCCGGCGGCAATGGCGGCGCCCAGGCACAGCGCCATGGTGTAGACGCCCGTCATCAGGTCGGCCTGACGGCCGAAGTCTCGCTTGACGATGCCGGGCAGCAGGATGCCCGTCACACCAATGCAGGCACCCGCCGCCAGCGTACCGATGAAGAGCGGGGCAACCCCGCCCGCGCTGCGCAATGCGATGCCCGCGGCCAGCGCGATCAGCAGACCGCCCACGGCACGTTCCGCTCCGAAGCGCCTGGCCAATACTGCCGCCGCCGGCGCAAACACGCCCAGGCAGACCACCGGCAGCGTTGTCAGCAAGCCCGCTGTGGCGCCCGACAACCCCGTGCCCGCTGTCACCTGTTTGAGCACCGGCGACAGGCTCGACAGCGCCGGCCGCAGGTTCACGCCGACCAGCACGAGCCCGACCACCAGCTGCGCCAGCGCGCCGGTCGAGCGACGTTCAGCGGTATCGGTGTGTGAAGCAGTCGTAGGCGGTGGCGTGCGGGACATGGTGGGGCGGGCATTAGGACAAGCAGTCGATTGTAAGTGCGTGCGCCAGATCGGTGCATTCACCTCCCGCAAATCACAAATGATGCCGACGTTGGTATTGCAGGCGCTTACTGCGGGCGCTCAAGCCGAGCGGCGAGGTCGGCAAGTACATCGGCGGAGGGGGCACCGCGTTCGGCCGCCAGCTCCAGCGCGCGCCGGGTGAGTGCGGTGTACAGCGCGGCATGATCGGCGCCGAGCGTTTCGAGGGCATGCAGGTGTCGCTCGATGACGCCGCCGTCGCCGCGCGACACCGGCCCCGCCAGCGCGCCGGCCAGGCCGCGTGCACGGGCAGCGGCCAACGTGCCGTCCACCAGCGGCCACATGGCTGCAACGGCGGCCTCGCGGTCGATGCCAGCGGCCTGCCACAGCGCGGCAGCCTCATGCAGCGCGCACAGCAGAAAGCTGGCGGCGTAGTTGGCACCCGCGTGATACAGCGCCCGCTGTCCGGCCTGCACCTTCAGCGGCGTGCAACCAAGCCGCAGGGCGAAGTTCGATAGCGCGGCGTCGTGCGGCGTGTCGGCCTCGATGGCGATGGATGCGCCGCCCAGGCGCTCGGCATCGTCCGGCAGGCCGGCAAAGAGGAACAGCGGGTGGAAGCTGGCCGTGTCTGCGCCGGCCTGGCGCGCGGCATCCAGCAGGTCACGCTCGCCGGCGCCGCTGCAGTGGAGCACGAGCTGCCCAGGGCGCCAGCGCACGCCGGCCACCACGCTGGCAATGGCGTCGTCCGGCACGGTCACGAACACCCAGTCCGCCGCGTCTGCCACGCCTTGCGCGTCGCGCACCTTCGCACCAATCCCTTGCGCCAGCCATTGCGCATGCGCTGGCGTACGGCTGGCCACCGCTGCGTTGCGTACGCCGGCATCGTGCGCTCGCACCGCCAGCGCTCGCGCCAACCGCCCGGCTCCGATCCAGCCGATCGAGACCGGCGATTCGATCGCAAAAGAAGTCATACCTGAAGCCCTTGGTCAGAACGGGCGGATCATAAGCTTGGTGACTCCACTTATTCGCAATTAACCGCCAGGATTTTGCCGCAACCACAAACATGCCGACATGAGAGGGGGTTAGCTGAACCCGATTGCGGGATGATCTCCGCCGCGCACATCTCTCTGAGGATCGCCTGATCCATCTTTGCGGGTTGCCTGAGCACTGTACTGGGCCGGCTGTTTCGGGAGCGCCTGTCTGGGCATAATTTCCGCTGCGTTCCTGAAGGACACTTCCCATGAAGACAGGCCAAACAGACCAGACAGGCCGACACGCCGGTAGGAGGCTGTCCGGCGGTCCTGCCCGATGTGCGCCGTTGATGCTGGCCATGCTGCTGGCCGGCTGCGCCGTCGGGCCCGATTACCGTACACCGCAACTGAGCGGCACTGAAGCGCCGCAGGGCTGGCACGCTACGTTGCCCCACCACGGCAGCCGCATGGCGCTGGCGCGGTGGTGGGAGCAGTTTCGCGACCCGATTCTCACACAGCTCGTGGAGCAGGCCGACGCCTCTAGCCCGACCATCGCCCAGGCCGTCGGCCGCGTGCGCGAGGCGCGCGCCACGGTTGCCAGCAGTCAGGCAGCGCTGTTCCCGAAGCTCACTGGTGCCGGCTCGGCTACGCGCCAGGGCGGATTCGGCAGCAGCCAGCTTGGCAGCAGCGCGGGTTTGGGTGGTCTGTCAGCCGGCACGCTGAGCCCGACGCTGGGGCTGGGCACAATCACCACGCTGGCGGCCCAGGCCGACGCCTCGTGGGAGCTTGATCTGTTTGGTGGCAAGCGCCGCAGCCTGGAGGGCGCCGATGCCCGCCTCACGGCAAGCGAGGCCGATTGGCACGACGCGCGCGTGACGCTCGCCGCGGAGGTCGCCAACACGTATCTGCAGCAGCGCCAGTGCGAGGCGCTCGTCGATATTGATGCCACAACACTAGCTTCGCGGCAGGAGACGCTGCAACTGACCGAGCGCAAGTTCAGCGTGGGCTTTGTCGCCCCGGCCGACTATGCGCAAGCGCAGGCCAGCGTGGCCGATGCCGTCAACGCGCTGGAGGGCCAGCGGGCGCAGTGCGCGCAGGGCATCGACAAGCTCGTCATGCTCACCGGCCTGGGTCACGATGCGCTCGGCAGCCTGTTGACCAGGGCGAATGGGCAGATTCCAGCACCGCCCGATGCCGGCGTGCCTGATGTGCCGGCACGGGTGTTGTCGCAGCGGCCCGATGTCTCGTCGGCTGAGCGCGCGGTGGCGGGGGCGAGCGCCGACATCGGCGTGGCCGTGGCGAGCCGCCTGCCATCGCTCACGCTGGCGGGCTCCATCGGCATCAATTCGTTCCGTCTCAGCGGGCAATCGTTGACGAGCAAATCATGGTCGTTCGGGCCGTCGGTGTCGTTGCCGATCTTCGATGGCGGTGCGGGAGCCGCGCGCGTGGAGACGGCACGCGCACGCTACGACCAGGCACTGGCGAGCTACCGCGCCAAGGTGCGCCAGGCCGTACAGGAAGTCGAAGACGCGCTGGTGCGCCTGGATGCCGCCGACCGCCGGCTCGACGCCGCCACCACGGCGGACGCGCAATATGCGAAGGTGCTGGAAGCGGCCAGTGCGCGCTACCGCCTGGGTGCCGGCAGCCTGCTGCAGCTCGAAGACGTGCGCCGCACGACACTGCAGGCGTCGCAGTCGCTGGCAGCCGTCAGGCTCGAGCGGGCGCAGGCGTGGGTGGCGCTCTACAAGGCCGCGGGCGGGGGCTGGCACGTTGAGGGTGCCGATGCCGCCACCGAACCTCACCAGAATTCTTCCAATGCCCCCGCGCCGGCCGCTCAAGGTCTGGCGCATACCGGAAACGCTTCATGACAGGACAACGTGTTTGGATGGCCGGGCTGGCCGTGGTGCTGGCCGGTGTGCTCGCGGCGTGCGGCAAGCCGACATCGGAGGCCAAGGAGACCAAGGACCGCGCAGCGGTCAAGCCGGCGCTGACCGTCAACGTCGCGCATCTCGCGCAGCATGTCTGGCCGCGCACCGCGACGGCCAGCGGCGCGGTGCAGGCGTGGCAGGAAGCGAGCATCGGTGCCGAGGTGAACGGCCTGAAGCTGGCCGAGGTGCTTGTCAACGTGGGCGATGTGGTCAAGCAGGGGCAATTGCTCGCGCGTCTGTCGGATGAGACCGTGCGTGCCGACGTGGCCGCACAGCGTGCGGCCCTGGCCGAGGCCGAAGCCTCCGCCGCGCAAGCCGCCGGTGAGGCTCGCCGCGCGCATGAACTCGACAAGAGCGGCGCGATCAGCCAGCAGGATCTTGTCCAGTACGACACACAGGCCAAGACCGCTGCGGCCAAGCTGGCCTCGGCGCGTGCGCAGTTTGAAAGCCAGCAACTGCGCCTGCGTTACACCCGCGTGGTGGCGCCGGACGATGGCGTGATCAGCGCGCGTTCGGCCACCGTGGGTGCGGTGGTGTCGTCCGGCACCGAACTCTTCAAGCTGATCCGCAAGAACCGCCTCGAATGGCGCGCCGAGATGCACGGCGATGCGCTGCCTGGCATCAGGCCCGGCCAGGCCGTGCGCCTGCGCCGCATGGACGGCGGTATCGTGAACGGCCGCGTGCGCCAGATCGCCCCCACGGTGGATGCCAACACGCGCAACGGCCTCGTCTATGTGGACCTGCCACCAGAGGCCGCAATATCGGGCGTGAAGGCAGGCATGTACCTGTCGGGCGATGTGCTGCTGGGCGACGCGCCTGCTACGACGCTGCCCGAGACCGCCGTGTTCTCGCGCGACGGTTACGACTACGCCATGGTGGCCGGCCCACAGGGCCGCGTGCGCCAGACCAAAATCACGGTCGGCCGCCGCCAGGATGGCCAGGTCGAGATCGTGCAGGGCCTCGGCCCGAATGACGCCGTGGTGGCCGCAGGCGCGGCATTCCTGAGCGATGGCGATCTGGTGCGCGTGGTGGCTTCCGCCGCAGCGGTACCGACAGCGGCCACGGTCACGGCAGGAGCCAAGCCATGAACTTCTCTGCCTGGGCGATCCGCAAGCCGATTCCGTCGATCCTGCTGTTCATCCTGATCACGGTGGCGGGGCTGGTGTCGTTCAAGATGCTGTCGATCCAGAACTTTCCGGACATCGACTTTCCCGCCGTGTCCGTGACTGCCAGCCTGCCGGGCGCCACGCCCACGCAGATGGAGACCGAGGTCACGCGCAAGATCGAAGACAGCATTGCCAGCATCGGAGCCATCAAGCACATCACGTCCACCATCAATGACGGCAGCTCGACCACGATGGTCGAGTTCGAGCTGGAGAAGGATGTGCAGGAAGCGGTGAACGATGTGCGCGATTCCGTCAGCCGTATCCGCGCGCAGTTGCCGTCCGATGTGCAGGAGCCGGTCATTTCGCGCGTGACGTTCGCAAGCCTCCCGGTGCTGACGTATGCGGTGGAAGCGAAGGACATGGATGCCGAGGACCTTTCCTGGCTCGTCGACAACATCGTCAACAAGCGGCTGCTGTCCGTGCACGGCGTGGCCAAGGTTGCGCGCCAGGGCGGGGTGGATCGCGAGGTGCGCGTGCAGCTCGATCCCGTGCGTCTGCAGGCGCTGAACGTAACGGCTGCCGACATCAGCGCGCAGGTGCGCGGCATGCAGCAGGAGGCGCCTGGCGGACGCGGCAACGTCGGCGGGCAGGAGCAGGCGGTGCGCACGCTCGGCACCGTTAAGAGCGCGCGCGAATTGGCGCAGATGGATATCCCGCTGTCAGACGGACGACGCGTTCGCCTGTTGGACGTGGCCGATGTGCGCGACACGGCTGCGGAGCCGCGTCAGATGGCCTTGCTTGACGGCAAGCCGGTGGTGAGCTTCCAGGTATTCCGCTCGCGCGGCGCCAGTGAAATCTCGGTGGCCAAGGGGGTGCGCGAGGCCATTGCCAGGCTGCAGGCCGAGCGCCCCAACGTGCACGTGACCGAGGTGTACAACCTCGTCAAGCCGGTGCAGGACTCGTATAAGGCGTCCATGGATGCGCTGTATGAAGGCGCCATCCTGGCCGTGCTGGTGGTGTGGCTGTTTCTGCGCGACTGGCGGGCGACGTTCGTTTCCGCCGTGGCGCTGCCGCTGTCGATCATCCCCACTTTTGCAGCCATGGACATGCTGGGCTTCACGCTCAACGGCATTACGCTGCTGGCGCTCACGCTGGTGGTCGGCATCCTGGTCGACGATGCCATCGTGGAGGTGGAGAACATCGTGCGCCACCTTCGCGACGGCAAACCACCCTACGAGGCGGCGCTGGAGGCCGCGCAGGAAATCGGCCTGGCGGTGGTTGCCACCTCGCTCACGCTGGTGGCGGTGTTCTTGCCGACCGCGTTCATGGGCGGCATTTCGGGCAAGTTCTTCAAGCAGTTCGGGTGGACGGCATCGATTGCCGTGCTGGCCTCGCTGCTGGTGGCGCGGTTGCTGACACCGATGATGGCCGCCTACCTGCTCAAGCCGCAGGACGAGCCCAACCGCGACAGTTGGATCATGACGCGCTACCTGCTGGCCGCGCGCTGGTGCCTGCAGCACCCGTGGAAGACGAGCGCTATGGCGGGCGCGTTCTTTGTCGTGTCGGTGGCCATCATCGGGCTGATTCCGGCGACGTTCCTGCCGCCCGAAGACTGGGCGCAGTTGCAGATGACGGTGGAAAGCCCGCCCGGCAGCACCATTGCCCAGACGCGCGACAACACCGAGCGCGTGCGCCAGATCGTCATGCAGCACAAGGAGGTACGCCGCGTATACACCTCCATCGGATCGGGTGTGATGGCTGGTGTGCCGGGCTCCAGCGGTGGCGAGGTGCGTACCGGTACGCTCACGATTTCGCTCACCGATCGGCATGACCGCAAGATCAGGCAGCAAGAGGTGCAGCGTCAGTTGCGCGAGATGCTGGGGGGCGTGCCGGGGGTGCGCATTTCGTTTGGCGCCATCAACTCCGGCGAGCAACTGCAAGTGGTGCTGGCCGGCGACGATCCGGCCACACTACAGCAGGCCGCACGCGATGTGATGCGCGACCTGCGCACGGTGCCGGGCCTTGGGGCGATCACCTCGTCGGCAAGTCTGTTGCGGCCCGAGATTGTCATTCGCCCCGACTTTGCGCGCGCCGCGCAGCAGGGCGTGACTGCCGCCGCCATCGGTCAAGCCGTGCGCGTGGCAACTGCGGGTGACTATGACGTCAACCTGCCCAAGCTCAACTTGCCCGAGCGGCAGGTGTACATCCGCGTCGAGCTGGACCCGAAGGCGCGCCACCAGATCGACACGATCCGGCAGTTGCGCGTGCCGGGCCGCAATGGTGCCGTTCCGCTGGAAAACATCGCCGATATCTCTATCGGCAGCGGCCCGGCGCAAATCGACCGCTACGACCGCAGCCGCAACGTCACCATCAGCGTGGGGCTGGAGGGCCGGGCGCTGGGCGACACCAACCAGGCGGTGGAGGCGTTGCCATCCATCAAGAACTTGCCGTCGGGCGTGCGCCGCATTGCCTCCGGCGACGTGGAGGGCATGCAGGAGCTGTTTGGCAGCTTCTTCCTCGCCATGTTCGCGGGCGTGCTGTGCGTGTATGCGGTGCTGGTGCTGCTGTTCCATGACTTCACGCAGCCGGTGACGATCCTGGCGGCGTTGCCGCTGTCGGTGGGTGGGGCGTTCGGCCTGCTGGCGCTGTTCGGCTTCAGCCTGTCGCTGCCGGCGCTGATTGGCCTGCTGATGCTGATGGGCATCGTGACCAAGAACTCGATCCTGCTGGTGGAATACGCCATCGTCGCGCGGCGCGATATGGGGCTGTCGCGCACCGAGGCCATCATCGATGCATGCCACAAGCGCGCCCGCCCCATCGTCATGACCACGGTGGCGATGACGGCCGGCATGGTGCCGATGGCGCTCGGCCTGGAAGGCGACGCGGGCTTCCGCGCGCCGATGGCTGTGGCGGTGATCGGCGGGCTGCTTACGTCTACGTTGCTGAGCTTGCTGGTGGTGCCGGTGGTGTTCGAGAAGGTGGACGACATCAAGGAGTGGACGTTGCGCAAGGTGCGCGGCGTGCGGCATCACGAGCGTAGTCAGCGCAATGAGCGCAGCCCCGAGCCGTCACAGGAGCGCTCGTCGCAGCAGGTGTAGCATCGGGCGGTCTGCCAGATCGACCCAGAAGCGGAGACCGCTCATGCCCGATGCCGTGCTGTTCGAGACCGATGGCCCGGTCTGCACGATCCTGCTCAACCGGCCCGAATGCCGCAATGCGGTAGATGGGCCAACCGCCGCTGCACTGCTCGCCGCGTTCGAGCGCTTTGAAGCCGATGGGGCGCTGCGCGTGGCGGTGCTCGGCGGCACGGGCGGACACTTCTGTGCCGGGGCGGACCTGACGGCCGTCGGCGATCCGGCGCGGCGCAATCACCTCGACCCCGATGGCGCGGCACCTGGCCCGATGGGGCCGTCACGCATGGCACTGTCCAAACCGCTCATTGCGGCGGTGAGCGGCTATGCCGTGGCGGGCGGGTTGGAGCTGGCTTTGCTGGCAGACTTGCGCGTGGCCGAGCGTGATGCGGTGTTTGGCGTGTTTTGCCGCCGCTGGGGCGTGCCGCTCATCGACGGCGGTACGGTGCGTCTGCCGCGCATTGTGGGCATGGGGCGCGCGCTGGACATGATTCTGACAGGCCGCGCGGTGCACGCCGAAGAGGCGCTCACCATGGGGCTCGCCAGCCGCGTGGTCGAGTCGGGTGAGTCACTTGTCGCGGCTCAGCAGCTTGCTCGCGAGATTGCTGCGTTTCCGCAGCAGTGCATGTTGACGGACCGCGAATCGGCTTACGCGCAGTGGGAGTTGCCACTGGCAGAGGCGCTGCGCCAGGAGGGTGCCCACGGGACGCCTATCGTATTTGCGGAAGGCGTGACCGGTGCAGCAAGGTTTGCAGGCGGAGCGGGGCGGCACGGACAGCCGGACACTTCGGCCTGAGCATGTATGAAAAAAAGCGCCAACCGACGCAAGCCGGTTGGCGCTTTTGTTTGGTACTGCCGACGTTATGCCGTGGCGCTCTCAGCCAGCACAACCTTGCTGCCCGCATGCTGCGCCTTGGCATGCTTGGCGCGCAGGCAGCGTGTGGCTTCCACCATGCCTTGCAGTGCGGCTTCCACCTCCGGCCAGCCGCGCGTCTTCAGGCCGCAATCCGGGTTCACCCACAGGCGCTGCACCGGCACCACCTGCGTGGCCTTGTCGAGCAACGCTTCCATCTCTTGCACACGCGGCACGCGCGGCGAATGGATGTCGTACACACCCGGGCCGATCTCGTTCGGATACGCAAACTCGCCAAACGCATCGAGCAATTCCATGTTCGAACGCGATGTTTCGATGGTGATCACGTCGGCATCCATCGACGCAATGGCGGGCAGGATGTCGTTGAACTCCGAATAGCACATGTGCGTGTGGATCTGCGTGTCGTTGCGCACGCCCGAGGCCGAGACGCGGAAGGCGCGCGCCGCCCACTCCAGGTAGCTCGGCACATCCGACGCACGCAGCGGCAGGCCCTCTCGGAAAGCAGGCTCGTCGATTTGGATGGCGGCGATGCCAGCGGTTTCCAGATCGCACACTTCATCGCGCAGGGCCAGGGCGATCTGCAGCGCGGTCTGCTCACGCGGCTGGTCGTCACGCACGAAAGACCATTGCAGCATCGTCACGGGGCCGGTCAGCATGCCCTTCATCGGCTTGGCCGTCAGGCTTTGCGCGTACTTGGACCACTCGACGGTCATGGCTTCAGGGCGGTAGACGTCGCCGTAGATGACGGGCGGTTTCACGCAGCGCGAACCGTAGCTCTGCACCCAGCCGTTGGCGGTGAATGCGTAGCCCCACAGCAGTTCGCCGAAGTATTCGACCATGTCGTTGCGCTCGGCTTCGCCGTGCACCAGCATGTCGAGGCCCAGTGCTTCCTGGCGGCGCACCACGTCGGCAATCTCTGCACGCATGCGTTGCAGGTAGTCCAGCGCCGGCAGGTCGCCGCGCTTGTGCTGGGCGCGCGCCTGGCGGATCTCAGCCGTCTGCGGGAAGGAGCCGATGGTGGTGGTCGGCAGCAGCGGCAGGTTCAGGCGGGCTTGCTGCGCTTCTGCGCGGGCAGGGTAGGCTGCGGCGCGCGCGGCATCTTCCGCGCGGATTGCTGCCACACGCTTTTTCACGCCAGCGTTGTGCACGCGGCGCGATTGGGCGCGAGACGCAATGGCAGCGCGATTCGCGCCGAGGGCGCTTTGCACGGCGGCAGAGCCTTCGACCAACGCGCGCTTGAGCACGGCCAGCTCATCCAGCTTTTGGCGCGCGAAGGCCAGCCAGCCCTTGAGTTCGTCATCCAGCTTGGTCTCAGCCGACAGGTCCACTGGCACGTGCAGCAGCGAGCAACTTGGCGCAACCCACAGGCGGTCGCCGAGTTGCTGGGCCAGCGGCGCCACTTGTTCCAGCACGCGTGCCAGGTCCGAGCGCCAGATGTTGCGGCCATCGATCACGCCGACCGACAGCACTTTGTCCACGGGCCAGGGTGCGAACGCGTCGAGTTGCTGCGGGGCACGCACGAGGTCCAGATGCACGCCGGCCACCGGCAGCGATTTGATGAGCGCAGCGTGATGCAATGCCGCCTCGAAGTACGTCGCGAGCAGCAGCTTGGGGCCGTTGGCCGCTGCCAGCGCCTGATAGGCCGGGCCGAATGCTTCAATCCACGGCTTGGGCAGGTCCAGCACCAGCGCGGGTTCGTCGATCTGCACCCATTCCACGCCCAGTGCGGCCAGACGCTTGAGCACGGCTGCATAGGCCTGCAGCAGCTGCGGTAGCAACGACAGCTTGTCGGTCAGGCCATTGCGGGCCTTGGCCAGATGCAGGAATGTGACCGGCCCGACCAGCGCCACCTTCACGCGGTGGCCCGCCGCCTGCGCCTCGCGCACCTCGTCAAACAGCCATTCGGTGCCCGGGCCGAAGCGAAGGTCGGGCGTGAGTTCCGGCACGAGGTAGTGATAGTTCGTGTCGAACCACTTGGTCATTTCCATGGCCGCATGCTCGGCATTGCCGCGCGCGAGCACGAACGATTGCGCCAGCGTGAGCTGTGCTGGATCGAAGCCGTAGCGCGTGGGGATGGCGCCAAGCAGGGCGGCCGTCTGCAGCACCTGGTCATACCAGGCGAAGTCGCCCACGGTGACGAAATCGAGGCCCGCGTCACGCTGGGCAGCCCAGTGGCGCTCGCGCAGCGTGCGACCGGTGGCGCGCAGGTCATCTTCGCTGGAGGTGCCTTTCCAGAACGATTCGAGGGCGAACTTCAGCTCGCGCTGTGCGCCGATGCGGGGGTAGCCGAGGGTGTGGATGGTCGTCATGTTGGTCGCCAAAGTGCAGATGTGTTTTTGAGTCCTGCGATGATGGGCGACGACGGAGCATGAATCAAATGATATTATTTTCGACAACATTGAATTGAATTCATAATTCGGAAGTCGCACGAACATGCTTGAAATCCGTCATCTACGTACCTTGATCGCCTTGGCTGATGGCGGCTCGGTCTCACGCGCAGCGGAGCGGCTGCACCTGACGCAATCGGCGCTCTCGCACCAATTGCGCGCGCTGGAATCGCACTACGGGCTGGCCGTGGTGCGCCGCAAGGGCCAGACCGTGGAGTTGAGCGAAGCCGGTGAACGCCTGTTGGAACTGGCGCAGAAGGTGGTTGCCGACATTCAGACCGCCGAGCGCGACCTGGAGCGCATCAAGGGCCGCGCGGCCGGCACGCTGCGCATTGCGCTGGAATGCCACACTTGCTTCGACTGGCTGATGCCCGTGATGGACGCTTTTCGCCAGCGCTGGCCCGAGGTGGAGATGGATCTCGTCTCCGGCTTTCATACCGACCCGCTGGCGCTGCTCAAGGAAGGGCGGGCTGATGTGATCATCGGTTCCGACGCCAAGATGCGCCGAGGTGTGGTGTTCGCGCCGCTGTTCCGGTTCGAAATCCTCGCCGTGCTGCCCGTGGACCATCCGCTGCGCAACAAGAAATGGCTTGAGGCCAAGGACTTTACCGACCAGACGCTTATCACGTATCCGGTGCCGGAAGAGCGTATCGACCTGATCCGACAAGTGCTCACGCCCGCCGGCATTGCGTTCAATCGCCGCACGGCGGAGCTGACCATCGCCGTGCTGCAGCTCGTTGCCAGCCGCCGCGGGCTGGCCGCGCTACCGAGCTGGGGCATCAAGAACTACGTCGACTACGAATACGTTGTCGCCAAGCGCGTCGGCAAGGAAGGCGTCTGGAGCGACCTTTACGCCGCCATGACGCGCGACTACGCGCAGGCGCCGTTTGCACAGGACTTTATTGAGACGGCCAAGTCGATCTGTTTTGCGCAGTTGCCGGAGTTGATGCCGCTGGAGTGAATCAGAACTGATGCCGCACGCCAACGGTGACGCTGCTGCGCGAGCGCACAAAGCCCGTCACGCGGCCGGCAGTGTCTGTCGCCATCGGAAACGCATAGGCGTTGAAGACGTTGGTGGCGTAGCCTGCATCAATGCGGCTGGTGTCCGCCTGCAAGTAAGCGTTGGTGCGGCTGGATAACTTGTAGTTGAGCATGGCGGCGACGGTGCGTCTGCTGCCGCGTTGCGCGTGCTGGCGGTCGACGTAGAACGCGGCGTAAAGCTCGATGGCGGGGCGGACTGCGTATGAGGCGCCCGTCACCCATACCTCGTTGCGCTGTGGCGTCAGGGCGCTGCGATGGTTGAGGTGGCTCAGGTAGAGCTTGAGCGCGTTAAAGGTGAGGACGCCGCCTGCGGTCCAGACCGTGTGGTTCGCGGTTCCATTGGCGTTGCGGGTTTGCTGCCAGGCGGCGCTTGCGCTGATGGGGCCTGCCGCGTATGCGAGGCTGCCGCCGAGCTTGCGGCCGCTGCGGCCATTTCCGGCTTGCTCGCCTAGACCAACAGCAAGTGAGGCCGTGGTGCTGCCTGCCTTGCCGGTGTACGACACAGAGTGGTTCCACCGGTTGCCACCGGTGTAGTTGTCGTAAATGAAGGCGGGTTCGTAGAGGTTGGCCCAGCCGAAGGGTTCATTGGCAAATTCGACCAGATAGACCGGGCTGTACTGCCGCCCGAATGTGAGGGTGCCGAAACCGCCCGAAAGCCCGACCCATGCCTGCCGGCCGAACAGGAGGCCACCTTGCGCGGGTTGGCCGCTGCCGGGGTGGAAGCCGCTTTCCAGCGTAAAGATGGCGTTGATGCTGCCACCAAGGCCTTCGCTGCCTTTGATGCCCCAGCGGCTGGCACTGCTGGCGCCTGATGTCAGCTCCAGCAGATCGTTGCCGGAGATGGTCTGGTTGGTGCTGTAGCGCACGGCAGTGTCGATGCGGCCGTACACGGAGACCGATGCCTGCGCCGGCGTTGAGAGCATTGCCAGGGCGGCCGCGCAAACGCCCAGCGCGGCCCACGATTTGACGGCGTTACTGGATCGCATCGGGCGTGACCACAATCCAGTTCTTGTCGGCCGTTACGGGCAGCCCGAGTGCTTCTTGCCGTGCGGCGTGCTGCTGCCGCATGTCGTTCAACAGCCGCATCGCTTTTGCACTGCGATTGACCCAGACGCGCACGCCGCCACGCTCGACATCGGTCTTCTGAAACAGCATCGGGCCATCGCTGGCCGGCGTATCGCCCGCCACCAGGATGGGCTTCTTCCATTCGTCGATATAGGTATTGATGGCTGCGGGCTTGCCTTCGTACCAGGGGAGCGGCGCCCAAAGCACGGGGAGCAATTCGTGATCGCGCAGTGCCTCTGGCTGGTATTCGCCTTGCGCAACCAGTTTGCGCACCGTTGTCACGTCGCCGGTTTGGCGATCCTTCAGCAGCATGCTTACGCCGATGACGTTTTGTGGTTTCACGCCGTAACCGTATTGCGGATCAGACGCCACCATGCGCACAAGGTCTTCGCTGGCAGCGCTGACCACGTAGACCTCGATGCCGTTCTCAATCAACGCCCGGTACAGCTCGCGCATGCCCGCAAACACGCGGGGCGGCTCGACTAGCACAGTTTCGATTTCGCCGTTGACGAGGCGCTGTGCCGGCACTGGTTTGTCACGCGCCATCAACGCATCCACCTGCGTTTTCAACTCGCGCAGGGTAAAGCCGGAGAACACCTGTGCCACCCACGGGTAGCAGACTTGATCGTCGATCTCGCACAGCCGTGTGTAGTAGCTGTAGAGGCTTTCTTTGGCCAGCGGCGTGTCCTTGAACGGAACTGGCTGCAGCGCGGGGGAGAGCCTGTCGCGCGATAGCAGGCCCTGCATCTCCATGAACGGCAGCAGCGCTTCCTCCAGGTCATGACGGTAGCTGGTGTTGTCCATGTCGAAGACGGCATAGGCGCCCTGGTGAGCGTGGTTGGCGATGACCGTCTTCAGTGCATTGGCGGCTTGCGGCGGCCAATGGTCGAGTGCGATGTCCGCTCGTGCCAGGCATGATGCCGCGCACAGCGCCAGCCCGATCCACCACCTTCTTCCAAGCATGCGTGCCATATGGCCTCCTTGATGCGCGTTGTTTTATGCGAAGCGCGGAGGGTAGGCGGTGAAGAGGGATGCGTGCTTTATCGCCACGCAATTTGACATCTGGGCTGGCGGCTGGCGAAGCGATGGAACTGTGCTTAAAGATTGCGGTACGCGAGAGCACCGTTTTGATGAGAAGAAATTGCGCTGTATAGCCGCCCCGGATTTGCTGAGGCCAAGTCTCGCCGCTGCTCGATGGCTCGGACGGTTTGTCAGGCGATGGCGGCTATTTGTCGCCGTGTTCCGATGTGCTCCCCAGCACAACGATCCCGCCATCTGGATTCACGCGGACGGCGATGTTGTGGCCCGAGAGTTCGTAGCCGTGACCATTGCGAGCGTGCCGCCGCCGACGAAGTGCAGCGTGTGCGAGATGGTGTCGTATACGTGGACAATCACATGCCGAGTGACCTTGGATAAGTCCAACACTGCGACTGCGTGAATGGATGGCATCCGGCCTTCGATATTGCCATCCGGCAGGTGACGCAGAGTGGTGCCGCACTTAGCGCTAACGGTGTAACCGCCCCCAGGGTCGTTTGTGCGCCAGCCGCCCTGGAGGTGGACGGCGTCTTGCGGGGATGAGGGTGTGGGTTTTGGCGGAGGTGTGGTCATGCGCTAGCGACTCACTTGGGTGCGCGGGTTGCCAGCGATCAGCACGGCGCTGCAGGCGGTTTTCATGCCGCGCAGGGCGACCTGCACGCCGTTGACGGTGTAGTGCGAGGCGCCTTCAATGATCTGGAACTCCCCCTTGCACTTGGGGCACTTCACCATGTTGCCAAGTCCAGCCATCTGGCGGCCGTCCAAGTTGGTGCCAGGGATGCCGTCCAGCACTACGCCGCCGTGGTCGGTCTCGTCGCCGACGCAGATGATTTCGTTGTTCATTGTTGCTGTTCGATTTGATGGTTGAAGGCAATGAGCACTATTCTTTCATTATCTTTGCAAAACACTCATAAGACTCCCCGGGGTAGGGCAAAACAGCCGTCATCTTCATGTGCGTTGGGTTTCCAGCATTGATCACAGATGCGGTTTTGCTATCAACGGTTCCAATAACAATTGCATCGCCATCTAAGACTTTAGCCCAGATTCTTAGCAGGTTTGAAGCATCGATGATTTTCATGGCTTCCTCTTGTGTTTCTGGTCTTTTTGTAAAATATGCATTCTTGCTGGTTTTTTCGATCAATTCCCCTAGGCTGCCAGATTGTTGCTTGTGATTAATTAAATTCGCAGTGCCTAGAGAAATCGCAAACGCCGATCCATTCCCCTTAAATATTTTTTTCTTCCCATTTTTTTTAAACACGCCTGGCTCTGAAATCCAGTCATATTCCGATCTCTTCTCTGTTATTTCGAATCGATACCAGTCCCATTTTTCTCTTGTTTTCTTTAATGGAAAGAGCGCTGAAATTCCTTTCTTTGTGGCGATGGCTAGGCAGTCGTCAATATTCTCGCTATAGCAAAGAATTGGAAACAGAATGGTAAATATAATAACTGCCAGTTTAATTTTATACGATTTCGCATGTTTTCTCGGATTCTTCTAAGGAGTTCAACTCGATCATTGAAGTCGGCGGTCGATGTGGAAGACGCCATATTCAGCTCTGAATAACCCAAGCCATCTGGCGACCGTCCAAGTGGGTGCCAGGGATGTCGTATAGCACTACACCACTGTGGTCGGTCTTGTTGCCGGCGCGGATGATTTCCCCGTTCATTGCTGCTCTTCGATTTCGTTGTTCAAGCCGCTACGGGTTGATGGGAATGCGGCTGAACAAGCTCAGGTCGAGTCCAGCACTCTTGAACCTAGCGATAACAGCTTGCAGGGCTGAGGCATTCCCCCTCTCTCTGAAATTTCCAAGTGACATCGCGGCTGCGAAGCAATTTTCCGGGTCGTCCGAACAGGGGCGATCCAGGGACATCAAGCTAGCTCGTTGAGCGATTTTGATAGCCATCATTGGAATCGCAATGCTCTTTGCTGGCTTTCCTTGATAGAAGTCGGAAAATTCAGTGCTTAGACGATCCCACGTACGCTGCGCAAAATCGTTGGCAAACTCACAGTCCCCGAAGGTGGCCGCGCTAGTCGCCCCGCCGAGCCCAACGCAAACCAATGCCACACTGCTTCCCGCATATAACGCCTTTAACCTCGCCGCAGTATCCATGGGGGCCAGAGCACGTACCTGAACAGAGCCAGTATTTGCAAAAAGAATGATTGAGGAGGCTTGATCACGTTCCTGAACCGCCTCAACGGTCCCAGACACAAGTATCCGCTTCCCCAGAAACTGCTCGTTGGCGGTATCGCTACTCTGCTCATATGCGCAACCAATGTCACTTGCGGAAGCAGTTTTGATATTCAAGACTGTGGCTGTGTAGGGTTGTCGTCCGTCAGAAAATGCGCTGATGTCATCGTTCCTGATGATGTTGAGTAGGGTTGCTTCGATTTCGCTTGGAGCATATCCGGCTGCGAAGCTGACCCCAAAAGATGCCTAGTGCAAGTCCTGCCGCGAGAATTCTGTTGAAAAATGATCGATTCATCAGGTATGGAAATGAGAGCCGTGAGCAGACGCAAGCGTATTGATTTGCCATGGACTTAGGTGAGCTTGGTCTAGATTGACGGACCATCGACCCAAACATTCCTTTCTAGCTGTATGACTTTCCGCGCTGCTTGGATTTTTCTTGAAAGTAAGGTTGTTCGCTTGAAATAAAACTCAAGAGGGCAAGGCAGGTTGTGGGTAATAAGCGCTTCCTATTTATCCGCGAGGCGGGGCTTGTAAGAAAACGGGCTAGTTTGTCAATCGCCGTCGTTGAAATATTGGTCTGTGCTGGTGCGTCACCATCTTCTCTATTTTAATAATATTGATGTGTTATTTATTAATAATTCTTGCTGATTTGTTTACTTTCTTTATTTTGACGAGGCACTCATAAGATTCTCCGGGGTATGGCAAAATTGCGCGCATTCGCATATGCGTTGGATTTGACTGTTTTGCCGCATCGGTCGATGTTTTGTTGATTGTTGCCAAAAGAACGGCATCATCATCTAGCAATTTCATATCAACTTTGCTGCGACGTATAAAATCAAGGTTTCTACTAGTCCAGGATTCATTTTTTGTCTCTCCAGTTAAATAGGCAATTTTTTCAGAGCTCGCAATCAAATCCTCCAGGGCGCCGGATCCAGGGGTAATTTTGCTTAGATCTGTGGCCCCCAGGAAGGCGACAAATGTCATCCCATTTCCTTGAAATGATTTTTGATGATTTTTTTTTAAAAGAGTGCCCGGCTCAGCAATCCAGGCATACTCAGCTGTTTCGCGCGTCACCTCAATTCGGTGCCACTCCCAATTTGATCTTTCTTTAATTACTGGGAAGATTGCGGACATGACATTATTAAACTCAATCGCCATGCATCCATCAATTTCTTTTCCGTGGCAATAATTGGAAAATAATAATGCAAGAATGGGAGCAATGTGCTTCATCGTCTAACTCCTTTCTTATTTCTCCGAATTTTGCCGGCAAACTCAACGACATCATTAAGATCTGCTGTTGGGGCAGTCGCTGATTTCTGCATGTCTGGAAAGTAATATTTAATATCGCAGGCGTATCCAGGTGGAATTCTTGATGTCGGCCAATCTTGATCTGGGACATAATCCGTCCGGTCTCGAACATCACGCCCCGGCACACGATCCCTAGCCTCACAAGTGGACTTGGGCTTGCTCCATTGTCTGCAATATTGCGTGTAGTCATAGGGGCTTGCAGAAGCCCATGCTTTGGAATTTGGATTGACCGCGTCGTACACCATATCCAATGGATAGTCCGGCTGCGAAGCCATGCGAGCGGTCTGTTCATTTAGAGCAACTTGGCGAGCATTTGCTCTAGTTTTTACGCGTCGCTGGTGGGAATTTTGTAACCCCAGCGGATCAATCCACTCAACCGGATTCGGCGCGTATAGGTGCGAGTTCAGCCCGCCAAGGAGCCCAATCGGGTCTTGTGAGTTATATCGCCCGGAGCCAGGGTC
>NZ_DBMV01000034.1 GCF_002298975.1 Ralstonia sp. UBA689
ATGTTCCGGCGCATCTGCCGCGTTCGCGGCACGCGGCTTATCCGCAGCGTTACGGCTGAACACCGCACGCAGAAATCCACGCGCAGAGCAAACGCCTTTCTGATATTCGCTAAGCGCGTCGCCAGCCGGGGAATCGGTGGATTTGGAGATCGAGCGGGTCACGGCATTCCTCTTCATGTGATGAACGGAACCGCGCCCAACCCTGGGAGGAGGGGTGGGCGAGCACAGGCAAGCTGGAAAACCGAGACGTAACAATCGGCGCGGCCGAAGCCGCTCATGCCTGGCTCGCCCAAGGAGGGATGACGAAGCCAGGCCATAGCAGAGGGCAAGCACCTATGCTTGGCACTTGCCCGTTACGTCCAAGGTTTCCAGGCCTTGATCGCTTCCTCTATGGCACCGAAAGCGATGGCGCTGAGTGTAGTGATGGCCGCTTCGTCGGAGCAAGGGGCGGAACTATAAATCAGAATCGGCGTAAAAACTGCCCCCACGCCTCGTGTTCATGCGGTTCATGCAGTGGCCTGGCGAGTGTGGGCCGGGGTGGGCGGCACAATGATTTACCGTTTGACGCATTTATGTGAGATTGGCGCGCCGCAGGCATTCCGACGAAATGTCGGTACCGCGCGGTTATGCCGCTGCCATCGGCTCAGGAAGGGTTTGTCAGTTACACCAACCATGACTAGACTGGTTCACATGTGACTTTCTGTGCCATCGGCGGGAAACTACCCCGATGGCACCGGCCGTACTCTGGATCCCCCCGACCCTGTGAACCCCAACGATCGCCGACTCGTCCGCCATCTGCTCGTCATTGTCACCATCAAGGTGGCGGTGCTGGGCGCGCTGTGGTGGGTGTTCGTGCGGGACGCCCGGGTGGCGGTCGATGCAGAGCGGGCCGCTGATCGTTTGATCATGACACCGTCAGCAGCGCATGGAGGGCAGCCGTGATATCCGAGCACCTGGTCGATCTTTCCCGGCTGCAGTTCGCGGCCACGGCGTTGTACCACTTCCTGTTCGTGCCGCTTACGCTGGGCATGGTCTGGCTGCTGGTCATCATGGAGAGCGTCTATGTGATGACCAACAAGGTCATCTGGAAAGACATGACGCGCTTCTGGGGCAAGCTGTTCGGCATCAACTTTGCGCTGGGCGTGACCACCGGCATCACGCTCGAATTCCAGTTCGGCACCAACTGGGCGTACTACTCGCACTACGTGGGCGACATCTTCGGGGCGCCGCTGGCCATCGAGGGGCTGATGGCGTTCTTCCTGGAATCCACCTTCATCGGGCTGTTCTTCTTTGGGTGGGACCGGCTCTCCAAAACGCAGCATCTGCTGGTGACGACGCTCATGGCAGTCGGCACCAATCTTTCCGCGCTGTGGATCCTGATCGCCAACGGCTGGATGCAGAACCCGGTGGGTGCGGATTTCAACTGGCAGACCATGCGCATGGAGATGTCGGACTTCTGGGCCGTAGTCTTTAACCCGGTGGCGCAGGCCAAGTTTGTGCACACGGTGTCGGCGGGCTATGTGACGGGCGCGATGTTCGTGCTGTCGATCTCAAGCTGGTATCTGCTGC
The DNA here is from genome assembly GCF_002298975.1 of Ralstonia sp. UBA689. Taxonomy (GTDB): domain Bacteria; phylum Pseudomonadota; class Gammaproteobacteria; order Burkholderiales; family Burkholderiaceae; genus Ralstonia. The sequence continues at coordinate 1,570 of NZ_DBMV01000034.1, forward strand.
GCGGGCGCGACGTGGAGTTTGCGCGGCGCAGCTTTCGCGTGGCGGCGGCGTTTGGTCTTGCCAGCGCCTGTTCGGTGATCGTGCTGGGCGATGAATCCGGTTACACCGTGGGCGAAGCGCAGCAAACCAAGATGGCCGCCATCGAGGCCATGTGGGAGACCGAGCCCGCGCCCGCCAGCTTCAACGTGATTGCGTCGATCAACCAGCGCGAGCAGAAGAACAACTGGGCGGTCGAGATTCCGTGGGTGATGGGGCTGATCGGCACGCGCTCGGTGTCCAAGCAGATTCCCGGCATCCACGAGATCAAGGTGCGCAACCGCGGCCGCATCATGAGCGGCATCGAGGCGGTGGCGGCGCTGGAGACGCTGCGCGAGCACCCGGACGATGCGACGGCACGTCAGACACTGCAGATCCATCAGCAAGACCTGGGCTTCGGCCTGCTGCTCAAGAAATACGTGGCCGATGTGCGACAGGCCACGCCCGAGATCATCGACAAGGCCGTCGACGATACGGTGCCGCGCGTGTGGCCGATGTTCTGGGGATTCCGTTTGATGGTCGGCTTGGGCTTCCTGATGCTGGCGCTGTTCGGGTTGTCGTTCTGGACCACGCTGCGCCCGCAGCGCAAGGCGCCGGCGTGGCTGCTGCGCTGGGCACTGTGGATGCTGCCCGCGCCGTGGCTTGCGGCGGAACTCGGTTGGGTGGTGGCCGAGTACGGGCGCCAGCCGTGGACGATCTACGGCGTGCTGCCCACGCACCTGAGTGTGTCGACGTTGAGCGAGGCGAGCCTTTACGGTTCACTGGCGGGCTTTATCGGTTTCTACACGCTGCTGCTGATCGTCGAGATGTATCTGATGGTGAAGTTCGCTCGGCAAGGTCCGGGCAGTCTCGGCACCGGGCGCTATCAGTTCGAACCGACTCACGCCTGAGGAGGACGACATGCTTGATTACCCAACCCTCAAGGTCATCTGGTGGCTGCTGATTGGCGTGCTGTTGATCGGCTTTGCCATCATGGACGGACACGACATGGGCGTCGGCACGCTGCTGCCCTTTGTCGGCAAGACCGACGACGAGCGGCGCGTGATCATCAACACCGTCGGCCCGCATTGGGACGGCAACCAGGTCTGGTTCATCACTGGCGGCGGGGCGATTTTTGCAGCGTGGCCGTTGGTATATGCCACGGCGTTCAGCGGCTTTTACTGGGCGATGCTGGCCGTGCTGTGGGCGCTGTTCTTCCGGCCGGTCGGGTTTGACTACCGCAGCAAGATTCATAACGCCACGTGGCGCAAGGCGTGGGATGTGGGGCTCTTCGTTGGGGGTGCAGTGCCACCGCTGATCTTTGGTGTGGCGTTTGGCAACCTGCTGCAGGGCGTGCCGTTCCATTTCGACCGCTTCATGGTGGTCACGTACACGGGTTCGTTCTGGCAACTGCTCAATCCGTTTGCATTGCTGACCGGCGTGGTGTCGAGCGCGATGATCATCATGCACGGCGGCGTCTATCTCGCGCACCGCACCGAAGGCGTGATCCAGCAGCGTGCCACCAAGGCGGCCACGGGTGCCGCCATCGTGGCGGTGGTCGCGTTCGTGGCGGCGGGGGCGTGGCTGCGCTGGGGCGGCATCGAGGGATACGTCATCAGTTCAGTCATCGACCCGGCAGCGCTCTCCAACCCGATGGCCAAGACGGTTGTGCGCTCGGCGGACGCGTGGTGGCACAACTATCAGGTGCAGCCGTTGCTGTGGCTGCTGCCGCTGGTTGGCGTGGTGGGTGCGCTACTTGCCGTGGCGCTGGCACGCGCCGGCCGCACGCTCATCGCGTTTGTTCTGTCGGCATTGGCGCTGGCGGGCATCATCACCACGGCGGGGGCGTCGATGTTCCCGTTCGTGCTGCCGTCGTCCAGCATGCCGGCCGCCAGCCTGACGGTGTGGGACAGCGTTTCCAGCCACTTCACGTTGGGGCTCATGTTCTGGGTCGCGATCATCTTCACGCCCATCATCGTGCTCTACACGGGCTGGGCTTACCGCGTGATGCGCGGCAAGGTGACGGTGGAACAGATCCACGCCAACGAGCATTCGGCCTACTAGCCGTGAGTCACCGGAGGACATGACATGTGGTACTTCAGTTGGGTGCTGGGCGTCGGCTTTGCCGTGCTGCTGGCCGTGCTCAATGCGATGTGGGGTGAGGTGAGTGATGCACGCGCGGCCAGCGCCACCAGCGAGGAGCGCGAGTGAGCGCACCCGCCGCACCGCGCATCCATCCGGCCAGCTTGGCGGCAGGGTTGATCGTCATGGCGGTCGGCACGGTCTATCCGTACATCGTGACCAATGCCTCGGGCCGCGCCAGTCACGTGCTGGCAATGCTGCTCTTCTGGGCGATGAGCGCGGGGCTGGTGCGCGGCGTGGGGTTCATTCCGCACCACAGGGTGTGGCGCGTCTTGTTTTCAGGGTGGTCGTGCGCATTGGCCCTGACGCTGTTCGGGCTGTTGCGCGTCTTCGGGTGAGGCCCTAGCGCGGCAGGCGGGTTGTGCTGGTGCTGGTTGCGGCGGGCGGCTCGGGGGTGCGTCCGCGCAGCGCATTGCGCAGGCGCCGTACGCCGCGCCATAGCTTGGGCAGCAGCCACACGGCGAGTATCAGCAGCCCCGCCAGCACCACCAGGAACGCAATCGGCAGGAAGAACGCCATCAGCAGCCCGCCGCTGGCGGCGATGTCTTCGCTGAAGGACGCTACCCAGTTTGAGAACGGCTCCGGTGACGCATTGATCAGCGCGCGGGTGCCGGCCTTGGTGGCATGCGCCGTTCCGGCCAACGTGCCGCCGATGAGCCCAGCCGCCACCATCCATTGCGGATCGAGTTGCCCGAACGCGGCTGCCGCCAGGATTGCCCCGGCGGGGATGCGGATGAAGGTCTGGATGCCGTCCCAGACAGAATCGAACCCCGGAATCTTGTCGGCTAGGAACTCTGCCACGGCCAACACCCCGGCCAGCCCGATCACCCACCACGATTCGATCATCTGCAGGCCAGGCGGCAGGTGCAGCCAGCCGGTGCGGCCCAGAACGCCGGCGGCAAACACGGCCAGGTAGAGGCGGAATCCGCTGGTCCAGGACAGGCCTGCGGCCAGCGCGGCGGTTTCCAGCATGGGGTTCTCTGTGGGTCAGGTTCAGGCGAACAGGCTAGCAGCCTGCCGATATTGCAGTGTAGTGCGCTGCCACCCGCGCGGCAGCCTTACAGCAACGACTTCCCTTGCGACAGGATCTTGTCGCAGGCCTGCTTGGTGATCTGCTTCTTGAGGCCGTCGCCGCTCAGGTCGAACTTGCTGCCATCAGAGCCGGTCAGGATGCCCTTGGCACCATCGGCGTAGCCGGCGTCGGAAGCTGGCGCGCCGCCCAGACGGCCGAGCAGCTTGTCCTTGACCGACGCTGCGCCGCTGGCGCCACCCAGGTAGTTGTTCTTGATGCAGAACTCCAGCACCCCGGCCACGTTGCCGGTGCTGCCGGAAGTGAGTGACCCCAGCGACGGCGTGCCGCCCATGCCGCCCATGCCGCCCAGATTGCCTAGGCCGCCAAGGCCCCCGGTGGCGCCTTGGCTGCTGCTGCCACTGCCTTGTGTCGCGCCCTTGATGAGATCACCGATCTGGGCATGTGCGGCCGCTGGCAGCAGCGCGGCGATCAGGAGGGTGATTGCGGCGGTAGTGGTCAGGTGGCGTTTCATGCGGGACTCCTTCGAGGGACGACCGACGGGAGAAGGGGGAATATCCACACCGTAGTGCAGAACCTGGCGAAACGACATGTTGCGCAACGCGCGATGTTCTCGCCATTGTCCACCGCCCAGGCAACAAAAAACCCGGCATGTTGCCGGGTTTTTTGCATTTCGGCACCCGCGCCATCGGCGGGGCGCCAGATGACGCCGATCAGGCAGCCTGGATGTTGGTGGCCTGCTTGCCCTTCGGGCCCTGCGTCACTTCGAACGAGACGCGCTGACCTTCCTTAAGCGTCTTGAAGCCAGCCATCTGGATGGCCGAGAAATGCGCAAACAGTTCTTCGCCGCCTTCGTCAGGCGAGATGAAACCGAAACCCTTGGCGTCGTTGAACCACTTGACCGTACCGATTGCCATACAAACCCCTCCGTGGAAACACAAGTCCGAGCCGGGAGGGGATGCCTGTCGTGTCAGTGCAGAGCGGTACCGCGCAGTCATCGCCGGTTCGCCGTGGTTGGGCACAACGAAAGGCGCGGGTGGAACCGCGCCGCCAGCGATCGGTCTTCTTGTGGCAGCCGCCACAGCCTGATGCGGTTGTCGATCTGTTGTCGACTGGTGTGAGGCCTCCCGGGCTCACCAATCATGAGGCTTGCTGCCAATTGTTTGCGGGGCAGTAAGGCGCACATGTTGAATTCGATTGTTCGAGGAAAGCAACAGACTGTCAAGGCTGTTGAAGGTGGGTTTGTGGCGAAAAACGGTCAGTTTTTGAAGAGGTTTCACTCGAAATCAAGTCGATCGTCCCCACCTGCCGACAATGTTTGGCATTCGGGCCCAGCGGCTGCCCTCTTTCCAGCCTTGGGCTGGCCGGAGGAACGCCCCCCGCCCTGGGTGCCGGTGAACGAACGCAACCCGGGCCAAACCATTTGTAAAGCTTGAACTCGGCGTTATTTCCCCAAATTGCGAAGTCGAAAGGAGTGGTTAGAATAAGACCATGGCAATCCGGCAAGCGACCACTCCACAACACGATTCGGGCACCGTACTAGAGCGGAAAGAGCAAGCGCTCAAACCGCCCGCGATGTACAAGGTGCTGCTGCTCAACGACGACTACACCCCGATGGAATTCGTCGTGATGATTCTTCAACAATATTTCAGCAAAGACCGGGAAACTGCGACACAGATCATGCTGACTGTGCATCGGGAAGGTAAGGGCGTGTGCGGTATCTACACCCGGGATATCGCCTCGACGAAGGTGGAATTAGTGTCAACCCATGCACGGCAGGCGGGCCACCCACTGCAGTGCGTGATGGAGGAAGCATGATCGCGCAAGAACTGGAAGTCAGCCTGCACATGGCGTTTGTCGAAGCCCGCCAGGCTCGCCACGAATTCATTACGGTGGAGCATCTGCTGCTTGCGCTGCTGGATAACCCGACAGCGGCGGAGGTGCTGCGCGCCTGCGCCGCCAACATCGAAGACCTCCGCACGCACCTGAAGAATTTCATCGCCGACAACACTCCGGTGGTGCCCGGCACGGACGAGGTGGACACGCAGCCCACGCTGGGCTTCCAGCGCGTGATCCAGCGCGCCATCATGCACGTGCAGTCCACCTCCAACGGCAAGAAGGAGGTGACGGGCGCCAACGTGCTGGTCGCCATCTTTGGCGAGAAGGATTCCCACGCGGTGTACTACCTGCAGCAGCAGGGCGTGACCCGGCTGGATGTCGTCAACTTCATCAGCCACGGCATCCGCAAGGACCAGGCCGAGCCGGCCAAGCACGGTGACGCCAACCCCGAAGGCGAGGGTGGTGAAGGCAAGGAAAGCCCGCTGGAGCAGTTCACCCAGAACCTGAACGCACTGGCCAAGGCCGGCAAGATCGATCCGCTGATCGGCCGCGAGCAGGAAGTCGAGCGCGTGGTGCAGGTGCTGTGCCGCCGCCGCAAGAACAACCCGCTGCTGGTGGGCGAAGCCGGCGTGGGCAAGACCGCCATTGCCGAGGGCCTTGCGTGGCGCGTCACCAAGGGCGAGGTGCCGGACATCCTGGCGAAGTCCGTCGTCTACTCGCTCGACATGGGCGCGCTGCTGGCCGGCACCAAGTACCGCGGCGATTTTGAACAGCGCCTGAAGGGTGTTCTGAAGTCGCTCAAGGACAACCCGAACGCGATCCTCTTTATCGACGAGATCCACACGCTGATTGGTGCAGGCGCCGCATCGGGCGGCACGCTGGATGCGAGCAACCTGCTCAAGCCGGCGCTGTCGTCGGGCGCGCTCAAGTGCATCGGTGCGACCACGTTCACGGAATATCGCGGCATCTTCGAGAAGGACGCGGCGCTGTCGCGGCGCTTCCAGAAGATCGACGTGGTGGAGCCGTCTGTCGACCAGACCGTGCAGATCCTGCGCGGGCTGAAGTCGCGCTTTGAAGAGCACCATGGCGTGAAGTACGCGGCTTCGGCGCTCACGGCGGCAGCCGAGCTGTCGGCACGCTTCATCACCGACCGCCACCTGCCTGACAAGGCAATCGACGTGATTGACGAGGCTGGTGCGGCGCAACGCATCCTGCCGAAATCCAAGCAGAAGAAGACCATTGGCAAGGCCGAGATCGAGGACATCGTCTCGCGCATCGCCCGCGTTCCGCCGCAAAGCGTGTCGCAGGACGACCGCAGCAAGCTGCAGACGCTGGAGCGCGACCTGAAGTCGGTCGTGTTCGGGCAAGACCCGGCCATCGACGCGCTGGCTTCGGCCATCAAGATGTCGCGCGCCGGGCTGGGCAAGACGGACAAGCCGATCGGCTCGTTCCTGTTCTCGGGCCCGACCGGCGTTGGCAAGACGGAAGTCGCCAAGCAACTGGCGTTCATCCTCGGCATCGAGTTGATCCGCTTCGACATGTCGGAGTACATGGAGCGCCATGCGGTGAGCCGGCTGATCGGCGCGCCTCCGGGCTACGTGGGCTTCGACCAGGGCGGCTTGCTGACGGAAGCCGTCACCAAGAAGCCGCACTGCGTGCTGTTGCTGGACGAGATCGAAAAAGCCCATCCGGACATCTTCAACATCCTGCTGCAGGTGATGGACCACGGCGCGTTGACGGACAACAACGGCCGCAAGGCGGATTTCCGCAACGTGATCATCGTCATGACGACCAACGCGGGCGCCGAGACGATGAACAAGGCAACGATCGGTTTCACCACGGCGCGCGAACAGGGCGACGAGATGGCCGATATCAAGCGCATGTTCACGCCGGAGTTCCGCAACCGTCTGGATGCGACCATCAGCTTCCGCTCGCTGGATGAAGAGATCATCCTGCGCGTGGTCGACAAGTTCCTCATGCAGCTTGAAGAGCAACTGCACGAGAAGAAGGTGGACGCCATCTTCACCGAGAAGCTGCGTCGCTTCCTGGCGAAGAAGGGTTTCGACCCGCTGATGGGCGCGCGCCCGATGCAGCGTCTGATCCAGGATCTGATCCGCAAGGCGCTGGCCGACGAACTGCTGTTTGGCAAGCTGGTCAACGGCGGCAAGGTGGTCGTGGATCTGGACGATGCCGATGCGGTGAAGCTGGAGTTCTCCGAGAACGAGGCGCCGCCGGCACCCGCGCAGGAAGAAGCGGAAGCCTGACGCCAGTCGCTACCAAATGAAACGGCCCGGAGGGTTTGACCTTCCGGGCCGTTTTTTTATGCGCTCACTAGATGTTTAGTGGCGTCCGGTGCTGCCGAAGCCGCCGGCACCGCGTTCGCTCTCGGCAAAATCGTCGACGATGTTCAGCTCGGCTTGCACCACCGGCACGATGACCAGTTGCGCGAGGCGTTCCATCGGATTGAGCACGAAGGCCGTGCTGCCGCGGTTCCACGTGCTGACCATGAGTTGACCTTGATAGTCCGAATCGATCAGGCCGACGAGGTTGCCGAGCACGATGCCATGCTTGTGGCCCATGCCCGAGCGCGGCAGGATCAGCGCCGCGTAGCCGGGGTCGGCCAGGTGGATGGCCATGCCGGTCGGGATCAGGTGCGTGGTGCCGGGTTCGATGGTGAGCGGGGCGTCGATGCAGGCGCGCAGGTCCAGCCCGGCGCTGCCGGTGGTGGCGTACTGCGGGAGCTGTTCGTGCAGGCGGGCGTCGAGGATCTTGACATCGAGTTTCATGCGGGGCAGGCCGAAGAGGTGACAGAAGCCGGGGATGGTAGCGCAAACGCCTCGGCCAGCAGCTCGTACGAGCGCAGGCGGGCCTTGTAGCTGGGCGCGACGGTCAGCACGATGAGTTCGTCGGCAACGAAGCGCTCCTTGATGGCAAGCATCTGCTCGGCTACGGATTCCGGCGTGCCGATGATGCTGCGCGGCCGCTCGCGCATGACGATGGCCTGGTCGCGCTCGGTGTAGACGTGGGCTTCGCCTTGCTCGACGGTCGGGATCGGGCCGTTCACGCCAAGCGCCATCTGCACGCGGCGCAGGTCGACGGCGGCTTCATAGCGGCGCGCTTCGGCTTCGGTGTCTGCGGCGATTACGAAGATGGCAGCAGCGTTGTACGGACGCGCGTCAAAACCCGGTTCGAAATCGGTACGGTACTGCTGCGCGACGACGTGGCCGACGTGCGGATTGATGAAGTGCGCGAAGGCGAAGCGGATGCCCAGGCGCGCAGCCAGCGCGCCACCGAAATCGCTGGAGCCGAGCATCCACAGCTCGGGCTTGGTGTCGATCTCGGGTTGCAGGAGCACGCCATAGGCGGGGTGATCGGGCGGCAGTGTGCCAGTCAGGTGCCAGATCAGTTCCTGCACCTGCTGCGGGAAGATGTCGCCGCGGTTGTAATCGCCCATGGCCACGGCTTGCGCGGTACGCATGTCGCCACCGGGCGCTCGGCCGACGCCCAGGTCGATACGGTTGGGGAACAGCGCTTCCAGCAGGCGGAACTGCTCGGCCAGCTTGAACGGGCTGTAGTAGGGCAGCATCACGCCGCCGGAGCCGACGCGCAGGTGTTTCGTGGCGCTTGCCACGCGGGCAATCATCACCTCGGGCGCGGGGTTGCTCACGCCGCGCAGGCCGTGGTGCTCTGCGCACCAATAGCGCGTGTAGCCGAGCGAATCGGCAAGCTGCGCAAGATCGACCGTCGCGGCGATGGCATCGCTCGCGCTGTGCCCGTAGATGACCGGGCTCTGGTCTAGCACTGACAGGCGGATCGGCGTGCTCATGAGCGCGCTCCCTGCACACGATCGGCAATGGCGGCGACGATCTGGCGCGCGAGCGTCAACTTGTCGGCGCGCGGCAGGCGTGTCATGCCGGCAGCGTCGAACAGCACGACTTCGTTGTCGTCGCGGCCGAAGGTCTGCTGGCCGAGGTTGCCGACCAGCAGCGGAATGCCTTTCCTCTGGCGCTTGGCCTCACCGAACTCTTCCAGTCGCTCCGTCTCTGCCGCAAAGCCGACGCAGAACGGCGCGTTCGCACGGCGTGCGACGCCTGCGAGGATGTCCGGGTTCTGCGTGAACGTGAGCGTCGGCACGTCGGTGTCGTTCTGCTTCTTCAGCTTCTGATCGGCGGCCTGTGCGACACGCCAGTCGGCCACGGCGGCCACGGCAATGAAGATGTCGTTCTTGCTGGTGTCCAGTTCGCGCATGACCGCGTCGTGCATTTGCTGCGCGGTCTGCACATCGATGCGCAGCACGCCGGCGGGCGTGTCCTGATGACATGGCCCGGCGACCAGCGTGACCTCTGCGCCAGCCTGCGACGCGGCGCGTGCCAGCGCAAAGCCCATCTTGCCGCTGGAGAGGTTTGTGATGCCGCGCACCGGGTCGATCGGCTCGAAGGTCGGGCCGGCGGTCAGCAGCACGCGGCGGCCGCGCAGGAGCTTGGGCTGGAAGAAGCCGACGAGCTGCTCGACGATGTTTTCCGGCTCCAGCATGCGGCCGTCGCCGACTTCACCACAGGCTTGGTCGCCGGCATCGGGGCCGAGCAGGGTGACGTCGTCGGCGCGCAGTTGGGCGGCGTTGCGCTGGGTGGCGGGCGCCGCCCACATCTGCCGGTTCATGGCGGGGGCCACGAGCAACGGGCAATCGCGCGCGATGCACAGCGTGGAGAGCAGGTCGTCGGCCATGCCGTGCGCGAGCTTGGCGAGGAAATCCGTCGACGCCGGAGCGACGACGATGGCATCGGCCTCGCGCGAGAGGTCGATGTGCGCCATGTTGTTGCCGACGCGGTCGTCCCACTGCGACGTGAAGACCTGGCGACCGGAGAGCGCCTGCATCGTCACCGGCGTGATGAAGTGCGTGGCGGCGTCGGTCATCACCACCTGCACGGTGGCGCCGGCCTTGGTCAGCAGTCGCACCAGTTCGGCCGACTTGTAGCATGCGATGCCGCCGGTCAGGCCGAGGACGAAATGTTTGCCTTGCAGTTCCATAAAAACCCGCTTGGGAATCCGATTGACGCAATGTGCCTGGGCAGGATACAACCCGGAGCCCGGGTCGCCTGTCGAACAGTGGCGATGATACCGGCTTGCCTTCAGGCGCGTCCGGCGCTCGGATTTTCCGTCAAATGCTCATTCTCGATATGGTTTTACGTCGTTCGGCAGTCCGCAATGTGTTGGCCATGATTGGCGCCTGCGCCATCGTGGCTGTGGTGGTTGGGACCGTGCTCGTGCGCGAGTCCAAGGCTTGGTTGCGGGAGGAATCGACGCCCGCCCACGCGGACGTGATCGTCGTGCTTGGCGGGGAATCGGGCCAGCGTGTGATCGGCGCGGCCGAGCTGTACCACGCGGGCGTCGCGCCGCGCGTGTTCGTGAGTGGGGAGGGCGATTGCCTCCTGATTGAGCGCCGCCTGGTGATGGCCGGCGTGCCGGCTGAGCGTATTGGCCACGAATGCGAATCCGGCAGCACCATGCAGAACGCTCAGATGACGCGCGAGACGCTGGCCGGCCAGCACGTGCGCAGCGCCGTACTAGTCACGAGCTGGTATCACACCGGCCGTGCGTTGAAGGTGTTCCGCAAGGTCTGGCCCGAAGTCGCGTGGGGCGTGCACGGCGTATTCCCGGGCGACACGCTGACCAAGTCATTCCCGATCTACGAAGCCGGGCCAATCCTGGCCGAGTACATCAAACGGGCGTGGTACGCCGTGCGCTATTGGGGTTGAGCGTTCATTCAGCCGGCATGGGCCGCGCGTCGGCGGCCAGGTCGGCGAGCGTCGGTACGAAGCGGATCGTGTTGCGCTTGCTGGACTCGCGCACCCAGTCGCGCAGCGCGCTGCTGGCGTCCAGATGCGCGGAGATGTCGCCCACCACGGCGAGCTTGAGCCGGTAGTTGGTGATCTTCTGCGCGATGCTGCCAGCCAGGCCGGTACGCAGCGCAAAGAACGCGCCATCCAGCCGGTTGACGGGCACCGCGACCATCGTGGCGCCGTGGCCCAGCGCCTCGCCGATCAGGTGGTCGAGCGCATCCTGCTCGCTGGCGATGCGCGGGCCGTCCTCGCTGAGGCACAGCACCGCTTCATCATTCCACTGCTGCAGTTCGGCCACGGCGGCAAGGGCCTCAGCGGCGCACGCGTCGCAGTTCGTCGACGATCAGCAGCACAGCGCCGATGGTGATGCCGCAGTCCGCCACGTTGAAGGCGGGCCAGTGGTAGCCGCGCAGGTAGAAGTCCAGGAAGTCCACCACGTGGCCGTAGATGAGGCGGTCGATCACGTTGCCGAGCGCCCCGCCCAGAATGAGCGCCAGCGCAAAGCAGAACAGCTTCTGCCCGCTGTGGCGCCTGAGCAGCCACACAATGAACAGTGCCGCCGCCACGCCCAGGCCCGTGAAGAACCAGCGCTGCCAGCCGCCCGCCGCTGCCAGGAACGAGAACGCCGCGCCCCGGTTGTATGCCAGCACCAGGTTAAAGAACCCGGTAATCGGGCGCGACTCGCCGTAGGTGAAGGTCTTGAGGATGGCGACCTTGGTCAACTGGTCCAGCAGGATCCAGATGACGGCCAGGCCCAGCCACGGGCCCAGGCCATGACCGCTGCTGCTACGCGAAACTGCTTTGCTCCTGCCGTTGTTGCGGGTTGCCCGAGTTGTTGCCATCACGCAGCGCTCCGTTGTTCACCGGCGCCGAACAGGTTGTCGGTGCAGCGGCGGCACAAAGTCGGGTGGGCCGCATCGTGGCCGACGTCGGCGCGGTAGTGCCAGCAGCGCTCGCACTTGGCGTGGGTCGAGGGCACCACGCTGATCAGCAGGTCGCCGCCTTCCGGCGCACGCTCGAGCTTGGCCGCCGACGTGATCAGCACGAAGCGCAGGTCGTCGCCGAGGCTGGCCAGCGCGTCGTACACCGTGTCGCCCGCCGAGACCGTCACCTCCGCCTGCAGCGACGAGCCGATCTTGCCGTCGATGCGCAGCGCTTCCAGTTGCTTGGTCACTTCGCCGCGCACGTTGCGGATGGCGACCCACTTCTCGAGCAGCGCGCTGGCGCCTTGCGGTACCGGAGCGTTGTAGTAGGTGCTGGTGAAGATGGTGTCGGTGTGCTCCGTGCCGTGCGCAAACACTTGCCAAGCCTCTTCGGCCGTGAACGACAGGAACGGCGCCATCCAGTGCAGCATCGCCTGGGTGATGTGGTATAGCGCGTTCTGTGCCGAGCGGCGTGCGAGCGAATCCGGCGCCGTGGTGTACAGGCGATCCTTCAGCACGTCGAGGTAGAAGCCGCCCAGGTCTTCCGAGCAGAACGTCTGCAGCTTGGCGACCACCGGGTGGAATTCGTACACGTCGTAGTGGGACAGCACTTCCTTCTGCAGCGCATCCGTCATCGCCACGGCGTAGCGGTCGATTTCCAGCCATTGCTCGGTCGGCAGCGCGTGCTTGGCGTGGTCGTAATCCGTCAGGTTGGCGAGCAGGAAGCGCAGCGTGTTGCGGATGCGGCGGTAGCTTTCCACCACGCGCTTGAGGATCTCGTCTGAGATGGCGAGTTCGCCCGAGTAGTCGGTCGAGGCCACCCACAGGCGGATGATCTCGGCGCCCATCTTGTTGGCGATTTCCTGCGGCGCGATCGTGTTGCCGATCGACTTGGACATCTTGCGGCCTTCGCCGTCCACCGTGAAGCCGTGCGTGAGCAGCCCCTTGTACGGCGGCTTGCCGTACAGCATCGAGGCGGTCAGCAGCGACGAGTGGAACCAGCCGCGATGCTGGTCCGAGCCCTCCAGGTACAGGTCGGCCAGCCGGCCTTCCGGCAACTCGGCCGAGGCGTCGTACAAGTCCGCCGCGTGCGAGCCGCGGATGACGTGCCAGTGCGTCGTGCCCGAGTCGAACCACACGTCGAGCGTGTCGCGGTTCTTCTCGTACATATCGGCTTCATCGCCGAGCAGTTCGCGCGGGTCGAGCGTCTGCCAGGCTTCGATGCCGCTCTTTTCGATGCGCTGTGCGACCTGTTCCAGCAACTCAGGCGTACGCGGGTGCAGCGCGCCCGTTTCCTTGTGCACGAAGAAGGCCATCGGCACGCCCCATTGGCGCTGGCGCGAGAGCGTCCAGTCCGGGCGGTTGGCGATCATGTTATGCAGGCGCTGCTTGCCCCACGACGGGTAGAACGCCGTGGTGTCGATGCCGGCCAGCGCGGTCTCGCGCAGCGTGGCGTTGCCGTCGTTGGGCTGCACGTCCATCCCCGCGAACCACTGCGAGGTGGCGCGATAAATGATCGGCGTCTTGTGGCGCCAGCAATGCATGTAGCTGTGGCTGTACTTGTGCGCGTCGAACAGGTTGCCGCTCTGCTCCAGCACCTCGACAATCTTCGGGTTGGCGTCCCAGATCGACAGCCCGCCGAACAGCGGCAGCGTCGATGCATACACGCCGTTGCCCATCACAGGGTTGATGATTTCGGCGTCGGGCATGCCGTGCGCCTTGCACGACTGGAAGTCTTCCACGCCGTAGGCCGGCGCGGAGTGGACGATGCCGGTACCAGTGTCGGTGGTCACGTAGTCGCCCAGGTAGACCGGCGAGGTGCGGTCGTAGCCCGCATCCATCTTGGCCAGCGGGTGATGGAAGCGCACGCCCGAGAGCGCCGCGCCTTCGCACGTTGCCAGCACGGGGCCTTCGAGCTTCCAGCTCCGCAGGCAGGCTTCGACGCGCTCCTTGGCGACGATCAACAGGCCGCGCGGCGTGTCGACCAGCGCGTATTCGATTTCCGGGTGCAGGTTCAGCGCCTGGTTGGAGGGGATCGTCCACGGCGTGGTGGTCCAGATCACGATCCAGCCCGGCTTGGCCTTGAGCACGTCGGCGCCCACATGGAAGGCGCTCGCCAGCGCGTCGATATCGGCAAACGGGAAGCCGACGTCGATCGACAAGTCGGTTCGGTCAGCGTATTCGACTTCGGCTTCCGCCAGCGCTGAGCCGCAATCAAAGCACCAGTTGACCGGCTTCAGGCCGCGGAATACATAGCCCTTCTCCAGGATCTTGCCCAGCGCGCGCACCTCATCCGCTTCGTTGCGAAAGTTCATGGTCAGGTACGGATCGGCCCAGTCGCCCAGCACGCCCAGGCGTTCGAAATCGACCTTCTGGCGGGCGATCTGGCCGGTGGCGTAGGCACGCGCCTTTTCCTGCACTTCCTTGACGGGCAGGCCCTTGCCGAACTGCTTTTCGATCTGGATTTCGATCGGCATGCCATGGCAGTCCCAGCCGGGCACGTACACCGCGTCCAGGCCGGTCAGGCCGCGCGACTTGATCACCATGTCCTTGAGGATCTTGTTGACCGCGTGGCCGATGTGGAGATCACCGTTGGCGTACGGCGGGCCGTCGTGCAGGATGAATTTCTTGGCGCCCTTGCGCGCGGCGCGGATCTTCTTGTAGAGCTGCTTGTCCTGCCATTGCTTGACCCACTGCGGCTCGCGCTTGGGCAGGTCGCCGCGCATGGGGAAGGGTGTTTCCAGCAGGTTGACCGGGTACTTGCTCTTCTCCGGCGTGGGCTTCTTGGCGTCAGACATGGTGTGATGTGGGGCAGATTCGGGCAAATCGGATCGGTGCAGCGCGTCCATCGGTGCAGGGCGCGTGCGCGGTGTGGCGTTCGGGCGGCGGGTGCGTCAGCCGCCTACTGAATTCGGTCGGTGGCCGACGTAGCGAAATCGCGCCGCAGCGCGGGCGATTCACCGGCCGGTGGAATCGGCAGACCGAAGAAGTTGCGCGCGTCGATGCAGTCCTGCGCGATGGCGTCTTTCAGGGCGTCGAGCGAATCGAAGCGGGCCTCGTCGCGCAGCTTCTTCATGAATTCGACGCGCACCAGCTTGCCGTAGACGCTGGCGTGGTAATCGAAGAGGTGCACTTCCAGCAGCACGCGGCCGGAGTCGTCCACGGTCGGGCGCACGCCTATGCTGGCCACGGCCGGCAGCGGCCTGTCGTTCTCCTCGGCCAGCCCGTGCACCTGCACGACGAAGATGCCTGACACGGCCGGCTTGCGGTGCGAAATCCGCAGGTTCAGGGTCGGGAAGCCCAGCGAGCGGCCGAGCTTCTGCCCGTGCACCACGTGCCCGCTGATGGCATAACCATGGCCGAGCAGGCGGCGCGCGTGTTCGAGGTCGCCCTTGGCCAGCGCTTCGCGCACGGCCGAACTGGAGATACGGATGCCGCTCTCCGACACCGAGCCCATCTGCTCGACCTCAAAGCCGAACTGCGCGCCGGCGGCCTGCAGATACGTGAAATCGCCCGCGCGCTTGGCGCCGAAGCGGAAGTCGTCGCCCACCAGCAGCCAGCGCGTGTGCAGGCCGTCGACCAGCACGTTGCGCACGAATTCGGCAGGCGTTTGCGCGGCGAAATGCGCGTTGAAGTGCTCCACGACCACACGGTCGACGCCTTGGCGGCGCAGGCTCTCCAGCTTGTCACGCAGCAACGCAATACGCGTGGGCGCGCGGTCCGGCATGAAGAATTCGCGCGGATGCGGCTCGAAGGTCATGACCGTGAGCGGCAACCCGCGTGCGTCGGCCGCCGCGCGTGCACGGGCCAGCAGGGACTGGTGGCCGCGGTGCACGCCGTCGAAGTTGCCGATGGTCAGCGCGCAGGGCGCGCGACTCTCGGCGTTGGGCAGGCCGCGAAAGACTTTCACGAGAGGCGTCGGTGGTCGAAGAAAAAAGAAACGGTTTTCGTGCCGGATTGGCGCGCTAGTCCGCAAAAATCCAGCAAAACGCACATTATATAAGGGATTGTCCCACCATCGGCGCGCGCCCCGGGGTGTTGCACAATCGCCCGAATGTATGTCCGATTGTGACGGGCTTGCGGCACAATCCGATATCCGGTCTCTTCCCTGCATCCCTTTGAACGCCTCGTTGCGCCTTCTCTTCGCCAAGTTCGGGCTGGCCAGCCGCGCACCGCTCGAGCTCGACGCGCGGGCCAAGCTGCTCGCTGCCGTGCATCGCGGCGCACCCATGGGGATTGCGGCCTCGGTCGTGCTGCCCGCCCTGACGCTCGCAGCGTTCTGGGGTGCCCCGAACCGGCCGGCGCTGTTGGGCTGGAGCCTGATCATGCTGTGCCTGACCGCCTCGGGCCTGCGTTTCTACTTCGGCTACCGGTACGATCTGACCCGCATGACGCTGGCTGCGCACACCCGCAAGTGGTGGACGGGCATGCACGTCATGTCGGCGGTGGGCGGGGTGGCGTGGGGTTGCTCAGCGGGGCTGTACTTGATGTCGCCGTCGCTGGAGTTCAGCAGCCTGCTGATGATCGTCATCATCGGCGTGGCGGCGGGGGCGGTGCTGTCGCAGGCACCGGTGCCATCCAGCTTGCTGATCCTCGGGACGGGCATCCTGGCACCGCACTTCGTGCTGGCCGAGCAGGCGTTTCCGGGCCATGGGCTGTACCTGCGCGGGGTGCTGCTGTTCTTTGCGGCACTGCTTGCGCGGCATGCCGCGAATATCTACAACACGCTGGTGCGCGAGATCCAGCTTGAAAACGAAAGCCGCCAGCTCGCGCGCCGCTACCAGGACGAGAAGCAGCGCGCGCTGTCGGCGTCGGAAGAAAAGTCACGCTTCCTGGCCGCCGCCAGCCACGACTTGCGCCAGCCGGTGCACGCGATCGTGCTGCTGGTGGAGGCACTGCGGGCGCGCAACCAGTCGGAATCGCTGGCGCCGTTGGTGGAGCAGCTCGCTTCGGGCGCGGCGACCATCGACCTGCTGTTCCGCTCGTTGCTGGACCTGTCCAAGCTGGAGAGCCGCAAGACCTCGCCGACGCTGGAGCCGGTGGACCTGGGCGAAGTCATCACCGAGGTGGTCCAGCAGTTCATGCCCGATGCGCGCGCCAAGGGGCTGACCCTGACGCAACGTATTCCGCCGCTGCCCGTGTTTGGCATGGCAGAGCCGGTGCTGCTGCGCCGGGCGCTGTTCAATCTGCTGCAGAATGCGCTGCGCTATACCGAGCGCGGCGGTGTGATGGTGGCGCTGCGCGTGCGCCAGAAGCATCTGCGCATCGAGGTGTGGGATACCGGCATCGGCATCGCGCCGGAACACCAGAAAGACATTTTCTCGTCGTATTACCAAGTCGAGAACCCCGAGCGCGACCCGAGTCAGGGCCTCGGCCTGGGCCTGGCGATCTACAAGGAATGCGTGCGGCTGCTGCGCGGCACCTTTGGCGTGCGTTCGGTGCCGGGGCGCGGGTCGATGTTCTGGATGGCGTTGCGCCCCGTGCCGGCCGAGGTCAAGGCGCCGCTGGCCGCCCAGCCGCGTGCCGAGCAGAAGCGCGCGGTGCTCGATCAGCCGCGCTTCTCGGGCGTGGTGCTGGTGGTGGACGACGACCCGCAGATCCGCAAGGCCTGGCACGCGCTGCTCGAAGCCTGGGGCGTGGAGGTGCACAGCGCCGCCGACGGCGCCGCCGCGGATCAACTGCTTGCGAAGGGCCTGCGCCCGCAGATCATCTTCTGCGACCTGCGCCTGCCCGGCAAGGAAGACGGCCTGCAGTTGCTCGAACGCTGGCAGGTCAGCCATCCGGATGCGCACGCCGTGTTGCTCACCGGCGATCGCAACTCCGCCGCACTGGCGCGCGCCGAAGAAGCCGGCTACCTGCTGCTGGCCAAACCGATGGACCCGAACATGCTGCGCGTACTGCTCAAGCGCTGGCTGCGCGGGCGCGCGGCCGAGCCGCAGGTTGCATACTGAGGAAGCGGTTGGACTGGCGCCGTCGATGGCAGCGCCGCGGAGATCAGGCGATCAAGCCGCGCCGGTCAGGCGGAAGCGCTCCATGCGCGAGATGATCTGGATGCGCGTGCGCACGCCCAGCCGCTGCAGGATCGCCGAGACATGTTCCTTGACGGTGTTTTCCGTCAGGCCCAGTTGGCGCGCGATGGACTTGTTTGGCAGCCCTTCGAGCAGTAGCGCCAGCACCGAGCCTTGACGCGGCGTCAGGCCCAGCTCGGCCGGCGTGATGGGGATGCCGTGCGAGGCGCCGCCCTTGCCGTTGCTGCCGCCAAGGTCGTCTTCCGACGGGAACGACGAATCGCCGCCGAAGATGCCCGCCACGGCCTTGGAGAAGGCATGTGCATCGGCGTGTTTGCCGATGAAGCCGATGGCGCCCAGCGCCTGCGCCTTGGCGACGATCTCGGGTGTGTTCTCGGCTGACATGAAGGCAAAGCGCGCCTCGGGCAGCTTGCCGCGCAGTTCGCGCATCGCATCGAAGCCGGTGCAGTCGGACAACCACACATCAAGCAGCACGACGTCCGGGCGGACGCCGTCATCGACCAGTGCCAGCGCCTGGCGGCGGCCGATGGCTGCGTGCACCTGGACTTCAGGCAAGGCTTGCGCAAGAAACGTGGTCGTGCCAGACAAGGCGAGAGGGTGGTCGTCGACCACCAGCAGGCTACGCAGCGAGCTTGTCATTCTTATTCCCCGGTGAGGGCAGTGCCCTCTTGTTGTTGTACGCGTGCCGACCCGGCGCGGGCGGTGGCCGTCAGGCTTGGTGCCGAACGGCCGTCACGGTTATTGACCGCGCGATGTTGCAGCGCAGGATGCTCCGAGGCTGGATGGCCGTCGGATCATCGCTGGCAGCACACCCGACCCCCGGGCACGCGGACAATTATGGTGTCGAGATTATCAGACCGCAGTGCGACGCGCCAACGCCCTGACGCCCGTTTTTATCGGCTCGGCAGGGTTTTTTCTGAAGCGCGTCGGCTAAATACCACGTTGGCGGCAAAAGCACCCCGGGGGCGGCCCCAGCGCGGTCGTGCACGCGTCACACCGGATTTTCTCGGGGGAGTGCGGCGCACTTGATAAAATGCCGCGATGAAAAACATCGTCATTCTTATTTCCGGACGTGGCTCGAATATGGAAGCCATCGTCCGCGCATGTCAGGCCGAGGGTTGGCCGGGGCGCATCGCGGCCGTGATTTCCAACCGCCCGGACGCCGCAGGCCTCAAATTTGCCGCCTCGCACGGTATTGCCACCGCCGTGGTCGATCACAAGGCTTTTGCCGATCGCGACAGCTTTGATACCGCCCTGGCGCAGGTGATCGACGGCTTTGCGCCCGATCTGGTGGTGCTGGCCGGCTTCATGCGCATCCTGACGCCGGGCTTCGTCACCCATTACACCGGGCGCATGCTGAATATCCATCCGTCGCTGCTGCCGTGTTTCCCCGGCCTGCACACGCACGAACAGGCGCTGGCCATGGGCGTGAAGGTGCATGGCGCGACGGTCCACTTCGTGACCGCCGAGCTGGACCACGGCCCGATCGTGCTGCAGGCCGCCATCGAGGTGCGGCAGAGTGACACGCCCGAGACGCTGGCCGCGCGGTTGCTGACGCAGGAACACGTGATTTACCCCCGAGCTGCGCGCTGGTTTGTGGAAGGGCGCTTGAGCGTTGAGCGAGGCGTGGTGCGAGTTTCGCCGGATGCTTCACAGCTTGTCATTGACGCCAACGCCCGGGAGGCAGCATGAGTCAGGATCGTCAGCGCTCGCGCAACAACGGGGCCGGCAACAAGCGCCCGGGTTCGAGCGGTGGAAGTGGATGGTACCGGGCGCCGCAGGGCAAGCCTCCGCAACGCAGCGCGCCACGTCCCCGCACTGGCGTGCACGGCAGCCATTTCGAACATCTGGACAAGGTGCTCGCCCGCCTGCTGCACTTCGCCGCCCCGGCGGACATGGTCGTCAGCCAGTATTTCCGTGAGCACCACGAACTCGGCCACCGCGAGCGCGGCATCATCGCCGAGGCCGCCTTCGCCGTGCTGCGCCGCAAGGTCGAATTCGGCCAGTTTGCCGAGAGCGGTTTCGGCCCGGCGCGTCGTCGCCTGGCGCTGCTGGGGCTGGCGCAGACTGCTGGCCGCGAGGCCATCGCCCCGTTCCTGACGCCGGTCGAAGCCGAGTGGCTGGACCGCTGGGAGCTTCGCGACCGCGCCGCCCTGGCGCCGCGCGTGCGCGCTAACCTGCCGGACTGGCTGTTCGATGCGCTGGTCGCGCAGCACGGCGCCGACTTTACCGAGGCGCTGGCCCAGGCATGGTTGACGCCGGCGCCGCTGGATTTGCGTGTAAACACGCTCAAGGGCGAGCGCGATGCGGTGCTCGCTACGCTGGCCGAGGCCGGCATTGAGAGCGCGGCGGCGCCGCTGTCGCCGGTGGGTATCCGCCTGGCCGGCAAGCCGGCGCTGAACAAGCTCGACATCTTTACCAACGGCACGGTCGAGGTGCAGGACGAGGGCAGCCAATTGCTGTGCCAATTGCTGGCGCCCAAGCGCGGCGAGATGGTGGTCGATTTCTGTGCCGGTGCGGGTGGCAAGACGCTGGCAATCGGTGCGGCGATGCGCTCGACCGGGCGCCTGTACGCCTTCGACGTGTCGGAAAAACGCTTGTCGAACCTGGGCCCGCGCTTGGCGCGCAGCGGGCTGTCGAATGTGCATCCGGGCCGCATCGACAGCGAGCACGATGCCAAGATCAAGCGCCTGGCCGGCAAGATCGACCGTGTGCTGGTCGACGCGCCGTGTAGCGGCCTGGGCACACTGCGCCGCAATCCAGACTTGAAGTGGCGCCAGTCTGCGCAGGCGGTGGAAGAGATGTCGGCCAAGCAACAGTCGATCCTCGCCTCGGCGGCGCGGCTGTTGAAGCCGGGCGGCCGCCTCGTCTATGCAACCTGCAGCGTGCTGGCGCGCGAGAACCAGCAGGTGGTCGAGCAGTTCCTGGCCGCGCACGAAGACTTCGTGCTCGTACCCGCCGGCGAGGTGCTGGCCGCGCAGAAAATCGCGCTGGAAATGGGCCCGTACCTGGAGCTCTATCCACATGTGCACCAGACCGACGGCTTCTTCGCGGCCGTGCTGGAGCGCCGCGCATGATGCTGCGCCGATTGGGATGGATCCTGGCCGCTGCGTTGGTGTTCGGCGCGGGCGGCATCGCCCAGGCGCGCAACACGCCGCCGGTGCTGGCGGCCAAGGGCACGGTGCAGGCTGCCTTCACGCCTGACGACGACATCGAAGGGCTGCTGGCCGATGTCATCGGCCAGGCTCGCCAGCAGGTGCTGGTACAGGCGTATCTGCTGTCGAACAAGGCGATCACGCGGGCGTTGCTGGCGGCGCATCAGCGCGGCGTGGATGTGCGCGTGCTGGCCGACCGCGAGCAGATGATGCGTGCAAACGGAAGCCGCGTGCCCGAGATCGCCAATGCGGGCATCCCCGTCTGGCTGGAGGTGCGCTACAAGAACGCGCACAACAAGGTCATCGTGATCGACCCGCACGGGCCGAATCCGGTGCTGGTGACCGGTAGCTTCAACTTCACGCAAACCGCGCAGCGCGGCAATGCCGAGAACGTGCTGATCGTGCGCGGCGATGCTGACCTCGCGCAGCGTTACGCAGCCAACTGGCAGAAGCACCTGGGCGATGCATTGCCCTATCGCACGCAGTGAGCGCGCTCAATAGCCGGTGTCTCCGATGAACGGATTGCCCCTGAACCACATCGCGCTCGGCCACATGATCGGTGACATCGTCAGCGATCTGGGTGGCCCGCGCTTTATCTGGCAACTCGTGGTGCTGGTGCTGCTGCTGGGCGTGGCCTGGCTGGCGGCACGACCGCTGGCGCGGCGCCTGCATGCGCGCCATGTGAACGACACGTTTGCGCAGCGTTTTGCATGGTCGAGCCTGGAGCGGGCGATGTTCCCGCTGATCGGCTGGCTGCTGGTGCTGGGCGCGCGCTACGCGCTGGTCGGCGTCATGCCCATCAGCGTGTTCCGGCTGGCGGCGGTGCCGTTGTTCGGCCTGGCGATGTTGTATCTCGCGTTTTACGTGCTGCGCCGCGTGCTGTCTGCCAGCGGCAACCTGCACGGCATGCTGGTGCTGGTCGAGCGCGTGCTGACCACGCTGATGTGGGTCGGCATGGCGCTCTACGTGCTGGGTGTGCTGGGCGATGTGGTCGATTACCTGGAGAGCATCCAGTTCTCGATTGGCGGCAAGCAGAAGGTGAACCTCGCGGCCATGTTGATGGCGGCGGTGTGGATCCTGCTCACCGTACTCATCGCGATGTGGTTCGGCTCGTGGCTGGATGGCCGCCTCTCGCGTTCCAAGGCCTTGGATGCGAACCTGAAAGTGGTGCTCTCGCGCGTGGCCCGCGCGGTGCTGCTGGTGGTGGCGTTGCTGCTGAGTCTGTCGCTGGTTGGGATCGACCTGACGGTGCTGTCGGTGTTTGGCGGTGCGCTGGGCGTGGGGCTGGGCTTTGGTCTGCAGAAGATCGCCAGCAACTACGTCTCAGGCTTCATCATCCTGCTCGAGCGCTCGCTCAAGCTGGGCGACCAGATCACGGTTAGCAACTTCACCGGCATCGTCACGCAGATCCGCACCCGCTACACCGTGGTGCGCAACGGCGACGGCGACACGCTGGTGCCGAACGAATTGATGGTCGCACAGGCCGTGCAGAACCATAACGAGCGCGGCACGGTGCGGGTGGCGGTGCGCGTGCAGGCTTCGTATGCGGCCGATCCGGAGTCCGTGCTCGCGTTGCTGGTGCAATGCGCCGAGGGCGTCCCGCGCGTGCTGACCGAGCCGGCGCCGGCCGCGTTCATGGCCCTGTTTGCCGACAGCGGCATCGAATATGAACTGGGCGTGTGGATCAACGATCCGCATAACGGCAAGCTGGGGGTGCAGTCCGGCTTGAACCGGGCGATCTATCGTCGCTTCAAGGAAGCAGGCATCGAGATCCCATATCCGCAGCGTGAGGTGCGCGTGCTGGGGCCGCAGGCGCTGCGGCAGGGGGCTTCGGGTGATGTAGGCGCCCCATCAGCCAATCCATCCGCGTCGGCCTAGCACTTCTCGCCAGGAACGATGCCCTTTGTTTTCGGTCAAATTGGCGGTTTTCCCCCATGGATTAGAAGGGGTATTCGGTTAAAATGCCGGGTGCTCCCATAAAGGATCAGACGGCGCCGTCGCAATGATTTCCACTTGCGGCAAAGCACCGCAGATATCTTGCATTGCGCAGGGGCGGAGGTCATATGACCGGTGCGGCTGGAAGCCCACCGATGTGACGCGCAAGCCGGGTGCCCGCACCCGATCCCCGCCAAGACGACCCGCTGTCGTGATCCTGCGACAGCGGATGGCCTGAAGAGGCAGCATCGTCACTTTCGACTTAGGCTGCCTCAATCACCCCGAGTTGACCACGGAGAACACTTTGATCGACTCCTTCCTGAATTTCCTTGCCAACGGCACGCTGGACTGGGCCTGGTGGCAAATCCTGATCTTTACGCTGGTGGTGACTCACATCACCATCGCGAGCGTCACCATCTTCCTGCACCGCTGCCAGGCGCACCGTGCGCTGGACGTGCATCCCATCGCCGGGCATTTCTTCCGCTTCTGGCTGTGGCTGACCACCGGCATGGTCACCAAGGAATGGACCGCTATCCACCGTAAGCACCACGCCAAGTGCGAGACCGAAGACGACCCGCACAGCCCGCAGACGCGTGGCATCCGCAAGGTTCTGTTCGAAGGCGCCGAGCTGTACCGCGCCGAGGCCAAGAATACGGAAACCATCCAGAAGTTCGGCCACGGTACGCCGGATGACTGGATCGAGCACAACCTGTATTCCAAGTTCACCTGGCAGGGCGTCGGCCTGATGCTGATCCTGGACGTGCTGATGTTCGGCGCGCTCGGCCTGACAGTGTGGGCGGTGCAGATGCTGTGGATCCCGATCCACGCCGCCGGCATCATCAACGGCCTGGGCCACTACTGGGGTTATCGCAATTTCGACTGCGAAGACGCTTCGACCAACGTGTCGCCGTGGGGCATCATCATCGGCGGCGAAGAGCTGCACAACAACCACCACACGTATGCCACGTCGGCCAAGTTCTCGGTCAAGTGGTACGAGTTCGACATCGGCTGGGGCTACATCCGCGCGCTGGAGATTATCGGTCTGGCCAAGGTCAAGAAAGTGGCGCCAAAGGCACGCTTTGGCGATGTAAAGCCGGTCGACCAGAACACGCTGGAAGCCATCATCGCCAACCGCTACGACGTGATGGCTCGCTACGCCAAGACCGTCAAGGCTGCCTACCGTCAGGAACTGGCCAAGCTGAAGGAGTCGCGCGATGTTGAATACCGTGCGCTGAAGCCGGCCCGCAAGTGGTTCCACCGCGACGAGGCCAAGCTGGGCGCACCACAGCGCGAACAGCTCTCGCAGATTGTCTCGGATCATTCCTCGTTGCACACCTTTGTGGAAATGCGTCGTGAGCTGGGTGCCCTGTGGAGTCGTTCGAACGCCACGCGTGAGCAACTGTTGAATCAACTGCAGGATTGGTGCAAGCGCGCCGAGGAAAGCGGCATCCACGCGCTGCAGGAATTTGCCCAGCGTCTGCGCCGTTACGCCTGATCTGGTTGTTTCATAGGTGAAGCCCCGCTCCGCAGCGGGGCTTTTCTTTTGGGTAAACTGCCCCAACTCATACTTTCAACAAGCCGCGACAAAGCATCGCGGTGCGAGTCCTCCTCACACGCCGTCCGTTTCATTGCCACGCCAGCTTCTTGGCGTTCTACCGGACGGGGAGACCACCATGGAAACCCACATCAAGACGGTTGAATTCGAGCGCCCGGACATGCTCGCCGAGGCGCAATCCGGTGCCAATTGTGTCGCCCACGCCTGGGCCAAAGTGCCGCCCGTGCTGTCGCGTGAAGAGCGCGACGAACTGAAGGCCCGCATCAAGCGCCTGCTCAAGGAACGTGAGGCCGTGCTGGTCGCGCACTATTACGTCGATGCCGATCTGCAGGATCTGGCCGAAGAAACGGGCGGTTGCGTTTCGGATTCGCTGGAGATGGCGCGCTTCGGCCGTGACCATTCAGCCAAGACGCTGGTGGTGGCGGGCGTGCGCTTCATGGGCGAGACCGCCAAGATACTCAGCCCTGAAAAAACCGTGCTGATGCCGGATCTGGAGGCAACCTGCTCGCTGGACCTGGGCTGCCCGCCGGACGAGTTTGCCGCCTTCTGCGACGCGCACCCGGACCGTACGGTGGTCGTCTATGCCAATACCAGCGCCGCCGTGAAGGCGCGCGCGGACTGGATGGTGACGTCGTCCATCGGGCTGAAGATCGTGCAGCACCTGCATGCACAGGGCAAGAAGATCCTGTGGGCGCCGGACCGCCATCTTGGCAGCTACATCCAGAAGCAGACCGGCGCCGACATGCTGCTGTGGCAGGGTTCGTGCCTCGTCCACGATGAATTCAAGGGTGTGGAGCTGGACCTGCTGCGCGCCGAGTATCCGAACGCGAAGATTCTCGTGCACCCGGAATCGCCGGAATCGGTGGTGGCGCAGGCGGATGTGGTGGGTTCGACCTCGCAACTGATCGCGGCGGCGCAGTCTTTGTCTGCGCAGGAGTTCATTGTCGCCACCGACAACGGCATCCTGCACAAGATGCGCATGGCTGCGCCCGGCAAGCGCTTCATCGAAGCACCGACCGCCGGCAACAGCGCCACGTGTAAGAGTTGCGCGCATTGCCCGTGGATGGCGATGAACGCACTGACCAACCTTGCCGAAGTGCTGGAAACCGGCCGCAATGAAATTCACGTCGATCCGGCCATCGGTCAGCAGGCCGTGGTCTGCATCGACCGCATGCTCGACTTTGCCGCGCGCGAGAAAGCCGCGGTCCGGCCGCAGGGCAGCGATCTGGCAGCGGCGGCCAATGCGCAACTCTTTCAAGGAATCGGCCCGGCATGACGACAACCCAGATGAGCGCAAGCACAGCGCAGGCAATTTTTGACAGCTTCGGTTCCGCGCTGCGCGAAGCGCTGGCCGCCAATGTGGCCACGGCCATTGCCGAGGATGTCGGCACGGGGGATCGCACCGGCTTGCTGGTTCCTGCCGATCGTCATGCGCGTGCGCGCGTGATCGTGCGCGAGCGTGCCGTGCTGTGCGGCACGCCGTGGTTCGAGGCATGCATGCGCGCCGTCGACCCGACGCTGCGCGTGACGTGGCGCCAGCAGGAGGGGGACCGCATGGCGCCCGACTCGTTGGTGTGCGAGGTCGAAGGCCCGGCGCGGTCGCTGCTGACCGCTGAGCGCCCGTCGCTGAACTTCCTGCAGTTGCTCTCCGGTGTGGCAACTGCCACCGCGCGTTATGCCGAGATCATCGCCGGCACGCGCGCTCGCGTGCTCGACACGCGCAAGACGCTGCCGGGTCTGCGTCTGGCGCAGAAGTATGCGGTGCGCATCGGCGGCGGTGAGAACCAGCGCCTGGCGCTGTATGACGGCATCCTGATCAAGGAAAACCACATCGCAGCGGCCGGAGGCGTGACGGCGGCCCTGCGTGCGGCACAGGCGTTGAATGCCGGTGTGCCGATCCAGGTTGAGGTGGAAACGCTCACCCAGCTCGATGAAGCGCTGGCGGCGGGCGCCACGTCCGTGCTGCTCGATAACTTCGACACGCCCGCCATGCGCGAGGCCGTGCGGGTGACGGCGGGCAGGGCGCTGCTGGAGGTGTCCGGCGGCGTGAACATCGACACGATCCGCGCGTTTGCCGAGACGGGCGTGGACCGTATTTCCGTCGGCGCGCTCACGAAGGACGTGCGCGCGACCGACTACTCGCTGCGGATTGTGGAATAGGCCTTAGCGCTTGCGCGCGATCTGCCGATGGGTCGGCTGCATGACCGTCGGCAGGGCCTTGGGCAGCGTCTCGGGGTAGTCGCGCGAGAAATGCAGGCCGCGGCTCTCATGCCGTGACAGCGCGCTGTCGACAATGAGCGAAGCGACCTCAACGAGGTTGCGCAGCTCCAGCAAGTCGTGGCTCACGCGGAAATTGGCGTAGTACTCAGTAATTTCTTCGCGTAGCAGGGCAATGCGATGCTGCGCGCGCTCCAGCCGCTTGTTCGTGCGCACGATGCCGACGTAGTTCCACATCATGCGGCGCAGCTCGTCCCAGTTGTGCGAGACGACGACTTCCTCGTCGGCATCGGTTACGCGACTCTCATCCCACGCCGGCACGTGCACGGCAGTCGGCTTCGATTGCGGCTGGGCGAGGATGTCCTCCGCCGTGCCGCGTCCGATCACCATGCATTCCAAGAGTGAATTGCTCGCCAGCCGGTTGGCGCCGTGCAGGCCGGTGTAGGCTGTCTCGCCCACGGCGTATAGGCCGGCGATATCCGTGCGGCCGAGATGGTCCGTCACCACGCCGCCGCATGTGTAGTGCGCTGCCGGCACGACCGGAATCGGCTGGCGCGTGATGTCGATGCCCAGCTCCAGGCAGCGCGCCATGATGGTCGGGAAGTGCTCCTTGAGGAATGCGGGGCTCTGATGACTGATGTCGAGGTAGACACAGTCCAGGCCGCGCTTCTTCATCTCGAAGTCGATGGCGCGGGCAACGATGTCGCGTGGGGCCAGCTCTGCGCGCTCGTCGTGTGCGGGCATGAAACGCGTACCGTCGGGCAGGACCAGTTTGCCGCCTTCGCCGCGTACCGCCTCGGTAATCAGGAAGGACTTGGCGAACGGGTGATACAGGCAAGTCGGGTGGAACTGGATGAACTCCATGTTCGCCACGCGGCAGCCCGCGCGCCATGCCATGGCGATGCCGTCACCGCTGGCCGTGTCGGGGTTCGTCGTATAGAGATAGACCTTGCCCGCGCCGCCGGTGGCCATCACGGTGTGTTCCGCCGTGAGTGTTTTCACGCGGCCGCTCTCGCAATCGAGCACGTATAGGCCGTGGCAGCGCATGCCGGGCAGCCCCAGCTTCGCGTCGGTAATCAGGTCGATCGCGAAGTGGTCTTCCAGCAGCGTGATGTTCGGGTGATTGCGCACTTTCTCCACCAGCGTCGTCACCACGGCATGGCCGGTGGCGTCCGCTGCGTGGATGATGCGGCGGTGGCGGTGGCCGCCTTCGCGCGTGAGGTGGAAGCCGAGTTCGGCCTGTTCGTCGCGCGTAAAGGGCACGCCGTGGCCGATCAGCCATTCGATGGCCGAGCGCCCGTTCTCGACGATGTAGCGTGTGGCCGCTTCGTCGCACAGCCCAGCGCCGGCGATGAGCGTGTCGTCGACGTGCTCATCATGGCTGTCGCCGGAATCGAGCACAGCGGCAATGCCGCCCTGTGCCCAGTCGCTGGCGCCTTCCGGCAGGCTGCGTTTGCTGATGACGACCACGCGGCGGTGATCGGCGAGGTGCAGGGCGACGGTCAGGCCCGCCAGGCCGCTGCCGACGACGGCAACATCGAAATTCATGGAAAGTGCGAGACGCGAGGCAAACGCGGCTGCCGGATAGCACAGTCGCGTGTCAATGGGAAAGACAGGCAGTGTACACCGCAGCTCACGCCCTGCGCAGACAACAAAAAACCCGCCGTGGGGCGGGTTTCTCGGTGCCGGTCCATGTTAGCGATGGACGGGCGGAAACAAGGCAGGTATCCGTGAGGATTACTTGATCTTGGTTTCCTTGTAAGCGACGTGCTTGCGGGCGACGGGATCGAACTTCATGATCTCCATCTTTTCCGGCTTGGTGCGCTTGTTCTTGGTGGTCGTGTAGAAATGACCCGTACCTGCGGTCGATTCCAGCTTGATCTTGTCGCGTCCGCCTTTGCTGGCCATGATGAACTCCTAGTTAGACTTCGCCGCGTGCGCGCAGATCCACGAGCACTTCGTCGATGCCTTTTTTATCGATCAGGCGCAGACCGGCGTTCGAGACGCGCAGGCTCACCCAGCGGTTTTCGGACTCGACCCAGAAGCGGCGGTTCTGCAGGTTCGGCAGAAAACGGCGCTTGGTCTTGTTGTTTGCGTGGGAAACGTTGTTGCCGACCATCGGCCCTTTCCCGGTCACTTGACAGACGCGTGCCATGGAGCACTCCTAACTTGATTCGTATGACTACAGTTTGCGACCGGGCGCGAGGACTCGGGCCATGCGCAGCGCCACTGTAGAGGTGGGACACTTCAGCGAAACGCGGATTATACACACAAAACCGCTGTCAAATCAACGAGATCGATGAATTGCTGACTGAGCGGCGTCGGCGCTACATCTTGCCGTGCTCCAGGAAGCCGTAAACCGTGGTGCGGCCAACGATCATGTGATCCAGGACCATCACGTCGAGAAGCGCCAGCGCGCGGCACAGTTCGCGGGTCAGGGTGATGTCGGATTGGCTGGGTTCGGCGTGGCCGGTGGGGTGATTGTGGGCCAGGATGACTGCCGCCGCATTGTGATGTAACGCGCGCTTGGCGATCTCACGCGGGTAGACGCGGGCTTCCGTCAGCGTGCCTCGAAAGAGTTCTTCCCACGCAATCAGCCGGTGTCGCACGTCCAGGAACAGGCAGGCGAACACCTCGTGCGGGCGGTGGCCGAGCGTCAAGCGAAGGAAGTCCTTCACGCTTTGCGGAGATTCGAAAGCCTGGCCGTGGGTGATGTCTTCCTTGAGCGCGCGTCGAGCCACCTCCAGGAGTGCGTGCAATTGCGCGTACTTGGCCGGCCCCATGCCGTTGATCGACGAAAATTCTTGTTGTGACGCGTGGCACAGTCGCCCGAGCGAGCCGAAATGTGTGAGCAGCTCGCGCGCCAGATCGACCGCGCTTTTGCCCGGCATGCCCACGCGCAGGAAGATGGCCAGGAGTTCGGCGTCGGACAGCGCGGCCGGGCCGTGGGCGAGCAGCTTTTCTCGAGGCCGCTCGTGGGCGGGCCAGTCAACGATTGCCATATTTGAGATTGGACAAGAGGGCGCTGGTTACCGGTGTGCGGTGCGCGCCGTGCCAGCGGCCCGGAAGGGGGCTGACGTACAATAACGGGTTACTTTCTTGTCAAGCGGGTTGAGCGTGCAAAATTTGGTGAACGAAGCGCCGGCAAGCGGCGCGGGCAAGGTGGTCGGTCCGGATTCCTATCTGACGTTGCACTACCGGATCGCCCTGGAAAACGACACGGACATCGTCACCACCTTCGGCGACAAGCCCGCCACGCTGCTGCTGGGCCAGGGCCAACTGGCGCCGACGCTCGAGCAGGCGCTGTTCGGCATGCACGAGGGCGAGCGCACGACGTTCCGCCTGGCGCCCGAGAACGCATTCGGCCCGCGCAATCCGGAACTGCTGCAGCGCGTGTCACTGGCCACGCTGCGCGAGAACTCCTCGTTTGAGGAGGACTACCAGCCGGGCGACCTCGTTGAGTTCAACGCACCAAGCGGCGGCAAATACGCTGGCGTTCTCAAGGAGATCGGTGAGACCTCCGCGCTGTTTGATTTCAACCACCCGCTGGCTGGGCAGACCATTCTGTTCGAAGTCCAGTTGATCGGCATTCTGTAATGAGCACCACCGTGAACGTCCCGGTCGATCCTGTCACCCGGGCCGATGCCGAAGTCCTGCTCGCGCAGCCGCGCGGCTTCTGCGCCGGCGTCGACCGCGCCATCGAGATCGTCGAGCGCGCGCTGGAACTGTTCGGCGCACCGATCTACGTGCGCCACGAGATCGTGCACAACGCCTATGTGGTGGGCGACCTGCGCAACAAGGGCGCGGTGTTCGTGCAGGAGTTGGACGATGTGCCGGTGGGCGGCACGGTTATCTTCAGCGCGCACGGCGTATCGCGCGCGGTGCGGGAGGCGGCGGAGGCGCGCGGCCTACGCGTGTTCGATGCAACGTGCCCGCTGGTGACCAAGGTCCATGTGGAGGTCTCGAAGATGCGCACGCTGGGCTTCGAGATCATCATGATCGGTCACAAGGGCCACCCCGAGGTGGAGGGCACCATGGGCCAGGCCGACGACGGCATGCTGCTCGTTGAATCGGTGGGCGACGTGGCGCATCTCGTGGTGAAGGACCCGACTCGGCTGGCGTACGTTACGCAGACCACGCTGTCGGTGGACGAGACGCAGGAGATCGTGGCCGCCATCAAGGCGCGCTTTCCGGCCGTGCACGAGCCCAAGAAGCAGGACATCTGCTATGCCACGCAGAACCGTCAGGACGCCGTGAAGTTCATGGCGCCGCAGGTGGAAGTGGTGATCGTGGTCGGCAGCCCGAACAGCTCGAACTCGAACCGTCTGCGCGAACTGGCTGAAAAGCTGGGTGTGCCTGCCTATATGGTAGATACGCCCGAGCAAGTAAAGCCTGAATGGGTAGCCGGCAAGCGCCGCGTGGGCCTGACGGCGGGGGCTTCGGCGCCGGAGGAGCTGGCGCAGTCCATCGTCGACCGCCTCAAGGCGCTGGGGGCCCGCACTGTACGGCCTCTGGAGGGAATTCAGGAAAACATGTCCTTCCCCCTTCCGAGGGGGCTTCAAATCAATTGAACCTGGTTATGTAAATACCCACTTAAAAGCGCACAAAAACAGTGCGCCCTAATGCGGTGCATAAATCGCTTTTGAGAAGCCGGCGGCCACTCCCAATAGGAGTGGCCGCTTTTTTGTGCATCGCAAAAACGACTTCAATGCCACCCAGTCCTTGATCTGCCGTGTGAATGGCCCGCCAAGCCGCGTAGATACGGGGTTTTCCCTGTATTGGCATGCTTCTTGATATACCCGTTCGCTATTCGCGATGGTCTGCGCGAAATCCCCTCTATTTGTGCATTGGGGAAAGCCCGTAAAACGGCGTAGTTACTGTAAAAATCGTTGTTGCGACGCGTATTGCATCCGCAAAAAAAGGGGATACAATGCGCGCGTTTCAAATTGAAACAATCGGCGCGGGGGGAGCGGCCGGGAGGCAGGACGCTCTCCTTGCTCTTGCGAGATCTAGGAGATCACTCATGCAAATCAAGTTTGCCAAAGTTCTGCCGCTTGCGGCTGCCGTGGCACTCGTAGCAGCTTGCGGTAAGAACGAGGAAAAGCCCGCAGACCAAGCTGCTGCACCTGCAGCAACGTCGGCACCGGCCGCTGCTGCCGGTGGTGGCGAGACCGTCGTCAAGATCGGTCACGCTGCGCCGCTCACGGGCGGTATTGCTCACCTTGGCAAAGACAACGAAAACGGTGCACGCCTGGCCGTTGAAGAAGCCAACAAGGAAGGCCTGACCATCGACGGCAAGAAGATCAAGCTGGAGCTGGTGGGTGAAGACGACGCCGCTGACCCGAAGACCGGCACCGCCGTGGCGCAGAAGCTGGTCGACGAGCACGTGGTTGCCGTCGTCGGCCACCTGAACTCGGGCGTTTCGATCCCGGCCTCCAAGATCTACAGCGATGCAGGCATCGTGCAGATCTCGCCGTCGTCGACCAACCCCGACTACACCAAGCAAGGCTTCAAGACGACCTACCGCGTGGTTGCAACCGACGCGCAGCAAGGTCCGGCCCTGGCGAACTACGCCGCCAAGACTCTGGGTGCCAAGAGCGTGGCGATCGTCGACGACGCCACCGCCTACGGCAAGGGCTTGGCCGATGAGTTCGAAAAGACCGCGAAGGCCGACGGCGTGAATGTGGTGGCGCGTGAAGCCACCAACGACAAGGCTACCGACTTCAAGGCCATTCTGACCAAGATCAAGGGCAAGAAGCCGGACGTGATCATGTACGGCGGCATGGACGCCACCGGTGGTCCGTTCGCCAAGCAAGCCAAGGAACTGGGCATCACGGCCAAGATCGTCGGCGGCGACGGCGTGTGTACCGACAAGGTGGCTGAACTGGCCGGCGACGCTATCGACAACATCATCTGCTCGGAGGCGGGCCTGGCGTTGTCGAAGATGGAGAAGGGCGCAGACTTCGAGAAGAAGTATCAAGCGCGCTTCAACACGCCGGTGCAGATCTACGCACCGTTCACGTATGACGCCGTCAACGTGATCATCGACGCGATGAAGCGTGCCAATTCGACCGATCCGGCCAAGATCCTGGCTGCCATGCCGGCAACCAACTATCACGGCGTGATCGGCAACATCGCGTTCGACGAGAAGGGTGACCTGAAGGAAGGTTCGATCACCCTGTACAACTACAAGGACAAGAAGAAGACCGTTCTTGACGTTGTGAAGATGTAATCGAAGGGTTATCGCCCTTGGAAACGGCACCGCGCCTACCCTTGCGGTGCCGTTTTTTATAGCCTCGCCATACAAACAAGGCCCTCACCATGGGCGCGTCGGCAGGCCGCTTACCAGCAACCTCACCTTACCCATCCGATTGATCGCATACCTTGCGGGCGCGTCATCCCGTCGCCTACAACAGAGCAAGGCATAGCAGGAGCTGTTCTCATGGATATCTTTATCCAGCAGATCGTGAACGGTCTGGTGCTCGGCAGCATTTACGCGCTGATCGCACTTGGCTACACCATGGTCTACGGTATTCTCGGCATCATCAACTTCGCCCATGGCGACGTCCTGATGATTGGCGCAATGTCCGCGCTGACCGCCATCAACTTCCTCCAGAAGTTCTTCCCCAACCTGCCTGACTGGATCACCCTGGTTCTGGCGCTGCTGTTTGCGATGCCGGTGTGCGCCGTCGTCGCCTACACCATCGAACGGGTCGCCTACCGGCCGCTGCGCAACGCGCCGCGCCTGGCGCCGCTGATCACTGCCATCGGCGTGTCGATCGTGCTGCAGACCCTGGCGATGATGATCTGGTCGCGTAACCCGCTGAGCTTCCCGGAGCTCTTGCCTTCGAATCCGATCGACATCGGCTCCACGGGCGCGACCATCACCGGCAAGGAAATCGTCATCATCGTAGTGTCGATCTTGACGATGATCGGGCTCACGCTGTTGGTCAACCGCACCAAGCTCGGCCGTGCCATGCGCGCTACCGCCGAGAACCAGCGTGTGGCAGGCCTGATGGGCGTGAACCCCAACTTCGTGATCTCCGCCACCTTCATGATCGGTGCTGCCATGGCAGCGATCGCGGGCGTGATGATGGCGACCAACTATGGCAATGCCCACTTCTACATGGGCTTCATCCCCGGCCTGAAGGCGTTTACCGCCGCGGTGCTGGGCGGCATCGGCAACCTGGCGGGCGCCATGGTGGGCGGCATGCTGCTGGGCCTGATCGAAGCCCTGGGTGCCGGCTATATCGGTGATCTGACTGGCGGTGTGTTCGGTTCGAACTACCAGGATGTGTTCGCGTTCGTCGTGCTGATCTGCGTGCTGCTGTTCCGGCCGTCGGGGATCATGGGCGAACGTGTTGCGGACCGTGCATAAGAAGGGGAGCGCCATGACAGAAACTGCAACCGAATTCAAGGCGCCGAAGAAGACGCGTGCTGCGCTTTACGGCTTCCTGATCCTCGCCCTGTTTGCACCGTTCATCGTCGGTGCCGCGGGCGGCAACTACTGGGTGCGCGTGCTGGACTTCGCGCTGCTGTACATCATGCTGGCCCTGGGCCTGAACATCGTGGTGGGCTTTGCTGGCCTGCTCGACTTGGGCTATATCGCGTTCTACGCGGTGGGGGCGTACATGATGGCGCTGCTGGGCTCGCCGCACCTGACCAACCAGTTCGAGTGGATCCATCAGTTGTTCCCCAACGGGCTGCATCTGCTGATCTGGTGGGTGATCCCGCTGGGCGCGGGGCTGGCGGCGACGTTCGGCATCCTGCTGGGCGCTCCGACGCTCAAGCTGCGCGGCGACTACCTCGCCATCGTGACGCTGGGCTTCGGTGAGATCATCCGCATCTTCATGAACAACCTCGACCGCCCGGTGAACATCACCAACGGTCCGAAGGGCATCAACCTGATCGAGCCGGTACGGATCTTCGGGTTCGACTTTTCGAAACGGCACGAATTCTTCGGCATCCGCTTCGAGTCGGTCCATATGTATTACTACCTGTTCGTTGCGCTGGCCGCGATCATCATCATCGTGTGCCTGCGACTGCAGAACTCGCGTATCGGTCGTGCCTGGGTTGCCATCCGTGAAGACGAAATCGCCGCCAAGGCGATGGGCATCAACACGCGCAACATCAAGCTGCTGGCGTTTGCCATGGGTGCGTCGTTCGGCGGCGTCTCGGGGGCGATGTTCGCGTCGTTCCAGGGCTTCGTGTCGCCGGAATCGTTCGTGCTGTGGGAGTCGATCTACATCCTGGCCATCGTGGTGCTGGGCGGCATGGGGCATATCCCGGGCGTGATCCTGGGCGGCATCCTGCTGGTGGGCTTCCAGGAGTTGCTGCGTGCGCTGGCCGAGCCGATCCAGAACAAGCTGTTCGGCCATGTGATTGTGGAAGCGGAAGTGCTGCGTCAGTTGCTGTTCGGCCTGGCGATGGTGGGGGTGATGCTGTATCGCCCTGCGGGCCTGTGGCCCTCGCCGCGCAAGGAAGACCGTCCGCAGAAGGCGCGGGTCGGTGGTTTGTCCCGCATCTGATGGAGGCACGCACATGAGCAATAACAACGTCCTCCTCTCGATCCGAGGAGTTCAAAAGCGTTTTGGCGGCCTGCAGGCGCTGTCCGACGTGAGCCTGGAAATCCGGGAAGGTGAGATCTACGGTTTGATCGGCCCGAACGGCGCCGGCAAGACCACGTTCTTCAACGTCATCACCGGCCTGTACACGCCCGATGCCGGCGAGTTCGTACTGGGTGGCACACCGTACCAGCCGACCGCCGTGCACGAAGTGGCCAAGGCCGGCATTGCGCGCACGTTCCAGAACATCCGCCTGTTTGGCGACATGACCGCGGCGGAAAACGTCATGGTCGGCCGCCACGTGCGCACCAAGGCCGGCCTGATCGGCGCGGTGTTCCGCACCAAGGCTGCACGCGAAGAAGAGCAGTCCATCGAAGATTGGGCGCACGACCTGCTGGAGTACGTCGGTATCGGCAAGTACGCCAACTACACGGCGCGCAACCTGTCGTATGGCCACCAGCGCCGTCTGGAAATCGCTCGCGCCCTGGCCACGCAGCCCAAGCTGCTGGCCCTGGACGAACCGGCCGCCGGCATGAACGCCACCGAAAAGGTCGAACTTCGTGGCCTGCTCGACAAGATCCGTTCTGACGGCAAGACCATCCTGCTCATCGAGCACGATGTGAAGCTGGTGATGGGTCTGTGCAACCGCCTGACCGTGCTCGACTACGGCAAGGTCATCGCGCAGGGCTTGCCGCACGAAGTGCAGAGCAACCCGGCCGTGATCGAGGCCTACCTCGGCGCAGCCGCGCATTGATTAGCCCGCCGGAAAAGGAATACGGATGAAACCGACGATGTTGAAAATTTCCGGGCTGAAGGTTGCGTACGGCGGCATTCAGGCGGTCAAGGGTGTGGATCTTGAGATCCGCGAAGGTGAACTGGTGACGCTCATCGGTGCCAACGGCGCCGGCAAGACGACCACCATGAAGGCGATCACCGGCCTGCAGCACTGGGCTGGCGGCGACGTGGAGTACCTGGGCAAGTCCATCAAGGGCGTGCCGAGCTACAACCTGCTCAAGCAGGGGCTGGCGATGGTGCCGGAAGGTCGCGGCGTGTTCGCGCGCATGACC
Organism: Ralstonia sp. UBA689; assembly: GCF_002298975.1. Lineage (GTDB taxonomy): Bacteria > Pseudomonadota > Gammaproteobacteria > Burkholderiales > Burkholderiaceae > Ralstonia. The sequence continues at coordinate 37,881 of NZ_DBMV01000034.1, forward strand.
ATTGTCGAGAACCTGCAGATGGGCGCCTTCACACGCAACGACGAGGCCAACATCAAGGCCGACATCGACCGCATGTTTGGCATCTTCCCGCGTCTGAAGGAGCGGGCCAACCAGTTGGCCGGCACGATGTCGGGCGGCGAGCAGCAGATGCTGGCCATGGCGCGCGCGCTGATGAGCCAGCCTAAGCTGTTGCTGCTGGACGAACCGTCGATGGGCCTCTCGCCGATCATGGTGGAGAAGATCTTCGAGGTCGTGCGTGACATCTCGGCGCAGGGCGTGACCGTGCTGCTCGTTGAGCAGAACGCGCGCCTGGCACTGCAGGCGGCACACCGCGGCTACGTGATGGAGTCCGGTCTCATCACCATGAGCGGCGACGCCAAGCAGATGCTCGATGACCCGAAGGTGCGGGCCGCTTACCTGGGCGAATAAGCGCTACCGAGCGTTTCCAAGCGTTACGGAAAAGCCTCGCAATTGCGAGGCTTTTTCTTTGGGGGCGTCAGAGCGAGGCGGCCTGGTACAGGTTGGCCCGATGCAGTTGCATGAAACCGCTGCCGCCGGGCACGTCGGTAAAGCCATGCTTGCGATAGAGCCAGTCGGCGCCCGTGGTGACCAGCACCGTGCGGCGCAGGCCTTGCAGCTCAGGATGCTCGCGCAGGAAATGCATCAGTGCGTGCGAGACGCCCTTGCCGCGCCATTCTGGCAGCACGAACACATCGCACAGATATGCAAACGTGGCGCGGTCGGTGACGACGCGCGCGAAGCCCACGAGGTCGCCGTGCGACCCGTCATCATTCAGTTGGTAGGCGGCGAAGGCGAGCGAGTTGACGATCGATCGGTCGAACACCGCGCGGGGCAGGCCGCGCGCCCAGTGCGTCTCCTGCGACAGGAAGCCGTAGATCTGGTCCAGCGGGAGCCACGCAGGATCGTCGGACAAAACGATCCCCGTGGCCGGAACAAAATGCGTTGCGGCCATGGCAAACCTCAGGGTGTGGGAACAGCGGTGAAGCCGAGGAGGGCGGCGCACAGCGCGCCCCCCCGGGGGCGATACGTTGAAGCTTAGGCGTGTGCCTTGAGCAGGGTGCGCAGCATGCCGATCATCGTGTCGATTTCTTCGGTCGTCACGTTGAGCGCTGGCATGAAGCGCAGGATGTTCGGGCGCGGCGCGTTGAGCAGCAAGCCTGTCGGGTTCATCTCGCGTGCGGCTTCGACCAACTGCCCGCCGATGTCCTTGCCGAGCAGCAGGGCACGCAGCAGGCCCTCGCCGCGCTCGCCGGCCAGGCCGAATTCTTCCGACAGCTTGAGCAGTTGCGCGCGCAGGTAGGCGCCGCGTTCCTGCACGCCGGCCAGGAAGCCCGGGGCCAGCAGTTGCTCGATCACCGAGCAACCGACGGCCGTCATCAGCGGGTTACCGTTGTAGGTGCCGCCCTGGTCGCCGGCCTCGAAGCTGGCGACTTCATCCGTGCACAGCAGGGCCGACAGCGGTACGCCGCCGCCGATGCCTTTGCCCAGCGTCATGATGTCCGGCTCGATGTTGGAGAGCTGATAGGCGAAGAGGGTGCCGCAGCGCCCACAGCCGGCCTGCACTTCATCAACGATCAGCAGGATCTTGTGCTTCTTGGTCAGGGCGCGCAGTTGCTGCATGAATTCCGGCGTGGCCGGCAGCACGCCGCCTTCGCCCTGCACCGGCTCGAGCATCACGCCGACAGTCTCGTCGGTGATGAGCGCCTCCACCGAAGCAATATCGTTCAGGATGGCCTTCGGGAAGCCCGGCACCTGCGGCGCGAAGATGGTGTCCCAGCCGGCCTTGCCCGACGCGCTCATGGTGGCGAGCGTGCGGCCGTGGAAACTGTGGTCGAAGGTGATGATCTGGAAGGCGCCGTTCTTATGCTTCTTGCCCCACTTGCGGGCGAGCTTGATGGCACCTTCGTTGGCTTCGGCGCCGCTGTTGGCGAAGAACACCTTGTCGAAGCAGCTGTGCGCTGTCAGCAGACCGGCCAGCTTGGCCATCGGCTCGTTGTAGAAGGCCGGGCTCGGGTTGATGAGCTTCTTCGCTTGCGCGTTGAGCGCGGCGATCATGCCGTCGTTGGAGTGGCCGAGGCAGTTGACGGCCCAGCCCTGCACGAAGTCCAGGTATCGCTTGCCGTTGTGGTCCGTCAGCCACGAGCCCTTGCCTTCGGTGAAGACGATCTCGGGCCGGTTGGTGATGTACATCAGGGACTGGACGGGGTAGTCAGCAAACGCCATGGCAGGAGCTCCAGAAAAAGGCGGCAGGAAGATGAAGAAACGCTGTTGGAAAAAGACAAAGGCCACGGGGGGTGCCCCGTGGCCTTGTGATCGTCGAATCCTGTGAACCCGATATGCAATCAGCAGACAGCCGCGCGGCTTCCCGGAGGGAGCAACGTACGGCGGCGTCGGAGGTGCAGGGCTTGGTTCATAAGGCGCAAGAATAAGACGGATGCCAAGTCAAGTCAAAACGAAATTTTGACCCTGTATGGATTTGTGCAACGGTCGGCCGGCTGATCGTCAGCCCGCCGGGTGCAGGTCCGCCTCCGAGGTGAACGAGTCGGCGAAGAACGTGTCCGGGTGCATCCGGCACTGGGCGGCAAAGTCCGTGCGGGCGGCGTTGACCATCACCGGAGCGCCGCAGGCGTAGACCTCGTGGCCGGACAGGTCCGGGTGATCGGCCATGATTGCCTGGTGGACGAAGCCGGTGCGGCCGGTCCAGGCGTCTTCGGGCAGGGCGTTGGAGATGACCGGCACGTACGTGAAGCCCGGCAGCGTGCGCGCCCATTCTTCGGCCTTGGCGTGCATGTACAGGTCTTGTGGGCGGCGGCCGCCCCAGTACAGCGTCATCGGGCGCGTGCTGCCGATGAACTGGGCGTGCTCGATGATCGCCTTGATGGGCGCGAAACCCGTGCCCGAGGCCAGCAGGATGATCGGCTTGTCCGATTCTTCACGCAGGAAGAAGCTGCCCAGCGGGCCTTCGAAGCGCAGGATGTCGCGCTCCTTCATGGCTGGAGCGCCTTCCTTGGCGCCGAAGACGTAATCGGTGAACGCGCCGCCCGGCATGTGGCGGATATGCAGCTCGATCGGGCCGTCGTCGTGCGGCGGGTTGGCGATCGAGTAGCTGCGGCGCTTGCCGTCGCGCAGGATGAATTCGACGTACTGCCCGGCCAGGAATTGCATACGCTCGGTAGCAGGCAGTTGCAGCTTGACGATGGTGACGTCGGGCGCGGCCTTCTCGAGCGACGCCACGCGGCACGGAATCTTCTTGATGGGCACGTCGCCGGCACCATGCACTTCACGCACTTCAATGGTGACGTCGGTGGCGGGCGTGGCGCAGCAGAACAGTGCGCGGCCCTCGGTGGCTTCCTGGGCGGAGAGCGCGTTGGGCGAGTGGTTGCCCTGCACGATGGAGCCCTCGCGCACGTGACCCTTGCACGAGCCGCACGCGCCGTTCTTGCAGCCGTACGGCAGGCCGATGCCCTGGCGCAGCGCCGCTGCAAGAATGGTCTCGCCGTCTTCGGCCTGGAACTGGCGGCCGCTGGGCAGCACGTTGATCTGGTAAGCCATACTACAATCCGAATATGTTGAAAAGAGTGTCCGGTCGCCTTGTTGCGGCACGTCCGATGATGCGCCAGGCGGTCGCCCGGCCCCCCAGACCTGCACCGCGCCTGGGGCTTCCTCGCGTGCTCATCGTCGGCTGCGGCGATGTCGGCCAGCGTTGCCTGACGAAGCTGTGCACGCGTTTTCGCGTCTTTGCCGTCACCTCGCGGGACGATGGTCGCGCGTCGTTGCGCGAAGCCGGTGCCGTGCCCGTGTTGGCCAATCTGGACGATCCCGCGTCACTGCGCCGCCTGCGTGGCTTGAGCCCCCGCGTGCTGCACCTGGCGCCACCGCCGGCTGCGGGCACGGATGATCCGCGTACCGCTGCGCTGCTGCACGCGCTGGCGCGTCCGGGGCCGATGCCGCGAGGCACGAAACATCGCATTTTACCCGACCGGGCGCGCTACACCGGCCGCTTGAAAACCCGCCTCCAAGCGCGATCGTTCGTCTACGCCAGCACCAGCGGCGTATACGGTGACGCGGGCGGCGCCTGGGTCGAGGAATCCCGACCGGTCAACCCGTCCACCGCACGTGCGCAGCGCCGCGTGGCGGCCGAGCGCCGCGTGCGCTGGTTGGGTGCGCGCGGCGATTGGCGCACGTCGATCCTGCGCATCCCCGGTATCTATGCGGCCGATCGCCTGCCCATTGCCCGGCTCGAACGCGGCACGCCCGCCTTGTGCGCGGAGGACGATGTCTACACCAACCACATCCACGCCGATGACCTGGCGCGGGCCCTGATCGCAGCGCTGTTCCGCGGGCGGGCGCAGCGCGTGGTGCACGCGAGCGACGCTTCCGAACTGCGCATGGGCGACTATTTCGATGCCGTGGCCGATGCGCGCGGCTTGCCACGTCCGCCGCGCATTGCGCGGGCCGAAGCGGCGCAGCGGCTGGAGCCGACGCTGCTCTCGTTCATGAGCGAATCGCGCCGGCTGCGCAATGCACGCCTGACCGACGAGCTGCGTGTCACGCTGCGCTATCCGACCGTCGCGCACTTCCTGCACGGTGGAGCCTGACATGAACGCCCCCGCACCGTCGCCTTCCGCAGCGCGCGCCCTCATCGCGCGACTGGCGCTCGTGCTGGCGGCGGTCGTGGTGGGTGTGGGACTTTGCTGGGTGGGTGCTGACATGGTGGCCGACGCCATGGGTGCGCGCGATGTGCGGCAGATGGTCGATGCCCGGCGCCAGCTCGCCGCCCAGGTGGCCGAAGGGATGTCGAGCCAGATCACGGCCGATGTGGCGCTGCTGCGCGCCATTCCGCAGACGCTCGCGCAGATCGACGCCGTCGCGCGCGCCGTCGCGCGCGTGAACACGACGCGTTGGAATCTGATGGACCAAGGCTCGCGTGCCAAGGAAGCCATGACGCACCAGGAGGTCGTCGAGGCCAGTGCCTTCCTGAGTACCGCCGCCGGCAACCTCGGGCTGGACTATGTCTGGGTGGTCAACCCGCGCGGCTATGTGGTGCTGGCCAACAATGCGGGCCGAGCCGATACGTTCCTCGGCGTGCAGTCGAGCATGCAGCCGTACATGAAGGAGGCGATGCTGGGCGGACTGGGCGAGCAGTTCACGGTGGGTGGGGTGACCGGCCTGCCCGGCCTGTTCTTCGCTGCGCCGGTGTACGACGATGGCGGCCATCTGGTGGCGGCGATGGCAACGAAGGTGAGCCTCGCGCGCCTGCAGCACTGGGTATCGCATCCGACGTCCCTGCTGACCGACCCAAACGGGTTGATCATCCTGTCGACCGACGCCTCTCTGGTGGGCAGGCTCCGGCCGGACGCACGCCTGCAGCGTATGGGCCCCAGCGATCGCTACAACGCTTATCAGCGCGTCGATTTCGACCCGTGGCCGTATCAGCCCACCGCGCAGGCGCGGCGCGATGTGCCCGGCTGGGTGCCGGCAGAGATGCGCAATGGTCTGGTCTGGCGTGAGGGCAGTGCCACTCCCTCGCTTACGGTGTCGCGCAATGCCAGCGCCGACCTCACCATCATGGTGGTCGAGCCGCTGCTCGCCTGGGAGCAGCAGATGGCCACCCATGACCGCAACCGCATGATTGGCTTCGTGCTGTTCGTGAGCGTGCTGCTGACCTTCGTGCTCGTGGCGTGGTCATTGCTGCGCGAGCGGCAGCACCACCGCGTCACGCGCCATCTGAACCAGCGGCTGCAGCGCACCAACAGCGCGCTCGCCAACGAGGCGCATTTCGATCATCTTACCGGCGTGCTGACACGGCGCCGCTTCCTGGCGCTGTTCGAGACGGCTCTCACGCGTGCCCACAACCGCGGCGAGCCGCTCGTGCTGGTGCTGGCCGACCTGGATCACTTCAAGCGTATCAACGACACGTGGGGTCACGCGGTGGGCGACATGGCGCTGCAGCGCTTTGCGTCGCTGGCCACGGGCGTCCTGCGCAGCAGCGATCTCGTTGGCCGCCTGGGCGGCGAGGAGTTCGCCATCGTCATGAGCCGCACCACGCTGGAAGCCGCCGCCGAGGCGGCCGAGCGCCTGCGCGCCGCCGTGGCCGAGCCCGACGAGAGCTTCCCGACCGGCCTGGTCATGACCGTCAGCATGGGCATGACGGTGTGCCGGTCGGGCGATACAGCGTCGGAGATGCTCAAGCGTGCCGATCTGGCGTTGTATCGCGCCAAGGAGAGTGGGCGCAACCGGCACGTGGCGGGGTAATGCCGGTGCGTGATGTCTCCGGATTGGCCCTATAGGAGGCCGATTCAATCAGATTCGCTGCTACTTCCGCCACTGCTGCTGTCGTCTTCGTCGATTGAGCATTGGGTGTTGGGGAAGCCGTGCTTGAGCCCGTTTTTCAGGTCACTCAAGCCCATCATCGTGCTGATCGTGAAGGCGTTGTTGCCGAGTGATTTGGGTAGTCTCGTCAGGGACAAGTTCTCTTTGACCTGTTCGCTGGTGATCGTGCGTTTGACTTGAAAGCGGACGGTGTATTCGTTCATGGTAGCTCCGGCTTGGTGTATGTCGATCCGCTGTGCATAGCATGCGCTGCGGTTACACCAGACTAGAGCTAGGCGCGTGGCGCGCCCATGGGTCGATGGTACTCGTCGAGGTCACGGGCCAGAAGTCTGTTGTGCCGACGCATACAAGACCGTGTCGAGCCTGTCCTGCAATAAGCCCGATGGCCTTAACGCGCCGTTCGGCCAGCACGCCGGCGCCGCAGCTCCAGTTGCGTGCGCGTGCCCGACAATGGCACGCGACGGAATCGCTCGCGGCGTTGCTCCTCGTCGAAGAACGCGAGCGATGGCTTGACCAGATCGCTGCGGGAGACGATGCCCACCAGCCGGCGCGATTGCGAATCGGCCACCACCGGCAGCCGTTCCAGCCCATGCACCGCCAGGCGCGTGGCGACGATGCGGCAGGTTTCGCCGGGCAGCGCCATCACCGGGGCGTTGGCGCCGAACAGTTCGGCGATGATGCTTGCGCCGCGTGCCTGTCCGGCCAACAGGGCAGCTCGGTCAAGCATGCCGACCAGCGCGCCTTCACGCACCACCGGAAACGCCCGGTGCGCCTGCGACGGACCAAAGCGCCCGGCCAGCGTATCGGCCAGCGTCGCCTCGGCTTCGATGGTTTGCGCAGAGCGCGTCATCACTTCATCCACGGCGTGGCGCTCCAGTGGGTCGACGCCGTATTCGCGATAGATATGGAAGCCGCGTCGCGCGATCTTCTCGGTCATGATCGAGCGCGGCATGGTGAGCACCACAAAGCCGTAGGCCACCGCCACGGCCAGTAGCACTGGCAGGATGGCGTTTACGTCGTGCGTGAGCCCGAACGCGAAGACGATGCCGGTGAGCGGTGCACCCAGCACGCCCGCCAGCGTGGCCGCCATGCACACGAGCGGCCACAGGCCCGGATCGCCGCCGGGCAGCACGGGGCCGAGCAACACGCCCAGGCCGGCGCCCATCATCAGCAGCGGCGCGAGCACGCCGCCCGAGGTGCCTGAGCCCAGTGCGATCACCCAGATCACCGCCTTGACCACCAGCAGCGCCAGCGCCACGCGGATGGCCAGATGGTTGTGCAGAAGATCGCCAATGACGTCATAGCCAACGCCCAGCGCACGCGGCTCGAAATAGCCGCCAATACCGACCGCCAGCCCGCCGATGGCCGGCCACCACATCCAGTGGATCGGCAGGCGGGCGAACAGGTCTTCGGTCTTGTAGAGCGCCATCGACAGCGAGCGCGCCAGTGCTCCACACAGTAGCCCCGCGACCACGCATGAGCCCAGTGCGGGCAGCGTCGCCGGGACGCTTTCCAGCGGGAAGAGCGGGCCGGGCTCCAGCACCAGCACGCGCAGGAAGCCGGCCACCGCGCATGCCACTGCCACCGGCAGCATGCTACGCGGGCGCCATTCGAACAACAGCAGTTCCACTGCCAGCAGCAGCGCCGCCACCGGCGTGCCAAACACCGCCGTCATACCCGCCGTGGCACCGGCCACCAGCAGCGTCTTGCGCTCGGCGGCGGTCAGCTTGAAGAACTGCGCAAACAATGAGCCGATTGCGCCGCCGGTCATGATGATCGGCCCCTCCGCGCCGAACGGCCCGCCGCTGCCGATCACGATGCCGGACGAGAGCGGCTTGAGCACGGCCACCTTGGGCGACATCTTGCTCTTGCCGAAGAGGATGGCTTCAATGGCTTCAGGGATGCCGTGGCCGCGGATCTTCTCCGAGCCGAAGTGCGCGATCATCCCGACGATCAGCCCGCCGATGACCGGCACCGCAACCACCCACAGCCCCAGCGTGTTGTCAGCCGGAGAGCGGTTGGCAAGCGACAGCGTCTGGAAGAAGAACAGGTTGGTGAAGAAGCGGATCAGGTTGAGCAGCGCCACTGCGGCCAGCGTGGCAAATGCAGCAATCACGACCGCCAGCGCGGTGGTGCGAAAGAGTGTGGTGTCGGTCGCGAAATCGCGCCGGTGTGCAAGGGTCTGCATGGCGTTACCGCTCGAAATGGGGGATCTTGAAAGCGCGGCTGAACGCGCTCAACTCGCTTTGGTGCAGCGCGGCCAGCAGAGCGACGAGGCGATCGCCTTTCTTCGTCAGGTGGACTTCCACCTGACGCGCGTCGATCTCGCTCGCGCGGCGCTCGACCAGGCCGGCCTCTTCGCAGCGCGTGACCAGGGCGACTGTGCCGTGCGGCGAGGCCTGCAGCCGTTCGGCCAGCTCGCCGACGGTGGCCCATTGGCGCCCGGCGTAGCCCTTGATGTGCAGCAGCAGTTGGTACTGCAGCGGCGTGATGCCCTTGGACTGGATCAGATCCTCAGAGGTGCGCAGGAAGCGGCGCAGGTGATAGCGGAAGTCGGAAAGGGTTTCGAAGTCCTGCTTGGACAACGGACGTGAAGCGGCGGTGGACATGGTTTGGCGGGGGCGGTTTCGGCGAAATATATCATGATGTGATATATCGAGGAAGGCCGCCACGACATCGGCGCAACACGGGAGCTGGAAAGCAAAAAGGCCACGTCAGAGCGTGGCCTCTTGGATTTGTCCGATGCGAACGCGTATGGGGATGCGTCTGCAATCGCGCGCGATCATGGAGTGAGGTGATGCTGAACCGTCTCTTTGAGGCGAGCGGCAGTCAATTCACCCATGTGCGAGTCGACCAGCTTGCCTTGGCCATCGAAGAACAGCGTGGTCGGCAGTCCGCGTGAGCCGTAGGTTTGCATCGTTTTCGATGACGCGTCGAGCAGCATGTGGCTGAATTTCAGCCCTTGCTGTTCGAGGAAGGTGCGTATCACTTGTGCATCCTCGCCCTGGTTGACCATCAGGAAGGTGACGCCGGGGTAGTCCGACTGCGCTTTGGCCAGAATCGGCATTTCGCGTCGGCACGGTGGGCACCAGGTTGCCCACAGGTTCAGGACGATGGGCTTGCCCGCATAGCTGTTCAGCGAAACGGGGGTTCCATCGATGGCCAGAACCTGCAGGGCCGGCAAGGGCTGCGTGGCGCGCTGGACCAGCGTCAGCGCTCCGCTTGCCAGGCCCCACACCAGCATGCCGGCCGCCACCCCGGCCAATGCAGGCCGGCGCAACGCGTGCGCTTGTCGCGTTCTCCACCAGACAAAGACGAGCGCCACGGGTAGGCCGGCCCACCAGGTGAACCCGCCGTCGCCGATGGCGATGATGGATGCCGGCGCGGCGCTGTATTCTGGCCACCAACGCAGGACATAGCCTGCGCGCGCGGCGATCAGGCCGACCAGCAGCGTATCGAGCAGCAGGTTGGCCGCCGTCTTCTGCGAGTTGCCTGGCTGGCCGCGTTGCATCGAGTGTGCAACGAGCCATGCGAGCAGGGCCGCAATGGCGACCGCGACGACGTGCACCGAGTAAGGACCGACACTCATTGGATCAGAAGTAGAAAAGCCGCTCCGGAGAGCGGCTTCGGGAGCGGATGGGCGCACACGCAGCCCACCGTAGCGTCAGTCGTCGAGCTTGGACAGATCGCGCACCGCGCCCTTGTCGGCCGACATGACCAGCTTCGCGTACGCCTTGAGCGCAGCCGATACCTTGCGCGGACGCGGCTTGGCGGGCTTCCAACCCTTGGCGTTCTGCTCTTCGCGGCGGCGCGCCAGTTCCTCATCCGACACCAGCACGTTGATCGTGCGGTTGGGGATGTCGATACGGATCTTGTCGCCGTCGCGCACCAGGCCGATCGCGCCGCCGGCCGCCGCTTCGGGCGAGCAGTGGCCGATCGACAGGCCCGACGTGCCGCCCGAGAAGCGGCCGTCCGTCAGCAGCGCGCAAGCCTTGCCCAGGCCTTTCGACTTGATGTAGCTCGTCGGGTAGAGCATTTCCTGCATGCCGGGGCCACCCTTCGGGCCTTCGTAGCGCACGATCACCACGTCGCCGGCCTTGACCTTGTCGTTCAGGATGTTTTCCACCGCCTCGTCCTGCGACTCGGTCACGTGGGCCGTGCCCTCGAACACCAGCAGGCTGTCGTCCACGCCAGCGGTCTTCACGACACAGCCGTCGAGCGCGATGTTGCCCGTCAGCACAGCCAAGCCGCCTTCCTTCGAGAATGCATGGTCATAGGCGCGGATGCAGCCCTCAGCGCGGTCCAGGTCGAGGCTCGGCCAGCGTGTGTTCTGGCTGAACGCCACCTGCGTCGGGATGCCGGCTGGGCCAGCGCGGTAGAACGTCTGCACGGCTTCGTTCGACGTGCGGACGATGTCCCACTGGTCCAGCGCGTCCTTCATCGTGGGCGCATGCACGGTCGGCACGTCGGTGTGCAGCTTGCCGGCGCGGTCCAACTCGCCGAGGATGGCCATGATGCCGCCCGCGCGGTGCACGTCTTCGATGTGGTACTTGTTCGTGTTGGGCGCGACCTTGCAGAGCTGCGGCACGACGCGAGACAGGCGGTCGATGTCGGCCATCGTGAAGTCGATGCCGGCTTCCTGCGCGATGGCCAGCAGGTGCAGGATCGTGTTGGTCGAACCGCCCATCGCGATGTCCAGCGTCATTGCGTTCTCAAACGCCTTGAAGCCGACCGAGCGCGGCAGCACGCGCTCATCATCCTGCTCGTAGTACTGGCGGGCCAGTTCCACGATGCGCTGGCCGGCGCGCTTGAAGAGCTGCTCGCGGTCTGCGTGCGTGGCAACCACCGTGCCGTTGCCGGGCAGCGACAGGCCCAGCGCTTCGGTCAGGCAGTTCATCGAGTTGGCGGTAAACATGCCCGAGCACGACCCGCAGGTCGGGCAGGCCGAGCGTTCGACTTCGGCCACTTCAGCGTCGGAATACTTCGAGTCCGCTGCGATCACCATCGCGTCGATGAGGTCGAGCTTCTTAATCTCGATGGCCTTCGTGACCGGGTTTGCGAGGCGCGTCTTGCCGGCTTCCATCGGGCCGCCCGACACGAAGATCACGGGGATGTTCAGGCGCATGGCGGCCATCAGCATGCCCGGGGTGATCTTGTCGCAATTGGAGATGCACACCATGGCATCGGCGCAGTGCGCGTTGACCATGTATTCGACCGAGTCGGCAATGATGTCGCGGCTGGGCAGCGAATACAGCATGCCGTCGTGGCCCATCGCAATGCCGTCATCCACGGCGATGGTGTTGAATTCCTTGGCGACGCCGCCGGCAGCCTCGATCTCACGCGCGACGAGCTGGCCGAGATCCTTCAGGTGCACGTGCCCGGGCACGAACTGGGTGAACGAGTTGACCACCGCGATGATCGGCTTCTGGAAGTCTTCATCTTTCATGCCGGTGGCGCGCCACAGCGAGCGCGCGCCTGCCATGTTGCGGCCGGCGGTGGAGGTTTTGGAACGGTATGTGGGCATTGTGGTTGTCGAAGCGATATCGAAAGGGAGCGGGCCACGCGGATAAAGGCCCTCGCGCGCCCGTGCGAACAACCTCTTGAGCCACGCCCGGGGCAAACGTAGCATTATCCCACGGCTGTTGGAGCGTGTTGCCCCGCGCCGCGGGGTTGGCACGTCGGTGGTGAGCGGGCAATGAAAAAGCCGCTTCTGCGTGAACAGAAGCGGCTTGAATTCTGGTGCCCGAGGCCGGAATCGAACCGGCACGCCTTGCGGCGGGGGATTTTGAGTCCCCTGCGTCTACCAATTTCACCACTCGGGCAGTGAGCGAATTAGCCGACAATTATGCCAGAAATCCGGCTCACCGAACAAGACGGGCCGGTCGGGGCGAAAGGAGGCTCAATCCGCCTCGCGCTTGTTCTGCGCTTCCAGCACGCGCAGCAGCGATGACGTATCGTCATGCCCCCAGCCGTTGGTGACCAGCGTATTGAGCTGCGACGCCACCAGCTCCATTGCCGGCATTTGCAGGCCGAGTTCGTGGGCGATCTCGCGCACCAGGCCGAAATCCTTGTCGTGCAGGCGGGCTTCGATGCCGGCGGCAAAGTTACGCTCGGCCATCTTCGGGCCCATCATGTCGAGCATGCGGCTGCCCGCAAAGCCCGGGCCGATGGCGGCCAGCACGCGTGATGGGTCGGCGCCCTGGGCGCGTGCAAACATCATGGCCTCGGCGATGCCCTGGATGTTGATAACCTGCACGATCTGGTTGCAGGCTTTGGCGACTTGGCCGGCGCCGTGGCCGCCGATATGCGTGATGGTGGTGCCCAGCAGTTGCAGCAGCGGCCGCACGCGCTCCAGCACCTCGGCCTTGCCGCCCACCATGATCGACAGCGTGGCCTTCTGCGCGCCCATGGTGCCGCCAGAGACCGGCGCATCCAGGAATTCGATGCCCGCCGCTTCCAGCTCGGCTGCAATGCGGCGCGTGGCCACGGCAGAAATCGTGCTGTGGTCGATGCACACCGCGCCGCGCGGTGCACCGTGGATAACGCCATCCGGCCCCAGCAGCACGGCCTCCACGTCGGCGGTGGATGTGACATTGGTGAAGACGACCTCGGCGGCGCGCGCGGCCTCGGCGGGCGTATTGACCGGCTCGGCGCCGATGGCGCGGGCGTTGTCGGCGGCTTCCGGACGGCGTACATAGGCGCGCACGGTGTGCCCGGCGGCGATCAGGTGCTGGACCATCGGCGTGCCCATGTTACCGAGGCCGATGAAGGCAATGCGTGTCATGGCGAGTCTCTGGTTATTTCGGGCCGGCGTAGGCGAAGCGGCCGTTCCTGATGATGCCCATCACGCGCGAGCGTTGGTCGAAGCCCTGGTGATCCTGGGCATTCAGGTTCAGTACGCCGTTGGGCACGGTCAGGTCGCGTGTGGTTTCCAGCGCGTCGCGCAGGGCGGCGCGGAAGGCCGGCGTGCCGGGCTTGGCACCGGTCTTCAGCGCGCGGGCCGTAGCGTTGTCGAGCAGTTGCCACGCGCCCCAGGCGTCACCCGCAAACTGCGTGACGGTGTTCGGGCCGTACTTGGCCTCGTAACGCTCGGCAAATTCCACGGCCACCTTGCGCACCGGATGGCTGGCCGGCAGTTCGCGCGCCACCACCACCGGGCCGGTCGGGAAGAGCGTGCCTTCCACATCCTTGCCGCCCACCTTCAGGAATTCCGTGCTGGCGATGCCGTGCGTCTGGTAGATGCGGCCCTTGTAGCCGCGTTCGACCAGCGTGCGTTGGGGCAATGCGGCAGGGGTGCCGGCCCCGGCAATCAGGATCGCGTCCGGCTTGGCGGCCATCAACTTGAGAATCTGGCCGGTCACGCTGGTATCTGTGCGCGCAAAGCGCTCGTTGGCGACCACACGCAGCTTGCGCACCTCGGCCAGCTTCGAGAATTCACGCCACCAGCTCTCGCCATACGCATCAGTAAAGCCGATAAAGCCGACGGTGTGCGTGCCGTTGTCCGCCATGTGCTGCGTGACGAGCGTGGCCATCTGCGAATCGTTCTGCGGCATCTTGAAGGCCCAGCGGCGCTTGGCGTCCTGCGGCTCGACGATGGAGGCCGAAGCCGCCAGCGTGATCATCGGCGTTTGCCCTTCGGCTACCGCATCGAGGGAGGCCAGCGCCGTCGGCACGATCGTCGGGCCGACGATTACGTCCACCTTGTCTTCGGCGATCAGCTTGCGCACATTGCGCACCGCCATCGACGGGTCGGATGCATCGTCCAGCACGATTACCTGCGCGCGCTGGCCGCCGATGGTCGCGGGCCACATCTGCACCGTGTTCTTGCTCGGGATGCCGATGGCCGCGGCGGGGCCGGTGGTCGAAAGCACTACACCCACGCGGATGTCGGCTTGGGCGGGCAGGGCAGTGGCCACGGCGCTGGCAAAGAGCGCGAGGCCGCACAGCAGGCGACGTCGGGTCGTCATGGAGTCTCCGGAAGGTTCTGGCGAATTACAGTTCGTACGCTTCGTGCTCGCCAGCGAGCAATTGCTCCACCAGCTTGCGCGTGAGCGTCGGCGCAAACAGTTCGATGAAGGTGTAGACAAAGCCGCGCAGATACGCCCCTTGCTTGATGCCGAGGTGCGTGACGTTGGTGCCGAACAGGTGCCCGGCGGGAATCGCGCGCAGGTTGCGGTCGCGCTCGGCGTCAAAGGCGACGCCGGCCACGATACCCACGCCCAGACCCACTTCCACGTAGGTCTTGATGACGTCCGCGTCGATGGCCTCCAGCACGATGTCGGGCTTGATCTGGCGCAGTTCGAAGGCGTGGTCGATCTTGGGGCGGCCGGCAAAGTGCTGGTCGTACGTGATGATCGGGTAGCCCTTCAGGTCTTCCAGCGTCAGGTGCTGGCGTGAGAGCAACGGGTGGTCGGGCGGCGTCACCACCACATGCTGCCATTGGTAGCCGGGGATGGAGATCAGGTCCTTCACGTGCGACATGCCCTCGGTGGCGATGGCAAGGTCGGCTTGGTCGTGCAGCACCATCTCGGCGATCTGTGCGGGCGTGCCCTGCTGGATGGACAGGCGCACCTTGGGGTACTTGCGCGTGAACTCCGCAATCGCTTTCGGCAACGCATAGCGCGCCTGCGTGTGCGTGGTGGCGATCGTGAAGTTGCCTTGGTCCTGCGCGGCGTAGTCCTTGCCTACGCGCTTGAGCGTTTCCACCTCTTCCAGCACGCGCTCGACCGAGGCCAGGATGCGCCGGCCCGGCTCCGTGAGACCCCGGATACGCTTGCCGTGCCGCGTGAAGATGTCGACACCCAGTTCTTCTTCCAGCTCGATGATGGCCTTGGAGACGCCTGGTTGTGATGTATAGAGCGCTTTTGCGGCCTCGGTCAGGTTGAATTTCTGCCGCACGGCTTCGCGCACGAAGCGGAATTGGTGAAGGTTCATGGCTGCGCGGTCGATAAAGAAGAACGGGTGCGAACTGAACGCTACTTATAACCGACACCATATAAACAAACAATTTTTTATTGGTTTGGGATATGAGGCCGCTTCATTACGATGCTCGAACTTCGTGATAACACGCCCTCAATGTCTCCCGCGCCATGACGCTTGCTTATACGGTTTCCGGTTTGCTGGTCGGCCTGTTGGTCGGCCTGACGGGCGTGGGCGGCGGTTCCCTGATGACGCCGCTGTTGACGCTGATGTTCGGCTTCTCGCCGGCCACCGCCGTGGGCACCGATCTGGCGTTCGCCTCGCTGACCAAGGGTGTGGGCACGATCGCGCACCGCAGCCACGGCCATATCCGCTGGGACATCGTCAAGCGCCTGTGCCTGGGCAGCCTGCCCGCCGCGCTGGTGACGGTGATCGTGCTGAAAACCGCCGGCAACCTGGATGCGGAGTGGATGCACCTGATTCGCGTGACGATCGGCGCATCGGTCATCCTGACGGTGATTTCGCTGCTGTTCCGCCAGCGCGTGCTGGGCTGGCTGGCGGCCAACCCGCGCTACCGCCTGCAGGGCACGGCGCTGGCCGTGGCCACCGTCATCGTTGGCGTGGTGCTGGGTGTGCTGGTGACGGTGTCGTCCATCGGCGCCGGCGCGGTGGGCGCGACGCTCATCCTGATCCTGTATCCCGAGTTGAAGAGCGCCGAAGTGGCCGGCACCGATATCGCCTATGCCGTACCGCTGACCGCCGTGGCGGGTCTCGGCCACATGTACCTGGGCACGATCGACTGGAACCTGCTGGTCTCTCTGTTGGTGGGCTCCATCCCGGGCATCTGGCTGGGGGCGCGCCTCTCAAAGAATCTGCCGGAACGTCTGGTGCGCGGCGCGCTTGCCGCCACGCTGACGGTCACGGCCATCAAGCTGGTGTCGTGATGCGCAAGATCCACCACGTCATGCGGCTTGGCGCTGGCCGTTGTCGCTGAACCGACCGCAGCACCGCAACGAACGCGTTTTGCCGTATTCCCCCATTTGAATTGCACGCCGGCACAGACCGGAACGGACTGATTAGTCATGTACCAATACGACGCTTACGATCAACGCCTCGTCGCAGACCGCGTAGAGCAGTTTCGCGACCAGGTGCGCCGCCGTATCTCGGGCGAGCTGACGGAAGAAGAATTTCTGCCGCTGCGTCTGCAGAACGGCCTGTACATGCAGCGCCACGCCTACATGCTGCGCGTGGCGATTCCGTACGGCGCGCTGTCGGCCAAGCAACTGCGCATGCTCAGCCACATCGCCGCCGAGCATGACCGCGGCTACGGCCACTTCACCACGCGCCAGAACATCCAGTACAACTGGATCCAACTGGATCAGGTGCCCGATATCCTGGCCAAGCTGGCCTCGGTGGAGATGCACGCCATCCAGACCTCCGGCAACTGCGTGCGCAACACCACCACCGATCAGTTTGCCGGCGTGGCGGCGGACGAGTACACCGATCCGCGCCCGCTGGCTGAGATCCTGCGCCAGTGGTCGACGTTCAACCCCGAGTTCGCTTTCTTACCGCGCAAGTTCAAGATCGCCATCTCGGCCACGCGTGAAGACCGCGCCGTGGTGCAACTGCACGACATCGGCGTCTACGCTTACACCGGCGCGGACGGCCAACTGCTGCTGCGCATCCTGGCCGGCGGCGGCATGGGCCGCACACCGATCCTCGGCGCGATCATCAAGGAAGACCTGCCGTGGCAGCACATGTTGTCGTACATCGAAGCGACGCTGCGCGTGTACAACCGCTACGGCCGCCGCGACAACAAATACAAGGCGCGCATCAAGATTCTCGTGAAGGCCATCGGCGCGGAAGAGTTCTCCCGCCAGGTGGAAGAAGAGTGGCAGAGCATCAAGGACGGCCCGTCGACCATCACGCAGGAAGAGTTCGACCGGGTGAACGGGTTCTTCACGCCGCCCGCCTACGAAAAGCTGGCCGACACCGACGCCACCTACGAGAAGGCGCTGCTTGAGAACAAGGCATTTGCGCGCTGGGTGAGCCGCAACGTGCATGCGCACCGCGTGCCGGGCTACGCTTCCGTCACGCTGTCGCTCAAGCCGGGCGTGGCACTGCCCCCGGGCGACGCGACGGCCGAGCAGATGGCGCTGGTGGCCGACTGGTCTGAACGCTTCGGTTTCGGCGAGCTGCGCGTGGCGCACGAGCAGAACCTGATCCTGCCAGACGTCAAGAAGCATGACCTGTTCGAGCTGTGGCAACTCGCCAAGCAGCATGGCATGGCCACCGCCAACATCGGCCTGTTGACCGACATCATCGCCTGCCCGGGTGGCGATTTCTGCTCGCTGGCCAATGCCAAGTCGATCCCTATCGCACAGGCGATTCAAGCGCGTTTCGACAACCTCGATTTCGTGTATGACCTGGGCGAGCTGTCGCTCAACATCTCAGGTTGTATCAACTCGTGCGGGCACCACCACGTCGGCAACATCGGCATCCTGGGTGTCGATAAGCACGACGAAGAGTGGTACCAGGTGTCGCTGGGCGGCGCGCAGGGCAACGATTCGGCGATCGGCAAGATCATCGGCCCGTCGTTCAAGGCTGAAGAAATGCCCGACGTGATCGAACGCATCATCGACACCTTCGTTGCCAACCGCACGGAAGACGAGCTGTTCATCGATACCTACAACCGCATCGGCATGGCTCCGTTCAAGGAACGCGTCTACGCCCGTGAAGAAGCCTGAACGCCGAGGGAAATGAGCATGAGCAAGATCATCAAGCTGGAAAACGGTGCCCCGGCCGTCGTGGCCGATGACTGGACAGTGCTGCGCGCACCGGAAGGTGGCGATCTGGCACAAGCCGAAGTGGATGCCGCCGCCCACGCCATCGTGCCGCTGCCCTACTGGGCAGCTAACCGCGAAGCGTTGCTGGCCCGTGCCCGCGCCGGCACGCTGGCCGTGTGGCTGGCCCCGGAAGACGAGCCGTTTGCCCTGCAGGCCGACCTGCCGACCCTGCCGCTGGTGGCGGTGGATTTCCCGGTCTTCCGAGACGGCCGCGGCTACAGCACGGCATTCCTGCTGCGCCAGCGCCTGGGCTTTACGCGTGAGTTGCGCGCCATTGGCGACGTGCTGCGCGATCAGCTCGACTTCATGCGCCGTTGCGGTTTTGACGCCTACGCCGTGCGCGCAGACAAGAACATCGACGACGCGCTGAATGGCTTTGGCGAGATCAGCGTGCGCTACCAAGGCGCCGTCGACGAACCGCGCCCGCTGTTCCGCCGCGAGCGTGCTGTCCAGGAGGCCGCGTGAGCGACACCCAAGATATCGCTGTGTCCGAAGTGCCGGTGTCCGCAATCGGGCGTCCGGTGCTGTGGACGCGTCCCGTCTACACCGGTACCGCCCAGGCGCTGGCCGCCAAGGAAGCCGCGCTGTTCGAACGCCTGGCCGAGATTGCCTCCAAGCACGGCGTGGCGAAGTTCGCCACCAGCCTGGCCGCCGAAGACATGGTCGTGACCGATGCGATCCTGCGCAGCCCCGAGGCCGTGCGGGTGCACCTGCCGATCTTCACGCTGCAAACCGGGCGCCTGCACGCCGAAACGCTGGCGATGCTGGACCGCATTCGCGAGCATTACGGCTACACCGTCGAGCAGTACGCACCGGACGCCCGCGCAGTGGAAGCCTACGTGCGCGACCATGGCCTCAACGCCTTTTACGACAGCATCGAGCTGCGCAAGGCCTGCTGCAACATCCGCAAGGTGGTGCCGCTGAACCGCGCACTGAAAGACGCCGACGGGTGGCTCACCGGCCAGCGCCGCGAGCAGGCTGTCACCCGTGCCGACCTGCCGTTTGCCGAAGACGACACCGCGCGCGGCATCGCCAAGTACAACCCGCTGTTCGACTGGTCCGAGGCTGAAGTCTGGGCCTACCTCGAGCAGCACAACGTGCCGACCAACGCGCTGCATGACAAGGGCTATCCGAGTATCGGCTGCGAGCCGTGCACGCGCGCGGTGCGTGTCGGCGAGGACGTGCGCGCCGGCCGATGGTGGTGGGAATCGCGCGACAGCAAGGAATGCGGTCTGCATGTGGCAAATGCGGTGACAAATTCGGCGACGAACCTGTCGCAAAAGAATTGAGCGAAAGCGAAGGAAGAATCATGGGAGTGATGAGCGAGATCCCCGGCACGGCACTGACGCCTGTGCAGAACGAACACCTCGACTGGTTGGAAGCCGAGTCGATCTACATCATCCGCGAGGTGGTGGCCGAGTGCCGCAACCCGGCGCTGCTGTTCTCGGGCGGCAAGGATTCGATCGTGATGCTGCATCTGGCGCTCAAGGCATTCCGCCTGGGTGATCGCAAGATCGAGCTGCCGTTCCCGCTGGTGCACATCGACACGGGCCACAACTACCCGGAAGTGATCACCTTCCGCGACGAGCAGGTTGCCAAGCTGGGTGCGCGCCTGGTGGTCGGGCATGTGGAAGATTCCATCAAGCGCGGCACGGTGCGCCTGCGCAAGGAAACCGATTCGCGCAACGCGGCACAGGCCGTCACGCTGCTGGAAACAATCGAATCGCACGGTTTCGACGCTTTGATGGGCGGTGCCCGCCGCGATGAAGAAAAGGCCCGCGCGAAGGAACGCATCTTCTCGTTCCGCGACGAGTTCGGCCAGTGGGATCCGAAGGCGCAGCGCCCGGAACTCTGGAGCCTGTACAACGCCCGCATGGCACAGGGCGAGCAGATGCGCGTGTTTCCGATCTCTAACTGGACGGAACTCGACGTGTGGCAGTACATCGCCCGCGAGAACCTCGCCCTGCCGCCGATCTACTACGCGCATCAACGTGAAGTCGTGCGCAAGAACGGCCTGCTGGTGCCGGTTACGTCGATCACGCCCAAGGCCGATGGCGACGTGAGTGAAGTCCTGTCGGTGCGCTTCCGCACCGTGGGCGACATCAGCTGCACATGCCCGGTGGCGAGCACCGCTGCCACGCCGGCCGAGATCATCGCCGAGACGGCCGTGACCGAAATCACTGAACGCGGCGCCACGCGCATGGACGACCAGACGAGCGAAGCCTCGATGGAAAAGCGCAAGAAGGAAGGGTATTTCTGATCATGACAACGCATTCGACGCACCCAGCGACGCATCCTGCATCGCACCAAGGCCTGCTGCGCTTCATCACCGCCGGTTCCGTTGACGACGGCAAGAGCACGCTGATCGGCCGCCTGCTGTACGACAGCAAGGCCGTGCTGACCGACCAACTGCAAGCGCTGGCCAACGCCAAGAACAAGCGTACCGCTGGCGAACAGATCGATTTTTCTCTGCTGACCGACGGCCTGGAAGCCGAGCGTGAGCAGGGCATCACGATCGACGTGGCGTACCGCTATTTCTCGACCGCGCGCCGCAAGTTCATCATTGCCGACACGCCGGGCCACGAGCAGTACACGCGCAACATGGTGACCGGCGCCTCGACCGCGCACGCCGCCATCATCCTGATCGATGCCACGCGCGTGACGACCGTCGACGGCAAGACGGAGCTGCTGGCCCAGACCAAGCGCCATTCGGCCATCGTGAAGCTGCTGGAGCTGCAGCATGTGATCGTGGCCATCAACAAGATGGATCTGGTTGACTACAGCGAAACGCGCTTCAACGAAATCCGTGCCGCCTACGATGCGCTGGCTGCCCAACTGGGCCTGCACGACGTGCGCTACGTGCCGGTGTCGGCGCTGCGCGGCGACAACATCGTGCATGCCTCCGAAGCCATGACTTGGTATCAGGGTGAGCCGCTGCTGGCGCTGCTCGAAGACCTCAAGGTGGAGGAGACGGCTCCGGTGGGCGATGACGCGCTGCGCTTCCCGGTGCAGCTCGTGGCGCGTCAGGACGGCTCGCAGGCCGATGACTTCCGCGGCTACATGGGCCGTGTGGAAGCCGGCACCGTGCGCGTTGGCCAAGCCGTGCGCGTGCTGCCTGCCAACCGCGAAACCACGGTGGCTGAAGTGCTGACGCCCAATGGCGCAGCTGAATCCGCCGGCCCCGGCGAGACCATCACCGTGCGTCTGGCCGACGACGTGGACATCTCCCGCGGCGACACCATTGTTGCCGCCCCGACGACCGCCGCCAACGCCGCCAAGAAGCTGCACGCCGACCTGTGCTGGTTCGACGAGCATGAGCTGAACCCGGCCCGCAAGTATGTGCTCAAGCACACGACTGCCACCGTGTTTGCGCGTGTGTCGGAAGTCGAGCGCGTGCTCGACGTGCATACGCTGTCGCACGAAACCGGCCGCAAGCAGATCGCGCTCAACGATATCGGCACAGTCAACATCAGCCTGCAGAAGCCGATCGTCTGCGATGCGTACGGTGATAACCCGGCGACCGGCGCGTTCATCCTGGTGGACGAAGCGACGCACCATACGGTGGCGGCTGGCATGATCCGTGCATTTTCCTAATGTGGATGGGGCGCGGTAAGCTGCGCCCCGCAGGAAAAAGCAAAGGAATCCAGGCAATGGAAGCGAAGACCCCCAAAACACTCGGCCACGTGAGCCTGATTGGTGCAGGCCCCGGCGCCGCAGACCTCATCACCGTGCGCGGTGCACGGTTGTTGGGCGAAGCCGAGGTCGTGCTGCACGACGCGCTGGTCTCGCCGGAGGTCTTCCAATATTGCCCGCAGGCGGTGCTGATCGCTGTCGGCAAGCGTTGCGGCAAGCGTTCCACCGCGCAGCGCTTCATCAACCGCCAACTCGTCGATCTGGCGACCAAATATCAGCGCGTGGTGCGCCTCAAGGGCGGCGACCCGATGCTGTTTGGCCGTGCCGACGAGGAACTGCAGGCGCTCGAGCAGGCCGGCATCGACTACGAAGTCGTGCCGGGCATTACTGCTGCGCTGGCAGCCGCGTCTGCCATCCGCCAGCCCTTGACCAAGCGCGGCGTCGCCCGCAGCGTCGCGTTTGTTACGCAAGCCA
This sequence comes from Ralstonia sp. UBA689, assembly GCF_002298975.1. GTDB lineage: Bacteria > Pseudomonadota > Gammaproteobacteria > Burkholderiales > Burkholderiaceae > Ralstonia. The sequence goes on from NZ_DBMV01000034.1 coordinate 60,107, forward strand.
AGGCGGCCGATCCGGATACGCCGCAACCCGAAGGCATCGTGCCGGAACCCGTGGCGCAGGCCGATTCGCTCGTCTACTACATGGGCCGCGACCAAGCAGCATCCATTGCCGCTGACCTGATTGCTCGCGGCCGCGCACCGTCGACGCCCGCCTGGGTGGTCGAAGCCGCCACCACGCCCGAGCAGCGCTCGGCATGCTTCACCCTGCAGCAGATGGCCGATGGCGCCGCCGCCGCGTGGATCAACCCTGAGCACCCGAGCTTGCTGATGATCGGCGACGCGTTTGCTGCGCGCGCGACGGTGGCTGCGCCGGAAGGCTTCTCCAGCGAGCCCCACGTGCTGGCCGCCTAACGCCTAGCCTCAGGGCATGGTTCAGAACGCCAGCGCAACCTTTCCGAACACCTGTCCGGCCTGCATGGCCCGGAACGCCTCTGGCGCGTCCTGCCACGGCAGCACCTGATCGACGATCGGGTGCAGACCGTGCAGCGCAATCGCCCGGTTCATTGCCTCAAACGAAGCACGCGAGCCGACCGACGCCGGCCGGAGGATCGCCTTGCGCGCGAAGATCTCCAGCGGATTCACGCCGCCGCCGTGCCCGGCCAGATAGCCGACTAAGTGGATCTGCCCGCCCACCCGCAACGCTTTCAGCGAGCGCTGCAGCGTGCCCCCGCCACCCACTTCGATGACGTGATCGACGCCGCGGCCGTCCGTGCGCGCGAGCACCGCTTCGTGCCATTCGGGCGTCGCGCGGTAGTTGATCGTGTCCGACTCGGGCACACCCAGCCCCCGGACGCGCTCCAGCTTGGCGTCGCTGCTCGACAGCACGATGGGCCGCGCCCCGGCCATCAATGCGAACTGCACCGCGAACATCGATACACCGCCCGTGCCTTGCACGAGCACGGTCTCGCCGGGTTGCATGTTGCCCGCTTCAATCAGGCAATGCCACGCGGTCAGGCCCGCGCAGGGCAGGGTGGCGGCTTCGGTGTCGCTCAGGTGCGGTGGCACAACCACCGCGCCACCCGCATCCAAGCGGATGGTATCGGCCAGCCAGCCGTCGATCGGGCCGCCCAGCATGCGGCGCGTGTCGGCGTTGCGGAAGTCGCCACCGTCCCAGCGTTGCCAGAAGGTGCCGGCCACACGGTCGCCAACGCTTACGCGCGTCACGTTCTCGCCGATGGCCACGACTTCGCCCACGCCATCCGACAGTGGGATCAGCGGCAACGGAAAGCGCGTAAAGAACGTGCCGGAGACGATCTCCAGATCGCGGTAGTTGAGCGAAGCGGCGTGCGTGCGCACGATGATTTCGTCAGGGGCGGGCGCGGGCGTGTCGCGCTCGATGGGGCGCAGGGCGTCGATGCCGTAACCGTCGGTCAGTGCCAGGGCTTTCATGGTGTCCTTGTTCTCCGTAAGGAAAAGCAACGCAACAGCGCGTCTGGCGATACTGTGGCGCGTCACCTAAGATGAATCCAATTCAATTTGTTCAAATAAAACATAACGATTGGGAATGTCGTCGTGCTTGAGGAAATGCGTACCTTCGTGCTGCTGGCGCAGACCGGCTCGATTGCCCGAGTGGCCGAGCACTTGCCGCTGACGCAGCCGGCTGTCACCAAGCAGATCCAGCGGCTGGAGCGCGCGCTCGACACGGTGCTCTTCGATCGGCGCGTCAAGCCGTTCCGCCTGACAGCCGAGGGCGAAGCGGTGCTGGCACGCTGCCGCACCATCGTCGGCGAGTTCGAGGCACTGCGCGGCAGCGTGCGTGCGAGCGGCGAGCCGGAAGGCGCGCTGCGCGTGGGCGTGAGCCACGCGGTGGGCGATGCGCGGTTTGCGCGCGTGCTGTCGGGGTTGCGGGAGCGCTTTCCGGCCGTATCGTTCCGGCTGAGCTGCGAATGGGGCGGCGTGTTGCGCGAGCGTTTGAAACGTGCCGAGCTGGATGCCGCGCTGTGGCTGACGCCGTCCAACGCGCGCGGCAACCATACCGATGCGGGCGTCCGCGTGATCGGCACCGAGCCCGTCAGCCTGATTGCCGCGCCCGCGCGCAAGCTGCCGGCCACGTTGTCGATGGCGCAGGTTACGGACGAGGCCTGGGTGCTGAACCCCGCCGGTTGCGAGATGCGCGCCTGGCTCCTGGGCCGCTTCGAGGCGGATCGGCTGGCGCCCAACGTAGCGGCGGAAGTGCAATCGGTGCCGCTGCAGCACGCGCTGGTGGCGGAAAGTTTCGGGCTCGGGTTTGCGCCTGTGCGGCTGATCGGGCAGCAGATTGCTGAGGGTTCGCTGTCGGTGCACAAGCTCGCGTCGGCGCCGGCTGAATGGGATGTCTGCGTGCAGCGCGCACCGTCGCTCGGCCGCCTGGCGCGGGTGGTGGATGCGCTCGAATCGGCGCTGTCCACCGAGGCAGCAGCGGCGCGTTAATCACCTAGAGACCGCTGCCAAATGCTTCTGACGGCCCAACCTTCCTTGCCGTACGACTTGTACTGTCTGCATTGGCGTTGAACCGTCAGAACCGCTTCGCTTCATTTTGCAACGGCCTCTTAACTTCTCTTTCCGGACGCCTGCGATGCCGCACGTCATCATCGAATACACCGCCAATGTTGAAGCCGACGCGCGCATCCCGGAGCTGATGCGCGTGCTCAATGCCGTGCTGATCGGCCATGCGGATGTCTTTCCCACCGGTGGCCTCCGTACGCGCGCGCTACGCCTGGACCAGTACCGCATGGCTGACGGTGCCGAGGATGACGCCTTCATCCACGCGACGTTCCGCATCAAGGCGGGCCGACCCAATACGGTCACCGGGCCCATCTGCGCAGAGATGTTCGCGGCCATGCGCACGCACCTGGCCGACGTATTCACGCGCCGCTACCTCGGCCTGACCTTGGAGCTGGTGGAGTTCAGCACGCATGGGTTTCACGTCGAGAACAACGTGCACGCACGCTTTGTGCAGGTTGAAGCCGAGAGTGGCTGGCAGGGGGCGCGAGACGTTGCGAAAACTCTGTGAGACGCTGCAACCAATCGTATCGGCGGCGCGCATGAGCGCTTGAGCCGACACAACCGGCATGGGAGTATCCGGGCCGCATCCGCCCGAGTGCGGGATACCCGGCCCATGCCATGATTGCTGCCGCTTCGTTGATCCGTTTGCCTGTCGGGCGTGCTGCTGTGCAGGTGCTTGGCGCCGCCGCGCTGACCACGCTTGCCGCATGCGGCGCCTGGGATGTCAGGCGGCTTGGTGTTCGGGCCGGAATGGCAGTTGACAACGCCGTTTCCGTCGCCATCGTCCTGATGCGCGCAACTGAACTCGACCGCGTCCAGTGCGCCACTGCGGGGTGCTGATCAGCCGCCGGTGACGAGCTGACGCGAGCAATAGCCGGCAATTGCGTCGAGCACGGCGTCGTCTTCGCCTACGGCCTCAGCGCAACGGAGAGAGAGCGCCGAGTGGGCTTGCGCGCATTGCGCTACGAGTGCCGGCAGGTCGCGGCGCAGATGACCGCCCTGGCCAAAGAATACCGGCACGATGGTGACGCTCTGCGCGCCGGCAGCGGCCAGATCGTCGATCGCGGCCGGCAGGTCGGGTGCCATCAATTCAAGAAAGGCGAGGCGGACGTCGACGTCCGGTTGCTGTGCAGCCAGGCGCTCGCGCAGACGATCGAAGGGCTCGCGCCAGCGGGCATCGCGTGCGCCATGCGCAAACAGCACGAGCGCGCGCGCGGCCATCAGTGACGCTCCACCCACCGCAGCGATACGAGTGCCAGCGCCAGATACAGCGCACCCGGCACAATGGCCGTGAAGATGGCCGGCCAGGTGTTGAGCAGCCCGACGTGCGAGAACAGGTTGTTCACGAGCTGGAACGACAGGCCCAGCATGATGCCGCCGAATACCTTCAGGCCCACCGCCCCGGCGCGCGCATGCAGATAGGCAAAGGGCAGGGCCAGCGCCATCATCACCAGCACCGTGAACGGATAGACCACCTTTTTCCACAGTGCGATTTCGTAGCGCTGTGTGTCCTGCTTGTTGTCGCGCAGGTGGCGGATGTACTGGAACAGGTCAAGCGTAGCCATGCGGTCGGGCGTGACCATCAGCACCGACAGGATCTGCGGCGTGAGTTCGGAGTGCATCTCCTGTTGCGGCAGTTGGATCTGCTCGCCGCGGAAGTCCGGTGCCAGCGCGTCGGGCGCGCCGGGCACGGCCTGTACCGTGTCCTGCGGTGTGGCGGTGCCGGGCTTGCGCGGGAACTCGATGAAGCGCGTCTCCGTCACGTTGCTGAGCTGCCAGTTCTGGTGTCCCTGATAGCGTGCTTGCTGCGCCACGCGGATCGAATTCAACCGGTAGTCTGCATCAAATTCATAGATGCGCAGGCCCTGGATGGACTGGTCCGGCTGCAGCGCGCCCACATTGATGAAGCGCGTCACCTCGCCGCCGCTGCCGTCCGCCTTGGCCGAGCCGCGGTCCTTGACCCATACGCCCGTGCGGAAGCCGGCCGACACCGTTGCGCCCAGCGCTTCGAGACGCACCTTCTGCGCATACTGTTCCGCCTTCGGACCGATGAACTCGCCAAAGATGTAAGTCATCAGCGCCAGCGGCAGCGCGATCTTGAACAGTGACAGCAGTGCGCGCCGCGTATCGAGCCCCGCCACGCGGAAGATCGTGAATTCCGACTGGCTCGCCATCTGCGAGAACACGTAGATGGCACTGATGAGCGCCGCGACCGGAATCACCTCGTACACGCGCGTGGGCGCCTGCAACATCACGTGGAAGAACGCGACGAGCGTGGTGTAGCGCCCGACCACCGAGCCCAGTTCGCCCAGCATGTCGAAGAAGATGAACAGCGCCAGCACCGCAAACAGGATGAAGACAAACACGCCGTAGATCTGGCGCGCGAAGTACTTCTCAAAGACCGGCATCTTCATCATGCGCCCGCCTTGTTCGGCGCCGCTTTGGGCGCAATCCCGAGCAGGGCGAAGATGCCCTTCAGGCCTGCCGCGCTGTAGTGGCGGAAGCGGAGCAGCAGCACTGCGCAGACGAATGCCGCCAGGTGGATCGGCCACCAGGCCAGCATCGCGTTCATCCTGCCCTGCGCCACCCACGCCTGCGACAGGTTCAGCAGGTTGGAGTAGGTCAGGTAGATCAGCACCGCGAAGATCATCGGCGTGTAGCGGCCCAGCCGCGGGTTGACGTAGGCCAGCGGAATGGCGATCAGCACGAAGTTCAGCGCCAGCAGCGGCAGGCCGATCCGCCAGACCAGTTCGCCCAGGTTCTCGGGCGTCGGGTTGGCGAGCAGATCCTTCGTGGAGCGACTCTTGGTGGGCAGGTTGGCGTCAGCCTGCGGCGGCTTGTTGGCAACCTTCACGCCGTACTTGTCGAACTCGACAATGCGGTAGTCGAGCTTGCCGGGCGTACCTTCGTAGCGGCGGCCCTTGTCGAGCACGATGAAGCGGTCGCCGTTGGGCATCGTCTTGAACTCGCCGGTCTTGGCCAGCGCCACGCCGATCTTGTCCTGCTCGGCATTGGCGACGAACAGGTTGCGGGCGTGCTTCATGCCCGAGTCGACGCCTTCGATGAAGAGCACGTAGTTGCCGTGCGCCGGCTCGATGAAGCGGCCGGCGGAGATCATCGACAGCACGTCGCGCTGCTCGAAGCGGTCTCGGAACAGCGCACTCTGCTGGTTGGCCCACGGCCAGCCGAAGAGGGCCAGCAGCGCCACCAGCACGATGAACGGCAGCGAGAAACGAAGCACCGGGCGGATGAAATCCGTCAGGCTGATGCCCGAGGTGAACCACACCACCATCTCGGAATCCTTGTACCAGCGCGTGAGCACCAGCAGCACTGAGATGAAGAGGGTGGCGCACAAGAGAATCGCAAGGTAGCCCAGCGCAGCCAGGCCGATGAGGAGCAGGACGTCGTTCGGGTTGGCCTCGCCGTTGGCGGCCATGCCGAGAATGCGGATCACCAGCGTGGTCAGCATGAACGTCAGCAGCACGAGGAAGACGGCGCCGGCGGTAAAGGACAGCTCGCGTCGCAGGGCTTGTTCGAAAATCATGCGGGTGCGGGGTGGGACGGCGAGGTCAGGTCGATGGTCATGCCATCGGAGCCCCTGTGCAAAATCGCGGATAATGTGGGCTTTCGTTGACTCGCCTCATAGAGAGAAGCGCGATGGAATTTAGCACAAAAGCCCTCGACTGGGCCAAAGCTGGCGCCCTGGCCGCCAAGAGTGATTGCCTCGTGATCGGTCTGTTCGAGTCGCAGACCCTGGCCGGCGCCGCCAAGGCGCTGGACTTGGCCACCAAAGGCCTGGTCGGCCGTCTGATCAAGCTGGGCGACTTTGAAGGCAAGCGGGGCACCTCGCTGCTGCTGCACGAAGTGGCCGGCGTGGGCGCCGCCCGCGTGCTGTTGGTGGGCCTGGGCAAGGAAGCGGACTTTACCGACCGCGCCTACGCTGAAGCCGTGCGCACCGCATTGCGCGTGCTGACCGGCACCAAGGCAGCGAATATCACCTGGACACTCACCGAACACGCCGCTCGCGACAAGGACACCACCTGGGCCGTGCTGACCGCCGTCACGCTCATCCGCGAAGCCAGCTACCGCTTCATCGAGCGCCATCCCGAACTCAAGAGCAAGCGCGAGAAGACCAATGGGGCCGGCAACGGCCTGCGCAAGGTCGTGCTGACCGTGCCCGCAGCGGACGCCAAGGTCGCAGCCGTGGCCGCCGCGCGCGGCAGCGCCATCGCCAACGGCATGGACCTCACGCGTGATCTGGGCAACCTGCCGTCCAACATCTGCACGCCGACGTACCTGGCCAACACCGCGCGCCAGATCGCCAAGGAATTCAAGCTCAAGGTCGAAGTGCTCGGCCGCAAGCAGATCGAGGCCCTGAAGATGGGCGCCTTCCTGGCCGTGACCAAGGGCAGCGAAGAGCCGCCGCAGTTCATCGTGCTGCGCTATGAGGGCGGCACGGCCAAGCAGGCGCCGGTGGTGCTGGTTGGCAAGGGCATCACGTTCGACACGGGTGGCATCTCGCTCAAGCCGGGCGAGGGCATGGACGAGATGAAGTACGACATGTGTGGCGCCGCCTCGGTGCTGGGCACGCTGCGGGCCGTGGCCGAGATGGGCCTCAAGCAGAACGTCATCGCCGTGGTGCCGACCTGCGAGAACATGCCCAGCGGCATCGCCACCAAGCCGGGCGATGTGGTCACCAGCATGTCGGGCCAGACCATCGAGATCCTGAACACCGACGCCGAAGGCCGCCTGATCCTGTGCGATGCGCTCACCTACGTGGAGCGTTTCAAGCCCGCCGTGGTGATCGACGTGGCAACGCTCACCGGCGCCTGCATCATCGCGCTCGGTCACATCAACACCGGCATGTATGCCCGCAGCGATGCGCTGGCCGATGCGCTGGTGGCGGCGGGCAAGCAATCGCTCGACACCGCCTGGCGCATGCCGCTGGACGAGGAGTACCAGGAGCAGCTCAAGTCCAACTTTGCCGACATGGGCAACATCGGTGGCCGCCCGGCCGGCAGCGTGACGGCAGCCTGCTTCCTGGCGCGCTTTACCGAAAAGTACGACTGGGCGCACTTGGACATTGCCGGCACCGCCTGGAAGAGCGGCGCGGCCAAGGGCGCGACCGGCCGACCTGTGCCGCTGCTGACGCGCTTCCTGATGGACCGCGTTTGATGCATCGGATGCACTACACCGTATGACCCGCGTCGATTTCCACAGCAACGTGCCTGGCAAGCTGGCCTACGCCTGCCGGCTCGTGCGCAAGGCCTATATGGGTAACGACGGGGGCCACAAGGTGATCGTGGTGGGGGATCGCGCCGCGCTGGAGGCGTTTGACACGCAGTTGTGGACCTTCAGCCAGCTCGATTTCCTGCCGCACTGCGGCCTGCGGCACCCGCTCGCCGCGCAGACGCCGATCCTGCTGGCCGACGTATCCGAGCCGCTGGACGATGCGCCGCATCACGACATCCTGGTCAATCTGTCGTTCGAGCCGCCGCCGCTGTTTGCGCGCTTTGCCCGACTGATCGAGATCGTTGGCGATGACGACGCCGATCGCGCGGCCGCACGCGAGCGCTTCCGTTTCTACCGCGACCGCGGCTATCCGATCCAACATCACGACGTGGGGCGCGCATGACTGCCGACGGCCGCAACTCCGGATCTCCTGCGGACAACAACATCCCCGTCCTGACGGAGATCGTCGAGCTGGATGACGCTGCGCCCGTGGCGGCGCCGGCTGCCGCGCCGTCTCAGGCACCGGCGGCTGCCGTGCCGCCTGCCTTGCGTGAACAGGGCCTTGCACCCACCTCGGCGATACCACCTGCCGGCACCGACGCGGCGCGCGTGATGGGCGAGGTGATGTGGCGGTTCCAGTCCGAATGGCCGGCACTCATTGAAGCGCAGTGCCGTGCGGCTCTGGAATCGCGTCTGTCGCTGTTGACCGAGCAACTGGCCGTCGATCTGACACGTACGCTTGAAGCTCGGCTCATGGATTGGCTGGGCGCCGCGTTGGACGATGCGCTAGTCACCCAGCGCAAGCCGCCGCAGCGCTGATCACTCAAAAGAAAACCCGCCAGATGGCGTAATGCCGTTCAGTTAA
>NZ_DBMV01000014.1 GCF_002298975.1 Ralstonia sp. UBA689
CACGGAAATCCTGACACTCCCCCGCTCGCCGAGCTCTGAACTCGGATTGCCGAGAAAAAGGCTCGATACACCGGGTTCCGAGCTCGGACCACCGAGAAAAAAGCTCCGCACGTCGAACTCCGAGCTCGGAATGCCCGCCCTCAGGCACGGGTTGTTTCGCGCGCGTATCATGCGTGCTCTCCGCCTTCGCGCGTCCCGTTCCGGGGCACCGCCCCCGCCCGACCCGACATGCCGCTGCGCCGCCTCGAAAAGCTGATCGACCCGTTCCGCCATCTGCCCGACAGCCAGCCTCCGGGCGAAGTCTGGCGCTTCTACGCCTACTTCCTGCGCGAAGTGCGCGGCGTCTTCGTGTTCCTGCTGGTGGTGGGGCTGCTGGGGGCGTTGATCGAGGTGGCGCTGTTCGACTTCCTCGGGCGCCTGGTCGACCTGGCCCAGAGCACGCCCAGCACGGATTTCTTCGCACGCCACCGCAACGAATTGCTGTGGATGGCCTTCGTCGCGCTGATTGCGCGCCCGGCCGTCTTTGGCCTGCATGACGTGCTGGTGCACCAGGTCATCAACCCGAACCTGTCGAACCTGATCCGCTGGCAAAACCACCGCTACGTGCTCAAGCAGAGCCTGACGTTCTTCCAGAACGACTTTGCCGGCCGCATCGCCCAGCGCATCATGCAGACCGGCTTTTCGCTGCGCGATTCTGCCGTGCAGGCAGTGGATGCCATCTGGCACGTGGTGATCTACGCGATCAGTGCGCTGGTGCTGTTTGCGCAGGCCGACTGGCGCCTGATGGTGCCGCTGCTGCTATGGATTGCGTGCTACGTGATCGCCATGAGCTACTTCGTGCCACGCGTGAAGGCGCGCTCGGTCGTTGCCACCGAGGCACGCTCCAAGCTGATGGGCCGCATTGTCGACGGCTACACCAACATCACGACGCTCAAGCTGTTCGCCCACACGCAGCACGAAGAAACCTACGCGCGCGACGCCATGGCTGAGCAGACCGAGAAGACGCGCCTGTCCGGCCGCATGATCAGCATCATGGATTTCACCATCACCACCATGAACGGCTTGCTGATTGCCGGCACCACGGCCCTGGCCCTGTGGCTGTGGAGTCAGGGCCGGGTGAGCGCCGGCACCATCGCGCTGACCACGGGACTGGTGATCCGCATCAACAACATGTCCGGCTGGATCATGTGGGTGGTCAACGGCATCTTCGAAAACGTCGGGCAGGTGCAGGACGGCATGCAGACCATTGCCGTACCGCGCACCGTGACCGACCGCCCGGACGCGCAGCCGCTGCACGTCGCGCGCGGTGAGGTGCGCTTCGAGCAGGTGGGCTTTCACTACGGCAAGGGCAGTGGCGTGATCGAAGGGCTGGACCTCGTGGTGCGCCCCGGCGAGCGTATCGGCCTGGTCGGCCCATCGGGCGCGGGCAAGTCGACGCTGGTCAATCTGCTGCTGCGCCTGTACGACGTCGAGCGCGGCCGCATCCTGGTCGACGGTCAAGACATCACTGCCGTCACGCAGGAAAGCCTGCGCGCGCAGATCGGCATGGTCACGCAGGATACGTCGCTGCTGCACCGCTCCATCCGTGACAACCTGCGCTACGGCAAGCCCGATAGCACCGTGGCGGAGTTGATGGAAGCCGTGCGGCGTGCGCGGGCTGACGAGTTCATCCCGCACCTGTCCGACTCACACGGGCGACGCGGTTTCGATGCGCTGGTGGGCGAGCGCGGCGTGAAGCTCTCTGGCGGCCAGCGCCAGCGCATTGCCATTGCCCGCGTGCTGCTCAAGGATGCGCCGATCCTGATCCTGGACGAAGCCACCTCGGCGCTCGATTCGGAAGTGGAAGCCGCCATCCAGGAAAGCCTGGAAACGCTGATGCAGGGCAAGACCGTGATTGCGATTGCGCACCGCCTGTCGACCATTGCGCGCATGGACCGGCTGGTGGTGCTCGACGGTGGCCGCATCGTGGAGAGCGGCACGCACGCGGAGCTGCTGGAACACGGCGGCCTGTATGCGCGGCTATGGGCGCACCAGACCGGCGGCTTCGTTGGTGTGGACTGAGCGTTACGACAGGCGCCGGCCGAGCGTCTCGGGCACCATCGCCAGCCCGATCAGCGAGACCAGCCCGCAGCCGATCACGTAGAAGGCGGGCGCGTTTGCATTGCCCGTGAGGTGGATCAGCTCGGTCGAGAAGAACTGCGCGAAACCGCCGAAGATGGCGATGGCAACGCAGTAGGCGATCGACAGCCCCGTGGCCCGCAGCCGCTGCGGCAGCACCTCGCTGACGAGCACCATCGATGCCGGCGAGGTCATCGACATCGGCACCGACAGACAACCGACCACGATCAGCAATCGGGGGAGCGAAGGGTCTGCGTTGATGAGGGCGAAGGCCGGATAGACCATCGCCAGCAGTGCAACGCGAGACCACAGCACCACCCTGCGACGCCCGACGCGGTCCGCCAGCCGGCCCGCAAACGGCGACAGCACCACCTGCACCAGCGCCGCAATGCACGCCGCCCAGATGCCCAGCGACAGCGGCATGTGCAGCACGCTCACGGCGTAGTTGCTGAGGTAGTACACGATGATGTACGTGGACGAGGCCACGCCGATCATCAGCAGAATGCTCGCCACCAGCGCACGGCGGTGTTCGCGCAGGAGCGGCAGTGTTGCGTCGGCTTCGCGCGTGCTCGGCGGCGCGGCGGTTTCCTCAAGACGGCGGCGGATGACCAGGCCGACCGGGATGACGAGAATGCCGATCACGAATGCGAGCCGCCAGCCCCACGACTCCAGCGCTGCCGGCGCGAGCAGATTGCTCAGCAGCAGGCCGACCAGCGCGCCGAACAGTGCTGCCAGCCCCTGGCTGAACGGCTGCCAGCTCGTATAGAAGCCACGCGAGCGATCATTCGCGTATTCGAGCAGCAGCGCGGTGGAAGCGCCCATCTCTCCACCGATGGCAAAGCCCTGCACGAGCCGCGCGAGCACAACCAGCATCGGCGCGACGATACCAATCTGGGCGTAGGTCGGCGTGACGACGAAGATCAGCGACGAGATGCCCATCAGCCACAGCGTAAGCGCCACGGCGGGCTTGCGGCCTGCGCGGTCGGCGTACATACCGATCAGCAGGCCGCCGAGCGGACGCATCAGGAAACCCACGCCAAATGTGGCGAAGGACATCAGCAACTGGCCGGTCGCGTTGCCGACCGGGAAGTACAGCCGCCCGATGAGCGTGGCGAAGAAGCTGTAGACCACGAAGTCATAGAACTCCAGACCGTTGCCGATGGTGATGGCCGCAATGGCGCGCGTACGGGACAGCGGTTGCGCCTGCGCCGTGGTGTGCGCGCCGGCACGGCCGCCATACGACGGCGCGGAGGTGTGGTTCGACATGGGGTTGCCTCTGGGAATCGTGCTTCTTTTTTTGGCGCCGTCGCGGCGCTGTGATGGCCCTGGCGTCAATGCGCCGGGCTCATGCCCCGCGCGCCTCTTCAGCCAGGACGCCTGCTGCGTTCGGTTTCACGCACACATACCACGCTGCCGACATAAGCAGCACCCAGCCTGCGCCAACGTACAGCGCCACGCGGGTGTCTTCCATGTAGCCCAGCACCCCGATCACGAACAGCATGAAGGCGATGGCGAGTGCCGGCCCGACGGGCCACAGCGGCACCTTGAACTTGAGCGCACGCACTTCGTCGGCCGACAGGCGGCGACGCATGGCCACCTGCGACAGCAGGATCATCAGCCACACCCAGACAGTCGCGAAGGTTGCGATGGACGCGATGATCAGGAAGACGTTCTCGGGAATCAGGTAGTTCAGCACCACGCCGCCAAGCAGGGCTCCGGCCATGGCCAGCACCGTGACCCAGGGCACGCCGTGGCGGGACGTCGCGGCGAAGATGCGCGGCGCCTGGCCCTGCTCGGCCATGCCGTACATCATGCGGCCTGCGCCGAAGATGTTGCTGTTGATGGCCGAGATGGCCGCCGAGATGACGATCAGGTTAAGGATCGCCGCGGCAGACTTGATGCCGAGACCGGAGAAGATCTGCACGAACGGGCTGCCCTGGCTGCCGATGCCGGTCCACGGGAAGATCGCCATCAGCACGCACATCGTCAGCACGTAGAACAGCAGGATGCGCGCCGGCACAGCGTTGATCGCCTTCGGGATCACCTTCTCCGGGTTCTGCGCTTCACCGCCAGTGATGCCGATGATCTCGACGCCGCCATAGGCAAACATCACGACGGCCAGCGAGGCAACGAGCCCGCCGACGCCGTGCGGCAGGAAGCCGCCGTGCGCCCACAGGTTGCTCAAGCCGGGTGCGTGCTCGCCGTTCATCGTGACGCCAAGGAACAGGATGGCGGTGCCGCCGATGATCATGGCGCCGATCGCAAGAATCTTGACCAGCGCGAGCCAGAATTCCATTTCGCCGAACACCTTGACGTTGCACAGGTTCAGGCCGCAGATCAGCATGACAATGCCGAGCACCCAGATCCATTGCGGCACATCGGGAAACCAGAAGCCCATGTAGATGCCGAAGGCGGTCACGTCCGCGAGACAGACGATCACCATTTCGAGGATGTAGGTCCACCCCGTGAGAAAGCCGGCGAGCGGCCCGAGGTTGTCACGCGCGTAGCGTCCGAAAGAGCCGGAGACCGGCTCCCGCACCGCCATTTCGCCAAGCGCACGCATGACCATGTAGACGGCGGCGCCGCCAATGATGTACGCGAGAATCACAGCCGGTCCGGCCAACTGGATGGCCGATGCAGACCCATAGAACAGGCCCGTGCCGATAGCCGAGCCGAGCGCGAGAAAGCGGATATGCCGCGCGCGCAGGTTGCGTTGGAGGTGTTTCAATCTGTCTCCTGTCCATATAAGCGAGATCGCCCCCCCGGGGGGCCGTAGCGATGGCAAGCGGATCTTCGTCCGCTTCCGTACCAGCGCGTCGCGGATCAAGCCCGCGACAGCGCGCCCGTCGGCAGCAAAGCGGCGTGGTGTCGTCCGGCAACCATTGTTCTCCGTACAGACAACATCGCGCAGATGCGCATAGTGTTGTATATACATTGACAGATGTATTGGGGTATTCCCGAGATCTCGCGCATGGCCGTGACGAGGGTCAGACTTCTTCTGGGTCGCCCCCAAAGAAAAAGGCGAACGTGGTTCGCCTTGGGTGGTGCTTGACGGCCGCCGCATCGTCGAGAGCGGCGCGCATACGGAACTGCCGGAAGATGGCGGCCGGCATGCGCCGCCTATGGGCGCATCAGACTGGGGACTTTGTCGGCGTGGATTGTTGGTGTGGGCGTTGGGCGGCTACACCCAGCCCAAGCCGCCCACCAGCGCGCCCAGCCCCACCAGCAGCAGCGGGTGTACGCGTGTCAGGGTGCAGGCCAGCACCGTTGCCACAGTCAGCATGATCGTGCCGGCGCTGTGGTCTGCACCGCGCGTCAGCACCCAGCCGGTGGCGAACATCAGGCCGATGGTCAGCGGCGCCAGGCCACGGCGGACCAGCGTGACCCAGCGCGCATCCGGCGCCCGATGCATGACGCGCGCGATCACGACCGCAATCACGCACGATGGCCCGCAGATGCCGACCAATGACGCAACCGCACCACCCAGCCCCGCCGCCTGCCAACCGAACAGCTCCACAAAGAGCACGTTCGGCCCCGGCGCGGCCTGCGAGATAGCGTACATGGCGCTCAGTTGCTCGCTGGTCATGTAGTGGCGCGTATCGACCAGGAAGCGGTGCATATCGGGCAGCGTCGAGCTGGCCCCGCCGATGGCGAGAAACGACAGCACCAGGAAGTGCCAGAACAGGTCGAATACCGTGGTCAGATAGCTGCTCATCGCATCGCTCTCCATTCCAGCACGAGCGCGAGCGGAATCAGCACCAGCATCACCGGCAGCAGCGGCCATTGCAGCACGCCGATCGCCAGGAACACCGCCAGGCCGACGCCGACGGCGCGCCACGTGCGCGACTGGCCCTGCGTCAGCTTGACGGCCGTTGAGAGCACCAGCCCCGCCGCCACCGCTGCCATGCCCTTGAGCAGGTTCTGCACGAGCGACAACGTGCTGAAGTGGTCGTACAGCATCACGATCAGCAACAGCAGCACCGCCGGCACCAGCACCAGGCCGCTCATCGCTGCGGCCGCCCCGCGCACGCCGTGATAACGGTAGCCGAGCATCACCGAAAGGTTGACGACATTTGGGCCGGGCAGCACCTGGCCGAGGCTCAGCAGTTCTGCAAACTCTGCGTTGGAGAGCCAGCCATTGCGGTCGACAATGCCGGCGCGTGCAAACGGCAGCACGCCGCCAAAACCCGACAGGCCCATGCGCGCAAACTCGGTGAAGAGTTTGCTGCATGAGGGAACGTTTGCCGCACGGTCGGCGGCATTGGCTTCGGGCTCGACGCTCAGGTCGCTCATCGGTTCAGGCGGCTTCCGGTGCGGGCTTGGGCAGCGACAGCTTCGGATCGCGCAGCTTGGGTTCCAGCGTCTTGCCCTTGCGTGCGCGCTTACCGGCGTACGGCTCTTGCGCGCGGGTCGTCAGGGTCTGTTCGACCGCCTTGCCGCCGCGTGGGCCGGTGCCCGAGAGCACAAAGCCCGCTGCGCCAAAGGCCACCGCCTGAAGCAGCGTTTCATTCTTCTCCAGCTCCATCAGGATCACGCCACGGCCACCGCTGGCGAGCGTCTTCAACTCGCTGATCTGGAACAGCAGCATGCGGCCGCCTTCCGACAGACACGCCACGCCATACGCGTCAGCCGGCACCGGAGCGGGCTTGTTGGGCTGGTCGCCTTCGTCCAGCGTCAGGAACGCCTTGCCTGCCTTCTGGCGGCCAACCATGTCGCCCACCTTGGCCAGGAAGCCGTTGCCACCTTGCGTGGAGATGACGAGGTTCTGCTCGGCATGGCCTGCGAAGGTGTGCGCAATGTGCGTACCCGGCGCCAGCTCGATCAACGTGGTCAGCGGCACGCCGTCACCACGGCCGCCAGGCAGGTTGGCCACGGCCACGGAATACACACGGCCCGTGCCCTTGTCGTCGCGCGTGCCGAAGATCAGCAGCGCGTCCGTCGTGCGGCACTCGAAGGTGTCGTACAGCATATCGCCCGCCTTGAAGCCGAATTGCGTCGCGTCGTGGCCGTGGCCTTGACGCGTACGCACCCAGCCCTTCTGCGAAACGATTACCGTGACGGGTTCGTCGATCACCTTCACCTCGGCGGCGGCACGGCGCTCTTCCTGGATGAAGGTGCGGCGGTCGTCGCCGTATTGTTTGGCATCGGTCTCGATCTCCTTGATGATGCGACGGCGCATCATGGTCTCGGACTTCAGCAGCACGTCCAACTCGCCCTGTTCTTCGCGCAGGTTCTTCAGCTCCTGCTCAATCTTGATGGCTTCCAGGCGCGCAAGTTGGCGCAGGCGGATTTCCAGGATGTCCTCGGCCTGACGGTCAGTCAGGTTGAAGGCCTGGATCAGCGCGGCCTTGGGCTCATCGCTCTCGCGAATGATGCGGATCACCTCCTCGATGCGTAGCAGCACCATCTGCCGGCCTTCGAGGATATGGATACGGTCTTCGACCTTGCCCAGACGATGGCGCGTGCGGCGCGTGACCGTGGCGAAGCGGTAGGCGATCCACTCGCGCAGGATTTCGGCCAGGCCCTTCTGGCGCGGCCGGCCATCCATGCCGATCATCACCAGGTTGATGGCCGCGCCCGATTCCAGCGACGTATGCGCCAGCAGCGAGTTGGCAAATTCCTGCTGGTCGATGTTCTTGCTCTTGGGCTCGAACACGAGGCGCACCGGCGCATCCTTGCCGGACTCGTCGCGCACGGCATCCAGCAAGCCGAGCATGGTCTGCTTCATCTGAAGCTGATCCGGCGACAGCGACTTCTTGCCCGTGCGCACCTTCGGGTTCGTCAGCTCTTCAATCTCTTCCAACACCTTCTGCGACGAGGTGTTGGGGGGCAATTCATTGACGACCAGTTGCCACTGGCCGCGCGCGAGTTCTTCGATCTTCCAGCGCGCGCGCACCTTCAGGCTGCCGCGGCCGGTTTCGTACACCTGCGCAATGTCGGTTGCCGACGAGATGATCTGCCCGCCGCCCGGGAAATCTGGCCCCGGCATGTACTGCATCAGATCGGTGCTGGTGAGCTTGTCGTCGCGGATCAGCGCCACGGCGGCGGTGGCCACTTCGCGCAGGTTGTGCGACGGAATCTCGGTCGCCATACCCACCGCGATGCCCGACGCGCCATTGAGCAGCACGAACGGCAGACGCGCCGGCAGCAGCTTGGGCTCGTCCATCGAGCCGTCATAGTTGGGGACGAAATCGGCCGTGCCCTGATCCAGCTCTTCAAGCAACAGGCGCGAGATGGGCGTCAGGCGCGCTTCCGTGTAGCGCATGGCCGCCGCGCCATCACCGTCGCGCGAGCCGAAGTTGCCCTGGCCGTCGATCAGCGGATAACGCAGCGAGAAATCCTGCGCCAGGCGCACCAGCGCGTCATACGCCGATTGATCGCCGTGCGGGTGGTATTTGCCGAGTACGTCACCCACCACGCGGGCCGACTTGACCGGCTTGGCGTCGGCGCGCAGGCCCATCTCGTGCATCGCAAACAGGATGCGGCGCTGCACCGGCTTCTGGCCGTCGGCCACTTCGGGCAAGGCGCGGCCCTTGACCACGCTCACGGCATAGTCGAGGTAGGCGCGCTCGGCGTAGTGCCCAAGGGTGAGCGCTTCGGCCGGCTCGCTGGGGTCGAAGAGGATGTCTTGTTGTTCCATGGAAGCTCAAGCGAAGGCGGCGCGCATGGATTGCGGCGCCGCCAGGATCAATGTTGTTGGTCGTTCTTGGCCACACCGGTGGCCGGGTCCAGTACGAGTTCGATGCGGGCGGGCCGTCCTGTGCGGCCGGGCTTGCGCGTGACCATGGCGCCGTTGGCGCTCGCGTTCATCAAACCCGGCACGGCGGCCAGCGGATTGTAGTAACGGTAGAACTGCAGGACCGTCTTCACGTAGTTCTGCGTTTCGGCATAGGGCGGAATGTCGTTGCCGTGCTTCTTGACCGCGCCCTCGCCCGCGTTGTAAGCGGCGAGCACGAGTTCAAGATTGCCCGAGAACATGCGCAGCAGATCGCTCAGGTAGCGCACGCCCGTGGCAATGTTCGTCTTCGGGTCGGCCAGCTTCTGCGCAGTCGTACGGCGCGCGTCGCCGGTCACGCCGTAGCGTTCGCCGGTTTGCGGAATCACCTGCATCAGCCCGATTGCGCCCTTGGGCGACACGGCCTGGGGGTTGAAGCCCGATTCGGCGGCAATCACTGCCTTCACGAATGCCGGATCAATACCGTGCTTGCCCGCGGCTTGGCGGATCAGCGGATCGACCGTCGGTACGTTCGGGTGCTGCAGCACCGCGCGCACCAGGCGCTGGCGCATGCCCGTGTTGTCCAGCGCATCGCGCCTGGTTGCGTTGATGTAGGCATCGACGTCCGGCAACTCGGTGGCTGGCAGCGCGATGGCGCCATCGCCCTTATCGTCGGAACCGCCGGCCACTGCCGCACCCTTCATGAACAGCACGTAGCGATCATCCAGACGCTCGGCGGCAAAGTGCGCAAGGCCGTTCTCGTCGATGTAGCCGTAGACGTCCGCACGCGCGGGCTGGCTGGCTAGCAGGGCCAGCGCCGTGAGCACATAAGCGAGACGTCGGAACAGCTTCATTGTGATTGGTTGGATATCAGATATCGGCTTCGACTTCGTTACCGCGCGCTTCCAGCCACGTGCGACGCGCGCCGGCTTCGCCCTTGCCCATCAGCATGTTCATCATGCCCACGGTCTGCTCCTGGTCCAGTTCGCCCAGCGACACGGGCAGCAGGCGGCGCGTATCGGGGTTCATGGTGGTTTCCCAGAGCTGTTCGGCGCTCATTTCGCCCAGGCCCTTGAAGCGGGAGATCTGCCAGGCGCCGTCTTTCACGCCGTCCTTGCGCAGCTTGTCTTCGATGGCTTCCAGCTCGCCGTCGTCCAACGCGTAGAGCTTCTGCGCGGGCTTCTTGCCGCGCGCCGGCGCATCGACACGATACAGCGGCGGACGCGCCACGCATACGTTCCCGCGTTCAATCAACTGCGGGAAGTGCTTGAAGAACAACGTGAGCAGCAGCACCTGGATGTGCGCGCCGTCCACGTCGGCGTCCGACAGAATGCAGATCTTGCCGTAGCGCAGGCCGGAGAGGTCGATGCTGTCCATTGGGCCGTGCGGGTCCACGCCAATGGCGACCGCAATGTCATGCACTTCGTTGTTGGCGAACAGGCGGTCGCGCTCGGTTTCCCACGTGTTGAGCACCTTGCCGCGCAGCGGCAGGATGGCCTGGAATTCCTTGTCGCGGCCCATCTTGGCCGAGCCGCCTGCGGAGTCGCCCTCCACCAGGAAGAGTTCGTTGCGGGTCACGTCGTCGGACTCGCAATCGGTCAGCTTGCCGGGCAGCACGGCCACGCCGGAGCCCTTCTTCTTCTCGACCTTCTGCGCCGCGCGCGTGCGCGCCTGCGCCTGCTTGATGACGAGTTCGGCCAGTTTCTTGCCGTGCTCGACATGCTGGTTCAGCCACAGTTCCAGCGCCGGGCGGCTGAAGGTGGACACCAGCCGCACCGCATCGCGGCTGTTCAGGCGCTCCTTGATCTGACCCTGGAATTGCGGGTCGAGCACCTTGGCCGACAGCACGAACGACGCGCGCGCAAACACGTCTTCGGACATCAGCTTGACGCCCTTGGGCAGCAGCGCGTGCATCTCGACGAAGCTCTTGACGGCCTGGAACAGGCCTTCGCGCAGACCGGATTCATGTGTGCCGCCGGCCGGCGTCGGGATCAGGTTGACGTACGACTCGCGCACCGGCGAGCCCTCTTCTGTCCAGGCCACCACCCACGAGGCGCCTTCGCCAAAGGCAAAACCTTCTTCGCCCGGCTTGTCCGGGTCGGCAAAGTGCTCGCCCTCGAACAGGGGGATCACCGGCTCGGCGCCGCTGCCCTGCGCGAGCGATTCGACCAGGTAACCACGCAGGCCCTGGTCGTATTGCCATTCAAGCGTCTCGCCGGATTTTTCCAGCGTGAGCGCGACCTTCACGCCCGGCAGCAGCACGGCCTTGCTGCGCAACAAGCGCTGCAGCTCGGCCTGCGGGATGTTCTCGGAATCGAAATACTTGGCGTCGGGCCACACGCGCACGCGCGTGCCGTTCTTCTTCTCGCCGCGCTCGGCCTTGCGCGTGGTCAGCTTCTCGATGACGTCGCCGCCGGAAAACGTGAGCGTCGACACATTGCCATCACGCCAGACCGTCACTTCCATCCGCGTCGACAGCGCGTTCGTCACCGACACGCCCACGCCGTGCAGGCCGCCGGAGAACGCATAGGCGCCGCCGCGCCCCTTGTCGAACTTGCCACCCGCGTGCAGGCGCGTGAAGACGATCTCGACCACCGGCACACCCTCTTCCGGGTGAATGCCGACGGGAATGCCGCGCGCCTCGTCTTCCACGCTCACGCTGCCGTCCTTGTACAGCGTGACGGCAATCAGCTTGCCGTAGCCGCCCAGCGCCTCGTCGGCGGCGTTGTCGATCACTTCCTGCACGATGTGCAGCGGGTTGTCGGTGCGCGTGTACATACCCGGCCGTTGCTTGACCGGTTCCAGGCCCTTGAGGACCTTGATCGACGATTCGCTGTATTGGGAGGTTTTGCTCATGGAAGGCGGAAAAACTGGCCGGCGCAGGGTCTGTCCCTGCGTGTCGGGAATGCAGCGCGCATTGTAAAGGAAGCTGTCCTTACAAATGCGGAGGGATTGTTAGCCTTGGGATGCGACGCGCGGTCGACATCCCGCTGACATATGGACGGACTACCGAGGCTTCATGCCGTGCCGGCGCGCTTGGCTTCGAGCGCTTCCCAGCGCTCCAGCGCCTCCAGCAATTCCAGCTCGATCGCCTCGTGGCGCTCGGCCAGATTCTGGGCGCGTTCCGGGTCGCGGCCGTAGATCGTGCCGTCTTCCAGCTCGGCGCCGACCTGCTTCTGCTCGGTCTCCAGCGCCTCGATGCGCGCGGGCAATGCGTCCAGCTCGCGCTGCTCCTTGTAGCTGAGCTTGACCGTGGCGCGCTCGCGCGGGCGGGCGGCTTCGGCCTTCTTCTCCTCCGCGACGGGCTTGGCGGCCTGCGCAATCTGCGCGGAGCGTGCCGACTGCGTCTGCCAATCGGAGAACCCGCCCACGTACTCGCGCCAGCGGCCCTCGCCCTCTGCGGCAATGACCGAGGTGACGACGTTGTCGACGAAGGCGCGGTCGTGCGACACCAGGAACACCGTACCGCTGTATTCCTGTAGCAGTTCTTCCAGCAGTTCCAGCGTGTCGATGTCCAGATCGTTGGTCGGCTCGTCGAGCACCAGCACGTTGGCCGGGCGGGCAAACAGGCGCGCCAGCAGCAGCCGGTTGCGCTCACCGCCCGAGAGCGATGCCACCGGCGAGCGCGCCCGCTCGGGCGGGAACAGGAAGTCGCCCAGGTAGCTCATCACGTGCTTGCGCTGGCCGTTCACCTCGATCCAGTCGCTGCCGGGGCTGATGGTGTCGGCCAGCGAGCGGTTGAGATCGAGCTGCGCGCGCATCTGGTCGAAATACGCGACCTGCAGGTTCGTGCCGTTGCGCACCGTGCCCGAATCGGGCGGCAGCTCGCCAAGGATCAGCTTGAGCAATGTCGTCTTGCCGACGCCGTTGGCGCCAAGAATGCCCACCTTGTCGCCACGCAGGATGGTGGCGGAAAAATGATCGACGACGGTCTTGTCGCCATAGCACTTGGTCACGTCGATCAACTCGGCGACGATCTTGCCGGAGCGGTCACCCTGCGAGACCTCCAGCTTGACGTTGCCCTGCACCTCGCGGCGCGCCTGGCGCTCCACGCGCATCTGTTCCAGCCGCGCAACGCGGCCGACACTGCGTGTGCGGCGCGCTTCCACACCCTTGCGGATCCACACTTCTTCCTGCGCGAGCAGCTTGTCGAAGCGGGCATTTTCCAGCGCTTCGGCCTCCAGCTCCTGCGCCTTGCGCGTCTGATACGCCGTGAAGTTGCCGGGGTACGAACGCAGCTTGCCGCGATCGAGTTCGATAATGCGCGTGGCCACACGGTCCAGGAACGCGCGATCGTGCGTGATGAACAGCACGCTGCCGCGGAAGGCCAGCAGCAAATCTTCGAGCCAGCGGATGGAGTCGTAATCGAGGTGGTTGGTCGGCTCATCCAGCAGCAGGATGTCGGGCGCACCCACCAACGCCTGCGCCAACGCCACGCGCTTGGTCAGGCCGCCTGACAGCGAACCGATGCGCGTGCCCGGCTGCAGGCCAAGCTGGGCGATGGTTGTTTCCACGCGCGTGCGCAATTGCCAGGCATCGGCGGCTTCCAATTGCGCTTGCAATGCATGCAGCCGGTGCAGCGCGGCTTCGTCATGCGAATCGCCCATCGACGTGACAAGCGCCTCATATTCCGCGAGCAGCCCCGCGGCATGCGGCACACCCATGGCGACAGCTTCAGCCACCGTCTGGTCCGGGTCGAACACCGGCTCCTGCGGCACGTAGGCAGAGGTGACGCCGCTCTGGCGGGCGATCAGCCCGTCGTCTGGGGCGGTGGCGCCCGCCACGATCTTCAGGAGCGACGACTTGCCTGTGCCGTTGCGGCCAATCAGACCGACGCGCTCGCCAGCCTCCAGCGAGAAATCGGTGTGGTCGAGCAACGCCACGTGGCCGAACGCCAGTTGCGCATCGGTAATGGAAAACAGGGCCATGCCGGATCAAGAAAGAAGACGGGCCGCACGCGGCCGGGAGGCGCGTATTGTAGTCGCCTCGGGGCCGGAGGCCCGTGTCATTGCACTTGCGCGCGCGGGTGCTATAACGCTTGTGCCGCTGCGTGCGCTTTTCCAGGCGGCTTCCATCCACATCACTAGCCAAAGGGGAAACCAATGCGCGGACTGTTCGGGCTGTTGATCATCTTGATCGTGGTAGGCATTCCGGTGCGGCAGGTCTTGCTGCGGACCGGCTTTTCGCAATGGTGGACGCTGCTGGTGCTGGTGCCGCTGGTAAACCTGGTCGCGCTGTGGATCTTTGCGTTCTCGAACTGGCCACGGCAGTCGTCTCAGCCAGGCAACGTGCTGCCGAACCAAAGCTGAACAGGCGACGCGCCAAGGCGGCCGCGCAAAAGAAAACGGCCCGCTTTCGGCGGGCCGGAAGAGTCTCTCCTCGATGCCTTGCGAACAAGACATGTGCGGAGCATAGCGCCGCTTTTCAATCTCTGGCAGTCAGGACAAACCCGGTAGGGAAAAACGCGTAACGCCAAGCCCCACGCGGCTTTGCACCGCAACAACGCATGCCGCGTCAAGCATGCGCACGGCGCACCGCGCACGGGTCGGCCGCACCAAGTCGACAGTCGGCGCGGTGTCGATTTCGCACGCCATGTGTGCGCGACGCACCACTGCAAGGCAACTCGGCGCAAACCGATTTTTAGAGCATTGAATCCAGTCTTGCAGCCTGCTTACAACACAGCGGAATCGCATACCTGCGCGTTGCGCCATCGCGCCGTATCATGCGGCAGGCCCTCCGGTCACGAGCCGGGCATAACGATAAAGCGGGCCGCCGATTCTTCCCGGGGGATACAACCATGTTGTACTTCAAGCGCACGCTGCCGACGGCAGCGCTGCTCTCTATCTCGCTATCCATTCTTGCGCCGGGCGCCGCCCTGGCCTCTTCCTCGCCGGTTCTCGACCGCATCCGCGACACTGGCGTCGTGCGCATCGCCCATCGTGAAAGCTCCGTGCCCTTCTCGTTCTACGATGCCGACAAGAAGCCCGTCGGCTATGCGATGGATCTTTGCCTGCGCGTGATCGACAAGCTGCGCACCGAACTCAAGCGGCCCGACCTGAAGGTGCAATACGTGATGGTGACGTCGTCGTCGCGCATCCCGACCATTGCCGAAGGCAAGGCTGAACTCGAGTGCGGCTCGACCACCAACACGCGCGAGCGCCGCGAGAAGGTGGCTTTCACCATCCCGCACTACATCGCGGGCAGCCGGATGATCGTCAAGACGTCGTCGGGCATCCGCAAGTGGGACGACCTGCGCGGCAAGACCGTGGTTTCGACCAAGGGCACCACCAACATCACCGAGCTGCACAAGGTGAACGACACGCGCGTGCTGGGCATGAACATCATCGAGGCGAAGGACCACGGCGAGGCCTTCGCGATGGTCGAGGCCGGCAAGGCCGATGCCTTTGCCATGGACGACGTGCTGCTCTACGGCTTCCGCGCCAACGCCAAGACCCCGGGCGACTACACCGTGGTCGGCGACATGCTGACGATCGAGCCGTACGCGATCATGCTCAGCAAGAGCGACGCCGAGTTCAAGCGCGTGGTCGACCGCGCGATGACCAATATCATCCTCGACTATGAAGCCGAGAAGCTCTACAAGAAGTGGTTTCAGCAGCCGATTCCGCCCAACGGCGCGAAGCTCGACATTCCGATGAGCTTCCTGCTGCGCGACTCTTTCAAGTACCCGAGCGACAAGGTCGCCGACTGAGCAGGGTCGCTGAACACCCAACGCCGCCGCCTTGCACGGCGGCGTTTTTCATTGCGCGATCAACGCTGCGACGGCAGCATCGGCTTGCCGAGCAGACGAGAGAGTACGGCCTCCGGCGAGTGCGTACGGTCGGCAATGGCGGCCGGGGCCAGGTAGAAGGTCTGCTCCATCATCGCGTGGCCGCGCATGGCCGCATGCAGCGCCTGATCGCTGAACACCACCCAGGTTGAGCCGGGCGGGAACTCGAAGGTCTGCTGCGGCGCGCTGCGCTGATATTGCAGGTCGGCCTTGGCCAGATCGTGCAATTGCAGCATGCGGTGGTCATATTCCGAGCGCAGACGCTTGGTGATGTGCAGCTTGTGCATCAGCCAGGACTGGCCCGGCAGCATGCCGCGCGTCTTCGGCACGAAGCGCTGCGCGAAGTCCGCAAACGGCTCGCCGATGCGCCAGACGCGCGGCGCATCCGGATCGACGTTATGAAACACGCGCAAGAGACGCTGGCCGAGCAGTGGATTCGACGGAAACGCATCGACGTGCAGGCGCGTGTCGTCCTTGCGCCAGCTCACCGGCCGGCCGGCGATTTCGGCGGGGCGCAGTGAGGTGCCAGCACGCTTGAGGTGCGGGCCGTAGTCGGGAAACAGTGCGAGGATGAGGCGCTCGGCCGCATCGGCATAGCGGCGAATGAGCGTGGCGAGATCACGCAGATCCGCAGGCGCGCCTACCGCGCCGCGCACGGTGGACTCGTTGGCGCGCAGGTTGATGTTCTTTGTCTTGCCGTCGGACCAGCGGGCATCGAGAAAGCGCTGCTCGCGGGCGTCCAACTGGAAACCCAGCGCGGGAAAATGCAGCACGTTGCCGCGTTCAAGCGCGGCACGGATGGCCCCAGCTTCGTTTGCCGTGACAGCCGGCGACCATTCATGTACCGGCCAAGGCACCACCATATCGATGGCCGGCGGCACAACAGCCGACTGTGTCCGGATCTGATCATTGCGAGCCGGAGGCTTGGCCGGCTCGAACCCTTGCATACTTCCCATGAACTTATCAATCGCTTACGTAAATATTGGCGAATGATAGGACGTTCACCAGCTCAGTGCATCTTCAGGAAACACAATGCTGCATGTCATACGTCACATGCGGGGAGGCAGCACTACAGGAAATGCTTGACGACCTGCTCTTCGAGGCCGACAAAGCGCACCAGCTGACGCGAGCCGTCCGGAAACTGCTTGATGACGTGGCCGTCAGGGGTGTCGGTATGACGAAAGTAGATCGGGCGATCGGGCGCCCCGGACCGATGCTTCGGCAGCAGGCCTTCCAGCGACGACTCCACCGTCCACGGATCGTCCCGCTCTTCGGATGTCAACATGTTGGTCGTCTAAAGGTGTCTCGGATGAATCTTGAATGAGTGAAGAAGCATAACTTCCACGAACGATCGTGCAAAGTTCGTAATACTTAAATCTGATTCATTGACCGATCGTTCGTTAGATTTAGCGTTTGCCCCGCCGAAATCGCACCGAAATTGTGGGGCGCACCCCACAAAACCCATGCCATCATCATCGCTTCACGCATTTCGGATAATGGCCCGAGCATCAGGCCAACCCTGCCTCCCATGAGTGACGCCCCCTCCCCCTTCTCATTTGCCACGCTACGCGAGCGCCTGCTGCGCGCCGTCGAACGCAAGCTTCGCCAAACCTCCCGCATGTCGCGCAACGGGCTGCGGTTCACGATCTTCCTCGCGGGTGCGATGGGGGTAGCAGTGTTTTCGCTGGTGTTCTCGTGGGTGGCCGATACCGCGCTTGCCTGGCAGCGCGCCCTGCACGCGCACTATGCATGGGCGGCCTTCATCCTGCTGCCACCCGGGCTGGCCGCTCTGCGCTGGCTGACACTGCGCCTGGCTCCGCAAGCGCGCGGCAGCGGCATTCCGCAGGTGATCGCCACGCAGCATCTGCCGCCGTTCGGGATGGCGCAGACGACGCTGGTGTCGTTTCCACAAGCGCTATGGAAGATCGGCCTGACAGCGGTAGCGCTGTTCCTGGGCGCATCCGTCGGGCGCGAGGGGCCATCTGTGCAGGTGGGCGCAGCGGCCATGCTGGCGTGGGGCCATTGGTGGCAGCATCGTGCCGGCGTGCGCGTTGGTTTCCATGCGCAGGCCCTGCTCACGGCCGGCGCCGCTGGCGGCTTGGCTGCCGCCTTCAATACACCGCTGGCCGGCGTGGTGTTTGCCATCGAAGAACTCGGCAAAGGCGCCGCGCTGCGTTGGGACCGTCTGGTGCTGGCCGGCGTACTGGCGTCGGGTTTCCTCTCCCTGGCGGTGGTCGGCAACAACCCGTATTTCCTGGTGCGCGAGCCCATCCTGTTCCTGCGCCAGGGGTGGCCCTGGATCGTGGTTGCGGCGCTGGTCTGCGGCGTATTCGGCGGGCTGTTCGCCAAACTGTTGCTGGGTGGCGTCTCGGGCCTGCTGCCTGCGGCCATCGGCCAGCGCGTGCAGCGCTATCCTGTGTGGACGTCCTTCGGCTGCGGCATCGTCATCGCCTGCATCGGCGCAGCTACGCATGGCGACACCTATGGCACCGGCTACAGTCAGGCCGACGCCCTGCTCAACGGCCACCCGATCGAGACGCATTGGTTTGGCGTGTCGAAGCTGGCGGCAACTGTTGCGTCGTATTTTGCCGGCATCCCAGGCGGGATCTTCACGCCGTCACTGGCGATCGGCGCGGGGCTGGGACAGCATCTGTGGCAACTCACGGCGGGGCTGGCCGACGAGCGCGTGCTGGTGCTCGTATCGATGGCGGCATTCCTGGCGGCGGCCACGCAGGCGCCCATCACCGCCAGCGTGATCGTCATGGAAATGACGCGCAGCCAGAACATGATGTTTCATTTACTCGCCGCGACCCTTCTGGCCTCGTTCGTGGCGAGGCAGTTCTGTCCGCGGCCGTTCTACCACGCAGCCTCGCGGGGCTTCCGGCGTGAAGCGCTGGCCGTCGAAGCCGCGTCGGGAAAGGCCGCGAGCGCCTAGGCAGTCTGGCCTTGCCTGCGCAAATTGCGTAGAATCGCCGCTCGCTCGGGCGGCCTTCCGCGTCACCCGAAGCAGGTCACTCGCCGTAGCACAATGGATAGTGCACGCGCCTCCTAAGCGTGAGATACAGGTTCGATTCCTGTCGGCGGGACCAGCACACATGACAAAGCCAGGCACATCGCCTGGCTTTCGTTTTTCCCGCGCTAGAAACAACAAGGCCCGCCACACACGGGCGGGCCTATGGCTGCGGATGGCCCGGGGACATCTAGGTCAACACCGGCAGCGCTTCGAGCACGAGCAGCCCGATCAGCACCCCGATGATGGTCAGCAGCACACGGATCCCTACCCGTGTACCTCGAATCACCAGTGGCGCGGACGCCAGTCCGATCACGCCCGCCACGCAGACGGCGAGCAACAGGTATAGGTTGGAGAAGGCCATCGGGAATTCCATCATCCGCCCCTTGCCGACCGTGATTGGCCGGTGTTTCGAGTATAGGCCGAACTCCCGTTCCGGCAACCCGTTGCATTTGCTCTTTGACGCACTGCAAAAAGTCGTGCTATAGTCCGCCGCTTGGCTGTTTACTGCTCCCATTGCGGTTGGCCGATGTGCCGGTTTCGCTACATTGTCGATCCCGGTGCCCATCGCTCTCGATTCCGCCCCAAAAGCATGCGCAGCCGATTGCCATTGTGCTTGGCATCGTCTCCGATCTCCCGCGTGGATTCACATCACGCCGAAGGGACCGCCGCCCCACCTCGCTGATCGATTCAGCGCGAGGCCGGCCCATTCCCCGCCTTGTCCGTTTTGCAGCCCCGTCTGTCGAACCGGCCTTATCCGATTGGCGCCGACGCCCGTAATTAACCGGTCGCCGTATCCCATTTCCGTCGCTCGCATCCGTTGATGTGGTCGGCGCGGCAGCCTTACTACCTATTCGACATGACACAGCCTCAACTGGACGGCGGTGCGATTGCGCACGCTGAATCCGACACCACCAATTCCGACGCACTGATCGCCAACGCCGCCACCGCTGCCAGCGCTTTTGCTGCACTCGGCCTGGACGATCGCATCGTCCGCGCGCTGGGCGAAGTGAACTACACCACCCCGACGCCGGTGCAGGCACAAGCCATTCCGGCCTGCTTGTCGGGCCGCGACCTGCTGGTCACGAGCCAAACCGGTTCGGGCAAAACCGCTGCCTTTATCCTGCCGGCCATCCAGCGCATCAGCGAGCAACCCGAGCCGCAGCGCCCGCGCATGGACGGCCCGCCGCAACGCATGAAGGGCCGCCGCCCGCGTCCGGCACCGGCCAAGCCGTCGCTGCTGGTGCTCACACCCACGCGCGAACTGGCCCTGCAAGTGACCACTGCTACCGCACAATACGGTCGCCATCTGCGCCGCATCGTCTGCGCGAGCATCCTGGGCGGCATGCCCTACCCCAAGCAGCTTGACATGCTGGCACGCATGCCGGACATCATCATCGCCACGCCGGGCCGCCTGCTCGACCATATTGATTCGGGCCGCATCGACCTGTCTGCGCTCGACATGCTCGTGTTCGACGAAGCCGACCGCATGCTCGACATGGGCTTCTCCGACGACATCGAAGCCATCGTCGGGGCCACGCCGGCCACGCGCCAGATGCTGATGTTCTCGGCCACCATGGACCGCCGCATCGAGCAGCTCGCCGAGCGCATGATGCGCGACCCGCAACGCATCGAAATCGCTGCCGCAAAGGTCGATCAAAGCAACATCGAAGAGCGCCTGCACTTCACCGACGACGTCTCGCACAAGCAGCAACTGCTGGACCACCTGCTGCGCGATTCATCGCTCAAGCAAGCCATCGTCTTCACGGCCACCAAGCGTGACGCCGACTCGCTGGCCGAGCGCCTGACCGAGACCGGCTTCTCCGCCGGCGCCCTGCACGGCGACATGCATCAAGGTGCCCGCAACCGTACGCTGACGGCACTGCGCCGCGGCCACCTGCGCGTGCTGGTGGCGACTGACGTGGCCGCGCGTGGCATCGACGTGCCCGACATCACTCACGTGGTCAACTTCGACCTGCCCAAGCAGGCTGAAGACTACGTGCACCGTATCGGCCGCACGGGCCGTGCCGGCCGCAGCGGTATCGCCATCAACCTGGTGAACCACAACGACACGTTCCAATGGCGCCGCATCGAGCGCTTTGTGGATCGCCGCATCGACGCGAGCGTCATCGAAGGCTTGGAGCCGAAGCGCTCGCCCAAGCCGCGCAGCGGCGGCCCGCGTGCCGGTGGCGACCGTGGCGGCTATCGCGGTGGCAACGGTGGCGGCAACTGGCGTGGCCAGCGTGACGGTTATGCCGCACGCCAGGGCAACGGCAGCAACGGTGGCAACAACGAAGGCCGCTTCCAGCGCAGCTTCGGTGGCGACCGCGACGGCTTCGCCCCGCGCCGCGACGACCGTGGCGACCGCAATGGCGGTGGCTACCAAGGCGGCCAACGTGACTGGGGCAACCGCGACAATGCGGCCCCGCGCCAATCGTACGGCCAGCAAAACCGCGGCGACTGGCAACAGCGCCCGGCCCGCACGCAAGACGGCAACCGGGGCTACGGCAATAGCAATGGCGGTGGCGGTTATGGCAACCGTGACGGCAATCGCGAAGGCTATGGCAACCGCGAAGGCGCCCCGCGCCGCTTTGGCGACAACAACAGCAGCCGCTTTGGCGATAGCAATGGCAGTGGCGCTCCGCGCCGCAACAACAGCAGCTACGGCAATCGTGACGGCAACCGCGACAGCTACGGCAGCAAGGGCCGCTCGCGCGACTTCGATCGCTGATCGGCTACGCGCATCGCCGCAATGAGAAAGAGAATGGCCCCGCAAGGGGCCTTTTCTTTTGCTGCGCCAGGATCAAAGCGCACAGGTCCGGAAGCCGACGAAGACGTCATCGCGCTCCGGCAGCAGGAACCCCCGGAAGCGCGGATGGCGCGCGCGCTGCGGCGTGTGCGCAGCGGCGCCACGGATGGTCTGCATCGTCATGAAATGCGGTGCCGACAGGCTCGCCACCCGGCCGCGCGGCACACCCGGCACGAAATCCGGATACGGCTCGAACGGCGATGAGGTCCACTCCCACACCTGCCCCCAGTGGAAGCCGGCGCGATCCCGCACGGCGGCCATCTCCCATTCTTCCTCGGTGGGCAAACGACGGCCGGCCCAGCGGCACCATGCCTGCACCTCGTATAGGCTCACGTGCCGCACGGGCTCGTCGCGATTGAGCGTGCGGGCCTGGCCGTAGCGCAGCGCCTGCCAAGTGCGTGTAGCAGGATCACGTTGCCAGCCCAGCGGCGCGGAGCGCTCCTGCATCATCAACCACTCCATGCCGGCCGGTGACCACCACTGCGGATGGTCATAGCCACGGTCTTCGATGAATTCCAAATACTGGCCGTTGGTGACCGGCTGGGCATCGATCTCGAAGGCGGGCACATAGGTGTGATGCGGCGGACATTCGTTGTCGAAGACAAAACCGTCTGCGTCAGGCCAGCCCATCTGGAAGCGGCCGCCGGACAGCGAGAGCGTCTGCGCGGCTGGTACGGCCACGGCAGCCAGCGGCGGCTGCCCAGCCGGTTGCAGACCCAGTATCTGCAGCAGGCCGTGCAGATGCTCGGCGCGCAGGTCTTCATGGAAGACGGCCCAACGGAACGGCTCAAGCGCCGCGTCGTCATCGGTGCCGAGCGTGGCCAGTTTGCGCAACACCCGATCGAGCACGTCGTGCGCGTATTGCTTGACCGCCGCGATGCCCGGAAGCGTCAACTCCCAGCAGGCGTCGGGCGGCATGCGGTCCATGTCGAAGAAGGTGTCGGCACCATCCAGCGCGGTGGGCAGCGTGGCCTGCCAGCGCGCCAGATCCCATTCGGTGCCGGCGCCGTCTTCGACGGTGTCGCTGCCATTGCGGCGCGGCTCGCGCAGGCACCAGAACTCGGCAAACCAGGCGAGCTGACCGAGCGTCCACAGTGGCGGCGCGTGATGCGGCACGCGCTCGATCTGCCAGCCGCGCTGCGTGTCGCCAAATGCAGCCAGCAACGCCAGCGTACGGTTGCGCGCATCGACCAGACTATGAGCGATGCCCTGGCGCGGCAGGCGGCGGCCGTCGGTCCAGTCGGGGAGCGATCCGATGAACGTCGGATCGGGGAGCATGAAGAATTCAGCCATCGCGGCACACCTCGGGCGGGAACCGAGCCATTATCGCACCGGCTTACTCCGCCCTCCCGCCGTTGCCGTTCGGGCCTCTAGCGACCGATGCAGGCGTGGCAGACGGCAAAATCGCCGCCGGCGTCGGTCCAGGTGTGCAGGTCTTCAAAACCGGCATCGACAAAGAGTGCCTGCAGGCGCGGCAGGTCGTATTTGACGGAGTTTTCGGTATGCAAGCGCTCGCCAACGGTGAAGGCGCGCGCCTGATCGGCCCAACACACTGTCACGTTGCGACGGGCCTCAAGGTGCATCTCAATGCGGTGCATTTCGGCGCGGTACAGCGCGACATGGCGCCAATCCTGCACATCAAAGTCCGCACCCAGCAGACGATTCAGGTTGCGCAGCACGTTCAGGTTGAATGCGGCGGTCACGCCAAGCGGATCGTCATAAGCGGCTTCGAGCCGGCGCACGTCCTTGATCAGGTCGACGCCGATCAGCACGCTGTCGCCGGGCGCTGAAGCCTCGCGCAATCGCGCGAGAAACGCCTGCGCGTCATCCGGCGTGAAGTTGCCCAGGCTCGATCCGGGATAGAACCACACGCGCCGCCCGTCGCCCACGGCATCGGGCAGCACCAGCGGCTCGCACAGGTCTGCGCCGATGCCGACCATCGGCAGTTGCGGATGTTGCCGCGCCAACGCGCGCAACGTGTCGCGCAGGAATTCGGCAGAGATATCGATGGCCACGTAGCGCGATGGCGCCAGCGTGCGGAACAGCCGCGCCGCCTTCTCGCAGTTGCCAGCCCCCAGGTCGATCAGCGTGGCGCCGCGCCCGACGCGCAGGGCGATCTCAGCGGCGTGCAGGCTGAAGATGGTGGCTTCGGTGCGGGTCGGGTAGTACTCGGGCAGGTCAGTGATCGCCTCGAACAGGCGCGAACCGAGCGCATCGTAGAAGAACTTCGGACTCACGCTGGCAACCGGCGCCAGCAAGCCTGTCTCTGCCTCAGCACGCAGGGCCGCGTCGTCCTCGGTGAAGAGTTGGTAGAAGGTCAGGCCGGCGCCGACGGCATCGACTATCGGCGCCGGCTGGACCAGGCGAGCCAGCGCGCGGCGGGCATAGGCATCGGCGGATGGCTTGGTGGCCTGCATGGTGTCTCCCGGTGGGGTGGAACGGCACGGTACAGCATGGTCATGAAAGCCACTGGCAGCGAGAAATGTGCCACTAGCTCCGCACTGGTGAAATTGCAGCGTAGCCGCCGCTTCATGACAGCGCCACCGTTCTTTCACACGAGAATGTCACAACGCGGCATGACGCCAATCGTAAAAATCACCATCGCCGCTGAAAAATGCGTACACATGACGGTATGACGCCGGTATCGCGTTTTTGCAGTGCAACATCATTCGGCTGCGCTATAATGCGGGCTTCCTCAAAGGGGAGTAGCTCGGGGGTTCTTCAGCCCCAGGCACGATCGTCATGACGAAGCTCGCGCTTCCGGTCGTGCCGGCACCGGCAGGTTCCCAACCTGTTCGTGTCGAGCAAGACCTTTGCAACCGGATTCATGGTCTGCAAAGCGTCACGTCCCTGCCTTCCATGTAATCCGGTCAACCCTGTTTCTTGTTTGACTCTGGAGCCATCATGGAGTGGTTGTCTGAAATTTTCACCATGCAGTTTGCTGCCGCGCTGGCCTCGATCGTCGTGATCGACCTTGTGCTCGCAGGCGATAACGCCATCCTCATCGCACTGGCCGCGCGCAACCTTCCGCACGAACTGCAGAAGAGAGCAATCCTGTGGGGCGCGGCGGGCGCCATCGTTGTGCGTGCGCTGATGACGCTGGCAGTGGTGTGGCTGCTGAAGATCCCGGGCCTGATGCTGGTGGGTGGCCTGGCACTGGTGTGGATCGCCTGGAAACTGCTGGCTGACGACGGCGGCGACGATGGCGAACATGGCCCCGCCAGCACCACGCTGATGGGCGCGATGAAGACCATCATCATCGCCGACGCGGTGATGGGCATCGACAACGTGCTCGCCATTGCGGGCGCGTCACACGGCAATTTCCTGTTGGTGGTACTCGGTCTGCTGATCAGCGTGCCGGTGGTGGTCTGGGGCAGCGGCGTGGTGCTGCGCCTGATCGAGCGTTTCCCGCTCATCATCTACGGCGGTGCGGCAGTGCTGGCCTACACGGCGGCTCACATGATCGTGGCCGAACCCATCCTCAAGCCGTTCTTCGCTGAGCAGCCCCCGCTGACATGGGCTGTTTACGTAGTGGTGTTCGTGATCGTGCTGGGCGGCGGCTGGCTGGTGCAGCGTCGCCGCCAGCAGCCGGCTTAAGCCGGGATCGACTGACCGGCGAAGACTTGCGCCAGCATGGCGCGGTCGATGTTGCCGCCGGTCAGCGGCAAGCCGACACGCAAACCGGCAATCTGCTCGCGCTGCTGCCACGCGCCCGCCAGGGCGGCAGCGGCAGCGCCTTCGGCCACGTTGTGCGTGGTCGAGAAATATAGGCAAATGGCCTCGGCCACCTCGCCATCCGTCACGGCGACAATCTCGTCGACACCGGCACGGATCACCGCCAGCGCCTTGGCATCCGGCGTGCGGCAGGCTAATCCATCGGCCAGCAGCGTCGATACCGGCGCCGACACCACCGCACCACTCGCAAACGAGTGCTCATAACATCGCGCGTGTGCCGACACGACGCCAACAATGCGCGTCGACAAACCCAGCGCGTCGCGCGCCGCCACTGCCGCGCAGATGCCCGAGCCCATGCCGATCGGCACATACACCACATCCAGCGGTGCCGCGTCGAAGAATTCCAGCCAATAGCTCGCCACCCCGGCGACGAGGTCTTCGTGATACGCCGGCACCAGGTGCAGTCCACGCTCAGCGGCGAGTTGCGCAGCTGCTTCGCGGCTGGCCTGGAAATCGTCTCCGGCTTCGATCAGCTCTGCGCCCAGCGCACGCATGGCGCCGTTCTTCTCCACGCTGTTGCCGTACGGCACGACGATGGTGGCTGCCATGCCATTCTGGCGCGCAGCCAGGGCGATCGACTGGCCGAGGTTGCCGCGCGTCGCAGCAATCACACCGCGCAGTTCCGGCTCGCGGCGACGCAGCGCATGCAGATAAGTCAGGCCACCGCGTACCTTGAAGGCGCCCACTTCCGTATGGTTTTCGTGCTTGACCCACACCGCCGTGCCCATGGCCTGCGAGAGGAGCGGCCAACAATACTGCGGCGTCGGCGGGATCACTGCATTGACGACACTTGCAGCAGCGCGCAGACGGCGCAATTCAGCAGCACGGTTGAGTGAGGCGGCGGTGGTAACGGGCGACATGACGATCTCCAGCAGACAGTTTGATTCGACAGGCCTATCTTCCCTGCCCGCTGACTCGCAGAACATCGACAGTTCTGCGATTTGTCAGTCAAACTGTGCCGCCCATTCGACCAGGCCAGTTTCCAGACACTTCCAGTACAGTCACCACCTTGTCGGGCAAGTTACAATGCGGCTCAATCGATTTCCGACGCCCTGCTCGCCGCAATGCAGCCCTATCTCGACCTGATGCGCCATGTCTACGAACATGGCACCGACAAAGCCGACCGCACCGGCACCGGCACGCGCTCCGTGTTCGGCCACCAGATGCGCTTCAACCTGCAGGATGGCTTTCCGCTGGTGACCACCAAGAAGGTCCACATCAAGTCCATCGTCTATGAACTGCTGTGGTTCCTCCAGGGCGCAACCAACGTGCGCTGGCTGCAGGACAACGGCGTGACGATCTGGGACGAATGGGCTGACGCCGAGGGCGAGCTGGGCCCGATCTACGGCTACCAATGGCGCTCCTGGCCTTCGCCCACCGGCGAGCACATCGACCAGATCGCCGAGCTGATCGCGCAGATCAAGCGCAACCCCGATTCGCGCCGGCTGATCGTCTCGGCCTGGAACGTGGCCGATATCCCGCGCATGAAGCTGCCGCCCTGCCACGCGTTCTTCCAGTTCTACGTGGCCGACGGCAAGCTGTCGTGCCAGCTCTACCAGCGCAGCGCCGATATCTTCCTCGGCGTGCCGTTCAACATCGCCAGCTATGCGCTGCTCACGTACATGATTGCGCAGCAGACCGGCCTGGATGTGGGCGACTTCATCTGGACTGGCGGCGACTGCCACCTCTACAACAACCACTTCGAACAGGTCGAAACGCAACTCGCGCGTGAACCGCTGCCGCTGGCGAAGCTGCACATCAAGCGCAAGCCCGAGAGCATCTTCGATTACCAGTACGAAGACTTCGAGATCGTCGGCTACCAGAGCCACGCAGCCATCAAGGCTCCCGTCGCCGTATGACCATCCTGACCCTGATCGTCGCACGCGCCCGCAACGGCGTGATCGGACGCGACAACACGCTGCCCTGGCGCCTGCCCGAAGACCTCGCACACTTCAAGCGCACCACCATGGGCGCGCCCATCGTGATGGGCCGCAAAACGTACGACTCGATCGGTCGCCCGCTGCCCGGCCGGCGCAACATCGTCGTCACGCGCAACGCCAAGCTGGAGCTGCCGGGTTGCGAGATCGCCCATTCGCTGGAAGACGCGCAGCGCCTGTGTGTGGGTGTTGAGCAGATCTTCCTGATCGGCGGCGCGCAGCTCTATGCGGATGCCCTGCCGAGCGCCGACCGCCTGATCGTCACCGAGATTGATGCGGACTTTGAAGGCGACGCGCACTTCCCGGCGCCCGACCCGACGGTCTGGCATGAGGTTGCCCGCGAGACACACCACGCCGCCACGCCCAACGATTTCGACTACGCCTTTGTCACGTACGAACGGCCACCGTCGGACGAGCAGTAAGCCGATCGCGAAATCGCAGGCAACAAAAAAACGCGCTCAGTTTCGAGCGCGTTTTTTGTATGAGCGAATGGGCTTACTCGCCAGCGATCGTCATCTGTTCAATCAGAATCGAACCGGTTTCCTTCGTGCCGCGCACCAGCGCATCTGCGCCGATGGCGACGATCTGGCGGAACATCTCGCGCAGGTTGCCGGCAATGGTGATCTCTTCCACCGGATACTGAATCACGCCGTTCTCGACCCAGTAACCCGATGCGCCGCGCGAGTAGTCGCCGGTCACGTAATTGACGCCCTGCCCCATCAGCTCGGTCACCAGCAGACCCGTGCCCATACGGCGCAGCATGCCGGCAAAATCGTCCTCAGGCTTGGTCTTGTCGGAGAACAGCGTCAGGTTGTGCGAGCCGCCCGCGTTGCCAGTGGTCTGCATGCCCAGCTTGCGTGCGGAATACGTCGACAGGAAGTAGCCCTCCACCACGCCATCCTTGACCACGTCGCGACGCTGCGTGCGCACGCCTTCCTCGTCGAACGGCGCGCTGCCCATGCCGCTCAATACATGTGGGTCTTCCTTGATCTGTACGTGCGGTGCGAAGATTTCCTTGCCGAGCGAATCGAGCAGAAAAGTCGACTTGCGGTACAGCGCCCCACCCGACACGGCCTGCACGAACGCACCCAGCAGGCCAGCCGCCAGCGGCGCCTCGAACAACACCGGGCACTTGCGCGTGGTCAGCCTGCGCGCGGACAGACGTGCCAGCGCGCGCTCCGCAGCGTACTTGCCGATGGCTTCGGGCGCGGCCAGATCCTTGGGCGAGCGCTTGGACGAATACCAGTCATCGCGCTGCATATGCGCGCCCGCCCCCGCGATCGGCGCGCACGAAATAAAGTGTCGCGAATACGGATAGCCACCTAGGAAACCGCGCGAGGTCGCCAGCACGAAGTGCGAATGCTGCGCCGAGATGCTCGCGCCATCGCTGTTGCGGATCTTCGGGCTCACGGCGAAGGCGGCGGCTTCGGCAGCGCGGGCGATCTCAACGGCGGCTTCAGCGTCGATCGTCCACGGGTGGTAGAGCTGCAGGTCGCGCGGATGCTTTTCCAGCAGCTCTTCTTCGGCCAGGCCAGCGCAGTCGTCGTCAGCGGTGAAGCGCGCGATGTTGTAGGCAGCCTCCACCGTGGAGCGCAGCGCAGCCGGCGAGAAATCCGACGTGCTGGCGTTGCCGCGCTTCTTGCCCAGCATGACCGTCACGCCGACGATCTTGTCGCGGTTCTGCTCGATGGTCTCGATCTCGCCCTTGCGCACCGTGACCGACAAGCCCTGGCCTTCGGAGATTTCCGTTGCGGCATCGGTGGCGCCGAGCTCACGTGCAACGCGCAGCACATCGCGCGCCATCTCTTCGAGCTGTTCGCGGCGGTAGGCAAACACAGAGTCATCAGTCTTGGAATCGAGCGTTTGGGACATAGGCAAGGAAGGGGGGAGAAACGGGGCCGTTTTGGCGTAGGCGCCCATCATAGCAAGATACAATGCGCGCCATGAGCCGAGCATCCCGACACAACCCTACGTATCTGCAACCCGTCGTGCGTACCGACATCGGTGACGAGGACGATCCGGATACGCCCAAGAGCAAATCGCAGCGCAAGCGCGAGGTGAACGCCCTGCAAGACCTGGGCACCGCCCTAGAAGCGCTGCCCAAGGACAAACTCGCCAAGGTGCCGTTGCCCGACACGCTGGCCGACGCGCTGCGCGATGCAAAGCGCATCACCGCCCACGAGGGCAAGCGTCGCCAGATGCAGTACATCGGCAAGCTGATGCGCGCCCTGACCGACGAGGAAGTCGAAGCCATCCGCCGCGTTTTGGCCACCTTCGTTGGCGCCTCCAAGGCAGAAACCGCACGCCTGCACGCCATCGAGCGTTGGCGCGACCGCCTGATCGCCAGCGACGATGCCGTCACCGACTTTATTGCAGCGCACCCGGACGCCGACGTGCAAGCCCTGCGCACGCTGGTGCGCAACGCACGCAAGGAAGCGCAACTGGCCAAGCCGCCCAAGTCGTCGCGCGAGCTGTTCCAGATGGTCAAGCAGGCCCTGGCCGGCAATGACCGCGACGAAGGCGACGCCGATCAACCCGAAGCCGAAGACGACGAAGCATGACTGCCTCCGCCCCGCTCACCCGACGCCACCCCGACGAACTGATCGTCGGCTTTGTGTCGATCTCGGACCGCGCCTCGGCCGGCACGTATCAGGATGAAGGGATTCCGGCGCTGCGCGACTGGTTTGGCGCCGCGCTGTCGTCGCCATGGCAAGGCGTGGAGCGGCTGATTCCGGACGACCAGGCCACCATTTCGGCCACGCTGATCGACCTCGTGGACCACGTCGGCTGCAATCTGGTGCTCACCACAGGCGGCACCGGCCCGACGCGCCGCGACGTGACACCCGAAGCCACGCTGGCGGTGGCCACTAAGGAGATGCCGGGCTTTGGCGAGCAGATGCGGCAGATCAGTCTGAACTTCGTGCCGACGGCGATCCTGTCACGGCAGGTGGCGGTGATCCGCGAGACGCCGTCACGCGCGGCGCTGATCGTCAACCTGCCCGGTCAGCCGCGCGCCATCAAGGAAACCCTGGAAGGTGTGAAGGACGTCGAAGGCCGCGCCACGGTGCCGGGCATCTTCGCGGCGGTGCCCTACTGCATCGACCTGATTGGCGGCCCGTACGTCGAAACGCACGACAGCGTGGTCAAGGCCTGGCGGCCCAAGCACGCCGTGCGCGCCAAACCGCTGCAGATTTAAGGATTACGGTGCAACCGAGGAGGCCAGCGCTTCGGCTTCCGGCATCTGCGGTACGTCACGGATAAAGTGCTCGCGGTAGTAACGCAGCTCTTCGATCGACTCGATGATGTCCGCAAACGCCGTGTGCCGTTGGTGCTTGGTAAAGCCCTTGGCGATGGCCGGCTGCCAGCGCTTGCACAGTTCCTTGAGCGTGGAGACGTCCAGGTTGCGGTAATGGAAATACGCCTCCAGCTTGGGCATGTAGCGCGCCATGAAGCGGCGGTCCTGGCAGATCGAGTTACCGCACATCGGCGACTTGCTCTTGGGCACCCACTTCTTGAGAAACGCCAGCAACTCCGCTTCCGCTTCCGCTTCCGTGGTAGTCGACGCCTTGACCTTGTCGATCAGGCCCGAGCGGCCGTGCGTGCCCTTGTTCCATGCGTCCATGCCGTCCAGCAACTCGTCGGACTGGTGGATCACCAGCACCGGGCCCTCGGCCAGCACATTCAGCTCCGAATCTGTCACCACCACGGCCACTTCGATGATGCGGTCGTTCTCGGGGCTCAGGCCAGTCATCTCCATGTCGAGCCAGACCAGGTTGTTGTCGCTCTTGGCGGCAACGCGGTGGGGGGTCTGGGACGATGCGGCCGGTTGTTGAATCGGCTGAGAAGCGGAGGTGCTCACGGAATGCCTTGAGAAAATGACTGAAGGCTATAATTTTCGCATATCTGATAGGTGTTTCCCCACATGCCCGCCTTTACTGCAGTCTTCCTGATCGCTCTCTTGCTGATGTCCGCCACGCGCCTGTGGCTGGCCGCGCGGCAGATCCGCCACGTGGCGCGCCACCGCGATACCGTGCCCGCACAGTTTGCCGAGTCGATCACGCTGGACATGCACCGCAAGGCCGCCGACTACACCGTCGCCCGCACCCGGCTGGCGATGCTGGAAGTGCCCGTGCAGGCAGTCCTGCTGATTGCGCTGACGCTGCTCGGCGGGCTGAACTGGATCAACCAGGCGTGGCTAGGCGTGTTCGGTCCGGGCTATGCCTACGGCGTGGCGCTCATCGCGTCGGTCATCGTCATCAGCAGCGTGGTCGAGCTACCGTTCTCGCTGTATGCGCAGTTTGTCGTCGAAGAGCATTTCGGTTTCAACCGCATGACCTGGAAGCTCTGGGCCATCGACTTGGTCAAGGGCATCGCCATTGGCACCGTGCTCGGGCTACCGCTGCTGCTGGCCGTACTGTGGCTGATGGACAAAATGGGCGCGCACTGGTGGTTGTACACCTGGATCGTGTGGATGGCCTTCATGCTGTTTGTCCAAGCGATCTATCCGAACGTCATCGCGCCGCTCTACAACAAGTTCACGCCCCTGCAGGACGAAGAATTGCGCACCCGCATCGAAAGCCTGCTCAAGCGCTGCGGCTTTGCCAGCAAGGGTCTGTTCGTGATGGACGGCAGCCGTCGCAGCGCGCACGGCAACGCATACTTCAGCGGCTTTGGCGCGACCAAGCGCATCGTCTTCTTCGATACGCTGCTCGAACGCCTCAACCCGTCCGAAATGGAAGCGGTGCTCGCGCACGAGCTGGGTCATTTCAAACGCCACCACATCACCAAGCGCATCGCCGTGACGTTCGTGCTGAGCCTGGGCGCACTGGCGCTGCTCGGCTGGCTGATGACCCGGACGTGGTTCTATCTGGGCCTGGGCGTAGCGCCCAACCTGTTCTCCGACAACCACGCGCTGGCGCTGATGCTGTTCTTTCTGGCGCTGCCGGTGTTCACGTTCTTCATCTCGCCGATCGGCAGCCTGTCTTCGCGCAAGGATGAGTACGAAGCCGATGCCTTCGCGGCACAGCATGCCGATGCGAAGCAACTCGTCTCGGCGCTGGTGAAGCTCTTCCAGGACAATGCCTCGACGCTGACGCCCGACCCGGTCTATTCGGCGTTCTACTACTCGCACCCGACGGCCTCACAGCGCGTCACACGCCTCGTGCAGGCCGGCGCATGACGCGCGGCAAACCGGGCCGTGCTCACAAGCAGACTGCCACCGGCGAGCGCGGACTGGTGATCGCCGCGCACGGCCGCCATTATCTGGTCGAACGCGAAGGCGGTGGCTTCCTGCAGTGCTTCCCGCGCGGCAAGCGCAGCGAATGCGCTGTCGGCGACCACGTCATCTTTGAAGCCACGGCTGTCGACCAAGGCGTGGTCGTACGCGTGGACGAGCGGCGCAACCTGCTCCACCGCTCCGACCAGTTCAAGTCCAAGATGCTGGCCGCGAACCTCGATCAGGTCGTCATCATGCTTGGCACCGAGCCGAGCTTTTCCGATGACCTGCTCGGCCGCGCACTGGTCGCCGCCGAATCGCTCGGCATCACGCCGCTGATCCTGCTCAACAAGATCGACCTGACCGCCCGGCTGGAGACAGCCCGCGGACGGCTGGCGCTATATCGCGAGCTTGGTTATACGGTCGTGGAGTTGACAGTGCATGGCGCACCGGAGGCCGCGCACGCCGCCCTGGAGCCGCA
This sequence comes from Ralstonia sp. UBA689, assembly GCF_002298975.1. Lineage (GTDB taxonomy): Bacteria > Pseudomonadota > Gammaproteobacteria > Burkholderiales > Burkholderiaceae > Ralstonia. The sequence goes on from NZ_DBMV01000014.1 coordinate 32,808, forward strand.
TATCGCCGGCCGCGCGTCGATCCTCATCGGCCAGTCTGGCATGGGCAAATCATCGCTGCTGAACCTGCTGATCCCGGGCGTGGATGCGCAGACGCGCGAGATTTCAGAGAAGCTCGATTCCGGCAAGCACACGACCACCTTCACGCGGCTCTATCATCTGCCGGCCGACTGGGGCCAGGGCGGCGTGCTGATCGACTCGCCGGGTTTCCAGGAATTCGGTCTGCACCACCTGAGCGAAGGCATGCTCGAACGCGCGTTCCCCGAATTCCGGCCGCACCTGACCGAATGCCGCTTTTATAACTGCCGACACCTGCAGGAGCCCGGCTGTGGCATCCTGGGCGCAATGGCCGAAGGCAAGATCGATCCGCGCCGGCACCAGCTCTATGCGCAGTTGCTGCACGAATCGGAGCAGCAGAAGCCCTGGTAGCGGCCCGTAGCGACCGATAGAAGAGGCAGGGATGAAACTGTTAGTCAGCAGTCCATCGCTCGGCATGGCGGCGCATTGGCAGAACGTGCTCTCTGCCGCAGGCATCCGCACCGAGTTGCGCAACATCTACCTGAGCAGCGTGGCAGGCGATGTTCCGCCGCAGGATTGCGCCGCGCAGGTCTGGCTGGTGAATCCAGAACAGGAAGCGCAGGCACGAACGCTGCTGGATCAGGCGCGGCATCCGCCAAGCGGCCCTGCCTGGCGTTGCTCCCACTGCGGAGAGATGCACGAGCCGCAGTTCGCCCAATGCTGGCGCTGCGGCCACGACCGCGAGGATGCGGCCTAGAAGGACAGATGGGAATTCAGCCCAGCCACACGGCGACCGACAGCATCGCCAGCAGCAGCATCCACAGCACGACCGCGCGCCACACCAGCCCCACGGCCGATTGCAGCGTGCGCACGTTCGCCTCCTGCCCCACTTCCATCGGATACGCGCCGTCTTCGTCGGCAATGCTCTCGGCGGAATCACGCTGCGGGATGGGCATGCCCAGGCGCACGCCCAACGCGCCGCCGCCGGCCGCCAGCAGGATGCCGTTCACCTCGTCGCTCCACTTGGCGGCACGATTGCGCCACGCGTACACCGCATCTTCGAAATTGCCGACGATGGCGAAGCCGATGGCCGTCAGGCGCGCCGGCACGTAATCAATGATGAAGAACGCCTGGCGCGCGAACAGGCCCAGCGCAGGGCTGCGTTCCATCGACGGCTCGCTCCAGTGGCGCGCCAGATATTCGGCGCCGCGATACAGCACCACGCCCGCTGGCCCGATCGGCACGAGAAACCAGAAGAACACGCCGAACACATGGCGATGCACCGCCACGATCGCGCATTCGAGCGTGTGGCGGACGACCTCATTGACCGGCATGTCGGTCGTATCCCGCCCGGACCACTCGGCCAGAATCAGCCGTGCCGTGACGACGTCGTCGCTGCGCAGTGCTTCGTGGATATCGGTGAAGTAATGGCTGAACTGGCGGAAGCCCAAGGTCAGATAGACCATCAGTACGTTCCACAGAAACGCCAGCCCGATACTGATCGACGACAGCAGGTAGTGCACCAGCGCCACCACCACCACGGCCGGCAGCGTGACCACGCACCAGGCCAGGATGGCATCGCGGCGCTGTCCGGTATCGAACCAGGTTTCCGCCCGTGCAGCGAGTGCGCGCACAACGTCGTAGATCGGGTTGTCCCGGCTGAGCGCACGGAATTGCTCAAGGATCAGCGCGCAGAGTACGGAGAAAAAGGTCATTGGACTGGTGTTGCGAAGGCGCGTGCCACGCCGTGAATGCGATGTGCAAGACGATAGCATACGGCGTGCGCACAACAACGCACGCTGTGAGGCCCTGTTGTCACATCCGCTACGCGGCCAGCAGGTGATACAGGTTGCGCAGCATGCCCGCGGTGGCGCCCCAGATAAAGTAGTAGCCACCGTCCGGCCGCCGATAGGGCATGGCATAGAAGCGACGCACGCGGTCTTCCCAACGCAGTTCGCGCACTTCGTGGTTGGATGGGTCCATCAGGAAGGCAAGCGGTACCTCGAACACCTCGGCGACCTCGCTTGGGGCCGGGCGCAGATTGAAGTCGGGCGTGAGCAATCCGACGACCGGGCTCACATGAAAGCCCGTGCCGGTAATGTAGTCCGGCAGACGGCCCACCACCTCGACGAAATCGGGACCGATGCCGACCTCCTCCACCGTCTCGCGCAGAGCGGTGGCAACCATGTCGCGGTCGATCGCCTCTCGGCCGCCACCAGGAAAGCTGATCTGTCCGGCATGTTGGCTCAAGGAGGCATTGCGCTGCGTCAGTAACACCGTCAGGCCCGCCGCGCGCTGCACCAGCGGCACCAGCACAGCCGCCTCACGCAGTTTGAGTGAGCCGTCAATCAGACGGGATTCGTCGGTATGCTCCGGCTGCCAGGTGGGCTGAGCATGCAGACGCTCGCGCACAAAATCGACAGTCAGCCGCATGGCACCGAGTGCCGGCAAGGGCGCTGCGGCTTGCAACACCGGCAACTGCTCTGGATCGAACGCGGGACGGCGCATGGGGCGGAGATGGAATGATCGTAGGCGGAAGGCAATTACGTGAGGGCAATTTTCCGCCGCAAAAGAGAAAAAAGGCACCCGAAGGTGCCTTTTCGCAACGCGCGCAGATTACTCCGCAGCGACTTCCTTGCGCTTGAAGGTCAGCTTCTCCTTGATGCGTGCCGACTTGCCCGAGCGCTCGCGCAGGTAGTACAGCTTGGCACGGCGCACATCGCCGCGACGCTTCACTTCGATGCTGGCCAGCAGCGGCGAGTACAGCTGGAACGTACGCTCCACGCCTTCGCCCGAAGAAATCTTGCGAACGATGAACGACGAGTTCAGGCCGCGATTGCGCTTGGCAATCACCACGCCTTCATACGCCTGCACGCGCTTGCGGTTGCCTTCAACGACGTTCACGTTGACGATCACGGTGTCGCCAGGGGCGAACGGGGGGATCGTCTTGTTGGCCGTCAGGCGCTTGATTTCTTCCTGCTCGATTTGCTCGATGAGATTCATCTTTTTCTCCTTGACCATCATGCCGGCGTTTTGCCCGGTCGGTTGACCGCGGCCCCGGTAGAGGATGGGAACTTCGGAATTTCCGCAGAACTACTGCGCAATCCAACCTTGCCCTTGCGATGCTCGCCATACCAATGTACGGCTGCGCTTCTCAGGTCAACCTCGAATCGCTCGCTACGTTCTGCAAAGCTTCCTTCACTTGGCCGAGGCTTCCGGTGTGGAAGCTTCCGGCCCCTTTGCCGTCGTCGCCGCGGCAGCGAGGAAAACCTCATCGCTGCGGGACAACAAACCCTGCTTGCGTGCCGCCTCGATCAGATCGGGCCGCTTGCGCATTGTATTCAACAGCGCCTGCTGGCGGCGCCACTTCTCGATCTCGGCGTGGTGGCCGCCCAGCAAGACATCGGGCACACGCACGCCTTCGTACTCTTCCGGCCGCGTATAGTGCGGGCAGTCGAGCAAGCCATTGACGAAGCTGTCCTGCACCGCCGACTGCGCATCGCCCAGCACACCGGGCAACTGCCGCACCACCGCGTCAATGATGGCCATCGCCGCAATCTCGCCACCGGAGAGAACGAAATCGCCGAGGCTGATTTCCTCATCGACACGACGGTCGACCAGGCGCTGATCAATCGCCTCGTAACGCCCGCACAGCAGCGTGAGCGCCGGCAACTGCGCCAACTCCATCACTCGCCGGTGCGTGAGCGGCCTGCCTTGCGGCGACAACAGCACCACATGCGAAGCCGCCGGCGCCTGTGCCTGCTGGATCGCGTCCAGCGCAGCTTCCAGCGGCCTGGCCAGCATCACCATGCCGGGGCCTCCACCATAAGGCCGGTCGTCTACCGTACGGTAGTTGTCCGTCGTGAAGTCGCGTGGGTTCCAGGTGCGCAACGTGTACACCTGCTGCTTGGCTGCGCGGCTGGTGATACCCCAGTCCGTCAGCGCCCGGAACATGTCCGGAAACAACGAGATGACGTCGAACTGCATCGCCGAATTCTCCGGCCGCATGTTCAGTAATCCAGACCCCAGTCGACGACGATGCGCTTACCAGCGACATCCACCGACTTCACGTAAACCTCGACAAATGGCACCAATCGCTCGACGTCGTCCTCGCCAACGATGCGCAGAATCTGATGCGCGCCGTTGTCGATCAGGCCCGCCACCGTGCCGAGCGTTTCCTGCTGCTCGTTGACGACCGTGGCGCCGATCAGGTCGACCCAATAGAACTCGTCGTCGTCCGGTTCTGGAAAATCGGCCCGGCTGACCCACACCGCACAACCGCGCAGCGCCTCGGCAACATTGCGATCAGGCGCGGCAGGCGAGCCTGCCACCACCGTACCGCTGTGTTCGCGCGATGTACCGACAGGGAATACCAGCCAGTCCGTCGATGCTGCAAGCACCCCGGCGGCAGGCTTGAGCCACCAAGTGCGGGCATGCAGCAGCGCATCGGCATCGCCGTGCGGCTGGACCTTGACCCAACCGCGAATACCATAAGCACCGCCCACATAGCCGACCTCGACCAGATCGTCGGGAAGCGATGGATTGGTGCTTGCCCCCGGGCGCATGGCTTGCAAGCGCTCAGCCACCTTTTGCGAGGTCGCCTGCGTTGCGACGGCCACAGGACCGGGTCGTGTCGATGCGGCGCGCGTCACAGCAGAATGTGCACGGACGGCACCGTCGATCGACGCATGCTAAAACTTAGGCAGCAGCCTTCGCAGCGCCTTGCTTCACCAGACGGGCAACCGTCGGCGACAGTTGAGCGCCAACACCTTGCCAGTAAGCCAGACGATCTTGCACGAGGCGCAGACCTTCTTCGCCATCTTTGGCGAGCGGGTTATAGAAACCAACGCGCTCGATGAAACGACCATCACGGCGGTTACGCGAGTCAGTCGCGACGATGTTGAAGAACGGGCGCTTCTTGGAGCCACCGCGGGCCAGACGGATCACGACCATGGATCTTTTCCTTGAAAAACTGGGTATGCGTACAGAGAAACGCGCAAGTATAGCCCAATTTTCCAGACCAAACAAACACTTAGGTTCAGCGCGGGCGCGCAGCGGTTGGCGTGCGTGGCACGAGCGTTACGCGCGGGCAGCGATTGTGCTTGCGGCATGGCTTGGCGTTGCGCTGCCGGCCGGCGCCAAGTTGCCGATCGAAACCCTGCGCGTGCCACCCGGCTTCCAGGCCGAGGTGCTGACAGATGCGATGCCGGCTGCACGCGAAATGGCGCTGTCTCCAGCCGGCATCCTGTACGTCGGCAGCCGTGCTGGCAAAGTCTATGCGCTGGCGATGCAGACGCCAAATGCGCCGGTGCGCACGGTGGCCTCCGGCCTGCAGCTTCCTGTCGGCGTGGCTTGGCGCGATGGCAGCCTGTACATCTCGGCCGTATCGCGCGTGGTGCGGCTCGATGGCATCGACAAGCGCCTGGACAACCCGCCCGAACCCATCGTCGTTAATGACAAGCTGCCCACCGAGACGCACCACGGCTGGAAGTTCATTGCGTTCGGCCCCGACGGCAAGCTGTACGTACCCGTAGGCGCCCCGTGCAACATCTGCCGCCCCGACGAGAGCCGCTACGCCAACCTCATGCGCATGAACGCCGACGGCAGCCACCTCGAACTCGTCGCACGCGGCGTCCGCAACACGGTCGGCTTCGACTGGCACCCGACCACGCACGAGCTGTGGTTCACCGACAACGGCCGCGACTGGATGGGCGACGACCAACCCGACGACGAACTCAATCGCATCGCCGCACCCAACCAGCATTTCGGCTTTCCGTTCTGCCACGCCGGCGACATCGCCGACCCGGAATTTGGCGCGGGCCATCCGTGTAGCGACTACGTGCGACCAATCACCAAGCTGGGCGCGCATGTGGCAGCGCTCGGCATGCGCTTCTACACGGGCACCAGCTTCCCGGCGGCGTACCGCAACAACATCTTCATTGCCGAGCATGGCTCGTGGAACCGCTCATCCAAGGTCGGCTACCGAGTCATGCGCGTGGTGATCGATGAAGCAGGCAAGGTGACAAAGCAAGAACCCTTCGTGCAAGGCTGGCTGCAGGGCGAGCGCGTCTGGGGCCGCCCCGCTGACGTGCTCGTCACACCGGACGGCAGCCTGCTGATCGCCGACGACTACGCTGGCGCCGTGTATCGCGTCCGCTACATCGGAAAATGACGCTCGCATCGCCTATTGCCAGGGCAATGCGTGCGGGAAACATCTCGTTACACGGGAAACCTTTGGACAGTGGATGCGACCTGAGTGAAGCCTTACATTGACAGGCATGAACACGCGCTGCCGGTCTCTCTTGCTCATGCCAGGAACACGCGCGGCGCGTGGCGCTTTCGAACCCTTGTCCGACAGGAGATAGCCATGCCGATCCGTGCATTGCTTCACCCCTTGGCGGCGGGTGTTCTGATTGTCGCCTCTGCGGGCGCCCTGGCTGCCAACGCATCGGCGCGTCAGGCCGCCGTCGCCTTTGCAGAACCCGCCATGCCCGCCTGGACGCAGAGCGCCAACGCTGCGCCGCGTGCGCAGCCGATGGTGGCGCAGATGTTCTTCGCTGATGCCCGCAGCGACCAGGCTGCCCGCATCCGCGCGCAGATGGAGCGGATGGAGGCGCGCGCCCGCGCCGACGACCGCCTCAACGGTCGCGTGCAACCCCGCGAAGGCAGCGGTCGAGGCGACTGGCAACAGCAGGAACGCATGCGCCAGGAACGTGGCAATGGCGGCGGTCAGGGCGGCAACTGGCGCGGCTCGCGACGGGGCTGACCGCTACATCAACTTGGCTGCTCCAGACCGCCACATTTCACATCGCGGAACTTGCTTTACACACCTCAGTCGTATTAGCTGGTGAGTGGCACACGTTTGGCGTGCCATTTCCATCACACCAATCACAACGACAACAGGTGCCTCCATGCTGTTCCAACTCCACCGCCATGTGCGGCTCATCCTGGGTCTGATATGGACCTCGGCCTTCATGCTGATGCTCGCCCACTTGCTCTACGGCGAAGTCAGCCTGCGCCAACAGGCGCCCCAACTGCTGCAAGACCTGACGGCGTCGCTGAGCGTGCCGTCGCTGCGTCCGGTTCCGATTTAGCGCCCCCGCCCTTCCCGCCACAGCGCCATCGCAACGCTGCGTGCGTCCGGCCGAACTGAAAGCCGCCTCCACTGATTGTTGATGCGTCCTCGAGACGCGCCCCAGTGCAGCCAACGGGCTGCGCCGCGGATTGTCTCGGGCGTAGAATGCACGACGCTGTTGCCGTGCTGCCGTGTGTTCTACGCCCATCATGCCTACGATCGCTCTCCAAAAAAAATCCAAGCTGCTGACCGTGCTGCTCGCCTTCCTATTCGGGAGCGTGGGCGCCCATCGTTTCTACCTCAAGGGCGGGCGCGACTTCTGGGCGTGGACGCAGGCGCTTTCCATGGTGCTCGGCGTCGTGGGCGTGGCCCTGCTGTGGACGACCAATCGGGCAAGCCTGCCCGGCTGGATCTGCGCCATCGTCGGCGGATCGTCCGTGCTGGCCGGTTACCTGTCAGCGCTGGTGTATGGCCTGCGCCCCGACGATAAATGGGATGCGCAATTCAATGCCGACGGCACGCCCACACAATCGGGCTGGCCTATCGTACTGTTGACCATCCTCACCCTCATGATCGGCACCGGCCTGCTGATGGCCGGCCTTGCCATCACCTTCCAGACCTATTTCGAAACGCAGGTGCAGGCAGCGAAGGAGCTGTCGCAGTAATTCGCCGTCAGAACAGGCTGCCCTGGCGTTCGTCAACCGGCTTCCTTGGCTTGATGACGCGCACGGGCGGTTTGAACTGCGAGGTGTCGAGCACCAGTTCGTTGTAGCGGTGATAGCTGAAGCCGAACTTGTCGGCGCACTTGTAGAAGCGTTGCCGCAGCAGGTCGGCCCAGATGCCGGTGCCGCGCATGCGCGTGGTGAAATCAGCCTTGTAGTCCTGGCCGCCGTGCAGGTCGCGGATGCGGTTCATGACGCGTTGCGCACGGTCAGGAAGATGCGCCATCAGCCAATCCTGGAACACAGCGTTCAGCTCATTGGGCAGGCGCAGCACGATGTAGCTCGCGTATGTGGCGCCCGCCTCGCGCGAAGCTTCCAGGATCTGCTCCATGTGGTCGTCGGTAACGAACGGGATCATCGGCGCAACGCTCACTCCCACCGGAATGCCCGCCTGGGCCAGCGTGCGGATCGTGCGCAGGCGGCGCGAAGGCGTGGCCGCGCGTGGTTCCAATTTGCGCGCCAGATCCGCATCGAGCGTAGTGATCGTAACGGCCGCCACGACGAGGTTCTTGGTGGCCATTGGCGCGAGCAGGTCGATATCGCGTTCGATCAATGACGACTTGGTGATCAGTCCAACGGGGTGGTCACAGTCGTGCAACACCTGCAGCACGTCGCGCGTGACGCGCAGCTCTCGCTCGATGGGTTGATATGCATCCGTGTTCACGCCCAGCGCAATCGCCTCGCAACGGTAGCCCGGCTTGGCCAGCGTTTCTCGCAACACCTCCGCAGCGTTCGTCTTGGCGAACAGCTTGGTCTCGAAATCGAGCCCCGGCGACAACTCCAGATACGCATGCGTTGGCCGCGCGAAGCAGTACACGCAGCCGTGCTCGCAGCCGCGATACGGATTGAGCGACACACCAAACGGAATGTCCGGCGACTGGTTGTGGCTCAGGATCGAGCGCGCACGCTCAATGGAAATCGTGGTCTCGATGCGTGGCGGCGTGTCCTCGGGATCTAACTGGCCGACGAGCGACTGCCAGCCATCATCAACGCGCGCGCGTTCATCGCGCTCGAAGCGGCCTTGCAAGTTGGACGTGGCGCCACGCCCCTTGCGCGGGACATGGCGATCGGACGGGTCGGACACAGCGGAACAGGTCGGATGCGGGGCCCGCTGATCGTATCGCATCCGCCTGCAGTCCGCTGTGCGTGGCGCTCGCTACGCTTCCGGGTCCAGCTTCACCTCCCAAAGCGACTTGCCGTCCAGGTCATGCAGCGAGACCATCATCGTGCGCGTGGCCGGGTCGATCTTGGCGCGACCGTAGTACTGCTGCAGCGCGGCCGGCGACTGGTTTTGTGGATTGTCTTTGGGGATGCTGATGTAGCGCAGATCCGGCCCGAAGGTCTGGTCCACCTCGTTCGGGCCGAACGTGCCGGCGTTGATCGGCCCGCCGACAAATTCCCAGAACGGCTTGAACTCGGTGAACTTCGCGCGCGACGGATGGTAGTACGTCGCCTGCGCATAGTGCACATCGGCCGTCACCCACACCACGTTCTGGATGTTCTCCTCCTTGATGAAGCGCAGGATGTCGGCCAGCTCAAGTTCGCGGCCGGACGGTGCGCCGTCGTCAGCATTGGCCCACGCCTCGAACGTGCCCTTGGGCACATCGGGGTTCAGGTCGGGCACCACCAGCGAAATCGGCATGTCACTGGCAATCACCTTCCACGTTGCCTTCGATTGCTTGAGCGATTGCTTGAGCCACGCCGTCTGTGCCGGGCCGAGGAATGCGGAATCGGCATCGAGCGTGGTCTGTCGGTTGGGCGAGTTGCGACCGCGATAGCTGCGCTCGTCGAGCATGAAGACGTCCAGCAACGGACCGTACTGGAACGCGCGATAGATCTGCTCCGGGTCGATCGGGTTGAAGCGGAACGGGTTGTATTCGAACATCGCCTGCCGCGCACGTGCGGCCAGCAGCGACGCGCTGCGCTCCTGATAACGCTTCTCTTCGGGGCCGATCTGCTGGCCGGGGTACCAGTTGTTGCGCACTTCGTGATCGTCCCACTGCACAAGGAACGGCACTTCGGCGGCAAAGCGGCGCTTGTTCTTGTCGAGCTGGTTGTAGGCGAACGCGCCGCGATAGTCGTCGAGCGTCTGCGCAACGTGCGATTTGGCTTCGGTGACAAGGTTCGTCCACAGCGAGCCATCCGGCAGCTTCACCTCGGCCTGAATGGGGCCGTCGGCGTAAATCTGGTCGCCCGAGTGGATGAAGAAATCGGGCGACTCTCGACGCATCGCTTCATACAGGCGATAGCCGCCGAAGCGCTCGTTGATGCCCCAGCCCTGGCCGGCCTCGTCACCCGAGAAGACGAAGCAGATCTCGCGATTGGCTTGCACGGGCGTCGTACGGAAGCGACCAGTGACGGGCTCGCTGAACGCCTTGTCGTGCACGAGGTCTTGAAAGCTGACGCGATAGAACAGATCGGCGCCGGACGGCAAACCCGTCAGGTCCACGCGCGCGGTCAGGCCGCTGCCTTCGATGGCGGACGGGCCGATGCGGCGGGCAGCGTTCTTGAAAGCGGTGTCGGTCGAATATTCGACGATCATGCGTGCCGGGCGGTCGGTACGGCTCCAGACGATGGCGCTGTCGGCGGTCACGTCGCCGCTCATCACGCCGCCGGGCAGTTGCGGGCGCAGACGTTCGGAAGTCACCACCGCTGGGGCCGCGCCTTGCGCCAGCACCTCGCCGATGCGCGAACCGAGCAACGCGCTGCCGCTGGCGGAAACAAGACCCTTGATGAGCGTGCGGCGGGTCGGCTTGAAGATCGGCTGGTCGGACATGGTGGCTCCGGGTATCGGTGAGAAGGATGCCGCCCAGCGTAAGTCGCTTCCGTGACAACGCTACGTCACGCGCCCGCCTCCGTCACATCAATGGCGAGCGTCTCCTTGATCTCCTCCATCACGATGTAGCTCTTGGACTGCACCGCACCAGGGAGCTGCAGCAGGATGTCGCCCAGCAGGCGGCGGTATTCGCTCATCTCGCGGATGCGTGCCTTGATGAGGTAATCGAAATCGCCCGAGACGAGGTGGCACTCCAGCACTTCGGGAATGCGCAACACCTCGCGCCGGAACTGCTCGAACATGTTGCCGGATTTGCTGCCCAGGCTGATCTCGACAAACACCAGCAGCGAAGCGCCCAGCATGGCCGGGTTCAGCCGTGCGTAATAGCCGAGGATGAAGCCCTCGCGCTCCAGCCGTTTGACGCGCTCGATGCACGGCGTAATGGTCAAGCCGACAGCCTCGGACAACTCCTTCATGGAGAGGCGCCCGTCCTTCTGCAGCAGGTCGAGGATGCGGCGATCGAGCTTGTCGAGGGCCCGGATAGGCTTGCGCTGGGTTCGCATGAATGAAATCACCCCAAAATCGAAGTTGTTCCTGTTTATCTAAAATATACAGAAACAATTGCTGGATATGTGCGAATAGGATAGCGACATCTATCGCGATTGCATCTCCGGGGAGTATCACCATGCGCGTGCTCGTTCTTGGCAGCGGCGTCATCGGCGTGACGAGCGCCTATTATCTGGCCCGCGCCGGCCATGAGGTCACCGTCGTCGACCGTGAAGCCGGTCCGGCGCTTGATACCAGCTTTGCCAATGCCGGTCAGATCTCGCCGGGTTACGCATCACCGTGGGCCGCGCCGGGCGTGCCGCTCAAGGCCGTCAAGTGGATGTTCCAGCAACATGCGCCGCTTTCCATCCGCCCCGATGGCACCCTCTTCCAGCTTCAGTGGATGTGGCAGATGCTGCGCAACTGCAACGCTGCCAGCTACGCCCAGAACAAGGAACGGATGGTCCGCCTGGCCGAGTACAGCCGCGACTGCATCCGCGACCTGCGCGCCGACACCGGCATCGCCTACGAAGGCCGCCAGCAAGGCACGCTGCAAGTCTTCCGCACCCAGCAACAGCTTGACGGCGCCGCGAACGACATCGCCGTGCTCCAGCGTGCCGGCGTGCCATACGAACTGCTTTCGCGCGATGACCTCGTGCGCAGTGAACCAGGACTGGCCTCCACCCGCCACAAGCTGGCCGGCGGCCTGCGCCTGCCCAATGACGAAACGGGCGACTGCCAACTCTTCACCACGCGCTTGGCGGCGTTGGCAGAGCAGCTGGGCGTGCGCTTCCGTTTCAACAGCAACATCAACAGCCTGACCGTCAAGAACGACGCCGTGCGCGGCGCGCTGGTCGATGGCGAGCCGCTGGATGCCGACCTCGTCGTCGTGGCGCTGGGCAGCTACAGCACGTCGTTCCTGCAGAACCTCGTGCGCGTGCCGGTATATCCGCTCAAGGGCTTCTCGATCACCGTGCCGATGACAGATACGGCCAAGAGCCCGGTTTCCACTGTGCTGGACGAGACCTACAAGGTGGCGATCACGCGCTTCGACGACCGCATCCGCGTGGGCGGCATGGCGCAGATCGTCGGCTACGACAAGCGCCTGGACCCGGGCAAGCGCAACACGCTGGAGTTCGTCGTCAACGACCTGTTCCCGGGCGGCGGTGACGTGTCGCGCGCTTCGTTCTGGACCGGCCTGCGCCCGATGACGCCGGACGGCACGCCCATCGTCGGCCCGACGCCGGTGCGCGGCCTGTGGCTCAACACTGGCCACGGCACGCTGGGTTGGACCATGGCATGTGGCTCAGGCAAGTTGCTGTCGGATCTGGTGTCGGGCCGTTCGCCCGCCATCCGTGCCGATGACCTGTCGGTCCACCGTTACCTGGGCGGCGGCCAGATGCCGGCGACCAAGCCTGCGCTGGCCTGAACGCCGACATACCCCGCACCAACGAAAAAGGGAGGCTTCAGCCTCCCTTTTTTCACGCCTGCAACACAACTCAGAACTGCACTTCCGGCACCGCGCCGATGGTCTCGCCGCCCGACAGGATCGACTGCGCAATCCCCGGCGCCTGCGTGAGCAGCACGTCAGCAAACACGCGCGCCGTGGCGATCTTGGCGCCGTAGAAGTTCGGGTCTTCGCTCTCACGATCGATGGCGACCAGCAGCGCACGCGCCATCTGCCAGCCCGACAGCACGATGCCGCACAGTCGCAGATACGGCACGCTGCCCGCGAACACGGCGTTCGGCTGCGCCTTGGTCTGCACGACCACGAAGCGCACCACCGATTCCATCGCCTCACGGCCAGCAGCCAGACGCACGCGCATCGCATCACAATGCGCGCCACCCTTGGCCGCCAGTGCAGCTTCCACCTTGGCGATCTCTGCGCAGATGCCCAGCGCCACCGCACCGCCATCACGCACCGTCTTGCGGCCGATCAGGTCGTTGGCCTGGATAGCCGTGGTGCCTTCGTAGATCGGCAGAATGCGCGCATCGCGGTAGTACTGCGCGGCGCCAGTCTCTTCGATGAAGCCCATGCCGCCGTGCACCTGTACGCCCAGGCTCGTCACGTCGATTGACATCTCCGTGCTCCAGCCCTTCACGACCGGCACCAGGAATTCATACAGCGCTTCGTTCTTCTTGCGCGCGGCATCATCCGCAGCGTGGTGGCCGGCATCACACGCAGCGGCGGCCACATAGGCCAGCGCACGGGCGCCTTCGGTCATGGCACGCATCGTCAGCAACATGCGCTTGACGTCCGGGTGATGAATGATCGGCACCGCCTTGGCTGCGGAACCATCCACCGGACGGCTCTGCACGCGCTCACGCGCATAGGCCACAGCCTTCTGATACGCGCGCTCAGACACCCCAATACCCTGCATGCCCACGGCATAACGCGCCGCATTCATCATGATGAACATGTACTCCAGGCCGCGGTTCTCCTCGCCGACCAGCGTGCCGATGGCACCGCCGTTATCACCAAACTGCAGCACGGCAGTGGGGCTCGCCTTGATGCCGAGTTTGTGCTCGATCGAAACGCAATATGCATCGTTGCGCGCACCCAGCGAACCGTCTTCGTTGACGAGGAATTTCGGCACCACGAACAACGAAATGCCCTTCACACCTTCCGGCGCACCCGGCGTGCGCGCCAGCACGAGGTGGACGATGTTCTCGGCCATGTCGTGCTCGCCCCAGGTGATGAAGATCTTCGTGCCGAAAATCTTGAACGTGCCGTCACCCACCGGCTCGGCACGCGTGCGCACGAGCGCCAAGTCGGAGCCGGCCTGCGGCTCGGTCAGGTTCATCGTGCCGGTCCATTCGCCGGAGATGAGCTTGGGTACGAAGCGCTGTTTCTGCTCTTCGCTGCCAGCGGTCAGCAACGCTTCGATGGCGCCATCGGTCAGCAGCGGGCACAGCGCAAACGACAGGTTGGCCGCGTTCAGCATCTCGATGCAAGCGGTGGCAATCAGCTTGGGCAGACCCTGGCCGCCGTATTCGAGCGGGTGCTGCACGCCCTGCCAACCGCCCTGGCCGAATTGCGCAAAGGCCTCCTTAAAGCCGGCGCTAGCGGTGACTACACCATCCTTCCAGCTGCTGGGGTTGCGGTCGCCCTCCACGTTGAGCGGGGCGACAACTTCACCAGTGAAGCGCGCGCTTTCCTCCAGCACGGCCTGTGCGGTGTCGGCGGTGGCGTCTTCGAAACCGGGCAGTTTGGCAACGTTGTCCAGGCCCGCGAGTTCGTTCATCACGAACAGCATGTCCTTGACGGGAGCTTGATAGGTCATGTCTCTCTCCAATCTTTCATTAAACGCGATCAGGACGACGCGTCAGTCAAAGTGTCCACGCCGTCCTGATAGCGCTCGCGTATAAAAAAGCCGCTTCCAAACAGGTCGGAAGCGGCTTTGCGTCGGGCATTGCGGCGCGCGTCAAAAGAGGCACGCTGCGCGGTGCAATCAGCCCAGTGCGGCCACCAGCTCCGGCACCACGGTGTTCAGGTCACCCACGAGGCCGTAGTCGGCCACCTGGAAGATCGGCGCTTCAGGATCCTTGTTGATCGCGACGATCACCTTGGAATCCTTCATGCCGGCCAAGTGCTGGATCGCGCCCGAGATACCAACGGCGATATAGAGCTGGGGTGCCACGATCTTGCCGGTCTGGCCGACTTGGTAGTCGTTCGGCACGAAGCCGGCGTCCACTGCGGCGCGCGAGGCGCCCAGCGCGGCGCCCAGCTTGTCGGCCAGCGGCGTCAGCACCTTGGTGTAGTTCTCGCCCGAGCCCACGCCACGGCCGCCCGACACGATGATCTTGGCAGCGGTCAGTTCCGGACGGTCGCTCTTCGTGACTTCGCGCGAGACGAATTGCGAGATGCCGGCATCAGCCACGGCGGCGACGTTCTCGACAGCGGCCGAGCCACCGGTGGCGGCAGCGGCGTCAAACGCCGTGCCGCGCACGGTGATCACCTTCACCTTGTCGGCCGATTGCACGGTGGCAATCGCGTTGCCGGCGTAAATCGGGCGCTCGAAGGTGTCCGGGCTGTCGACCTTGGTGATGTCGGACAGTTGGGCCACGTCCAGCTTGGCGGCCACGCGCGGCAGGATGTTCTTGCCGTAAGCGGTGGCGGGCGCCAGGATGTGGCTGTAGGCGCCGGCCACGGCCAGGGCCTGCTCGGCGACGTTCTCGGCCAGGCCATCGGCAAACTGGGGCGCGTCGGCCACCAGCACCTTGGTCACGCCGGCGATTTGCGCGGCGGCCTGGGCGGCGGCACCGCAACCAGCGCCGGCCACCAGCACGTGGACGTCGCCGCCGCATTGTGCGGCCGCCGTCACGGTGTTCAGCGTCGCGGCCTTGATGGATTGGTTGTCGTGTTCAGCAATAACGAGTGCGGTCATCTTGATCTGCCTGTTCGGTGTGCTTGAAGTTGAGTGCAAATGGCGGACGACCGCCTCACAGCACCTTGGCTTCGGTCTTGAGCTTGGCGACCAGCGTTGCGACGTCGGGCACCATCACGCCGGCGCTGCGCTTGGCGGGCTCAACCACCTTCAGCGTCTTCAGGCGCGGTGCAACGTCTACCCCCAGGTCTTCCGGCTTAACCGTGTCGAGTTGCTTCTTCTTCGCCTTCATGATGTTCGGCAGCGTCACATAACGCGGCTCGTTCAGGCGCAGGTCGGTGGTGACCACGGCCGGCAGCTTGACCGACAGGGTTTCCAGGCCGCCGTCCACTTCACGCGTGACCGAAGCCTTGCCGTCGGCAATCTGCACCTTCGAGGCGAACGTGGCTTGCGGCAGACCCGCCAGCGCAGCCAGCATCTGACCGGTCTGGTTGGCGTCGTCGTCAATCGCCTGCTTGCCCAGGATGATCAGTTGCGGCTGCTCCTTGTCGACCAGCGCCTTGAGCAGCTTGGCCACGGCCAGCGGCTGCAGATCTTCGTTGGTTTCGACCAAGATGCCACGGTCGGCGCCGATGGCCATGGCGGTGCGCAGGGTTTCCTGGCACTGCGTCACACCGCATGACACGGCGATCACTTCGGTGGCAACGCCCGCTTCCTTCAGGCGGACAGCCTCTTCCACGGCGATCTCGTCGAACGGGTTCATGCTCATCTTGACGTTGGCCAGATCGACACCGCTGCCGTCCGCCTTCACGCGAGCCTTCACGTTGTAATCGATCACGCGCTTGACTGCGACCAGGACTTTCATGCGCTCACTCCACTCATTAATAAGACATCTGTTACAAGACGCCGGCCATTATAAGGGCGGCCGGTCGCTCGCGTTAATTTTCCGAACGATCGTGCTATTTTAACCGCGAAAAATTGCCGGACACCAGTCAAACGTCCGGCAATTGGCTGGGGAAAACCCTCTAACCGTGCGTAAAAGTGCTGAGATCGGTGCTTACCAAGCCACGATCACCGCGTCCTTGTACTTTGCCTTGACGAAGGCCTTCACAGCGTCCGAATGATACGCCTTCACGAGCTTGGCGACCCACGGTTGGTCCTTGTCGGCCGCACGCACGGCCAGCACGTTGGCGTACGGGCCCTTCGGGCTTTCGATGGCGATGCCATCCTTGATCGGGTCCAGGCCGGCCTTCTCGGCGTAGTTGCCGTTGACGGCGGCGGCGTCAAGATCATCGAGCGAGCGCGGCAGTTGAGCGGCGTCCAGCTCCACGAACTTCAGCTTCTTCGGGTTCTCGGCCACGTCGCGCGGCGAGGCCTTGAAACCAGCGTTCGGCTTGAGCTTGATCACGCCTTGCGCCTGCAGCAGCAGGAGCGCGCGGCCGCCGTTGGTCGGGTCGTTCGGCAGGCCGAAGCGCGCGCCGTCCTTCAGGTCCTTGAGCGACTTGATCTTCTTCGAGTAGATACCCATCGGGAAGGTGATGGTCTGGCCGACGCTCACGAACTTGTAGCCGCGCGTGGCGACCTGATCGTCCAGGTACGGTTGGTGCTGGTAGCTGTTGGCGTCCAGGTCACCGGAGGCCAGGGCGGCGTTCGGCTGGATGTAATCGTTGAACTCGACGATCTGGATCTTCAGGCCATCTTTCTCGGCAACCTTCTTCACCTCTTCCATGATCTCGGCGTGCGGGCCAGCGGTCACGCCGATCTTGATGGGTTTGCTCTGCGCCAGGGCGCTCCCGGCGACCAGTGCCAGCGCGGCACCCACGCTTGCGGACCATTGCAGCAGTTGACGACGATTCATCGTGTTTCCTCGTTTTGTCTGTCGATTGAATGATTAGCGATGGCTCAGGCGGCGGACCAGCCAATCGCCGGTCGATTGCACCGCCTGCACAAAGACGATCAGGATGACGACCACCGCCAGCATGATGTCCGATTCGTAGCGCTGGTAGCCGTAGCGGATACCCAGATCGCCCAGGCCGCCCCCGCCGATGGTACCGGCCATGGCCGAGTAGCCCACCAGGCTGACGAAGGTGATCGTCAGGCCGGCCAGGATGCCGGGCATGGCCTCGGGCAGCAGCACCTTGTAGACGAGTTGGCCGGTGGTCGCGCCCATCGATTGCGCGGCTTCGATCAGGCCACGGTCCACTTCGCGCAGCGCGGTTTCGACCAAGCGCGCGACGAAGGGAATCGCCGCGATGGTCAGCGGCACAATCGCCGCCGCCGTGCCGATGGACGAACCGGCCAACAGTCGCGTGAACGGAATCACCGCCACCAGCAGGATGATGAACGGCACCGAGCGCACCGCATTGACGATCAAGCCGGCAACGCGGTTGAACACCGGCGCCGACAGCACACCGCCCGACGCGGTCAAATACAGCAACACGCCCAGCGGCACGCCAAACAGTGCGCCGATGCCGCCCGAGACGCCCACCATGGCCAGCGTCTCCCAAAAGGCCGGCAGAAACAGATCGGTCAGGTCAGACCACATGGTTGATCTCCTCGACCACCACGCCTTGCTCGCGCAGGAAGTTCATCGCGTTGCTGATGTCGATGGTTTCGCCCGAGGCCAGGATCGCCAGCGAGCCGAAGGCCTGGCCCTGAATCTCATCGATATGGCCGTGCAGGATGTTGAAGTCGAGCCCGTAGTTGCGAATCGCCTGGGCCAGCACTGGCTGATCCACGCCCGCGCCCGTAAAAGCCAGTCGGAATAGGTGATCGCGCCCGCCCTGCTCGCGCGCGACGAGACGGCTTTCCACGCGCGCCAGCACCGAAGGAGGCAGTTCCTGCGAGATGACCTCGCCGATAAGCGCCCGCGTCACGTCGTGCTTGGGTTTTAGGAACACGTCGATCACGCGGCCGAGTTCCACCACGCGACCGGCGTCGAGCACCGCGACGCGGTCGCACACTTGCTTGATGACTTCCATCTGGTGCGTGATCAGCACGATGGTCAGGCCCAGTTCGCGGTTGATCTTGCGCAGCAGGTCAAGGATCGAGCGTGTCGTCTCCGGGTCCAGCGCGGAGGTCGCCTCGTCGCACAGCAGCACTTCCGGCTGGCTAGCGAGCGCACGGGCGATGCCGACGCGTTGCTTCTGCCCGCCCGAGAGTTGCGCCGGATAGCGATCCTTGAACGCGGCCAGGCCGACGAGGTCCAGCAGCGGCAGCACGATTTCGCGGATGCGCTCGCGCGGCGTGCCCGCCAGCTCCAGCGGCAGCGCCACGTTGCCGTACACCGTGCGCGAAGATAGCAGATTGAAGTGCTGGAAGATCATGCCGATCTTGCGGCGCGCCTGGCGCAGCCCGTCGGCATTCAATGCGGTGAGGTTCTGGCCCGCCACGGTGACGGTGCCGGAGGTCGGCCGATTCAGCAGGTTGATGACGCGCACCAGCGTGCTCTTGCCCGCGCCGCTGCGGCCGATGATGCCGAAGATCTCGCCGCGCTCAATGGCCAGGTCGACGTCACGCAGCGCGTGAACGTCGTTGCCGCCCGTTCCCCGAAAGCGCTGCGATATCCCCTTGAGTTCAATCATGCGTACATACAAAAAACGGCAACCGCACTGGATCTCAGGCCGTTGCCGTCTCTTTCTTGTTGGAGTGAGGCGCTAGTGTAAGGCAGGCGCTACATGCGAGGAACGATTCTTTAACGATGTCTTTATTACTTTTTGGAATTTTGCAGGCGATTTGTCGACATATGTCGCCTAAAGCTCCGCCAGAGCCTTGATGTGCGCCACCACGCTGCGGCCGAGCGCGCTAAGGTTGTAGCCGCCCTCCAGGCAACTCACGATGCGGCCCTTGGCGTGCGTTCGGGCCACTTGCATCAGCTGCTGCGTGATCCACGCGTAGTCAGCCTCCACCAAGCCCATCTGGCCGAGATCATCTTCGCGGTGCGCATCGAAGCCGGCAGAGATGAACAGCATCTCGGGCTGGAACGCCTCCAGGCGCGGCAGCCAGATGGTCTCCACCACCTCGCGCACCGTCAGGCCGTTGGTGTATGCAGGCAGCGGAATGTTGACCATATTGGCGGTCACCACCTCGGTGCCGGAATACGGATAGAACGGGTGCTGGAAGATGCTGCACATCAGCACACGCGGCTCATCGCGAAAGGCGGCTTCGGTGCCGTTGCCATGGTGCACGTCGAAATCGACGATCGCCACGCGCTGCAGCCCGTGATGCTCCAACGCATGGCGCGCGGCCACAGCCACGTTGTTGAAGAAACAGAAGCCCATCGCGCGGCCCGGCTCTGCGTGGTGGCCGGGCGGGCGCACGCTGCAGAAGGCGTTCTCGAGCTCGCCCGCGATCACCTTGTCGGTCGCGTCCACTGCCGCACCGGCGGCCAGCACGGCAGCCATGTAGGTGTGCGGGTTCATCATGGTGTCGGGATCGATGGACGTGTAGCCGGCAATCGGCACGTTGGCCACCAATTCGCGCAGGTATTCGGGGCGATGCACGCGGCACAACTGTGCCTCGGTGGCGGGCGGCGCCTCGCAAGGGACCAGAAACTGGTCAATGCGGCTGGCGATCAATTGATCTTCGATCGCGCGCAGGCGGTCCGGGCACTCGGGGTGGTGATACCCCATTTCGTGCCGGAGGAATTCGGGATGCGTATAAAGGCCGGTCGCCATGTTGATGTTGTGATCCGGGGTGCTTCGGTGTCTCCAGCCGCTACGTTAGCACGGTGGCAGGCGCTTGCGCCTCACTCGGCACGCCAAGGCGATCCGACAGAGCCATCCGCTACAATGCCCCGGTCCTGTCTGAAGCCCGCCCATGAGCCAATCGTCTCCCTCCCGTCGTCCCGTGTTGCGCGCCCTGGTGGCAGGTGCCGCGCTTTCCGCGCTGTCCTTCCCGGCTCTTTCGCTGGCGGCCAAGAAAGTGGCCAAATCACCCAAGCGCCGCGTCGCGGTCCATGAAGAAGAGATCGACCCAGACCGCTACCGCAACAACCCGCAGACGCAGGCCTTCGTTAGCGAGCTGGTCGGCCAGTACAACTTCGACCGCGCCTCGCTTGACGCGCTATTTGCCGGCACGGCCTATTCAGCCACGGTGGCACGGCTGATCCTGCCGCCCGCCACGCCCGCGCGCCGGAGCTGGGCAGCCTATCGCGGCCGCTTCATCGAGCCCATTCGCGTCAGTGCCGGCGTGCAGTTCTGGCAGCAATATGGCGATACGCTGCGCCGCGCCGAGAGCGAATTCGGCGTGCCCGCCGACGTGATCGTCGGCATCCTGGGCGTGGAAACCATCTACGGCCGCGACATGGGTAACTTCCGCGTGATGGACGCGTTGTCCACGCTGGCCTTCGACTACCCCGACACGCCCAACCGCGCAGAACGCAGCACGATGTTCCGCAACCAACTCAAGGACTACCTGATCTGGTGCCGCGACACAGGCACGGATGCATTCTCGGTGCTGGGCTCGTACGCGGGCGCGGTGGGCATTCCACAGTTCATGCCGACCAGCATTCGCGAATACGCCGTCGACTACGACCACGACGGCCACATCGACTTGCGCAACAGCGCGGTGGATGCGATCGGCAGCGTTGCGCACTTCCTGCAGATGCACGGCTGGGAACCGAACCGCCCAGTGATGTGGAACATCGCCGGCGACGCCGACAGCCAAGGTATTGCCGCGGCGGCGGCTGACGGTCAACCGTATCCGCGCATGACGCTGTCCAAGCTCACGCGCGCGGGGCTCACATTGGCGCCGGGTTTGGATGCGACCCGCGAACAGGAGACTGACGTGCTGGTCGTCGACCTGCCCACACCCGGCCAGCCAATCGAGTATCGCGTCGGCCTGCGCAACTTCTACGTGCTCACGCGCTACAACCGCAGCTTCTTCTATGCAGCCGCTGTGTACGAATTAGGTCAGGCCGTGCGGCAGGCGATGCGCGGTTGACCGCCAAGCGTTCACGCAAAGGAAAGCGCAGCCGAAGCTGCGCTTTTTGGGTGGCCGAATCGTCTGCAGCTACCGCCAGCGCGGCAGGTACACCATGCGGGGTTTCGCTCGCGCCGGGGTCAAGAACCTTGTCATCAATTCGCGTCACGACCAAGTTCTGCCCTTGTTGTATCAGGCGCATCTGCGCGAACGGCGGCCGCCCGAGCTGTGCGATGTCGTCAACGGAAAAACCGGCCAGCCGAGCCTTCGCGCGCTCCGGCGGAATATCGAGCCATTGCCACGTATCGTTGCTACCCCGACGGCGCAGGCCAGCACGGGCCCAGATTTCCGTAGCGGGCATCTCGACCTGGGCGCCGCCGTTGGGCAAGCTGACCTGGGTGACTGTCTTGCCCGAACGCGCCTCGAACCAGACCTCCACATCGGCCATCGGGCCGAAGCGCGGAATGCCCACAATCGCCAGCCAGGTACCGGCTTCAGTGGGCTTGGTTCGCGCCAGTTCCTCGTCGCTGAACAGACGGAAATGCGGCGTACCGGGCGCGATGGGCTGGAGGACGATGGTGTCGCCTTCCAGCCTCCAAGTCCCTTGGGCATGCTT
Source organism: Ralstonia sp. UBA689 (assembly GCF_002298975.1). Classification (GTDB taxonomy): domain Bacteria; phylum Pseudomonadota; class Gammaproteobacteria; order Burkholderiales; family Burkholderiaceae; genus Ralstonia. The sequence goes on from NZ_DBMV01000014.1 coordinate 54,809, forward strand.
ATCCACGTTGGATACCCAACGCCATTCGAACTCACCGTCGTCGTCGAGCTTCAGCATCGAGCCGACGGCGCGCCCGGCATCCAGGTAGTACTGGCCGGCTACCGCCTGCATCTCAGCCTCCGGTGAGGCGCTCAACGCAGGGGTCAGTCACCCGGCCATCGCCAGCGCCACGGGCGCGGCCCAAGGCTTCATGCGCGTCAATCGCATCATCATGGCCGTGCGGCCCATCAAGCCGGAAACACGCCGGTCGACAGGTAGCGGTCGCCCCGATCGCACACCACGAACACGATGGTCGCGTTCTCGACCTCTTCCGCAATCTTCAGCGCCACGCACAGTGCACCGGCTGCAGAGATACCGCAGAAGATGCCTTCCTCGCGCGCCATGCGCCGCGCCATGTGTTCGGCGTCGGACTGGCTCACGGGCTCTGTGCGGTCGATGAATCTCGGATCGTAGATCTTCGGCATGTAGGCTTCCGGCCACTTGCGGATGCCCGGGATGCGCGAGCCCTCAGCCGGCTGAGCGCCAATGATCTGGACGGCCGGGTTTTTCTCTTTCAGGAAACGCGAGACACCGGTAATCGTGCCCGTCGTGCCCATCGCCGAGACGAAATGCGTGATGCGCCCTTCCGTCTGGCGCCACAGCTCGGGGCCGGTACCCTCGTAGTGCGCCAGCGGGTTGTCCGGGTTGGAGAACTGGTCGAGGATGACGCCCTTGCCTTCCTTTTCCATCGCATCAGCCAGATCGCGCGCGTATTCCATGCCGCCCTTGACGGGGGTGAGGATGATCTCGGCACCATACGCAGCCATGCTCTGGCGGCGCTCCACCGACAGGTCTTCCGGCATGATCAGCACCATCTTGTAGCCGCGTGTGGCCGCTACCATGGCCAGCGCAATGCCGGTGTTGCCCGATGTGGCTTCGATCAGCGTGTCGCCCGGCTTGATGCGGCCGCGGGCTTCAGCGTGCTTGATCATGGACAGCGCCGGGCGGTCCTTGACCGAGCCGGCCGGATTGTTTCCTTCGAGCTTGCCGAGGATGACGTTGCCGCGTTGCGCGTTGCCCGCGCCGGGGATGCGCTGGAGCTGAACCAGAGGCGTATTGCCGATGGTGTCTTCGATGGTGGGATAAGCCATGATGCGTAGGGGATGGAATCGGGCCATTGTAATGCAGCACGTCATTCCGCTCGAAAGCCCTGCCCGGCACGCGGTAAAACGCCCCGCACGGGCGGGGCGTTGGGGAATGGACAACCTGGGGGCGCTTACTTCTTCTTGGCGTCCTTGCTGCCCTTCTTGGCGGCAGCCGGGGCGGGGGCCGGTTGGCCGAAGCTCAGGCCCTCGTTCTCCAGCTTGGCAAGCGTCTTGTCGCCAATACCAGGCACGCGGGCCTTGAAGTCGGCAGCGTCCTTGTACGGGCCATTCTTGGTGCGCTCTTCCAGAATCGCCTTGGACCGCTTCGGCCCGATGCCGGACAGGGTTTCCAGCGCAGCCTGGTCTGCCGTGTTCACATCCACGGCCGCCCACGAGACCGACAGCATGGACAGCGACATCAACGCAACGGCCAACAACTTCTTCAACATGTGCTCCTCCTGAATTCAGAGATGAAAAAACCGCCACATCGGGTGGCGGTTTCAACACATACTAAAGAGCATCACGCAGATGCGGCAGCGCGCTGACAAAAAGTCACACGCTGTCTGATTGGTGGCAGTCAGGCTTGCTGCTTCAGCAGCCAGTGGCAATAGCGCGCCACGCCTTCCTGCACCGTCAGGAACGGCGCTGTGTAGCCGGCTGCGCGCAGGCGCGACTGGTCCGCCTGCGTGAAGCACTGATACTTGCCGCGCAGCGCATCCGGAAATTTCACATACTCGATCAGCCCTTCCTGGGCCAGTTCCTCGGTAGACAGTACAGGCTTGCCCTCGGCTTCGCGCAGCGTGTTCACCACCGTGGTGGCGATGTCGTTGAACGGCTGGGCGCGCCCGGTGCCAAGGTTGAAGATGCCCGATTTTTCCGGATGATCGAAGAAGAACAGGTTGACCTTCACCACGTCTTCCACCGACACAAAGTCGCGCATCTGACCGCCCTGCGGGTAGCCGTTGTACTCGCCGAACAACTTGACGGTGCCTTCAGCGCGGAACTGGTTGAAGTTGTGGAACGCCACCGAGGCCATGCGTCCCTTGTGCTGCTCGCGCGGGCCGTAAACGTTGAAATAGCGAAAGCCCACGATCTGCGACAACGCGGTCGGCATGACACGGCGCACGACCTGGTCGAACAGCAGCTTGGAGTAGCCGTACACATTGAGCGGGCGCTCGAACTCGGGCTCCTCGCGGAAGGTTTCCGACGCGCCGTACGTGGCCGCCGACGAGGCATAGAGGAACTGCACGCCCTGGTCCAGGCATGCGCGCATCACCGCCAGCGAGTAGCGGTAATTGTTGTCCATCATGTAGCGGCCGTCGGTCTCCATGGTGTCGGAGCAGGCGCCCTCGTGGAAGATTGCGCGGACCTTGCCGAAATCGCCGCGCGCAAAGCGCTCGACGAATTCGGTCTTGTCAAGATAGTCGCTGATCTGGCAGTCGACGATGTTCTTGAACTTGTCGGCGTGCGTGAGGTTGTCGACGACAATGATGTCGGTCTCTCCGCGCTCGTTCAGGCCTTTGACGATGTTGGCGCCGATAAAGCCGGCCGCACCGGTGACGATGATGGTCATGATCGGTTGATCAATGGATCAGTTGAAGAGTTCTGCGTAAGTGACGACCGCCGTACCCAGCTTGCCGACAACGATGCTGCCCGCGCGGTTGGCGTACTGGACCGCTTCCTTGAGGCTGGCGCCAGCGCCAAGCATGGTCGCCAGCGTGGCGATGACGGTGTCCCCCGCGCCCGAGACGTCATACACCTCGCGCGCCTGCGCGGAGACGTGCAGCACCTCATGCTCGGTGTAGAGCGTCATGCCCTCTTCCGAGCGCGTCAGCAACAGCGCTTCGAGCTGCAGCTCACGACGCAGATTCTGCGCGCGGATGGTCAGGTCCTGCTCGGACTTCCACGAACCGACCACCTGACGCATCTCGGCACGGTTGGGCGTGATCATGGTCGCGCCTTTGTAGCGCGAATAATCGTCGCCCTTCGGATCGACCAGCACACGGCGGCCGGCCTGGAGCGACGCCTCGATCATCTTGGCCACGTGCGTCAGGCCGCCCTTGCCGTAATCGGAGAGCACTACCACATCATGTTGCGGCGCCAGGGTGCGGAAGCGATCGAGCACCGACATCAGCACTTCGTGTGTGGGCGGGTTCTCGAAGTCGACGCGAATCAACTGCTGCTGGCGTGCCAGCACGCGCAGCTTGATCGTCGTATTGACGGCCGGATCACGGTGCAAATGGCCTGTGACGTGGCTTTCGCCGAGCAACGTCTCGATGCTGCGGCCAGGCTCGTCGTTGCCGATTACACCCAGCATGCCGACCTGGGCGCCCAGTGCCGCAGCGTTGCGCGCCACGTTGGCGGCACCACCCAGGCGCTCGTCCGAGCGCTTGATCTGCACGACGGGCACCGGTGCTTCAGGGGAAATCCGCTCGACATCGCCAAACCAGTAGCGGTCGAGCATCATGTCGCCAACCACGAGGATGCGGGCAGCGTGGATCTGTTCGGAAGCGGGCGTGGTCATGGGTCTGGAGCGTCGGCGGCAGCCGAATCGAGGTGACGGCAATTACAGTTGGGTAGAGCGTCCGATGGCCTGGTATTCGAAGCCCGCATCGCGCATGGCTTGCGGCTCGAACAGGTTGCGGCCGTCGAACACCATCGGTGTCTTCAGCAGCGCCTTGACAGCGTTGAAGTCCGGGCTGCGGAATGCTTTCCACTCGGTCACGATGACCAGCGCGTCAGCATTCTTGAGCGCGTCCATCTGACCGTTACAGAACGTCACGCGTTCCAATTGCTCCGAAGAAAGATCGAGCGCCAGTGCGTGGCGAGCCTCTTCCATCGCGACCGGGTCATACACTTGCACACGTGCGCCGCGCGAGAGCAGCGCGCCGATCAGGATGCGGCTCGGCGCCTCGCGCATGTCATCGGTGTTCGGCTTGAAAGCCAGGCCCCAGATGGCGAAGGCGCGGCCGGTCAGATCCGCACCCAGCCGGTCTTCGATCTTGCTGACCAGCACTTCCTTCTGCTTGTCGTTGACGGCCTCGACGGCCTCCAGCACGTGCAGCGTCTGGCCGTATTCCTGCGCGGTACGCACCAGCGCCTGCACGTCCTTCGGGAAGCACGAGCCGCCATAGCCGGTACCGGCGTAAAGGAAGCTGTAACCGATGCGCGGGTCGGAGCCGATGCCCAGGCGCACGAGTTCGATGTCGGCGCCCACCTTGTCGGCCAGGTTGGCCATCTCGTTCATGAACGAGATGCGCGTGGCCAGCATCGAGTTGGCAGCGTATTTGGTGAATTCAGCCGAGCGCACGTCCATGTAGAAGGTGCGCTCGTGGTTGCGGTTGAACGGCACGTAGAGCGTACGCATTATCGCCTTGGCGCGCTGGCCGTCGTTGTCGGCGTAGGTGCCGAGCACGATGCGGTCCGGGCGCATGAAGTCGTCCACTGCGGCGCCTTCCTTCAGGAACTCGGGGTTCGACACCACCGAGAAGCCGATGTCGGACTTGCCACGCGCAGCCAGCACCTCGGCCACTGCGGCACGCACCTTGTCGCCAGTGCCCACCGGCACGGTCGACTTGTCGACGATCACCTTGAAGCCGTTCATGTGCTGGCCGATGTTGCGGGCCGCTGCCAGCACGTACTTCAGGTCGGCTGAGCCGTCTTCATCGGGCGGCGTGCCAACGGCGATGAACTGCACGTCGCCGTGCGCCACGCTGGCCGCCACATCGGTCGAGAACCGGATGCGACCGGCCGCGCGGTTGCGCTCGATCAGCTCCTTCAGGCCCGGTTCGTAGATGGGCACGCCGCCGGCGTTGAGCAGATCGATCTTCTTCTGGTCGACGTCGAGGCAGAACACGTCGTTGCCCAGTTCCGCCAGACACGCGCCGGTGACCAGACCGACGTAACCGCTACCGATGATGGTGATCTTCATACGAACACTTCAAAGATTGAAAAAGCGCCGGCGCGGTTCAAACATGCAAGCCGCGCCAGACTGAATTACATGCTGGCCCCGCCGCTGCCACCGAGCGTCTCGGTGCGTCGCGGCGCATAGGTCTCCCAGCGGTTGCACCCTGGGCACTGCCAATAGAACAGGCGCGCGCGGAAACCGCATTCCTGACAGGTGTAGCGCGCCATGTTACGCGTGCGGCTTTGCAGCAGGTCACGGATGGCGCCCAAGTCTTGCGCGCGCTGGATATCGGCATTGGCGCCCGTCTCGACCGGATCGGCCAGCGCGCTCTCGGCCACCTCTGCCGTGGCATGAGCCTCGTGGCCGACCGCCTCGGAAGCACGCGTTGCTTCCGCTTCCACCAGACGCGTCAATGCCATCAGCGATGGCTGGCGACGAATCTGGTCGCGCATCAGTGCCACGGCGTCATCAATGCCGTGCACATCCAACTCATACTTGTAAACCGTGTCGAGCAGTTCGGGACCCAGGCGCGCATCCATCTTGGAACGCAGCCACGCCAGCCCCTCGGCGGCGCGGCCAAGCTGCGTATACGCCTTCATCAGCCGCTCGGCCACCAGCGGCAGGAAAGCCGGGTTTTGCTGCTCGATGCTGCGCCAGCGCTTGATGGCGCCCTCGACATCGCCCTGCCCCTGTGCCACGTCGCCCAGCTGAATAGTCGCGCGCACGTTCTTGGGGTTCTCCTGCAGCGCGCGTTCCAGCCATCCCACGGCAGTCGGCACATCCGTTCGTTGCAGCGATTCCTGCGCCAACTCGCAGCAGAACTGCGCGATCTGAATGGAGTAGTCCTTGCCCTGCAGCGTCTGCAACTCGCGTGCCGCATCGATGGCCTTGCGCCATTCCTTCTCAACTTCGTACAACTCAAGCAGCACCCGCTTGGCGGGCTCGGCGAACGCGCCCTCCATCAGCATGCGTAGGGATTCTTCCGCGCGGTCCAACAGGCCAGCGCGCAGGAAGTCCTGACCGAGTTCATACAGTGCATGGTCGCGCTCGTTGGCTGGCAGGTCCGGGCGGTTGACGAGGTTCTGATGCACGCGGATGGCACGTTCGGTCTCGCCGCGGCGGCGGAACAGGCTGCCAAGCGCGAAGTGCAGCTCGGTGGTTTCCGGGTCCAGGCGAGCAACCTCGATAAAGGCATCGATGGCCTTGTCGGGCTGCTCGTTGAGCAGGAAGTTCAGGCCCTTGAAATAGGAACGCGGCAGCGAAGACTGTTCGGTGCGCAACTGGCGGGCATCGAGCCGCGCAGCAACCCAGCCCAAGCCAAACACCAACGGGATGGCCAGCAGCCACCAGAGATCGAAATCCATGCGTCAGACCTTGGGGCCGGGGACTTGGTAAGGAGAATCGGCAACGACAGGCGCAGGCGGCTCGACCACCTCTTCCGACTGCTTCATGCGGCCGATCTGGCGGCGCAGACGGCTGGCGACAAAGCGGTGCCTCACCACGCGCGGCGCCATTGCCAGCATGGCCAGTAAGATACCGGCCACAAAAAACGCCAGCGCGATCAGGATCAGCGGCGTGCGCCAGGTCACGCCAAACGGCAACACCAACGAGACTTCCGCCGTGTTGTGCAGTGCCAGTACAAAGAGCAGCACGAACAACAGGATTCGGATGGCCCAGACAAGAAATTTCATGCGGATTCGGAGACGGGCGGCGGTGCGGCAGCTAGGCAGCACACGATTGCCGGGTTGTGCCGCATTGTAGCGGATTCACATGAGGGCCAGTCACGCCAAAGGCTTGCGCGCAAGGCCATCGCCACAATAAAAAACGCCCCGGCAAAACCGGGGCGTTCCTGAAACTACCGTATGCAACCAAGGCTTAGCGCGACATGGCCAACGGCATCGGCGCCTCCGCCGAAAACCCTGCGGCGTGGCGGTTGCTGTCAGCTTGTCGAGCCACTTTGACGGCCGTCAACGACACGGCTGGCTCGCCCTCCGAAGAAGGCTCGCCTTGTCGTTCGAGGCTGCGGTCGACCCGCTCGCGCAATTCCTTGCCCGCCTTGAAATGCGGCACCCGCTTTTCGGGCACCAGCACCTTTTCGCCGGACTTGGGGTTGCGGCCAACGCGCGGCGGACGGCGATTCAGACCAAAACTGCCGAACCCACGAATCTCGATGCGGTGGCCATCCGCCAGGGCGTCGGACATCGCATCCAGGATCGTCTTGACCGCGATGTCCGCGTCCCGCAGCAGCAGCTGCGGAAAGCGGGCGGCCAGCTTTTCCACGAGTTCGGACTTGGTCATGGGCATCGTGCGCGTCCTTGCAGGTCGACTCGATGGATGCTTACTGGTTGGTCTCGTTCAGCTTGGCCTTCAGCAGCGCGCCGAGGTTCGTGGTGCCAGCGGTGCCGGTATCAGCCGCGAACTTCTGCATGGCTTCCTGTTGGTCGGCGCTGTCCTTGGCCTTGATCGAAACGTTGATGTTGCGCGACTTGCGATCGATGTTGACGATCATCGCGGTCATCGTTTCACCTTCCTTCAGCACGTTGCGGGCATCTTCCACGCGATCGCTCGAGATTTCCGAGGCACGCAGGTAGCCTTCCACATCGTCCGCCAACTGCACCACAGCGCCCTTCGGATCAACGGCCTTGATCGTGACAGACACGATCGAGCCCTTGTCGTTGGTCGAGATGAAGTTGTTGAACGGGTCGCCCGACAGTTGCTTGATACCCAGCGAGATGCGTTCCTTGTCGATGTCGATGGCCAGCACAACGGCTTCCACCTCGTCGCCCTTCTTGTACTTGCGAACGGCTTCTTCGCCGGTTTCTTGCCACGACAGGTCCGACAGGTGCACCAAGCCGTCGATGCCGCCCGGCAGACCGATGAACACGCCGAAGTCGGTGATCGACTTGATCTGACCCGACAGCTTGTCGCCCTTCTTGTGGTTGCGGCCGAAGTCGTCCCACGGATTGGCCTTGCACTGCTTCATGCCCAGGCTGATACGACGCTTGTCTTCGTCGATATCCAGAACCATGACTTCCACTTCGTCGCCCAGCTGGACAACCTTGGACGGAGCCACGTTCTTGTTGGTCCAGTCCATTTCCGACACGTGCACCAGGCCTTCGATGCCGGCTTCGATCTCGACGAACGCGCCGTAGTCGGTCAGGTTGGTCACCTTGCCGAACAGGCGAGTGCCTTGCGGGTAGCGACGCGAGATACCGACCCACGGATCTTCGCCCAGCTGCTTGACGCCCAGCGAGACGCGGTTCTTCTCTTGGTCGAACTTGAGGATCTTGGCGGTGATTTCCTGGCCAACCGACAGCACTTCGCTCGGGTGACGCACGCGACGCCATGCCAGGTCGGTGATGTGCAGCAGACCGTCGATGCCGCCCAGATCCACGAACGCGCCGTAGTCGGTGATGTTCTTGACGATACCGTTGACGATCGCGCCTTCCTTGAGCGTTTCCATCAGCTTCTGACGCTCTTCGCCCAGCGTGGCTTCAACCACGGCGCGGCGCGACAGCACAACGTTGTTGCGCTTGCGGTCCAGCTTGATGACCTTGAATTCGAGGGTCTTGCCTTCGTACGGCGTGGTGTCCTTGATCGGACGCACGTCGACGAGCGAACCCGGCAGGAATGCACGAATACCGTTGACCATGACGGTCAGGCCGCCCTTGACCTTGCCGGTCACGGTACCGGAGATGATCTCACCGGATTCCAGTGCCTTCTCAAGGTTCAGCCACGAAGCCAGGCGCTTGGCCTTGTCGCGCGACAGGATGGTGTCGCCGTAGCCGTTTTCCAGTGCGTCGATCGCGACCGAAACGTAGTCGCCGACTTGCACTTCCAGCTCGCCCTGATCGTTCAGGAACTCTTCGACCGGAACAAAAGCTTCAGACTTCAGGCCCGCGTTCACAACGACGAAGTTGTGGTCGATACGCACAACTTCCGCAGAGATCACTTCGCCAGCCTTCATATTGGACTTGGCGATCGACTCTTCGAACAGGGCGGCAAAAGATTCGTTAGTTTGGGACATAAAAATAGGCATCCGCAGAACATGCCTCGCATTGCATCCGCTCAGGATGGGCGAAGACACGCATGCGGGGTTACGAGTTGAACAACCGCCAGCAGCAACAACACGTTGCCACCGGCACCGATCAGACCAGTTCAGCCGACTCAGTTCGCCTTGTTGGCGCCCTGCACCTGCCGATACCAGTCCAGTACCTGCGCGACCACCTCATCGACCGTCATGTCGGACGAATCGAGCAACCGCGCATCTTGCGCCGGACGCAGCGGCGCGACGCTGCGGGTGCGATCCCGCAAATCACGCGCTTCCAAGTCCTGCGAAAGACTTTCCACTGTAGCAGAAAATCCCTTTGCAATCAATTGTTTATAGCGCCTCTCGGCGCGTGCCTGCACGCTCGCGGTGAGGAACACCTTGAGCACCGCCTCAGGGAAAATCACGGTGCCCATGTCACGGCCGTCGGCCACGAGGCCGGGCGCCTCCAGGAACGCACGCTGACGTGCGCGCAACGCATCACGGACCAGTCCATGCACAGCAATCGCCGAGGCCTGGTTGCCGACCGACTCGTGGCGCAGCGCCAGGCTCACATCCTCGCCCTTGAGCCAGATATGGTCAGCCTTGAAGCGCACATCCAGCGTGCTGGCAATGCGCACGAGGCTCGCCACATCGTGGTCGTCGACGTTCTCGCGCATGCTGGCAAGCGCCACCAGCCGATACAGCGACCCGCTGTCCAGAAGGTGAAAACCAAGCAAATCAGCGACTTGGTGGGCAACAGTGCCCTTGCCGGATGCGGTCGGGCCGTCGATGGCGATGACCGGGTACGGCGTGGAAGCAGCGGCGTCGGACATGATGAAATTATGGCGGTTAATTGCGTTTCAAGCGGTGATACCGCCGAACGCCGTGAAATATTCCGGGAAGGTCTTGGCGACGCAGCGCGGGTCGTTGATACGCACGGTCTCCGGACCGAACGCGGCCAGCGAGAAGGCCATCGCCATGCGGTGATCATCGTAGGTGTCGATGCCGCCGGCGGGCGGCGTCCATTGCAGCGGAGGCGTCACGCGGATGTAGTCGGCGCCCTCTTCCACCGTGGCGCCGAGCTTGCGCAGCTCGGTGGCCATGGCGGTGAGACGGTCGGTTTCCTTGACGCGCCAGCTACCGATGTTGGTGAGCGTGGTGGTGCCGTCGGCAAAGAGCGCGGCCACCGCCAGCGTCATCGCTGCGTCGGGAATGTGGTTGCAATCCAACTCCAGCGCATGCAGCTTGCCGTCGTCGCGTTCGACGCCGCGCACCTCGATCCAGTTGTCACCGGCCATGACGTTGGCACCCATGCGGTTGAGCGCGTCGGCAAAGCGGACATCACCCTGGATGCTGGACATGCCAACGCCCTCCACGCGCACCGGCCCGCCGCCAAGCGCGCCGGCGGCCAGGAAATACGACGCCGACGAAGCATCGCCTTCGACGAAGATCTCGCCCGGCGCCTGATACGCCACGCCGGTCGGCACGGTGAATGAGGCCCAGCCGTCGCGCACAACCTGCACACCGAAGCGCGCCATCAGATTCAGCGTGATCTCGATGTAGGGCTTGGAGATCAGCTCGCCGACAACCTCGATGGTGACGTTGCCGGCAGACTCGACCAGCGGCAGCGCCATCAGCAGTGCGGTCAGAAACTGGCTCGATACATCGCCGCGCACGCGGATCGGCGCGTCGATCTTGACCAGCGCGGCGTGGATCGCCAGCGGCGGATAGCCTTCGCTCCCGGTGTAGTCGATACGTGCGCCGACCTGGCGCAGGCCGTCGACCAGATCGCCGATGGGGCGCTCGTGCATGCGCGGCACGCCGTGCAGCGTGTACTCGCCGCCTTGCAGTGCGAGCGCGGCGGTCAGCGGGCGGATGGCAGTGCCAGCATTACCCATGAATAGATCGGCGGATTTGGCCGGGAAACGCCCGCCGGTGCCAGTCACGCGGTAATCATTGTCGCCAAGGCGCTCTACGGACACGCCCAGCTTGTCGAGCGCAGCCAGCATGACGCGCGTGTCGTCGGAATCGAGCAAGTCGCGTACGACGGTTTCGCCCTGTGCGAGTGCGGCCAGCAACAGCACGCGGTTGGAGATGCTCTTCGAGCCCGGCAGCTTAATGGTGCCGCGCGCCGCCTTCAGCGGACCGACGTCGAGATGTTCCATAGATCCAGTCAGGAAATGCGTTATTCGGGTTGCGTGGTCGGCGCAACGCGTTGCGGCCACGCCAAGCGCGCTTCGCTCGCGCGGCGGAACACACGTTCGAGCGACGCGCCGTCGCGCTGCTCGATCATTTTCTTCATATGGCCGATCACGGCTTCATACGTGCTCAACTCGCGCAGCAGAGCCTCGCGGTTCGATAGGCAGATGTCGCGCCACATTTCCGGTGAAGACGCGGCAATGCGCGTGAAATCGCGGAAGCCGCCACCGGCAAAGTCGAGCTTGAGCGCGGCGTCTTCGGCATTGATGACCTGCGCGACCAGCGCGTAAGACAGCACGTGCGGCAGGTGGCTGACGGCAGCGAACACGGCATCGTGCTGCACCGCCGACATGACATGGCAATACGCACCCGCCGCTTCCCACATCGCCTGCACGCGCTCGACGTCGGCGCGGCGGTTTTCCTGCAGCGGGCACAGCACGGTTTTCTTGCCGACGTAGAGATCGGCCAGCGCAGCTTCCACGCCATTCAGTTCGCGGCCGGCAATCGGGTGCGCCGGCACAAACTGGCTGACCTGATCACCCAGCGCGGTCTTGGCGGCCATGATGACGTCGGACTTGGTGCTGCCGGCATCGGTCACGATGGTGTCCGGGCCCAGGTGCGGCTGCATGGCGAGCAGCAACGGCAGCGTCTGCGCCACGGGTGCGCACAGCACGACCATATCCGCTCCGTGCACTGCCCCTTCCATGGGCAAGGCTTCGTCGATCACACCGAGGCGCACCGCCGTCTCCAGCGACGCCGCCGAGCGTCCAACGCCAATGATCTGCCCGACCACCCCCGCGTGGCGCAACGCCAGCGCCAGCGAACCGCCGATCAAGCCGACGCCAACGATCACCAACCGCGAACTGGAAAAAGAAGAGGCCACAACACCGCCCTGCCAGAAAAAAACAAAGCGGCATTGTAGCCCGATGTGCGCGGCGCCCGATGCCCAATCCAGGGCGCCGCACTGGTTGCGACAGAAGTTACGCGGCCGCTTTTTCCTGCGCCAGCGCCACCTCCAGCGCTTCGATGAACCTGGCGTTTTCCTCCGGCAGGCCGATGCTGATGCGCAGCCATTGCGGCAAGCCATAGTTGCCGACCGGGCGCACGATCACGCCCTGCTTGAGCAGGGCGATATTCACGCGCGCACCAGCGCTGTTGTCATCACCCACGCGCACCAGCACGAAGTTGCCCGAGGACGGCACGTACTGCAGGCCGAGGCGGTCAAATGCTTCGGTCAGTTGCGCATAGCCGGTGGCATTCAGCTCGGCAGACTTGCGCAGGAATTCCGCGTCATTGAGCGCAGCCACGGCAGCGGCCTGCGCCAGGCTGTTGACGTTGAACGGCTGGCGGATGCGATTGAGCAAGTCAGTCAGTGGCGGCTGTGCGATGCCATAACCCACGCGCAGCCCGGCCAGTCCGAAGGCCTTGGAGAACGTGCGCGACACCAGCAGATTCGGATACTGGCGCACCCACGCCACCGAGTCGTATTGCTGCCCGGGCTTGAGGAATTCGTTGTACGCCTCGTCCAGCACGACGACGACCGTCGGCGGCACCTTGGCCAGGAAGGCGGCAATGTCCGCGGCCGACAAGAACGTGCCGGTCGGATTATTCGGGTTGGCGATGTAGATCAGGCGCGTATCCGGCGTGATGGCAGCGGCCATCGCATCCAGGTCGTGGCCATAGTCGCGGGCCGGCACTTCGATGGCACATGCGCCAACTTCCTGGGCCGCCAGTGCGTACACGGCAAACGAGTGCTGCGCGTAGATCACGCCCTGCCCGGGCGCCACCAGCGCGCGGGCCGCCAGTTCAAGGATGTCGTTGCTGCCGTTGCCGAGCGTGATCCACGCTTCCGGCACGCCAAACTTGGCGTGCAGTGCGGCCTTCAGGCTGAAACCGTTCGCATCCGGGTAGCGCGCCAGCTCATCGATAGCCGCAGCCATGGCGTTCTTGGCAGACTGCGGCATACCCAGCGGGTTTTCGTTGGATGCCAACTTGACGATGCGCGCGGCATCCAGGCCGAACTCGCGCGCCACTTCGGAAATCGGCTTGCCGGCCACATAGGGGGCGATGGCGCGGACGTACGCAGGGCCGAACTGCAAAGACATGGGGTGCTCCTTTGGTATCAGCGCCCCACCCATGCGGGGCGCATATTTGAATCCCTCGGGAGCGCTGCAAACCAGCGCTGGCTTGCCTCGTCCCCGTTAGCGTGCCGAGGGATAGGACCCCAGCACCTTGAAATACGCCGCGTCGTGACGCAGCTTCTCCAGCGCGCGCGCTACCTGCGGGTCACGCTGATGGCCTTCCACGTCGACGTAGAAGTAGTATTCCCAAGCACCGCTGCGCGCCGGCCTCGACTCGAAGCGACACATCGACACGCCGTTCTCGGCCAGCGGCGCCAACAACCGATAGACAGCGCCGGCCTCGTTCGGCACCGACAGGATCAGCGAAGTCTGATCGCGCCCGCTCGGCTCCGTCTCATAGTTGCCGATGACGACGAAGCGCGTGCGGTTGTGCGGATCGTCCTCCACGTTGGCGCGCACCACGTGCAAGCCGTAGCGGTTAGCCGCCTGAACGCTCGCCAGCGCCGCGATGGTCTCGTCCTCGCCCGCCATGCGGGCGGCTTCGGCGTTGCTCGACACCGCCTCGCGCGCCAAGTGCGGGTAATTCGTATTCAGCCACCGCTGGCACTGCGCCAACGCCTGCGCATGCGCACGCACCACCTTCACCTGCGACATATCGCCGGTCTTGTGCAGCAGGTTGTGATGCACCCGCAGCGCAATCTCGCCGCTGATCTTCAGCGACGTCTGCAAGAACAGATCGAGCGTGCGGGACACCACGCCCTCGGTCGAGTTCTCGACCGGCACCACGCCGCAATCGACCGTGCCGGATTCCGCCGCGCGGAACACCTCGTCGATGCTCGGGCACGGCACCGGCTGAATCTCATGGCCGAAATGCGCAATCACGGCCTGCTCCGAGAACGTACCCGCCGGGCCGAGATAACCGATGCGCAGCGCCTGCTCCAGGCCACGGCACGCCGACATCACCTCGCGCCAGATGGCGGCGATGCTCTCGTCATGCAGCGGGCCCGCGTTGCTCGACTGCATCTTGCGGATGACCTGCAGCTCGCGGTCCGGCCGAAACGCCGGCGACGAATAGCGCTTCTTCACCTCGCCCACTTCCTGCGCCACCTTGGCACGGTCCGAGAGCAGCGTGAGCAACTGGCTGTCGATCGCGTCGATCTGCGTGCGCAACGGCGCCAGCTCCGCCGCCAGTGCGGCGTCCTTGTTTTGCTTCGTATCGTCTGACTGACTGGTCATTGTAGGAATCGGGTTCGGCAACGGATTGCCAATTGCCGCGCGAAGCGAGCGCTTCGCGCAATGTTCTGCCGTGATTGAGCGCGAGTCTTAAGCGGACGCCCGCTCAAAGTCACGCATGAAGTCGACCAGCGCCTCGACTCCCTCCAGCGGCATCGCGTTGTAGATGCTCGCCCGCATGCCGCCCACGGACTTGTGGCCCTTGAGCTGCACCAGCCCGCGCTCGCGCGCCTGCGCAAGGAATGCGTCGTTGCGGGATTCGTCGTTGAGGAAGAACGGCACGTTCATGCGCGAACGGCACGACGGATGGATTTCGTTGCGGTAGAAGCTGCTGGCGTCGATAAAGTCATAGAGCATCTTCGCCTTGACGATGTTGCGCGTCTCCAGCGCTTCGACGCCACCCTGGCGCTTGATCCATTGGAACACCAGCCCGGCGATGTAAATCGCATAGGTAGGCGGCGTGTTGTACATCGAGCCGTTCTCGGCCACCAAGCGCCAGTTGAATGCCGACGGGCACAGCGGGTGTGCGTGGCCCAGCAGGTCTTTGCGCACGATGGCAATGGTCAGGCCGGCCGGCCCAATGTTCTTCTGCGCGCCGCCATAGAGCACCTGGTAACCGTTCCAGTCGATCGGCCGCGAGAGGATGTGGCTCGATACGTCGGCCACCACCACGCGCCCCTGCGCCTGGCCGATGTCCGGCGTCTCCTGGTATTCCACGCCAACGATGGTTTCGTTCGTGCACAGGTGCACGTAGGCCGCGTCGTGCGACAGCTTCCAGCTCGACACATCCGGAATCTTGTGGAAGCGCTCGGCTTCACTGGTGGCGGCGATGTTCACCTCGCCGTACTTGCGCGCTTCCTGCTGCGACTTGACCGACCACGTACCGGTGACAACGTAATCCGCCTTGGGGGCGTCCACCGACAGGCGGCGCATCAGGTTCAGCGGCACGATCGCGTTCTCGGCGATGGCGCCGCCCTGCAGGAACAGGATCTCGTAGTTGTCGGGCACCGCCAGCAGCTCGCGCAAGTCGGCGAAGGCGTGCGCCATGATGCTTTCGAACTCGCGGCCGCGGTGGCTCATCTCCATCACGCTCATGCCGCTGCCCTGCCAGGAGAGCATCTCGTCTTTTGCCTGCTCGAGCACCTCGGTCGGCAACACCGCCGGCCCTGCCGAAAAGTTGTATACGCGTGCCTGGCTGGCTTGGAGAGCTCGATCCGCTTGGTTCATGGTGCGAAGGACAAAAGAAAATGGCTGTCTGGGCACAAACCCAAACAGCCATTATCCACCAACTGACGGCGCGACGGGGATCGCGCCAGGTCAATGTCGATTACTTGCCTTTCTTGGCAGCCGTTGCAGCCGAGATTTCCTTGTCAGCCTGGTCGCGCATGGCCTTGCCAACTTGCGGACCGTACTTCTGCATCACGCTGCCCCACACTTCCTGCATGGCCTTGCCTTGGTTGGCCATGAAGGCCTGACCGCTCGGGGTCTTCAGGAATGCGGTCAGATCCTTGATCTGTTGTGCCGTGTAGTGCTTACCCAGCGAATCGTAGTGGGCTTGCAGCGCGTCCTTGCGGAAGGCATCGGTATCGAAGTCCTTGCCGGCGTTGTCGGTCATGCGCGTCACGGCGCCGTTTGCCTTCAGCTTGTCGACGGCCGCCTGCTTCTGCTTGTCGTCGAGCGACTTGTTCTCAACCAGCGCTTGCTCCAGCACCAGCGGGGCTTCCTGCTTGGCGCCGTTCTTCAGCACTTCAGCCTGACCGCGGATCGCCTGATCGACGCTCATGGTCGTCAGCAGATCCTTGATGGCAGCAGTCTTCTCGGCATCGCCGCCGGCGGTCTGCGCGAAAGCGAACAGCGGTGCGAAACCAGCCACCACGATCAGATGTTTGAAACTCTTGTGCATTGTTGCTCCCTTGAGATAAGCGTTGCGTTTAGGCAGGCCACGTGACGCGGAAGTTCCGGCCCTTGCCGTGCACAGGTCCGGCATCATGACCAGAACTGCGTCCAACGGCAAGCAAAAGTTGTTTCCAATTATGACTCGGCGCCGCCATCTGGCTGTGTATCGACATCCGGTGCCACATCTGCGGCATCCACAGTGTCATCACCTTCGGCGTCGGACTCCACCACACGTTGCAGACCGGACAGCTTGTTGCCCTCACCCACAGCGATGAGCGTGACGCCCTGCGTGGCGCGACCCATCTCGCGGATTTCGTCCACGCGCGTACGGATCAGCACGCCGCCAGTGGTGATCAGCATGATCTCGTCCTCCGGCGCTACTAGCGCGGCGGCGACCACCTTGCCGTTCCGCTCGGAGGTCTGGATGGCGATCATGCCCTTGGTGCCACGGCCATGACGGGTGTACTCGGAAATCGGGGTGCGCTTGCCGTAGCCGTTTTCGGTGGCGGTCAGCACACTGCCGACGCCTGCCTGACCGCCTTCGCCCTCTGCCTCGGTTTCGGCCGGCGCCACCAGCATGGCGATCACCTGTTGGCTCTCTTCCAGGTTCATGCCGCGCACGCCGCGCGCCTGGCGGCCCATCGGGCGCACGTCATTCTCGTCAAAGCGCACGGCCTTGCCGGCATCAGAGAACAGCATCACGTCGTGCTGGCCGTCGGTGATATCCGCGCCGATCAGGAAGTCGCCCTCGTCCAGATCCACGGCGATGATGCCGGCCTTGCGGGGGTTGGAGAACTCGGTCAACGCCGTCTTCTTGACCGTGCCCTTGGAGGTGGCCATAAAGACGAAGTGCTGCTCGTCAAACTGCTTGACCGGCAGGATCACGTTGATCTTCTCGCCCGGCGACAGCGGGAACATGTTGACGATCGGTCGCCCGCGCGAATTGCGGCTGCCTTGCGGCACCTCCCACACCTTCAGCCAGTAGAGGCGGCCGCGATTCGAGAAGCAGAGGATGTAATCGTGCGTGTTGGCGACAAATAGCGTGTCGATCCAGTCGTCTTCCTTCGTGGCAGCGGCCTGCTTGCCGCGCCCGCCGCGCTTCTGCGCGCGGTACTCGGAAATCGGCTGGCTCTTCATATAGCCGCTGTGGGACAGAGTCACCACCAGATCTTGCGGCGTAATGAGGTCTTCTGTATCCAACTCGGTCGCATTGTGCTCGATCTGCGAGCGGCGCTCGTCGCCGAATTCCGCACGGATGGCGGTGAGTTCCTCGACGATGATGGCGGTAATGCGCTCCGGGCGGGCCAGGATATCCAGCAGGTCGGCGATCTGCGCCATGACCTCGCGATACTCCTGGACGATCTTGTCCTGCTCCAGCCCCGTCAGGCGTTGCAGGCGCATCTGCAGGATTTCCTGCGCTTGCGTGTCGGACAGCTTGTACAGGCCATCGCCTTGCATGCCGAACGCTGGCAGCAGACCTTCCGGGCGATAGGCGGTGCGGCCGCCAGCGGTTTCGCTCTCAGCGCGCGACAGCATGTCACGCACCAGGCCCGAATCCCAGCTACGGCTCATCAACTCTGCCTTGGCAACCGGCGGGGTCGGCGCAGCCTTGATGATTGCAATGAATTCATCGATGTTGGCCAGCGCGACGGCCAAGCCTTCAAGAATGTGCCCCCGCTCGCGCGCCTTGCGCAGATCGAACACGGTGCGGCGCGTCACCACCTCGCGGCGGTGCAGCAGGAAGCACTCCAGCATCTGGCGCAGATTCAGCAGGCGCGGCTGACCATCGACCAGCGCCACCATGTTCATGCCGAACGTGTCCTGCAACTGCGTATTCTTATAGAGGTTATTGAGGACAACCTCCGGCACTTCCCCGCGCTTGAGTTCGATGACCACGCGCATGCCGGACTTATCCGACTCATCGCGGATGTCCGAGATGCCTTCGACGCGCTTTTCCGTCACCAGCTCGGCGATGCGCTCGAGCAGCGTGCGCTTGTTAACCTGATAAGGAAGTTCATCGACGATGATTGCCTGGCGCTGGCCGCGGTCGATGTCTTCGAAGTGCGTCTTGGCGCGCATCACCACACGGCCGCGGCCAGTGCGATAGCCCTCGCGCACGCCCGAGATGCCGTAGATGATGCCGGCGGTCGGGAAGTCCGGCGCCGGAATCAGCTCGATCAGCTCATCGATCGTCGCTTCGGGGTTGCGCAGCAGATGCAGGCAACCGTCGACGACTTCATTCAGGTTGTGCGGCGGAATGTTCGTCGCCATCCCCACCGCAATCCCGGACGAGCCGTTGATCAGCAGGTTCGGGATACGCGCCGGCAGGATGGACGGCTCGGTTTCGGAGCCGTCATAGTTCGGCTCGAAATTGACGGTTTCCTTGTCGATGTCGGCCAGCAGTTCGTGCGCGATCTTCGACAGGCGGATTTCCGTATAACGCATCGCCGCGGCGTTATCGCCGTCGACCGAGCCGAAGTTGCCCTGGCCGTCGACCAGCATGTAGCGCAAGGAGAAGTCCTGCGCCATCCGAACAATCGTGTCGTATACAGCAGTGTCGCCGTGCGGGTGATACTTACCAATCACATCACCGACAATACGCGCTGACTTCTTATAAGGGCGATTCCAGTCGTTGTTCAGTTCGTGCATCGAATACAACGCACGGCGATGCACCGGCTTGAGACCATCCCGCACGTCCGGAAGCGCACGGCCCACGATCACGCTCATGGCGTAAGCGAGGTAGGAACTGCGCATTTCTTCTTCGAGCGATACCGGGAGAGTCTCTTTGGCGAATTGATCCATTGGGCGAACGGTGGGAGGCCCCATAGTGAGCACTACAAGGCGCTGCGGTTGCGCGAATAACAGAACATTTTACCATGCCGCAAGCCCCCTCCCCTGCATGGTGTCGAGCGACGCATCCTCAACCCCGGGTACGCTCCCTCGGCGGATAGGAAAAACCCGCGATCTAGTCCCCATAAGGGTTTGCGAGCCATTTTCTGCCTTGTTGCGTACACACCACAAGGCCATGACGGGCTGTTCGAATCGCTTATATTTGCTTTTTAGGAGTGCGTGCTTGTGGCACAATCCCCCAGCGAAGAGGCAGACATTGTTCGAAGTGGCGAATTCACCACATCGAGAATGCTACACTCCGAAGAATGTATGACTTGTTTTCGTCCCATCTGCTCGCAGTCTTCTGCGGTGATCTCATCCTGAGAGGAGAAATATGAAAAAATTTGCCAAGCTCGCGTTCGCTGCAGCTGCGGTAGCCATGGCTGCGTCGGCCTACGCTCAGTCGGTGCCCTACGAAAAGAAGGCCGTCAACGACAACTGGGGTAACGGCACGAGCGAGTGGGTCTGGAAGAACGGCACGAACGAACTGTGCTGGCGCAATGGCTTCTGGACGCCGGCAACCGCCAACGTTCAGTGCGACGGCGCTCTGGCTCCGGCCGCTGCTCCGCAAGCCCAAGCGACCCCGGCAGCCACGCCGGTTGTTGGCTCGGAAAAGGTTACGTTTGCTGCTGACACCCTGTTCGACTTCGACAAGGCTGTGCTGAAGCCGGAAGGCAAGGCCAAGCTGAACGACCTGGTCTCGAAGCTGCAAGGCATCAACCTGGAAGTCGTGATCGCTGTTGGCCACACCGACTCGTTCGGCTCGGACAAGTACAACGACCGCCTGTCGGTTCGTCGTGCTGAAGCCGTGAAGGGCTACCTGGTCAGCAAGGGCATCGAAGCCAACCGTGTGTACACGGAAGGCAAGGGCAAGCGCCAGCTGAAGGTTGATCCGAAGTCGTGCAAGGGCTCGCGCAAGGCACAAATCGCCTGCCAACAGCCGAACCGCCGCGTGGATGTCGAAGTGGTCGGCACCAAGAAGGCTGCACAGTAATTCGGTTCCTGCCGAGAAAGAGCCCAGCGAAAGCTGGGCTTTTTTTATGCCCACTCGCTACGGGTCCGGTCGGTTGGCCCGTCCTTCGCCAGGGCAAAAAAGAAGCGGTGATGCCCACGCACCACCGCTTTTTTCTTCTACGGGGCACTCGGCGCCCCTTGCGCCCTTCTTTATATTAGTAGGAGGGCGTCGCCTGGTCGTTGGCAACCGCAGCACGATCCCCTACGCGCAGGTTGTTCGGGTTCTTCTGCGTGACGGTCGCAACGCGGCCATCATCAAGGCGCACGCTGATACGGTACACGGTCTGCCCGCCCGCGCCGGCACGCTGCTCGACTTGGTTGCCCGCGTACGCGCCGAGCGCTGCACCGCCGATGGTGGCCACCGTATTGCCGGTACCGCCACCGACCTGGTGACCAAGAATACCGCCCGCCACACCGCCAATGATCGTGCCGAGAATGCCCGGGCTGTTGGCCGGCACCTGCATCGGCTGGATCGACTCCACCCGGCCATACAGCGCGCCCGGCTGTTGCGGCTGCCCACCATAGGCCGGGGGTTGGCTATATCCACCGTTGTAGCCACCGGCATAACCACCGTAACCCGGCGCGGCACAGCCCGCCAGCACCGTCAGGCCCGCTACACCGAGTCCCGCCAGAATCTGTTTGGATTTCATTGATCTCTCCTTGAGGGAAGGTGACAGTTGGAGAAAACGCATGCGCGTTTGTTCACCTTTGTTTCAATGTGAAACCTTTTTCTTGGGCCCGCGTGATTTGGTCGGGACGACGCTTTTTGGTACATTTCCTCACCTAGCCGTTATGCCCAGGCGCAGCGCAATATGACCACCACCCACGCGAACGCCGATCCCGGCGAACTCGAAAAATTCAGTGAACTCGCCCACCGCTGGTGGGACCCAAACAGCGAGTTCAAGCCTCTGCACGAAATCAACCCATTGCGCCTCGACTGGATTCAGTCGATCACGCCTCTGACGGGCAAGCGCGTCGTCGATATTGGCTGCGGCGGCGGCATCCTCTCCGAAAGCATGGCGCGAGTCGGTGCCAACGTCAAAGGCATCGATCTTTCACGCAAAGCGTTGCGCGTGGCCGACCTGCACAGCCTGGAAGCCGGCGTTGCGGTCGATTACGAGGAGATCTCCGCAGAAGCGCTTGCAGCACGCGAGCCAAGCAGCTTCGACGTCGTGACTTGCATGGAAATGCTCGAACATGTGCCCGATCCGGCATCAATTGTGCGCGCTTGCGCGACGTTGGTGAAGCCGGACGGCCACGTGTTCTTTTCGACTCTCCACCGCAATGCCAAGGCATATCTGCTGGCGGTGATCGGCGCGGAATACGTGCTGAATATGCTGCCGCGCGGCACGCACGATTACGCCAAATTCATCCGCCCATCGGAATTGGCATCGTTCGCGCGCACGGCGGGGCTGGAGCCAGAGCAGATGCGGGGCCTGGAATACAACCCGATCACTGGCCGCTACGCGCTCACGCAGGACACCAGCGTCAACTACCTGATGGCCACACGCCGTCCGGGCGAGGCATGACAATTCACAAGTTTCCCGATCCGCTTGGGGCGGTGCTGTTCGACCTGGACGGCACCTTGGCCGACACCGCGCCGGACCTCGCGGCGGCGGCCAACAAGGTGCGCACCGACCGCGGACTGGAGCCATTGGCTTATGAAGCCCTGCGCCCGGTCGCGTCGCATGGCGCGCGCGGGCTGATCGGCGTGGCCTTTGGCGTGGGGCCGGAAGATGCGGAATTCGAATCGCTGCGGCTGGCGTTCCTGGCCAACTACGAGGCGGAAATCTGCGTGCGCACGCGGCTGTTCCCGGGCATGGACGCGGTGCTGGCCGAACTCGGCCGCGCGGGCATTCCGTGGGGCATCGTCACCAACAAGTCGGGCCGACTGACCGTGCCCCTGGTCGCTCAACTGATGTTTCCGGTGCCGCCGGCCTGCGTCGTTGCGGGCGATACCACGCCCCACTCCAAGCCCCACCCTGCCCCGCTGCTGCATGCGGCCGAATCGATCGGCATTGCCGCGCGGCAGATCGTCTATGTGGGCGACGATCTGCGCGACATCGAGGCCGGCCGCGCCGCCGGCATGCCTACCATTGCGGCCAGTTACGGCTATTGTGGTAATGGACTGCCGCCGACGGAATGGCGTGCCGATGCGCTGATCGCCGGCGCGGCCGAACTGATTCCGCTGCTGCTTGAATCGCAGCGCGCGTAAGCAGGACACCAGGGCGCGTGCCCGGTAGCTTTCATGACCGCTGCCTCCCGTTCGGGACGCGGCGGTCGACCAATTGACGAAGCACGCCACTCCGTGGCCGGACTGACACCAGCATGACGACCTCCCCCGACTCGCGCCCTGATCAGCAATCGAATCTCAACGGCTGGCGCGCGCGGCTCGAGCGTGTGCGTGGCACAGCCGGCTGGCAGCGAGCCGAGCAGATCGGCACCTCGCGACGCACCAAGCGCATCGGGCTGGGCGTGCTGATCTTCCTGGTGGTGTTCGGCCTGCTGGGCGCGCTGGGCGGGCCGCCACTGCTGCGCCATCTGGCCGAAACGCAGCTCAGCAAGGTTCTGGACCGGCCGGTTTCGGTCGGCAAGATCCGCATCAACCCGTACACGTTGCGGCTGGACATCGACCAGTTCCACATTGCAGAGCGCGACGGCAAGACGCCGTTTGTCGACGTCGGCCACCTGCACGTAAACGCAGCGTGGAGTTCGATCTTCCGCCGTGCGCCCGTCATCGAAGAGTTGAGCATCGACGCGCCGCGCGTGCGTATCGTGCGCACCGCCGAACAGCGCTTCAATTTCTCTGACATCGTCGACAAGCTCAACCAGCCCGAGGTACCCCCCAAGCCCAAGTCAAACGAGCCGGCGCGCTTCGTGTTTGCCAACCTGCAGTTGACCAATGGTGCGATCGAGTTTGTCGATCAGCCGCTCAGCGCGCAGCACAAAGTGGACAGCCTGCAGATCGGCGTGCCTTTCCTGGCGAGCCTGCCGGCCGACGTGGACATCTTCGTGCAACCGCTGCTGGCCGCGCGCATCGACGGCGCGCCACTACGCTTTGCAGGCAAGACCAAGCCATTTGCCGATTCGCTGGAATCGAACCTGAACATCAAGATCGACGGCCTGGACCTGCCCCGCTACCTGGGCTACGTGCCCGGTCCGCTGCCGGTGGCCATCCCGCAAGGCAAGCTGACAACGGACCTGACGATCGACTTCCAGAAGCCGAAGACCGGTACACCGGTACTGCGCCTGCACGGCACGGCGGGCCTGGACAACCTGGAAGTGACCGACCCGAAGAACGCGCCGCTGGTGGCCGCCAAGCAGGTGCGTGCAACGCTGGCCGATGTGCGCCCGCTGGACAACATCTTCCACCTGGATGCCCTGACGCTCGACGGCGTGCGTGTCGACGCCACCCGCGCAGCCGATGGGGCGATCAATTTCGCACAGCTTGGCGGCAAGCCGGCGCCGGCCGAGGCCAAACCCGTCGCACCGGAGCCTGGTAGCAAACCGAAGCCGCTCGACGTGCTGGTGGGCAAGCTGCAACTGGCCAACAGCAGCGTGCATTGGCTCGACGCGACCACACAGCCCGCCGCCGACCTCACCCTCGACGACCTCCACGGCGACGTGGCTGTGCGCACGCTGGGCGGCCCGACTACGCTCGACATTGGCGCCAAGCTGGCGCAAGGCGGCACGCTCAACATCAAGGGCAACACGTCACTGGAGAAGAACACTGGTGAATTGGAGCTGAAGCTGGACGACGTGAAGCTGGCCGGTATCGACCCGTACCTGCGTCAGGCGGGTGCGCCGCAACTGCAGAACGGCGCGCTGTCTGCTGACGGCAAGATTGCCCTCGATTTCGGCCCGGACAAGTTCAACGTTCGCGCCGAGCCGCTGACGGCCAGCCTGGCTGACCTCTCGATGGCGCCGGCCTCGGGCAAGGCCACCGCGCTGCGCGCCAAGCTGCTGCGTGCCGATGTGAAAAGCTTCGACCTGGCCGCCCGCACCATCGCCTTGAATGAGGTGCGCGCCGACGGCCTGCAGCTCGACGCGCTGCGCAAGAAGGACGGCACGACCACGCTGACGTTGCTCGACACTGCGCAGCCTGCAGTGCCCAAACCTGCGACTAAGCCGGCTGCCGCACCGGCAAAATCGAGCGCACCGGTCGAGAAGCCCTGGGCCGTCACCGTGCAGACCTTGAAGGTGGACAACAGCGCTGTCGGCTTTGAAGACCGAACCAACTCGCGTCCGGTGAAGGTCCGCGTTGAACCGCTGAACGTCGTGGTGCAGAACGCCTCTACCGACCTTGGCAAGCCGGTCAACGTGCAGATCGGCGCGGGGCTGGGCGCCAAGGGCAAGCTCGATGTGCGCGGCGACGTGGTGCCGCAGCCGTTCAAGGCCGACCTGCGCGTGAACACGCAAAACCTGTCGCTGGCAGGCTTGGATCCGTACCTCGACAAGGCGCTGAACGCTTCCATCACCAGCGCGCTGCTGACCATGAACGGGCGCCTGGTGCTCAACCAGGGCAAGGCCTTGACCGTCAGCTACCAGGGCAACGCGACGCTGGGCAACGTACGCCTTCAAGACCGTGTAACGGCCGACGACTTCCTGCGCTGGCGCTCGCTGGCGCTCAACCGTGTCCAGGCCAATTACGACGGCAATACGCCGCACGTGCGCGTGGGCGCGGTAGCGCTGTCCACGTTCTACGCACGGATCATCATCAACCCCAACGGCCGCCTGAACCTGCAGGACATCCGCGCGCAGTCGGATGAGGAGCACCGATCACTCACTCAGACCGTGCAGCCTGCACAGGCCGAGTCCGGCCCGGCTTCGTCGCCGGCAGGTCAGCCCGGCCAGGCCGCTGCCTCTACGCCCGCAGCGCCCCCCGCTTCGGCCGTTGCTACCACGGCCCCAACCGCACCCCAAGCCGGTGGCGCCGATCTGCGCATCGACGCCATCACGCTGCAGGACGGCAACATCCGCTTTACCGACAACTTCGTCAAACCCAACTACACCGCCAACCTGACGGCCATCGGCGGTTCGGTCGGCACGATCAGCACAGCCGCCAACCAGCCGCCCGCCGACGTGACCCTGCGCGGCAGCGTGGACGGCACCGCGCCGGTGGACATCCACGGCAAGGTCAACCCGCTCACGCCCACGGCGTTTGTCGACCTGACCGCCAAGGCCGACGGCGTGGAGCTGACCAACCTGACGCCCTATTCCACCAAGTACGCCGGCTACCCGATCACCAAGGGCAAGCTGACGATGGATCTGCACTACCTGCTCGACAGTGGCAAGCTGACGGCGGACAACCATATCTTCATCGATCAGCTCACCTTCGGCGACCGCGTGGAGAGCAAGGACGCGACCAACCTGCCGGTGCGGCTGGCGGTTGCGCTGCTCAAGAACTCGCGCGGCGAGATCGACGTGCGCGTGCCGGTGTCGGGCTCGCTCGATGACCCGCAGTTCAGCATCGGCGGCGTGATCCTGCGCGCCTTCGTCAACCTGATCGCACGTGCGGTGACGGCGCCGTTCTCGCTGCTGGCCAGCGCATTCGGCGGCAGCGGCGGCGAAGAGCTCGGCTACATCGAGTTCGATCCGGGCACATCGAGCATCAGCCAAGCGTCGGTCGCCAAGCTCGACAAGCTGGCCACTGCGCTCAAGGATCGTCCGGCGCTGAAGGTCGACATCATCGGCCGCGTCGATCCGGAATTCGATCGCGACGGCCTGCGCCGCGAAGCCGTCAACCGCCAGATCCGCGAGCAGAAGCTCAAGGATGCCGGCGACGCTGCTGAGGCAGACACCACCGTCAAGCCGGAAGAGGAGAACAAGTACCTTGAACGCGCCTACAAGGCCGCCAAGTTCCCGAAGCCGCGCAACGTGATCGGCCTGGCGAAATCGCTGCCGCCCGAGGAGATGCGCAAGCTGATGGAAACCAACGTGCAGGTGACGGATTCGGACCTGCGCGAACTGGCCCAGCGCCGCGCCAACGCCGTGCATGTGGCGCTGGCCGAACGCGTGGAACCTGGACGTCTCTTCGTGGTGGCGCCCAAGCTCGATGCCGAGGGCATCAAGGACAAAGGTAAGACTACGCGGGTTGATTTCGCGCTGAAGTGACCCATCTGTGGGATAATTCGATTCTTCTCTGGGGCCGACCTGGTTTCGACGTGGGTTGCGAAGCAGCGGAGGGCATACCGAGGACCCGTCACCTCGTTAATCAATGGGAATGCAATAACTGCTAACGACGAACGTTACGCACTGGCAGCCTAAGGGCCGCCGTCCTCGCACTGGCTCGCTGACGGGCTAGGGTCGAAAGACTAGCGAGGTCATCTACGTCAGATAAGCCTTGGGAGTGTCACGGGCCCGAGGACGAAAATTAAGTGACTCGCCGTCGTAGAGCGTGTTCGTCCGCGATGCGGCGGTTAAATCAAATGACAGAACTAAGTATGTAGAACTCTCTGTGGAGGGCTTGCGGACGCGGGTTCGATTCCCGCCGGCTCCACCAAAATCCTTTCAAACGGCTTCAACGTTTGGCAACGAAACCCCGCTGGGCCTGGCTCTGCGGGGTTTTTTGTTGGCGCCGGTCAGGCATACACCCGCCCGCGGAACGTTACGCAGAGTGCACTCAAGCGCTCGCATCCCGCTGCGTTTAGCGTGCTCATCGCGAGCAGTGCCGAGAAAATGCTTGGCAGGCCACGCCTCGGCCGCGCTAGTCATAGCTCATCACAAAAGTGACGGAGCTATTGGCAGTGCCCAGCACAACTACGGGACCGGTTTGCTGGGAAGCCTCCTTCAGCGGAAGGTTGAAGTTGCCACCCAGCTTGTCGTATTGGAGATCAACGGGTAGACGCCTCGTTGATACCCACTGAATTACTGATACGTGAGCGTAAACGTTGCACTGCCGTTCGCAACGCCTGCCGTGATGTCATTGTCTACCTGCACGTAACGTGCCTTGAGCGGGATTTCATAGTTGCCGTCGCCTTCCGCGGTCCGCCACTTGAAGCGCTTCGCCAGTTCTACCGGTTGATCATCATGGAGCAGTTGGATGGCCACGCCACTGGCGCTCGAACCACCGGCATCCAGCTTCAGCATCCCCTGGGCAGGGTCATGGACAGCGCCGTCCAACTGCAGGTTCACGCTCGCTCCTTTTGAGCAGGTCAGCGGGATGCTGAAGGCCTTTGTCTTGTTACTGGGCGAAGTGCCTGGGCCATTGAACGCACCAATAGTGACCGGCCCCATATCGACCGTCATTGTTGCTTTACGCACCGTGCAAGACGTCGCAGAAACATTGAATGCGCCGAGACTGATGTTGGACTCTGGTGACTGCCAGGTCGTCCTTTCGTTTCTTAGAATGAAAGAGCCAATCTTCCCTGGCATTGAGACTGATCCAGTCCCGGTGATTTCGGCCGTCTTGTAGAAATTGATCAACGCCTTGGCTGTCATTGGTTGAACGGGAAACATGCCGCCTACCCCGCATAAGACGCGGTGATTCACGTTCCCTTTGTCGGCACCGTCCACCCAAATCTGGCGACCATCGCATAGGCCGACAGCTTGGATGCCGACCGCATAGCCGATTCCCTCTACGTTGGTCTTGTACACCCGCTTGCCATCAATGTCGCCAACGTAGGTTCCAAACGCCTTGATTCCTATCTCTTGATAGGTCAAACGAGGCGAGTCATTGCTACACCTGAACGCATTCGTAGCACCCGAAACCACCTGCGCAAGCAGCGAATTGACCGGCATGTCCCGCTGAACTATCACGGCTTTTGGTTGAACCAACGTATTTGCGTTGACGACGTTGCAAGTGTATGCAAATGCGCCCTTCGCCATCATCAGGATCAGCGCGGCTGCTAGCCTTGTGCACCAGCCATGCATACTTTGCTCCTTCTATCTTGTCAGACAAGATGAGAGCACATGCGTCAATTCTCGTAACTAAGAATCTTCCTATTCCGAAAGCGTCGGCTGATCCAGCATCGCGCGGCGGCAATGGGGAGTTTGACAATACAACCCCGCCTGGCTTTGCCTCTGTCGGCTTTCCTTGGGCCAGTCAAGTAGGCATCTGCTTGGGCAACCATGATGCGGAACGCACTCTCCAGCGCATCCGACGCAGTGCTTTCGCCGCGCTCGCTGCAAACCGCTCAGGGAGACGCTTCACGGGGCGGCTCAATCAAGCAGGGCCAGGCTAGAGCTACTCATACCACATCACCAAGTTGACGGAGGTATTCGCGGTGCCAGGCAAAACTTCGGAGCCAGTTTGATAGTAGGCTGCTTTGAGTGGAATATCGTAGCTGCCACCCCAGTTCTCGTACCAACCCGTCACCAACAACCAAAAAATTCCAGAAAGGCGACGGGATGCATTTCTAAATATTTTCGCATTCATTATTTTAATAAACTCACCACCCAACCCGATCATCGCTGCCTCAGCCCTAGTTATAACTCATGACAAATGTGACGGAAGTATTTGCCGTGCCCGCACTAATCTCTGGGCTGGTTTGGTAGTAAGCTGCCTTAAGCGGAATATCGAAATCGCCGCCCTGCTTGTCATATCCCCAGAATGCGTTCCACTGGCTTAACGGAAGCGGCTTACCATCCTTGTCAAGTAGTTGCAAACCGATGCCCTTGGCAGTCGATTCTGGATTAAGGGCAACGACCGAGCGCGTGTAATCCACAACTCTGGTGTTGGGCTTCAGTTGATATCCCATCCTGATCATATCCTTGGAGCATTCCCTCAGCGCGATCGAGAAACTGACCGGCTCCAATGAGCTGCCGATGCCGTTGAATCGTCCGGCATTGTTCTGGTCGCCCATTTTTACGGTGACATCCGGTGTCTTGCAGCTCCCGGTGCCGATAGTCGATCCAGTCAAGGCACGAATCGTGACGGGATAAAGCTGACGCGAAATCGTGAAACGACCAAGAAGCCCGGCAGGAATTTGAGCCCCCTCTTTAATTTGACCAATTTTTTTTAATCGAAAAATGTGGCCACCAGACCATGCGTGCCAAGTATAGTAGGCAATATCTGACCCCGGTCGATCCTCACCCCAATGTATATCCGGAAGTACCCGGCCACCCCAACTCATAGACCATGCCAACCCTGTATCGCCGATCGGGAAATCTGTTTTTCTTTCGTGGCTCGCGGCATTCCCCACTAAATTTTCAATTCCTTGTGTGAAATTACCGAAACACCTCCACGTTACGCTGTCCGGCCCATATGAATCGTACTCTAGCAAGATACCGCCAATTGGCGTATCACGTGGCACCGTCAAGTTGGCAGGCAACCTGATTTCAAGGTTTATAGGACTCGACCCCCGCTCGTACTGGCAGGTAGCAGCATGCACGGGCGTAACAAATAATATTACCAAACAACTCATCAAAATTTTCGCCAAACGTTCAGACAAGCAGCACCCTATCTTTTTCAAATTTAATTTATTCACCGTCCTTTATCCATTTCAATATCGCCTACTCGACTGGCAATCAATTATCTTGCGCAGATATTTTCAATTTTCAGAAGAGAAGGCTGATCATGAAATCACGATGCGGATATTGCGACGGCCGGCACTTAACGGCAGCGCAGCGTCTGCCTTTGGTAATTCCGCCCTGCTTCAGCCTGGCGCAAGGCGTAAGGCGCGTGGCATTGGGTGTCTTTCCATTTCTCGGTCAAGCTATCTTGCTGTTGGTTGAGCAGCACAAATGCGTTGCCATCACAGGTAGCGACTTGCACTGGTGCGGCAGCTTGCGCGGGGGCAGCCTCAACCCTAGTTATAACTCATGACAAATGTGACGGAAGTATTTGCCGTGCCCGCACTAATCTCTGGGCTGGTTTGGTAGTAAGCTGCCTTAAGCGGAATATCGAAATCGCCGCCCTGCTTGTCATATCCCCAGAATGCGTTCCACCGGCTCAACGGAAGCGGCTTACCATCCTTGTCAAGTAGTTGCAAACCGATGCCCTTGGCAGTCGATTCGGGATCAAGGGCAACGACCGAGCGCGCGTCATCCACAACTCTGGTGTTGGGCTTCAGTTGATATCCCATCCTGATCATGTCCTTGGAGCATTCCCTCAGCGCGATCGAGAAACTGACCGGCTCCAATGAGCTGCCGACGCCGTTGAATCGTCCGGCATTGTTCTGGTCGCCCATCTTTACGGTGACATCCGGTGTCTTGCAGCTCCCGGTGCCGATAGTCGATCCTCTCAAGGCACGAATCGTGATGGGATAAAGCTGATGCTCAACCGAGTAACGACCAAGAAGCCCGGCAGAAATCTGAGCCCCCTCTTTAATTTGACCAATTTTTTTTATTTTCAAAATGTAGCCAGGCCCCTCTTTAAAATAGTAATAATTTCTGTCCCCTCCGACGGAAACTTCCCCCTTAGATATATCCGGATACTCTGTTCCAGAAGGAGAAGCGATAGACCACGCCAACCCTGTATCGCCGATCGGGAAATCGGTCATTCTTTCCGGGCTCGCGCTACGTCCCACTAGATTCTCTATCCCATTTTTAAAGTTACCTGAACAGCGCCACCTCGCTTGGTACGGCGCGGTTAATTCGTATTCCAAAAAAGCACCGCCAATCGGTGTATTACGCGGCACCGTCAAGTTGGCAGGCAACCAGATTTCGAAGTTGATAGGGCCCTTAAATGGGTATTCGTATCCGCAGGTAAGAGCATGCACGGGCGCAACAGAGAATATTGCCAAACAACTCATCAAAATTTTCGCCAAACAACCGGATAAACGGCATCTTATTTTTTTAGAGTTTATTTTTCTCATTAACAATTATCCTTTTTAATATCACCAATCCGAATGCAAATCAATTATCTTGCGCAGATATCTTCAATTTTCAGCAGAGATGGCTGATCATGAAATCACAATACGGATATTGCGACGGCCGGCACTTAACGGCAGCGCAGCGTCTGCCTTTGGTAATTCCGCCCTGCTTCAGCCTGGCGCAAGGCGTAAGGCGCGTGGCATTGGGTGTCTTTCCATTTCACGGTCAAGCTACCTTGCTGTTGATTGAGCAGCACAAAAGCGTTGCCACTCGGGTCGGTAATGCCGAGGTGTCTGCCGGTTTGCGCGTCTTCCACGCTGGCGCCGAACGGCACCGGTTTGCCGTCGGCCTGTTGTAGCGCGAACTGAGCGCGCTGGCCGCTGTAGCCCTTGAAGGTTGCTTGCACGATCGCGCCGCGGCGCGGCACCACCTGCTTGACGGTATCTTCCAGCTCCACGTCGGCACCCAAGTTATGGGTGTCTGGGCGCAGCGCATTCAGACGATACGGCTGCGCATAAGTGACCACGGCATAACCATTGCGGCCGACCGGGGTGCCACCGTCGGTCTTCACGTCCACGCCGTTGAGCCCTTCCACCTTCATCAGCGCAAAGGTGTCGCCCACGGTGCGGCTCAAGTTGACGCCGCCACGATGCACGACCAGGGAGCCCGTGGCGCCAACGCTGGCCGATTGGTAATCGCGTGCAATGTTCACGTTCGCGTTGAGCTGGCCCACGTCGGTATCGCGCGTGATACTTGCCCCGCCCGTTGCGCCGCGCTCGCTGCTGGTGTAGCCAGCCTGCATGGCGTATGACGTGTTCTCGTTCACGAAGCCGCTCAGGCCGCTTTGGATATTGGTGCCCCCGTTGTTGCTATTGCTTACGTTGGTGTAAGCGCGCGGTGAGCGGAGCTTGCCACCCAGCGGAATCGACATGGTCAGCATGACCTGCGTGCTGTTGCCATTTCCGCTGAAGCGGGTGTCCCTGGTCTGGCTCAGGCTCAGGTTGTAGTTCAGTTGCTTCCAGTTGTTGCCGTAGCCGACGCTGATGCTGCGGCTCGAGCCCGGCTGGTTCCAGAAGGTCTGCTGGCTGACGTTGAGGTAGACGCTGCCGTACTGACGGTCTGTGCCGCCCAAGTCTTGGCTGGTTGTCAGGTCAATGCGCGAGCGGCTGCGTCCGGTCTGGGGCCCCTGGACGTTGATCCAACCATTGCTTTGGTTGTTGCTCAGGTCATTGACGTGGTCATTGAAGGTGCGATAACCCGACGTTGAATAGCGATAGGCGGCAAGCGTGAAGTTGGTGTTGGTGCTCGTGAACGTCTTGGCGTACAGAACCCGTACACTCTGTCCGGTGTCGCGCTTGCCGCGCACGCGGCTGCTCGATTGCGTCACGTCAACGGAGAGTGCGCCAATGGGCGTGTTGGTACCAACACCCACGTTCACCGCCTGGTAGTCGCGCGAGATTTGCAGGCCGCCAGCCACCGTGCTGTTATCGGTCAGCCCGTAGACGAGCGACCCACTGACCAGGCTGGGTGAGGGGCCTTGGTCGCCGTCGTACTTGCCCGCCGCAATGTTGTACTTGAGGCGGCCCTTGCGCAGCATCAGCGGCAGGCTGGAGAACGCCTGATGCGTGACATGCTTGCTGCCGTCGGCTTCGATGACGGTGATCTCAAGGTCGCCGTTGGAGCCGGAGGGAAAAATATCGGTGAGTTGGAACGGGCCGGGCGGCACATTGGCGCGATACAGCACGTAGCCGCTTTGACGCACCTCCACCACCGCATTAGTGGCTGCCTGACCGCGCACCACCGGCGCATAGCCGCGCTCGCTGTCGGGCAGCATGGCATCGTCGGAGCCGACTTGCACACCGCGAAACCTCACGCTGTCAAACAGAGTGGCGTCGGAATATTGCTCGCCAATCGTCAACTGGCCCTTGATGGCGTCGACGTCGCGCTGCACCAGCGTGCGGTTGCTCTTGAAGCGGGTCTGGCCGCCGTTGCTTCCGCTGAGCGTGGACTCATTGCGCAAACGCCAACGGCCAATGTTCACGCCGTTCTGCAGGCCAATGAAATAGCTGCTGCTGTCACTGCCAATTCGGCCGTGGCCATAATTGCCGCTGAACTGATAGTTGACGTAGCCCGCCGTGACGCCTTCGTCCCACAAGTCGGGGTCCACATAGCCGCGTGCCGCACGCGAGAGGAATGCCTGGGGTATGCCCAGGTTGAGCTGCAACCGACCGGCATCAAAATCGACGGTGGCTTGGTCGAGCAGCTGCGGCAAGTCCAGACAGGCCTGGCTGTTGATGTCCAGCGGCGGCGTGATGGCGCTCAAATTGACGCCAAAGTCCTGCAGCATCCTGGCCGTCAAGCACGGGCGGAGCTTGGCCCTTTCGCTATCTTGGTGGAAATCGATATCACGGCGGCCAACCAGATCGCCATTGACCTGCACCTCCACCCGATACGTGCCGGGCGGCACGCTGCTGCCAGAGCTAAGCACAGCGCTCAAGTCGGCCGGACGCCCTTGGCCGTGCAGAAAGCTGGTATTGAATGCGAGCAGTGTTGTGTCGGCCTGCGCAACGAGCGTATCCCCTTCGGCCGCACGCGCGCCATTGATCATCGCCAGACAAACGGCCAGATAGAGCGGCGTTGCGCTCGGGCGTGCCTGGGGCGCTTTTCCATCAGTCTTTGTGGAATACGCTTTGGTCATCCGGCGTTTAGGCATCTCAATGCTCGCTTCTAGCTTGGTGAATCGGGCTGGGGGGTGTCACATAGGGAAGCTCCCCTCCGAGGGGCGGGCTGTCGCGATCGAACCGATCGAATTGGCCCGGCCGATCAGTTGTCGGCGGACACGGGTGTGCTCGGCTGGCTGCCATGTAGCGTGACGCGGTAGCTTTGGCGGCCGCCGTAGTCATTGATGATTTCGTAGCGCAGCTCGGGGGCGGCGGTGCTGGCAGCCGGCAGCTTGACTGGCAGCGCCACCGTGGAACCCGGCGCGACCATCGTGGCGTCGATGACAGTCTCTTCAGCCTTGCCGGTGTGCACCTTTGCGTCCACCACGGTCACGTGGTAGAGGCTTGGGTTGCTCAGGCGCAGCATGGCCTTGCCGCCGTCCTGGTTGAGCTGCCATTGCAGGTTTTCGGGGGCTTTTTGGGGATCGCCACTCAAACCGGTGGGTCTGTAGAACACCTTGATGCGCTGGCGCACAGCCAGTTGCAACACGTTGTCGTTGCTGGCGGCCTGGGGAACCTCTTGCACATTCAGCCAGAAAGCCGACTCTCGGTCGGTCGGCATGCCTACGCCCTCATACAGCACACGCAGGAGCTGCTGCTGCTTGGCGCCCAGCTTGGCGAGCGGTGGCGTAATGGCAAACGGTAGTTGCGGCTGGGCACCTTCATCAAGCGGGTCGAGCCACGCCTGAATC
Source organism: Ralstonia sp. UBA689 (assembly GCF_002298975.1). Classification (GTDB taxonomy): domain Bacteria; phylum Pseudomonadota; class Gammaproteobacteria; order Burkholderiales; family Burkholderiaceae; genus Ralstonia. The sequence goes on from NZ_DBMV01000014.1 coordinate 89,349, forward strand.
AGCGCGTCGGCGCCTTCGTTGTTGACGACCACGGACGTCTCTTTGTTCTTGCCGTCGAAGATCAACCGCGTGGTGCTGAGGGAAATGCTGGCATGACTGGCGGACGCAACCAACGCGCACGCCAACGCCGCGCCAGCGGCGCATCGTTTTGCTTTCATATCCGGAATCGCTTTTGAAGAAAGAGACGGCAGCGGCGTGGGAAAACACCGCTGCCAGTTGAAGCCAGCCGCCTTGGCTGGCGCGTGGCTTACTCGTAGCTGAGCGTGAACGGCAGGCTGGCGTTAGCAATACCCGGCTGGATCTTGGCCGGATCTGCGGCCACATACGCAGCGGCAAACCGCACGTTGATGGCACCACCAGATGCCGGCACCTCGGTTTGTGCCAGCAGGTCGCCGTTGCTCAGGTCGAACGCGTTCGCGCCGGCGCCGGTACCTTCGTACACGGCAATGCCCACGCCTTGCGCGAAGCCCGCAGCGGTGTTGCCGTTGTTCACACGCAGCATCTTCTTGTCTGCGCTCAGCTCACCTGCCTTACCGGCGAATTTCATGCTGACCTTGGCGCCCGTCTTGCAGACGACGTCGAAGTTTGCCGAGCCAGCGCCGCTCGTCAGGCGCTTGGGTGCTGCAACCGTGCCAATTTCATCGGCAGCGATGGAACCCATGTTCACGTTGATGGTGCCTGCGTCGCCGGTCAGCGAAGACACCTTGCAGGTATCGCTCAGGATCGTGCCCTGGAAGTTGATGACGCCATCTACCGACCCTGCCGTTTGAGCCATTGCGGCGGTGGACAGAGCAGACATCGCGACGCCAGCCAGGAACAGTTTTGCTTTCATTGACTTACCCTTTTGATTGAGACCGCAGCACGGAGGTGCCGGAACTTGGTCGAGAACAAACGCCTATCGAAGAAGGCAGGCGCAAGTATTCCCAAAGTGGCAAACCCTGCATATCGGATTGTTCTGAAAAGAGGCGAGTACGTTATCCGGATGTTGGGCGTGACATTCCTCTCGGAACGCGTGGCCACGGCTCTCCGCCCCGCTCAGTACATGACTGTTGCGGCGGACAACATCGGGGTTGAGGTATTGGCAGCAGTGCAGAACAGCTTGCTGCTAGAAGTTTCGTGAAAAACCGGTGAGCGCGGAGGGGGCGAAGTACGAATCCGTCAAGTCAAGACGATGCTGATTGGGCGGGTGCCCAAACGACTGCGTCAATCTTATGCAGGACGTCGCTGCGGTGCGGTGACGGGAATCACTGCGCGGCACATCACACTACGACGCCGCGCTCAACATAGACAATATCTTTCCGTTGAGTCCGCTCCGTGCCCTTCAATCTCACTGGCAACAACTGGTTTGGCCCCGTGGGCACCGCGGGCGTGCTACATGTTCGCGCGGAGTGGAACCGCGCAATATGCAATGACTGCACGGAAGGCACAACCTACGCTTGTTGGCGTGCCAACTGTCGGGCCCATTTTGGGGGCGGCACACATCAAAAGCCTCACGCCTTCGGCAAGCGACTGTTCATCCTTGGGCCCGCATCACGCCGCCCTCGTCTCCACTATGGTCTGTCGTGTCCGCTTGGTTTAGAGACTGCAGCTCCGCAAAGAGTGCCTCAGCATCCGTCGCAACTCCGCCATCCGGCGCCGAAAACCGGCGCTCCAGTTCGGCAGCCAAATCGCGCGTGCGCATTTGCCTAACGACTGCAGCGGCACCAGCGATCCGATGCGCCGCGTGACGAGCCTGACCGATGTCGCGATTCTTCAAGGCGTGCCCGAGCATCTC
>NZ_DBMV01000039.1 GCF_002298975.1 Ralstonia sp. UBA689
CTTAACTGAACGGCATTAGGCCCTGTGAGGCCCCTTCGTCTTCAGGCTGCCGCCGGTTTCTCGGTGGCCTCGTTCCTGGCGTTCTCTTGCTCCTGCAGCGTGCGCCACATCACCTTCCCCGTACCGGACTTGGGCAGCGCATCGACAAACTCCACCACGCGCGGGTACTTGTAGGCGGCCATGTTGTCGCGCGCCCAGTGGATGATGTCGTCTTCGGTGGTCTTGCCCTTGGCATGAGCCTTGAGCACCACCACCGCCTTGACCGACTCGCCGCGATACGCGTCACGCGTGCCGATGATGCAGGCTTCCTGCACGTCGGGGTGCTTGTACAGCAGGCTCTCCACCTCGGCCGGCCAGACCTTGAAGCCGGACGCATTGATCATGCGTTTGAGGCGATCAGTGAGGAAGAAGTAGCCTTCCTCGTCCATCTTGCCCAGATCGCCCGTGCGGAAGAAGCGCTTGCCTTCGAACTCGATGAAGACTTCGGCACTGGCCTGCGGCTTGCCCCAGTAACCCAGGAAGACCTGCGGGCCGCTGACGATGATTTCACCCACCTCGCCCGGTGGCAGCTCCTTGAGCGTCTGTGGGTCCACCACGCGCGCATCGGTGTTGAAGACAGGAATGCCCAGGCACTGCTGCTTGGTATATTCGGCCGGGTTGCTGTGCGTGGGCGCGATGGTTTCCGACAAACCGTAACCTTCCTGATAGGCGAGGTTGAAATCCTGCAGCAGGCGCTGCGCCACCGCCTGCGGCATCGCGGCGCCGCCGCCGCCGATGTAGCGCAGGCTGGACAGGTCGAATTCGGCCAGCTGGGGGCTGGCCAGAAAGTCGATCACCATCGTGGGGATGTTCGTCCAGTGCGTGATCTTGTAACGCGAGATGAGTCGGCCAGCCACCTCACGGTCCCAGCGCGGCAGCATCACCACAGTGGAGCCCATGTAGATCGGCGCGTTCATGCCGTACTGCATGCCGGTCACGTGGAACAGCGGGATGATCGACAGACTCACGCCTTCCATCGTCGAGCCCGACCATAGCGCGCCACCCACGACGTTGTGCATGACGGTGCGGTGCGTATGCATGCAGCCCTTCGGAAAGCCGGTGGTGCCCGAGGTGTACGGCATCACGGCCAAGTCATCCGGGCCAGCGGTGTGCGGGCCAGGAGCATGACGCTGGGCCAGCATGTCGGTCCAGGCCACGGCGCCGGGCTGCACCGGATGTTGCGCGGTAATCCACGCGGGCGGTGCGTCTTCGGGGTATTCGTAGGCGGCCGGCAGCGCGTCGGCATAGGACGTGACCAGCAGGTGGCGCGTGCGCTGCGCTTCGGGCAGCTCATCGTTGGCCGCCATCACAAAGGGGGCAAGGTCTGCGCTGCAGATGACCGTCGCGGCACCCGCGTCGGTGATGTAGTGCTTGAACTCTTCCGGTCGGTTCATCGGGTTGACCGGCACGACCACCGCGTCGGCCCGCAGGATGCCGTAGTACGCGGCAATGAACTGCGGACAGTTCTGCATGTACAGCAGCACGCGGTCGCCCTTGTGCACGCCCGCCACCTGCTGCAACCAGCCGGCCACGGCGAGCGCGTCGTCGTGCAGTTCCCGGAACGAGGTGTGGCGACCGTAGAAGACGATCGCGTCCTTGTCCGGAAAGCGTCGTGCCGACACTTCCAGGTTGTACCAAAGGCTCGTTTGCGGCGAGCTGATGTTGTGCGGCAGCCGCCGCGGCCAGAACTGGAAGTGTGGTCGTGTCATAGCGTGTCTCCGAAAATCTGTCTGTTGTTTTTACCGGATGGTATCCGAACGATCGTTCTATTTTCAACCGTTGTCAGGACACAGATTTTTGCGGCGGTGAAAACGCCTCGATGCGCCCCCACGTAGAATGCCCAATGCCTTGCCGGCATACCCCGCCGGCAGCCTTTCCCAGGAGAATCCCGACAATGAGCGACGTCACCTCGCAGAATTTCGCGCAAGAAGTGATCGAAACATCTCGCCAAGTGCCGGTACTGGTCGATTTCTGGGCGCCGTGGTGCGGCCCCTGCCGCACGCTTGGCCCGATGCTGGAAAAGCTCGAAGCCGAATACGCAGGCAAGTGGAAGCTTGCCAAGGTCAATTCGGACGAGAACCCCGAGCTGTCGGCACACTTCAACGTGCGCAGCATCCCGTATGTGGTGGCCTTCGTAGATGGTAAATCCGTCGACCAGTTCGTCGGCGTGCTGCCCGAGGGGCAACTGCGCGCGTTCCTGGACCGCGTCATTCCGCAGCCGGCCGACGTGGCCTACCGCGAAGGGCTGGCCGCGCACCAGACCGGCGAGATCGCCCATGCGCGCGAGGCATTCCAGAACGCGCTGGCCTTCGACCCCGGCTTCGACGCGGCACGCTTCGAGCTCGTCAACCTGCTACTTGACACCGGCGACGTGCGGGCAGCGCAGAACGAGTTTGCGCTGCTCTCGCCCAAGGCGCCGCAGGACGAGCGCTACGCCCCGCTGCAGACGCGCCTGAAGGCGGCCGAGCAAGCCGGCGCATTGCCCGGTATCGACGCCCTGCTGACGCTCGTCCAAGCCGAGCCCGACAACCTGCAGGCGCGCCTGGACCTGGCCCAGCGGCATATCGCCGGCCAGCAGTACGAAGCTGCGCTGGAACAATTGCTCGCCATCGTTGAACGCGACCGCGCCTTCCGGGACGACGTCGCGCGCAAAACCATGGTGTCGGTATTCGACATGATGCGTGACGCGCCGCAGGCCGTATCGCACTGGCGCCGGCAACTCGCCTCCAAGCTGAACTAGGACGCACCATGCGATTGATCTATGTGGCCGATCCGATGTGCTCGTGGTGCTACGGCTTCGGTCCGCAGCTTGCCGACCTGCGCAAGCGGCTGGCCGATACGCTGGGCGCGTCGATGCCCGTTACGCTCATCACCGGCGGGCTGCGCCCTGGCCAGCGCGAGCCGCTGCCGGACGAGAAGCGCGACGAGATCCTCCACCACTGGCACGCCGTGGCCGAGCGCAGCGGCATGCCGTTCGACCAGTCCCCCGAGGTAGCCATGCGCCGCGAGGGCTTTGTCTACGACACCGAGCCTGCCTGCCGCGCCGTCGTCATGGCGCGCGAACACTGGGGCGAGAATGACGAGCGCTTGCTCGCCCTCTTCCATGCCGTGCAGCGTGCCTTCTACGCCGAAGGCCGCAACACCACGCAGGCCGACGTGCTGCGCGAGGTGGCCATCACCAGCGGCATCGACGCGGCCCACTTCGATGCGGTATTCGACACGGAAGCGCTGCGCAACGAGACGCGCGAAGACTTTCGCCTCTCGCGCCGCTGGGGCATCAACGGCTTCCCGAGCTTACTGGCCGAACAAGGCAACACGCTGTACCAGATCGGGCGCGGCTATGCGCCATCGGTGGCGCTGTACGCGCGGGCGGTGGAAGTGATGCAGCAGCATCCCGCGCCAGACGCCGGTTAACGCGTTTGCCCGGCGTCAAACCTGGGCACGGCGACCGTCGCGTAAGCTGACGGGCTCGTCCACCTCACACCTCCGCCCGTCATGCCCGTGATCGAATGGTCTGAGGCGCTCCACCTCGGAGACGCCGCCACCGATGCCAACCACGCCGAGTTCTGCGCGCTGCTCAATGCCGTCGCCGATACCTCGGACGCCGAGTTCATTCCCGCTCTTGACGCTTTCATCGCGCACACGGAAGTGCACTTCGGCGAGGAGAACGCGTGGATGGATGCGGCGGAATTCCCCCCGCGCCACTGCCACCGCAACGAGCACGACAACGTGCTGGCCCTGTGCCGCGAAGTGCGCAAGCGCGCCGCTGCTGGGGAGATGGAGCTAGGCCGCCGCCTAGTCGCTGAGCTACCCGAGTGGTTTACCCAGCACGTGGATGTGATGGACCGGATGATGACGACGTATCTGGCGCAATTGGGCAGCGCCGCGCACGTCGACTGAACGCGGGTTGTCGGTCGGCATCGTCCTGCCCTAGAGTCAGAAGGCTCCCCCTGCGCGGCCAGCGTCGCGCTGGCCTTCCCACCTCGGCAAGGAGTGCCCATGAAGACCGTCAACGATGCCTCGTTTCAGTCAGACGTGATCGACGCCTCGCAAAGCAAGCCAGTGGTCGTGTGCTTCGCCGCTGAGTGGAGTCACCCGAGCCAGTCTGCCGTGGCCAGCCTCGAGAAGATGGAGCCGAACTACGCCGGGCGCGCCACCTTCGTCACCATGGATTTCGATGAAAACGAGGGCACCGCGGCCAAGTACGGCGTGTCGGTCATGCCGGCTTTCGTGGTCTTCGCCAACAGCCAGCCGCGTGAGGAGTGGTCGGGGGTCTACGCCGACAAGATCCGGGAAAAGCTGGACCAGTTCATCCCGCAATAGCGCAAGCAGCTAGACGGCTGCGATCACTCGCAGCGCCGTCGATGCCGCCACCATCCCGAACACGGCCGTCACGCAGACGGACGACCCGAAGCCCGCACAGGCGAGCCCTTGCGGGCCTTGCGACGGCTGCGGCGCCGGCGGGGCATTGACCACTTCGATCTCCCCTGCCGCTGCCAGATCGTCGATGCCCGCGTGGCTCGATTCGACCGGCAATTCAACGGCACACGCCTGCTGCTCGGGTTCCGGATAGCGCAGCGGCTCATCCGAATACACCGCATCGATGCCAAAACGGGCCTTGGGGTCGCGCGGGAAGCCGTGCTGACGGCGCAGATTGCCGCGCACCTTGGCCAGTAGCGGATCCTGGATCGTGCGAGAGAGGTCTGTCACGCGGATGCGTGTCGGGTCCAGTTGCCCACCCGCTGCGCCACACGTCACCACGCGTTTGCCGGTGCGCTTGCAGAACGCCACGATGGCGGTCTTCACCTTCACCGCGTCGATGGCGTCGATCACGTAGTCGAACGGATGGCCGAGCAACGTCTCGGCATTGTCCACGGTGACGAAATCATCGATGCGGCTGATCTCTGCGCGCGGGTTGATCTGCAGAATGCGCTCGGCCATGGCATCGACCTTGGCCATGCCGTAGGCATCGCCCAGCGCGTGGATCTGACGATTGGTGTTGGAAACGGCGATGTGGTCGAGGTCGATCAGCGTGAGCTTGCCGACGCCGCAGCGCGCCAGGGCTTCAGCCACCCACGAACCCACGCCGCCGATGCCGATCACGCACACGTGCGCCGCTGCAAAACGCTCCAGCGCCTGCGGGCCGTACAGCCGTGCGACGCCGCCAAACCGGCGTGCGTATTCGTCATCCAGGATGGGCGGGTGCGCGGGCGCGCTGATTGCTACTTGGCTCATGACACAATTGAATCGGAACTGCGCCGAACTATATAACAACGCGGCAAGTCGGATTTTTACGTGTCACACCAACAACAAAACCCATGCGTACATCCGGCAAGCTCGCCCTCGGACTGGTCATCACACCCGTCGTCATCGTAGCGGCGGCGGTCATCTTTGTGCTGACGTTCGACTGGAGCCATGCCAAGCCTTACCTGAACGATCACGTATCCCAAGCCATCGGCCGGCCCTTCGCCATCAATGGCGATCTCGTGCTCACCTGGAAGAAGCCCGAGGGCGAATCAGGCTGGCGCGCCTATGTGCCGTGGCCGCGCCTGATTGCCAACGACATCACCATCGGCAACCCTGACTGGACCAAACAACCGCATGTGGCAACGGTTCATCAGCTCACCTTCGTGCTGGAAGCGCTGCCGCTGCTGGCACACCGCATCGTCATCCCGAGCGTGACACTCGACACGCCAACCATCGCGCTGGAGCGCGACAAGCAGAACCGCAACAACTGGACATTCGATCTCGCCGGCGGCGACAAGCAGCCCTCAAATTGGAAACTGGAGTTGCGCGAGATCGCGTTCAGCAAGGGCTCGCTGGCGCTGGATGACGACATCAAACGCATTCACCTGGCCGCGACGATCGACACGGTCGACAACCAGGCGCTCTACACCGCAGCCAACGGCACCACCATCAAGGGCGACGAGCAGCCGCCGGTGGTGCCGACAGCGTTGGCGGCTGCAGCTTCCGGCGCAGTCGCCAAGACGCCTGTCGCGCCCGATCCGCAACAGCCCTACGGCATCGCCTGGACGGTCAAGGGCACGTACAACAACGCCGCCATCAACGGCAGCGGCAAGGCCGGCGGCGTGCTGCGCTTGCAGGATGCACGCCGCCCCTACCCGCTGCAGGCCGATGTGACGATCGGTAAGACGCGCATCGACTTGGCTGGCACGCTCACCAATCCGGCCAGCCTCACGGCGCTGGATCTGCGCCTGCACCTGTCGGGCGCAAGCATGGCGCACCTGTATCCGTTGACTGGCGTGGTGCTGCCGGATACGCCGCCATTTGACACGCGCGGGCGCCTGATTGGCGAGTTGCGCAAACAGGGCTCGAACTGGCGCTACGAAAAATTCACCGGCCGCGTGGGTGGCTCCGACCTCGGCGGCACGCTTACCTTCGCCATGCGCGAGCCCCGCCCACAACTGAGCGGCGAACTGGTCTCGCACCAACTGCTGTTTGCCGACCTGGCCCCGATCATCGGCGCCGATTCCAACGCCAGCAAGGCCAAACGGAACGAACCCGGCGACGAGGCCGTACACCAGCCCGCCGACAAGGTGCTGCCCATCGAGCCCTTCCGCACCGACCGCTGGAACGCCATCGATGCCGACGTGAAGTTCACCGGCGAGCGCATCGTCCACAGCGCCGACCTGCCGATCGACCACCTCGTCACGCACGTCAAGCTGCAGGATGCTGTGCTCACGCTCGACCCGCTCAACTTCGGCGTTGCTGGCGGCGCGCTCACCTCCAACATCCAGCTCGACGGCAACGCCACGCCGATGCAGGCTCGCGCGGCGCTGGCGGCACGCCGCTTTCACATCAAGCAGCTCTTCCCCAAAATCGAATCGATGCAGGCCAGCGTCGGCACGATCAACGGCGACGCGCAGCTGTCCGCCACCGGCAACTCGGTCGCCGCCTTGCTCGGCTCGTCCAACGGCGAGATAAAGGTGCTCGTCGAGCAGGGCACCATCAGCAAGTTCATTCTCGAAGCCATGGGACTGAACGTCGGCAACGTGATCCTCACCAAGCTCTTTGGCGACAAGCAGGTCACCATCAACTGCGCGGCTGGCGACTTTGCCGTGAGCGACGGGCTGGCGCGGGCACGCACGTTTTTGGTCGATACGCAGGATGCCGTCATCGACGTGACCGGCGCGACCAGCTTCAAGCAGGAGGCGCTGGACTTCACCATCCATCCGGATTCGAAGGGGCTGCGCGTGTTCTCGCTGCGCACGCCGCTGTATGTGAAGGGCACGTACAAGCATCCGGACGTGTCGATCAACCCGGCGGTGGTGGCGTTGCGTGCCGGCGGCGCGGTGGCGCTGGCGTTTGCCGCACCGGTGGCGGCGGTGCTGCCGGTACTGGAACTCAAACCCGCGCCGGACAGTACGTGCGGCAAGCTGCTGGCCGATGTGCGCCAGCGCCCAACCGCGCCACCGCCAGGCAAGACGTACCGCAACGGCAAGCCGAGCCAGGTATCCGCGGCCGACGCCAAGACCTCCGCGACCACCGTCGCACCGCCCGCGCGCGATCCGCACACCAGCGGCGGTTGATGCCGGTTGACGCCGCGCAAACAGGGGCCGGCCAGCTTGTCTATACTCGGCCCGTTCGCCTCTTGCACCGCTGTGCACCGCTCACGCACCATGACTTCCATCGCCGACATCCGCACCGAATACGCCCGTGCCTCGCTCGACATCGCCGACGTCGACGCCAACCCCCTGCGCCAGTTCCGCCGCTGGTTCGATGAAGCGCTCAAGTCCGAGGTGGCTGAAGTCAACGCCATGTCGCTGGCCACCGTCGATGCGCACGGGCAGCCCTCGGCCCGCATCGTCCTGCTCAAGAACCTGGACGAGCGCGGCTTCACCTTCTTCACCAACTACGCCAGCCACAAGGGCGACGAACTGGCTGCCAATCCGCGCGCGGCGCTGCTGTTCCACTGGATCGGGCTGGAGCGCCAGGTGCGCATCCAGGGCATCGTCGAGAAGGTGACGGAGGCCGAGAGCGACGCCTACTACCATTCGCGCCCGCTGGGCTCGCGCCTTGGGGCCTGGGCATCGGAGCAAAGCAGCGAGGTGCCCGACCGCGCCACGCTGGAAGCACGCGAAGCCGAATACAGCGAACGCTTTGGCGACGCCCCGCCGCGCCCGCCGCACTGGGGCGGCTACCGTCTGCTGCCTGAGCGCATGGAGTTCTGGCAAGGCCGCCCGTCGCGCCTGCACGATCGGCTGGAATATCAGCGGCAGGCGGACGGTGGCTGGAAAATCGTCCGCCTCGCCCCCTGATCCCCTTGCTCCGGCAGCCGGATGCCGGCGTGCAATGATTTATTGCGCGTTGCGGCATAACGGCACGGCGCTTGCTGCCGTCAGGAAGACACCGCGTGCTGCCCGCATGACCCGCACAGCACCATGGGAAAGTTTGTCGTAAGCTAATGTGATGCGTTCGGGCGGCAATCCGATGGCTGCCCCGATATCGTGCACATCAGGGAGGCGTCGACATGTTTTTCCAACAGGCGATTGACCGCAAGATCAACGGCAAGCTTGAACAGTGGATCAAGGACATCCGCGAGTCTGCCAACCTCCCGGTGCGCCTGCGCCTGTGGAACGGCGATCAATACGAGCTCGGCCGTTTCGAGCAACCCCGCGTCACGCTGACCGTGCGTGAGGCCAGCGCCCTGCCGCTGCTGCTTTCCCCCACGCTCAACAACCTCGGCGAAGCCTACGTTCAGGAGAAGATCGACCTGGACGGCAAGCTGGCCGACATCATCAACGTCGGCTATGGCCTGGCCGCCGTTGCCGTGGGCAGCAGCGGCAATGCGCTGGCCCGCGTGGTACGCCACTTCGCCCATACGAAGGAAGGCGACAAGGCATCGATCCAGTACCACTACGACGTCTCTAACGACTTCTACAAGCTGTGGCTGGACCAGAACATGGTCTATTCCTGTGCCTACTTTGAGAACGGTAACGAAACGCTCGACGAGGCGCAGCTCAAGAAGATCGACCACATCCTAACCAAAATCCGCCTGCAGCCCGGGCAGACGCTGCTCGACATCGGCTGCGGCTGGGGCGCGCTGGTGCTGCGCGCGGCGCAGAAGTACGGTGCGCGCTGTCTGGGCGTGACGCTGTCGCAAAATCAGTTCGACCTCGCCACTGAGCGCGTGCGCGCTGCCGGCCTGCAAGACCAGATCGAAATCCGCATCCAGGACTACCGCGACCTCAACGGCCAGTTCGACCGCATCACCAGCGTCGGCATGTTCGAGCACGTCGGGCGCAAGAACCTGCCGGGCTACTTCCGCCGCATGCACGACCTGCTGGCCGACGGCGGCGTCGCCATGAACCATGGCATCACGTCGTCCGACCCGGCCGGCGGCGAAAGCTCGTTGGGCGGCGGCGACTTTATCGATCGCTACGTCTTCCCGCAGGGCGAACTGCCGCATATCTCGCTGGCGCTGGAAGCCGCCCAGCAAGGCGGACTGGAAGCGCTTGACGTCGAAAGCCTGCGCCGCCACTATGCGCGCACGCTCGAGCACTGGGCCGAGCGCTTCGAGACCAACGGCGAGACCATCCGCGCGATGGTCGGCGAGAAGACATACCGCATCTGGCGCGTCTACCTGGCCGGTTGCGCACATGCCTTCGACGCCGACGAGATCTCGATCTTCCAGACCGTCCTGCAGAAGGCCGGCAAGTCGGCGACATCGATCCCGTGGTCGCGCCGCTATATCTACGCGTGACCAGTTGACCGCCAGCTCCTCCATCGACGATCTGTTCGGCGCGCCGCCCGCACCTAGCGACAATTCGGCCGCCGAACCCGCCAATCCCGCTGCCAAACCCAAGCGTTCTTCCACCCGCCAGGGCGTGCAGCCGGCCACGGTTGCGCCCGAGGTAGCGGCGCTCGCGCAGCGGCTGCCGCGCGGGCTGCGCATCGGCACATCGTCGTGGTCGTATCCGGGGTGGGATGGCCTGGTCTATGCGGGGACGTATTCCGGCTCGATGCTCGCGCGCAAGGGGCTGGCGGCGTATGCCAAGCACCCGCTGCTACGCACGGTCAGCATCGACCGCGGCTTCTATGCACCGATTCCGCTGGCGGACTACGTAGCCTACGCGACCAGCGTGCCGGAGGACTTCCGCTTTGCCGTCAAGGCACCGGCTGCTGTGTGTGACGCGTGGATTCGCGAATCGGACGGTCGCGGGCGCATGGCCAACCCTGCCTTTCTGAATGCCGAATTTGCCATTCGCGACTTTGTCGACCCGGCCATGCGCGGGCTGGGCACGCGCTGCGGGCCGCTGGTGTTCCAGCTCTCGCCGCTGGGCGCACTGGCGGAGGATGCGCTGGGCTTTGTGGAACGGCTCGAAACCTTCCTCGCCGCCTTGCCGCCAATCGACCCGCAGCTCAATCCCGATGCGGTCTATGCCGTGGAATTGCGCGACGCCACGCTGCTCACGCCGCGCTTCATCAAGATGCTGCGCGCGGCCGGCGTGCGCTACTGCGTCGGCCTGCACGAGCGGATGCCGGCGGCTGACCGGCAGGCTGCTGCCGTTGCGTTGCTGGATGAAGGCGCAGGTGGACCACTAGTCGTGCGCTGGAACCTGAACAGCCGCTATCGCTACGCGCAAGCCGAAGCCGCCTACAAGCCGTTCGACAAACTGGTCGACGAAGACCCGTTCTCGCGCGAGACGCTGGCCGACATGGCGGTCGCCGCCCTGGCGGCAGGGCGCAAAGTGACGATCCTGGTCAGCAACAAGGCCGAGGGATCGTCACCGCTGTCGTGCATCAAGCTGGCCGAGGCCATCGCCGCGCGCCTGCCGGCGGACGCAGCCTAACCTCTGCCCCGCCTTACCCTTGCAGGCGGTGCGCAAACTGCTTGCGGAACTTCGCCACCTTGGGCGAGATGACGAATGCGCAGTAGCCCTGCGCCGGGTGGTCGCGAAAGTAGTTCTGGTGTTCCTCCTCCGCGCGCCAGAAGGCCACCTTGTCGCCGCTGGCATCCACCAATTCCGTCACGATGGGGGCTTCGAAGATATCGCTGGCGCCGAGATCATCGATGGCGCTGCGGGCTATCGCCAACTGCTCGGGCGTTTGCGCAAAGATGGCCGAGCGATATTGCGGGCCGACATCGTTGCCCTGGCGGTCCGGTGTGGTCGGATCGTGGATGGCGAAGAAGATGTCGAGGATCTCACGGTATGGAATCACCGCCGGGTCGAATGTCACCTTCACCACCTCGGCATGGCCGGTGTCGCCATTGCAAACCGCGCGATAGCTGGGCCGATCGACATGGCCGCCGGCATAGCCGGACACCACGCCGCGCACGCCCTGCACCTGCTGGAACACGGCTTCCAGGCACCAGAAGCAGCCTCCGCCCAGGACGGCGGTTTCAAGGGCGCTTTGTTCGGTCATTTGGACTCTCCTGCTAGGTTGATTAGGCTGCCATTGGTCGGCCGGGGGCGCCTATCCTGACACGAGCGCTGACATATGTGCGCTGCATCACGCAAAGCCCTACGCGCGGGCGGCCTATGGGGGCGTCCGTTACAATTGGGCCATCACTCTAGATTGTTTGCATGGATCACCACGGAGCCATTCCCATGGATGCGCGCGACAGCGAATCTTCCGCGCGCGAGCCGTCGGCGCATGGCCGCGCCGCCCCGCCTGATTTCGATGTCGCGCATTTTCGGCACGCACTGTCCCAGTTTGCCACCGGCGTAACGGTCGTCACCACACGCTCGGAAGGTGGACCGGGCAAGCCGGCGTTCGTGGGCGTAACGGCCAGCTCGTTCAATTCGGTGTCGCTCGATCCGCCCCTGGTGCTGTGGAGCCTGGGCACGCAGGCGAATTCGTTTCCGCTCTTCCATGCCGGCTCGCACTATGTGATCAACATCCTGGCGGCAGAACAGTTGGACTTGTGCAAGCGCTTCGCCACGCTCAAGGGCGACCGCTTCGCCAATGTGGACTACTACCCGAGCCCGACGGGCCTGCCCATCCTCGCGCAATCACTGGCGTGGTTCGAATGCCATAACCGCAGCCGCTACGACGAGGGCGATCACGTCATCTTCGTCGGCGAAGTCGAGCGCTGCGGCGTGGTCGATCCGCACGGCGCGCCGCTGGTGTTTCATCGCGGCGCGTTCTCGTCGCTCACGCAGATCGGCAAGTAAGCCCAGCGCATCATGTGGGGTCGGCCGCTTTGCGCGGGGCCTCAGCATCGATCCCCCAATCGCCCCATTCGTACCAGTCGTCGCCGAGCAGTTCGGCGGGGTGCTGGGTACGGCCCGAGCCGTTGCCACAGCCCAGCGCATCGGTCGGGCAATACTTGTCGCAGCCCCAGCAGATGCGCTCGGGGTGTACGGGGTGCAGCGGAAATTTCTTGGCCATGACCGGCTCCGGTCGACAACACAGGCCAACTATCCAAGCATGCTGCCAGTAGGGGATTGATCCGCGTCAGAAACTAACCAGCCTTGCCGCGCTTGCCCGTGCTGGCTTCCAGCGGCCGCACACCGCGCGCATCCATCAACAGAGACAACCCACCTTCGCGGTCCTTGATGGTGCGTAGGACGATGTTCGAGCGGATGTCCATCACGCCCGGCGTCTTGTACAGCCGCTCGATGATGAACTCTGAGTAGTGCTGCAAGTTGGGCGCCTGCACGCGCAAGATGTAATTGCAATCCCCGGTGATGATGTAGGCCGCGACAATCTCGGGCCAGCTCTGCACGGCGGCCATGAAGGTTTCGTGCCAGCCGGTCACGTCCTGCCGCATCGACACCTGCACGATGGCCTCCAGCTCCAGCCCCAACGCCTCCCGCCCCAATTGCGCCCGGTAGCCAGTGATGGCGCCGCCCTCTTCCAGCATCCGCACGCGCCGCAAGCATGCCGACGGAGATAGCGCCACGCGCTCGGCCAAGTCCTGGTTGCTGATGCGCCCGTCCTGCTGCAAGACCTGGAGAATGCGCAGATCGGTGGTATCCAGTTGCATATGTCGCAGTAGATTGTGTGATTTCGTCTAAGAATTGCATTTTATGCGAATCCAACGAAATCACACGCACGAATATGCAAACCCATTGCGCGCGGATTTCCCTATCATTTCGGCACGGATTCATGCTTTTTGACACGCGATTTCAGCCCGGGAGCCGCCTTGGAACGCACTTTGTGGGACATCAGCCCCGCCCTCTCGACCGCCACGCCCACCTGGCCCGGCGACACGCCGTTTTCGCAGGAAATTGCGTGGAAGCTCGAAGGGGACTGCCCGGTCAACGTCGGGCGCATTACGTTGTCGCCGCATACCGGCGCGCATGCCGATGCGCCGATGCATTACCGCGCGGACGGTGCTCCGATTGGTGAAGTGCCGCTGGACGCCTACCTCGGCCCCTGCCGCGTCATCCACTGCGTGGGTGTCGCACGTGTCGAGCCGGAGCACGTGCGCGAAGCGCTGGCCGGGACACCGCCGCGCGTGCTGCTGCGCACCTACGCACGGATGCCGCAGACCACGTGGGACGACCAGTTCCCCGCCATCGCGCCCGAGACCATCGAACTGCTGGCTGCGCACGGCGTGCGCCTGATCGGCGTCGACACAGCCTCGCTGGACCCGCAGACCTCCAAGACCATGGACGCGCACCATGCTGTCGGCAAGCACGGCCTAGCCATCCTCGAAGGGCTGGTGCTCGACGAGGTGCCCGCCGGTGACTATGAACTGATCGCCCTGCCGCTCAAGTTCGCCACGCTCGATGCGAGCCCCGTGCGCGCCGTGCTGCGCCGCCTGCCCTGACCCACAGAACCGCAACCGATTTCTTCGCCCCCACGTTCACCATGACCATCACCCGCAACACCTGCCTCGAACGCGACGCGGCCGACCCGATCGCCCCGCTGCGCGACGCCTTCGCGCTGCCCGACGGCGTGATCTACCTGGACGGCAACTCGCTCGGCGCCCGCCCGAAAGCCGCGCTCGCCCGCGCGCAGGAAGTCATCGCCAGCGAATGGGGCGACGGCCTGATCCGCAGTTGGAATTCTGCCGGCTGGTTCGAACTGCCGCGCCGCCTGGGCAACAAACTCGCTCCACTCATTGGCGCGCGCGAAGACGAGGTGGTCGTCACCGACACCACCTCGATCAACCTGTTCAAGGTGCTCGCCGCCGCGCTGCGTGTGCAGCGAGAAGACGCGCCAGCCCGCAAGATCATCGTTTCGGAAACGCATAACTTCCCGACTGACCTGTACATCGCCGAAGGCCTGGCCGACCTGCTACGCGACGGCTACAAGCTGCGCCTGATCGACTCGCCGGACGAACTGGAAGCGGCACTGGGCGACGATGTGGCTGTCACCATGCTCACGCACGTGAACTACAAGAGCGGCCACATGTACGACATGGCGACCGTCTCCGCGCTGGCGCACCAGCACGGCGCACTGGCAGTCTGGGATTTGGCGCATTCGGCCGGTGCGGTGCCGGTGGACCTGCACGCGGGCGGCGCAGATTACGCCATCGGCTGCACCTACAAATACCTGAACGGCGGCCCGGGTTCGCCGGCTTTCGTGTGGGTGGCTCCGAAGCTGCGCGAGCGCTTCTGGCAACCGCTGTCTGGCTGGTGGGGCCACGCGCGGCCGTTCGCGATGGAATCGCGCTACGACGCCGGCGCGGGCATCGGCCGTTTCCTGTGCGGCACGCAGCCGATCACGTCGATGGCGATGGTGGAATGCGGCCTCGACATCTTTGCGCAGACCTCGATGACCGCGCTGCGCACCAAGTCCCTCGCGCTGACCGATCTGTTCATCACGCTGGTGGAAACGCGCTGCGCAGGCTTCCCGCTCACGCTCGCCACGCCGCGCGACCATGCCGTGCGCGGCAGCCACGTCAGCTACGAACACCCGAATGGTTATGCCGTCATGCAGGCGTTGATTGCGCGCGGCGTGATCGGCGACTACCGCGAACCGCGCATCATGCGCTTCGGTTTCACGCCGCTGTACACGAGCTTTGCCGACGTGTGGGATGCCGTGGAAATCCTGCGCGACGTGCTGGAAACCGGCACATGGCAATCGGCCCAATTCAACGAACGTACGTTGGTGACCTGAGATGACTGACACGATTCAACCCGCCCAGCCCGTCGCATCGGGCTGCCCCGTGCACGGCGCCCAGGGCGAGCGCTGGCACAACGCACAGATGGATTTCTCGCAGTCGATGAGCTACGGGGATTACCTCGCGCTCGACCAGATCCTGAACGCGCAGCACCCGCGCTCGCCGGATCACAACGAGATGCTGTTCATCGTCCAGCACCAGACCACCGAGCTGTGGATGAAGCTGATGCTGCACGAACTGCGCGCCGCGCGCGACTGCGTGCGCAACGACAACCTGCCGCCCGCATTCAAGATGTTGGCGCGTGTGTCGCGCATCATGGATCAACTCGTGCAGGCGTGGAACGTGCTCGCCACGATGACGCCGCCGGAATACTCGGCCATGCGCCCGCACCTGGGGCAGTCGTCGGGCTTTCAGTCGTACCAGTACCGCGAGATCGAGTTCATTCTCGGCAACAAGAACGCGGCGATGCTCCAGCCACATGCGCATCGCTCCGAGCACTACGCGCAGGTGAAAGCCGCGCTGGAAACGCCGTCGCTGTATGACGAAGCCGTGCGCTACATGGCGCGCCACGGCTTCAGCTTCGATGCAGACTGCGTCGAGCGTGATTGGTCGCGCCCGGTCACGTACAACGCTTCGGTGGAAGCCGCGTGGCTGGAGGTCTACCGCGACCCGACGCACCACTGGGAGCTGTACGAACTGGCCGAGAAGTTCGTCGACCTGGAAGACGCCTTCCGCCAATGGCGCTTCCGCCATGTGACCACGGTGGAGCGCGTGATCGGCTTCAAGCGCGGCACGGGCGGCACCGAAGGCGTGGGTTACCTGCGCAAGATGCTGGACGTGGTGCTGTTTCCGGAGCTGTGGAAGCTGCGCACCGATCTGTAATCGATGCAGCCTACGCGGCGGGCTCGGTCACCTGGCCGAGTCTTGCCGCAAATTCACGCAGCGCGGGCGCAAGCTCGGTGCGGATACGCTCCGCATCGGCCGCTGTGTATGGCGCGCTGCAACTCACCACATAGGGCTCGCGCTGGCTGGGCACAAAGAAGGCCACCGCGCACGCGTGGATAGCCGGATGCCAGTCGCGCAGCGATACCGCATAGCCATCGCGCACGCCGGCCCTCACCGCATCGTCCGCCGCAGCGCCTTCGGCTGCCCATTGCGCGGGCTGCTGCGTGCGCAGTGCATCGTAGATGCGCTCGCGCCGCGCTGCCGACAGCGAGGCCAGATACGCCCGCCCCATCGAACTCGACAGCAGCGACAGCCGCGAGCCCACACCCAGCCCCGCCGACCCGCTCATCGCCGGGCTGTCGTGGCGGATCGTTTCCAGATAAACCATGTCGAGCCGATCTCGCTTGCCCAGCGAGATCGACACGCCGTGCCGCTGCGCGAACGCGCTCATGTGCGGACGCGCAAGCTGCACCACATCGCTCGACGCCAGGTACGCGAAGCCAAGTGCCAGCACGCCGGCATCGAGCCCGTATTTGCCGAGCGCCTCGTCATAGCGCAGGTAGCCGAGCGAGACCAGCGTGCCGGCCAAGCGGCTGACCGTCGCCTTCGGAAAACCCGTGCGGCGGACGAACTCCTGGTTGCCGAGCAGCGTGTCGCCAGGGCGGAACGCACGCAACAGCTCGAGCCCGCGCGCGAGCGCCGTCACGAAGTTCGGATCACCTTCGCGGCTGGTATCGAATTCGGGGTCGGGGAGACGGGTTGTGCTCATGGCAAAAAAGGCCTGGAAATCATCGTCGATTGCGCTATGATAGCTCTAAATTTCGAAACTGTGTTCCGTATCTCGGAACAACAAAATCTCGGAGACTACCGCTGTGACTGCTCGCAATGCCTTCAACTGGGCCGATCCCCTGCTGCTCGACCAACAATTGACCGACGACGAGCGCATGGTGCGCGACGCCGCCGCATCCTATTGCCAGGACAAGCTGATGCCGCGCGTGCTGGAGTCGTTCCGGCATGAGAAGACCGACGCGTCGATCTTTCGTGAGATGGGCGAACTGGGCCTGCTGGGCCCGACCATTCCCGAACAGTACGGCGGCCCCGGCCTGAACTACGTCAGCTACGGCCTGATCGCGCGCGAAGTCGAACGTGTGGATTCGGGTTACCGCTCGATGATGAGCGTGCAGTCGTCGCTTGTGATGGTGCCGATCTACGAATTCGGCAGCGAGGCACAAAAGCAGAAGTACCTGCCCAAACTGGCCACCGGTGAATGGATCGGCTGCTTCGGCCTGACTGAACCGAACCACGGCTCCGATCCGGCCTCGATGATCACGCGCGCCAAGAAGGTCGACGGCGGCTACTCGCTCTCGGGCGCGAAGATGTGGATCACCAACTCGCCCATCGCCGATGTGTTCGTCGTGTGGGCCAAGCTGCCGGACGACAACGGCGAAGACCAGATCCGCGGCTTCATTCTGGAAAAAGGTTGGAAGGGCCTGACGGCTCCAGCGATCCACGGCAAAGTCGGCCTGCGCACGTCCATCACCGGTGAAATCGTGCTGGACGAAGTGTTCGTGCCGGAAGAGAACTTGATGCCAGGCGTGCGCGGCCTCAAGGGCCCGTTCACGTGCCTGAACTCGGCGCGCTACGGCATCGCGTGGGGCGCGCTGGGCGCTGCAGAAGCCTGCTGGCACATCGCGCGCCAGTACGTGCTCGATCGCAAGCAGTTCGGCCGCCCGCTGGCCGCCAACCAGCTCGTGCAGAAGAAGCTGGCCGACATGCAGACCGAAATCACGCTGGGCCTGCAAGGCTGCCTGCGCCTGGGCCGCATGAAGGACGAAGGCACCGCAGCGGTCGAAATCACCTCGATCATGAAGCGCAACTCGTGCGGCAAATCGCTCGACATCGCCCGCGTGGCGCGCGACATGCTGGGCGGCAACGGCATCTCCGATGAATTTGGTGTGATCCGCCACGTGGTGAACCTGGAAGTGGTGAACACATACGAAGGCACGCACGACATCCACGCGCTGATCCTGGGCCGCGCACAGACGGGCATTCAGGCTTTCTTCTAATCGCGCTTTGTATTCCTGGGCGAGTTGATGCACACTCGTGCACGACTCGCCACACCCGTCGCCCCATCTCTCGCCCGTCCTGGGCACCGTTGTTCTCCTCCACTCGCGTTATACAAGTTTGCAAATGATGGGGATACGGCTCGCCGCATGAATCGGCCGTTGGTGCGCGTCTATGCTTCGCCCCAAGTGCCGGCGGATTGTTCAGCGGCACCTCCCTCACACCGATAAAACGTGCGCGCGGTCCATACGCAGATTGCAGCGCAACGCGACACAAAAACCATCGCGAGACAACGGTCTGGAGAACGCCAGCGCGCGCACGCAGGCACCCGCACCGAAACCAAAACCAGAACAGGGCGCCTCACGCTGCCGACCACGCCGGACCACCCGGCGACCAGCGCGGAGCTCTGCCAGGAGACAACCCACCATGGCTGAACAGTCCATTCCGTCGGTGACGGAACTCGACGCCGCCGGCTTTGCCGACACGCGCGCTGTCGATCGTTATTTCCAGATCTCTGCGCGCGGCAGCACGCAAAAGCGCGAGGTCGTGGCTGGCATCACCACCTTCATGGCGATGGTCTACGCCGTGTTCGTCGTGCCCGGCATGCTGGGCAAGGCTGGTTTCGACACCAGTGCCGTGTTTGTCGCCGTGTGCCTGACCACCGCCTTTGGCTCACTGCTGATGGGCCTGTGGGCCAAACTGCCGATCGCCATCGGCTGCGCAATTTCGCTCACGGCCTTCATGGCCTTCGGTCTGGTGCTCGGGCAGAAGCTCTCGCCGGAAGTGGCGCTGGGCGCGGTGTTCCTGATGGGGGTGGTGTTCACGGCCATCTCGGCCACCGGCGTGCGTTCATGGATCCTGCGCAACCTGCCCTCGGGCGTGGCGCACGGCACAGGCATCGGCATCGGCCTGTTCCTGCTGCTGATCGCCTCCAACGACGTGGGCCTGGTAGTGAAGAACGCTGGCCCTGGCCTGCCCGTGCAACTGGGCCACATCACCGCCTTCCCGGTGATGATGTCGGTGCTGGGTCTGGCAGCCATCTTCGGCATGGAGCGCCGTCGCGTGCCGGGCGGCATCCTGATCGTCATCGTCGCCATTTCGGCGCTGGGCCTCATCTTTGACCCGGCCGTGAAGTTCACTGGCGTGTTCGCCCTGCCGTCGCTTGCCGCCGCGGGCCATGCCTCGCTGATCGGCGCGATGGACATTCGCGGTGCACTCTCCGCCGCCGTGCTGCCGAGCGTGCTGGCGCTGGTGATGACTGCCGTGTTTGACGCCACCGGCACGATCCGCGCGGTGGCCGGCCAGGCCGGCCTGCTCAACGACAAGGGCCACATCACCAACGGCGGCCGCGCCCTGACGGCCGATTCGCTCAGCTCGATCTTCTCGGCCTTCTTCGGCGGCGCTCCGGCAGCGGCTTATATTGAATCGACGGTGGGCGTGGCTGCCGGCGGCAAGACGGGCCTGACGGCCGTCGTGGTCGGCGCGCTGTTCCTGGCGGTGATGTTCTTCTCGCCGCTGGCCGGCCTGGTCCCGTCGTATGCCACCGCCCCGGCCCTGATGTACGTCGGCCTGCTGATGCTCTCCAGCGTGAGCAAGCTGCACATGGACGACATGGTCGACGCGCTGGCCGGCTTGGTCTGCGCCGTGTTCATCGTGCTGACGTGCAACATCGTCACCGGCATCATGCTCGGCTTCTCCACGCTGGTGATCGGCCGCGTGGTGGCCGGCGAATGGCGCAAGCTGAACGTCGGCACCGTGGCGATTGCCGTGGCGCTGGCGGCCTTCTACGCTGGCGGCTGGGCGATCTGATCGCGCACTGATCCGTCTTCACAAAAGACAAACCGGCCAGACCCGCAGGGGCTGGCCGGTTTTGCTTCGGCGCCGCGCGCTAGCGTTTGCGCGCACCAAAAACCAGCGCAAAAAACGCCCGGCACGAGGGCCGGGCGGCAATCACACTACCAAGGAGCCGGTTACTTGTTGGGCTGCGGCGTCAGGCGCAGGTACGGGCGCAATGCCTTGTAGCCCTTCGGGAATTTCTGCTTGATGACCTCTTCATCCTTGAGTGACGGCACGATGACGACGTCGTCACCGTCCTGCCAGTTGCCCGGCGTGGCCACGCTGTGGTATTCGGTCAACTGCAGCGAGTCGATCACGCGCAGCACCTCGTTGAAGTTGCGCCCCGTGGATGCCGGATACGTGATGATCAGGCGGACCTTCTTGTTGGGGTCGATCACGAACAGCGAGCGCACGGTAAAGGTTTCGCTCGCATTCGGGTGAATCATGTCGTAAAGCTGCGAAACCTTGCGGTCCGGATCGGCAATGATCGGGAAATTGACGGTCGTGTTTTGCGTGTCGTTGATATCGTCGATCCACTTCTTGTGCGAATCGACCGGGTCCACCGACAGCGCAATCACCTTGACATTGCGCTTGGCGAACTCATCCTTGAGCTTGGCGGTCAAGCCCAGTTCGGTGGTGCAGACCGGAGTGAAATCCGCCGGGTGCGAGAACAGCACGCCCCAACTGTTGCCCAGCCACTCATGAAACTTGATGCGGCCAACGCTTGAATCCTGCTCAAAATCGGGGGCGATATCGCCCAAACGTAGAGACATTGTGTCCTCCATGCACTGATTGGGAACCACTATAGCCAGATTGCCATCCAACCAAAACGACTATAAATTCACAACAACATCACTTTTTGTCATTAGGCGCGGCATTTGCTGACGAAAGGGTAGAAGGCATGCACACGTTGCCGGACAATCACCAAAGCTTGATCCATCGCAGCGTGCGCGACGTGGGCGCTTGAAGTTTCACAACACCCACACATATGCTAGCGAATAAGCGCGTCAACCGATTGACGATTGATCTCCCCGATACACCGTAGGGTGCCCGACCATGACGAACACATCCCCCAACCTGGCCGAATCCGTCAATAAGGAGAAACTGATGACCGACGTGAAGACCGTTCTGTCCGACGCCGAAGCACTGCTCAAGCAAGCCGCATCCAGCAGCGGCGAAAAAGCCGCCGAACTGCGCGAGCGCGGCATGGGCCTGCTGCGCCAAGCCAAGGAAAAGGCGCAAGACCTGCAAGACGCCGTAGTCACCAAGAGCAAGGCTGCTGCACGTGCAACCGACGACTATGTCCACGATCATCCGTGGCAGGCCGTGGGCGTGGCGGCGGGCGTGGGCCTGCTGATCGGCCTACTGCTCAACCGCAAGTAATCCGCTGCATCTCTCCTGGCCGATGGCGCGCGCCAAACGGATCGCGCCATCGGCCAGTCGCATTCCGGCGCTCCCGCCCTGGGCATGGCGTGTGCTGCATTCACGGTGGCACCGCTCGCCTCGTACCCTCCCGAAACCAACATGGCCGACGACACCAGCCCAAAGCTGTTCGCCTCCCTGAAGAACCTGGCCGGCACGGTCGTCTCGATGCTGCAGACGCGGCTCGAACTGGCGAGCGTCGAGCTGGCTGAAGAAAAAGACCGGCTGCTCGGCGCGGCCTTCCTCGGCATGCTGGCCGTGAGCCTGATCGGCCTGGCCATCATGACGCTCACGGCGCTGGTGGTCATCCTGTGCTGGGACACCTATCGCTGGCAGTCGCTGGCGATCATGGCCGCGCTGTACGCGCTGGGCGCCGCGGCCTGCCTGTGGAAGGTGCGCGCGTCGCTGCGCAACGCGCCGCCGCTGTTCGAAGCCACGCTGGCCGAACTCGACAAAGACCGGGAGATCCTGCGCCGATGACCGATCCGACCCAACCGACCCAGCCAACCTCGGCGCCCGACGCAGCGCCGGACCATGAACCTGCGCACAGCGCGCGCCACCATGTCCGGCCGTCTCGCCGTGGCGACGCGGTGCGCCTGCCGCTGGCCGTGCGCAAGGAGCTGCTGCTCACACGTGCCGCGCTGGAACGCTACGACTACGCGCAGGCCCGCAACGACGTGCGCCGCGCCGCCGGCCACACCTTCAGCCTGGGCGGCCTCGGTACGCTGTTGCCGAGCCTGATCCGCCCGCTCGCCCGGCCCAACAGCCTGATGCGCGCGCTGGGCATTGCGCGTGAGTATCCGTTGGTCGGCGCGGCCGTCTCGCTGGCCTATGCTGGGCTGCGTCGTACCGTCATCGGCCGCATCGCGCGGCGGCTCGGCAAGGCGGGGCTGGTGGCCGGCGCCGCTTGGTGGGGCTACCGCAAGTGGCAGGAAGCCCAGGAGGACCACACTGGCGGCGGGCCCGAGGCGGCGCCCCCCGAAAAGACGGAGATCATCCCGGGCAGCACGTCCTGAAAGCACCCTGCAACAAAGACAAAGGCCGGAGCAATCCGGCCTTTTTTGCTTGTTTGCGGCAATGCGGTATCAATGCAGCGGAATTGGATGCCGCCTACGCTCCCAACGGCGAGCCATGCTCTGACGCAGTGCGGCCAGGCCGTGCGGGTGTTCAATGGGCTGCGCAACGGGCGCCACTTCCGGTGCAACGGCGGGCGCCGTCACCTCGGTGTCATGCGTAACGCGCCGACGCCCATGCCACAGCAACGCCCCACTGGCCGTCCAGCCGATCACGAACAGCGAATCGCCCACATGCATGAGGGAATCGGGCGAAGTGCCCACATGGAAGATGGCGCCGAGCATGTCGGCGGGAAGCTGCGCGCAGACCCACAGGAAGATCGCCGGGGCCGATGTAAAGACCCCGGGCTGCCACCATGGGTGTGCCATCTGAATCTTGTCGGTTTCCATGGCGTCCTCCATCACATTTCTTCCAGTGATGCTTCGATGCTAAACAGGGTGCGCGCAAATGGCGACCCTCGCACCACTGAGTGGAATGCGGGATTCGTCCGACATGCGCAGCGCGCCGTGACGTTCGGCACCGTCTGTTCGGGCTAGGGGCCGCCCCGCATGGCACGCCAGCCGCGCCAGCACGCGCTGGCAGGAAACAGCGCGGCAACGCCATGAAAGATTTCGATGGAGATACACCTCATCCACTCATATGCACAATGCATCAATGCATTGCATTGATGCCGTACCGTATGCAACACACTCGCCCGCACGATGCTGATTGCCACTCACCTCCACCGCCGCGATGCACGCACCGGCACCACACTGTTGCAACCGGCCACGTTCCGCGTGCGCCCGGGTGACCGCATCGCGCTCACCGGTCCGTCCGGCGCCGGCAAGAGCGTGATGCTGCGTGCCCTGGCCCTGCTCGATCCGCTCGATGACGGTCATGTGACATGGCATGGTGAAATGATCACCGCACACACCATCCCCGCCTACCGTTGCCAGGTTGCCTACGTGCGCCAGCGTCCGGCGTTGCTGCCTGGCACGGTGGAAGACAACCTGCGTTTGCCCTTCCATCTACGCGCGCGACAGCGCAGCGCCGGATTCGACCGCAGCACCGCCATCGCCCTGTTGGTTGGTGCCGGGCGTGAGGTGAGCTTTCTTGACAAGGCAGCCGCTGATCTTTCTGGCGGCGAAGCACAGATCGCAGCGCTGGTCCGCACACTACAAACTGCACCGGGTGCTGTTACTCGACGAGCCGACCGCCGCGCTGGACCCCGCCTCCGCGCGTGCGATCGAAGCCCTGCTCCAGCACTGGTTTGCCCAGGCATCGGATCGCCATGCGTGGGTGTGGATCACCCACGATCCGGCGCAGGCGGCGCGCATCGGCCATCGGCAATGGCGCGTCGAAGCCGGCCGGCTGAGCACGGAGCCCACGCGATGACCGGGCAGGACCTCACACTCTCCGCCTGGCAGGTCGGCATTGCGGCAGCGCTGCTCCTCGTCAACGGCGCGCTGTCGGTCGCGCTCGGCGGCACACGCTGGGAAGCGGCGCGCAATGCCGCACGTACAGCCGTGCGCGCCGGCATGACGCCGATCATCAACCAGATGTCGGTGGTGGGCGTAGTGAGCCTGCCGGGCATGATGACGGGCCAGGTGCTGGCCGCTTCTTCAGGGCTGGGCACGGTGGCGGCGGTGCTGCTGGCCTACCGGCGCCTGTTCAGCCGCGAGCGCCTGTTGCTGGTCTCGCGCATCGTCCAGCGCGGCGGGGCGAAGTAGTATGCCGATCGCCCTGTCCTGCGGCCTCGTGCTGCTCAATGAAGACGCCGAGGTGCTGCTCGCCCACGCCACCGAAACGCGTCATTGGGACATCCCCAAAGGCGCCACGGAGCCGGGCGAATCGCACCGAGACACAGCGCTGCGCGAGACGTGCGAAGAAACCGGGCTCATGTTGGATGGCCACACGCTGATCGAGCTCGGCCGATTTCCCTACCAGCGCGACAAGGAACTGCATCTGTTCGCCACGCGTCTGCGCCGCGCTGAGGTTTCACTCAGTGCGCTGACATGCACGTCGATGTTCCACTCCTATCGCACCGGCAAGCTCATCCCCGAGATGGACGCATACCGCTGGGCCAGCGCCGACGAGGTGCCGCAGTATGCGAGCCAATCCCTCACGCGGCTGTTCGCGCAAGCGCTGCCGCTGGCCAGCGTCGACACACGGTTACGCGAAGCCGGTCTCTGAGCCTTCAAACCGGAACGTCGCCCTCGATCGTCGTGCGGTGCAAGGTGCGGCGATATTCATCGGGGCACCCAGGCGCGAAGTGGATGGTCGAGCGGTTGTCCCAGAACAGCATGTCGCCGGGCTGCCAACGGTGCGTGTAGACGTTGTCCGCGCGGATGCTGTGGGCAAAGAGCTGCTCCAGCACGCTGATGCTTTCGTCTTCCTGCAGGCCGAGGATGTGCGAGGTGAAGCCTTCATTGACGAACAGTGCGCGCTTGCCCGTTTCGGGGTGCGTGCGCACCACCGGGTGATCGACCGGCGGCACGGCGTCGCGCTGCGCTTGTGTGAGCGGTGCTCGCCAGGTCGACAGCGCTCGCAGACGCTCATAGCGATACACGTAGGAATGCACCGCGCGGCGGCCGTCGATCGTGCGTTTGAGTTCGGCCGGCAACGTCTCATACGCGCGGACCATGTTGGCGAACAGCGTGTCGCCCCCCTCCTGCGGCAGCTCACGCTCCAGCAGCAGCGAGCCGAGGCTAGGCAGCGGCTTGTATGACAGATCCGAATGCCAGTCGCGCCCCGCATCGCCGAGGCCGATCGGCTTGCCGTTCTCGACCACGTTGGAAACGACGAGAATCTCCGGATGCCCCGTCAGATTGAACTGGTTGAGCACGTGCACCTGCAGCGGGCCGAAGCGACGGCTGAATGCCACCTGTGCCTCCGGCGTGAGCTGCACGTCGCGAAAGACCAACAGACCATCGTGCGCAAGCCAAGCCTGGCGGATGGCGGCGATGTCGGCGTCGGACAAATCGGCGGCATCACGCAGGCCGAGAACCTCGGCGCCGAGCGGCGCATCGGTCAAGCGGCGCACGTGGAAGCGGGTGGTGTGAACGGCAGGCGCCGCGGAGGCGGCCCCGGGAGCGATAGCGACGTCAGACATGGTGAGAGCGTGCGGCAACAATCGAATTCCACATTACACCGCCCACGCATATGGCATGCCAACGAAGGAATGCGCAGATCGATACGCGCTCAGGCACTCAGCTATAGACGGTGGCGTCGGGCAGGATGCCCTCCAGCGCGTAGCGGCCGATGGCGCGTAGTTTGTAGTCGAGCGGATCATGCAGCGTGTGCGTGCGCGCGTTGCGCCAGAAGCGGTCAAGCGCGAGCACGGCCTTGGTGGACCGCGCCCCCGTCGCCTCAAACAGTTCCTGGCCGATGAAGAGCGCTGCGCGATGCGCCACCACCTTGGCCTCGGCGGTGGCGAGCGACACCTCTGCGCGCTCGTCGGCAGTGAGCACCGCGCCCTTGCGCCATGCACGATCCAGGCGCTGGATGGCGCGATCGGCGAGCGCCTCGGCAGCGAGCTGCTGCACACGCATCTCGCCAAAGCGGTGGATCTGGTAGGGGTCGTCTGCGGCGCGCTCCACACCCGAGGTGAACCACGGTCGTGAAGCTTGCAGCGTGTGCTTGCGTGCCTCGTCCAGCGCGCCGGCGGCGATGCCGGCATACAGATTGACCAGCACGTTCTGCGCGATGCATGAACGCAAGGTCTGGTGCGGTGCAAAGACCGTCTCCGGGCCGGCCAGCACCTCGTCTTCGCTCACCAGCACGTGACGAAACTGCACGGAGGCGCTGTCGGTCTGACGCTGCCCAATCGGGTGCCAGTCATCGCGCACGAGAATGCCGTAGCGCGCGGTCGGCACCACCGCCACGACGGGCTTGCCGCTTTGCGCATCGTGCGCAGAGACGACCATCATGTTGGAGCCGAGCGTGCCCGAACAGAAACCCTTCTCGCCATCGAAGATCCAGCCGCTTCCAGAGCGCTGCGCATGCAGGCGATGGTCTAGCGGGTTGACGGCATTGCCCCACCACCAGCCGAGTTCGGCTGTCGGACGCAGGAAGCGTTCGCGCTGCGTGTCGGAGGCATACAGATAAACGGTGGCGGTCTGCAGATACTGGAACGCCAGCAGATGTCCGAGCGAACTGTCGACGGCGGCGATGCTGCGCACGGCGGCAAAGGCGTCGGCCCAATTCGCGCCGGTACCACCGTACGACGTGGGGATGACCAGCGGCAGCAAACCCACACGGGCGATGGCGGCCTTTTCATGCGCGGCGTGGCCGCCTTGCTGGTCGCGCTGCGCAGCGGTTGCGGCCAGCTCGGCCAGCAGGTAAGACAAATCGGGGAGTTGATGCAGATCGTCGAGCTTCATGCGGGTGCCTCGCGCCTCGGGCGCCATCCGGTGCAGGCACTATACGGACGGCCGCGCCCGCCCTGAACGAAGCAATCCGCATACGCATATCGGCCACGCGACTATGCGGAATGCACAACTTGCCGCTACGTGCCCGCGTAGTGCGCGCGCATGCGCTCCAGGCACGCACGTGCATCGCCTACGACCAGGCGGCTGCTGCAGGCGAGCATCAGGTTACGCGGCAGGCCGAAATCTTCCACGGCCCAGCCGTCGGCATCATTGCCATCGGTGTTCGGCACCTGCGCGACCAGCGGTGCAGCCGGCACGTGGTAGCACCACACATCCTTGCCACGGGCGATGGCATAGCCGATCTCGAAGCACGTGCCGGAGTCAGGCTCGTAACCGCGAAAGTCCGCGACGTTGGCAATCACGGCATCAGCGGAGTCGATCAGCGCGATGTTCTGTCGATAAATCTCGGCGGCCGTGGCCGGCGGGCCGCCGGCCTGCGGTGCGATCGCGTTGTCGAGGGGGTACAAGCCGATGAAGCCGTATTCCGTGCACACCGCCTTGAGCGCTTCGCCATACGCAGCGGGTTGCGGGCGGAAGACATCGGGGCCGGCGAGGTAGAGGCGCAGGGGCATGGGTGTAGGCAGACGGATGACACGCTCGCAGAATAGCGCCGCCGAATGGACGAAGCACAAAGACAAAGGGCCCGACATTGCTGTCAGGCCCTCTGAAATTTGGTGGGTCCTGCGCGACTCGAACGCGCGACCAATAGATTAAAAGTCTACTGCTCTACCGACTGAGCTAAGGACCCAAAGACCGCGATTATAGGCAGAGCATTGGCGGTCTGTCAACGCAGGTCATGCCGCGCGCTCCAGCCGCCACATCTGGTATCGGAAAGCCAGCACCGCGCCGATCAGGATGCCCGCCAGTGCGATGAACGAGCCGATCGCCAGCGTCGATACGCCGGAGAGCCCCTGCCCGATCGTGCAACCGAGCGCCGTCACGCCACCCGCACCCATCAGGATACCGCCGACGATGTGGTTGCCGGTGTCTTCGGCGTTCGCAAAGCCTTCCCAGCGAAACGTGCGCGTGGCCAGCGCCACCGCGGCCGAACCGGCAATCACGCCCAGCACGCTCACGATGCCCACGGTCAGCACCTTCGACGTATCGCTGAAGAACATCAGCCATTCCAGCGTGTACGACACGGGGGCCACGAAACTCAGCGCCTCCATGCGGCCACTGTTGGTCGCGACAAAGGCTTCCTCCAGCGTGTTCGGATTCTCGGCCACGTAGCCAAGATGGCCCGACACATACCACATGGCCACGATGACGAGCCCGACACCGATGCCGCCGAGCAGGTTGTCACCAGTGCGGAAGTCGCGCCCCAGCAGCGCCCACAGCGACAGCGCACCACCAAACACCAGCGCCAACCCCAGGCGCAGCGTGCGCACGTCCATCGACAAGGCATGGCCCAGCACGCTCGGCAGATCCTGCGGCGTCGACAGCGCAACGGCTACGCCATCGACAGTCGCCACACGCAGCACGCCAAACACCCCCTTGAGCGTCATGTACGCCGACACCCCGAGGAACACGAACACCACCACCGACTTGAGATTGCCGCCGCCGATGCGCACCAGCGTCTTGCTGCCACACCCCGAGCCGAGCACCATGCCGAAGCCGAACAGCAGCCCGCCCACCAGCGAAGACAGCCACAGCAGCCGGCTGGCCGTATAGATCGTCTTGCTCGTATCGATCAGGCCGAGCGAGGCGAGCACACCCGTGCCGATCGTGGCCACGCCAATGGCGAGCGCCCACATGCGTAGCCGCGTCCAGTCGCCGATGTTGACGGCGTCGGACACCGCACCCATGGTGCAGAAGTGCGTGCGCTGCAGGATCGCGCCAAAGACAAACGTGAGTGCAAAGGTCGCCCACAGAACGGTGTGTGACAGCGCGTTAAGGTCGATATCAGGCATGGTGCGTCAGACGTAGCGGGTCGGGTCGGGCACGCCGGCCGCTTCAAACCCAGCCTTGCGGATGCGGCACGAATCGCACACGCCGCACGCACGGCCCTCGTCATCGGCCTGGTAGCACGACACCGTCAGGCTGTAGTCGACGCCCAGGCGCGTGCCAGCCTGGATGATCTCGGCCTTGGTCATCGCGATGATGGGCGCGTTCACGCGGAAGCGTTCGCCCTCCACGCCGGCCTTGGTGGCCAGGTTGGCCAGCGTCTCGTAGGCGGCCACGTATTCGGGGCGGCAGTCCGGATAGCCGGAGTAGTCGACCGCGTTGGCGCCGAAGAACAGGTCGCGCGCACCCACAGCCTCGGCCCAGCCGAGCGCCAAGGACAACATGATGGTGTTGCGCGCCGGCACATAGGTGATGGGAATGCCCTCGTGCACGCCCTCGATCGGCACTGCGAGCTTGTTGTCGGTCAGCGCCGAGCCGCCGAACTTGCGCAAGTCCAGGTCGACGATCTCGTGGCGCACGGCGCCGAGTGCGGCCGCTACCTTCTTGGCCGCCTCCAGCTCGGACGAATGGCGCTGGCCGTAGCGCATCGACAGCGCATAGGTCTCGAAACCATCGGCATTGGCCATGGCGAGCACGGTGGCGGAATCCAGCCCGCCGGAAAGCAGGACGATAGCGCGTTTTTTCATGGGCGAAGCCTTGTGGAGCAGATCAGGGGAAGGCCCGCATTTTAGCGCGCCGCCACCTCGCCTGCGTCCGGCGCCGCGCATGCCCGCCATTCTCGGCGCCCCATGAAAAACGCCCGCCGGTGCAGCCGGACGGGCGTCGGTACTGTCAGAAAACGATATGCCGATCAGCGCATCGTCTTCAGGCGGCTTTCCGCGGTCTTGGCCTGCTCGGAGCCGGGGTACTGGGCAGCGACAGTCTCCAGCGTCTTGCGCGCGGCGGCCTTCTGGCCCGACTCGCCCTGGTTGGTCGCGATCTGCAGCAGCGCGTCGGCGGCCTTCGGGTGCTGCGGGTTGGTGCGTGCCATGTGTTCCAACACGGCGCTCGACCCCTTGTAGTCACGTTGCGCGTACAGGGCATTACCCAGCCAGAACTGCGCCAGCGGCAGATACGGGCTCTGCGGATACTTCTTTACGAAGGCCGAGAACTGGTTGCCTGCACCCTTGAAATTGCCGGTCTGGAAGGTCTTGAGCGCGGCGTCGTATTCATCCTTCTCGCCGGGCTGGACCATGCCCTCACGACCCTCCACCGTGGCCTGCTGCGGCTCGAATTTCTTCAGGCGCGCGTCGAGGTCGGCGTAGTAATCCTTCTGCTGCTTGGTCAGTGTGTCAACCGCGTTCTGCAGGACTTCGTTCTGCCCGCGCAGACGCGCCACCTCGGACTTGAGCGTATCGATCTGGTTCTGTGCGTCGATCAGGTTCTTGCTGTTCTGATCGATGCGCTGGGCAGCCGTCGATTGGAAGTTGTTGAACTTCTCTCGCACCTCGATGATGGCGCGGCGCGCCTCATCGTCGTCAAACACCCCCGCCGCCGCCGAGCCGGCCATGGTCAGGACTCCACCCGCGACGAGCGTCGCTGTCAGGATGGCCCGATAGACGCGCTGTTTCATCATCGTATTCATGTGATTGCCAACGTAAGAACGCCGGCCACGCAAACGCGGCCGGCGCGTCCAACCTCAAACTGTGCCGCTCAGTAAACGATGTCGGCGCGGCGGTTCTGCGCCCACGAGTCTTCGTCGTGGCCGGTGGCTTGCGGCTTTTCCTTGCCCAGGCTCACGGCTTCCATCTGGCTGTCAGGCACACCCATCGACGACAGCGAGCGGCGCACGGCTTCGGCACGCTTCTGGCCCAGCGCCAGGTTGTACTCGCTGGTGCCGCGCTCGTCGGTGTTGCCCTGGATCAGCACCTTGCGCTGATTGTGCGACTGCAGGTAGCGCGCGTGCTGGCCCAGCAGACCTTGGTACTCCGACTTGACCGAATAGCTGTCGAAATCAAAGTACACGCTGCGCTTGGCCAGCGGGCTGTTCGGATCGGTCAGCTCGTCGCGGCCCACGTCCACCGGGGTCACCGTGCGAGCGTCAGCGCCCGTGCCGGCACCGCCTGCGGCGTTCTTGGCGGTGTCATCCAGCTTCACGCCCGAGCTGCAAGCGCCCAGGGCCAGCAGCGCGGCAATGGCTGCGAGTTTGATCATGGTTTGGGACTTCGACATGTCCGATTTCTCCTAAAGGAACGGCTTCGTTATTGCATGAAAGGACCCCATGCCGGCTCACGAACTTCGCCGGCCTGGAGAGAAAGAATCTGACGCGTACGGCCATCGGTCGACACCGCTGCCAGCACCGACTTGCCGCCCACACGCGTGGAATACAGGATGAACTTGCCGTTGGCCGCAAAGCTCGGGGATTCGTCGTACGACGTATCCGTCAGCGCATTCACGTCACCGTTGGTCAGGTTCTGCGTGTACAGGCGGAAACCGCCACCCACGCGCGAAATGTACGCCAGCAGCTTGCCGTCCGGCGACACACGCGGGCTCGTGTTGTAGGCGCCCTTGAAGGTCACGCGCTGGGCACCGCCGGCCTCTTCGCCTTCGGCCGACATGCGGTAGACCTGCGGCGCGCCGCCACGGTCGCTGGTGAAATAGATCGAGTGGCCATCCGGCGAGAACGACGGCTCGGTGTCGATGGCGCTGCTGCGCGTCAGGCGGCGCAGGCCGGAGCCATCCGCATTGACGATGTAGATCTGCGTATTGCCATCGCGCGAGAGCGCCACCGCCACACGACGGCCATCCGGCGACCATGCCGGCGCCGAGTTGTTGCCTTTCTGGTTCGAGATGACCGTACGGCGACCCGCCACCAGATCATGCACGTACACCACCGGCTTCTTGCTCTCGAACGACACGTACGCGACCTTGGTGCCATCCGGCGACCACGACGGCGAGATGATCGGCTCGTTGCTGGTGAGCGCAACCTGCGGATTGGCACCGTCCGAATCGGAAATCTGCAGTTGGAAGCGACGGCCCACCTTGGAGACGTACGACAGGCGCGTCGCAAAGATGCCGCGCTCACCGATCAGCTTCTGGTAGATGTAGTCGGCAATCTCGTGTGCGGCCAGGCGCAGTTGCCCCGGGCCGCGCGTGAGCGCCAGGCCGCCCAGGCTTTCGCCCTTGGCGGTGTCGTACAGGCGAAAGCGGATTTCGTAGCGATCGCCGTTGCGCGTGACGGTGCCGCCCACAAAGGCAGCAGCGCCGCGGGTCTTCCAGGCGCCCAGATCGGGCGTCGGGCTGTCCGGCACCACCGCGCCCGCAACATCGACGTTCGAGAAGCGGCCGCTGCGCACCAGGTCGGCTCGCACGATCGCCGTCAGATTCTGCGGCGCCTGCGATTCGCCCTGAAAGTTGGCGATTGCGATCGGGTACTGGCTGGAGCCGACCCCCGAAATCTCGACGTTAAGCTGGGCATGCGCCACGCCGGCGCACGCAGCCGTCAGCAGCAATGCCTGCGCGGCTCGTCGGAACATCGGAATCCACATCTTTCTGATCATGTTCATCGTCCGTATCAAATCTGAGAACCCGTTACCGGCGCCGCCGAGGCAACGCTGGCGCGTTATTCCTTGGGCCGGAACGTCAAATTGACGCTCGCCGGCGCTTTGCCGTTGGTGTCACGCGGCAGCGGGTCGGAGCGTTCCACCGCACGCAGCACGGCGTCGTCGTAAGCGCCGTTGCCGCTCGACTTCGTCAGGCGCTTGGACAGGATCGAGCCGTCCGGCGCCATCTGCACCGCCACCACAGCCGACGGGTTGCCGGTGATGGCAGCCGGGTCGAATACGATGTTCGGCTTGACCTTGGCGCGCACGCGCTCTGCGTAACCCGCCGATGCCGTGCCGCCCGTGCCCATGGCGTTGCCGACGCCACCGCCAGAACCTGCCACAGAGCCCGTGGCGCCCGCCGCCCCTCCCGCCATTGCCTGCATGCGTTGCAGATTGGCGTTGCGCTGCGCGTTGGCCTTGGACTCAGCCGCCTTGCGTTCGGCATCAGCCTTGGCCTTGGCTTCTGCGGCGGCCTTCGCCTTCAGTTCTTTCTGCTTGGCTTCGGCTTCCGCCTTGGCCTTGGCGTCCGCCTGCGCCTGCAGTTGCGCGTGCTTGCGCGCCTGAGCCTCGGCTGCAGCCTTCTCGGCAGCCTTTTGCTTGGCCTGCTGCTCAGCCTGGGCCTTGCGTTGGAGTTCTGCCTGGCGGGCCTGCTCTTCCTTCAAGCGCGCTTGGCGCTGGGCTTGCTCGCGCGCTTGTTCACGTTCCTCGGCGGCCCGGCGGGCCAGTTCGGCCTCGCGCGCAGCAGCTGCGGCAGCTTCCTGCTCACGCTTGCGCTTGCGCTGCTCCAGCGCGATGTCGGCCTCCTCCTCCACCTTGGCCGGCGGCGCCTTGATGACGGGCTCCGGTTTGACCTCCGGCGGTGGCGGCGCAGTCTGCACGGCCTGCTGGATTGCAGCCTCATCCCACAGCTCGGCCTCTTCGCCGCGTGGCGTGCTGCTCTGCCACTGCACGCCAAAGTACAGGAAGGCGATCAGCAGCAGATGTGTCAGGAACGCCAGCCCGAACGCGCGCAGCGTGCCGCGCTCGCGAACAGGCTCATAACGGTGCAACGACGTCGTAGCCATGACGCTCAGGTTGCCTCGCCTCGGTTCAGGTGCGTGCCAAGCGTGCTCATTGCGACTTCACCATCAGGCCGACGCGCTTGACGCCGTCGCCCTTTAGCACGCCCATCACGGTCAGCACGCGATCGTACTGGACCGTCTTGTCGGCCGCGATGACGACCGGCTGGTCGGGGTTTTCGTCGGTGCGCTGCTTGACGAAGGCGCGCAGTTCGTTGTTGTTGGCGAGCTTCTGCTCGGTCGCGCCCGAACTCGTCTTGATGCGAGCAAGGATCGTACCGTCACCCTTAATGGTCACGACAATGGGTGGCTGAGTCTGCTGCGGCGTGGCGTTGGCCACCGTCGGCAGGTTGACCACGCCCGGATTCACCACGGGCGCCGCCACCATGAAGATGACCAGCAGCACCAGCATCACATCGATATACGGAACGACGTTGATGTCAGCCTTGGCCCGTCGGGCTCGGCGCGTTCGCTGGATGGTAGCCATGACGATCCGCCCTTAGCGCGTCTGGCGCTGCAGAATGTTCGAAAACTCTTCCATGAAGCTCTCGAACCGGTTTGCCAGGCGGTCCATCTCGGTGGCGTAGCGGTTGTAAGCAATCACCGCCGGAATGGCCGCGAACAGGCCGATGGCCGTGGCGACCAGCGCCTCGGCAATGCCCGGCGCCACTGCCGACAGCGTGGCCTGCTGCACGTTCGACAGACCGCGGAAAGCGTTCATGATCCCCCACACCGTGCCGAACAGGCCGATGTACGGGCTGACCGACCCGACCGAAGCCAGGAATGGCAGATGCGACTCGAGCGAATCCATCTCACGCTGATAGGCAGCACGCATGGCGCGTCGGGAGGCATCGAGGATGGCGCTCGGGTCGCCCGTGCCGCGCTGCAGTTCGCGCGCCTTGAGGTATTCGCGCATACCGGCTTCGAAAATACGTTCCAGCGCACCGGTGTTGTGGCGGTTATTGGCCGCGCTCTGGTACAGCGCCTGAAGGTCTCCGCCGGCCCAGAAATCGCGTTCAAACGATTCGGTCTTGCTGCGCGCCGCCCGCAGGGCGAAGGCTTTGCGGAAGATGTATGTCCAGGAGAACAGCGACATCACCAGCAGCAGGCCCATGACGAATTGGACCAAAAGGCTGGCGTGCAGCACCAGCGAGACGATCGACAGATCTTGTGTGACCTCGACGGGATTCATGCGGCGGCTTTGATGGTTGCGAGTACGGGAGCGGGAATCGGGGTCGGCCGGAATGTGAGCCGGTCGACACATCCAACACGAATCGTGCCGGAGGCGAGCAGAACGTCGCCGCGCCAGCTTTCCTGGGCAAATTGGACCGACGCCGGCCCCACCCGTTCCATACGCGAACGGATCTGCAGCAGATCGTCCAGGCGGGCGGGTGCACGGTAGTCCACAGCGGTGCTGCGCACCACGAAAATGGCCCCGGTCGTGTCGGCCAGCGCTTGCTGATCGACCCCAAGAGCGCGCAGCCATTCAGTGCGGGCGCGCTCGAAGAATTTCAGATAGTTGGCGTAGAAGACCACGCCGCCTGCGTCGGTATCTTCCCAATACACGCGCAGGTTCCAGTCAAAAGAAGACATCCAGTCATTTTACCAAGGCGCAAGTGACAGCCAGCCATCCACCGGCCGGCCGAGGGCTTGCGCCGGATTTCAGGCCATGCCTCGCGTCACGCTGGTAGCTGAGAACGATTGGCAAACGGGCATGAGCTCGATTGCGTTGACATTGAAGTGCGCCGGCAGCGCCGCCATCCAGTAAACGGCCTCGGCGATGTCGTCGGCGGTCAGGGCTTCCGTGCCCTCGTAGACCTTCCCAACGCGGGCATCGTCGCCCTTGAAACGGACGTTGGAAAACTCGGTGCCGGAGCACAGGCCCGGCTCGACGTTGGATACGCGCACCCGGGTGCCGGTCAAGTCGGCACGCAGGTTCAGCGAGAACTGCCGCACGAACGCCTTGGTGGCGCCGTATACGTTGCCGCCCGGGTAAGGGTACGTCCCGGCGATCGAGCCGATGTTGACGATGTGGCCGCGGTTGCGCTCGACCATGCCCGGAAGTAACGCGCGCGTCATATGCACCAGGCCGGAGCAATTGGTGCCGATCATGCGGTCCCAATCGGTCAGGTCGGCACGCTGAGCCGGCTCCAGGCCGAGGGCCAAGCCCGCGTTGTTGACCAGCACGTCGATCTCGCGCCAGCCCTCGGGCAGGGAGCCCGGCAGCGCGGCAACGGCATCAGCGTCCAGCACGTCCAGCACGAACGGCAGGAGCGCATCGCCAAGCTCCGCCTTGAGCGCATCAAGGCGATCCTGGCGGCGGCCGGTCGCGATCACGCGATGCCCTTCCCGCACGAAACGCCGCGCAATGGCTGCGCCGAAGCCGGCCGTCGCGCCGGTCACGAATACGATCATGGGAGTGCCTCCGAGCCTGAAAAGAAACGAAATGCAGAGTTTACCTGAAGCGTTGCAGCCTGTTGCGCCGCAATGTGTACGGGCAGGCGCCCCGCGCCTTGCAGCGGTCATGGGCCTGTCGTACACTCGCGGGCAACCATTCCACCTTGCGCGACTGGCGAATCCTGAGGCAGCACCCTGCGGCCTCGACATGTGGGCAGCGACCACGAGGAAGCGCAAGGTTTCTGGCGTCATGCACAACGACGCCTGCCGCTCGCCTGGGCAGCGAATGGGAAGCAGGGTGACTTGGGCACCCGGCTGCACCGACCTGAAAAAGGCCGACGCAGTTGCCCAAGCCGCGCGCGTTTCCCCGCCTCGCCCGACCACCGCCAATTCCGTTTCGTTTCAGACCAGACACTCGCCATGTTCGAACGCAGCCGCTACACCATCGACCAGATCGACCCCGAAGTCTTTGCCGCCATCCAGAAGGAAAATCAGCGTCAGGAAGACCACATCGAACTGATCGCCTCCGAGAATTACACCTCGCCGGCCGTGATGGCCGCGCAAGGCTCGCAACTGACCAACAAGTACGCCGAGGGCTACCCCGGCAAGCGTTACTACGGCGGTTGCGAATACGTGGACGTGGTCGAGCAGCTCGCCATCGACCGCGTGAAGAAGCTCTTCGGCGCCGAAGCCGCCAACGTGCAGCCAAACTCGGGCTCGCAGGCCAACCAAGGCGTGTTCTTCGCCGTGCTCAAGCCGGGCGACACGATCATGGGCATGAGCCTGGCTGAAGGCGGCCACCTCACGCACGGCATGGCGCTGAACATGAGCGGCAAGTGGTTCAACGTGGTCAGCTACGGCCTGAACGCGCAAGAAGACATCGACTACGACGCGCTCGAAGCGCTGGCGCAAGAGAAGAAGCCCAAGCTGATCATCGCTGGCGCGTCCGCATTTGCCCTGCGCATCGACTTCGAGCGCATCGGCAAGATTGCCAAGTCGATCGGCGCGTACTTCATGGTGGACATGGCGCACTACGCCGGCCTGATCGCCGCGGGTGTGTACCCGAACCCGGTGCCGCATGCCGACTTCGTCACGACGACCACGCACAAGAGCCTGCGCGGGCCGCGCGGCGGTGTGATCCTGATGAAGGCCGAGCATGAGAAGGCCATCAACTCGGCTATTTTCCCGGGCATCCAGGGCGGTCCGCTGATGCACGTGATCGCTGGCAAGGCGGTGGCATTCAAGGAAGCCCTGTCGCCGGAGTTCAAGACCTACCAGGAGCAAGTGGTCAAGAACGCCCGCGCCATGGCCGAGACGCTGATGGCCCGCGGCCTGCGCATCGTCTCGGGCCGCACCGAGAGCCACGTGATGCTGGTCGACCTGCGCGCCAAGAACATCACCGGCAAGGAAGCCGAGAAGGTGTTGGGCGACGCGCACATCACAGTCAACAAGAATGCGATCCCGAACGATCCGGAAAAACCGTTCGTGACCTCAGGCATCCGTCTGGGCTCGCCAGCCATGACCACGCGCGGCTTCAAGGAAGCCGAGGCCGTGAAGGTGGCCCACCTGATCGCCGATGTGCTGGATAATCCGCACGACGAAGCGAACATCGCTGCCGTGCGCGCCAAGGTGGCCGAGTTGACCAAGCAGTTCCCGGTCTACGCCTAAGCGTCTGGCAATGGCCGGTCACCCGGCCACGTAGTACCCTGCCGCGATGTGCCTGCCCGGCCATCGCGGCGTTGTTCTTTTAGCGCAGTGCGTTTTGAGGTTTCCGAGGAGAGCGGCATGAAATGCCCCTTTTGCGGCCACGCGGCCACCCAGGTGATTGAGACCCGCATGTCGGAGGAAGGCGATACCGTACGCCGCCGTCGCCGCTGCGAGTCCTGCGACCGCCGCTTCACGACCTACGAACGCATCGAGCTGTTCTTTCCGGCCGTCGTCAAAAAGAATGGCAGCCGCGTCGACTACGACCGCAACAAGGTCAAGGATTCCATGCGCCTGGCGCTGCGCAAGCGCCCCGTGTCCGCCGAGGCCATCGACGAGGCCATCGCGCGCATCGAAGAAAAACTGCTCAGCCACGGCGAGAAGGAAATCGGCAGCGACCGTGTGGGTGAGTTGGTGATGCGTGAGCTCAAGCGGTTGGACAAGATCGGGTACATCCGGTTTGCGTCGGTGTACCGGAGTTTTGAGGATTTGGCGGAGTTTCGGGACGTGTTGGATGAGGTTGCGGCGACGAGTGCACGCAAATAAGAAAGAGCCCCCAGGGCCCTTTTCTTGTTACCAGCACTGGGCGGAGGTGGTACCCGTGGCCATGCCGGTGTTGCCCTGCACCCCCAACTGATCGATCGTGTAGGAGCCACAAGCGTCCGGCTGCTGTATTGGCATCGGCGCTGCAGTCGCCTTGTACTGGGGCCCTGTTGCAGCAGCGTTGTTAACCACGACAGTCAGTTGGTAATAGCTCTGGCTACCGGTCTGGACCGGTATCGGAAACGCGGCGGCCCCATATCCCAGCGCCGCGGGCGAAGTGGCGTAAGTGTTCTGCAGCGTGAAGTAACGCTCCTCCCGCGCTGCCAGATCCAGCAGCGCGGTCTTGGCGTCGGCGCGGTGCGACTTGAGCACGTACTTTTGATACGACGGATAGGCAATCACCGCCAGAATGCCGACGATGGCCACCACGATCATGAGTTCGATCAGGGTGAAGCCTGCGGCCTGGCGTGTCGGGATGGAGGTTTCTCGATTCATGGCTGACATCGCTTAGCGCAGCTTGAGCCAGTTCAGGCGTGAGCCGATTGCGGTAGCGGATGGGTTGATTTGAATGAACCTAGGCGTGCCGTCCGAGCCCTGCATCACCGCGTACACCTTGCCGTTGAGCGTCACAAACGTCGAGGTACCCGTCCCGCTCATGCCCACCGCGCTGACACCTTGTCCGCCTGCGGTGAGAAAGTTGCCGCTGTTATCGTAAAAGTAGGGTTTCGCCGTCGCGCCTCCGCTGGCGACGGAGATACCGTACGAAAAGCCGGAAGCCGCTGTTGTATTGCAAGACAACACCTGCTGAACTGCAGGTATCAATGTATTGACGTTAACCACGCCGTACTGAAGCGTCGGGCTGTAGACCACCTGTTCATTTTGCCCGACAGGCAATGGCAACACCCAGCCCAACTGCGAGTTGGTGCCAGTGCAATCATTGGACCCCTTCCAGCACACCTTGTAGCTGGTGACGGTTCGTTGAGCCAGCCCGGAACTCGAAGTCCCCGCATCCGCTGAGCTCTGCTGTCGCAAATCTGCGAACTGCACGGTCCCATTCGACGGGCCCGCCGACGATGAGAGCGACGCAAATTTGGCCGTGGAGGGAGCGATGGCGTTCCACGCGTCCATGTTCCAATCCCAGATGCCATACAGGGCCTGATTCGCACTCGCATACGTGGCGGGGTTTGTGACCGTCGCAGGAGATGCCTGACCGGTGCCGAAGCTCACCATCAAGCGCGCAGGGCCACCTAAGCCGGAACCTGGGACCGACGCCGCGATCACCTTGGAGGTAATGGGTTGCCCTGCCGATGTCGTAAACAGCGGTTTGGACGACACGCTCCACATCGCCGGATTTTGCGATGTCAGATCGAAGCGCCAGATGTTGCCATAGACATCGCCCGCATACACGTAATCGCTAATGTGGTCACCATCGAGGTCAGCCGGCGTCACGAAAGCAATGCCATTCTTGCTGGTAGTGCCGGCCTGCGTCGGGCCATAACCCGTGTCGAGATAGCGGAACGTGATCTGCCCCTTGGAATCCACCAGCATGATGAACATGCCTGCCGTGCCGTTCTGGCTGTTCAAGCCGTTACCGAACAGCACCGCCCAATTGCCATTGTGCAAGCGGCGGATCACGGGCGTGCCGTAGGTGTTGCCCAGATAGTTCCCGCAATTGGCCACGTTCGTACACGAGATCGACCCGGACGACCATTCGCCGATGACCAACTTGCTGGCGTTGCTCTCGCGGAACGTGGACGGGTCGGTCACGTCGAGCGCGAAGATCGCGCCAGTGCCCGTCGTGGTGCCGTCGCCGATCGGACCGTTAGCGTTTGCGCCACCACCCAATCCCCCGACAACCCAGGTATGCCAGCCGCCGTTGTAATACAGCTCGCCGGTGCCGGGGGTCGCATCCACATACAGGTTGTGCGTGTACGCTGGCGAAGAGAAATCCAGCTTGCCATTCGAACCATTGTGGATGGTACTGACCACAGCGGCCGGCATGTAGGCCAGCGTCTCGGTGCCATCATTAGGGGTCGTCGCGTTATTGACGAAGTTGCCGTTGGCATCAAAACTGCCGGAGCGAAAACCGTGCAGCATCCCATCGTTGGAGCCGACATACACTACGTTCTGTCGCTGCCCATAGGTGGTCTTGAAATTCGCGTAGCTGCCGGTGGCTTCCGCCGGCGATGCCTTGGCATAGAGCGAATCTACCCAAGGGCCGTTGTATGGAGCTGAGGGTGCGCCGACCCAGGTGGGGCTGGAGTTTCCGATATCACCCAACACACCGGTGCGGGCCCGGAACGTCCCGACACCGCTCGAGTTGATTTCCTGGGAGCGATCACCGCGCAGATAGAGGAGACGCGCGCTGGTTGCGCTGGCATCGCCGGCCGTCAGCGCGGCCTGCTGTGTGGACGTCAGGTTCGCCCACTGGAAGGGAATACCGCTGCTGCCATTCCAGCTCAAGATGCTGCGCGCCGTCGGTGTTTGCGCGGTCACGGTCGTGCCCGACCCCATCGCCGTACATGATCCACCGGTCAGCGTACAACTCGCATCCCAGTTGACAGTGGAATTGATAACGAGCTTGCCTGTCGAGTCCGGCCCGATAGTCTGCGCCGTCAACTCACCCCACCAATTTTTCGGATGGAAGTAAGAGAGATAGAGCTGCGTCCCCGCCGTCAC
The DNA here is from genome assembly GCF_002298975.1 of Ralstonia sp. UBA689. GTDB lineage: Bacteria > Pseudomonadota > Gammaproteobacteria > Burkholderiales > Burkholderiaceae > Ralstonia. The sequence continues at coordinate 40,703 of NZ_DBMV01000039.1, forward strand.
ACGCCCAAGCTGCGGAATGTTGGTGCCAGCGGAACTGCTGGACTGCTCAACCGGCGCTGCCTTGAAGCACGTGATCTCATGCACGTTGCTGCCGCCGCCCGTACCGGCCGAAAACCCGAACCGGAACGAAGACGGCAGCGGGCCATTCGACGCGGTGATGCTTTGATTGGTGATCACCGGCTGCGTAGTGCCACCGTTCACGCTGTAAGACAGACTCAACAAGCCGTCGTTCGTGATGCTCAACGCGTACGTGATGGGCGTTGCCGCGCCCCGTGTTGGCTTGGTGGTGGCCTCTTGGTTGTAAATCGTCACACCGCTGAGCGTGTCACCGGTGATATAGCCATAGTTGTTCCCGACCTTGGTGGATGTCTGCTTCGGATTCCGAGCACTGCTGTAGTCCCAGACCTTTCCCGTCCTACAGGTGTTCTGCACCGCGGCTTGGCGTTGCGAAGCAGTGAGCGCCGACGGATAGTAGCTCGAGTAATTGCTGTTCAAGTAAGCCCAATTGGTATTCCCCGCACCACGCAGGCTAATGCGACCGGGAATTGCCCCCGCCCCTCCGTTAGGGTTTGCGCCTGTATTGGTGTTATCGCTGGAATTCGAGAAATTTCCGAACTCGTCAATCCCGAGCCCAATGTAGCCGCCTTGCACGCCGTCATACGTGGGATTGCCATTGGAGCAGCTATATCCCAAGCTGCCGCCCAACGCGCCAACAGTTGGCGACTGGGAACCGTCGGCCAGAAAGAAGCTGATGCCGTCCGCACCACTCTTGGCGCCGTTGGCATTCGTGTAGGCGTTTCCGCCATATGTCACGGTCGTAAATGTGACCTGTAGGCCCTGGTTGGTCGGGAACGTAAAGTTCGAGACAACCGCGCCTGTCTGGTTGTTGCCGTTCGTGCCAGCTTGGTAGTCCCCGTTGGTGAGGCGGAGTGCACCAGACCCCGGACTGTCCGGGAGCCGGCCGGTTGTACCCCCAACCTGCGTCGTAGTGCCGTAATAGTTCAAGCCAGTGCAGGCCGGAATCTTGCCCGTGTTGTTGCCCGCCGTCAGGCAGGCACCGTTCAGCGCTTTCCAATCGTAGGAAGAGGCCACCCCTGTCAGCGTGTCGCTAATCACGAGCTGCGCATAGGACGCGCCCGGCAACACCGCCGCCGTGGCAAGCAAAGCGAGATGTCGATTCTTTTTCATCATTGCAGCCCCAGATCCTTGGCGCCAGCCGTCATTTGATAAGTGCTCTGCACCACGGTGGCCGTGGTCGCATCACCGCCATAGCCATAGGCGGTGACTAGATAGAGCTGAGCCAGACCGCTTGGGCTCAGCCCGAGATAACTGATATACAGGCCCGGTTGGCCCGCGTAGTTGATGTCGCCCGCCGGTGAACTGGCCCCGGCCAGCCCTCCGCCACCGTTCGCTGTCATCAACGGTGGCAGATAAGACGACCCGGCACCCCAGGGCAGAGTGGTGGGGTTGGTTAACGCGTTAGAGCACACTCGCATGTTGCTCAACACGTTGCCGTTGTTCACGTCCGCGCAGTTGACGCTGACCGAGGCATTGCCCTGTCCGATCCACCATTCGCCGTACTGCAACGCGCTCTGAGCAGCCTCCAGCGCACGCTGCTTATCGCGCGTACCGGCGGCGATCCGCTCCTGCAAGCCGGAACTGCGGAACATGCTCACCGCAAACAGCGTAAGCACAAGCAGCAACAGCAGACCGATGATCAGCGTGTAGCCGCGTGCGCGCCGGACCGGCTTTCTGGAAAAACGCATCATGGCTCTCATGGTTGGTTCTTCAGGCTGATCGTCTGCGTCCACAGTTTCGTTGCCCCGCCCTGATCGCCGAACTGCGTCGTGAACGTGAGCTTGACCTGAACGGTGTGGACCGAGGGCCAAAAATTCCCTGCCGTGACCTGCGCGGCGGTCAGATACGCGTCGTTGTTCCCATCGTTGTTGGTATCGGTGCCATATAAGACGCTGAAAGCCGACACGCCGCTAACCAGCGGCACTGCCGCCTGACCGTTGACCGAACACTGCAACTCGTTGTTGGCACTGATGGACAGCGTATTGATGTATGCGAGTTGTCCAGCACTCGTGTTGGTCTGCCCCAGGCAGTTCATCACACCATCGCCGCTGGCGGCGGCGAACTGGGTCGTCAGCGTGTCGCTGTTGCTACCGGTACCCGTCCCGCTTGTGCCAAGAATCGCCTGGCCTGCTGCCACGCCTGAAGCGCCTGGCAACGCCGTTACTGCCGTATTGACCAGCGGATTCGGGAAGTAGCCAGCCGACTGCACTGTATTGGTCAAGATGGTCAACGCCAGCCGCTCGTTATCCTGCAGCTGCGCAAGCTGATCCTGGTTCGTGAACGTCTTCTGCATGTTCATGAACATCACCACCACGCCGCCCAAGATAAACAGCGCAATCGCCATGGCGATCAGGATCTCGACCAAGCTTGTACCAGCCTGCCTGTGCGCCCATCGCATCCGGGGAGTAATCGGTTTGCGAGTCATGGTTGAACGTAGACCGTGTAGCTCTGCCGGGTGGATGGTTGGCTCGCGGCCGCCGCGGAAGCCGTTGTGGCGTTAACCGCGATGGTCTTCTCAACCCACGTCACAGTCAGGTTGCAGCTCACCGGCAAGGAGGTGTCAGTGCTGCAGTTGCCGGTGGCGGCATAGCCTGGAAAGTTCGCGTTCATCGACAGGGCCCATTGCTGGAGGTCGTAAGCCGCCAACTTGTCGGATGTGCAGCCGTTTCCGCTTGCGTCTGGGCAACTGGCGACCGTGGTGCCGAGCCCCCCCTGTGAATCCGTCACGGCCACACCGCTCGCGCCAAACGTCGCCGGCGCAGTATTGACCTTTGCCCAGAAACCGCGATTACCGTGCATGGAAGCGACCAGACTTTCCGTCTGCAGCGCCACCAGCGAACGCACACGGGACGTCTGCGTATTACCCACCGCCGCCGCCTGAATCTTCGCCAAACCCAGCAGACCGACACCAACCACCACCAAGGTAATGAGCGCCTCGATCAGCGAGAAGCCGGCCACATTGCCTCGTTTCATCGTTAGCTGCATGCGCCCCCCGTCTGTACCGCGCGCCCGACCATGTTGACCGTCACGCAACGGGCTGCGGTCGCGTTCGTCGGTGTGGTGCTCAGCGTGACCTTGAACGTGCCGCTGTTCGGCAGGTTCATCGCAAAGCCGTCGCGGCTGTATGTCAGTGCCTTCGACGTTGTTGAACTGGTGGTTGCGATAAACGTGTCTCCGCTGGTCAAGCCGGCACGCTTGCGCAACACGATGTCGTTGACGGGATCGTCGATCGTGCCCGAGTTATTGACGTCAGTGAACACGATCCAGCCGAGATCCCACACGTTCGCGCCCGTGCATGTTGCGCCGTCCTTCGAGGCGCACAGGCTGATTGGCAGCCCCCGCTTGATGGCTTCGCCACGCGCGTACTGGATATCGTTGACTAGTGAATTTGCCTCGGACAGCGTGCGAGCGCGCTGAATGGTGCCGGTAAACGAAGGCACCGCAATCACCGTCACAATGGCAACGATTGCGAGGGTGATGACGATCTCGACCATCGTGACGCCACGAGATCGATTCAACCGCATACGCGATGCGCCCCTGGCCCCGAACAGGGATCTAGAGGATGTACGTCCCGCCTGAGCACCATGAGACAAACCCTTGGCACGAATGCCGAGGCCATCGCCACGCCTCACCTCACGGCACGTATGCCGGGTGTTGCTTGATGACGATCGATGATGCGCGGTAACGTGACTGCGGACCGCCGCCGCCATGTCAGTGCGACAGACGACTGACTGGAAGCCCGCATTGCCCGATGGGCGAAATCCCGTTGTTCATGTATACCCCCGACGTTTTGTTATGCGGCAGTCACGGCGCAATCGATTTCGCCCGCGCTGCTGGTTTCTGAACTTCCCGAGTTCTATTGTTGGGCGGTGTCCTACCCCCGTGAACACGACAGTCTGCGCAGCAAAAAAGCGCACGCAGACGCACCCAACGAAATAGTGGGGAATTAGTCAAAAAGTGTCAACTGTCTATCGCTCGAGAATAAGGCTCGATCAAGTCGACATTGACTAAAAACCAACGCTCGATAACAAAGATTCGTATGCGTCCGCCTGACGAACGGCCGCTTGCATCTGACTGCCTGTGAGGGTATTGACCAGATATGACACTTATACGGCCAAGTTCACACTAACTTGAGCGACTCCGTCATGCTCCGCTAACCGCTGCCGTGCCCCCTCTCCACCACCCGCGCCCCCGCCACGATGGCGCCATCCTGATCGAATCCCTCGCCGCACTCGCCCTACTTTCATTGTGCGCGGCAGGCACTCTGACTGCGCTGGAACAGATGGAGACCACCAGCCAGAGTCTGCGCGAGCTATCGGCCGAAATCCGCGAACACGGCACCCGAATCGAAACTGCTGACTTGCGCTGACATGCGCCGGCTGCCCCACTCCCCGCGCGGCGCAACGTTGGTCGAATTGCTGATCGGCACGGTGATTGGACTGATCGTGATCGGCATTGCGCTGCAACTGACGCTCGTTGCTCGTGCACGCTATCAACGTATTGCCGACGAGGCGCTGATCGAAGATCGCGGCACCCAGGCACTGGCGTTACTGACCACCGCGATACAACAAGCAGGCTGGATAACGGATACGCCAGCGTCGCAGCGAGTGCGCCAGTGGACTGACTTGGAGGCGCCACCGTCTATTCAAGGCGCCGACAATTGCCGAGCACGCAACCTCACTCCCACACGCATCGACTGCCAAGAAAGGGGGGCTGTTCGCGGCAGCGATGCCCTGGCCGTGCGCTTTGCCGGCAAGGGCAGCCCAACGGACAATTCGCGCGCGGGCGACCACATCTTCGATTGTTTGGGCAATGCCGTACCTGAACGCGTCCCTGGCAACTCGGATGACCCGCGCGCCGGGGTCATGCTTCTTTACATCACCGAGGCCAGCGCCGACAACGAACCTCAACTGATGTGCCGCTCCCTAAGCCGCAGTACTGGTGAGCTTTCCAAAGACATGCCAGGCATGGTCCGAGGCATCGAAACGCTGCAACTCCTCTATACGGTTGGCACCGCCAACGGGACGTCAACCAAGCTGCTATCCGCCCGCTCACTTACGAGCGACCAATGGCACCGCGTACAGGCGGTGCACGTCGCGCTGGTTGCGCGCGGCGAGTACAGCGACCCCATTGCCGCAGGCAAGCCCACGCCCCGGTTGGCGCTGTTCCCCCTTCAGCCACTGCCCGAAGGCAACATCACTCGACAAGACCGGGAGTTCACCCCAACCAAAACGCAGCGCCGCCGCGCCGTCTTTACGACCACCGTGCGCGTGCGCAATCCGCTGGCCTGCGAGGTTGACGTATGTTGAACAGCGCCGGCACCCAGGCGCGCGGCTTCTCACTGGTGATCGTCGTGACGGCAGTAGCGTTGTTTGGCCTGCTGACCATGGCAGCCTTTCATCTGATGCTGGACCAACGGCGTAGAGTCTCGCTCACAGCCGACCACGCATTAGCCAAACACTCGGCGGAATTTGCACTGGCCGAAGCGGAATGCGAACTGTCCGTGGCAACGGACACACCCGCGACCCCGGGTTGCGCCACCATCCCGCCGCAAGACCGCATCGCCGCGCTCGACCCGGTCTCGCTGCGCGGCTTTGTCGCCGGCGCTTGCGGCAGTGGCATCGCGCTCGGGCTGTGCCAGCCTCTACCGGGCCAGTCGATCCTGGCGCTGGCGGGCCTGCTGGATGAGACCACGTTTGGCGTGCCAATCGAGGCACCTCCAATCACGCCGGACAGCGAGCGCGTGCCAGCCCTCGACGCGCGCTATGTCATCGAGCCCATTCCTGACCGGTGGTCAGGCCAGCCAGCTCAAGCCGATGAGATGCCACAACCTCGGCTGTTTCGCATCACTGCTGCGGGTTTCGGCGCCGACCCAGCCGTGAACGTCATACTGCAGACGGTCTTTCGCCCACGAGTATCGAATCGATCGGCGTCGCAGGTCACCATCGAGGCCGAACCGCCGGTCATTCGCCCCAACGGCTTGATCACGCAAACCGTCCGAACCACACTTTGGAGAATCGACGGTGATCCGCAACACGCCGCTGAAACTCAGATCCAAACCCGCAAACTGGGCCGCTTGAGCTGGCGTGAGCTGATCGTTGAAGGAACACCCTGATGCGCCAACCCACCGCCTTTACGCTGATTGAACTGCTAGTCGTGCTGGCCGTTGTGGCCGTGTTGACGATGACAGCCACGCAGGCATGGTCCAGCCATCGAGACAGTGCGCAAAGAACTGTGGCGCGCGCCGCGCTGGTCGCGGCCATGGCGAGCCTGGAACGGCAGCACGCGCACAAGGGCAAATACGACGTGTCAGGCAAGCTCCCGGAGCATGCGCCCGGATACCAAATCCAGGCCAATCCGTGCAGCGATCGCACCCTCGCACATTGTGTCGAGGTGGCGGCCCAGCCCATGCGCCCCGGCACCTCTTGCGGCACGCTTGTCCTACGCAGCACTGGCGAGCGGTTCACGCAGATCGGCGCCGCGCGCCAACCAGCATCACCTGCATGCTGGCCATGAAGCACCGTGGCAGACATGCCGGTGTCACGCTGGCAGAAATGGTGATTGTGCTGGCCGTGCTGTCGGTGCTCACTGTCTTTGCCGTGCCCGCCGGGCTGGATTGGTGGCGGCGCGAGACGGTGGTCATCCTGGCCGACCGCTTTGCCAGCGCACTCACGCTTGCCCAATCCATGTCGCGCAACCAGCGGGTATGGGTCTATCTGGGCCCGCTGAATGAAAAGCAAGGTTGGTCATCCGGCTGGGCGTTGTACTCGTCGCCCTCCCACGATCAACAAGATGCCCCGCGCGGGCCTGCCCCCGACAGCGTCCTGATGACCGTTTCGCCTCCGGTGGTGCCGCCGGTCTCGCTTTCGTTCAGGGGCTCACGGTCAGGCGTGAACACCCTTTCCTATTCACCTGTGGGATACTCACGATCAAGCAACGGTGCGCAATTCTTTGGCACGCTCACCATTGCATCTGGAACGCACGTGCGCCGCGTCGTCATCAACTCAGCGGGCCGCGCCCGCATATGCAACCCGGCCACGCCCGGCGTCAAGGCTTGCGGCACCGACGCTTCCGCCGACGATGCTTAACCCCAACCTCACGTTTTTCTACCCATGTTCTCCGATTTCGACCACGCCATGATGCAGCGCGCTTTGGTGCTGGCCGAGAAAGGGCTCTTCACCACCACGCCGAACCCGCGCGTGGGCTGCGTGATCGTGCGCGACGACACCATCATCGGCGAGGGCTTTACGCAGCCCGCCGGCCAGGACCACGCCGAAATCCAGGCCATCAAGGATGCCCAGTCACGCGGCCAGGACGTGCGCGGCGCCACAGCCTATGTGACGCTGGAGCCCTGCAGCCACTTCGGCCGTACCCCGCCCTGTTCCGACCGGCTCGTCGAAGCTGGCATCGCCCGCGTGGTGGCCGCGATGGAAGATCCGAACCCCGCCGTGTCCGGGCGCGGCCTACAGAAACTGCGTGACGCCGGCGTCGACGTGCGTTGCGGGCTGCTGGCGCGCGAGGCGCGCGAACTGAACATCGGCTTCGTGTCACGCATGACGCGCGGCACGCCGTGGGTGCGCGTGAAGGTCGGCGCATCGCTGGACGGCCGCACCGCCCTGGACAACGGCATCAGCCAGTGGATTACCGAAACCGAGGCGCGCAGCGACGGCCATCGCTGGCGCGCGCGCGCCTGCGCCATCCTGACCGGCATTGGCACGGTGCGCGAAGACAACCCGCGCCTGACCGTGCGAGCGGTCCCCACGCCGCGTCAGCCGCGCCGCATCTTGGTCGACTCGGCGCTGGACGTTCCGCTCGACGCCCACATCCTCACTGCCGACGGCCACCACGAGCCGACGCTGATCTTCGCCGCGCAGCCGGAGGCTGGCCGCATGCGCGCGCTGGCTGAGCGCGGCGCCGAGGTCATCCTCCTGCCCAACGCCGCCGGCAAGGTCGACCTGCCCGCCATGCTGCGCGAGCTCGGCCGCCGCGAGATCAACGAACTGCACGTCGAAGCCGGCTTCAAGCTCAATGGCTCCTTGCTGCACGAAGGGCTGGTCGACGAGATCCTCGTCTACCTGGCGCCCAAGGTGCTCGGCTCGGGCCAGGGCATGTTCAACATGGGGCCGCTGCAGACGCTGGAAGGCGCGGCTGAATTCTTCTTTCACGACATCTCGCGCATCGGGGGCGACCTCCGCATCCTGGCGCGCCGCAACCCGACAGACTGATCTATGTTCACCGGAATCGTCGCCGCCATCGGCCGCATTGAAACCGTCACCCCGCTCGGCACCAACGCAGATGCGGGTGTGCGCCTGTCCATCGCCTCGGGCGGTCTGCCACTCGGGGATGTGGCGCTGGGCGATTCGATCGCCATCCAGGGCGCGTGCATGACCGTGGTGGCCAAGTCCGATTCGCACTTCGACGTGGATGTCTCGCGCGAATCGCTGTCGAAAACCGTCGGCCTGGAGCGCCCGGGCGAAGTGAATCTGGAGAAGGCCCTGCGCCTGGCCGACCACATCGGCGGACACCTCGTCTCGGGTCACGTGGATGGCCTGGGCACGGTCACGCATTTCGCGCCGGTGAATGAATCGCACGAACTTCGCATACGCGCCAAGCCGGAACTGGGTCGCTACCTCGCCTATAAGGGTTCGGTGGTGGTCAACGGTGTGTCGCTCACGGTCAACAGCGTGCGTGACGATGCCGACGGCTGCGAATTCTCGATCAACCTGATCCCGCACACGGTGGCGGTCACAACACTCAAGCACCTGGCGGTGGGCGGCCAGGTCAACCTGGAAATCGACCTGATCGCCCGTTACGTGGAGCGCATGCTCACGCACGCCGCCATCGGCCTGCCCGCCAGCAGCCGCCCGCTCGCGGCCGTTTGAACGCTCGGCCCCACTGGCTTGGGGCTACCTTGGCGTACAATAGCGGGCTTCCTATCTATGCAGTCGCACGGTGGCCAAACGGGAGGCTGACCGGCGACGCGCCTCCAGTTACGCCATGTCGATCGCCTCAGTCGAAGAAATCATTGCCGAAATCCGCGCCGGCCGGATGGTCATCCTGGTCGACGAAGAAGACCGTGAGAACGAAGGCGACCTGATCCTGGCAGCCGATTACGTCACACCGGAAGCCATCAACTTCATGGTCACGCACGCGCGCGGCCTGGTGTGCCTGACGCTCACCGAAGAACACTGTGACCAGCTCGATCTGCCGATGATGGCGAGCCGCAACGGTACGCAGTTCGGCACCAACTTCACCGTATCAATCGAAGCGGCCGAAGGCGTGACTACCGGCATTTCCGCCGCTGACCGCGCACGCACCATCCAGGTGGCTGCGGCCAGGAACGCCAAGCCGGCGGACTTGGTGAACCCGGGCCACATCTTCCCGCTGCGTGCCCAGAAGGGTGGTGTGCTGATGCGCGCCGGCCACACCGAAGCCGGTTGCGACCTGACCGCGCTTGCCGGCCTGACACCAGCCGGCGTGATCTGCGAGATTCTGAAGGACGACGGCACCATGGCACGCTTGCCGGACTTGGTGGCGTTCGCCCAGAAACACGGCCTGAAGATCGGCACGATTGCTGATCTGATCGAATACCGTAGCCGCACTGAGAGCATTGTCGAGCGCGTCGGCGAGCGCACGATGGAAACCCAGTTCGGCACCTTCCACGCCGTGGCCTTCCGTGACCACGCTGCCGGCCGTGCCCATCTGGCGCTGGTCAAGGGCACGCCGACGCCGGGCACCGAAACGTTGGTGCGTGTGCACGAGCCGCTGTCGGTGCTGGATCTGCTCGAATGCCAGCGCACCACGCACTCGTGGAGCGTCCCCGCTGCCCTGCGCGCCGTTCAGGCTGCCCCGGTCGGGGTGGTGGTGTTGCTCAACTGCGGCGATTCGCCGGACCGCCTGTTTACCCAGTTCACCGCCTTGGACACCCCGCACGAGCGCCCGCGTGCCAAGCCCGACCTGCGCCTCTATGGCATCGGCGCACAGATTCTCAAAGACGTGGGCGTCGGCAAGATGCGTGTGCTGGCTTCGCCACTCAAATTGCCGAGCATGACCGGCTACGACCTGGAAATCACAGCCTATCAGTCAATGGCGGATGCGCCCGAGGCGGTGCCAACCACCGCTCACTAAGGTTTTGTGCGGCAGCTCAGGCTGCCGCGCTGGTTTTCTTCTTTCTTGTTTTCTGACGTTGCCACGTCTGGCAACCCCAACCGGAATACACCATGGACCACGGCTTCTACCCGACCAATCTCAACGGCGAAGGCCTGCGCATCGGCATCGTCCAGGCGCGCTTCAACGAGCCCGTGTGCGAGGCGCTGCGCGAGGCGTGCATCGATGAACTCGAGCAACTCGGCGTGGCCGGCGAAGACGTGCTGCTGGTGACGGTGCCCGGTGCGCTGGAAGCGCCGCTGGCGCTGCAGAAGATGGCCGAATCAGGCCAGTTCGACGCGCTGATCGCGCTGGGTGCCGTGATCCGCGGCGAGACGTACCACTTCGAGCTGGTGTCCAACGAATCCGGCGCCGGCATCACGCGCGTTGGCCTGGATTTCAACATCGCCATCGCCAACGGCATCCTGACCACCGACACCGACGCGCAGGCCCATGCCCGCACCCGCGAGAAGGGCCGCGACTGCGCCCGAGCCGCCGTTGAAATGGCCAACCTGACCGCCGCGCTCGACAGCCTGCAGGACCACGGCCATGACGACGACGATGGCGAGAACGAATAAGCGCGCGTACTGACAACCTCCCGCGCAAAGGCTTTTTCCATGACGCAAGACAATTCCCCGGCCAAGACCAAGGCACCTGCCAAAAGCGCGCGCCGCCGCGCGCGCGAACTGGCGCTGCAGGGCCTGTACCAATGGCTGCTCAACCGCAACGACCCGGGCGTGGTCGAAGCGCACCTGCAAGACGCGCAAGGCTTCAACAAGGCCGACCGTGCGCACTTCGACGCCCTGCTGCACGGCGCCATCCGCGAAGAAGCGACGCTCACCGAGAGCTTCACGCCGTTCCTGGACCGCCCGGTCGCCGAGCTGTCGCCGGTCGAGCGCGCGGCCCTGCTGGTCGGCGCGTACGAACTGGTGCACTGCGTAGACATTCCGTACAAGGTCGTCATCAACGAGGCCGTGGAACTGACCAAGACCTTCGGCGGCGTGGAAGGCTACAAGTACGTCAACGGCGTGCTGGACAAGCTGGCCGCCCAAGTGCGTGCCGTCGAGGTTGCCGCCCGCCGCTGATCGCGGCGTTTGCTGTTCGCTTCACCCCTTTTTGATCCGCTCCAAGATGGACGCCTACCGCCTGCAGACAGCCGCCCGGCTGGCCAATATCCGCGCTTTTCACGTGATGGAGCTGGCCAAGCAGGCCCGCGAGCTGGAACTGGCGGGGCGCAGCATTATCCACATGGGCATCGGCGAGCCGGACTTCACTGCCGCCGAGCCCGTCGTGCGCGCCGCAGCCGATGCGATGCGGCGCGGTGTAACGCAGTACACCGGGGCGCTCGGCATCCGCCCGCTGCGCGAGGCGATCGCCCGCTACTACCAGACCACCTACGGCCTCGATATTGCGCCCGAGCGCATCATCGTCACGGCCGGTGCATCGGCGGCGCTGCTGCTGGCTTGCGCGGTGCTGGTGGAAATCGGCGGCGAAGTGCTGATGCCCGATCCGAGCTATCCGTGCAACCGGCATTTCGTGGCCGCCTTCGATGGCGTGGCGAAGCTGGTGCCGTCGGGGCCGGAAGAACGCTTCCAACTGACCGCCGCGCAGGTCGAAACCAACTGGAACACCCGCACGCAGGGCGTGCTGCTGGCCTCCCCTTCCAACCCGACCGGCACGTCCATCCTGCCGGACGAACTGCAGCGCATCGTGCAGACGGCGCGCGCGCGCGGTGGGTTTTCGATCGTCGATGAGATTTACCAGGGGCTGTCGTACGACAAAGCACCGGTCTCCGCGTTGTCGTTCGGCGACGATGTCGTCACAATCAACAGCTTTTCGAAGTATTTCAACATGACCGGCTGGCGGCTCGGCTGGCTGGTGGCGCCCACTGAATTGGTGCCGCAGTTCGAGAAGGTGGCGCAGAACCTGTTCATCTGCGCGTCAGCCGTGGCGCAATATGCGGCGCTGGCCTGCTTTGAGCCGGAAGCGCTCGCCATCTATGAGGACCGCAAGGCCGAATTCCGCCGCCGGCGGGATTTCATCGTGCCGGCGCTGGAGTCGCTCGGCTTCAAGGTGCCGGTCAAGCCGGACGGCGCGTTCTATGTCTACGCGGACTGCCGCGGCGTGAACCATCCGCACGCCGCCAACGCCGATGCGCTCACGCAGTCGATGCTGCACGACGCTGGCGTCGTGCTCGTGCCGGGGCTGGATTTCGGCCCACACACTGCACAGCACTACATCCGCCTGTCCTACGCCACGGCAATGGACCACCTGGAAGAAGCTGTGGAACGGCTCGGCAAACTGTTCAGGCGCTGATCCCGCTGTTTCTGAATCGCCCAAACAAAAAGGCCGTCCCGAGGGACGGCCTTTCTCTATATAGAGCAGCAAGTACCTGGTAATCAGGCCTGGCCCTCGCGAGTAGCGCTGTGCGACTTGTCGTCCAGGCGCGCCTCTTCCTGCTGGCCAGCAACCGGCGGCTTGACGGCCGGCTTGGCAGCTTGAGTCTGTGCCTCAGCCTGCGTCACAGGCGCGACCGGCTTCACCGCTTCGCGCTCGGATGCCATCGTCACCGGCGACTTATGACCCGTGGCCACCATGCGCAGGCGGGAACGCTCCTGCAGCACTTTGCCGCCGTAGCCGCCGTCGCCCTGCGTGACCGCACCGACATACAGCTTCAGGCCGCCTTCGATCGAACCGGCACGCGCGATGCAATCCTTCAGCACCAGCGCACCGACCTTGATGTTGGCGTACGGATTGAGCGCGGCGCCCACGCCACCCATCACTTCGTACTTATCCTGGTGGACCTTGGTCATCACCTGCATCAAGCCCTGCGCGCCCATACCGCTTTCCGCGAACGGGTTGAAGCTGGACTCGATGGCCATCACGCCCAGGATCAGCAGCGGATCCAGGCCGACTTCCTTGCCGGTCTGGTATGCGGCCTTCACCAGTTGCCCGGTGGCGGTGGCTGCCACGCGGTACTTGCGGGCGATGTACTCCGCCACAGCGGCCTGCTCGCGCGGCGTACCCGTGGTCGCCGACTCACGCGCGTCGCGGACGACCTGCGTGTTCGGGATTTGCGCGGCCAGCTCGGCCACGGACGGCACCTTTGACAGCGAGTCCCAGCCTGCAGCCGCCACCGTGCCGCCTTGCACGGCAGCAGCGGGGGCAACAGCCTGGGCCGCACCCGTGCCAGCCGAAGGCACGGCCGGTGCAAATGCGACCGGCTGCACCCCGACCGCCACAGCGGGCGAAGGGTTGGCCGAAATCACATTGGCGCTGACACCCGGCGTGAAATGCAGCACGCGCTGGGCGACCATGGCACGCCACTCGCCGTTGAGCGAGAGCGCGACCGCAGCCACCACCGCCAGCACGCCGATGCTGTTGAGCACGACATGCCCACTGCGGAAGACCAGCAGGACACCGGGATGCAACTCATTGCGGGGCGCAACGGCGCCCCCTGCGTTCAACTCCATGCGCAACCGACGTGGCAGCGCATACTGACCAGCACGCGCAAGGCGGCGGCCGACCGGGGCGACGAGCCGGCGTTGCAGCGCCGAACCGATCCCGGAAGAATGAAGGGTTTTCCAACCGTTCATACTTACCTCCGTCCGCTGCGCTGATCCGGTAGGCGCCTTTCTTTTGCATGGCGCCGTGCGTTTCGAATCGCAACGGTTTCTAGTAAGGATGCCGCGCTGTTGCAGTCAGCCGGCATCTGTTGGGGGCACTCCCCATGTGCCCAGACAATTGCGGGGCGTGTCCTTGGGGAGGTCACGTCCCGCAGCAATACTGAAGTGCTCTGGCGTCGCCCCTCATACGAACGAGAGCAGGGCGATGGCAATAGCCGAAAACATGTTGCGTTGCAACAATTACCAGATCGGATTGGATTGTAGGAAGCGCGTTATGCCAAGTCAATCATAAAGAAATCAAAATTCATATCCAGAAGTTATAAAAAACCCCGCGTTGTTGGGGCCAACTGACCTGCGGTTCGTTCTGTCATCAGGGTGCCGCGAAGTTTTGGCCGTACAATCGCGGCCACCCCGCCTACACCAAAAAAATCCGGCCGAGACGGCCATTTGGCGGGTCTCGGCATGTGCATGACCGTCGACTTCTCTCTTACCTCTGGTTACAAATCTCCATGCAATACAGGGACTTACGTGACTTTCTCGCCCAACTGGAACGCTCCGGCGAGCTGCGCCGGGTGCGCCAGCCGGTCTCTCCGCGGCTGGAGATGACCGAAGTCTGCGACCGTCTGCTGCGCGCTGAAGGGCCGGCGGTCGTGTTCGAGCAGCCCGTGGATGGCGCGCACAAGTACAACATGCCGGTGCTCGCCAACCTGTTCGGCACGCCGCGTCGCGTAGCGCTGGGCATGGGCGCGGAGTCGCTCGACGAGCTACGCGACGTGGGCCGCCTGCTCTCCGCTTTAAAGGAACCCGAGCCGCCGCATGGCCTGCGCGAGGTCGGCAAGCTGTGGACCATGGCCAAGGCCGTGTGGGACATGGCACCGCGCAAGGTGTCGTCGCCGGCGTGCCAGGAGATCGTGTGGGAAGGCGACGATGTGGATCTGTCGCGCATTCCCGTGCAGACGTGCTGGCCCGGCGATGCCGCACCACTGGTGACGTGGGGGCTGGTCATCACGCGCGGACCGCACAAGAAGCGGCAGAACCTGGGCATCTACCGCCAGCAGGTCATCGGCCGCAACCAAGTCATCATGCGCTGGCTGGCGCATCGGGGCGGCGCGCTGGACTTTCGTGAGCACGCCATCGCCAACCCGGGCCAGCCCTTCCCGATTGCCGTGGCGCTGGGTGCGGATCCAGCCACCATCCTCGGCGCCGTGACGCCGGTGCCGGATACGCTCTCGGAATACCAGTTCGCGGGCTTGCTGCGCGGCAGCAGAACCGAGCTGGCGACATGCCTCACCCCGTCGCTCGCGCAGGCCCAGTTGCAGGTGCCGGCTGGCGCCGAGATCGTGCTCGAAGGCCACATCCAGCCAGACCCGACACACCCGAGCGGCTATCAGCATGCGCTCGAAGGCCCGTTTGGCGACCATACCGGTTACTACAACGAGCAGGACTGGTTCCCCGTCTTCACCGTCGAGCGCATCACCATGCGGCGCGATCCGATCTATCACTCCACGTATACGGGTAAGCCGCCCGACGAACCGGCCGTGCTGGGCGTGGCGCTCAACGAAGTGTTCGTGCCGCTGCTGCAAAAGCAGTTTCCGGAGATTGCCGACTTCTACCTGCCGCCCGAGGGTTGCAGCTACCGCATGGCGCTGGTCAGCATGAAGAAGCAGTACGCCGGCCACGCCAAGCGCGTGATGTTCGGCGTGTGGAGCTTCCTGCGGCAGTTCATGTATACGAAGTTCATCGTGGTGGTGGACGACGACGTGGACCTGCGCGACTGGAAGGAAGTGATCTGGGCGATCACCACGCGCGTGGATCCGGCACGCGACACGGTGATGGTGGAGAACACCCCCATCGACTACCTCGACTTTGCCTCGCCTGTATCGGGCCTGGGCTCCAAGATGGGCATCGACGCCACCAACAAATGGCCCGGCGAGACCACGCGCGAATGGGGCCAGCCCATCGTCATGGACGCGGCCGTCAAGACCAGGGTCGACGCCATGTGGGACACGCTCTTCCAGTAGCAGCGCGGCTTGGCGGCGGAATCAGCAAGCGAACGATCGTTCGGTTATTCTTAGCGAGTTAAGCGACTGCTGCATCTAATAGGCAGGCCTCCCGGTCTGCCTTGCTTCCTTTCGGAGACCGCCATGGCCGAAGCACTCGACTCCACCGCCGCCAACACGTTGGAGCGCATCAAAGACCGCACCCTCGTCAAAACGCAGTCCTACGTGGACGGCAACTGGATCGGCGCAGCGGACGGCGCCACCTTCCCCGTCTACGACCCCGCCACCAACACACAGCTGACCGATGTCGCCAATCTGGGCCACGCGGAGACGCTGCACGCCATCGACGCCGCCAACGCGGCCTGGCCCGCCTGGCGCGAACTGACCGGCAAAGACCGCGCGACCATCCTGCGCCGCTGGTTCGACCTGCTCATCGCCAACGCCGACGACCTCGCCGCGCTGATGACCGCCGAGCAGGGCAAGCCGCTGGCCGAAGCCCGCGGCGAGATCCTCTACGGCGCTTCCTTCATCGAATGGTTTGCCGAAGAGGCCAAGCGCGTCTCCGGCGACGTGATGGCCAGCACCTGGCGCGACAAGCGCATGGTGGTGCTCAAGCAGCCGGTGGGCGTGTGCGCTTCCATCACGCCGTGGAACTTCCCGCTGGCGATGATCACCCGCAAAGTGGCGCCAGCATTGGCCGCAGGCTGCACCATCGTCATCAAGCCGGCCGAGCAGACGCCGTTGTCGGCCCTGGCAATGGCTGAGCTGGCGCACCGCGCGGGCATTCCCAAGGGCGTGGTCAACGTGGTGACGGGCGATGCAGATCGCTCGATCGCGATTGGCAAGGCGCTGTGCGAATCACCGATCGTGCGGCATCTGTCGTTCACAGGCTCGACGCCGGTGGGCCGCATTCTGATGCAGCAGTGCTCGCCGACGGTGAAGAAGGTAGCGCTGGAGCTGGGCGGCCATGCGCCGTTCATTGTGTTCGACGATGCGGACCTCGATGCCGCCGTGGAAGGCGCGGTGCAATCGAAATACCGCAACGCGGGCCAGACCTGCGTGTGCACGAACCGCTTCTACGTGCATGCGTCGGTCTACGACGCGTTTGTCGAGAAACTGTCGGCCAAGGTCAAGGGCATCAAGGTCGGCAACGGCTTCGATGCGGGCGTGGTGCAAGGTCCGCTGATCGACGACCAAGCTGTCGAGAAAGTGCAGCGGCACATCAGCGACGCCACACAGAAGGGCGCGCGCCTGACCGCTGGCGGCAAGCTGATGCAGGGCTTCGGTTCACAGCGCTTCGTGGAGCCCACCGTGCTGGCCGATGCCACGCCCGACATGCTCATCGCGCGTGAAGAAACCTTTGGCCCCGTCTCCGCCATCTTCAAGTTCCAGGACGAAGCGGAAGTCGTGCGCCTGGCCAACGACACCGAATTCGGCCTTGCCTCATATTTCTTCAGCCGTGACATCGGCCGCATCTGGCGCGTGGCCGAGCAGCTCGAATACGGGATGGTCGGCATCAACACGGGGCTGATCTCCAACGAGGTGGCGCCATTCGGCGGCATCAAGCAATCGGGTCTGGGCCGTGAAGGTTCGGTCTACGGCATCGATGAGTATCTCGAACTGAAGTACCTGTGCATGGGCGGCATCTGAGCCATCCCCAACCCACCGGTCGACCCGCCATATAGAGCGGGCGGCCTCCCCCTTGCCTAACGGCGGAGGAGACACATGAGCACCATCCAGGAAGGCGCCCTGCTGTGGACGCCCTCGGCTGACGTCATTGCGCGCTCGCGCCTGACGCATTACCTCGACTGGCTCGCACGCGAGCGCGGCTTGCGCTTCTCGGCCAACACCCCCGAGGGCTACGCGCAACTCTGGGAGTGGTCCACCACCAACCTCGAAGCGTTCTGGACCTCCGTCTGGGATTACCTCGACCTGCGTGCCTCCACACCCTTCACGCAGATGCTGGGCGACCGCACCATGCCCGGCGCGCAATGGCTGGTCGGCGCCAAGCTGAACTACGTCGATCAGGTGATGCGCCATGTGGAGGAAGGCGGCAACCCCGACCGCACCGTCATCCGCTATGCGAGCGAGACCAAGCCGCTGGCCGATCTGTCATGGCGCGAGCTACGCCGCCGCGTCGCCTCGCTGGCCGATGCGCTGCGCAAGATGGGCGTGGTGCCCGGCGACCGCGTTGCCGCGTACCTGCCGAACACGCCGGACGCCATCGTCGCCTTCCTTGCCACGGCCAGCGTGGGGGCCATCTGGTCGGTCTGCGCGCCCGACATGGGCCAGGTGGCCGTGATCGACCGCTTCCGCCAGATCGAACCCAAGGTGCTGATCGCGGTGGATGGCTATCACTATGGCGGTCGCGCGTTCGACCGCACGGGCGTGGTCGCGGACATGGTTGCCGCGCTGCCGACGGTCGAACACCTCGTACTCGTGCCGCAACTGCATGGCGAGATTGACCGCGCGCGCTTCCCGCAAGCCAAGGACTGGCGCGACATCACCGCGCATGATGTACCACTGGTCGTCACGCCCGTGGCGGCCGACCACCCGCTGTGGATTCTCTATTCGTCCGGCACCACCGGCATGCCCAAACCCATCGTGCACGGCCACGGCGGCCTGCTGCTGGTGCAGACGATGATGGGCGCGTTGCATCTGGATCTGGGCCCGGAAGACGTCTACCACTGGTACAGCAGCACCGGCTGGGTCATGTGGAATTCGCAGGCCAGCGGCCTGCTCGGCGGCGTCACGCTGGCAATCTACGATGGCAACCCCGGCACGCCCGATCTCAACACGCTGTGGCGCTTCGCCCAGGATGCGGGCGTGACCTTCTTCGGCGCAGGCGCGGCATTCTTCGCCAACTGCCTGAAAGCCGGCATCGAGCCGGGCCGCGATTTCGACCTGTCGAAGCTGCGCGCAGTCGGTTCGACTGGCTCACCACTCTCCGCCGAGGCGTACGACTGGATCTATCGCCATGTGAAGGCCGATGTGTGGCTCAATCCGATCTCGGGCGGCACCGACTTCGCCGGCTGCTTTGTGGGCGGTGTGGCCACCCTGCCCGTCTACGCCGGTGAGATGCAATGCCGCAATCTCGGCTCGCGCGTGGAGGCGCTGGACGAGGCTGGCCAGCCGCTCATCAATGCGGTGGGTGAGTTGGTGTGCACCGCGCCCATTCCGTCGATGCCGCTGTTCTTCTGGGGCGATGCCGACGGCAGCCGCTACCGCGACAGCTACTTCGACATGTACCCCGGCCAGTGGCGCCACGGCGACTGGATCAAGATCACCCCGCGCGGCGGCGCCATCATCTACGGGCGCTCGGACGCCACCATCAACCGCCACGGCATCCGCATGGGCACGGCCGAGTTGTACCGCGTGGTGGAAGACCTGCCCGAAGTGCTCGACAGCCTCGTCGTCGATCTGGAATTCCTGGGCCGCGAATCGTTCATGCCGCTCTTTGTCGTGCTGCGAGAGCACGCCGTGCTGGACGGCACATTGCGCGACACCATCAATGCGCGCATCCGGGCAGGGCTGTCGGCGCGACATGTGCCCAACGTCATCGTCCAGGCGCCGGGCGTGCCGCGCACGCTGTCGGGCAAGAAGATGGAGGTGCCGATCAAGAAACTGTTGCTGGGTGCGCCGCCCGAGCGCATCGCCAATCCTGATGCGATGGCCAATCCGAACGTGCTGGCGTGGTATGCGGACTACGCCAGCACGCTGGCCGCGCAAACCGGCGCTGCGGGCGAAGCCGCTCCGGCGCTGGAATCGTGGCGGAGCTAGACCGATCGGTTGTCTTAGGCTTTACAGTCTCCGCCAATCGTACGATGGCATGGCACAGACAGGCTGACTAACGTACAGAATGCACCGGTGCACCAAGACACTGGGCTTGCTGCTTAGAAGCGTGCAACGCGCGCTTCGATACGGGGAGTCACCATGCTTGCAACGACGAGCGTCCTGATCAAGACCGAGGACGGCCGCGAAGCGTTGGCTGCGCGTCGCCACGATATGCAGATGCGCCAGCGCCATCTGCTCATCCTCATCGATGGAGCCCGCACGGTCGGGCAATTGCACCAACTGCTGAGCGATTGGTCCGATCTGGACGCGCTGCTCATCGGGCTGCAACAGGCCGGAATGGTCGACGTGCTGCCAGGCGTCTCGCTGGAAGAGGCGCCAGACCCGGCGCCATCTGCCGATCCGTTTCACCCCATCACCTACTTCAACCGCCTACTCTTCGACGCAGAAACGGCGCATGGCGCGCTCTCGGCCATCTATGACGAACTGCCGCCACTGACCGGCATGACGCTCGGCCTGCAAACGGTAGCCGCCCCCGCCGACGTACCGGCCGCCAATGAGCCGCGCCTGCCTACCTGGGAATCGCCGGAGGTGCCCGTCCCGGAGGCTCGGACGCCCATTCCACCTGCCCCTGTTTCGCCCGAGTTGGCTGACGTGCTGCCCAATGTGCTCAAGGTGGAACTGATGCGGCTGACCATCACCCATTTCGGCTCGGCCGCCGGCGCCGCCCTGCCCTTGCTGCGCGGCTGCCGAGAGGATACGGAATCGCTATGTCACGTGATTGCCGCCTGCGCCAGGGCCGCAACTCCCGCCGCTGGCGAAACGGCTGCTGCCCGATTCGTCGATGCGGCCATGCGGGCAATGGCGCAGCGCCGTTAAAGACCCACGCCTGGCCGATCCGATAACACCGAACGGCTGATGGCCGGCAAATGCCGCTGCCCCGAAGGGAAACGGATCGAGCGAAGCCGGCCGAACGCCCTGACCTTCCCGCACTTGCTGTGCTGCGCTTAGATGACCGGCCCCCGCCCGGTGGCCCAACCGAGAGCGCACCATGTCTAAGATTCACGAGTCCCCCATTCACGACCTGCGCCCCACGCAACTGACCGTGGGCATGATCGAAGTCCAGGACAAGAAGCAACACCTCATGTCGCTTGCGCTTACGGACCAGCAGGCGCTCATGCAGGCCCATCCGATCCCAGCCGTGCTTGGGCCTCAAGGCAAGCTGTACATCACCGATCACCACCACCTCGGGCGGGCCGCCTTGGAAAGCCGCGTGGCCATCGGCTATTTCGAGGTGGAAGCGGATCTGTCCAAGTGCCACATCGACGATTTCTGGAAAGAAATGGACAAGAACCTATGGGGCCATCCTCTCGACGCGCATGGCGTCCGGCATTACTACGCGGCCATTCCCGACTGCCTGGACAAGCTGATCGACGACTCTTATCGCTCGCTGGCCGGCTACGTGCGCAATGCCGGCGGCTACGACAAAACGCCCACCGCTTTCGCAGAATTCGTGTGGGCGGATTTTTTCCGTCGCGCCATTTCGATTGAAGACCTGCAGACCGACTTCCAGGCCGCCGTACGCTGCGCGCTGCCGCTGGCACACAACAAGCTCGCCAGCGGGTTACCGGGATACAAGACGAAATAGCGACATAGCCGGTCGGCCGCCCACCCGATCGCACCAACGCTCGTGGCACATGCTCGCTTTCAGCGTGCGCTCAGGAAACGCGAGAGCGAATGGTGGCTTCCTCCAATTGCTGGTCAATCGGCTCACCGAAGTTCGCTTGGGTGCGAGAGCACACTCCTTCTAAGGGATGCCTCAAGACAACATGCTGCAAGGTGAATCATGGGAATTGTCGGTGACAGCATGCATAGGGCGCCTTCCGGGCCAATACCGTGGCCCAGCCCCACTCGGGCTGGGCGAAGTCCTGCCTGGAACCAGGCAGCTGCGAATGCAGCGCACAGTGTGCCAGCAACGCCACTTTTCATGCGACCGCCCTCACTCCGCTTGCCCAACCGCCGCAACCCCGCATAGAATGTTGGGCTACGCGGGCGTCGTATAATGGTAATACCCTAGCTTCCCAAGCTAGAGCCGTGGGTTCGATTCCCATCGCCCGCTCCACCGAATTGTCTGAAGCCGCCCTCGGCGGCTTTTTTGTTGCCTGCCCGCCCTCGTGGCAGACGGCACGGGATCTTCATGCAGCCCACCGAACAGCCGGGCACCGGCCCCGACGACGCTACGCCGGAATCACAAGACGCTAGCACCGCCGATAGCACCGAATTGGACACCGGCGCCGGCCACCCGCGCCGCATCCGCTCCTTCGTGCGCCGCGCTGGCCGCACCTCGACCGGCCAACAGCGCGCCATCGACGAACTCGGCCCGCGCTTCCAACTGCCTTACAGCACCGCGCCGCTCGATTGGGACGCCGCCTTCGGCCGCACGGGCGCCAAGCGCATCTTCGAAATCGGCTTCGGCATGGGCGAGACCACCGCGCACATCGCGCAACTGCGTCCGGACGACGATTTTCTGGGCGTGGAAGTGCACGAGCCGGGCGTGGGCGCGCTGCTCAAGCTGATCGGCGAACGCGAGATTGGCAACATCCGCATCGTCTCGCACGATGCGGTGGAAGTGCTGGCACAGATGATTCCGGAAGGTACGTTGGATGGCATCCACGTGTTCTTCCCCGACCCGTGGCACAAGAAGCGCCACAACAAGCGGCGCCTGATCCAGGGCCCGTTTGTGGCACGCCTGGCCGCGCACCTGAAGCCCGGCGGCTACCTGCACTGCGCAACAGACTGGGAGGAATACGCTCACCAGATGCTGGAGGTGCTCTCGGCCGAGCCGCTGCTCGAGAACACCGCAAGCGGCTTCGCCCCGCGCCCCGATTACCGCCCCGTCACCAAGTTCGAGAAGCGCGGCCTGCGCCTCGGGCACGGCGTGTGGGACGTAGTCTTCCGCAAGCGCGCCTGACCACGCCCGGGCGCTTGATGGTTTAGCGCGCGCCGAAGCGCGTCTCGCCGAAAAGATTCTTGGCGTGACGCGGGAAGGCTCGCCAGTATTGCGGCGGCGCCTTGACGGTGGCGCCCAGCTCGGCCGCCGCGGCCCATGCCCAATGCGGGTTGAAGAGGAACGCACGGCCGATCGCGACCAGGTCTGCACGCCCTTCCGCGATGATGGCCTCCGCCTCGCGCGGCTCGTTGATGAGGCCGACGGCGATGGTCGGAATCTGCGCCTCAAGGCGAATCTTCTCGGCAAACGGCACCTGGTAACCGGCCGACAGCGGAATCTGCTGCAGCGACGACACGCCGCCTGACGAGGCATCGATCCAATCGCAGCCACGCGCACGCAGCGCCTGCGCAAACACGACCGAATCCTCCGGCGTCCAACCGCCCTCCACCCAATCAGTGGCCGATACGCGTACGCCCACCGGAATGTTGTCCGGTACGGCTGCACGCACCGCCTCGAAAATCTCCAGCGGATAACGCATGCGGTTCTCGCGCGAGCCGCCATACGCATCGGTGCGCTGGTTGGCAATCGGCGAAAGGAATTCGTGCAGCAGGTAGCCGTGCGCACAGTGCAGCTCGATGGCAGCCAACCCCAGGTGGACAACGCGGCGCGCGGTGGCGACAAACTGATCGCGCACACGGGCGAGATCGGCATCGCTCATCTCGTGCGGGGCGCGTTCTTCGGGGCGTTGCGGCAACGCGGAGGGGCCCATCGTCTCCCAGCCGCCCGCATCGAGCGGCAGCAACGCGCCGCCTTCCCACGGACGTGCGCTCGATGCCTTGCGGCCAGCGTGCGCGATCTGGATGCCGATCGGCACCAGCGCGTTTTGCCGAATGGCGGCAAGCGTGCGTGCCAATGCAGCTTCCGTCGCGTCGTCCCACAAACCCAGGCAGCCGTTGGTGATGCGCCCTTCCGGCGACACGGCGGTCGCCTCGATCATCAGCAGGCCCGCGCCCGAGAGCGACAGGCTGCCCAGATGCGTGTGATGCCATGCCGTAGCCTGACCATGGTCGGCCGAGTATTGGCACATCGGCGAGATGACGATGCGGTTCTCAAGCGTGAGCCCGCGCAGGGAGAAAGGCTGGAAAAGTGCACTCATGATCGGGGGACCGGCTGTCAGCGGCTGACGGAAGAAACCGCCAGTGTGTCCGAATCCGCCCGATCGTGCAGACGGCGCGAAAACCCGCGCCGGGATGTGGAAATCAGGGGAGATGTTTGCCGCTTACGCGGCTTAAGCCTGCCAAGCGATGAGATGCGTGTACGCGGTGACAAGCACGATCACGCCGAACACGATCCGGTACCACGCAAAACCGCGGAAATCGTGCGTGGCAATGAAGCGCAGCAGCCAACGCACGCAGAAGAACGCCGAGATGAACGCGGCCACGAAACCGATGGCGAAGATCGACAGATCGTCAGCCGACAGCAGCGCACGCGACTTGTACAACTCGTACACCGTTGCCCCAAAGATCACGGGAATCGCCAGGAAGAATGAGAACTCCGTCGCTACCTTGCGCGACAGGCCGAAGAGCAGGCCGCCGATGATGGTCGCGCCCGAACGCGAAGTCCCCGGAATCAGCGCAAAGCATTGTGCAAACCCGACCTTGATGGCATCGGAGATACGCAGATCGTCAAGCGTTTCGATGCGCGGCGCGCCAGCCTTGGCGGCCTCCAGCAGCGCGTTGGCGCGCGGGTCGTGCGTCTGCCCGCGATGGCGCTCGCGCCATTCGGCCCACAGAATCACAAAGCCGCCGACGATGAACGCCGAGGCCACCACGATCGGGTTGAAGAGATGCGCCTTGATCGCCTTGCCGAAGATCAGCGCAAGCGTGATGGCGGGAATCGTCGCCACGATCACGTTGATGGCGAAACGCTGCTGGCGCGGGTCATTGGGCAGGCCCCTCACCACCTCGATGATCTTGTGGCGGAACTCCCAGCACACCGCCAGGATGGCGCCGAACTGGATCACGATCTCGAAGATCTTGCCCTTCTCATCATTGAAGTCGAGCAGTTGGCCCGCGAGGATCAGGTGGCCGGTGCTGGAGATGGGAAGGAATTCGGTCAGACCTTCGACGATGCCGAGAATCAACGCTTTGATGGCGAGTGCAATGTCCATGCAGTAAGCAAACAGGTGGGCAAAAAAAGGGGGGAAACGAAACGAAGCGCTGGGCGTGCCGCAGCCAGCAAGAACGCACTAAGGCCGCTTGGCCTGCACGTGCACGCCTTCAGGCAAAACCGTGATTGTACCGGGCTCGACGGCCATGCCGGCCACTTTCAACTGCTCGGGCTTGAAGGTGTAGACGGCATAGTCGTTGAGCAATTGACCCGCGATCAGCGAGCCGATCGCGCTGATCTGCTGGCCCAGACCGCCGGGCACATTCCGCAAATCAAACCGATCGACGCTGGGCTGATCCAGGCGGATCGAACGCGTGGGCGCGTCGTAGTGCAGGCCACTGGAAACCGCCAGCGGCCCCGTCAACGGCTGACGGAGCAGTCCGCTTTCCACGCTCGCATCCGCCTGGATCGCGATGCGGTTACGCGCCGGGTCCAGCGAGATCTGCGGGTTGGTGAGCGTGACATCAAAGAAGGCGAGAAAGCGCCGCTGGAATGGAAACTTGCCCGCCAATGCCTCCTGCATCTGGCCGCGCGAGAAGGTGTAGCCGTCGCCGGTCCAGCCGGTCGGCATGCAAGCCACCAGCATGGCTGCAATGGCCACTGCAGCGGCGGCTGCGCCGGCCCACCAGCGAACACGAATCGAGCGGGCAACAGGTTTGGGGGAATCGGTCATGGCAAATCAGTGCGCCGCGGTGGCGATTTCGAGTCGGGTCAGGAACTGCATGGCGTGCACGGCCGAAGCACCACACATGTCGGGTTCGGGCTGCAGGCTGCCGCACACCGCCGGGCGTTCCGGGCGGCCAAAGATGCGGCAGCGGTTGGCCTCGTCCAGTTGCGAGCAGCGCACGCCGGCCGGCTTGCCATCGGGCATGCCGGGAATGGGGCTGGAGATGGAAGGCGCGACGCAGCACGCGCCGCAGTGGGGTCGGCAGTCCATGTCCGTCCAGATCAGCAAATTAGGGAAGGAAAGCGCTATTGTGCACCAGCACATTCGAGGCCCAGTCCGATTGACGGTTCCGATGCCGCTTGACCCGCTCCCTCGGCGTGCGTACATTAATGACCGGAAAGTAAGTTATCCGTGAGTCAGTGACCAATACCTGCTGACTGACACCTCTATTGCTGTTGCCGCCGTGACTGA
The DNA here is from genome assembly GCF_002298975.1 of Ralstonia sp. UBA689. Taxonomy (GTDB): domain Bacteria; phylum Pseudomonadota; class Gammaproteobacteria; order Burkholderiales; family Burkholderiaceae; genus Ralstonia. Next base: position 66,602 of record NZ_DBMV01000039.1, read on the forward strand.
TCGAGATCCCGAGTCTTCCGCCAAACGCTGGACCCGCCGCAAGGAGGCCCGCCCCCAGGAACTGGTCGCCGCTGCGCTGAGCCTGTTCGTGGCGCGCGGCTACGCGGCCACGCGGCTGGAAGACGTGGCCTCGGCGGCGGGCGTATCCAAGGGCACGGTCTACCTGTACTTCGCCAACAAGGAAGAACTGTTCAAGGCCGTGGTGCAGGAAAACCTGCTGCCCGCGCTGGCCGAGGGCGAAGCCCTGATCGACAGCTTCGAGGGCACCAGCGAGGCACTGCTGCACGAGATCCTGATGGGCTGGTGGGAACTGATCGGCGAATCCCCCGCCTCCGGCCTGACCAAGCTGCTGATGGCTGAGTCGGGCAACTTTCCGGATCTGGCCCAGTATTACCACGAAGAAGTCATCGAACGCTGCGACCGCCTGTTCGCGCGCATCCTGGCGCGTGGCGTGGCGCACGGCGAGTTCCGCGAAGCCAACGTCGACATGACCACGCTGGCCATGACCGCGCCAATGATCTTCCTGATGATGTGGAAGCACTCGTTCGGTCCGTGTTCGCATCGGGAGCTGGATCCCAAGGCCTTTATCACCCACGTGGTGTCGCTGCTGTTGCACGGCTTGCTACGCAACCCGGTGCCGGGCGTGGTGGCACCACCGCCTCCTCCGCTGACCGCAAAGCCCTGGCGCACGCCGCCCGCTGCCGACGAGGGCGCTGCGTCATGACACCCGCTGCCGGAATGTCCTCTGGACTTGCTAGAATGCCGGGTTTCTCGTCAAACCCTCATTCGCATCACTCGCTCCGCATGGAAGGCATGCCCATGGACATCGAAAAATCCCGGTTCAACATGATCGAGCAGCAAATCCGTCCGTGGGACGTGCTCGATACCGACGTGCTCGACCTGCTGGCCGTCGTCAAGCGCGAGTACTACGTGCCCGAGGCTTACCGCGCGCTGGCCTTCGTCGACATGGAAATCCCGCTGGCCGGTGGCCAGAACATGCTGGCCCCGCGCGTGGAAGCCCGCGTGCTGCAGGAGCTGGCCGTGCGCAAGCACGAAGACGTGCTGGAAATCGGCGCGGGCTCGGGCTACATGGCTGCCCTGCTGGCGCATCGGGGCCGCCAGGTCACCACGCTGGACATCGTGCCCGAACTGGTGCAATTCGCACGCGACAACCTCTCGCGCAACGGCGTGACCAACGTTGACGTGGTCGAAGCCAGCGGCGCGCAAGGCTGGGGCCAGGACCTGTACGACGTGATCTGCGTCTCGGGTTCGGTGCCGACGGTGCCTGAAGCCCTGCTCAAGCAGCTCAAGGTGGGCGGTCGCCTGTCAATCTTCGTAGGCAGCGCTCCGGTCATGGAGGCGCAGCTCATCACGCGCATCTCCAACACCGAATACCAGACGCGCAACCTGTTCGAAACCTATGTGACACCGCTGGTGGGCGTGAGCGCACCGTCTCAGTTCCGCTTCTGACTCAGCCCCCAGCCCTTCCCCGATCATCATGCAACAGCTCGCCCCTGCCGCCCTCGCCCAATGGCTCGCCGACGCTTCGCGCGCGCAGCCCGTCTTGCTCGACGTGCGCGAGGCGGAAGAGGTGCAGATCTGCGCCCTGCCCGGCATCACGCACATCCCGATGAACGAGATCCCGTTGCGCGCAGGCGAGCTGAATGCTGACCAAGACATCGTCTGCATCTGCCACCACGGCGGGCGTAGCGCGCAGGTTGCGCAGTTCCTGATCGTGCGCGCCGGCTTTGATCCGGCCCGCGTCCACAACCTGCAAGGCGGCGTCCACGCCTGGGCCAACCAGGTCGACCCGCAGATGACGACGTACTGATTGGGGAAGCCGCCGGGCGCGCACCTGCCGCGCCCGTGCTGCCTTCCGAACGTTTTCCTCGTCCGGGGGCTTTATGACTGTTGCTCGTAGTAGCCGCATGCGCATGGCCGCACACGGTTCGCTTGTTGTGCTGTGCTGGTCGATGGCGCCGGTGCTGGCGTGGGCCCAGACGCCTGCGCCGGATGTGCCCGCAGCGACCGATCTCCTCTCCGCCTATCGCGCCGCGTTGGCCAACGATCCGCAGTTCGCTTCGGCGCGCGCGCAATCGCTCGCGCAGCGCGAGAAGCTCACGCAAGGCCGCGCCGGCCTGTTGCCGCAGATCGGCGGGGCCTGGAGTTCGACGCGCATCATCTTCGACCAGAACGCACCGGTCGACTTCAACAAGACCTTCTCGTCGACGGGCTGGACGCTGTCGCTGTCACAACCGCTGTTCCGCTGGGACCGCTGGGAGACCTACAAGCAGGGCGAAATCGCCGCGCAGGCCGCCGAGGCCTCGCTCACACAGGCGCAACTCGACCTCATCACGCGCACGGCGCAGGCCTATTTCGACGTGCTCAATGCGCAGGACACGCTGCAGCTCACCATTGCGCAGCGCGATGCGATCCAACAGCAGTACGAGCAGGCACGGCGCAACTTCGATGTCGGCAACGCCAACATCACCGACGCCAACGATGCCCAAGCACGGCGCGACGCGATCGAAGCCACCGTCATCGCCGCGAGCAGCGACTTGGAGGTCAAGCAATCGGCGCTCAAGCAGATCGTCGGCGAGTCGGTCGGTACCTTGGCGGGCGTACGCACGGGCGTGACGCTGCCGCAGCCCGAACCGTCCGCATCCGAACCCTGGATCGATCAGGCGCGCACCGGCAACCTGCAGGTGGCACTCGCCCAATACAACCTACAAAGCGCCGAGCGCGATGTGAAGAAGGCCACCGCCGGCCATCTGCCCTCGGTCGATCTCGTGGCGCAGACGGGCCACACGAATGCGAGCGGCAACCAATACATTCCATCGCTGCCGGGCGGTGCGCGTTTCGATAGTTCGCAAATCGGCGTGCAGGTGTCGATCCCAATCTTCGCGGGCGGCGCAATCCAATCGCGCGTGCGCGAGAACATTGCGCTGGAAACCAAAGCCGCGAGCGACCTCGAGTACGCCCGCCGTGCCGCCGAGCAAGGCGCACGGCAAGCGTACATCGGCGTGATTGCGGGATTGGCGCAGGTGAAGGCGCTGGAAGCGGCGGAGCTGTCGGCGCGTTCGGCGTACGACTCCAATCAGCTCGCCTATGGTGTGGGCGTGCGCATCGGCACCGACGTGCTCAATGCGCAGGCGCAGTTGTTCCAAGCCCGGCGCGATCTGGCACGCGCACGCTACGACACCATCGTCAATGGCCTGCGGCTGAAATCCGCCGCAGGCTCGCTCTCCGAAGCGGACGTGATCCAGGTGAATACGCTGCTTACGGCCAACGGCTCGAGCGACATCACGGCACTGCCGCCGCGCGCCCTCAAGCCCGTACAGGGAACATCGGCGGTCAAATCCGCCAAGCGCTGATCAGCGATTCTGGCCGCTCGGTGACGACGATGGCGCCGGTGCCGCTGCCGGCAACGGCCGCTCGGCAAACTGTAGCAGCGCGCCAGTGGCCGTCTTCCAGATCACTTGGCGGCCCCGCACCCCTGCAGGCGATGGCTGCATGCCAACCGTCGCCAGCGGCGTCTTGAGCGCCTCCAGAAATGCCGTCTCCAACTCCATGCGGGCCGGATCGCACACCATGCGCGTGGTCGCCAGATTGCCGAAACGCATGCCCGAGGTGAGCTTCTCGTAGGGACCGGAGAACCGGTTGCAGCCGGAGTAACCCGACGCCACGCCGTTGGCTGCTTCCAGCCCCGTGCTGAACTCGATGGAAAGCGGCTCCGTGGCCGGGTCAGCGCCTTCGCCCTCACCTGAAGGCAATTCCTTGGGCGCGGCACCGGGCTCCTGCCAACGCACCAGCACAAAGCGCGAGCGGCCCTCGCCCTGGGCTTGGGCCAGCGTCGCCTGCCCGGTGTTGGGCGCGGCGCTGGCGGGCACCGGCTTGGCTTCGGGTGTCGATGCAGCCTGTGCAACCGGAGCGGATGCGTTTGAGGCAACAGTTGCGGCGGGCTTGGTCGAGGCTGTCGGTGTCATGCAGCCGGCGCCAATGATGCTGGCGGCCGTCAGCGCGGCCAGGGCGGCCGCCGCCAGCACCACGCGGCGCGGCGTCTGCAACAGGCTCGGCTTGGGACGATTGGATTGAAACATGAACGGATCGTGAACAGTAACGGATGCACAGTGCGCGAAGAGCCGTTAGTCTGCCCCGCACGCAATGAGTTCGCAGTTTTCGTGCTGAACGTGGTCCGCGTGTTACAACGTCGGCAACACCAGCGAGGCAACGGCCTCCACCGTGCGTGCGGTCGCCCCGCCATGCGTGGCAGCAAAGGCCAGCGCAGCGCGCGAGGCGGTCTCGCGCGCATCGGCGTCAGACAGCCATGTATCGATCACACGCATCACCGCGATTGCGTCCTCTACCTGCACGCACGCGCCGGCCGCCACCGCATCGCGGGTGGCCTGCGCAAAGTTGAACGTGTGCGGGCCAATAACCACCGGGGTACCGACAGCGCAGGCCTCGATCAGGTTCTGCCCGCCCAGCGGCAGCAGGCTCCCGCCGATGAAGGCCACTTCGGCAGCCGCGTAATACAGCGCCATCTCGCCCATCGAATCACCGAGCAGGACGTCGGCATCGGCCAGACCGGCGTCGTTCGTCATGCCTGCCGCGGACACCACCATCGCGCTGCGGCGTACGACGCGCAAGCCCGCGCGCTCGGCCAGTTGCGCCACTTCGTCGAAACGCTGCGGATGACGCGGCACCAGGATCAGCAGCGGATGCCGACGCCCGACGTGCTGCACGCGATGCGCCTGCCAAGCGTCGAGCAGCAGTGCCTCCTCGCCCTCGCGCGTGCTGGCGGCCACCCAGGCGGCGCGCCCGCACAAAGCTTCGTGCAGCACGCGGCCGGCCATGATCTGATCGACATGCGGCGTGATGTCGAATTTGAGGTTGCCCGTCACGCGCACGCGCGGCACGCCCAGCGAGCGGTAGCGATCCGCATCGTCGGGCGTCTGCGCCAGCACTGCGGCCAGTTGCGCGTAGGTCTCACGGGCGGCCTCGCCCAGGCGGGCAGTGCGGCGATGGCTGCGTGCCGACAGGCGCCCGTTGACGAGCACCATCGGCACGCCGGCAGCGTAGGCGCGTTCGATCAGCACTGGCCAGATCTCCGTCTCCATCAACAAGCCAAGGCGAGGCTGGAAATGGAGCAGGAAGCGATCGACGGCGCCGGTCAGGTCATACGGCAGATAGGCCTGGATGACACGGCCATTGCGTTGCGCGGCAAATTCGGCGCCGGTGCGGCGGCCGGTTGGCGTCATGTGCGTGAGCAGCACAGCGTGGTGCGGGAAGCGCGCGAGCAGCGCATCGATCAGCGGCTGCGCAGCGCGCGTCTCGCCGACGGAGACTGCGTGCACCCAGAGCAGCGGGCGATCCGGATTGGCGCGCGGAGGGTAGAAACCCAGCCGCTCGCCGATGTGCTGGCGATAGCCAGGCTCCTTGCGGCCACGCCACCACAGACGCAGGAGTGCGACAGGCAACGCGATGCGCCACAGCCAACGATAGAGAAAACGCAGCATCAGAGCACACCCAGCGCGCGCAGCGCATCGAGCGCCTGGGCGCTGGTCGGATGGGCCTCGGCGCTGCCGAGGTCGTGCACGTTGGGCGTCCAGTAGCCGCCAGTGCGCCATGACGTAGTGAAGTTGTAGAGCGCCACCGTCGGCTTGCACAGCGCTGCAGCAATGTGCACGAGGCCGGTGTCGACACCCACCACGGCCGTCGCCTGATCGAGGAAGGCCGTCACGTCTGGCAGCGACATGCGCGGCGGAATCACCACGCGTCCCACCGTGCCCGGTACGGCGGCGACGATCGCCTCTCGGATGGCCTCGCTCGTGCGTCGCTCCGTCTCGCTGCCCCACGGCAGCGCAAGCGCGTAGTCGCGTGCGAGAAGTTCACGTGCAACATCGACCCACGCGGCCTGCGGCCAGCCCTTATCCGCGCGCGAAGTGGCATGCACCAGCGCGACATAGGGGCGTGGCATGGGAAATGACAGCTCAGCCGGCGGCTGTAGACCGAAATCAACCGCCTCGGGCAGTGCATAACCCAGCGCCTCGGCGACCATGCGGCGCGATCGCTCAACAACATGGACACGTGGCTCTATCAAGAGCTTGCGCTGATAGAACAGTTTGGCGAGCGGCTCATAGCCCGCGCCATCGGTGCGATTGCCCAGCCCCGCAACGAACCCACTCGGCGTCAACTTTGCCTGTGCGGCAATCAAGGCCGTCTTGATAAGGCCTTGCGTGTCGAGCACCGCGTCGTACGACTTGGCGCGCAACGCGCGGCGGAAGGCCGCCATCTCACTCCAAGCTGCCCCGGAACCCAGCGACTTGCGCCAGCGCCGCAGCGCAAACGGAATCACCTGATGCACGCCGCGCACGATGCGCACAATGCCGGCAAAGCCTTCTTCGACCACCCAGTCGATCTCGGCATCCGGATACGCGCGCAGGATATCCGCCACGACCGGCGCACAATGCACCACATCGCCAAGCGACGATACCTTGACGATCAGCACACGCATGCCGCCATCCTTTCCCCCCAACTTCATGAACGCTGCCTGCGCAATCAGAACGGCAGTTGCGCGTCAGGCTTTTCAGCCAGGATCACGCGGCGGAACTCGGCCTGGATGCGCGCCATGGCCACATCGTTGTCGGCTTCGAAGCGCATCACCACCACGGGCGTGGTGTTGGACGGACGCGCCAGGCCGAAGCCGTCTTCGTATTCCACGCGCACACCGTCGATGCGGATGACTTCCTTGGCGCCCGCGAACGTGGCGTTGGCCTTGATCTTGTCGAGCAACGCGAAGGGCTCGCCTTCGGCACACTTCAGTTGCAGCTCGGGCGTGCAGTGCGAGTTCGGCAGTGCGTTGAGCGTGGCGCTCGGGTCAGCAAGGCGCGAGACGATCTCGAGCAGGCGCGCGCCCGTGTAAAGGCCGTCATCAAAGCCGTACCAGCGGTCCTTGAAAAAGATGTGGCCGCTCATCTCGCCCGCCAGAGGCGCACCGGTTTCCTTCAACTTGGCCTTGACCAGCGAGTGGCCGGTCTTCCACATCGTCGCGCGACCGCCATGCTCGCGGATGAACGGCGCCAGCTTACCGGTGCACTTCACGTCGAAGATGATCTCGCCGCCCGGGTTGCGCGACAACACTTCCTGCGCGAACAGCATGAGCTGGCGGTCGGGGAAGATCACTTGGCCATCCTTGGTGACCACGCCGAGGCGATCGCCGTCGCCATCGAAGGCAAGACCAAGTTCACAATCGGTGGTCTGCAGCGTGCGCACGAGATCCTGCAGGTTCTCCACGTGGGCAGGGTCCGGATGGTGATTCGGGAAGTGACCATCCACCTCGCAGAACAGTTCCGTCACCTCGCAACCCATCGCGCGGAACAGCGCCGGCGCGAAGGCACCCGCCACCCCGTTGCCGCAATCCACGGCGATCTTCATCGGGCGGGCCAGCTTGACGTCCGACACGATGCGGTCGATGTACTGTTGGCGGATGTCCACCTGGACGTAGGCGCCTGCGCCTTCGGTAAAATCGCCCTGCTCGATGCGCGTACGCAGCGCCTGGATCTGCTCGCCGTAGATGGCCTGGCCGGCCAGCACCATCTTGAAGCCATTGTAGTCCGGCGGGTTGTGGCTGCCTGTCACCATCACGCCCGAGGTGGCGCGGCGGCCGGCCAGCTCGATGTTGGTGCCGAAGTAGACCATCGGCGTGGGGACGAGGCCGAGATCGATCACATCCACGCCGCTCGCGCGCAAGCCATCGGCCAGCGCCGCCAGCAGTTCGGGGCCCGACAGGCGGCCGTCGCGGCCGATCACCACGGCGGATTCGCCCTTGGCACGTGCTGCCGAGCCGAATGCTTGGCCGATCAGGCGCGCGGTTTCGGCATCGACGGTTCTTCCGACGATGCCGCGGATGTCGTAGGCTTTGAAGATGGTGTGGGCGAGGGTGGGCATGAAGTATGGTGGCATGCGCTAAGCGGAAGATGAGTGACATTGTAAATGCTTGACATCTCTACCCCAGCACATGGCCTTGCATTTTTGTGTTCGGTGCGATTGTGGAGAGCAGTCATGCAAGTATGCAAGCTTTGGGACAGGGCTCGTAATGTCGAGGAGAGCGCTCTGAAAGGCAGGCTACAATCACAAGTCGAAGTCACTCGAAGTACCACTTATGCCCACTGCGAACGCGGACACGTCACCTTCCATGTCGGATCTAATACGCCTTCTGATGAACTCGTTCAAAACGATTCTCATCGTAGGCATGGTCGGCGCGGGTGCTGGGCTCTTGGCGACTTGGATCATTCATCCGCGCTGGACCGCCACGATGGCAATCCAGATCGGACAAGTGTCCATTCCTGCGCCGGGAGACGGTACCTCTGCGCCTCAACCTATCGAAAATCAGTTGACCGCAACCGAACGCTACAACTTGCCAGGCTCCCGCCTTCAAGTGCTCGGCGAACTCGGACTCCCTGCGCCAGATTCCGGCAACAGAGACGCCAACCTCCTCTTTAATTCATTGAAAGCCACGGCCGGCCGTAGCCCGAGCGTGATCAATGTCCAGGTTTCGGCCTATTCACGGGAGGGGGCTTCAGCGGCATTAGATGCTGCACTGAAAACCTTCTTAGCAACCCATCGCAAGTTGTTCGAGCAAGCAATCAATGTGATGCAAAGCAATCTGGCGAACGTGCAGGCAAAGCTAGCTGCCACGCAGCACGACTACGACCGGATAGAGCGGGTGCTGAAAGCAGCTACCTCATCCGAAAACGGTGGAGGCGGTAGTGCGCGCGAAGTTCTCGCTTCCAATACCGCTGCGCTGCTCAACGCGCAGATTCTTACGCTGCGACAGCAAGTGATCGCCTATCAAGATGCCCTAGGTCCCTTGCGAAGCTATCCAACAGCAGCGATGGGGCCAGCGTATGTTCCTGTTGAATCAAGCACACCAGGTGTTGCGATTTTTGTTGTCGCTGGCGCTGTTTTGGGCTTGATCATTGGGGCAGGACTGGTCCTGTTAAAAGAGAACGCCTCAAACCCCACAGTCCTAAATTAGACACCACAGCTGCCATCATGAGCCGGAAGGCTGGTTATTTACCGGAATATAAAATATTTATCGACCAAAGCATTAGCCGATACGGCGGGCTCGGCATTGCCGAGAAATAGCCTTGAATCGACTTCCTGAAATGGAATGGATGCGTTCGAGATACTCCAGGCAGAAGCATGGTTGGTTAGGGTACATAATGGAACAAGGAATGAGGATGAAGGGGCACGTGAACAAACCGTGGCAATACTCCATACAAGAAGGGGTACCCTTAGCTGCCAAGGAGCTGATCTGGGAAGTGTTCTTCAAATCCAGAGGGAGAGGAGGCATCGACCTGACTACGCACTATCCCTGGATCGACGACAAAGTTGGCATAACGTCAATCCTGATCAAGCCTGGTCGTGGACTAGAGCACGCGCCAGCAGTCGCCACACTGTTGATCAAGGAAGATACTCTGGCCGACAACAAAAAACTCGGCTTGGTGGGGTTTGTCTGTGTTAACGAAGCGTTGCGGGGCAACGGGGTGGGCCGTGATCTCGTCTCCACCGCAATCGAAGTGGGCAAGGACAAGTCTTTCGACATGCTGGTACTCTGGACAAACAAGCCCGACGTATACGTAAAGCACGGATTTGCAGTAGACAGCGAGGACTGGTACGGCAACGTCTCGAAACGTGCGGAACGTCGTACGAGGCGCCCGTTTTGCCACGATCTGTCCGGGCTCAGAATCGATGACGTCTCCCCTCTCGGCATTCCCGCTTTTGCTAAGCGCGTTCTTTTGTTCAGCAATGACACTGCTTCAATTACCGTGCTGCAAACAAATCAGGGGTACACACTGGCAGCGTGGAGTGGCAATTGGGACGCTGTATTTCAGATTATCGAGCAAATTCTGCCTGACAGCTGGCATCTGAATGCACCCGCAAACTCTGACATTTACACCAATCTGGAAAGCCACGGGTACGGCTTTGAGTTCGCCGTGGGCTCCCAGAGAATGATCAACGGGCTGGCGAGCAAGGATAAGCTTTGCCTGCCGTATATCCCATTGCTCAAACGCATCTAAGGGATGCTACGCTTGGCACTCACATCTTAACTTGACACTTATGTACCCCCGCCAGACAGTCGGGCGACGATTTGATCTTTCAGCCACTGTAGGTATGCGGCGACGCTGACATCTCCCTCTTCTGGGGCCCAAGGCGCATACTCCTTCGCGATGGTCGGCTCAAACGGCCCTTCCTTCACTTCGAAGAGAACAGCGGTATCGGAGAGTGCTACGACCGTGTGCCAAGTTTCCGGGCTGAGTTCAATCCCAACGGTCACGCGAGCATCGCCGTCCCAATGAGCCTCCGTCGCAAATCGGACGACGTCTGCGATCCTCCCATCGTCCGCGAATGTAATTGCAGCGAACTCTCCTCGCACTGCGACCAAGCTCTCATTGCGGGGATCCAGCGTATGTCGATGCGGCCGGATGTAGCTGTCGGCACAGATTGCGTTGAACAACCGCTGAATTTTTTCCGAGTAGCTGGCGTGAACGTTCCGATGTTGCCGTCGCCTTGCCGATGCCTTGGCATTGACGCCAAGCTCATCCAATTCCTCAACTGAGAATGCACCCTTCATTTCTATGAGGCCCGCGAAGAATCAACGTTAAGCACCCCGACTTGCCGAGCATCGTGAAATAAGAAAGTCAGCGTTGCCAGCTATCGGGCCTGATAGTTGCAAATATCCTATCGATCACAAAAAGCAGGCCCCATAGAACCGACATATGAATACGGCGCGCTTTCTCGAATTTCCCTGAACTATTAAGGTGGTGCGCCGTTACCGGTGAGCACGCTCACTTAGGAACCGGAAGCGCCAGTAGTCGGCGGCGGTAAATAATTTCAATAGGCTGCCAATATGCCAGATCAGATAGCGTAACTTACGGTGGCTCGTGCGCTGGGCATCATGAACCACGACGGCGTCCTGCACCCACGTCACATGACGCGAAGCCAAGTGCATTTTCAAACAAATGTCAATGTCTTCACAGTAGAGATGGTACTTTTCATCGAACCCTCCGACCGCACGATAGCTATCGATATCGAACATAAGGCACATGCCAGCCAGCCAATCGACCGTTTGCTCACCTACCTTCGGAGAATAGTCAGGCTCGAAGCGGCGATGCCACCAGCGCGCTAGCAAGCGGAGTGGCCCCGGCACTCTCCGAGCGCTGTCCTCTAGATCGCCGCGCTCCGAGACTACACGTGGTCCTGCAACCCCCGGCAAGCGGGCTAGACAAGCGACTAGTGGAGACAAACTGTCGACGCTAAGTCGGACATCTGGGTTAAGGACACAAAAGAACTTCGTTCTACAAAGCTTAAATGCGGCATTGTGATTCTCGGCGAACCCTTGTGGTGCCGGGTTTGCGATCCACTCCAATTCAAACCCAGGAGCAGATGCTGCGGCAGGTTGCTCCTCAGGCAAATTAAGCGTTACGATCACTTGCATCGGCACCACCGCTGCCGCCAGCCTGAGTTGATCGAGAAGAGGTGCCAGCAAATCAGCCTGGCCATGACTTACAACGGAAATGGTGATCGCCAACGTTTTCACTTCGCTGTATATGCGGAAATAGAATTAAAAAAAATCGGGCAAAACCAAGGAACCTTTACTTCATTTCCCTCCAGCATGGCGACCGCAAAGCAGTGAACGCTGATTCTGCATAGTTAATCGGCCCTGAACAACGCCCTCAGTCCTTTCGAGACAAGGCTTTGCGGCCGAAAGTACGTTGCCGCAATTGCAGGAATCAAGCATATTGA
>NZ_DBMV01000036.1 GCF_002298975.1 Ralstonia sp. UBA689
CACGAAATTACTGACAGGCCCGCGAGCGGGGAATTTTTCTCGATGCTCCGAGCTAAGAACTCGACGTGCGGAGCTTTTGTCTCGACGGTCCGAGTTCAGAACTCGGCGTATGGGGCTTTTTTCTCGGCGTTCCGAGCTTAGAACTCGGCGTGCGGAGCTTTTTACTCGATGGTCCGAGCTCAGAGCTCGGCGTGTCGAGCTTTTTTCTCGGCAATCCGAGTTCAGAACACCGCGCGCGATGGGATGGGGCGGGTCGACGGGGCCCGGGCATTGCGCCAAAAAAAAGCCGCTCGATTGAGCGGCTTCTTCTGCAAAGAGCGGGACGGATCAGCCTTAATGCACGACCATCCGTGTGAAAGGTTCCACGTAGGCCTGCAGCGTGATCAGCAGCCCCACCAGGAACGCCAGCGCAATCGAGTGGAAGAACACGTAGCGCAGGATGTCGCCCTCGTGGCCGTACCACTTGGTGGCGGTGGAGGCCACCACGATGGATTGCGCGTCGATCATCTTGCCCATCACGCCGCCCGCGCTGTTGGCTGCTGACATCAGGATCGGCGACAAGCCAAGCTGCTCGGCCGTCGTCTTCTGCAGGCCGCCGAACAGCACGTTCGATGCTGTATCCGAGCCGGTAAGCGCCACGCCCAGCCAGCCCAGCATCGTGCCGAACAGCGGGTACAGCACGCCCGTGTGGGCGAAGGCCAGGCCCAGCGTCGCGTCCAGACCGGAGTAGCGGGTCAGGTAGCCGATGCCGAACATTGCACAGATTGTCAACAGCGAATAGCGCGTGAGCTTGATGGTGTTCCAGTACTCCTTGAGCATGCGCGGCACCGAGTAGCCCATCAGCAGGCCGCCCACGATGGCCGATACCAGGATGCCCGTACCCGCCATCGACAGCACGTTGAAGTTGAACACCGCGCCTTCGGCAGTCACCTTGGGGATCACCGGCGGGCCCTTGAGCACCATTTTGTCCAGACCCGGGATGGCGAACTTGAACGCCCATACGCCATCGGCAAACGCCTTGAACTGCGGCACGCCCCAGATGAACACGAAGATCGTCAGGATCACCCATGGCAGCCAGGCTTGCACGCGCGTGATCTTCGCATCGGTGGTGAGGGTCGCGGCGCGTGCTTCGGCAGCGGCTTCCGGATCCACCTTGGAAGTGTCAGGGTGCTTGCGCAGGGCGGTGGAGGTCCAGATGGTCTTGGGGTGCCACACCTTCAGGAACAGCGTGAGCGTGCCCATCGACACCAGCGCGGCAATCACGTCCACCAGCCACGGGCCGTGGAAGTTCGACACCAGGAACTGCGGAATGGCGAACGACACGCCCGCCACCAGGATCGCCGGCCAGATCTGCAGCATGCCGCGCCAGCCCGCGAACGCCCAGATCAGCCAGAACGGCACCAGCACCGAGAAGAACGGCAACTGGCGGCCGACCATCGCCGAGAGCTGCAGCAGGTCCAGCCCGGTGACGGAGGCCAGACCGATGAGCGGTGCCCCCAGCGCCCCGTAGGCCACCGGTGCGGTGTTGGCGATCAGCGCCAGGCCCGAAGCCGCCAGCGGCGAGAAACCCAGACCGATCAGGATGGCGCCCGTCACGGCCACCGGCGTGCCGAAGCCGGCCGCGCCCTCGAAGAACGCGCCAAAGCTGAACGCCACCAGCAGCAGTTGCAGGCGGCGGTCTTCGGTGATGCCCGAGATGGAACTCTGCAAGACCTTGAATGACCCGTTCAAGGTGGTGAGCCGGTGCAGGAAGATGATGTTGAGAACGATCCAGCCGATCGGGAACAGGCCGGAGACAATGCCCAGGCCGGCCGCCTTGCCCGCCATCGCGGCCGGCATGCCGAATATGAACGAGGCGATGCCTACCCCGACAATCAGCGCCAGGCCGGCAGCCAAGTGGGCCTGCATATGAAAAAAGGCCAGGGAGCACAGCAGCACCGCCACCGGTATCCCGGCCGCGATGGTTGACCACAAGGCATTGCCGAGTGGGTCATAGACTTGATTCCACATCTTGATCTCCTCCTGTTTCTAGGCGTTTCGGTTCTTGGCGATACCGAACGTCTTCTGTTGCCCGCGCGAAACGAGCGAACACGGATTGTAGGAACAAGCGTGTCGGGGGGATGGGCAATATTCTGTCACTTTCGCCCTGAAAAGTATTCATCGGCGCGCGTGCCCCATATCGACGGGCTCCAGGTGCGGTGCAGCCAGTTGCACCGGGTTAATCCGGGTTGTGGAATCATTGCGCCTGCCCTGTTGCCACCCAACACGATTCAGCCCTTCATTTATGGCTTTTCTGACGGCTTTTTCCTTCTGCCGCTGCTGGTCTCGACTGCTCGCCACAGGGCTGTCGGCGCTGGTCGTACTGTCGCCAGGCGCATACGGCCAGACCTCGCCCGGTTCCGCGCTCATCCCCGCACAAACCGAATCCGCTCGCCCTCGCATCGGCCTGGTGCTGTCGGGCGGCGGGGCGCGCGGCTATGCGCATATCGGCGTGCTCAAAATGCTGGAACGCATGCGCATTCCGGTGGACGTGATTGCCGCCACCAGCATGGGCGCGGTGGTGGGTGGGCTGTACGCCAGCGGCCTGAGCGCGGACGAGCTGGAGCACAAGCTCTCCCAGGTGGACCTGAGCGACATCGCCTTCGACCGCAACGATCGCGCCAAGCTGCCGCAGTCGCTGCGCGAGGACGACTTCCAGTACCCGATCGGCATGTCTGCCGGTTATGGCGATGGCGGGCTCAAGCTGCCGGCCGGGCTGGTGCAGGGCAATCGCCTGCTGGCGCTGCTCAAGAACTGGACGACGCAGTGGCCCGACAACATGAGCTTTGCGCGCCTGCCGGTCCCGTTCAAGGCTATGGCAACCGACCTGGCCACGGGCGATGCGGTGATCCTCGATCACGGCTCGCTGCCGCTGGCGATGCGCGCCAGCATGGCGGTGCCCGGCCTGTTCGCGCCCATCGAGGTGGACGGGCGCACGCTGGTCGATGGCGGTCTGGTCAGCAACCTGCCGGTGCAGCTTGCGCGCGACATGGGGGCGGACATCATCATCGCGGTCAACATCGGCTCGGACCTGCAGCGGCCGGAAGACCTCGCCTCGCCGGCGGCGGTCACGCAGCAGATGATCACCATCCTGGTCGGCCAGAATGTCCGCGCCCAGAAGGCGCTGCTGCAAGGCAGCGACATATTGATCGAACCGCAGCTTGCCGACCTGTCATTCACCGATTTCGCCAAGGGGCCGCTGGGTGTGCAGCAGGGTGAGAAGGCAGCCCGGGGCGCGGAGGCCAAGCTGGCAGCGCTGTCGCTCTCACCGCGGGCGTATGCGGCCTACCGTGGCGCACATGTGCCGCAGGGCATGCTGGCCCAGGGCACGCGCATCGACGCCATCGATGTGACCACCGGTGGCCGCGTGCCGGCAGTGCGCGTGCGCCAGTTGCTGAAGGTGCGTGAGGGCGACACCTACGACGCGGAAGAACTCAACCGTGAGTTGTCGGCCCTGGCCACCACCGGCGACTTCGAGACCGTCACCCAGCGGCTGGTGGAAGAGAACGGCGTGCACACGCTCAAGATCGACGCGCACGAGAAATCCTGGGGCAACCAGTTCTTCCTGTTTGGGCTGGGCATGTCGACCAACTTCGACGGACGCGGCGCATTCAACGTCAATCTCGGCCACCGGTATCCGTGGCTCACGCAGAGCGGGCTGGAGTGGCGCAACGACATCGTGCTGGGCAGCAACCGCGCAAGCATTCATACGGAACTGCGGCAGCCGCTGTGGCAGTCGCAGGGGTTCTACATCGCGCCCTACGCAGAGTATTCGCGCCGCAGATCGGACATCTACTTCGACGATCTGCCGCCTACCCGGGACGCCAAGCCGTTCAACAACCTGACGATCGAAACGGCGCGCGCCGGCGTTGACCTGGGCATCCCACTGGGCCGCAAGGGTGAACTGCGCCTGGGCGTGAACTACGTCAGAAAGGCGGCAACGTTCAATTACCAGGCGCTGGTGGTCGACGAGTCCGGCAATCTTGTGGATGCGACGCCCCTGGATACCTTGCATGCTCAGCAGCCGGCCTTCCGTGCCCAGCTCACGCTGGACCAGCTCGACGATCCGCTGTTCCCCCGCAGAGGCTATTACCTGTTCGGCAGCATGGAGGCCGGCTTCGGTTCAATCGACAAGAAGTACAACACCGCCCAGGCCAAGGGTCTGTGGGCCACGAGCTACGGGCGCCATACGTTCAACGTCGCGCTGGAGGGGGCAGGGCAGTTCGGTGCCAATAGCCCGACCAGAGACAACGGCGGCAACAGCGGCAACGGCGCCAACGAGGGCTTCTACCTGGGCGGCTTCCAGCACCTGTCGGCCTATGCGCAGGACCAGTTCAACGGCCAGTACCTGCTGTACGGCCGCCTGACCTACCTGTACGACCTGCGCATCAATGACCTGCTCGGCCTGCGCGCGCCGGTATTCGGTGCCAGCGCGGAGGTCGGCAACGTCTGGCAGTTGCGCAACAACTTCGGCCGTGGCGGCTATCTGAAGAGCGGCAGCCTGTTCGTCGGCGGTAACAGCCCCATCGGTCCGCTGTACTTTGGCTTTGCCGTGGCGCCGCAAGGCGTGTGGAATGTCTACCTGCAGCTGGGCCGCGTGTTTTGACGGTGGGGGTTTGAGGGGGCGCGAGTGCGTGGGCAGGGGCTGCCGCTTGGCCAGCGCCGCATGGCAGTGGCGGATCGTAAGGTCTTGATCAGATTGAGAAATTAATCGATCAGCCGCGGCGGATCGGCGTGCTAGCATGCCTTCCGCTTTGCTTCTCAAGATCTCGGGTGCGCACGCGCCCAGCCCCCTTTTCCCATGATGTTCTCCGTGTTGTTCCGTGGTCTCCGTTCGTCCCGATGGCTGGTGTGCGCGTGCGCGCTGACCGCGCTGCAAGCCTGCGGCAAGCACGCCAATGAAGCTGCCAAGCTGGCGGGCCCACCGGAGGTGGAGGTCGCGGTTGCGCAGCGCTCCGATGCGCCGCTGGTGACCGAGTTGCCCGGCCGCCTGGAGCCGTATCGCACGGCGGAAGTCCGCGCGCGCGTGGACGGCATCGTGCTCAAGCGCGCTTATGACGAGGGCCAGGTGGTCAAGGCCGGCCAGGTGTTGTTCCGCATCGATCCGGCACCGCTCAAGGCGCAGGTGGATGCCGCCCAGGGCGCGCTCGCCCGTGCGCAGGCGCAGCTCGCCATCGCCCACGACAAGGCTGCCCGCTACAAGGGCCTGGCCGCCACGCGCGCCGTGAGCGAGCTGGAATACGCCGAGGCGCAAGCCGCCGAGCGGCAAGCCGCAGCGGACGTCGTCTCCACCCGTGCCGCGCTGGAAACCGCGCAACTGCGTCTGGGCTATGCCACCGTCACCGCGCCCATCGCGGGCCGCTCGCGTCGCGCACAGGTGACCGAGGGCGCGCTGGTCAAGGAGGATGCCGCCACGCCGCTCACGATTGTCGAGCAGATCGACCCGATCTACGTCGATTTCTCCCAGCCCGCCGCCGAGGTGCTCGCCCTGCAGCGTGCGCTCAAGAAGGGCGAGGCTTCTGCGCTGCCCGGCCGGGACATCGGCGTGCAGGTGATCCTGAGCGACGGCGTGGCCTACGAGCGCCCGGGCCGGCTGCTGTTCTCCGACCTGGTTGTGGACCGCGCGACTGATAACGTCTCGATGCGCGCCGTGCTGCCGAATCCGGACGGCCTGCTGCTGCCCGGCATGTACGTGCGCGTGAAACTCTCGCACGCGGTGCAGCAGGGCGCGGTGACGATCCCGCGCGGGGCGCTGCAGCGCGATCGCCACGGTGCATCGGTGTTCGTGGTGAAGGCCGACAACACGCTGGCCGTGCAGCCCGTGGCCGCGCAAACGTTAGCCGGTGACCAATGGCTGGTGACAATCGGTTTGAACGGCGGCGAGCGCCTTGCCATTCCCGGCATGCGGACGCTGGAAGCCGGCATGGCCATTCATCCAGTGCCGGTGTCCGCCACCAAACGCGCAGACGCCGCGCCGGCTGCCGACGCCAAGCCGACCAAGGGCTGACCATGGCACGCTTCTTTATCGACCGCCCGGTCTTTGCCTGGGTGATTGCGCTGGCCGTCATCCTGGCCGGCCTGTTGGCGCTGCCGCGCCTGCCCGTGGCGCAATACCCGACGATTGCGCCGCCCAACGTCAGCATCTCGGCCACGTATCCGGGGGCGTCTGCACGCACGGCGGAATCCGCCGTGACCGCCATCATCGAGCGTGAGATGAACGGTGCGCCGGGGCTGCTGTATATGTCCTCGTCGTCGGACGCGGCGGGCAACATCTCGATCAACCTTGCGTTCAAGCAGGGCACCAGCGCCGACCTCGCGGCGGTGGAGGTGCAGAACCGCCTGAAGATCGTCGAGGAACGCCTGCCCGAGGTGGTGCGCCGCAACGGCATCCGCATCGAGAAGGCCGCCGAAGACTACATGATGTACATGACGCTGACGGCCGACCGTGGCCGCTTCGACGGCATCGACCTGGGCGACCTCGCCTCTTCGGACCTGATTCCGCAACTGCGCCGCGTGTCCGGCGTCGGCACGGCGCAGCTTTTCGACGCTGAATACGCCATGCGCATCTGGCCCGACGCCGACAAGCTCACCGCGCTTGGCCTCACTGCGGGTGATTTGAGTGACGCGGTGCGCCGCTACAACGCGCGTATCACGGTGGGCGAGATCGGCAGCGGGGCAGTGCCGGGCAGCGCGCCCATCAACGCGAGCATCACCGGCGACGACGGGCTGACCACGCCCGAGGCGTTCGGCCAGATCCCGCTGCGCGCGGACACGCAGGGCCGCATGGTGCTGCTGCGCGACGTGGCGCGCGTGGAGCTCGGCGGCAGCGATTATCTGTACCTCTCGCGCATGAACGGCAAGCCGGCCACCACCATCGGCATCAAGCTGGCACCGGGTGCCAACGCCGTGGGTGCGGCCAAGCGCATACGTGCCGTGCTGGACGAAGCGCAGGCGCATTTCCCGCCGGGCGTGCGTTACGAAGTGGCTTACGACAGCTCGCGCTTTGTCGGCATTGCCATCGAGCAAGTCGTCAAGACGCTGCTCGAAGCGGTGGTGCTGGTGTTCCTGGTGATGATGCTGTTCATGCAGAACCTGCGCGCGACGCTCATCCCGACGCTGGTGGTGCCGATTGCGCTGCTGGGCACGTTTGCGGTGATGCTGCCGATGGGCTTCTCCATCAACGTGCTGACGCTGTTCGGCTTGGTGCTCGCCATCGGCATCCTCGTCGACGATGCCATCGTGGTGGTGGAGAACGTCGAACGCGTGATGCACGAAGAGGGTCTCTCGCCGCGCGAGGCGACGGCCAAGGCGATGCGCCAGATCGGCGGGGCCATCGTCGGCATCTCGCTGGTGCTGACGGCGGTGTTCGTGCCGATGGCCTTCTTTGGCGGCGCGGTGGGCAACATCTACCGGCAGTTCTCGCTGTCGTTGGCGGTGTCGATGGTGTTTTCAGCCTTCCTGGCGCTGACCTTGACGCCGGCCCTGTGTGCAACGCTGCTCAAGCCGGTGCAGCAGGGCCACGGCACCGAGCGCAAGGGGGTCTTCGGCGCGTTCAACCGTGGCTTTGCGCGGCTGACGGCGCGCTACCAGGGCGGCGTGGCCCGGCTGCTGAACCGCACCGGCCGTGCGCTCGTTGCTTACGGCGCCGTCATCGGCGTGGTGGCGCTGCTGTTCACGCAACTGCCGACGTCCTTCCTGCCGGAAGAAGATACCGGCCAGTTCATGACCGTGGTCATGCTACCCACCGGCGCGACACAGGCGCAGACGCTCGACGTGGTGCGCGAGGCCGAGCAGTACTTCATCGCCAAGGAGCCGGCCGTGGCCTCCACGCTGGCCATCACCGGTTTCAGCCTGTTCGGCAACGGTCAGAACGCCGCCATGCTGTTCCTCTCGCTCAAGGACTGGAAGGAGCGCAAAGGTGCTGACCAGCACGTCGATGCCGTGGTCCAACGTGCCAACGCCGCGCTGTCCAAGATCAAGGGCGCCATGGTCATGGCGATGAACTCGCCCGCGCTGCCGGAGCTTGGCAGCAAGCCCGGCTTCGACCTGCGCCTGCAGGATCGCGGCGGTGCCGGCTACGAACGCCTCGCGCAGGCGCGCGACCGCGTGCTGGCCGAGGCGGCCAGGCATCCGGCATTGTCGGAGGTCACCTTTGCAGGCCAGGGCGAAGCCCCGCAGATCCTGATCGACGTGGACCGCAAGAAGGCGCTGTCGATGGGGGTGTCGATTGACGACATCAACCGCACGCTGGCCGTGATGTTCGGCTCCGACTACGCGGGCGACTTCGTCTACCGCAACCAGGTGCGCCGCGTGATCGTGCAGGCCGACGGCAAGCAGCGCGTGTCGGTCGAGCAGCTCGGCCGCATGCACGTGCGCAATGCAGCAGGCGCGATGGTGCCTTTGTCGGCCTTCACGACGGCCAAATGGATCGTTGGACCGCTCAAGCTGGACCGCTATAACGGCTATCCGTCCATGACGATCACCGGCTCGCCTGCCCCCGGCCATAGCTCCGGTGAGGCCATGGCGGCGATGGAGTCCATCGCCCGCGGCCTGCCCGAAGGCTTCGGCTACGAGTGGACTGGCCAGTCGTTCGAAGAGCGCCTGTCGGGCGCGCAGGCGCCGGCATTGTTTGCGCTGTCGATCCTGGTGGTGTTCCTGTGCCTGGCGGCGCTGTATGAGAGTTGGTCGATTCCGCTGGCCGTGATCCTGGTGGTGCCGCTGGGCGTGTTTGGCGCGCTGCTGGGCGCCACGCTGCGCTTCCTGCCCAACGATATCTACTTCAAGGTCGGCCTGATTGCGACGATTGGCCTGTCGGCCAAGAACGCGATCCTGATCATCGAAGTCGCCAAGGATCTGGTCGCGCAGGGCATGGGGCTGATCGATGCCACGCTGGAGGCTGCGCGCTTGCGCTTCCGGCCGATCGTGATGACGTCGCTCGCGTTTGCCTTTGGCGTGGTGCCGCTGGCCATTGCAAGCGGCGCGGCTTCCGCCAGCCAACGTGCCATCGGCACGGGAGTGCTGGGCGGCATCATCACGGCGACGGTGCTGGCGGTGTTTCTGGTGCCGGTGTTCTTTGTGGTCGTGCGCCGCCTGTTCAAGGGCAGCGAGCGGCAGCGCCGGCTCGATGCGGCGCATGAGCACGAAGTGACGGGCAGCGGGTCCGCCGCCTGATCAATCGGCGGCGGCCGGGCTCTTGCGCCTGGCGGCTGCCGGATCGAACCCGAAGAAACCCAGCAGCTCGGCGGCGACCTCGTCCCGGTCGTTGTCGACGCAGATCATGTGGTAGCTGTTCTCAAGCAGCAAGGTGCGCGCGCGAGGCAGGGTGGCCTGCAGTGTTTGCGCCGAGCGCAGGCTGGTCAGTTCGTCTTCGCGGGCGTGGATGACCAGCGTCTCGCAGGTGATTGCGCGTGCGGCAGCGTGTGCCCAGGCGCGCAACCGGTCGACTTCGCGAATGCATGTGAGCGGCACCCACGGATAGTGGAAGCTGTCGCCGCGCGCAAGCTTGGCCTTGATGATCCGCCGCAACAGCGGGTTCTTGATGCCGAACGGTTCGTCCTCTTCCACGCGCATGCGCGCCGCCATGCCGGGGATGCGATACACCACGTGCCGCAGCTCTCGATACCACGGCGTCGACCAGCCGTCGATGTGCATCGGCGTGGCCAGCAGCGCCAGCCTGTCGTGCGGGCGATCGACGCCATGCCGCACGCGGTGCGCCAGCACGAGTGCCAGCAGCGCGCCCATGCACATGCCGGCGATGTGCACTGTGTCGTGCTCGGCGAGGAGCTGATGATACGTTTGCGTGAGCGTGTCGAGCCAAGCCTCGGCAGGCATGGCGATCAAGTCTCGCGGGTGCGTGCCGTGGCCGGGCAGGGTAGGGACGTGCGTGATCGCGCCCGCATTGCGCAGCGCCTTCTGCAGCACGCCCAGATCGTAGGACGTGCCGCCCAGGCCGTGGATCAGCAACACTGCCGTGCTGCCGCGCACCGGAGTTGTCACAGCGCCGTCTCGACAGACCAGGTACCGGCCACCATTGCCGTGTTGCCCATGGCATCCGTGAGCGTGCCGCCGGTATCCACCACCGTATGCAGCGTGCCGTCACGCGCGGCGATGCGTAGCGTCTGCCGGCGCGCGGGGGCGGCGAGTTTGTCCTCAAGCGCGCCTTCCAGCGCATCCCCAACCGGTGCCGTGCCCAGCCAACGGGCGCGCAGCGCGTCGCGATCATCCGGGTGCACGAGCTGCAGCACGGTGCCGACCGAAGCCATGGTCGCCGTGTCGTGACCGAAGGTGAGCGTCACGTCGCCGCCCCAATCGATGCGCTCACTGGCCGGATCGATGGTGTAGACGAGCTGGCTGGACGCAGCCAGCGCCAGCTCCACGCGGTTCTGCCAGTGCGCGCTCTGCTCGTGCAGTTGCTCGCGCGTGGTCTTGAGCGCGCTGACCAGCAGCACCAGCAGCGCAGAGACGCCCAAGTACAACTGCGCTTCCAGCAGCGACTGGCCGTAATGACGGTCGAGTACGGCAAAGGGGCCGTCGCCCTCGGCGGTCTGCGTGAGCGCCACCAGCGTCAGCAGCAGCACCGCCACCGAGCCGCCGCGCCCGCCCCACAGCAGGGCCACCACCACGGCAAAGAACGGCGGCACGTAGGTCAGCGCAAAGCTGATGCCGCCGCCGAATTTGTCGACGCTATTGCCGTCGAAGATCACGTAGGACGAGATGGCTAGCGCAGCGAACGCTGCCAGGCCGAGCAGGAAATCGGTGCGGTCGGTGCCGCCCGAGCGGAAGGCACGAAAACGCGACCAGGCCGCCAGCACGGGCGTGACGATCAGCACGCCGAGGAAATCCGAGGCCGCCCAGATCCGGAAGACGTGCCCGAACGCACCGCCCTGCGACCACGCAAACCACGCCGCCCCGAAGAGCGCCCCGACAATGCCGCTGACCGCGCCTGCCACCAGCATCGCGCGCAGGAAATACAACCCTTCGAGCGGCACGCGTACCAGCCGGACCAGCGCGACGGCGAGCGCCGAGCTACCCGCTTCGTCGAGCACAAACAGCATCGCATGCGCCGGGTTGCTGTGCTCGATGGCGGCCAGCGCCAGTTGCGCCACGGCAAACGCCGCCCCCAACCCAGGCCACTCGCGGTAAGGCCGCAGCATGAACGCAGCCATGGTCACGCCCGCCGGCAGCCAGCAATAGCCCGTCATGTCGACCGGCCCGTTCAGCCGATGCGACACGAGGGCGGCAACCAGGTAGAGCACGCCCCACAGGATTGCGGCGATGGTGGTGGAAGGCTTCTGGAATGGCATTCGAGGTTCCCTGGATGGAAACAAAAAACCGCGCCGGCGTTGGGGACGCCGTGCGCGGTTGGTGATGCTACCGCAATCGGTTTGAGCGGCGCTTAATCTTTGCGCAGATGCGTGACTTTAGATGGCTTGCGCCCAGCGTAGAGTCAGCGGTAGCACGCGCGGGCCGTAGACGAAATGCAATACACGCCGTGGCCGTTCGCCGGTCGACTTGGACGATGCGTGCAACAGTAGCGGGCGCATCAGCAGCGCGTCACCGCGATTGGCCAGGCAGGTGACTTCGCCTTGCGTGTCTCGCGCGTCCAGCATCTGTGCCTGCCCCACCCGCCCTTGTCGATGCGAGCCGGGTACGACGCGCAACGGGCCCTCAGCCGGGCCGCAGTCGTCCAGGTGCAGGCGCACGGCGATCAGGTCTTCCAGCACGTCGCGCGGCGGTTGCACGTACAGCCGGCCCTCCTTCTCGGACCAGCCCGTCAATGCCGGATCGCTCACGCGCTCGGTTACGGGGACGCTCAGGTCCTGGTGGATGGGTACAAGCCAGTTCTGCCCGGCGGATTTGTCGAAGCCCGTGCATTGAACAGCGACATGCGAAGCGGGAATCAGCGGCGCAAGAGCAGGGTGCCGACGGAGATCGGCTGCCAGTTCGGCGCACCATGGCCTAGAAAGTAGCTCGCGAGTGCCAGCGCCATCGGCATACAATTGGCCGGCCAGACGTTTGCAGGCGTTCGCGGCCAGCACGCCGGAGATGAGGGTGTAGCCGTCCGCCAGAAGATCGCAGGCCATTGGCGCCAAGTGGCTCAGACGACAGGCAGCGCCAGCACTTCCCGAGCAGCACGCCGATCGCGCAACTCGGTCATCCAGCGTTCGAGGTTGGGGCGCGCCGGGCGGTCCATCGGTAGGCCCAGCCAGCGGTGTGCTGCGCAGCCGCAGGCAATGTCGGCCATGGTGAAACGCTGACCGGCCACGTAAGGCTGCTTGGCCAGCACCGCGTCGAGGATGCCGGTGGTGCGCTCGGCGGCTTGGCGCGAGCGCTCGATGCGCGCAGCGTCGCGCTGGTCTTCGGGCGTGCGTACAAGCTGCAGGAAGGCATCGACCATCGAAGGGCTGAACGTCGTGGTCTGCCAGTCCATCCAGCGGTCGGCATCGGCGCGCTCGTGCAGCTCGAGCGGGTAGAGGTTGCCCGGGTCGTAGCGCGAGCACAGGTAGCGCACGATGGCGTTGGACTCCCACAGCACGAAGCGCTCGTCACCGGTGTCGTTGATGCCGTCTTCGATGACGGGGATCATGCCGTTGGGGTTCATCGCCAGGAATTCCGGCGTATTGACGCCCCCGAAGGCGCCGCCGACGTCGATGCGCTCATGGTCCAGCGACAGCTCGTGCGCGCACCAGACCACTTTCTGCACGTTGACCGAAGAGAGTCTTCCCCAGATCCGCAACATCGACGACGGCTCCTTTCTGTTGTTGTGTTGAGATGAACTTACGCTGCCTTGGGCGTGAGTGCCGCGATTTCCGCGCGGATCAGCTCGCCCAGCACGGCCACGCCTTGTTCGATACGCTCCGGCGGCACCGTTACGAAGGCCAGGCGCATGGTGTTGCGACGCGGCGCGTTGGCATAGAACGGCGCGCCGGGCACGAACGCCACGTTGCGCGCGACAGCCTTTTCCAGCAGCGCCATCGTGTCGATGCCTTCCGGCACTTCCACCCAGATGAACATGCCGCCTTCCGGGCGGTTCCAGTGCACGCCTTGCGGCATGTGGCGCGTGAGCGATTCGAGCATCGCTTCGCATTGCTTGCCGTAGAGGTCGCGGATGCTCGGGATGTGCGTGTCGAGCAGGCCGGTCTTGAGCACTTCATAGGCTACGCGCTGCGTGAAGCTGGGCGTGTGCAGGTCCGACGCCTGCTTAGCCTGCACGAGTTTGAAGTGGATGGCCTCGGGCGCAATGATGTAGCCCAGGCGCATGCCAGGTGCCAGGATCTTCGAGAACGAGCCCATGTAGATCACGCCGTCCGGGTTGAGCGAGCGCAGCGAGGGCAGGGCGTCGCCGGTGTAGCTCAGTTCGCCGTACGGATCGTCTTCCACCAGCAGCACGCCGAGTTCTTTGGCGCGCGCCACCAGGGCTTGGCGGCGGTCCAGCGGCAGGCGGCGGCCGGTCGGGTTCTGGAAGTTCGGGATCGTGTAGAAGAAGCGCGCGCCGGCCGCTAGTTCGGGCGTGAGCGCGTCGGGCAGCAGGCCCTTGTCATCGGTCGGCACCGACGTGTAGGCCGGCTCGAACAGCGAGAACGCCTGCAGCGCGCCCAGATACGTCGGTGTTTCGACCAGCACCTTGCTTTGCGGGTCGATGAAGATCTTGCCCAGCAGATCCAACCCCTGCTGCGAGCCCGTGGTAATCAGCACGCGCGAAGCGGTGGTGCCGTGGCGCTGGGCGATCCACTCGCGCAGCACCGACAGGCCCTCGGTGGGCGTGTACTGCAGCGAGGCTTGAGGGTTGTCTGCGAACATGCGGGCGCACGCCGCCTGAATCGCTTCGACCGGGAATGTGACCGGCGCGGGCAGGCCACCGGCAAACGAAATCACCTCGGGACGCTCGGTGATCTTCAGGATTTCCCGGATCGCCGAGCTGGTCAGATTCTGAGCTCGGCGGGAGAAGGTACAGGCGGTGTGGTCCATGGTGTGGTCCTTGTGTTGCGGTGCCCACCTCGTGAGCGGGCGCCGTGGGTGGGCAAAACGGTGAGGATAGCAGGCAACGCCCCCGGCTTGCAGGGCTGAAGAGGGGCGGCAAATGCGACGCTTAAGCGACTTCAGCGATCAGCTCGATCTCGACGCAGGCGCCCATCGGGATCTGCGCGACGCCAAACGCGCTGCGGGCGTGCTTGCCGGCATCGCCAAACACTTCGGCCAGCAGTTCCGAGGCGCCATTGGTCACCAGGTGCTGCTCCGTGAATTCCTGCGTGGAGTTGACCAGGCTCATGACCTTGACGATGCGCTTGACGCGGCTCAGGTCGCCGCCCAGATGCGTGGACAGGGTGGCCAGCAGGTCGATGGCGATCGAGCGAGCCGCAGCCTTGCCTTCTTCGGTGGTCATGTTGGCACCGAGCTTGCCGACCCAGGGCTTGCCGTCTTTCTTGGCGATGTGGCCGGACAGGAAGACCTGGTTGCCGGTCTGCGCGGCCATGACGTAGGCGGCTGCGGGGGCGCCGGCGGCGGGCAGTTCGATGCCCAGTTGCTTGAGCTTGGCCTGGGCGTCGTGCGAGGCGGTCATGAAGACTCCTTGGTAAGTGCGGTCAACAAAAGAGGGAAGACGTTGCTATCGGCGCACCGACGTGCGCCGGCCGATGCCGACCACGGCAATCACAGCCAGTGCAAACAGTACGGTGGGCGTGTCGAGCGATTCGCCCAGCAGCAGCCAGCCGCCGATCAGCGTCATGAAAGGTTGCAGCAATTGTATCTGCCCGACCCGCGCAACACCGCCTGCGGCCAGGCCCGAATACCAGAACAGGAAGCCGATGAACATGGAGAAGGCTGACACGTAAGCCAAGCCCGCCCACGCGCGGGCCGACGCATGCGCCAGCGCCTCGGCCTGATGCGTGACGGGCAGCCAGGCCAGTGCGCCTACCAGCGGCAACAACACCGGCAACGAGACGACCAGCGCCCAGGCGATCGTCTGCGTGCCACCGAGTTCGCGCGAGAGCTTGCCGCCCGTCGCGTAACCGAGCGCGCCGGCCACCATGGCGGCAAACAGCAGCCAGTCGGCACGGTGCAGGGCGCCAGCGCCTTGCAGCAACGCGAACGACACCACCAGCACGCTGCCGGCCACCGCGCACAGCCAGAACCACGGCGACGGCCGCTCGCGCCCGAACCACGCCGCAAACACGGCGGTCGCCAGCGGCAGCAGGCCGGTGATGATGGCGCCGTGCGCGGCCGGCACATCGCGCATCGCCAGCGAAGAAAACAGCGGAAAGCCGACCACCACGCCGGCGGCCGTCACGGCCAGTTGCCACCACTGCCGGCCGCGCGGGCGCTTGGCGGCGGAGAACGCCCCCGTCGCGGCCAGCAGGCCCAGCGCCAGCAGACTTGCCAGCACGGCACGCGCCAGCGCCACGAAGGTCGCATCCAGCTCGGCCACGGCCATGCGTGTGAATGGCAGCGTCTGGCTGAAGATCGCCACGCCGATGAAGCCGAGCAGTAGGCCGCGGCGTTCGGCGTGGTCGTGTGAGTGGCCCAGGGGCAGGGTGGCGGACTTGGACATGGCGCGTACCCCGTCGTCTAGTCGGCAAAGGCCACCGCCACGCGGCGGTTCTGGCGGCTCTTCTTCTCGATCTTGGTGACGACTACGCGACCGATCTCGCCGGTGGCGCGCACGTGGGTGCCGCCACAAGGTTGGCGGTCGATGCCGTCGATATGGATGATGCGGATGGCCGAGGCGCCCGCCGGCGGCGCGGCGCCGATCGTGCGCACGAGTTCAGGCTGCGCGGCCAGTTCTTCCGGCGTGATCAGGTCGATGCGCACCGGCGTGTCACGGCGGATCAGTTCGTTCAGTTGCGCGGTGAGCGTGTCGCGGTCGAGCGTCGATTCGGGCAGGTCGAAATCGATGCGACCGGATTCCGGCGAGATGCCGCAACCCGTGACCGGCACCGGAATCAGCGAGCCCAGCAGATGCAGGCAGGTATGCAGCCGCATCAGGCGGTGGCGGCGGTCCCAGTCGATGGAGGCCATCACGGGCGTGCCGGGCGAGAGCAGGGTGAGGCCTACGTTGTCTGCCGGCACGTGCAGCACGGTCTGGCGATCGGGGCTGTAGACGGTGTCGGCAATGGCCACGGTCTGGCCATCTTGCGCACCCCGCAGGATGAGCGTTCCGGTGTCGCCGGCCTGGCCGCCGCTGCGGGCGTAGAACACGGTCTGGTCCAGCTCGATGCCTTCCGGGTGCACGGCTACGACAGTCGCGTCGCAGGTCGTGCGGTAGGCATCTTCGTCAAAGCGTTTCAGCGTGGGCATGGCGGGGCTCCATGACGGTGGATGGCGCGGGGACGGAAATCCGACCTTGATGGTAACGAAGTGCGGCTGTACAGTACCTGTACACTTTGTCGTGGCGCTTTCTGTACAGT
The DNA here is from genome assembly GCF_002298975.1 of Ralstonia sp. UBA689. Taxonomy (GTDB): domain Bacteria; phylum Pseudomonadota; class Gammaproteobacteria; order Burkholderiales; family Burkholderiaceae; genus Ralstonia. Next base: position 16,443 of record NZ_DBMV01000036.1, read on the forward strand.
TTTCGACTCGCCTTCCGTCCCCCCCCCCGTTATGAATCCTTCCTCTCACATCGTCAGCCTGGACGCCCGGCGCGCGGCGGCCCGTCCGGCTGCGGAGCAGTTGCCCGACCCGATTCCCTCGGCGCAGATGACGCTGGTCGACCAGTTGACCGAGTGGGCGCGCATGCGCATCGACGAGCGCGTCTTTCGCGCCGGCATGCGCATGCCGTCGATCCGGCAACTGGCGCAGGAGAAGAGCATCTCGCGCTTCACGGTGGTCGAGGCATATGAGCGGCTGGTGGCGCAGGGCTATCTGGAATCGCGTCGCGGCTCAGGCTTCTACGTGAAGGAGCGGCACGTGCCGCTGCCCGAGGAGCCGGCCGCGCCGCCGGCCACCGCCGCACGCAAGATCGACGTGACCTGGCTGCTGCGGAACATGTTCCATTCTGCGGAGCCCCGCAGGGCGCCGGGTGTGGGCTTCTTGCCCAATGGGTGGCTGGACGGCGAACTGATCGCCAACGCGCTGCGCTCGCTGGGGCGACTGAACGGCAACCAATTTCTGTCGCTTGGCACGCCGCAGGGCTTCTTGCCGCTGCGCCAGCAACTGCAAACACGGCTGGCCGAGCTGGAAATTGGTGCGCGACCCGAACAGATCGTGGTGACCTCGGGGATCACAGCCTCACTTGACCTGATTGCGCGTCAGTATGTGCAGCCGGGCGACACGGTGCTCGTGGGCGATCCGGCGTGGTTTCTGATGTTCGGCCGCTTTGCCGCCCAGGGTGCGCAGGTGATTGGTGTGCCCTATACCACCGAGGGGCCGGACTTGGTCGCGCTGGAAGGGTTGGTACAGGCGCGTCGCCCCAAGCTGCTGGTCATCAACTCGATCCTGCACAACCCGACCGGTACGTCGCTCTCGGCTGCCAAGGCATTCCAGTTGTTGCGGTTGGCTGAGCAGTACGGCTTTCTGATCGTTGAAGACGACATTTATGGCGATCTTGCACCGCCCGGTTATCAGGCGACGCGGCTTGCAAGCCTGGATCAGTTACGCCGGGTGATTTACCTGAACAGCTTTTCGAAAACGCTGGCGGTGAACTTGCGCGTGGGTTTCATTGCCTGCCATCCGGAACTGGCCAAGAACCTGACCGATGCCAAGCTGCTGACAGGGTTTGCTACGCCCGAGATCAACGAACGCGTGCTCTACAAGATCCTCACCGAAGGCCAATATCGCAAGCACGTTGAACGCGTGCGCGGCCGCCTGGACCGTGCGCGCGATGCCGTTCAGCGGAACCTCGAGCGCATGGGCCTGAAGCTGTTTTCGCAGCAGGGCGCGGGCATGTTCCTCTGGGCCGATACCGGGCAGGACACCAACGCCATTGCCCGGGCCGGGCATGAACAGGGCTATGTGTTTGCGCCGGGGAGCTTGTTTTCGCCGTCGCAGATGCCGTCGACGTGGATGCGCTTCAATATCGCGACCAGCGCCGATCCGGACATGCTGCGGTTCCTGGCGGAGCAGCTCGATCGCGGGTCTTGAAAACCGCACGCCACGCCTTATCTAGCCTCACAAATTCATGCGGGCGCACGCGCTAGGTGTAGCCCGCTTCTCTTTCCACTTTCCAGACTTTTTATGCACACCATGAGCGCACCGCACGAGAAGATGGCTTTCCAGGCAGAAGTGAAGCAGCTTCTGCATCTGATGATCCACTCGCTGTACAGCAACAAGGAAATCTTCCTGCGCGAGCTGGTTTCCAATGCGTCGGATGCGGTGGACAAGCTGCGCTTTGAGGGCATCGCCAATCCGTCGCTGCTGGAAGGCGGCGGCGAGCTTGGCATCCGCATCGGCTTCGATGCCGCGGCACGCACCATCACCATTGCCGACAACGGCATCGGCATGAGCCGCGACGAGGCCATCCGCAACCTCGGCACCATCGCCCGCTCGGGCACGCGCGAGTTCTTTAGCCAGCTCTCGGGTGACCAGCAGAAAGATGCGGCGCTGATCGGCCAGTTTGGCGTGGGCTTCTACTCCGCCTTCATCGTGGCTGACCGCGTGACAGTGGAATCGCGCCGCGCCGGCGTGGCCGCCAATGAAGGCGTGCGCTGGGAAAGCGCGGGCGACGGCGAATTCACCGTCGATACGATTGAGCGCGCCGAGCGCGGCACCACGATCACGCTGCACCTGCGCGAGGGCGAGGATGATTTCCTCTCCGCCTGGCGCGTCAAGTCGGTCGTGCAGAAGTATTCGGATCACATCTCCCTGCCGATCCAGATGCGCAAGGAAGCGTGGGACGAAGAGAAGAAAACGATGGTCGCCCAGGACGAGTGGGAAACCATCAACCAGGGCAGCGCCCTGTGGGCCCGCCCGCGTGCCGACGTGACCGACGATCAGTACATCGCGTTCTACCAGCACATTGCCCACGAAGACGGCAAGCCGCTCGCCTGGACGCACAACCGCGTGGAAGGCCGCAGCGAATACACGCAACTGCTCTACATCCCGACCAACGCGCCGTTCGACCTGTGGGACCGCGAGCGCCGCAGCGGCCTGAAGCTGTACGTCAAGCGCGTCTTCATCATGGACGACGCCGAGCAACTGCTGCCGGGCTACCTGCGCTTCGTCAAGGGCGTGATCGATTCGGCCGACCTGCCGCTGAACGTCTCGCGCGAAATCCTGCAGGAAAGCCGCGACGTGAAGGCCATCCGCGAGGGCTCGACCAAGCGCGTGCTGGGCATGCTCGAATCGATGGCCGAGTCCGATGATGCAGCCGAAAAAGAGAAGTACGCCACCTTCTGGCAGCACTTCGGCCAGGTGCTCAAGGAAGGCATCGGTGAAGACCACGCCAACAAGGACCGCATCGCCAAGCTGCTGCGCTTTGCTTCCACGCACAACGACGACAGCGCACAGACCGTCTCGCTGGCCGACTACCTCGGCCGCATGAAGGAAGGTCAGGACAAGATCTACTACGTGACGGCCGAGAACTGGACGGCTGCCAAGTCGAGCCCGCACCTGGAAGTCTTCCGCAAGAAGGGCGTGGAAGTGCTGCTGCTGACCGACCGCGTGGACGAGTGGATGCTCTCGTTCCTGCACGACTTCGAAGAGAAGGAGCTGGTGTCGGTCGCGCGCGGCGATCTCGACCTCGGTGCAATGGAAGACGAGGCCGAGAAAGCCGAGCAAGCCAAGGTGGAAGGCGAGTTCAAAGCGCTGGTCGACGCTGCCCGTGCCGTGCTGGCCGACAAGGCCAAGGACGTGCGTATCACGCACCGTCTGACCGATTCGCCGTCGTGCCTGGTGGCCGATGAGGGTGACATCAGCGGCACGCTGGCGCGTCTGTTGAAGCAGGCCGGCCAGAAGGCGCCCGACACCAAGCCGGTGCTGGAGCTGAACCCGACGCACCCGCTGGTGCGTAAGCTGGCGCTGCTGGAGACCATCACGGGCAACGAAGCCGACCGTGCTGCCTTTGAGGATCGCCTGCACGTGCTATTCGATCAGGCACTGCTGGCTGAAGGGGGTTCTCTGACAGATCCGGCGGCCTACGTGCAGCGCGTGAACCGCCTGCTGGCCTGATCGGATCTTTGCCTACAGCGTGACGCTCAAGCGATGCTTTCCGCCCGTGGTCGACGCGCATACGCGCGTGTTGATCCTGGGCAGCCTGCCTGGGGAGGCATCGCTTGCGCAAGCGCAGTATTACGCCTACAAGCACAACCAGTTCTGGCGATTGATCGGCGATGTCATTGGCGAGGAACTGCCTGGCATCGCCTATGCCGAGCGGCTGCAAACACTCCTGGCGCACCGCGTCGGCCTATGGGATGTGGTGGCCGAAGCGAAGCGCGAGGGCAGCCTCGATAGCAAGATTCGCGATCACGCCGGCAACGATCTGGCTGGCTTGATCGCATCCTTGCCCAGGCTGGCGGTGATTGCCTTCAACGGGGGCACCGCCGCTCGCATCGGCATGAAGGCGCTGGGTGAGATCGGCAACGATCACGCCGTCGTCAAACTACCCTCCAGCAGCCCGGCCTACACGATGTCCTACTCTGACAAGCTGCACGCCTGGCAGACGCTGCGGGCGTGGCTGTCGATGCCGGCGCGTTCAATGCGGTAGCGGACGGGCGCGCGTCGGACGCGCTATCGGGCCACGCCCTCATACAGGCCCGTCACGTCATCCATCACCTGAAGAATGCGCTCGCTTGTCGTGGCGACGTTTCTCAACTGCTCCGCGCGGGTGCCTTCCGATTGTTTGAGCGCCTCTGCGAAGAAGAGCCACTGCGTGTTGGCCAATTGCAGTTCGTTGCGGATCGCCGCGGTGTTCTGCGGCGCCGAGGTGAGCAGCGCCTGAGCCGCGGCAAATTCCTTCATGGCCGAATCGAGTTCCTGCGTCATCTGCGCAGAGGTGATATCCCAGGCGCGGAACATGCTGAGCTTGGCGATGCGTTGTGACAGCATCCGCTGGCGGCCAGCTACGTTGATGAGCTTGCCCGCTGATGTGCCCGAATGCTCTTCAAGTTGCGCTGTGCCCTGTTGGGCGATTTTCAGTACGCCTTCGCTGGCTTGCGCGATCTTCTTTGCGTTCTCAAGGTTCGGGGCGCTGCCCGTGAGCAACTGCTTGTAGACGAGCCAGTTCTGCTCAAGCTTGGCGTAGGTGTCCTTGATCTCGGGCGTGGGCGCGAATGCCTTCAGCTCTGCAAGCTGCCGGTCGAATAGTGCGACTGACTGATCGAGAATCTTCTTCGATTGCTCGACCTCCACACCCAGCCCAATCTGGCAATACGCCTTGGCCATGCGCTGCGACAGCATGCGTTGACGGCCTGCCTTGTTGACGGCCGCATTGATGGTCAGCGGCTGTGCGCAGGTGTTCGCCACCAGACCGGAGAGCAGGGCTGCGCAGACCAGCAAGCGGATGAAGTACAGGTAGGGCCTCAAGTGAATCTCCGTGTCTTGATCAACGCAACGACATGTGCCAGGACGTTTGCGATGCCGGTTTCGATTTGCGATCTGCGCCCGTGCCGGACTGCGCGGCGTCGTTTGAGCCAACGACGTGGCGGATCAGTTGGTCCATTTCCTGGATGATGTCTGCAAGCACCGTGGTGATGACCGAGAATTCCCGCCCGTACGGCCCCGCCCGCGCGGCCGAAACGCGTGCATTCATCGCGACGATGTTTGCCTGCATCGAAATACGGCTGAGGTGTTCAGCGATCTCGGCCTGACGCTTGCGCAGGGCGATTTCGCACACGTGCATTGTCTGTTGATAGGCCTGGGTGATGGTTTGCAGCAGATCAAGTATCGGTGTGGCTTGCGCCACCAGCGCGTCGAGGGAGGGGTTCCGCTGGGCGGTACCTGCGGTCAAGGTATCCATGGCGGTTTTGGCCAGGACAATGAAATCGCGGACACGCGCGTCGCCCCGCAGCTTGCCAAAGTACAACTGCCGCAAGTCGTCGGAGAACGCGCCCGGCAAACGCGCATTGCCCTCGACAAGATCCGCATGCGCTGCCGCAAACGTCGCCAAGCAGGTGCGTGCGATCTCGAGCGCGGCCGCCTCACCCTTCGCGGCCAGCAGCATCTGCAGCACGATCCGTTGCGACAGCATGCGCTGCCTTCCGGACAGGTTGATCAGCTCGCCAATGGTCTCGACGGAGATTTCAGCCGGAAATGTCTGGTTCAGGGGCGCGTTCATGTCATGCCTTGCAGGTGGTGTCGACTTTGGCGCGTGTTCGCGTTGACCAAAGAAAAAGCGCCCCGAAGCGAGCGGCCCGCGTGCCGGTTGCCCGGGTTGCTGCCATTTCGCTTCGGAGCGCCGTTGCCCCGGACGCCCCTTGCGGGGCGCGTCATTGCGACTTGCCAATGTGGATCGGGGCCGCCATTGGCCCCTGTGCTTGCCCATGCAATAGCCATGCCACGCTTTACGTGTGGGCGCGCTGGTGCGCAGGCGGGCTTCGACCCCAATCCGGCAATGTACGGTGGGGCTGGCTGCACTAATCTCGTGCTACATGCATCATGCCGAGGCGCGTGCGGGAGCATCCGCCATTGTTTCCCCATCGTTGAGCAGCAGCAGGGCGGTCCGGCCTACACTGTGTGCCCTGCGCATAAGAGCGCAACATCGTATGAGACCAAGGGGAGCGTTTCAGATGACCACACTTTCGATGTACGAGTTTCTGGTGCCGACCGTCAACCACATGCTCGGCAACCTGTCGGTCTTGCTCGACAAGGCTGCCGCGCACGCAGAAGCCAGGAAGTTTGACCCAGCCAACCTGTTGAGCGCGCGCCTGGCGCCCGACATGTATCCGCTGGTGCGACAGGTGCAGATTGCCTGCGACGCAGCCAAGGGCGCAGCCGCGCGTCTGTCGGGCAACAACCCGCCGTCGCACCCCGATGTCGAGACGACCATTCCCGAGCTGAAGGAGCGCATCGCCAAGACGCTGGATTTCGTCAACAGCATCGACCCGGCGGCCTTTGCCGGCAGCGAGGACCATTCGATCACACTCAAGACGCCGACGCGCGAGCTGCAGTTCGTTGGCCTCGATTACCTGCGCGATTTCGCGCTGCCGAACCTCTATTTCCACGTCACCACCGCCTACGCGCTGCTGCGGCACAACGGTGTGGAGATCGGCAAGTTTGATTATCTTGGCCGGCCGGATTGAGTGTCGCCGGGGGTAGGGCGGCGCGGTGGTTTTCTGCGCCGCCTCGGCGTTGGGCTCTCGACACTCAGGGCACTGCCGGACGTTGCCTTCAGTCTAGGGGCGCAAGGTGGCTGTCAGAGTCAGAGTGCAGTCGGCTATGTTGGCCGACGGCTCCTCTTTTTGCCTGTTTCGTCACGCTCGTCCATCTCATGGTCGGATACGACATCGCCGCACTTTCGGATGGCCGTTACCGAACCGTGTTCTATAGTCCTTAGCAGCGGCGTCCTTCTACAAGAAGCCCGTGGTACCCGCACCGTACCGATCCATGACTTTGCCCCATCTGCAAGGACATGCCATCCCCTTCGAGCCGATTGCGCCAAGCCAGATTAAGGCGAGCCCCGCGCCGGGCGATCGGTCTGGCATGCGCGACGGTTGTGGTGGGATCGTCGAATGTCGTTGCTGCCGCTTCCCCAGAGTCTGGGCTGTCGGACGAAGTCCACAACCTCAGCGAGACAGTCGTGGTTGCCCCCGCTCCGCTACCCGCGTTCTCGATCCCGCGCGAGGCATTTCCGGGCAATGTGCAAACCGCCACCGACGCCGATATTGAGCGGGCGAAGTCGGGTAACTTGTCATCGTTCCTGTCGGAATCGATGGCTGGCGTCACCACAAACGACATTCAGGGCAACGCGTTCGCCAAAGACATTGAGTATCGCGGTTATCGGCTGTCTCCTACCCTCGGGGCCGCGCAAGGCCTGTCACTGTACCTAGATGGCGTGCGCCAGAACTCGACGCTGGGCGACATCATCGATTGGACGGCGATTCCAGAGGCGGCGATCCGCTCCGTTACGCTGGTCCCGGGAAGCAATCCGCTCTATGGATTGAACACGCTGGGCGGTGCGCTGGCATTGACGACGAAATCCGGTGAAACGCATCCCGGCGTGGAAGCTGATCTGAGCGTGGGCAGTTACGGCCGTGCGCGGCTCGATCTCGGCGCCGGCAAGGAACTGGGGGATGGTTGGCATGCCTATGTTGCCGGTACCGGCTTCCGCGAGGATGGCTGGCGCGATGCGTCCGGGAGCTGGGTCGGCAATCTCTTTACGAAGATCGGACGATCCACCACCGACACACAGTGGAACGTGAGCTTGCTCGGCGGCGATAGTTCGCTCGCCGGAAATGGCCTCCTGCCCGACAGCATCTATGCGGCTAGGCGCAACGCGTACTACACCGCGGCCGATATCGCTCGCACGCGTGCTTTTCAGTTGGCATTGAATGGAACGCATCAATTCAATGCGAAAGATCAGATCGAGCTGGTCGTCTATCTACGTCAGAGCCATGCCGATGCGGTCACCGGCGACGTGAGTGATGCCTACCTTGGCGTCCTGCAGGACTGCCAAGGCAATGCCTCGCGCGCGGAATGCGAGCTGGGCAATGCTCCAGCGAGTGCAACCATGAACCACTCCGCCGTCGGCGCGCGCAACGGCGGCATCTCCGTGCAGTGGTCGCATAGCGGGCAAACCCATAACGCCCTGCTCGGCGCAGCATTTGATCTGGGCCGTGCAAGCTACCAGCAGGCATCACAAGGTGCTCAATTCGATGCGGCACGGTTGGCGGTTGCCGGCACCGCATCTCCCTTGACCGTCAACGCTACCCTGGATGGCCGAACGACGACAACAAGCCTGTACGCGTCCGACACGATTCACGTGCTGCCGCAGACGTATCTCACTGTCAGCGTGCGCTGGAATCGTGCACAGACCCACACCACAATGACGCTGCCCAATGCGTTGGAAGAGCGTTTCACATTTTCGAGGCTCAATCCCGCGATCGGGATGACGCACCGGCTGGTAGAAGGGCTGACGGTGTTCGCGTCGGCATCGCAAGGCACGCGCATGCCGACCGCCATCGAGCTTGGTTGCGCCGACCCTAACCACGCCTGCCAGCTGCCGACGGGGCTGCAAGCGGATCCGTACCTGCGGCAGGTGGTCTCCCGCACGTACGAACTTGGAGGACGCTGGAAGATTGGCAGCACGGCCAACGTTACCGTGGCGCTCTATCGCAGCGACAACCGTGACGACATTCTGTTCGAGCGCTCGCCTGTCAGTCCGTTGGGTTTCTTTACCAACGTTCCCAGAACCCGCAGTCAGGGTTTGGAACTGGGGGCGCAGCAAAAGCTGGGGCAGGTCACGCTGCGCGGCAGCTACAGCTATCTGCAATCCACCTATCAGGCAGACGGACAGCTCCAGACACCGTTTGCCGCACCGGTCAGCGTTCGTCAAGGCATGCGCGTGGCCGGCGTACCGCTGCACAGCTTCAAATTGGACACCGACTGGCGAGCCACGTCGCGCCTCACGCTGGGTGGCAGCATGATCGTCTCATCTTCCCGCCCGGTTGCGAACAATGAAGACGGCGCGCTCAATGCGCAGAGCGCTTCGTTTGCACAAACCGCCGGCTTTGCGATTTTCAATCTGCGCGCCACCTGGCAGGTCGATCGATTCTGGCAACTCTACGCGCGCGTCGACAACGTATTCAATCGGCGCTATGAAACCTACGGGCAGGCTGGCCTGAGCGTATTTCCGAATGGCACGCTGCTGCAGCCGGGCGCAACAATCCCTACCGAGCGATTTGTTGCGCCCGGCGCGCCGAGATTGTTCCTGGTTGGCGTGCGTTACGAGTGGACCGGACGTTGACTTGCCGGAACCATCCGATTCCAAATGCACCAGCATCCATCAAGGATGCGTCCTGGCCAATTCGCTCGGCCGAAGGCGTGGCGCCGCGCTTGGGTCGCGTCACAACACAATGCACCCTGAAACTCACGATGCGGCATCCATATTCGATCTCGATGACTCGCGTGCAGTTGCGCCGGATTCTTCGAAACGCCAGCTTGGTGACGCTGCTCGCCGCAGCATGCCCCGCGGTTGCGGATTCTGGCGTCACGCTCTATGGCCTATTCGATACCAGTGTCGAGATCACGCATAACGGCAACTCGACAACCACCCGCATGGATTCAGGCAGCGCACGCGGTTCGCGGTTCGGATTGCGCGGCGGCGAGGCTCTTGGCGGTGGCACACGTGCGATCTTCGAGCTCGAAAATGGCTTTGGCAGTGACGATGGCACGTTCTCCGTGCCAGGCACCTTGTTCAATCGCCAAGCCTGGATTGGCGCATCAGGAGGCTGGGGCGAGTTGCGGATGGGGCGTCAGCCTTCTCCCCTTTACCTCCCCGCCAAGGGGGCGCTCGACGCGTTCGGTGCGGGAACGATGGCTTCAGGCCTGAACAACTTCTCCACCATCACGCCGTATATCAACAAGGCAGTCAGGTACCGCACCCCTGAACTTGGCGGACTGAGCGCCATCGTGATGGTAGGTCTTCGCGATGACACCATGGTGCAGCGCACGCAAGTCAATAACTTCCATGCCGTGCTCGATTACCGTCGTGGCCCGCTCAATGCGCTTGTTGCGATGCAGGAAGTCCATGATGCCTCTGGCACCGGCGTGACCCGCGCGTACTTCGGTGGCGGCTCCTATCGCCTTGGCAATATTCAATTGTTTGCGGCTGCCTATGCGGGCAGGCAGACCGCGAACCTCGTTCACAAGAATGTGTACAGCGTGTCGGCGCGCTACTATTTCGCTGGTGCGAGCAGCGTTGCGCTGGGCTACGCCTACGTGGCAGATCGCGCAGCCGGTAGCGGAAACGCCGATCAAATCAGTGCCATGTACCGCTACACGCTGTCGCAGCGCACTGAACTTTATGCCACGCTGTCACGGCTGAACAATCGCGGCGGCGCCAAATACACGATGCGTGGCGTCACCGTCACAGGCATTCCACCAGCCTATCCTGGCGCTGCCCTGACTGGCGGGCAGGTCGGCGTCCTCCATCGGTTCTGATGGTTGTCTTGTCAGTGTGATGTGTCGAGCAGGTTCATGACCTTCGATGCACCGGTTTGTGCAGCTATGTCACGTGCGGTCATGCCGCGGTTGTCGCGCAGATCCGTCTTGGCACCTCGCGAGAGCAGCAGGCTGGCTGTGTCGAGTTGATCGTAGCCTGCCGCCCACATGAGGGCGGTCAGGCCGTTGTTGTAGGTTGCGTTGACATCGACTCCTGCCTCGATCAACTGGCGCACGACACCCGTGTGGCCGCGCCCGGCGGCATACACCATCGCCGTCTTGTCGATGCGGTCGGTGGCCGATAGGTTGGCATGGTGCGCAAGCAGCATGGCAACGATCTCATCGTAGCCGCCAAATGCTGCGGCGATCAGTGGCGTAATGCCGTTCGCACTGGCTTGGCTGACGTTGGCGCCATGGTCGATTAGCGTGCGAGCCATGTCGATCCATCCGCGTTGGCAGGCCGTCAGCAATGACGTTTCGCCAATGCGGTTGTGGGCATCGACGGTCGCCCCTAGCGACAGGGCAACATTGACCGCAGTCGTGTCACCCGCTCGCGCTGCTGCCAGCAGCCGAACGTTCGGGTTGATCTCGTCGCCTGCAACGACTGGCGCACTGAGCAGGCCTACGCTGCACAGCGCCACGGCGGCTCCTTTGCGCCACCCCATGAATTTCGTCATAGCGCTTCCTCACTCTGCGGTATATCCGGCGCCTGATTCAACTGCCAAACGTTGCCATCCCAGGTGCATGCTTACGCTTGGGATAACGAACGGCAGGTCGCTTCCAACTGCCAGACAAGTGTGGTCAGCAAGCCGAGCAAATTCAAGGCGTTCAGATGCACCGCATTTCCATAGGCGCATGCTGTTGTGCAGTGGTCCTGCATGATTGCGCGGTGCAAGGTTGTTTTGTGCGCGTCCTTTCCTATACTGCCTGACATCCCGGACCAGTCGGACGATGCGACTGCGCTCCTGTGCGTCTGTGCCTCGGGAAAGGACAAGGCAAGTAACAGCCAAAAAAGGGGATCGCCATGCTCCGACCACGCCTTTCACGCATTTCCATTCCTCTGCTTTTGCTTGCGATGATCGGGGCCTCCGCTCATGGGGCAGAGGAGATTCAGGGGGGCGCAGCGACAAGCGGTACCTCTGTGACGAAAGCGTTGCCGCCGGTGACGCAGGTCCAGCTTGATGCCGCTGGCGGCAATGCCAACGATTGGCTGATCTCGAATGGTTCTTATGCGCAAACCCGCTATTACCCGGGTACGCAAATCAACACCACGAATGTGTCGAAGCTTAGGCCGGCCTTTGTGTTTCAGACCGCCGTGCTTGAATCAATGGAGACCGCGCCCATTGTTGTCGACGGCGTGATGTTTCTGACCACGTCATACAACCACGTCTATGCAATAGACGCGGTGACGGGCAAGGAATTCTGGCATTACAAGCACAAGATGGGATCGGTCACGACCTTTTGCTGCGGGCCGAACAATCGTGGCGTTGCTGTCAGCGGCGGCCGCCTGTATATGGGTACGCTTGATTCCAAGCTGGTGGCGCTGGATGTCAAGTCCGGGAAGTTGTTATGGGAAACGCAGATTGCCGATCCAGAGTTGGGGTATTCGGAAACGATGGCCCCGGTAGTGGTTGAGGATAAGGTCCTGATCGGAACCAACGGCGGCGAATATGGCATTCGTGGCTTCGTGAAAGCATTCAGCGCAACGGACGGCAAGCTGCTCTGGACTTTCTACACGATTCCGGAAAAAGGCCAAGAAGGTGTATGGGCGACCAAGGACGCAACGGGTCGCGACATGAAGCGCAACATCGCTGCCGAGAAGAAGCAGCTCGCCGACAAAGGCGGGGACTTCTACAAGACCCTTGGCGGTGGTGTCTGGATGCCTCCGGCAATCGACCGCAAGAACCGCCTGGTGGTGTTTGTGGTGGGTAACCCGTCGCCCGATCTGTATGGCGTGATTCGCCCTGGAGACAACCTGTACACCGATTCCATGGTCGCAGTCGATCTCGATACGGGCGCTTACAAGTGGCATTCTCAATACATCGCTCACGATGTATGGGATCTCGACGCGACCAGCCCTCCAATCCTGGTCAACGTCAAGGACAACGACGGACGCATGATTCCGGGCGTTATTCATGGCGGCAAGACAGGACATGTCTATGTGCATGATTTGCGTGACGGCCGCCTCATCCGCTTCTCGCAAGCTATGATTCCGCAGGAAAACATGTGGACGCTACCCACTCCCACCGGTGCGCGCATGTTGCCGGGCGCAAATGGCGGCGTGGAATGGTCTCCGATGGCGTTCAGCCCGAAAACCAGGCTGGCTTATGCGGCCAACCTGCATCAGCCGATGACTTATCAGGTGGAAGATGCCGCGTATCCGGGCGGCAAGCTCTGGCTGGGTGGAGCCTTCAAGACGATTCCATCCGAAGCGCAGTGGGGCAAGCTGTCAGCCGTCAATATTGATACCGGTAAGGTGGTCTGGGACTACAAGACCGAGCAGCCACTGATCGGCGGCGTGCTTGCTACGGCTGGGGGTCTTGTGTTCAACGGGGAAGGCAATGGCCTGTTCAGGGCCTTCGACGCGGCCAACGGAAAGATGTTGTGGCAGTTCCAATGCGGAGCCGGCGTCAATGCACCTGCAGTTTCGTACATGGTGGGCGGCAAGCAATACGTGGCGGTGGCCGCAGGGGGCAATACGCAGCTCGACTTCAAGCGAGGCAACAGCGTATTCGTGTTTGCCTTGCAGTAGTGCGTCGATGCATAAGCCGCATTTCCTGAATAGCCGGCCTCGACCAACCCGTTCGACGGGTATGTCGTGGCCGGTATTGGCGCTGGCGGCGACCCTGCTTGCGTGTATGGTCAATGACGGATACGCCGATCCGGTGGCCGGCAAGCGCAAAGCGGAAGCCTGCATGGCCTGCCACGGCCCGATGGGCAACTCGACCAACCCCGCATTCCCCGTGCTGGCTGGTCAGACCGCGCGCTACATCTATCTGCAGTTGAAGGATTTTAAGGAAGGCCGGCGTAGCGACCCCAGCATGAGCCCGATGGCGGCTCCGCTATCGCGCGAGGATATGCAGGATCTCGCCGATTATTTTTCTTCTCAGAAGCCACTGGCGGTTCCATTCAATGCAGATGCACGCAGAGTGGATGCTGGCCGCAAGAAGGCCGATGAGGTGCTCTGCACCATGTGTCATCTGGGCGGCTTTACCGGGCAAAATGAGATGCCGCGCGTTGCAGGTCAGCACTACGCCTACATCGTTAAGCAGCTCGAAGATTTTCGCGCCCGCAGACGCACGAACGATGCCGGCAACATGACCAGCGTGTCCAAGACCCTCTCGGACGAGGATATCCAGAACCTCGCCAACTACGTCGCCAACCTGCAATAAGCCGGCACGCAGAAGCGCCGGCATGCGATTTCATCTCTTTTGTGCGGGCAAGGTTGGATGCGCCTCCATTCCCTGATGGTAGGGCGGCTGCCGCGCCGCCTGATCTTGTGGCGCTCGCGCAGCCGCGGTGGTCGGGGTGTCGGTGTCTTGCATTCCAGCCTCAGCCCAACTGCGGCTGCGTAGCGGAAAAGCTCGGCCGCGCACGCATGACCGCCTGCGCGCGTCGGATGTTCGGGCAACCTTCCAGCAGCGCAGCGCCTTCGGGGAACATGCCCAGGTACATCATGATCGGAGCGAGGAACAGGTCGGCCATCGAGACCGTATTGCCGACCAGATAATCACGCTCGCCATAGGCTTGTTCCAGCGCGTTGAGCTGCGTGGCGATCTCCGGCACCGCGGCGTCGATCACCTTGCGGTCTGGCTGGCCGTTCTCGCCCTTGGGGAAGATGTACTGCAGCACGTAGCGGCGCACCATCGCGTCATATGCGTGGCAGTTGATCAGGCTGATCCATTGCTCGTTGCGGGCGCGGGCCGTGGGGCCGGTTTGCGGTATCAGGTTCGGGCCGTCGAAGGCATCGTTGATATAGCTGAGGATGGCGCGTGTTTCATAGAACTCGATCGGCCCGTCGCTGAACGCAGGTACACGGCCGAACGGGTTGTGCTCCAGCAACTCGGGCGTATGCGGTGCGAGCGGATTGAGCGTGTAGCGCAGGCCCTTTTCTTCAAGCGCCATGCGTACCGTGCGGCAATAGGTGCTGCGCGGATTGCCGTAGACAGTAAGCGTGCCGGCGCTGCCTTCCGGGTCCAGGTAGTCGCTCAGCCGGTTGAAGACGGACTGCCAGCCGCCGGTGTGCGAGTCGCGTGTGGACTCGTCGGGGAAGCCGCTGTGGCGCATGTGCAGGCGCGTGCCGCCGTCCTGGTCGGTGAGCGTGACTTCGATCAGTGTGCGGGCGCTGGCAGGCATTTCGCCGGATTCCCAGCCCCAGGTGTAGGCGAGGAAGTTGGCGCGGTCGAGCAACTGGTATTCGCCAGTGACCACGTGCTGCTCACCGTCGCGGGCGCCCATGACGATGCGGTATTGGCCGCCGACACGCGCGTCGGCGCTGGCCTCCAGCACGCCCATGCCGCGCGGGCAATGCCAGACCGCCAGCGCGGCCTGATCGGTAAAGGCATCGAAGACCCGCTCACGCGGTGCGCGGATATGGCGGGTCATCTCCAGTTCGAACGTGGCGGCGCGGTCCATGGTGGTCTCCGGGTTTTCGGTGAGTCGTTAGTCCTTGGCAGGAGGGGTGTCCGCGTCCGGGGGCGGAGCTGCGGCGTGGGTTTGCTCGACAAAGGCGACCAGGCGATCGAGGTTGTCCTCCCAATGCCGGCGGTAGCGTTCCAGCCAGCCGTGCGCATCGCGCAGGGCACCGGGGCGCAGGTGGCAGATGCGCCAGCGCGCGTTGACTTCGCGCTCGATCAGTCCGGCCTCGGCCAACACGCGCAGGTGCTTGGAGACAGCCGGGGCGGACATGTCGAACGGGCGGGCGAGTTCGCTCACCGGCGCTTCGCCTTCGGCCAGGCGCGCCAGGATGGCCCGGCGCGTGGGGTCGGCTAGGGCGGCGAAGACGGTTGAAAGGGTGTCGTCAGGGGTCGGCATGCTTTCATTTAACCTATCGGTTAAATGAAAGTCAAGGCCAGTTACATGAGGCTTTGGAAATGCCTGAAGCCCAAACGTTAAGCAGCAATCACGTTTTTGCTTCCTCGCATCTGTCACAATCGCGCCCGTGGTCGGCGCGGGGGCGTCGGCACGTTTTGCTATCGGGCCTCAACATGCCGTTTCTTGGAATTGGGTTTCACGTCATCGTCGCGCTGTTCTTTGCTGTGCACGTGGTGCGCAGCAACCAGAACATGTATTGGCTGTTCATCCTGTTCGCGTTTCCGCTGCTGGGCAGCGTGGTGTATTTCTTTGCGATCTACCTGCCGGAGATGCGTCATTCGCGCGGTGCCCGCGTGGCGAGCCGCGCCGTTACCCAACTGATCGACCCGAACCGCGCCGTGCGCGAGGCACGCAACGACTTCGACCGTGCGCCGACCGTGCAGCACCGCCTGCGCCTGGGCGAAGCGCTGCTCGAAGCCGGCGATGCCAAGGAGGCACGCGAGCACTTCGAGCAAGCTGCCACCGGCCCGTTCTCCGGCGACCCGGCTGTGCTGCTGGGCCTTGCCCGTGCGCAGTTCGCCACGGACGATGCGGCCCTCGCCAAGGGCACGCTGGAAACGCTGTTCGAGATGCACCGCGTCACGCGCCAGCAGCCTGATACGACGCTGCTCTATGCGCGTGCGCTGGCTGCTACCGGCGCGCCCAATACGCGCGAAGCTTTCGAGCAGGCGCTGACTTATGCCAACGATGCCGCCGCACGCTGCCTGTTCGGTGAATGGCTGCTCGCCCAGAACAACGGTGCCGACAAACAACGCGCTCAGACGTTGTTCGACGACATCCTGCGCGACGCCAAGCACTGGACGCGCTACGCCAAAGACCACAACCGTGAATGGCTGCAGCGTGCCCAGGCTGCCCAGAACTCTTCCCGTTGATCCGCTTTATGACTTTGTTGAAACGAAAATCTATCGAGGCCGTGGCCTCGCGCCGTCTTGCCCGCGCCAAGCGTGAGGATCGTCTTGACCATGATGATGAACCGAAGCGCATGGCCCCGCGCTTCGCACCCGTCACGTTCTCCGAACTGTCCGGCGTGCGTTACCTGCACTTCGGCACAGAGTGGGTGCAAGGCGCCATGCGCCTGTCCAAGCCCGACGCCATCGAGCTGGAATACGCCCAGCAGATGATGGCGTGGCTGCTGTTCCTCGACCCGGCTTCGCGCCCGGATTTCCACGTGGTGCAACTTGGCCTCGGTGCGGCTGCGCTGACCAAGTTCTGCCACCGCCAGCTTGCGCCTGCGCAGGTGACGGCGGTGGAGCTGAACCCGTCGGTGATTGTCGCGGCGCACAGCATGTTCAACATGCCGTTCAACGATGCGCGCCTGAGTGTGCTGGAGCAGGACGCCTACGACTGGGTCATGGACGCCAGCCATTACGGCACCGTCGATGCATTGCAGATCGACTTGTACGACGCCACTGCACGCGGGCCCGTGCTCGACACGCCGGCGTTCTACCGCGCGTGCCGCCAAGTTCTGCGCTCGCCCGGTGTAATGACCATCAACCTGTTCGGCGACCACACCAGCTTCCCGCGCAACATCGAGCGCATCTGTGATGCGTTCGACAACCGCGTGCTCGTCTTCCCCGAAGTGCATGACGGCAACGTCATCGCGCTCGCCTTCAATGGCCCGCCGCTGCAGGTGAGCTGGGAGGACGTGCAGGCACGCGCGGCGGCGCTGCAGGCATCGCTCAAGCTGCCGACCAAGGGCTGGGCGGAGGGGTTGCGCAGCGCCAACGCCGGTCAGGAAGACATGTTGGCGATTTGAATTTTTGTTTTTGGGCCATTCTTTGTTTCATCCCCGGCAGGGGATGAAACCGGGGGTGCACCACTGGGCCAAATCAAAAACCAATCCCTTACTTCGTCAACAACCGCATCGCCGATTCCAGCCCGGCGATGGTCACCGGGTACATCCGCGTCTTCACGATCTGGTTGATGACCGAGATGGACTGGCGGTATTCCCACAGGCCTTCCGGCTCAGGGTTGAGCCAGACGAACTTCGGGAACTGCTCGATCAGCCGTTTGAGCCAGGTCGCGCCGGCCTCGGCGTTGTTGTATTCCACCGAGCCGCCGACCTGTAGGATCTCGTACGGGCTCATGGTCGCGTCGCCCACGAAGATCAGCTTGTAGTCGGGCGGGTATTTGCGAATGACGTCCCAGGTGGAGAAGCGCTCCGCATGGCGGCGCCGGTTGTTCTTCCACAGCCATTCGTACACGCAGTTGTGGAAGTAGTAATACTCCAGGTGCTTGAACTCGGTCTTGGCGGCGGAGAAGAGTTCTTCCACGCGCTTGATGTGGTCGTCCATCGAGCCGCCGACGTCCATTAGCATCAGCACCTTGACGTTGTTGTGCCGCTCGGGGCGCATCTTGATGTCGAGCAGGCCGGCGTTGGCGGCGGTGGAGTGAATGGTGTCGTCCAGGTCCAGCTCGGTATCGGCACCGTCGCGGGCGAACTTGCGCAGGCGGCGCAGCGCGACCTTGATGTTGCGCGTGCCGAGTTCCACCGTATCGTCGTAATCTCGATACGCGCGAGCTTCCCACACCTTGACCGCTGTGCGGTTGCCCTTGGACGGCCCGCCGATGCGGATGCCCTCCGGATTGTAGCCGCCGTGCCCGAACGGCGACGTGCCGCCGGTGCCGATCCATTTGCTGCCGCCTTCGTGGCGCTCGTGCTGCTCGTGCAGCAGTTCCTTCAGACGCTCCATCAGCTTGTCGAGGCCGCCCATGGCTTCGATCTTGGCCTTCTCCTCGGGCGAGAGCACGCGCTCCAGCTTCTTGATGAGCCAATCGAGCGGAATGTCTGCGCGCCAGTCAACGGCGCCTTCCACGCCCTTGAAGTACGCGCCGAAGGCCTGGTCGAACTTGTCGAAGTGCTTCTCGTCCTTGACCAGTGTCATGCGTGCCAGGAAGTAAAACTCGTCGAGCGAGGGCGCGATGACCTGCTGCTTGAGCCCTTCGAGCAGCGTCAGGTATTCCTTGACCGAGACCGGCAGCTTGGCGTGCCGCAGGGTAAAGAAGAAATCGATCAGCATGTCTGTCTCCTGCCGCTCAATGCGATGCTGCGCTGCTCAGGTTCAGCAGCAACACGCCGCCCACCACCATGCCAATGCCAGACAGCTTGGCCATCGACAGCCCTTCCTTGAAGAGCATGATGCCCGCGATGGCCGTCAGCACCGTGCCGACGCCCGACCACACGGCATACGTGATGCTCATGTCGATGCGCTTCATGACGATTGCCAGACCCCAGAAAGCGAGCCCGTAGCAGATGGCCGTACCGACAACCCACATCGGCTTGGAAAATCCTTCCGACAGGCGCAGGCACAAGGTGCCGATCACCTCGGAGACGATCGTGGCGGCGAGCAGCAGCCAGGGGTTCATCGATGTTGCTCCAGCTTGTATTGCAGATGGCGCTTCACGGTCAGCCATTCCGATTCGATGATCGAAAACACGACGGTGTCACGGAAGCTGCCGTCCGGCATGCGCTGGTGATTGCGCAGCACGCCGTCCTGCTTGGCACCCAGGCGGGCAATGGCGGCGCGGCTCTGGTGGTTCATCCAGTGCGTGCGGAATTCCACGGCAATGCAGCGCAGCGTTTCGAAAGCGTGCGTGAGCAGCAACAGCTTGCATTCCGTGTTGATGGCTGTGCGTTGGACAGATTTTGCGTACCACGTATGGCCGATCTCCAGCCGCCGGTTGGCCTCGTCCACGTTGAAGAAGCGCGTGGCGCCGACCACCTTGCCGGGTTTTCCGTCGTGCATCTCGCGAACGACGAAGGGCATGGCGCCCAGCCGCTCGCGCATATCCAGCGCAATGGCCAGCCAGTCGCTGGCCTTTTCCGGTGAGGGCACGGAGGTGTACCAGAGCCGCCACAGCTCTCCGTCGGCCGCCGCGGCGCGGACTTCCTCTTCGTGCTCAGGGCCGAGCGGCTCCAGCCAGGCGTGCTGGCCGGACAGGGTGACGGGCTCGATCAGGCGCGGCATGGCATAGTCCCAATCAGCGGTTGGCGCGATTCATGAACACCAGGCGCTCGAACAGATGCACGTCCTGCTCGTTCTTGAGCAGCGCGCCATGCAGCGGCGGAATGGCGGCGTTCTTGTCCTGGCTGCGCAGCGATTCCGGCGGAATGTCCTCGGCCAGCAGCAGCTTGAGCCAGTCGATCAGCTCCGACGTGGACGGCTTCTTCTTCAGCCCCGGCAGGTTGCGCATCTCGTAGAAGGCATCCAGCGCAGCCTTGACCAGCGCGGGTTTGATGCCCGGGTAGTGCACATCGACGATCTGCTGCATCGTCTCGGCATCCGGAAACTTGATGTAGTGGAAGAAGCAGCGGCGCAGAAAGGCGTCGGGCAGTTCCTTCTCGTTGTTCGACGTGATGATGACGAGCGGGCGGTGGCGGGCACGGATGGTCTCGCGCGTCTCGTACACGTAGAACTCCATGCGATCCAGCTCGCGCAGCAGGTCGTTGGGGAATTCGATGTCGGCCTTGTCGATCTCGTCGATCAGCAGCACGACGGGCTCATCTGCCTCGAAGGCCTGCCATAGCACGCCCTTGACGATGTAGTTGCGGATGTCGTGGACCCGGTTGCTACTTTCCTTGTCGCCCAGCTGCGAGTCGCGCAGGCGGGAGACCGCGTCGTATTCGTACAGGCCCTGCTGCGCCTTGGTGGTCGATTTCACGTGCCACTGCAGCAGCGGCATACCCAGCGCAGCGGCCACTTCCTCAGCCAGCATGGTCTTGCCCGTACCCGGCTCGCCCTTGATGAGCAGCGGGCGCTGCAGCGTCCTCGAGGCATTGACGGCAAGCTTGAGGTCGTCGGTGGCGACGTACTGGTCGGAGCCTTCGAAGCGCGCGCTTTGGTTGGGCGAGGCAGGCGTAGTGGTGGGATTCATCGGGCAAGCCTACTGAGCGGTAAAGGAATCGGAAACGGCCAGTATAAAAGAGTTTGGGTGTTTGCCGCCGGGTGCTTCCAGGAGCCTCGGGGCCGCGCCATTCCCTGCTGTCAAGTCACGGGACCCCTAACTGGACTGAAAAAAAACGGGTGCGCTACAATGCGCCGGTTTGATGCACCTCAAACGACCGTCTTCTGATGACTTGTCAGTGGCCGGTGAAGGCGCCCAGCGAGACAGCCGGCTGACAACAAGGCGGGCAGGGCGAGCAGGATTCTGAAACTCCACGCTTAAGAACGAGATGAAAAAGATCCTCACCATGGTGGCACTGGGCGCGCTGGCCGCGTCGGCCGCCGCCGCGGACGTCCAGGGCGATGCGGCTGCGGCCCAGACCAAGGTCGCGATGTGCATCGGCTGCCATGCCATCCCCGACTACAAGACGTCGTTCCCCGAGGTGTACCGCGTGCCCTACCTGGGCGGCCAGAACGCCAAGTACATCGAAAGCGCGCTGCATGCTTACCAGAAGGGCGACCGCAAGCACCCGACCATGCGCGCCATCGCCGGGTCGCTGACTGATCAGGACATCGCCAACCTGGCCGCGTACTACTCGCAGCAGACCGCTGCCACGCCCAACAACCCCCGGAAGTGACGAGGACGAACATGAAGAAGATTTCGCTCGCAATCTCGTCCAGCCTCGGCGCGTTGATCCTGGGCGCTGCCGTGTCTGCCCAGGCCGCCGATCTGGAAAAGGGTAAGCAGCTTGTGGAGAAGGGCGGCTGCGTGGCTTGCCACGGCGCCGGCCTGAATGCCCCGATTTCGCCGGACTACCCGAAGCTCGCCGGCCAGCATGGCGACTACATCTATCACGCATTGCTGGCCTACCAGAGCAGCAGCAACCCGCTGGTTGGTCGCAGCAACGCCATCATGGCCGGCCAGGTCAACAGCAACCCGGCCACCGCGGGTGCAGACGGCAAGCCGCGCCCGTTCACGCAGGCCGAGTTGAAGGACATCGCCGCGTATGTCGAATCGCTGCCAGGCTCTCTAGTGCTCAAGAAGTAAGCTGGCTTCGGCAAGCAAAGAAAAACCGCTCTTCGGAGCTAATGCCGTTCAGTTAAG
>NZ_DBMV01000012.1 GCF_002298975.1 Ralstonia sp. UBA689
TTGCCTCCTTCCCCTCCCTGCGACAGAAATTCAAGGGGAAGTCGCCATCTCGGGCGCGCCTTTCTTTGCTGACTTTCTTTGGCAAGACAAAGAAAGTGAGTCGGCCCCGGCAGGGGACGAAAACAGGGACACACCATCAACCCAAATGGTTTGCCCCCAAACAGCAGCACACATAACAGGCGAAACACCGCCGCTTTCCTTCAGGAGACAAGACGTGATCATTTACGGTACGACCTTGCTGGCGCTGTGTCACCTCGCCGGCCTCTTCCTGGGCGACTTGCTCGGCCAGGCCATCGGCGTGAAGGCCAATGTAGGCGGCGTGGGCATCGCGATGCTGCTGCTCATCTTCGCGCGACTCTATCTGCACCGGCGTGGATTGATGCCGGCCGCCACGGAAGCCGGCGTCTCGTTCTGGGGCGCCATGTACATCCCGGTGGTGGTGGCGATGGCCGCCACGCAGAACGTGGTGACGGCGCTGCGCGGCGGGCCGGTCGCACTGCTCGGCGCCATTGGCGCGGTGGTGGTGTGCGGTGTCTGCATCGCACTGATCAACCGCACGGGCAAGGCAGAAGACAGGCAACCGCTGCCGCCGCTAGCCGAGTCCGAACAAGTCAGCGCATAAGGAGACCGCCATGTTCTCAATGTTGGAGAAGGTTCTGCAGCACAACGGGCTGGTCGCCGCGTTTGCTGTCGTCGGGCTGATCATGGGCCTATCGATGTGGCTGTCCAAGAAGCTGACCTTCGGGCGCATACACGGTTCGGCCATTGCCATCATGATCGGGCTGGTGCTCGCCTATTGGGGCGGCATGCAGACCGGCGGCGAGCGCGGCCTGGCCGATCTGAAGCTGTTCGGCGGCATCGGCCTGATGGGCGGCGCCATGCTGCGCGACTTCGCCATCGTGGCAACTGCCTTCGAGGTGCAGGTGACGGAGGCGCGCAAGGCAGGTCTGATCGGCGCCGTGTCGCTGCTGCTGGGGACGGTGCTGCCGTTCATCGTCGGGGCGCTGGTTGCACGCGCGTTCGGCTACACCGATGCGGTCAGCATGACGACCATCGGCGCGGGCGCGGTCACGTATATCGTCGGGCCGGTCACGGGCGCAGCGCTGGGTGCCAGCTCTGACGTCATGGCACTGTCGATCGCCACGGGCCTCATCAAGGCGATCCTGGTGATGGTCGGCACGCCGTTTGCGGCGAAGACGCTTGGGCTGAACAACCCGCGTGCAGCGATGGTGTTCGGTGGGCTGGCGGGCACGGTCAGCGGCGTGTCGGCAGGGCTTGCGGCCACGGACCGGCGGCTGGTGCCCTACGGCGCCCTGGTGGCGACATTCCACACGGGCCTGGGCTGCCTGCTGGGGCCATCGGTGCTGTTCCTGGCGACGCAGGCGCTGGTGCGATGACACATCCACCGCTGCGCGCACACGATCTGCTGTGGGTGTCCGAGACGCCCACGGCGACGGACGGCGCGCCGTTGCCGGACTGGGCCGTCGCCGTGTACAGACAGGGCGCGCCCGTGGTGGTGCGACGCGCACCGCACGGGGCAGATGGCGTGGTGCCGGTTGGCCTGCGCGGCAGCGCGCGGCATGAACGCTGTGCGGCCACCGTAGCCGCCACCAGCATCACGCGCGTGATGACACCTGAAGCGCTTGCGGGCACTGCGGCCACCATCGCGCACGACGCGCCCTTCGCAGCGCTGCGCACCCTACGCGCGCTGGCATTCGCGCTTGATGCCCTCGGCTGGGCGTGGGGCCCAACCGGCGGTGCAGGCTTTGCGCTCGCCAGTAGCCTGCCCGTGCTGCACGCGGACAGCGATCTTGACCTTGTCGTGCGTATGCCAAATGCGCCATCGGCCGCGCACTGTGCGCGCCTCGTCAACGTGCTGGAAAGCACCGAATGCCGTGTCGATCTGCAGATCGACACCGGCCACGGCGGCTTCGCGCTGCGCGACTGGCTCGCCTCGCCACACCAGACGCTGCTCAAGACGGATCACGGCCCACGACTCGTCGCCGATCCTTGGAGCGAACGCGTATGAGCATCCTGTTCATGTTCCCCGGCCAGGGCAGCCAGCGCGCGGGCATGCTGCATGCATTGCCGGACGGCCCAGTTGCCGTGCAAACGCTGGCCGAAGCGGGCGACGTGCTGGGCAGCGATCCGCTTGCACTCGACACGGCAGAAGCATTGCGCTCGACCGTCTCCGTCCAACTCTGCCTGCTGATAGCGGGTGTGGCCGTAGCACGCACGCTCGTCCGCCAAGATGCCGTGCCCGACATGGTGGCTGGACTGTCGATTGGCGCATGGCCGGCAGCGGTAGTGGCTGGCGTGCTCGATTTCAGCGATGCGCTACGGCTTGTCCGCCTGCGCGCGCAGCTTATGGAAGACGCCTACCCGGGCGGCTACGGCATGGCGGCCATCATCGGGTTGGCAGAGCCGGAAGTGAGTGCCATCGTTGCGCAGGTCCACTCCGCAGCAACGCCGGCCTTCGTCGCCAACCTCAACGCAGAGCGGCAGATTGTGGTGGCGGGCAGCGATGCCGCGCTTGCGCAGGTCATGGCGCGCGCGCAGGCGCACGGCGCATCGGCGGCGATCCGGCTTTGCATGGCGGTGCCGTCGCATTGCCCGCTGCTCGACGCGCAGGCAGTGGAGTTGGCAGCCGCCGCAGCAAAGGCCACCGTCCACGCGCCGCAGGTCACCTATGTGAGCAGCAGCCGCGCACGTGCGCTCTTTCGCGCAAATCTCATCGTCGAGGATCTTGCCTGGAACATGGCGCGGCCCGTGCTGTGGCACGACACGCTGCGGCATGCATTCGAGCGTGGTGCGCGCATGGCGGTGGAGGTGCCGGGAGGCGGCGTGCTGACGCGGCTGGCGCAGGGCGTGTTTGCCGATGACGCCGTGCTCGATGCGGGCGGCGGGCTGGATGCGGTGCGGGTACGGATACAGCGCCAGCGGCGCGCCGACAGATGAGCGCAACGCTCGATCTCGCTACCGGGCATCTCCCGTGTGCACGTGGGCCGGCGACTCGCCTGCAGCCGACCGCCAACGCTTTGGCGTCATCCCGGTCCACCTCCTGAACGCGCGATTGAAGGCGCTTTGTTCCGAGTAGCCAAGCAGCAGCGCAACCTCGGGCAGCGTCAGCCGGGCATCGCGCAGGTAGTCTTCGGCCATGCGCTGGCGGATGCTCTCCAGCAAGCCACGGAAATTCCAACCGGATTCCGCCAGGCGCCGCCGCAAGGTGCGCCCCGAAATGTGCAGTTCCCGTGCAACAAGCTCCAGAGCCGCGTCCCCCGAAAAAAGATGGCGCGACATCAACCGGCGGATGTCTTCCAGCAGATCGCTCATGTTCGGCAACGCCGCGGCAGACGCTTGCACCTGCGCTTCCAGCATCTGGACCAGCCCCGGGTCGGGCTGGCGCAACGGCATGCCGAGCACCGCTGCGGGAAAGCGGATGCGCGTGGCCGATTGACCGAACAATACCGGACAGCCAAAGAAATGCTCGTACGGCGCAGGATCGTCCGGCTCGGGCTCGACAAAATGCACCGAGTCCGGCACCACGTCCGCCCCCGTGATGTTGCGCGCGAACTGCACCAACGACGCAAGGCCGCATTGGTTGGCCAGCAGCCCGATCGCACGCGAGTCGTCGCCCCACTCCAGCACCACGCTCTGGCCATCGAAGTACTGCCGAACCGGGCTGACATCGTGCACCAGGCGCTGGTACTTCACATAACGTTCCATGGCGGCAGCAGCCGAGCTTGAGGCCAGCAACACATAGCCCAGCGGCCCCAGGTGCGCCGGGGTGATGCTCGCGCCAATGCGTACGCCCAGCACGGGGTCATTCAAGTGAATGGCCGCCAGCGTCAGCAGGCGCCTCCAGTGCTCGGCCCGATACGTCTGCTCGGGCCCAAGAGGAGGCATCGCTTCGCCCAGCACATCGCCGACGCTGACTTCCAGTCGTTCGAGATGCTCGAACAACAGACGGACGTACGAGCCCGGTACGTTGCCGGCAAGCGGAAGGTTGGGATTGGCGGAAAGGATGGCCTCGCGATGCATGGCCTGAAGTGTCAAAAAAGATGGCCTGAGCTGTCAAGCTGGAACAGATACGCAGTCCCTACGATTGGCGGCACAACAAAACAGGAGACCTTTGTGATCGCCACATCCGCCGCCCAAGCCCAGGCCGTACTGCGGGATTCCTCGCACTTCCAATGGTTCGTCATTCCCCTCTTGCTGCTGGTGATCTACGCATACGGGGAGCAGGCCGCCGCCAAACGCTGGGGCGTGGTGCTGGGCGGCATTGCCTTCTGGCTGATGGACTGGGTCAATGAAATCTGGAACGGCTTGTTCTTTCATTTCTCCGGCTTCGCGCCGGTATGGGGTACGCCCGGCAGCTCCGCCTATGTGATCCTGATCGGCCTCAATATCGAGATCACCTTCATGTTCGCGATCATGGGCCTGTTTGCCGTACGCACGCTGCCAGCGGATCGCACATTGAGAATTTTCGGCATCAACAACCGCTGGCTCTTCGCGTGCGTCAATTCCGTGCTCTGTGTGATCGTGGAAGTGTGGCTCAACCGCATCGGCGCGCTCACCTGGGAGTGGCGTGGCTGGAACGCGGGCGCACCGTTCCTGATCTGGCTGGTCGGTTACCTGCCGTTCTTTCTGGTGGCCTATTGGGTGCACGACATGGCGTCGATCAAGCGCCAGATTGCCACCGTTGGCACGCTGGCCGGTGTGGTGGCGCTGGCACTGGGCATCTTTGGTGGCGCGTTTGGCTGGATTTGAATGACCGTGCGTTTCGGGCCGGTCCTGCCCTGTGCACTAAGGGATAGTGCTCACGACACCTGAGACGACCGTTGGCACAAAAGAAAACGGGGCGCTCGGCCCCGTTCTTTTTGCCTTAAACGACTTCCCGCGTCTCCATGAACTGGATATCCGGAAACCGCTCCTGCGTCAGCCGCAGGTTCACCTGGCTCGGTGCCAGGTACACGTAATCGCCCGCACCATCGACGGCCACGTTGTGGCCCGCCTTGTCGATCAGCTTGTCGATATCTTCCGGCTTGCCCTTGAGCCAACGGGCTGTGGCGCATTCGTACGGTTCGAAGATGGCGTCGACACCGTATTCGTGCTCCAGGCGGTGCGCGACCACGAAATCAGATTTTCCCTACATACAGTCCCTCGGGCGTCCGGTATAGAAGATTCATTCTCTGACCTCGAAGGAGCATGCATTGAAAACTGATCGCACCCGCAGCTTCCTGTCGTGCGGACACTCGCTCATAGCGCCACCACACTAAAACAGCCAGAAGCTCGTCAGGCACGCGGCCCCAATCCTGCTCGGCGCGCCCATTCAGTCCCTATCCATCCACTTGGCACCAATTCTCAAGCTTGAAGCACCATGACCTATCTTGAAAAAGAGATTGAAGAAAACCCGATGTTACTTAGGGATTACAGAGATCTCGTTGAAGAGCAATTTCGCCACAGTCTTTTTAAAACACCTACGCCACGTGACATTGTCAGATTGCTCGATCTTGAGGAAGTGGAACATCGCATTGAAAAACGTCGGGCAAAACTTCTTTTTGATGGAAAATCCCTGCAATGGATCGAAGACAGATCGGCGCTGATGAGATGGTCAGCCTTTTCTGGAAAACCCGGATTCAGCGGGAAAGAACATCAAACAATGAAGGACGTCGGCCCGATCCCGGAAGGACTCTACGTTGCTCTGCAGTCGGACTTTCAGCGATGGGAGGACACGCCTTTCTTCAACCGTGCGGCATGCATACTGAACCTGATCAACATCAAGGTTGGACGATGGCCCGGGTGCACGATCGCATGGGGCACGCGTCGCATTGGCTTGCGCCCAAGCTCTGGAACAAACGTGCACGGCCGAAATAACTTCACCATTCACGGCGGCTGGTATCCCGGCTCAATTGGGTGCATTGATCTCACCGACTCGATGGAATCGTTTGCGAAAGAGTTTTTGTACTATGCAAAAGACATGGAACTGGAAGTTCGCTATTAGAGCCGCCGCCGCAGCCATTCCCGGCTTTATCTTCGTGCTGATGCCATTGGAACTCTGGAGCGCATTGATAGCACCGCAGGAATACCCTTTTGCTGCACAAGGCCCTGCCGCTGCCATGTGGACCTACCAATCGCAGGCCCACTATGTCATCTCGGGTGTCACGCTATGGATAACTAGTGGCATTGCAGCCTGGGCACTGGTGGCCAAGCAAGCGAGTCGCCTCTCCAGACTAATGTGGTCTGGGCCGTTCGTTCTTGTGTGGGCGCTACTTGCGCTGGATGGGACGCGCTTGGTCTAGCTTGCTCTATCTTGCAGCGGGGCCCGCGGCCCCGCTCCTCTTAAACGACTTCCCGCGTCTCCATGAACTGGATATCCGGAAACCGCTCCTGCGTCAGCCGCAGGTTCACCTGGCTCGGCGCCAAGTACACGTAATCGCCCGCACCATCGACGGCCACGTTGTGGCCCGCCTTGTCGATCAGCTTGTCGATATCTTCCGGCTTGCCCTTGAGCCAACGGGCTGTGGCGCATTCGTACGGTTCGAAGATGGCGTCGACACCGTATTCGTGCTCCAGACGGTGCGCGACCACATCAAACTGAAGCGTGCCGACTGCGCCCAACACCAGATCGTTCGACGACAGCGGACGGAACATCTGCGTGGCACCTTCTTCGGCCAACTGCTGCAAGCCCTTCTGCAACTGCTTGAGCTTGAGCGGATTGTTCAGGCGCGCGCGGCGGAAGTATTCCGGCGCAAACGACGGGATGCCCGTGAACTTGAGCGGTTCGCCTTCGGTAAACGCATCGCCCAGGCGGATCGTGCCGTGGTTGGGCACACCGATGATGTCGCCGGCAAACGCCTCTTCGGTAGTGTTGCGGTCCTGCGCCATGAAGGTGATGGCGTTGTTGATGGCGACCGTCTTGCCGGTCGACACCTGCAGCAGCTTCATGCCGCGCTCGAAGCGGCCCGAGCAGACGCGCACGAAAGCGATGCGGTCGCGATGCTTCGGGTCCATGTTGGCCTGGATCTTGAAGACGAAGCCTGTGAACTTGTCCTCCATCGGCGCCACTTCGCGCGTTTGCGTGGCGCGCGCCAGCGGTTCGGGCGACTGGTCCACCAGCGCATCGAGCAGCGATTGCACGCCGAAATTGTTCACCGCCGAACCGAAATACACCGGGCACTGCTTACCGGCCAGAAACGCTTCCTTGTCGAAGGTGTGCGAAGCGCCGCGCACGAGTTCGATGTCGATGCGCAGCTCTTCGGCCTGCGACCCCAGCACGCGGTCCAGCTCGGGATTGTCCAGACCTTGAATCAGGCCTGCGGTGGCGCCCTTCTCGGTATCGGCATTCGGATCGAACAACTGCACCGTGTCGTTGACCAGGTGATACACGCCCTTGAACGACTTGCCCATGCCGATCGGCCACGTCATCGGCGCGCACTGGATCTGCAGCACGCTTTCGATTTCGTCGAGCAGCTCGATGGGCGCGCGGCCCTCGCGGTCGAGCTTGTTGATGAACGTGAGGATGGGCGTATTGCGCAGGCGACAGACGTTGAGCAGCTTGATGGTCTGCGCTTCCACGCCGTTGACGGAGTCGATCACCATCACTGCCGAGTCAACAGCGGTCAACGTGCGATACGTGTCTTCCGAGAAGTCTTCGTGGCCGGGTGTGTCGAGCAGGTTGACGATGTAATCGCCGCCGGCATTGCGGTACGGAAATTGCATCACCGAAGACGTGACCGAGATGCCGCGCTGCTTTTCCATTTCCATCCAGTCGGACGTGGCATGTCGGTTGGCCTTGCGTGCGCGCACGGCGCCGGCCATCTGGATGGCGCCGCCGAACCACAGCAGTTTCTCGGTAAGCGTGGTTTTACCCGCGTCCGGGTGGGCAATGATGGCGAACGTCCGGCGGCGCCGGATCTCCTGCTGCAGCGTACTCACGGGCAAAAACCAAAAGGGAGAAGTAATGGATGCGCACACGGCGTGCACGCTGGCCGGCAGGGTCATCCCGGCGGCCGATGGGGTGCCCGCTCGGGTTCGTCACCCTCGGGCAGCCGAGATTGTACGCGATCGGCGCCCTTGCTTAGGATCAACTGACCCGATTGCCAAGCGGGGAAACTCCCTAGGAACCGTCCCCCGGAAGGGGGAGACCAATCCGGTGTCGGAATGCTCCGACAACCCTTTCGGAGACGGTGCTATCGAAGTTGTCATGAAGCTCCCGTATTGTGGAGTCCGTCGCGAAAGCCCGGTGTTTGGTGCTTTGCGACATTGAAGAAGGAGTCCAATGTGCGTAGTCGAACCCCTGTCGATCCCGCGGTGCAGCGCATCCTGGATACCACGCGCAAGGCGTGGCAACTGGACGCGGAAAGCCTGCGTGCGGCGCGCCAGCAGCGTGCCGCCAATCGCCGCAAGCGGATCAAGGCTTTGCCGCAGGACAGCCTGCGGGCACTCGCCGCACTCGCCCTGCAAGCCGAGATCCTGGCGGTGCGCAAAACCGTGGTGACGGTCGGTTAGTCGCGCGGTTTCTCACCCGCAGTTCTTACCCTATCGAGGGCCACAATCGTGGCCCTTTTGTTTTGGGGACTCCGCTAGCGATCACGTTCACGCGCGCCGCCGGAGGCGCCGCTTGCCAGGCTGGCCGCCAGCGTTGGGTTGAGCAGCGCGGCCTGCGTGCCGGACCCGGCAGCCTCGTCCTGGCGGCTGCCGAACAGCAGCGCATACTGCCGCGTGACAAGCGCGCCAAAAAAGAAGATCTGCGCGGAGTAATAGATCCACAGCATCAACGCCACCACCGAGCCCGCCGCACCGTACGACGACGCCACCGCGCTGTTGCCGAGATACAGGCCGATGAGATGCTTGCCCAGCGTGAACAGCAACGCCGTCACCACCGCGCCCAGGGCCACGTCGCGCCAGGCCACGCGCGTCTCGGGCAGCATCTTGAAGATGGTGCCGAACAGCAGCGACACCACCGCAAACGCAAACACCGACGACAGCGCTTCGGCCACCAGCACCAGCCCCAGGCCTGCCCCCGACCACATCGCACCCCAGAAGCGCTCCACCACCGCCAGCGCCGCGTTGACGATGAGCGACACCAGCAGCAGGAACGCCAGCACCAGGATCAGGCTGAACGACAGCAGCCGCGAGCGCAGCAAACCCCAGAGCCCGGCCTGCTGGCGCGGCGGTACGTCCCAGAGTTCATCGAGGCTGTCCTTGAGTTCGGAGAAGGCGGTGGTGGCCCCCACCAGCAGCAGCACGACGGCCACCACGGCGGCGAATACCCCATGCCCTGAGCGCTTGGTGGCAGCCAGCACCGTTTCCACCGCAGCAGCGCCTTGCGCACCGACCAGCCCTTGGATCTGGCCGAAGATCTCGCCGCGCGCGGCCTGTTCGCCGAAGAACAACCCAGCAATGGAGATGACGAGCACCAGCACCGGTGCCATCGAGAACAGCGTGTAGAACGACAGCGCCGCGCCCTTGCTGGCCGCGCGATGCGCAGACCACAGCCGCCCCGCCCCGATCAGCACCCGGGCAGAGCGCTTGAGCACGTCACGGTCGATGAGAAAGGCAGCCAGGCGCATGGGCACTCCTTGCAAGGCGGTGCGGCTCACACCTCCGTGGTGCGCGCTCGGCCCGAACTGGCCGAACTGCCGTCGGCGTCCCCGCCGGCGTTGCCGTTGCCGTATTCCTCAAGCCGGTTGTAGAGCGTCTTGAGGCTGATGCCGAGCAGTTCGGCTGCCCGCTTCTTCACGCCGCCGCATTGCTCCAGCGTGGCCAGGATGATCTTCTTGTCAGCACTCGCCAGCGAGGTGCCGACCGGAATCGTCAGCGTGGAGCCGGAAGCGGTTTGCGTGCTCGACACCTGCAGCGGCACATTGGCCGTGTCGATGCCCGCGTCGTCCGACAGGATGAACGCACGCTGCACATAGTTGCGCAGCTCGCGCACATTGCCGGGCCAGTTGTAGGCGCGCAGCGTGTCCATGGCGGGCGGCAGGAACGCCTTCTTGGTGTTGTTCTGCGCGTTGAGCTGGTCCAGGAAATGCTGCGCCAGCAGCTCCACATCTTTGCCGCGTTCACGCAGCGGCGGCAGTTGCAGCGGAAACACGTTCAGGCGGTGATACAGGTCGGCACGCAGCTTGCCGTCGGCCACGGCTTCTTCCGGGTCGCGGTTGGTGGCGGCAATCACGCGCACGTCGGAATCGATCTCGCGGTTGGTGCCCACGCGCATGAACACGCCGGTCTCCAGCACGCGCAGCAGCTTGACCTGCAGTTCGATCGGCATCTCGGTAATTTCATCGAGGAACAGCGTGCCGCCGTTGGCGCACTCGAAATAGCCCTTGTGCTGGCGGTCGGCGCCCGTGAAGCTGCCACGCTCGTGGCCGAACATCTCCGACTCGATCAGATTGGGCGAGATGGCGCCGCAGTTGACGGGCAGGAAGGGCTGCTTGCGACGCAGGCTCAGGTCATGGATGGTTTGCGCGACCAGTTCCTTGCCGGTACCGGATTCGCCGATGAGCAGCACGGTGGCCTCGGTGGGCGCCACGCGGCTGACCTGGTCGTACAGCGTCTGCATGACCGGCGAGTTGCCGAGCATCTGGCCGAACAGGCCCAGGCGGCGCAGTTCGCCGCGCAGGCTGCCGATCTCTGCCTTCAGATCGCCCGGGCGCGGAATACGCGCCAGCACGGATTTCAGCCGCTGGAAGTTGACCGGTTTGACGAGGTAATCGGCCGCGCCCATGCGCAGCGCCTCGACAGCGGTCTCCACGCTGGCGTGGCCGGTCATGACAATGATTTCCGTGCCGGAATGCGGGACGATGTCCTCCATCAAGTCCATGCCGTTTCCGTCGGGCAGCAGCAGGTCGATCAGCACGGCGTCAGGGCTGTGCCGCGACATCTGAATGCGCGCATCGCGCAGCGATCCGGCCAGCGCAGTGGTGAAACCCTCCGCACCCACTAGCTCGCCCAGGGCTGCGCGCGCGTTGGCATCGTCTTCGACAATCAGGATATGTGGCATCTCGATTCGGTTGAATGGGCGGGCCCCAAGGTCGGCCCGAACTCGGCCCAAATTCGACAATCGGGCGGTCAACGCGCGGGGCAACTGCATGCCGCGGGCGCCCGGGCGGGCGGCAGGTGCAAGAAGTATTCCACCGAATAAACGTACGACGCCTTATGCCGCAAAACCCACGTCGCCAATGCGGAAACCGGTCATTTTTACAAGGTTTCGTGCAAGAAAAGGATCGAATGCATCACTCCGACAAGGCGGCCCGGACGGACGACCGTGCACTCAGCATAGATGAGAAGGCCAAGGCTTCGCCACCCATCGGGGCAAATGGACACGGTACGCCGCATGCCAGGCTGCTTATGGCATGGAACCAAGGCCCCGCCGACGTTTCGGGCCGGTTTCTTGTCAGCGTTTGGCCGACAGGACGGCCGAAACGTCAGCGCATGCCTGACATACAACACGCTCGGCCGGCCCCGATAATGGCTCAACTTTTCAACACAATGTGACGGGATGACGACGCGCCAAGCCCTCAGGAGGCTCCATCGCTGAACGGGCGACGCCTCGCCAGGACGCCCCCGTCGCGACCGACCACGAGGGAGCCATGTCCTTGAGCGAAGCCTTCGCCGACGATCGCGCAGTCGTCACAGGGCGCCTGCCCTACCCCCCGACGCCGGCCGAGTTCGACGCGCCCGAACGCGTGCTGACCAAAACGGACGCCGGCAACGCCCCTGCCGCTCACGCCATTGCCGCCCCCGACTTCGGCCATCTCTATGGCCATGCGCCGGTCATGCGTACGCTGTATCGCCAGATCGGGAAGGTGTCCGGAACACTCGCCACCGTGCTCATCATGGGCGAATCCGGCACCGGCAAGGAGTTGATCGCCCGCACTGTGCACGACATGAGCCCGCGTGCTGACCAGGCCTTCATCGCCGTGAACAGCGGCGCGATCTCGCCCAACCTGATCGAGTCGGAACTGTTCGGCCACGAGAAGGGCAGTTTCACGGGCGCGGGCCAGCGCCATATCGGCTATTTCGAGCATGCCTGCGGCGGCACG
Source organism: Ralstonia sp. UBA689 (assembly GCF_002298975.1). Classification (GTDB taxonomy): domain Bacteria; phylum Pseudomonadota; class Gammaproteobacteria; order Burkholderiales; family Burkholderiaceae; genus Ralstonia. Next base: position 12,051 of record NZ_DBMV01000012.1, read on the forward strand.
ATCTTCCTGGATGAGATCACCGAGATGCCTGTGGAGATGCAGGTCAAGCTCTTGCGCGTGCTGGAGACCGGCGTCTTCATGCGCGTGGGTGGAACCGAGCCGATCCAGACGCGCGTGCGCATCATCGCGGCCACCAACCGTAACCTGCAGGAAGCGGTGGCCGACGGCACCTTCCGCGAAGACCTGATGTACCGCCTGGCCGTGGTGCCGCTGTACGTGCCGCCGCTGCGCGAGCGCGGCGACGACATCGAAGAGCTGGCCCAGCACTTTCTCGCGCAGTTCAACGCCGCGCACCAGACCGACAAGGCGTTCTCACGCGCGGCACTCGATGCGCTGCGCAGCCATGCCTGGCCCGGCAACGTGCGCGAGCTGCGCAATGCAGTGCAGCGCGGCTACATCCTCGGCGAGAAGACCGTCGAGCTGGACAACCCGCTGACACCACCGCGCGGCCCTGCTCGGCCGACCGTCAAGGAAGGCGTGCTGAGCCTGTCGGTGGGCGTAACGCTGGCCGAGGCGCAGCGCGTCATGATCCTGGCCACGCTGGAGCACTTTCACGGCGACAAGCGCCAGGCGGCCAAGACGCTGGGCGTAAGCCTGAAGACGCTCTACAACCGGCTGGATCTCTACCAGAGCACAGCGGCCGCCAGCGTGGCGGCCTGACGACACTCCCGCTCGACAATCACGCCCGCACGCATCCACGCTGATGTTTCAGCGCAGATGCGTGCGCGTGCGCGATTACTGGCTTTGCTTGGTGCTGCCCGGCTGAGGACTGCCGGAACCCATTGACGCATCGCCACCACCCGACGCGCCCGATGCCTTGCCGGAGCCCGACATATCGCTGGCGCTGCTACCGCTCGATGCGTCCGACTTGCGCGAAGGCTTATGTTGACGCGACTTCTTTGCCTTGGGCTTGGCGCCTTCGGTGCTGGCGCCGGTGCCGCCATCGGCAGGCATGGCGTCCGTGCCCGCCTTGGGCGCATTGGAGGGCGCGTCTGCAGGCGCCGGGTTGGTCTGGGCATAGGCTGTCGTCATGCCAAGGGCCAGAATGGCGGCCGCGAGGGTGGCAGTCAGCGTACGTGATTGCATCGGTTTCTCCTTTCGGGTGACGGTGACGGAACGCGAAGCCGGCGCATCGCCGCACTGCCGGCTTCCCAGCCGCTTCAGCAACACATGTACCCGCCTTGGCACGGATTGCCATCGCACGATGATCGCCATACGCGCGCGGCGTCCTGTCATGTGCCGGCAACAATGCGCATATAAAAACGACATGAACATGTAGAAACGGCGTGCCAGCCGCCTGCGAAGGCTTGTCGCAGCTCGGTTCCTGGACTTGGCATACGCTTTGCATCGATGGTGAGTCATGTTGGCCGCAAGGCCGGCGCCCACTCATGGAGGCAAGGCGAATGGTCAAGGCCGCTTTGGAAATGCGTGCGAAGCAGCATCTCGCACTCACGCCACGGCTGCAGCAGTCGGTCAAGCTGTTGCAGTTGTCCGCAAACGAATTTGCGCAGGAAATGCAAGAAGCGCTCGCCAGCAACCCATTCCTGGAAGAGGTCGAACAAGAGGCCGGTGCGCAGCCCCAAGCCGACGCCATGGCCCTCATGGCCGGCCCTGGCGACGGCCCCGACGCTGCCGAACCTGACGGTCATGCGGTTGACCATATGGCCGCCGACGAAACACCGCCGGAGACCACCACCAGCGCCATCGAGACCGACCCAACACTGGACGCATCGGAAGCGTTTCCGGCCGACTTCGGCACCTATTACAGCCACAGCGGCAACCACCATGGCGACGGCGAAGGCACCGACATTGGCGAATGGGTTCACGCCACGCCGAGCCTGCGCGAGCACCTGCGCCAGGAACTGCTCAGCTACCGCCTGTCGGAGCGCGACAGCCTGCTCGCGCTGACCGTGATCGAAGCGCTGGACGACGACGGCTACCTGCGCCAACTGCTGACCGAACTGATTCCGCTCGCACCGGTGGAGCCCACACCCACCGAGAAGGAAATGCAGATTGCACTGGCGCTGGTACAGAGCCTGGACCCGCCGGGCGTGGCCGCGCGCGACCTGTCCGAATGTCTGCGCCTGCAGATCGAGGCACGCCCCGCCGATACGGACCCCGAAGAACGCCTCCAGGAGATCGCGCAGGACATCGTGCGCAGCCACCTGCCGCACCTGGCCAAGCGCGAACTGATGCAGATACGCCGCGCGCTCGGTTGCAGCGAGGTGGAGCTGCGAGACGCCTGCGCGCTGATCCGCACACTCGACCCGCGCCCGGGGCTGCGCTTCTCGCAGGCGCACGCGGGCTACATCGTGCCGGATGTGTTTGTCGCAAAGATCAAGGGCAAGTGGGTGGCCGTCACCAACCCGGCGGTGGCGCCGTGCGCGCGCATCAACAGGGTCTATGCCGACCTCTTCGCGCAGACGCGCGGCCACCATCGCACGCCGCTGGCGCATCAGTTGCAGGAGGCACGCTGGCTGATCCGCAACGCACAGCAGCGCTTTGCCACCATCCAGCGCGTGGCCGAGGCCATCGTCGCGCACCAGAAGCATTTCCTGGAATACGGCGAGGTGGCCATGAAGCCGCTTGTGCTGCGTGACGTGGCCGAAGAGCTCGGCCTGCACGAATCGACGATCTCGCGCGCCACCGGCAACAAGTACATGGCGACGCCGCGCGGCATCTTCGAGTTCAAGTATTTCTTTTCGCGCCAGCTTGCCACCGACACGGGCGGCGCGTGCTCGGCGGCCTCGGTGCGGGCACTGCTCAAGGAGATGATCGAAGCCGAAGATGCCGATGCGCCGCTATCGGACGTGTCGCTGGCCAAGATGCTGGCCGAGCAGGGGGTGATCGTCGCGCGCCGCACCGTCGCCAAGTATCGTGGGCTGATGCGCATCGCATCGGCTGAAATGCGGCGCCAGGTCTGAAGGCCTGCTTCCACCAACAGGACGCCTGTGCGCAAGCTGCCGATCGACCCTGGCATCGACCCTCACCTGGCAGGGCCCGCCGAAAGCGCCGAGCACGCTGCGGCCGCACCGCTCCATCTGGCCGACGTGACGATGTTCTGGGCGGCGGAAAGCGGCGGCGTCAAGCGCTACCTGCGCGCCAAGCACGACTTCCTGCGCTCCACGCACTGGCGGCACACACTGGTGGTGCCGGGCGCAGCGGACGATGCCACCAATGAGATTGCCGTGGTGCCGGGCGTGCCGCTGCCGCTGTCACACGGTTATCGCGTTCCGCTGCGCTGTGGCCCCGCCGAGCGCGCGCTGTACGCTCTGTCGCCCGACCTGATCGAGGCGGGCGACCCGTACCGGCTGTCGTGGGCGGCCCTGCGCGCGGGCGCCCGCTTGCAGGTGCCGGTGGCGGCGTTCTATCACTCCGACCTGCCGGCGTTCTTCCGCCGCCTGGGCGGGCCACCCGCCGAGCTGGCCGCGGCGGCGTATGCGCGCAGGCTCTATCCGCACTTCGACACCGTATTCGTGCCCAGCCGCTACATCGCCCAGAAGGTGGCCGAACTGGGCGTGCAGCGCATCGAGTTGCAGCCGCTGGGGGTCGATACGCGCCTCTTTCACCCGGCGCGGCGGTCGTTGCGCTGGCGTGAGCAGATCGGCCTGCCGCGCGATGCGCGCGTGCTGCTCTACGTCGGCCGCTATGCGCCCGAGAAGAACCTGCAGGTGCTGTGCGACGCGGTGGACAAGCTCGACGACGGCACCGTCCTGGTCACCATCGGCTCCGGCCCGACGCCGCCACACGGCAGGCACGTGCGCGCGCTGCCCTACGAGGGCGATGCGCAGCACCTGGCCGCCGCCATGGCCAGTGCCGATGTGTTCGTCCATGCCGGGGATCAGGAAACGTTCGGCCTCGTCGCGCTCGAAGCAATGGCCAGCGGCGTGCCGGTGGTGACCTGCTCGGCCGGCGGCCTTGCCGAACTGGTGGACGAAAGCGTCGGCTACGCCGTGCCGCACTGCCGTGCCGACGATTTCGCGCAGGCGCTGCGCGCACTCCGGCAACGCGATCCGGTCATGCTGGCCCATGCCGCGCGCCGCCACGCCATGCGATATGACTGGCACGCAGTGCTGCCGCAACTGCTGCGCCGCTACCTGGCACTGCTCGGGGCACAGGCCAATACAGCGGACAACGCTGCCGAACCCCGGCGTGCGGCACGCGCCCGATAGGTCTATAACAAGCCCACGAGTCCACCCATCCATTCATCATGTCGCGCTACCTGGTGCTTGCCATGCACGATGTCACGCCCGCCACATGGCCGGCGTGCAAGGTCTTGCTCTCCGCGTTGGACGAGGTCTGCACCGTGCCGAAGTCGCTCCTGGTCATCCCCAACTTCCATCGCGGCCCGACCGCGCGCAACAGCGAGCGCTTCTGCCGCCTGATGACCGAACGCATCGCCGAAGGAGACGAGCTCGTGCTGCACGGCTATGCGCACCTGGACGACCAGCCCCCCGGCGGTTTGATCGACCAGTGGATCCGCACGCGCTATACGGCCGGTGAAGGCGAGTTCTCGGCGATTCCGCTGGCCGTCGCGCGCACGCGCATCGAAGCCGGCGCGGCCTGGTTTGCTGCCAACGGCTGGCCGCTGCATGGCTTTGTCGCGCCGGCCTGGCTGATGAATGCCGCCACGTGGCAGGCGCTCGATGGACTGCCCCTGCGCTACACCACCACGCTGCGGCGCTTCAACCTGCTGCATCCGGTGCGCGCGCTGGCCGCGCCCTGCCTGACCTACAGCGTTCGGTCCAACGCACGCCGACTGGTCTCTCGCTACTACCTGCGCTGGCTGGCACGGCAGCAGGCACACGCGCCGCTGCTGCGCCTGGGCCTGCATCCGGCCGATGCCGCGTACCCGGACGTCATCCGCCATTGGCAAGACCTGCTCGCCACCTGCCTGGAAACCCGCACGCCGGTCACCAAGAACGGCTTTGCACAGGTGTTGGCAGAAGCACTGATGGGCGGCCCGGAAACCGCGTTGGCGAATCACCCGCAAGCGACGTACTAAAACAACCACACCGACAATCCGCCGATCAGCATCCCCAGCCCCGCGCCCGCCAGCACGTCGCTTGGGTAGTGCAGGCCGAGCACGACGCGCGACAGCGCAACGATGACGGTGAACGGCGCGAGCGCCAACGCCATACGCGGGTAGTACGCCGCCATCACGATGCTGAACGACACGGCATGCAACGTGTGCCCGGATGGAAAGCTGAACTGGTCCAGCACGCGCCCACACAGGTGGATCTCCTCACACGAGAGATACGGCCGCGGCCGGCACACGCCGCGCTTGAGGAGCACGTAGATCATCAGCGACATCACCCCCGTCAGGCCCATCTGCTTGGCACACTCCCCGCCGGTTACGCCGCCGACCACGGGCAACGCGGCCATCAATGCGTACCACAGCATGCCATCGCCCAGGCGACTGATACCCCGATAGAAATGCATCAGCGCCGCATCGCCGGCAATGTGGTTAAGCGCGACAGCCAATTGACGGTCGCGCTCGCGCCAGCGCTTCCAGTCAGGCCAGGCGTGGATCGCCATGACAGGCCTCGCCGGTGACAGCCGCGTGGTGCACGACCGTCAGCGCCGCTTCGAACTGTTCAAGCACGCGCGGCCAGTCCAGGTGCTGTGCGGTCAGCCATGCGGCGTGGCCGAGACGCCGGCGCAACGCTGCATCGGTCGCGAGCTGGACGGTGGCGCGTGTAAAGGCGGTTGCATCACCCACCGGCACCAGCCAGCCGCTCTCGCCGGTGCACACGTGCATGCCGGCGGCGGCGGTGTCGAACGCCACCACGGGCAGGCCGCTGGCCATGGCCTCGACGACAACATTGCCGAAGGTCTCGGTCAGGCTTGGGAAGAGGAACAGATCGGCCGAAGCGTAGTGCGCGGCCAGCGGCTCGCCGTGTTGAATACCGGCAAACACGGCGTCGGGACAGCGCCGGCGCAGAACGCTGCGCTGCGGGCCCTCGCCAACCATGACCAGCCGTGCACCGGGCACTCGTTGCCGGATGGCGGCGAAGGCAGTCAGCGCGACATCCAGGTTCTTCTCTGCGGCCAGACGCCCCACCGTCAGTACGACCGGTGCATTGTCGGTGGCGCCCCACTGCGCGCGCAGCGGCCCGCTGCGGCAGCGCGGCGCGAATTGGCTGGCATCGACGCCACGTGTACTGACAGTAAGGCGTTCGAAGCCGAGTTCGCCCAGTTGCCGCTGCAGTTCGCGCGTGGGCACGAAGGTGCGATCGGTGCGGTTATGGAAGGCGCGCAGATAGCCACGCACCAGCGCAACAGCACCCTCCCAGGCGTAGTGGCGGCCGTACTCGTCAAAGCGCGTGCGAAAGTCGGAAGTGACCGGCACACCCAACTGCCGTGCTGCCTGAACAGCCGACCAGCCCAGCGGCCCCTCGGTGGCCACGTGCACTAGGTCAGGCCGGCCCGATCGACCAGCCTGCCACACGCGCAGCAGACGGCGGCGCGCGGGCAGGCCCATGCGCAGGTCCGGATACAGCGGGATCGGCACTCCTTGCACGCGCAGCGTGTCGCCCGCCCGGGCTTGTTGGCTGGCGTCGAGGCTGCGCTGGCGCGGACGCACCAGCATCACGTCATGCCCACGTGCGCGCAGGAAGGCGACGGTGCGCTCGACCGTCAGCGACACGCCATTGAGTTCCGGTGGCCACGTCTCGGTCACGTAGGCGATGCGCATGGCTGCCGCTCAGTGCTTGGGTTCGTTGTGGCTGTGCAGGGGCTTGCCTGCATCGCCGCGCTTGTCGGCCAATTCGTCTGCGCTGCGGTTGGCGACTTGGCGATCTTGATCTTCTCGATTGGCGGCGGCGTAGCGCGCGCGCACCACGCATTCGATGCCCGGCGTGTTGTGCAGGTCGGTATCGAGCAGGCCACTCTCGATGTCGCGCGCGGCCTGCTCGATGTTGGCGCGCGGGCCGGAGCGCTGTTCTTCGAGGTGCTGATCGCGCTCGTGCGGCAGGCAACCCGATAGCCCGGGGCCGGACCCAGGTCTCTCGTGCTGCTCATGCTCCGGTCTGCCAAGTACCGCATCCACACGTTCGCCGGCGCTGCCGGCATCGGGTGCGCGCGGCGGCACGACACCGCCTGCTGCCTCGTCGCGCTGCGGGTCGGAACGGGAACTGCGGGGACCTGGACTGCACACAACGGCACGTGGGTGCATGGCGCCCTCCTGCGAACGAAACCTCAACGCCTCTCGTCCTGCAACGGACGTGCCATATAGATGCCGCCGCGCATCGCGTCTCGCAAGGTGCACGCTGCGCATACACGACCGGCAGGTGGCGCACACACGCTGCCGGAGCAGGCGCCGCGCTTGTCGCGTAACGGTTACCTGTGGCTTGTAACGCTTGCCTGCGGATGCCGTACAACAACTGCCTAGAACCCGGCCAAGGTCCGCAGCGTGCGCACCAGATCGTACGGTGACACCGGCTTGACCAGATGCTCGTGGAAACCGCACGCCAGCGCGCGGGCGCGATCCTCGGGCTGCGCAAAGGCTGTCAGTGCGATGGCGGCGATCGGCGTGGCGCCCGCAGCCAGGCGTTGGCGCTCCCACCAGCGGATCTTCTGCAGGATCGCGTAGCCGTCTTCATCCGGCAGCGCGATATCGCACACCACGACATGCGGGCGGGCCGAGACGCCCGAGGCATCGAGCCGCGCCATCGCCTCCTGACCGGAGCCCGCGCTGCCGACCTGCGCCCCGACCTGTGTCAAAAGCATCGCCAGCGCATCGCGCGCATCTTGCTCATCGTCGATCAGCAACACGCGCAGGCCCGCAAGCGACGGCAGCGGTCCTCCATTGGGCGCGGGGTCTTCGGCCAGCGCCATGGTCACCTTCGCGCCGGCGCGCAGCGGCAAGTAGACGGTGAAGACGGCGCCGCGGTGCTCGCCGTCGCTGCGCGCATGTACGCGTCCGCCATGCAGCTCGGTCAAGCGCTTGACCAGCGCCAGCCCAAGCCCAAGGCCGCCGGTGCGCCGCGTGTGCGAGGCGTCAGCCTGGCGGAACGGGTCGAACAGGTACGGCACGAAGGCCGGTGCGATGCCGCGGCCGTTGTCACGCACCACGATGCGCACCACCTCGCCCACGAAGTCGGCCGACAGCCAAACGTCACCGCCTTCCTGCGTGAACTTGATGGCATTGGTGAGCAGGTTCCAGACAATCTGCTGGATGCGGTCGGCATCGCCGTCGATCTCATGCGTGTCGAGCGTGCTCGACACATGCAGCGTGATGCCGCGTTCGGCGGCCAGCGCACGCACGCTGTTGAGCGCACTCTCGAGCGCCACGCGCAACACGAAGGGTTCGCGCATCAGGCGCAGCTTGCCGCTCATCACGCGGGTGGCGTCGAGCAGGTCTTCGATCAGCCGCACCTGCTGCTCCACACCGGTCTTGATGCCGGCCAGCGCGCGCTGCATCAACGGCGTGCCGCCGCCCACCAGATTCTCCAGCACGTAAGTCCAGTTCTGGATGCCGTTGAGCGGCGAGCGCAGTTCGTGCGACACCACCGCCAGGAGCTGATCGCGCGCAAGTGCGGCGGCCTCGGCCTGTGCGCGGGCGGCCTGCTCGCGCAGCAGCAACGCGTCGCGCTCGCGTTCGGCCTCTGTGCGCTCGGTCACGTCGTAGACGATGAGCAGCGCCGCCGCCATCTTTCCGTAACGGTTGGCTTCCGGAATCACGCGGGCGTTGTAGTGTGCAGTGCGTGCGCGCACGCCGTCAGCCGGCAGATGCAGCGTCAGTGTCTGCTCGGCGCCCGACGCAAACGCCTCCCGCGCGGCATCCTCCAGCGGACCCGTCACGCCAGCCGACAATGGCGACTCGACCAGCGTACGACCAATCACAGCCGTCGGCGCCACGCCAAAGGCGTCGGTCACCGCACGGTTCACATAGACGCAGCGCAGTTCCCGATCGAGTCGCGCGAGCACATCCGGCGCGTTCTCGACCAGCGTGACGAATTCGCGTTGATGACGGAAGCGCTCGCGCTGGGCTTGCCCGCGCTTGATGGGGTTTTCCGCCACGCTGGCCGGTGCCGGTCGGCTGGCCATGGATTCGCTCATCGCACCTCCGCTGGGGTCTGTCGATCGTCAAAAGTCAGAACGGGCGCACGTATCGGGTTAGTCGTGCACGCGTGCCGGTACCGTCTTCGCAGCAGATTTCGTTCCCGGCCCGATGGCGCGCAAGCAAACCGTCCCTTGGCGCCATCTCCATCTCATGCCGCGCCCAAGCCTGCTAATTCGCTGTTCGGAAAACGCGCATGACGCTGGGTGCGCACTGGGTACGGAGATGCCTCGCTATACTTGCGCGATCCCATCTTCCGTTGTGCTCCACGCGCTCCAGCATGTCCGAACCGCGCCCGGCAGAGGCCGCGCCTCCTCCTGACAAGATCGCCTCCCAGGCCCATCCGCACGACGATGTGCACGGCGATGCGCAGGCCTTCGTACTGGAGCGCGAACGCGTACAGGCTTGGCTCGATGCGCGTGCCTCGGGCACGCGGGCGGTGGGCGCATCGACGCTGTCGCAGTACCGGGTGGAAGCCGAGCGCGTGTGTTGGTACGCCCGCGCGTTCGGTCAGCCGATCGCACGCTGGCAACGCGAAGACGCCATCGCCTACCTGCGCTTTTTGCAGACACCGCCTGCCTGGGCGATCAGCGCGCGCGGCATTGAACGCGACGATGCCCGCTGGACGCCGCTGCGCGGCCCGCTCTCGGCGCGCTCCACGCGGCAGAGCAGCGTCATCGCAGCCAACCTGTGCGGCTGGCTGCAGCGCGCGGGCTATCTGCGCGCGAACCCGTTTCTCGACGACGATGCCATCGTCGTCACCGTTCCGGCAGTCGTGGCAGCGGACTCAGCGCCACAAGCCGTAGCGGCAAAGCCCGATCCCTCCAATGCCGCTTTGAGCGCGGCTGACATGGCCCTGTTGATCGATGCGGTGCGCTCCCGCGTCGCGCTGGGCCGCGAAGCCCGGTTGCGTCGGGCGCGCGACCACTTTCTGGCTGTGCTGCTCGCGCACGCCGGCATGCGCGTCTCGGAACTGGTGAGCGCACGCATGGGCGATGTGGCATTGCATGCCGTGCCCGCCACGCAAGCCGCATCCGATGGCTCACTGCCAGCATCGGTCTGGCTGCTGGCGATCGGCAGCGGACGCACGCAGCGCTGGCTGCCGTGCGACGCGTTGATGAACGCGCTACGCGAGTACCGTGCGGCGTTCAGCCTGTCGCCGCTGCCGCTGCCGGGTGAATCGACACCGCTGCTGCTCTCGGTACGCAAGCGCTCGCCGCGGCGCGCCGACGGCAGCATCATCGACTCCCCTGCCCTGCGCCGCGACTTCGGCGAACGCAGGGGCATCGCCTCGCGCTCGCAACTGCTGCTGATCGTCAAGGCCATGCTGGCCGAAGCCGCCGACTACGCCCGCGGCATCGGCCAAGCCGACGCAGCCGGCCGCCTGGCGCACGCCTCGCTGCGCGGCGTGCGCAGCGCGCATCTGCGCGAGCGGCTTGCCGCGGGCGAAGCGGCGGCCGATGTCGCGCATGCGCTGGGCCTGGCCGCCTTGCCCAGCGTTGCCGTGCGCGCCCGCGAGGCCGATCTTGCCGCCAGCATCGCTGTCGCGGCACGCAAACTGGCCGCGCCGTCGGCTTAACACGTCTCCACACATCACGCAGAAACGGGTACGCACCACCCGTGCACGCCGCTGCAAAAGCAGCGTCGAAACCGATTGTCGACGCGCTTCGCTCAATAGTTGACGCTCACATCACTCGCAGAATTGGGTACGCTCCACTGCTCGACCGTCACCGGTCGTCCGCAGAAATGGGTACGCTCGTGTCCGCAAAGGCACGCAGAAATGGGTACGCTCAGTGCAGTCATGCGCATAAAAAAACAAACGCGGACCCGAAGGGCCGCGTTTGTTGGCAGCAGGTTGAGTGCTCGCGCGCTCAGTGTCCGCCCGACAGATAGAAGAAGCGAAACAGGAATATCGCCGAGATGATCCACACGATGACCGGCACTTCGCGCATGCGGCCGGTGAACAGCTTCAGGCCCGAATAGGTGATGAAGCCGAAGGCGACGCCGTTGGCGATCGAGTAGGTGAACGGCATCATCAGCGCCGTCAGCACGGCCGGCACGGCTTCGGTGGTGTCTTCCCAGTTCAAGTCCACCAGCTCGCGCAGCATCAGGCACGACACATACAGCAGCGCGGGCGCCGTCGCGTAGGCCGGTACCACGCCAGCCAGCGGCGCGAAGAACAGGCACAGCAGGAACAGCATCGCCACCGTCAGCGCAGTCAACCCCGTACGGCCGCCGGCCTGCACACCCGAAGCGCTTTCGATATAAGCCGTGGTCGACGACGTGCCCAGCAGCGAGCCCGCCATGATGGCCGTGCTGTCGGCCAGCAGCGCCTTGTTCAGGCGGTCCATCTTGCCCTGCTTGAGCAAGCCCGCGCGGTTGGCCACGCCCATCAGTGTGCCCGTCGCGTCAAACAGCTCTACCAGGAAGAACACCAGTACCACGTTCAGGATGCCCACCGACAGCGCGCCCATGATGTCGAGCTGCAGCAGCGTCGGCGCCAGCGACGGCGGCATCGACACCACGCCGTGGAAAGTGTTGCCGGCAAAGAAGAAGCTCGCCGCCGTCACGGCCAGGATGCCGATCAGGATCGCGCCCTTCACGCGCATGTGGTCCAGCGCCACGATCAGGAAAAAGCCGATCACCGCCAGGATGACCGAGGGCTGATGCACATCGCCCAGGGTCACGAGCGTCGCTGGATTGCCGACGATCAACCCCGCCCCGCGCAGCGACACGATCCCCAGGAACAGCCCGATGCCCGCCGTGATCGCTATGCGGATCGAATGAGGAATCCCGTTGACGATCATCTCGCGGATGCGCAGCACGCTCACCAGCATGAACAGACAGCCCGAGATGAACACGGCGCCCAGCGCCGCCTGCCACGTAAAGCCCATGCCCTTGACCACCGCATAAGCGAAATACGCGTTCAGCCCCATGCCCGGCGCCATGGCGATCGGGTAGTTGGCGTACATCCCCATGATGATCGTGCCGATCGCCGCCGCGATGCAGGTGGCCACGAACACCGCATCGTGCGGCATGCCCGCGTCAGCCAGGATGTTCGGGTTGACGAAGATGATGTAAGCCATGGTGAGGAACGTCGTCAGGCCAGCGAGCACCTCGGTGCGGACGTCGGTCTGGTGTTCTTCGAGCTTGAAGATGCGCGCGAGCCAGGTCATGCAGGTTGTCTCCTCTTGTTGTGAAGTGTCATCGCCAGCCGGCCCTGGGCAGCACGGGCGCCCCCGATGCCCGCCCACCACGGGGCGACCTGACTCTTCACAAGATTCCGGCCCCCGTTGGGCGGCCAGGCGAAATGCTGTTCATGCGAGTGAAATGACGGAAAACACCCCGGCCAAGCGCTAGGCGGCCGGCGCGCGGGATGCGCATGATGCCCGAAACGCCAGTTGCCTGCACGTACCCATTCTGGTCGTCCGCCCTGGCGCATGCAGCCAGCCGCATCATGCGATCCGTACCCATTTCTGCGAAAGCGTGATGCCATGCGACCCTATCGTCGATTGGCGTACCTGTTTCTGCGCCTGGCTTCGCAGAAACAGGTACGCGCTGCATAAGAAGACGTCGCGTCGTGCGGGCAGATCGGTCGCAAAACGCAGGCGTACCCGTTTCTGCGGCGGCTTCGGGCGTAGCCGTACCTGTTTCTGCGTCACATCAAGCTGTCTCGCGAGAATGGACCGAACCCATTTCTGCGAAAGTGCTTGAACTGCGCGCCCACATGCAGGTGTACCTGTTTCTGCGCAATCCTTCGCAGAAATGGGTACACCATTTCTGCGGTGTCGCGAGGCAAGCTATTGGCGGATAAGGGTTTTTACCCGCAGAAACAGGTACGGTCAGGCGGATGACCAGACCGATGCCCTACCGACTGGTGGACTCCCACCCGGCATGCCCCTCCGGGTTTCAGCGATGAAAGTTCTGACAACATAGATCGAGAGCCTGCCCACTCCATCCCCGCTGGTCTTGATCCCGATCGACACCTCGCAGAAACAGGTACGCCAAGATCCGATGATCGCGCCAGGAAGCGGGTACTCGCTTTTCTATGAATCCCGCTGCAGCAAGCTTCGCCATGCATCCGTTGCTCAAGCGGACGCAGAAATGGGTACGCACGGATGCACGTCGCAAGCCAGAGGCATCGCAGAAACGGGTACGCTTCGCATCGTATTGCGCCGTGCCGATCGCAAACTCGGGTGTGTCCTCCGCAGAAACGGGTACGCAAGACGCATTGGAGCCACTCAGTTCAGCTACCAGCGACCGCTTTCTGTGGATAACACTGTGGATAACCGAATGTTGTCCCCGCAGAAACTGGCACGCCTCTTGCGCAGAAGCGGGTACGGTTTCGCGCAGAAGCGGGTACGGTGCCACGCAGAATTGGGTTCGCAAGCCCGCAGAATTGAGTACGGTTTCACCCCCTAAACCCAATGCCAGCAGGGCTTTCCGGGGCGCGTATACGGTTTACCTGTAGTAAACGTAGAAGGTATATATCACTTGTAGTGAGGAAAGGTCTTCCGTGGACAACCTTGCAGGTTGCCCACCGAGGCCCTTCCCGCGACAACAAATGAAATTCGGAAAACGTACCCGATTCTGCGTGACAAGGCGAAGGGGTTTTAGTACAAAGGCTCTGAACAATTCTCACGCGCCATGGTCACCAAACGCCTTACACCCAACGGGAAGCCGGACGACAATTCGCCCGGCCGCATCATCGTCCCTTCGGGAGGGCAAGTCATTGCCGCGCCGGAGAAATTCCAGCGCCTCTTCGACGAAGCTCAGGCGATGGAGCGCGAAGACGCCTGGCAAAGCGGCGAGGTTGGATTCCTCAGCCGCGCCAGCGTCCAGGTCACCCTCCCCTATCGCGCGCCCAAAGGCTCCCCACCGGTCTGGACCCGTTCCAGCGGCAACATCTCGCTGATGATCCAGCCCGGGTACTTCACCCAGCAGCGCTCGGAGCGAGCTACCAACGGCCGACAGCGTATCGTTTCCGAGACCGTCTCCTTCGGCTATCCCTATGGCTCGTATCCGCGGCTGATGCTGGCCTGGATCGGCAAGGAAATCATGGCCAAGAAGAAGCGCGGTGAATTCCAGGGCACGGTGGAAGACCGGCGTATTTCGCTGGGCAACTCGCTGTCGGAGTTCATGTACAACTTGGGCATCCCGATGGCTACGGGTGGCAAGCGGGGCACCATGACGCTGGTGCGTCAGCAGATGATCCGCCTGTTCTCGGCCACGATTGCCATCGTGCAGAACAAATCGGCGCCTAACCAGAATCAGAATCAGGAACCGCTGTCGATCGACCGCATTGGGTACCTGCTTGCAGATCAACTGTCGACCTGGTGGGATCCGATGCAGCCGGGTCAGGGCTCGATGTTCGAGAGCTTTGTGGTGCTGTCTGAGCCGTTCTTCAACGAGCTGGTGAATCGCCCCGTGCCGGTGGATATGCGTGCGTTGAAAGCGCTGAAGCAATCGCCGTTCGCGCTCGACGTGTACTCGTGGCTAACGTACCGCTTCTTCACTATCCAGAAGCGTACTGAGATCCCTTGGGAAGCGCTGCAGATGCAGTTCGGCACCGAGACCGAGAGCGAGCGAAAATTCCGTGCGCTGTTCCGTAAGGCTTTGAAGGACGTGTTGGTGGTCTATCCGGATGCCAAGGTGGATGCGGATTCCTCGAAGGCGCTGATCCTGCAGCCGTCGCGGACCAGCGTGCGGAAGCTGGCCTGACGCGGCAGTCTTGCAGGCAAAAAGAAAGGGGAGCCGAAGCTCCCCTTTTTTCATCTCAGGCGTCTCAGCCTGAAACGCTTATTCCGGCTTGATCGCGGAGGCTTGCAGACCCTTCGGGCCTTGCTTCACTTCGAAGGAGACCTTCTGGCCGTCCTTCAGGGTCTTGAAACCCGAACCCTGAATTTCGGAGAAGTGCGCGAACAGATCTGCGCCGCCGCCGTCCGGAGTGATGAAGCCGAAGCCTTTGGTTTCGTTAAACCATTTGACAGTACCCGTGGCCATGCAAAAATTCCTTTAATAAACAAAAAACAAGTCGTCCAGCCGATCCGGACATCGCACGAAGATTCCGGCTGATTCCGAATCCTGCGTAGACAAAGTCTTCAGACGACTGTCTAAACATCATAACCAGTTTGAGGCACAGTGTCGATGGTCGGCATTTTTGTGAAATGTCGCTTTTCCGCACTCGCTGGTAAACACCTAGCAAGCATACAGATGGCAGTCGCAACGCGGGATGTTATGCGCTAAAAATCGCATTTATATCGCAATTCAGGCGAACTGAAATCGACTTGCACACCATGCGCCACATCAAGTAATTATATAAATTGAATTTTATTGATCTTGTGTTTTTGGATCGTCTTCCCTAAGATGAGCGCTACTGACTTTCAGCGCTGAAAGTGGAGGACCAGTGAGCGCCAAGATCGTAACGGTATTCAATCAAAAGGGCGGCTGCGGCAAGACGACTGTCAGCATGCACATCGCCGGAACCTTGGGCCTGCGGGGCAGCAAGACACTGCTGGTCGACATGGACGAACAAGGAACGGCGACCCGATGGGCAGCTCAGGCTCCGGAAGAGAAGCCCTTTCCTGCTTCCGTCATCGGCCTGGCGCCATCCGGTGGTGCCATGCACCGGGAAGTTCGCAAGTTTGTCGCCGACTATGATTTCATCGTGGTCGATTGCCCGCCTGCAGTCCATTCCCCTTCATCGTCCAGTGCTTTGTTGATCTCGGACATCGCCCTGATTCCGGTCGTGCCTTCTCCGCCTGACCTTTGGGCGGCGGTTGCGGCAAAAGCCTTGGCTCAGCAGGCGCAGATCACCAACGAGACATTGCGGATTCGCGTACTGGCCAACATGGTTCAGCGACGCGTGTCGCTTGCCAAACAGGCCATCGAGATTCTTGGTGATGACGGTGATATTCCGTTGATGGACGCCATGATCGGCTCTCGTTCGGCATTCCGTGAATGCCAGGCGATCGGCGCGACGGTGCACGGCGTGCAAGGCGCCCGTGAGGCGGTCAGCGAAGTTGACATGATGGTTGACGAGGTGTTGCAGTTGCTGCAGGAGGAACGCGTATGAGCGCGAAGTTGAAATCGCTCAAGGCAGGGATGCTGGCCGGCATCGCCGCCGAGAAAACCAAGGCGGCGCCAGTCGATCGATTCGCGCTGGCCGAACAGGCCATCACTTCGCATCCACGCGGCCTGCTTGGGCAACCCGCGGCACCCGCTTTCAGCGCTGAAAGTCCACCGGAGCTGGCGAACAGTTCGGAGCGTCGTGTCGTCAAGGTTCCGCTGGAGAGGCTGCAGGAGAATCCTCTCAACGCACGGCGCATCTACGATCCGCAGATCGTGCAGGAGCGGGCTGCCTCGATTGCTACACATGGCCAGCAAACGCCCGGATTGGCTGCGCCTGATCCGGACAGGCCAGGTTGGTATGTCCTGATCGACGGTCACTATCGCAAGCGTGCATTGGCTGCGGCGGGCAAATCCGAGATGGACTGCTTCATCGAGGATGGTCTGTCCGACATCGATTTCTATCGGTTGTCCTTTGTCCTGAACGAACAGCGATCAGGCCAGTCGGTACTCGATAATGCGATCGCCTGGCGTCAGTTGCTGGATGAGGGAAAAGTCAAAAAAGAAGAAGATATTTGTGAGATTACCGGCGTGTCGGCGGGTACCGTCAACAAAACGCTGGCCCTGCTCAAGCTGCCGGAATCCGTACTGGATGTCATGAAGGAACGTCCGGCAGGTATTGGGATCGCGACAGGCTATGAACTGACGCTTTACTTCAAGAATGTAGGCGAGGAGCGCACGCGCGAGCTGGTGCACCGGGTCCTGGAAGAGGGCCTGTCGAGCCGCGATGTCGAGCAGATCCGGAAAGTGGCCCAAGAAGGGCGCACACGCAAGGTCAAGGAAGTCAGTCGCCAGTACAAGATCCGCAGCAGCGAAGGTGATCTATTGGGCACAATAAAGGAATGGGATTCGGGCCGCGTCATGCTGGATGTGAAGCTGGAAGATCGTGCCGCCCGAGAATCCCTGGTAGAAGCGCTGAAAAGCCGCTTCGGTTTGGACGTCGCCTTGCTGTAACACCCGTATCAGAAGACCAAGAAGCGCCCTGCGGGGCTAATGCCGTTCAGTTAAG
>NZ_DBMV01000037.1 GCF_002298975.1 Ralstonia sp. UBA689
CGATTTGTTCAGGGCCGACTAGGTAAAGGACCAGCGTCCCGTCTCATTCGCGCCCTTGGTCTCGATCACAGATATCACTTGGCCAGCACTGTTGTATGACCAATTCATTTTTGTGATTGAGTCGGCCGGGGCAGCTACAAAGCCTGTAGCACCGCTTTGATCATCCGTATAAAACCAAGCGTATGTTGTTACTCGGCCGGCGGAATCATATGTGAGGCTATCAATTCGGCCCGGAGAAGCTATACGCACCGGAACGCGTAGCGTGGGATGCCACTCAACATTTGTCGTCTTTGCTGCCACCGTGCCAGCGCCAACAACACGTTGCGTCTCGCGCCCGTCAGCGTCGTACAAGAAGGTGGTTACTGTACCGTCGTACGCAACCTTGCGCGCGACATTACCGTTTGCGTCGTATTCGCTGCGGAGGGATGTCTTGCCGCATGTTGGGCAAGGTGCGCTCACTCCTGTCGGCAACAACACGCCGTTCTGTTTCAGGAAGCTATAGACACTGCTCCCGCCATCCGGCGTCAGCACCGTCGTCTGTCCATCTGGGCCATACTGGAATTGATAACGATCCGCACCGGCAGTCAGCTCACTGAGGATGGCTCGGCCCTGATCGTCATAGGCATAGGAGGCGTATCGAACGCCTGCCTCGTCGATCACGCCGGTCAATGCAGTGGGAAAGCGTGTGTCTTCATAGACGTATTGACGCGTGGTGTTATCTGGTCGCGTGACCGTGGACAACATGCCATTGGTGTTGTAGGCGTACTTGGTAGTGGCTCCGTCAGGAACGATGATGCTGGCTACATTGCCCTGTGCATCATAGTCAAATTTCAGAGCGCGACCGCTTGGCGCGGTGACCGAAATTAATTGTTCAGCCTTGTTGTACGCAAGCGTGGTCGGCCGTCGCCCCGGTACCTGAACACTCTGCAGCCTTCCCTTCGCATTGTAGATTTCAACCGTACCTGTTGCGTGTACGGTATAGCGCCATGTGACAACGTCGCCATCGGTGACGCGCTCAACCGTCCCATCATGGCCGACTGCACTCCATTTGCTGCCAGTCTTGAGCAACTTCAGCACCTCTCCATCTGCTCTCAGCACAGATATCTGGGGAGATTCCGACCCGTTGATGGCAATCGGCACATCAATCTCCCGGTGCCATTCAAAAAGCCACCGCCCTTGGCCAGCTTTCGGTCCAAAAAGAACGTGGGATCGATATGTTCGTGCCAACGGGAGTTCTTCACTGCCCGATTCATCACGCTCAGTTAATACTTTTACACCGGTTCCGGGAAAAACCGGATGAGAGATGGGGCAAATTTTGACTAGTGGTCGAATTGGCTCGCAATAGCCATCCCGATTTTTATCATAACCGTCTGCACATTCGCCAAGCCGCATCACATAGCCAAATCTTGAATTATATATATAATTATAATTAAGCCAGTATCCACTGGCGCCAGTTGAAACCCAGAAATACTCATCCTCATGTTTTTCGCTAACACACCGCTCCCTCTCCAGATCAACACCAACATAAGACCTACTCTGCTCTAATTTATAACCCCAAGACTCTTCTATATAGTCATATGCAAACCAAGGCGACACCCTTGATATTCCCTCATACAACGCGCGACACGCAGCCTCCGGACTATTTCGATCAACAGAATTGTATTGTCCAAATATCCCGTCATCCCATGCCGTCCATTTATGACCATCGGCGCCAGTAGACACCCCGTATGCGGGAAATGAACTCATGAAAATCACCAACAACGACGAAAACCATTTTCCACAGCACCAAGAAGATCTCTCTCGATATATGTTTTTCATCCCACATCCTGCTATCTTGTCAACCATTCACCACTTAGAATGGAAAAATGTAAGATAAACATCACTTAACATCCATAGGATTCCGCCTATCCTTGTGTGCGTCGCAGCATTTTTGGATTGAATGATTGGATTGGATTGGATTGGTAGGCCCCTGCTTTGCTGCAACGCGATGAACCAGATTGGCCCGCGCCGCGAGCCAAATTCATCGCAGCAAAAGTCCTTAACACGCCGCGCGGCGCGGCGGCCGGGCTATAGTGCCTCTCACCCCGGCCACCGCTGCCGGGCAAGAACGATGAGAGACACCCCATGAACGCGCCGCTGCCCACCGCCACCCGTGATCCGTCTGCCCTGCAGGCCGAGCTGACCGCCGCGCTATCGCAAATCGTGTCCGACGACGCCCTGCTCTGGGAGCGCGAAGACATCGTCCCGTACGAATGCGATGGCCTCGCTGCCTACCGCCAGGTGCCGCTGGCCGTGGTGTTGCCGGATACCGAGGCGCAGGTCGTCGAAATCCTGCGCGTGTGCCACCGCATGGGCGTACCCGTGGTGCCGCGCGGCGCAGGCACGAGCCTGTCGGGCGGCGCGATGCCCACGCCGGGCGGGCTGGTGCTGTCGCTGGCCAAGTTCAAGCGCATCCTCAAGGTTGATCCGACTACGCGCACGGCGGTCGTGCAGCCGGGCGTGCGCAACCTCGCCATCTCCGAGGCAGCCAACCCGCACGGGCTGTACTACGCGCCCGATCCGTCATCGCAGATTGCGTGCACGATTGGCGGCAACGTGAACGAGAACTCCGGCGGCGTGCATTGCCTGAAGTACGGCCTGACCGTACACAACGTGCTGCGCGTGCGCGCCGTGATGATGGATGGCGAGGTGGTCGAGTTTGGCAGCGAGGCACCCGACGCCCCCGGCCTGGACCTGCTGGCCACCGTGATTGGCTCCGAAGGCATGCTGGCCGTGGTGACGGAAGTGACCGTGCGCCTGATCCCCAAGCCGCAGCTCGCGCAGGTCATCATGGCGAGCTTTGACGACGTGGGAACGGGCGGCAACGCCGTGGCCGACGTGATTGCCGCCGGCATCATCCCAGCCGGGCTGGAGATGATGGACAAGCCCGCCACCGCCGCCGTGGAGGAATTCGTCTGCGCCGGCTACGACCTCGACGCCGCCGCCATCCTGCTGTGCGAATCCGACGGCACGCCTGAAGAGGTGGCCGAAGAAATCGCCCGCATGAGCGAAGTGCTGCGCGCCTCGGGCGCCACGCGCATTCAGGTGTCGCAGAGCGAGGCCGAGCGCCTGAAGTTCTGGAGTGGCCGCAAGAACGCGTTTCCGGCTGCCGGGCGCATCTCGCCCGACTATTACTGCATGGACGGCACCATCCCGCGCAAGCACATCGGCACGCTGCTCAAACGCATCCAGGAGATGGAGCAGAAGTACGCCCTGCGCTGCATCAACGTGTTCCACGCGGGGGACGGCAACATGCACCCGCTCATCCTCTTCAACGGCGAAGACCAGGACGAATGGCACCGCGCCGAGCTTTTCGGCTCGGACATCCTCGAGACCTGCGTCGAATTGGGCGGCACCGTCACGGGCGAGCACGGCGTGGGCGTGGAGAAGCTCAGCTCGATGTGCGTGCAGTTCTCGGCCGAAGAGCGCGATGCCTTCCTGAGCGTGAAGGCCGCCTTCGACCCGGCGCGCCTCTTGAATCCCGACAAGGCCATCCCCACGCTCGCTCGCTGTGCTGAATACGGCAAGCTGCACGTGCGCAACGGCCTGCTGCCGCATCCCGACCTGCCGCGTTTCTGATCGCCGCCTGACCACTCCAAAGCCGCGCGCAGCGAATACGCTGCCGCGCCCGAAGGTTCAACATGCAAACCACGCCAGAAGCCGCCCTTCCACCCACGCTCGCCCGCTTTCGCGACGCCATCACGCAGGCCGCGAGCAGCCGCACGCCGCTCACGCTGCGTGGCGGCGGCACCAAGGATTTCTACGGCCGCTCGACAATGACCGAGGCTGCCAACGCCACCGTGCTCGACACACGCGAGTGGTCCGGCATCGTCGATTACGACTGCGCGGAATTGGTGATTACCGCGCGCAGCGGCACGCCGCTCACTGAAATCGAAGCCGCGCTGGCCGAGCACCGCCAGATGCTGGCGTTCGAGCCGCCGCACTTTGCCGCAGGTGGTAAGCAGGCGACCGTGGGCGGCGCGTTCGCATCCGGCCTGTCGGGCCCACGCCGGCAGTCGGTTGGCGCGCTGCGTGATTTCGTGCTCGGCGCCGTGATCATGGACGGCCGGGGCAACATGCTGAACTTCGGCGGCCAAGTGATGAAGAACGTGGCCGGCTACGACGTCTCGCGCCTGATGGCCGGCGCGCTTGGCACGCTAGGCCTTGTCGTGCAGGTGTCGCTCAAGGTGCTGCCGATGCCGTTCTGCGATGCCACGCTGCGCTTTGCCATGGCACAAGGCGAGGCCATCGACACGCTCAACCGCTGGGGCGGTCAACCGCTGCCGATCGCGGCGTCTGCGTGGACGGGCGGCGCGCTGTGGGTGCGCCTGTGCGGCGCCGACGCTGCCGTTCGCGCTGCCATTTCCAAGCTCGGCGGCGAGCGCATCGACGAGTCTGAAGCGGCTGCGTTCTGGCGCGACCTGCGCGAGCAATCGCACACGTTCTTTGCGCGCGCCGTGCAAGATGGCCTGCCGCTGTGGCGCATCGCCCTGCCCCCAGCCACGCCGCCGTTGGCGCTTGGGGCAGCGTCAGCCGACGAACAACTCGTCGAATGGGGTGGCGGCCAGCGCTGGTGGATCGACACTTCCAGCACGCCTGCCGACGTCATCCGCGACGCCGTGCGCAAGGCCGGCGGCCACGCCACGCTGTTCCGCAACGGCGACCGCGCAAGCGATGTCTTCACGCCCGTCGCCGCACCGCTGATGGCCGTGCACAAACGCCTGAAGGACAGCTTCGACCCGCACGGCATCTTCAATCCCGGCCGCTTGTACGCAGACTTTTAAGAGCCCCGCCCCATCATGCAAATCACGCTCGCGGCGTTCCTGCGCAATACCCCCGACGGCGAAGAAGCCCAAAGCATCGTGCAGAAGTGCGTGCACTGCGGCTTCTGCACCGCCACCTGCCCGACCTACCAATTGCTCGGCGACGAGCTGGACGGCCCGCGCGGACGCATCTACCTGATGAAGCAGGTGCTGGAGGGCCAGCCCGCCGGCCACGCCACGCGCCTGCACCTGGACCGCTGCCTGACCTGCCGCAACTGCGAATCGACCTGCCCCTCCGGCGTGACCTACGGCCGGCTGGTGGAGATCGGCCGCAAGATCGTCGATGACCAGCTCGACGCGAAGGGCGAATCGCGCCCCTTGAGCGAGCGCGCCGTGCGCTGGGTGCTGCGCGAAGGGCTGACGCGGCCCGCGCTGTTCGGCCCGGCACTCAAGCTCGGGCAAGCCGTGCGGCCGCTGCTGCCGCCCGTGCTGCAGAACAAGGTCCCAGCCAAACAGCCGCAGGCCGGCGTGCGGCCAACGGCCAAACATGCGCGCAAGATGCTGCTGCTCGAAGGCTGCGTGCAGCCGGCCATGTCGCCCAACATCAATGCCGCCACGGCGCGCGTGTTCGACAAGCTGGGCGTGCAACTCATCAGCGCCGATCGCGCCGGCTGCTGTGGCGCCATCCGCTATCACATGAACGACCACGCGGGCGGGCTCGGCAACATGCGCGCCAACATCGACGCATGGTGGCCGCATATCGAAGCGGGCGCCGAGGCCATCGTCATGACGGCCTCCGGTTGCGGCGCGATGGTCAAGGAGTACGGCCACCTGCTGCGCAATGACCCCGCTTATGCCGAACGCGCAGCGCGTGTCTCCGCCATGACGCGCGACCTGTGCGAGGTGCTGCCCGCCTTCACCGAAGCGCTGCTGCAGAAAGCCAAGCCCGCCGCGCAACGCCCGCGCGTGGCCTGGCACCCGCCCTGCACGCTGCAGCACGGCCAGCAGATCCGTGGCGCGGTGGAAGCGCTGCTGGGCTCGCTGGGCGTGGACGTCAAGCTCTGTGCCGATAGCCACCTGTGCTGTGGCTCGGCCGGCACGTATTCGGTGCTGCAACCGGAACTCGCCTACCGCCTGCGCGACGACAAGCTGCGCAACCTGCAGGCCACGCAGCCTGAGCGCATCGTCAGCGCCAACATCGGCTGCGTGACGCATCTGCAGAGCGGCACCGACACGCCGGTCGAACACTGGATCGAGTTGGTGGACCGCATGCTGGCCTGAAGCGAATGCGCCCGAGTTCTATACTGGGCGCTTCGTTTTGCCCGGAGGCCCCATGCTGCAAACCTTCGCGATCCTGTTGACGTTCCAGTCGATCGGAGAGCTGCTGACGTATTCCCTGCACCTGCCAGTGCCCGGTCCGGTGATTGGCATGGTGCTGCTGGTCATCTACCTGCTGGTGGACAAGGGCCGCGTGCTCGAAATCATGCAGGGCACCGTCAGTGAACTGCTGCGCCACCTGACCATCCTGTTCGTGCCAGCCGGCGTGGGCGTCATGACGCAACTGAACCGCATCGGGCAGGAATGGCTGCCGATCGTGGTGGCGACTGTCGTGTCGACGTGGCTATCGATTGCCGCTGGTGCGCTCGTTACGCGCGCGCTGATGCGGCGCATGGGCGACCACGGTGAAGGCCACGAGGAGCTGGCCCCATGAACACGATGGCTCCCAACCTGCATCAGCTCTGGGTCTACCTTGCAGCCAGCCCGCTGCTGGGCCTGACCGCCACGCTCATTGCATACCTGATCGGCGTGCACCTTCATGAACGCAGCCGCTTCAACCCGATGGTCAATCCGCTACTGATTGCCGTGATCATCCTGGGCACGCTGCTGACAGTGACGGGCACGCCGTACAAGACCTACTTTGACGGCGCGCAGTTCGTGCACTTCCTGCTGGGCCCGGCCACGGTGGCGCTGGCGGTGCCGCTGTTCCAGCAATGGGCGAAGCTGCGCCGCCACGCGCTACCGCTGATGGGCGGGCTCCTCGCAGGGTCGGTCGTGGCGGTGGTGTCAGCAGTTGGCATCGCGTGGCTGTTGGGCGCATCGCCGGAAACGCTGCGCTCCATGGCGCCGAAATCGGTGACGATCCCGATCGCCATGGGCATCTCGGAGAAGATCGGCGGCGCGCCGACCATCACGGCGGTGCTGGTGCTCATTACCGGCATCGTGGGTGCGACCACCGCGACGCGGCTGCTGAATCTGCTGCGCGTGCGCGAGTACAGCGTGCGTGGTTTTGCCACCGGCATTGCGGCGCATGGCATCGGTACGGCGCGCGCGTTTCAGGTCCATCCGGAGGCGGGTGCGTTCTCGGCGTTGGGCATGGGCCTGAACGGCGTGCTGACCGCCGTGCTGGTGCCGCTGCTGGCGGGCTGGATTCCGCACTAGCCGGTTCCCTCCTCCGCCCCGGATTTCACTGCCTGAGCAATTTGCAACACCCTCCCTAACCCTCCTGAATGCTCCTGACAGAACGCTGTCAGGAGCCTCCCGCCAGAATTCGCTTCACCTTAACGAGACGGGTGCCCCAACCACCTGCCTCACCAACCGGAGCGAGCATCATGGCAAGCGTCATCAACTGGTTTGAAATCCCGGCCAACGACTTCCCGCGCGCGGTGAAGTTCTACGAGAACGTCTTCGACACCCAACTCAAGCAGGAAGACATGGGCGACCTGCGCATGGGCGTGTTCCCGGCGGGTGAGACCACCATCCACGGCGCGCTGGTCAAGGGCGAGGGCTTTGCCCCGTCCGACAAGGGCAGCGTGGTCTACCTGAATGCGCCGGACCTGGATGCCGTGCTCGAACGCGTGAACGGCAGCGGCGGCCAATGCGTATTCGGCCCGATGACGCTGCCCGACCACATGGGCCGCATCGCCCACATCGTCGACACCGAAGGCAACCGCGTCGGTCTGCACGAGCCCGATGCCAAGACGCAGTCGTACCTGCTACAGCAATAGGCCCACGCAGGGCGGCTGCACCGGCCGGCGCGCGGGCGCCGGCCTCCCCTATTGAGACAGAGAAGAACACCATGCCGAGTCAATCGCCGTACCTCATGCGCGCTGCTGACATTGCCGCGCGCACGCAGTCGTTTTCGCACCCCTGGAACAGTCTGTCGGAAATCCACGGCACCATGATGGGCCGGCTGCTGGGGCTCAAGCGCACCGGCATCAATTTCGCACGCGTGCCGCCGGGCAAGGAGTCGTTCGTCTATCACTCGCACCAGCGCGAAGAGGAATGGATCTACATCCTCTCTGGCGAGGCGCAGGCCGAGATCGACGACAGCCTCTTCACCGTCCGCGCTGGCGATTTCATGGCCTTCCCCGTGGGCGTGGCGCACCACCTGCGCAACTGCGGCAAGGAAGACCTCGTCTACCTGTGCGGCGGTGAACACCTGAACATCGAGATTGCCGATTTCCCCCGGCTGGGCAAGCGCATGTTGCGTCGTGGCGAGCAGGTCGACATTGTTGATATTCACCCGCAGCGCGAGCTGACGCCCTTCGGCGCGTAGGGGTAAGGCATGCGGATTGCGCGCGGCCCCAAGCGCACTACAATGCCGCGCATGACCCGCCGCGCCGACCGCCTCTTCCAAATTGCGCAGATCCTGCGAGGCCGCCGCCTGACCACGGCGGCGATGCTGGCCGACCGCCTGGGCGTGTCCGAGCGCACGGTGTATCGCGACATCCGCGATCTATCGGTTTCAGGTGTGCCGATCGAGGGCGAGGCCGGCATCGGCTACCGCATGCGCGCCGGCTTCGATCTCGCACCGCTCATGTTCACGCCGGATGAAGTCGAAGCGCTAGTGGCCGGCGCACGGATGATCAAAGCGTGGAGCGGCGGCACCATGGCCGGCTCGGTGGAGGCGGCGCTGGAGAAGCTGATGGGCGCCCTGCCCGCCGAACGCCGTTCGGAAGCCGAGACCACCCGCATCTTCGCGCCCGGCTATGGCATGAGCAGCGAGGTCAAGCAGGTCTTCGACACGCTGCACTCGGCGCTCGGCCGCCAAGCCGTCGCGCGCCTGGCCTATCGCGACGCACAAGGCCAGTTGACCGACCGCTGCATCCAGCCGCTGGGGTTGTTCTTCTGGGGGCAGGTGTGGCTCGTCGCCGCGTGGTGCGAGCACCGCCAGGACTACCGCACCTTCCGCCTCGATCGCTGCGTCAAGGTCGACATCCTGGAGCGCCACTTTGCTGAATCCGCCGAGCGCTCGCTGGCGGATTTCATGCGCAAGGTGAAGGGTTCGTCCGATTAGGCCGGCAGCGGATCAGGATCAGGTTCTGCCAGCAGCATCTCGATGTCGCCGATGATTTCCTCCGGCTTGGTCAGCGGTGCATAGCGTTTATAAACCGTGCCGTCGCGGCGCAGCAGGAACTTGGTGAAGTTCCATTTGATGGCTTCGGTGCCGAGCACGCCGGGCTTCTCCGAGGTCAGCCACTTGTACAGCGGATGGGCGTTGGCGCCGTTCACGTCGATCTTGCTGAACATCGGGAACGACACGCCGTAGTTCTTCTCGCAGAACGCGCCGATCTCTTCCGCCCCGCCCGGCTCCTGCTTGCCGAACTGGTTGCACGGAAAGCCGAGCACCTCCAGCCCCTTCTCGTTCAGGCGCTTGTACACCGCCTCCAGCCCCGCGTATTGCGGTGTGAACCCGCACTGGCTTGCCGTGTTCACGATCAGCAACACCTTGCCGCGATATTGTGACAACGGCACGTTCTGGCCTGCCAGTGAATCGGCTTGGAATGCGTAGACGTCACTCATGGCTACCCTCCGGAAGTCTGCGGAAATGGTCCGCACCTGGCTGGAATTGTAAGGCCCGCTCGTGGCGGGCCGTTGGTGGGAGCAATGCTACTTGTCGGTTAAAGAGTACCAGAAGGTTCGCTTGCGCTTGCCCAGCCCGGAGGGCTTGATAATGATGGGGTTGTATTGGTTCTGGGACGTACTTGAGTTGGCCTGATTTGCGCATCCGAAACAGACCGGCGTCGGTGTGGTGCCCCCGTTACCGTTGCCGACCAGCATCACGCCATACACTGCCGAAGGCGGAAAGCCGCCGCCATCGAGCACGATGGAACGGTTCGGGTTCTGGCCTGCCCCGGTCAGGAAGTTGACCGCATACGCCCGTGCAATGCCGAGGTTCGGGTAGCACTGGCCCGTAGCGGGAACCGGCGGCGTGTTGGTGCCGAAGTAGGCGTAACCGGCCACGGTCAGCGGCGCATTCACGACCTTCTCGCCGGCGTTGGGCAGCGTGATGAAGAAGCCGGAGCCCGAGCCGTTGTAGGCTGTCGACGTGGCATCGAAGAGGTTGGCCTCGGTGAGGGGTACCCAGCCCGAGGCCATGCTGCCGATGTTGGGGTCCTTCAGCATGTAAAAGCGGTTGACCACGTTGTAAGCCGTGCCCGGCGTGCCGGACGACGAATAAAGCGGATGCTCACGGTCGCCCGAGCCCACCAGGATGGCGTTGTACCCGGAAGTGGGCACCACGTCGGGCGCGTAGAAGAACTTGCGCGCGTTGTTGGTGTTGGCGGCGCCGCCCAGCGTGGCCAGGAGGGTCAATGTCCAGTTGGCGGGCGCATTGCCGGCGGCGGTCTGGAAATCCACACGCCACATGTTGCCGCCCAAGTCACCCACGTAGGCCATCTGGATATAGCCGCTTCCCGTGCGATCCACCACCGTGACGTCCGACGCGATCGAGCGCGTCAGGCTGGTGTTCTTCACGCATACGCCGGCCACGCCATTGCAATTGGCAAGCGCGCTCCACACCGGCGCGCCGGTATAGGTGTCGAGCACGACGATGCCACGGCCCATCGTGTCGCTCCCAGATGCCGGATCACTGTCTTCGGAGGACGCGTCGTAGCCGGCGCCCATGATCAACACCGGATTCGCATAGCCGGCCACCCGCATCAGGCGCGGCTTGGACCACGTCTGGCCGAGTTCCGGGATGTCGCTATTGCTGCGCGACCACAGGTAGCGCGGGTTGACCGGATCGGTCACGTCCAGCGCGTAGATCAGGCTGCCGCCGCGCCGCGCGGTCAGGTAGATGATGGTGCGCGGATTGCCCGGATTGCGCTGATCCTGCATGACGGTCGTGCTGCCGTCGAAGAAATCGTCGCGCGGCGCCGGCGTGGGCGTAATGCCGGGGGGCGTCGTAGAGAGTTGCACTTCCGGCGAGTTCGCATATAGGCGGCTGAGTTTGCCAATGAACTCCGGCGCGATGAAGCCCCACAGTTCGCCGCCCGGGCGCACAACGTTCGTACCTGCGGTAATGCCCCCCGTCTGGTTGGCGTTGACGGCACGGAACACACCGTCATTCGCGCCGTAAAACGCCACCACGCCAATGCTGCCGCCATAGTTGACGAGCACCGGGCGCGAATGCAGCACATCGCCGTGGACCGAACCACGCACGGTGACAGAGCCGCCCGGGCCGGTCTCCGCTTCCTGGCCGGCGCCGGTGGTGGCCCCGCCGTCGAGCGCATAGACGTCGCGCCCACGAACCCAATTGATCAGGTAGTTCTGTTGTTGCGTGGTCGTGATGCTCGGGGCGCCGCTGGTGCCGGAGTTCATGGCGCTCTGCCCGCTGCTGCCCGTCAACCAGGTATTGGATGTATCGAACGACGGCATGGCGGAGGCGGTCGGGCACTTGCCCACGCCGTTGCAGGTATAGAGCGTGCGGCTCGACTGGTCGGTCAGAATCTGCGCGCGCAGCATCTCCCCTGCCCCACCCTTTTCCACGATCTGGCCGTCGGGAGAATCCAGCTTCCAACCGGTGCCGGAGGGGCTCTTCTGCCAGAAGCCACCGCTCGGCCACCCGGTCACGCCGGTGCTGCCGTACCCGCTCGAACCAAAGGTCAACGGCGGCTCCTGGGTCCAGAAGCTCACTGCGGTCGGAGCGATGAACCCGGTGCCGGAACTGCTCAGCGCATCCTTGCTCAGCGAATCCAGCAGCGTGAAATTGCCACTGCTGTCATAGCCCACCTGATACTGCTTGAGGTTGCCCATCCAGCGCGGCGCGGCGGTCGCATCCGGCCGGAACATGCCGATGTACACCTGATTCAGGAACTGCCCCTGCGTGTTGACTGCGGCCGGCATGCTGACCGAGGCAAAGACGCTGTTGACGGCCTGAATTTCGTTCAGGATCGAAGCCAGCGCATCTTGCAGGCCCTGGACGTCGCCGAGCTTGACCACATACGCCTTGCCCCCGCCGTTGCTGGCCATGCTGGCATCAAAATCGACATAACCCTGGTTGTTGCCGTCCGTCACCGTGATGGTGTAGGTCCTGACGTTCTGCGGGTTGGCCGAATTGGCCGTGCCCTGCAGGTCGGTCTGATTCATGAAGCGCGCCCACTCATCGCCCCAGTTGCTCGCATACTTGGTGTTGCCCGGGTAGACGATCTGCGTGAGTTGATCCTTGCTTGGCGTCGGCGCGGCCGCAGCTAGGGCGTTGTACATCTGCGTGTCGCTTTCGGCGGGATGCCCGCTGGTGGTCGCGTTGCCAATGTAGATGATGAAGTTGCGCTGGCAGGTGTCCTTGACAGGCGAGGTGTACGAGTTGCCGGACAACCCCACCATTTTCTTGAGTTGGGAGTTGTAACCGTAATAAAACGACCACGCCTCCTGCATCGCCCCAGCGGTCTGCACGTTGTTTCCGTTCAGATCGTTGGGGAACTGGTTCTGCATGTACGACAGAAAACTGTTCACCCCCGTGGCGTCCATCAGCTGCAGCGTCTGCGCGGATGGCGAACTGGCGGAAGGAAAGCGGAAGACGCCGCCCGGGCTCTTGGGGTCGAACATCATCAACCCCAGGTTCAGGTTGCCGAGCAACGGTGAGGTGCTGTTGATCGACTGGATCGCGCCGTAGAGCGCGCATTGCTCGGCGCCTGAACTCTTCTTCGGGTTGGCAACCGTCAAGCCCGTTGCGTTGCAGGTGAACGACGCGGCGGCGTCGGAGTTGGCGCCATCGTCAAAGATGACCAGCACATTCGGCTTGCCGGCATTCTGCTGCAGGCCGGTGTAGAGGTCGATGTCCTCGGCACCAGCGGGCTGAGAACCAGCCAGCGCAAGCACTAGGGTTGCCGTGGCGGTCAGAGCAAGTCGTTGGGCAATGGAGCGCATGTTGGTTCTTCCTGGCTGGCTTGGCGCGGGCGGATTCAAGGGCATGCGGTGCCGGTCAGCACCCGTACTGCAACACCCTGATGCAAGGTGGTGTTCACACTGGTCGCGTTGGCGTCATTGACGTTGGCAGCCACATCCCATTGCGTCGCACTGCAGTTGGACATGCCGCCGGGAGTGCCGGCTCCGGTCAAGATGCCGGTGTCGGCGTTGTTATTGACGCCGCCAAAGCACGACGAGTCGGTGGCGTAGTTGGGGTTGGTCGGATCGGTTGTCAGTTGCGTATCGGCAATCTGCTTGGTGGCCAGGCACTGCGGTGCCGCCACTTGGGCTGTGTAGTCCGGCTTGCCGTCGCCATTCACGTCCACCGGCACGCTGGTGGCGACCGGGTTGGCGGTGAAGTCCTGGCTGATGACCTGCTCGATGCCCTGCTGCGCGGCGCCGCGCGCTTCCAGGCCGTACTGCTGGTTGGAGGCGATCTTGGTGTTGATGACGTTCGAATTCATCATCATGACGACCACACCCATGAAGATCGCCAGGAAGATCAGCGTGACAACCAAGGTCACGCCCGACTGGCGCGCCGATAGACGCCGCATGGCTTACTCCCGAGGGCCGGCCACATTGGCAGCACGCGCGATTTCCGCATAGACGTGCCGCTTGTAGCCATCGTTGAAAGGACCGGAACCGGAACCTGAGCCCGTACCGCGCCCCAGGTCGTAGGTGCGCGTGTCCGTCCAGCCGGGCGCAGCACTGAGCGTGCGCGCAAGGACGTTGATGCGCACAGCGGTGACGTTGCTCCAGTTGGTGGCGGCCGAGGTGTTCCAGTTGTAGCCACCCGCGTTGTTGCAGATGACGCTGTTGTCGATGCCGGGGTCGGCCACGTAGCAATCGGGCGACCCGTTGTTGTCGACATCCACACCGTAGGAGAAATGCACGTCCTGGATGCCCTGGGCAATCGAAGTGGGGGGCTGCTGTATCGCACCGCTCAAAAACTCCGCCATCTTGAGCGTCGGGATGCCGTCGCCATTACCGCTGCAGACGTCGCACGAGGCAATGTAGAAGGCGCGCACGCTCACCTGGCGCAATTGGGCCAACTTTCCACAGGTCTTGTCGTGCAGCGTGAAGTCTGCTGCGTTGCTGCTGAAGACGAACGGTGCGGTATCGGTGGTGCAGAACGAGTCCTGCAAGTAAGCCTGGCCCGAAGCCATGGCGGAAGGCCCCACTGCGGTAGTGGACACGCGTCGCACGACCAGGATTTCCGAGCCGGACAACCGGTTGGGCAAGCATGTCGCCGGGTTCGTATTGTTGAGTGCGTAACCGTAGATGGCCACCGGCACGGTCGCGGGGCTGTTGATGAAGCCCGGCGTACCGGCACACACATCGGGGGTGGAGATGGCCGACGTGCCCAGCAGGTTCAGATCCCCCAGGAAACCCGCGAGCCCGATCTCCTGACCGATGATGTCGAGCGCGTAGCGGCCATTCTCGATCTGGGTGGCGCTGTTGTTCAGTTGCGCGCGCGACTGCGTAGTCGACGAGTACAGACTCACCAGCGCGGTGAGCAGCAGCAGGCCGAGCGTCATCCCGACCATCAGTTCGATGAGCGACATGCCGCGCTGGCGGCGCAGGTGCTGGCGATAGGACGTCATGACAGCACCCCGATCCGCACTTGCACGCTGATGGCGCGGCGGTATGCGTCGTTACCGAAGCTGTTGCTGCCGCTGCCGCACGGCAGCGCCGACGGCACGGTCTGCACAAGGCCCTGCCACGCGACGGTCAGGCGATAGATCTGGTTGGTCGTGTCGATCACCTCGATGCAGCCGCGTGCGCCCATCATGGCACCCAGCGCAATCGTGCCGCTGGCTGCTGTCTCTGCATTGCCGAGCAGCGCAGTATTCCAGGCAGCCAGATCCGCCGCCACGGTGGCCTGCTGAGCCGCTGTGCCGGCCGTGCAACTGGGCGCTGACAAGCCGCCGCTGCCCGCCGTGGTGGTCGTGCCGGCCACCGCATAGCATGTCGCGACCTGCCGATTGGCGTTGAGCCGCGCCGTCATGTCCTGGAGCAGGGTCAGCGCCTGTACGCGCTGGTACGACTCCATCTCGGACTGGTTGGAGCGAGCCATCATCCCCGCCGCGCCCAGCAGGGCCACCAGCAGGATCACCACCGAAATCAAGACCTCGATCAGCGTCGTGCCGCGCTGCCCTGCCTTGCGCGGCCACCTGCGGTGCAAACGTGCGGATGCGCTCATGAGCAGGCTCCCGAAACCACGGCGACCCGGCCGGTACCGCCCACCTGCACACAAGACGGCGAGACCGCTTGCCCCTGCCCGACGGGCGTCACCTGAAAGGTCACCCCACCGGCCGTCGGGCGACCGTCGTTGCCGAACGAAAGCGTATTGCCGGCGCTCGGCGCAATGGTCACGCCGTTGTACGGACCAAACGTGCGGATGACCGTGGCCGGTGTTCCAGCCGTCAGCACCCAACCGCTGGCCCAACTGCTAGTAGTCGAAGTGGTCGATACGGTAGCAATGGTGTTCTGCTTGACCGCTTCGCTGCGAGCCAGCGTCATGGCGGCGGACAGGTCGAACGAGGCATTGCGCGTCGCCTGCGTGGCAATCATGTTCGAGAAGGACGGCACGGCGATGACCACGAGGATGGCCAGAACGGCCAGCGTGACCATCAGCTCAGCCAGCGTGAAACCCCGGCCTGACGGCTTGCTAAGGCCGCCCCGCTTGCGTAACTGACGCAGCGCATGCATGGCTTATTTCCAGCAGTTCGACGCACTGCCGGAAGCCGTCTTGCTGCCGGTGTTCGTCAGGGTCAACTGGCCGCAGGCGGTGTCGTTCGCTTGCTGCGAATTCTGCGGGCTGGCGACCAGTTGGTAGGAAGGCGGCACGCTGCTGGCGGTGAGCAGGAACGTGTAGTTGGCCGCCACGTTGGCCGGCACGTTGCTGGCGTACTGGAGCGTCGTCAGGTCGGGCGCATACGCCCGGTTGTCGAGCAGAAAGCGCTCCTGGGCAGCGGCCACCTCCTGCATGAAGGATTCCGCCGCCGAGCGGTTGGAGCGCACGATGTATTGAACGTAGCTGGGATAGGCGATGGCCACCAGGATGGCAACAATTGCCACCGTGATCATCAACTCGATCAGCGTAAAGCCCCGCGCCGCTTGCGCGCGCTGGCGTATCGGCTTGCTTACCACGTTGTTACCCCACCCGTATTTGCTGAAGCAGCTATCGTTGTATTGCGCGCCCGTCAAGCCTGACTAACGGGCACGCTCGCCGTTTATACGGCACTTCTCAGCAAATATTAAGGAAAGACGATGAAGTTGGGGTGACGCGTAGCAAGGCGCAAACGTTATGCGCCAAAAATTACCTTAAATGGTGTAGGCAATTTAGCAACATCACACGACATTCAGGTGCTCGGTGCCGGCGGCCAGGTCAGTCTGCCCGCCGCGCTTGCTGTGCAGCTTGATCTGCAGACGCAGGTCGTTGAGCGAATCCGCGTTGCGCAGCGCATCTTCGTAGGTGATCTTGTCTTCTTCGTACAACTCGAACAGCGCCTGGTCGAACGAGATCATCCCCTGCTCGCGGGATTTCTTCATGACCTCCTTCAGCTCGTGCACCTCGCCCTTGAAGATGAGGTCCTGCACCAGCGGCGTGCCGAGCATGATCTCCACCGCAGGCACGCGCCCCTTCTTGCCTTTGCGCGGCAAGAGGCGCTGCGCGATCATCGCGCGCATGTTCAGCGACAGATCAATCAGCAACTGCTGGCGCTTCTCTTCCGGGAAGAAGTTGATGATCCGGTCGATCGCCTGGTTCGAGCTGTTGGCGTGCAGCGTGGCGAGGCACAGGTGGCCGGTTTCCGCATACTGGATGGCGTATTCCATCGTGTCGCGGTCGCGGATCTCGCCAATCAGGATCACATCCGGCGCTTGACGCAGCGTGTTCTTCAGTGCCACGTGCCACGACTCGGTATCGACGCCCACCTCGCGCTGCGTCACCACGCAGTTCTGGTGCGCGTGCACGTATTCCACCGGGTCTTCAATCGTGATGATGTGGCCGTACGAGTTGGCGTTGCGGTAGCCCACCATCGCCGCCAGCGAGGTCGACTTGCCCGAGCCTGTCGCGCCCACCATGATCACCAGCCCGCGCTTGCTCATCACGATCTCGTTGAGGATCGGTGGCAAATCCAGCTCGCCCAGCGTCGGAATCTTGGAGTTGATGGTCCGCAGCACCATGCCGGCACGGCCCTGCTGCATGAACGCCGACACCCGGAAACGCCCCGCGCCCGGCGCCGTAATGGCGAAGTTGCACTCAGAGCTCGCTTCAAACTCGCGCAACTGCTTGTCGTTCATGATCGACTTGACCAATCCGATGGCCTGCGTCGCGTTCAGCGGCTGCTGCGAGATCGGCGTGACCTTGCCGTCCACCTTGATGGCGGGCGGAAAATCCGAGGTGATGAACAAGTCCGAGCCACGGCTGTTCACCATCAACTGCAAGAGTTCGTGGATGTATTTGGTGGCGGCTTCGCGGTCCAGCATGGCGTGCCCCTCCTAAGAAATCGATGAAAGGTCGCAGCGGCGACCGTCAATGCGTCAGTTGGCGAACGCGTCCGGATTCTTGGCGATGGCGCGCGCGTCCGCGTAGTTGATCGCCGAACGCTTGATGAGCTCCGACAGGCACTGGTCGAGCGTCTGCATGCCCATACCGCTGCTGGTCTGCATCATCGAGTACATCTGCGAAATCTTATTCTCGCGGATCAGGTGGCGGATAGCGGGCGTGGCGATCATGATCTCGTGCGCAGCGATCCGGCCCGAGCCGTCGCGCGTCTTGAGCAGCGTCTGCGAGATCACCGCTTCCAGCGACTCGGAAAGCATGGTCCGGACCATCTCCTTCTCGTCAGACGGGAACACGTCGACGACCCGGTCGATGGTCTTCGCGGCCGAGCTGGTGTGCAGCGTGCCGAACACCAAGTGCCCGGTTTCAGCGGCGGTGAGCGCAAGGCGGATCGTTTCGAGGTCACGCAATTCGCCGACCAGGACCACGTCCGGGTCTTCACGCAGTGCCGACTTCAACGCGTTGGCGAACGAGTGCGTATGGGGCCCGAGCTCGCGTTGGTTGATCAGGCTCTTTTTCGATTCGTGCACGAATTCGATCGGGTCCTCCACCGTGAGGATGTGGCCCATGTCGTTTTCGTTGCGGTGGTTCACCATCGCTGCCAGCGTGGTCGATTTGCCCGAACCGGTCGGGCCCGTGACGAGCACCAGGCCGCGCGGCTTCATCGACAGATCGGCAAACACGGCGGGCGCCTTCAGGTCGTCCAGCGTCAGCACCTTGGACGGAATCGTCCGGAACACGGCCGAGGCGCCGCGGTTCTGATTGAAGGCATTGACCCGGAAACGCGACAGCCCCGCGATCTCAAACGAGAAGTCGACTTCCAGGTTTTCTTCGTACACCTTGCGCTGCCCGTCGCTCATGATGTCGTACACCATGGCGTGCACATCCTGGTGCGTGAGCGGCGGCACGTTGATCCGGCGCATGTCACCGTGAATCCGGATCATCGGCGGCAGTCCGGCCGACAAGTGCAAATCGGACGCTTTGTTCTTGGCGGCAAAGGCCAGAAGCTGCGCGATGTCCATCTATAATGACCCCCGACTTTTTTATGTCGCCTTGGCGTCGCAATGTCGCCCCAAGACGCGCTCCGGGCCCTTGAAAAGGCGTGCCGGAACCTTGTTTATTTGTAACAAACGTCGCCGGATTATGTCTGTAATCGCCGCCAACTTGCAAGCCGTGCGTCAACGGATCACAACGGCCTGCACACTGGCTTCGCGCGATCCTGCCGGTGTCACATTGCTGGCCGTTTCCAAGACGTTCGATGCCGATGCCGTGCGTGCCGCGCATGCTGCGGGGCAACGCCTCTTTGGCGAAAACTACGTACAGGAAGGCATCGCCAAGATCGACGCGCTGGCTGATCTGCGCACCGGCCCCGACCCGATCGGCTGGCATTTCATCGGCCCCCTGCAAAGCAACAAAACGCGCTCGGTGGCCGAGCACTTCGACTGGGTGCACAGCATCGATCGCCTGAAGATCGCCGAACGCCTGTCTGCCCAACGCCCCGACACCCTGCCGCCCTTGCAGGTCTGCCTGGAAATCAACATCAGCCGGCAGGCCAGCAAGCATGGCCTGCTGCCGGACTTCGACGAGGTGCTGGCCGTGGCGCGTGCCGTGGCCACCCTACCCCGCCTGCGGCTGCGTGGCCTGATGGCCGTGCCCGAACCCACCGACGATCCGGTTGCCCAGCGCAAGCCCTTTGCCGATCTGCAGGCCCTGGCAAATCGGCTGCGCGAGGCCGGCATCGCGCTCGATACCCTGTCGATGGGCATGTCTGCCGATCTGGAAGACGCGATTGCCGAGGGCGCCACCATCGTGCGCGTCGGCAGCGCCATCTTCGGCGCGCGGCACTATGCGCAGTCGCCGGCCTGAATTCCTGTTCCTGTCTCTCTTCACCCCACCACTCTCATGCTCGACACTCTGAAATTCGGCTTCATCGGCGGCGGCAACATGGCGGCGGCTCTCATCGGCGGCTTGATTGCCAAGGGCGCGCACGGCGCCAACATCGTGGTGGTGGACCCGACTGACGCGGCCCGCACCCGCGCCGAGCAAACCTGGGGCTCCCGCGTTGCCGCCGCGCCCGGCACTGAGCTGGCCGACCGCGACGTGATCGTCCTGGCCGTCAAACCGCAGCAGATGCGTGAAGTATGTGCGCAACTCGCGCCGCATCTGGGCGACAGCCTGGTGCTGTCGGTCGCGGCCGGCATCCGCATCCAAGACTTGTCGCGCTGGCTCGGCGGCCACACTCGCATCGTGCGCGCCATGCCGAATACGCCTGCCCTGTCTGGCCTCGGCATGACCGGACTCGCAGCCAACGCCGGCCTGTCCGAAGCTGACCGCAGCACCGCCAGTGCCATCGCCAACGCAGTCGGCAAGAGCCTGTGGGTGCCTGCCGAGGCACAGATCGATGCAGTGACAGCTATCTCGGGCAGCGGCCCTGCCTATGTGTTCTATTTCATCGAGGCGATGCAGCAGGCGGCGCAGGATTTGGGCCTGTCTGCCGAAGATGGCCGCGCGCTGGCGGTGGAAACGTTCATCGGCGCGGCCACGCTGGCCGGCCAGTCGAGCGAGCCGGTGGAAGTGTTGCGCGAGCGCGTGACGTCCAAGGGTGGCACGACCTACGCGGCGCTGACTTCGATGGAGGGTGCGGGCGTCAAGGCTGCCTTCGTGCGTGCCATGCATGCTGCCGCTGCGCGTGGGAGGGAAATGGGTGAGGAGTTTGGGCGGGATTGAGTTGCTGCGGGGGTGGGCTATTGGCTCTGTTTTTTTTGTGGTCCATCCCCTGTTTCATCCCCTGCCGGGGCTGACCTACTTTTCTTTGTCTTGCCAAAGAAAGTAAGCAAAGAAAAGCGCGCCCAATGCGGCGAAAGACTCCTTGAATTTATGTCGCAAGGAGGGGAAGGGAAAAACTCGCTGCGCTCAAACAGTTTCCCTTCCTTTTTCCTCCTTGCAACAGAAATTCAAGGCGCCGCATAGGGCAGGAAAGTCAAAGGCCAAACCATCTGGGCAACAGCCAAAACGATAAGGCCAACCTCGCGAGGGGTTGGCCTTTGTGTTTTGACGTTGTGCCCTTGATGGCGCCTTGAATTTTTGTAAGCGAGCGGAAAAAAGAAGGAGGCTTGTCTGAGCGCAGCGAGTTTGCCTCCTTCTCCGCTCGGTTACACAAATTCAAGGAGTCTTTCGCCANNGCAGGGGATGAAACAAGGGATGCACCACAAGCGCCCAGCCTGAGCATCAGCGCAGCGCGTAAGCAGCGGCAACGCCAACAAACACGCAAGCCCCAAGCCAGTTGTTGTGGCGAAAGACAAAGAAACACTTCATCCGATCCCGCGTGCGCAGCATCGGGTAATACCAAAGTGCCAGCGCCACAGCGGCCGCCAGCCCGATCCAGAACGCCACGCCCAGCGCCATCACGTGGCCGGCCCAGGCCATGATCCCGAAGAAGCCCACGTAGCACAGCATGATGGCCGCCACGTCAAAACGCCCGAAGGTGATGGCCGAGGTCTTGATGCCGATGTGCAGGTCGTCATCGCGGTCGACCATGGCGTAGGCGGTGTCGTAGGCGACGGCCCAGAACACGTTGCTGATCAGCATGAGCCACGCCAGCACCGGCACCTGATCCTGCACGGCGGCATACGCCATCGGAATGCCGAAGCCGAACGCAATACCCAGGTAGGCCTGCGGAATGGCAAAGAAGCGCTTGAAGAACGGGTACGTGCCGGCAATCACGATGGCCGCCACCGACATCCACTTGGTCAGCGCATTGAGCGGCAGGATGAGCGTGAAGGCGATGAGCGACAGCACGGCAGCCACGGCCAGCGCCTCCCACGGCGCAATCAGGCCGGCGGTCAGCGGGCGTTCCTTGGTGCGCTTGACGTGCTTGTCGAAATCCCGATCCGCCCAAT
Source organism: Ralstonia sp. UBA689 (assembly GCF_002298975.1). Classification (GTDB taxonomy): domain Bacteria; phylum Pseudomonadota; class Gammaproteobacteria; order Burkholderiales; family Burkholderiaceae; genus Ralstonia. The sequence continues at coordinate 21,462 of NZ_DBMV01000037.1, forward strand.
CGTTGACAGCACAGCCGGCCGAGCGCATGAGGAAGGTGCCGACCGTGAAGATCGCCACCAGCGACAGCGGCGGATGCCCATCAGCGGCCATCCATAGCGACCACAGTGTCGGCCACAGCAACAGCAGCGTGCCGATCGGCTTGTCGATGCGCATCAGGCGCGCATAGAGCACGAGGCGGCTGGGTTGGGCGGCGGACGACTGCATGGGAATCACCAAAGAAAAATGGCGCCTGCACGAGGCAAGGCGCCATTTTATTCCTTCCAGCTGAGTGGATCAGGCCAGATCGAAACGGTCCAGGTTCATCACCTTGACCCAGGCTGCCACGAAGTCGCTCATGAAACGCGTCTTTCCGTCGGCGCTGCCATACACCTCGGCCAGTGCGCGCAGTATCGAGTTCGAGCCAAACACCAGATCAACGCGCGTGCCGGTCCACTTGAGCTGCCCCGTCTTGCGATCGACGCCCTCATAGATGTCGCCGGCCGCCTTCCATTCGGTGCCCATGTCGAGCAGGTTGACGAAGAAGTCGTTGGTCAGCGCGCCCGGCGTGCCGGTGAAAACGCCATGCTGGCTGCCATCCGCGTTGATGTTGATCGCGCGCAGGCCACCGAGCAGCACCGTCATCTCGGGTGCGGTCAGTGTCAGCAACTGGGCCTTGTCGATCAGCAGCGCTTCGGCCGGCACCGCGAACTTGGCCTTCTGATAGTTGCGGAAGCCGTCGGCAATGGGTTCGAGCACCGACATCGCAACCGGGTCGGTCTGTTCGGCCACTGCATCGACACGGCCCGGCGTGAACGGCACCGTGACGGTCGCGCCGGCTGCCTTGGCGGCCAGTTCGATGCCCACGCTGCCTGCCAGCACGATCACGTCGGCCAGCGACGCCTTGCCTGAGGCCTGCTGGATCGCTTCCAGCTTGGCCAGCGTGCCAGCGACCGGCTGGTTGACCGCCCAATCGTTCTGCGGCGCCAGGCGGATGCGCGCGCCGTTTGCACCGCCACGCTTGTCCGAACCGCGAAAGGTCGAGGCAGACGCCCACGCCACGGCCACCAGCTCAGAGGCCGACAGGCCCGAGGCCGCGATTTTCGCCTTGAGGTCGGCGATGTCGGCCTCACTCGGCTTGTGCGTCGCGGCGGGCAGCGGATCTTGCCAGATCAGGTCTTCACGCGGCACTTCCGGGCCAAGGTAGCGCGACTTCGGACCGAGATCGCGGTGCGTCAGCTTGAACCAGGCGCGTGCGAAGGCCTCTGCAAAGGCCTGCGGGTTGTTGAGAAAGCGGCGCGAAATTTTTTCGTAGGCCGGGTCGAAGCGCAGCGACAGGTCGGTGGTCAGCATGGTCGGGCGGCGCTTGGGCGAATCGGGCGTCGGGCCCGGAATGATCGCCTCGGCATCCTTGGCCACCCATTGCAACGCGCCAGCCGGGCTCTTCTCCTGCACCCATTCGTACTTGAACAGGTTCTCAAAGAAGTCGTTGCTCCATTGCGCGGGCGTTCGCGTCCAGGTGACTTCCAGCCCACTGGTGATCGCATCGGCGCCCTTGCCGGACTGATAGGTGCTCGCCCAGCCGAGGCCCTGTGCTTCGAGCGGTGCGGCCTCCACGTCAGGGCCGACGTGGCTTGCCGCACCCGCACCGTGCGTCTTGCCGAAGGTGTGACCACCCGCGATCAATGCCACGGTTTCCTCGTCGTCCATCGCCATGCGGGCGAAGGTTTCACGAATGTCGCGCGCGGCCGAAATCGGATCGCCGTTGCCGTCCGGACCCTCCGGGTTCACGTAGATCAGGCCCATCTGCACGGCGGCGAGCGGGTTGTCGAGATCGCGTTCGCCGGAATAACGGCTGTTGGGGTTGTTGGTCGGCGCGAGCCAGGTTTTCTCGGCGCCCCAGTAGACGTCGTTGTCAGGTTCCCAGGTGTCCTCGCGGCCGCCGGCAAAACCGAAGGTGCGGAAGCCCATGGTTTCGAGCGCCACGTTGCCCGTCAGGATCAGCAGGTCGGCCCACGAGATCTGCTGGCCATACTTCTGCTTGATCGGCCACAGCAGTCGACGCGATTTGTCGATATTGACGTTGTCGGGCCACGAATTGAGCGGCGCGAAACGTTGCTGGCCACGACCGGCGCCCCCGCGGCCATCGCCCGTGCGGTAGGTGCCAGCGGCGTGCCAGGCCATGCGGATGAACTGCGGACCATAGTGGCCAAAGTCTGCCGGCCACCAGTCCTGCGAATCCGTCATCAGGCGGCGCAGATCAGCCTTGATGGCGTCGTAGTCGATCGACTTGAAGGCTTTGCGGTAATCGAACTTCGCCCCGAGCGGATCGGATTTCTCGGAATGCTGGCTCAGCAGATCAACGCGCAGTTGATTGGGCCACCAGTCCTTGTTGGTCATGCCGCCACCGACGGCTTGAGACGCAGCGGCTGCATGGCCGGGAAACGGGCATTTGGCTTCGGAAGTCATGGTTTCCTCGTTGATCGTTGGGGGGGATGCAGCCCCACCCGCTACGCGGCAGGCTGGCGGGAGGGGGAAATTTGCTGCGGTCGAAACATCTGCCATCGCGCGGCGAAACGCCTGCCCAGGCGTTCTTACGCCAGCAGCGAGCGCAGCATCCACGCGGTCTTTTCGTGGATGTCCATGCGTTGCGTGAGCAGGTCGGCGGTCGGCTCGTCGGCCGCCTTGTCGACGTCCGGGAACAGGCTGCGGGCGGTGCGCGTCACGGCTTCGTGGCCAGCCACCAGCTCGCGCACCATATCCATCGCCTCGGGTATGCCCTTCGATTCCGGGATCGATGACAGCTTGGCAAATTCGGAATACGAGCCCGGTGCCGGGTAACCCAGCGCGCGGATGCGCTCGGCCACCGGATCGACGGCGTTCCACAGCTCGTTGTACTGCGTCTCGAACATCAGATGCAGCGTGTTGAACATCGGGCCGGTCACGTTCCAGTGGAAGTAATGCGTCTTCAGGTAAAGCGAGTAGGTATCGGCCAGCAGGCGCGAGAGGCCTTCGGCGATCTTCTTGCGGTCCTTGTCGGCAATACCGATGTTGATCTGTGCTGCGGCAGCGGCGCCGCTGTTCTTCTTGGCCATCTGGATTCCCCTGAAAAAGTGGTGAGAAAAAACGCGAATGTCTAACCCGGGTAGAGTCGGACCGCGCGTGCTTCGAGCATTTCGTTCGGTTGCCGCCAGCGCGACAAGTTCCGATTGTGGCACCCGCCTATGACGAAGGCAGTCAGGCCGTCAGTTGCACCATGCCGTGCAAGAACACGATGATGGCGCCGGCGGCCACGATGGTCAGGCCGATCTGCTTGCGCACCCACTTGCGTTGCAGGCGGGCGTGCTCGGCAGTGTGCGAGCCCCGTGCCGCGCCCGCAAACGCCTGCCATTCCGAAACGAACATCCGCACCATCGCCACGATCTTTTCTCCTTGCAACTGATGCGCGGCGTCGCAATTTGCGCCGCGTACCTTGCTGCGATTGCATGACTTCAAACCCCGCGCTTTCTTGATGCTTGCACCGTAAGCCGGGGCAGCTTCGCAAATCAGTGAGGTCAATGCGATTCACCATAGGCAGCGAGCCATTCCAGCACGGTCGCAACGGCGGTCGAACCAAGACGCACAGGCATGGCGGGCTCCATGGTGATGATCGATGAGCGATCGGCTCACCATGGAAGGCAGTCTATCATCGCGCTATCAGAATTTTAATTTAATTGTCTTAATCTATCGATTAGGCGTACGCTATGGCCGTCACATAGTGTGTGTCGATGTAGCGAGGGGAATTAGAAAATAGCGAAGTAGGCTAGAAGATATCGAAGGTGCACCGCGACCGCGAATCGCCTCGGCCCTTGCCAGTAGCTGCTCTATCGGTAACTCCCGGACCAGTTAAATCTCGTATCGCACAAATCGGCGGGGGCCAACCAAAGGCGTGGCCTCCTAGGTGGTCAGTGCATACCACCGCCGAAACGCAGACAGCGGTACCCAGGGCACCGCGCGCGCGCAGCAATCTTTTATAGCTTGCTACCGCGGGATTCAGTTCGGAGACCCGTCAGTCGTCCGCTACGGCCCCAACAAGCAGCATGATCTGAAGTGCCGCCAGTTCACGTAACCGCGATGGTTCGTGATAGATGAGTTCCATCACGGCGAGCCCGCGCGTGAACGCAATGATGGCCTGTGCAGCCCTGTCAGGCGGCACAGCCAACGACGCTCGCAGGGCATCGTGAGACAGCGCTTCGGCAATGACCGCCTCCAGTTGCTCCAAAAGGTCACGCACGCGTTTCTGCATGACCTCCCCAATCACCTCACTCTCCACCGCCGTCTTTGTCGTGAAGCAGCCTCGCGGCGGCATGTCGGCCGTCATGCTGGTGATGGACACGTCAAAGAAACGCTCCAGCGCGAGACGCGCAGATGGGGCGTCCAGCGCCTGCCGCGACTCGGCAAGGACGCGCTCCGCGTAGCGATCGAACGCCAGCTGAAAGAGGTGCTCCTTGCTTCCGTACGCGTGGTAAAGGGAGCCGCGCTGAACATCAGTGGCCTCCGCCAAGTCGGCCATAGAGGTCGCCTGCCAGCCCTTGACCCAAAACAGCTCCAGCACCTTGCCGAGCACAGCTTCCTCATCGAACTGCCGAACCATGGCCATCGTCTTTTAGACCTCCACCATTTTTTATATTTGACACTGGTGTCAACATTGACGACCATGACAATGATTATAGCCAGATTGCGCAAAGGACCTTTCTGAACTGTCCCGCCCCAGGTACGTGCCAGCCGCCCTTGATGCGCTGGCGCCGAGCCTGGGGCGTTGTCTGGGTGTGCGCCGGTTGTACTGCAGTTGCAGTTTTCATGTCCCTCACCATGAACGGAGTTCTGATCACATGAATGGTCAAATCCATGGCGCCGAAGCCGCCGCGCACGCCAGCCACAACGCCCAGATCCGCTTTGAAGCGCTGATTACCGAGTGCCTCGAGTCTGCACAGCTCACGCGCGAAACCAACCGGTTCTTCGTGCAGGCCAAGTCGGTCAAGTCAATCGAGCCCCTCCCAGCGCTGCGCATTGCCCATGGCTGGCGCGAGATGACCAAGGCGTTCATGTTCACCTCCATCGCCGGGCTGGGCGTGATGGCCGCCGACGCAGATGCGCAGACCGAGCCCAATCGCAACCTGCTCAAGGCGATCCAGACCATCTTCCACGTCATTGGTGACGATCTGTCAAACCTGATGCCGGTCTTTCGCGAGGTGGCACCCGAAGGGCCGGATGGCATGCACTACGCCTGGTGGGAAAGCTCCATCGTCGATCCGCTCAAGAATGCAGTCGGCGCGCCCGACAACGACACGACCGACATGCTGGGCGCGGGCGCGAGACAGCTGATTGCCAATATGCGCGCGCTGATTCACGAGCCGCTGGGTGCGGCAGTGCAGTTGCGCGTGGTGGAGGCCATTGCACTGGACATCACGGTGGCCTTCAAGCGTGTGTTCTCCAAGGCGGTGGTGGACGGCAACCGCCTCTTCACGCGCCCCGAGCAATTTGTGTGGATGGACTCGCACATCCATGCCGAGGTCGAACACCACAAGGCGGTCAGCGACGACGACACGGGCACCACCGCCATCGCCGATACCGAAGAAAAGCAACGCCACATGCTGCGCCTGACGCAGCAATACGCCGAGAACTGGAATATTGCGCTCGACGAGTTCGCTAGCCACCTGCCTGCTGCGCAGGACACCGTCCTGGCCGACGCCGCCACGGCCTGAGCGCGCATACGCGCCTGACGCAACGTACAAGCGAATCGGAGCACAACATGCTGAATGAAGACTTGAAGCGGCAGTTCCAGGACAAGGGGTACTGCATCCTGCGGAACGTGGTCAGCGAGCCCACGTTGAAGGTCCTGCACGAAGCAGCTGAAGCCTGCGCACTCGACCTCGACGACCCTGGGCGCGTGACCGAGCAGGATGGCATCACGGTGCGTGGGCTGCATGGCACCCACTTGCGCAGCGAAGCGATTGCCAGCCTGTGCCGTCATCCCGTGCTGCTCGACGCGGCCAAACAGGTCTTGGGGCAAGACGTCTATGTCCACCAGTTCAAGCTCAACATCAAAGCCGCGTTCGTGGGCGATGTCTGGGAGTGGCACCAGGACATGACGTTCTACCACCGCGAGGACGAACTGCCGGAACCGGAGTTCCTCACGATCGCCGTCTTCCTGGACGACGTGACCGAGTTCAACGGGCCGCTGACGCTCATTCCCGGCTCGCACAACGCGGGCTTCCTGGACAGCATCAAGCACACGATTGCGGCCTACGACCAGCAAAGCGACTGGCTCAGCAATACCACTGCCAAGCTGCGCTACACGGTCGACCGCGGCGTCCTGCGCAAGCTCGTGCAGCAGTGCGGCATGGAGGCGCCCAAGGGCAAGGCCGGCGACTGCGTCGTCTTTCACGCCAACCTGTTCCACGCATCGGGGGTCAACATTTCGCCGTTCGACCGCCGCGTGGCATTCATTTCCTACAACAGCGTCAAGAACCTGCCCAAGCCTACCCGGCCACCACGGCCGGAGTTCCTGGCCGCGCGCAATTTTGAGCCACTGACGCCGATTCCCGACGAGGTGTTCCAGTAGACGGCCTGCAGCAGCGCCCCGGCGCGTCCGCCACGACGCGCCTTTGCACGCGGTCAGACGCCGATCCGTCCGGCCGCGTACCGCGCAACGCGCTCCCATCCGGCACGCAACGCGATTCCGGCCGACGCAGCTATGTCGACACAACGACAGCCCGCGGCCGGAGCTGCGCGCGCACGCGCGCCGAGAACCCATCGGCCCGCCGCCGCAGCCAGTCGCGCCGCCGCACGCACCGAGGTTCGCACATGGTTGACCCTTTGCTGTTCGCTGCCAGCAAGCGGCATTTGTCCGTCAGAGAATCCTATTTGCGCTTTCCCTCCTGGACCCAGCCTTTCTGGACACGCCTAACAGGTAAGCCACTGCCATACGAGCAACCGCTCGTGTGCCTGCCAGCCACATTGGCGATGGGGTTGGACGTCACCATGGCAGCGCTGGTCTGCGCGCTGCACTTGAATTTGTTGACGGCAGACAGTCCATTGCTCGTGCTGGCGGGCTACGCAATGACGCCCGTGTTCGCTCTTTACTTGACCGGAGCACTGAGGAAAGCTCAGGTCGTGTACGGACATCACGCAATCCACGGCACGCTGTTCAAGCAGCGCAGCAAAGCTAACGCCTATGCTGCTCGTGGTCTGACGATCTTCGCGCTGTCGCAAAACGAAGCGGAGTACGAGAAAGAGCACCTAGACCATCACCGCCGCACGATATTCACAACATTGGACGACTCGGACGCCGCGCTGCTCTATGCCTGCGGCGTCCGACCAGGCAGGCCGCTCCACGAGCTGAACCGGGCGTTGTTCATCACGCTCGTCTCGCTGCGCTATCACCTTTGGTTCCTCAAGGCACGGCTGATGTCGAATCTGCGCCGGCCACCTCTTGAGCGCGCCATTGCCGTCGCGTGGATGACGTTGATTTTCATCCTTGTGCCTTTGCAGTACGGGATGGTTGCGACGTGCTTGGCGCTCTGGTTGCCGTTGACCATCCTGTACCAGATCAGCGCGCTGCTGCAGTTCGCGACCGAGCACGTCTGGCTGATGGGCGAGGCGCCCGGCGCCAACGCACATGCCTACGCACAGCGGTGCCACGGCCGCTTCAGCGGGGAGCGCGTTCCCGGCACAGATGGCGTGCCGGCATCGGTACGAACCTGGCTGGCTTGGTGGACCCGCACGCTGTGCCTCCATGTGCCAATGCGTTTGGCTGTGCTGGTGGGTGACCTGCCAGCACACGACTGGCACCACCTGGTGGCAGCGGTCGGGCACAGCACAAGCGGTTGGCCGCGGGCAATCTACGAACGGCAGCGCGCGATCGACAGCGGCAACTCGGCCGGCATGGAAGAACGCGAGCTCTGGGGAATCGGTGCCATGGTTCGCCACGTCCTGCTCAGCATGTCACGCGCGCCAGCCCAGTTGAATGCACGTCACGTGCAACAGGAGGCAAGCCCCGCCAACAGCCTCTGACCCAATTCATATGGATGTGGCCCAAGCACGCCCCTTCGTGGACGGGGCGTTGGACCACACGGTCTCAATGCCCCTCTGAGGGGCCTGCAAACGCACCAACATGGCTTACGAAAACAACGACAAAAAGTTCGTCGCAGTCGTCAACCAACGGCATCCGCTGCCCTTGATCCTCAACGCGCTCGCACATGCCGCATTCGGCATGTCGGGCAAAGGCACGCACGTCGGACGCCTGCTCGACTACCCCAATCAAGCCACCGGTTTCTCAGCCAAGGTGGATGAATCGCCGTTCATCATCCTTGAGGCCAAAAATAGCAGCCAACTGCAGACCCTGCTATCGGTCGCGATGGACAGCACGCACATCGCCTACAACGTGTTCACCACCTCCATGATCGGTCGGTCTGCCGACGCGCAAGTGGCCGCAACACAGGCAGCCACGGGCGCTGGGCTGGACTTCGTCGTGGTCGTGCTCTTCGGCCCGCGCGAAGACGTTGAACCGCTGACCAAGCGGTTTTCACTCTTCAAAGGATGACCATGGACAGCGCCAATCCCACGCAACACCCCGTCACGACGGAAGCCCCCAGCAGCAAATCCGCGCGCGAGGGTTGGGCCGCCGTGCTGACAGCCGCCACGCTGTGGGGCACGACGGGCATCGTCTTTCACGCACTGGGCACGTCAGGCGGTGCCAATGCCGTTTCCATCAGTTTCCTGCGGCTTGCGCTGTCCGTACCGTTTCTCTTGGTGATGGCGCGCGTACTCGCAGGCACGTGGCTCGCACCGCTGAGCGTGCGCGGCCTTCTGGTGCTGGTTGGACTCGGGCTTGGAATGGCCGCGTACCAGCTCACGTACGTGCTGGCCATCGAGCGTGTGGGTGTTGCCATCTCGGTGCTCATCAGTATCTGTGGCGCCCCGATCTTCGTGGCACTGATCTCGGTGGTATGGCTGGGTGAGCGCCTGCAGGCGCGAACCCTGGTTGCGCTGGTAACGGCGATTGTGGGAACGGTGTTGCTTGTCGGTTTGCCCACGGAGGTCAACCAGAGCAGCCACGGCTTTTGGATCGGTGTCGCTATCGCCATCGCATGTGCAGTCTGTCAGGCGTTCTACGTCCTGGCGGCCCGCGCCTCCGGCACAGTTTGCGGGCCCATGCACGCCGGCGGAATCGGCTTCGCTATTGGCGCGCTTGCGCTACTGCCCTTCGGCTTGGTCGAGGGCTTGCAACTGAGCTACTCGCCGGGCGGCTGGGCCATGCTGTTGTATGTGGCAGCCGTGCCCACGGCGATTGCCCAGACTCTGTTCCTGAGCGGACTCAAGGGTACGGGTGCCATCGGCGGTGCAATCGCGAGCTTGCTTGAACCTTTGGTGTCCACCGTGCTCGCGGTCATCCTGCTGCATGAGCGCATGACGTGGGTTGGCGTGCTCGGCACCGTCATCCTGCTGAGCGGGATCGTGATCATCCAGTGGACGCCCAAAAAACGCCCCCAAGCCGTGTCAGCCCCACATCGAAACACGCCTCACACCACGACCACACCCGCGCCATGACGTTCTATCAACACCACATATTCTTTTGCACGAATCGCCGCGAAGGCGCCGACGCCTGCGACCAACATGGAGCTACCGAACTCTGTGCATATGCGAAGCGGCGCTTGGCCGAAGCCGCCCCTCACATGGCAAAGGATGTACGTGTCAACCGCGCAGGATGCCTGTCGCGATGCGCCGATGGTCCAGCCGTTGTGGTGTATCCGGAGGCCGTCTGGTACACCTACATCGACACCACGGACATTGACGAGATTGTGGACGAACATCTCGTCAACGGTCGGATCGTCGAGAGATTGCGCATCGATAATCCTGCTAGCGAACAGGTAGCTCTGCTCACACCAAAGTGAGTGTCGCTGGAATCTTCCGAAAACTGATCTTGCCGCGGCGAACGATGAAGGTGTAGGAGTCTGCCCGATCTCCATGATGGTGAGCCAGTATGTAGCCGCCAATCCCGTTGCGATACGGAATCTTCGCGTGCGTGCTTTTGAAGTATTTCGCCATATTGACCATTAGGTCTGCACGGCGTTTTTCGGGGTGCTCCGCATCGGTTGGCGGCAGCGTCGAGTTGCCGCCGACAACAGCGATAAGCAGACGATGCTCTGAGACGTTGCCAAGCAGTTTCGACCAGTCCCAGATGTAGCCTCTCTTAGAAAGGCTAATGGATACCGAATTTCCGGCATCGCATTCGCTTTCCCCCGTCAGGTAATGTACCCGCGCCCCGGTGGGTCCCATCAGGCAGAAATCGAGCCCCATCTGCTGCGACCCATGATCATTCGCAAATCCGGCGTTCACCACACGGGTCCAGAAATCTGGATCCTTCTTCGTATTCGAAACCCGAAGTGACATCTTTGCGGTGCGCTTCTTCCTGTAGAGATCTGTCATCGCAAGGGCAAACGTGTAGTGCGCCCAAAGTGTCCAATCGCTCTGCGGGGTCGACTGTACCGGCCAAGGCGCGTTTGTCGACGACAGATGAGCTTTAGCAGCGGCGTGGCTGCAAGGCAGCCAATGCTCAAGCAATTTGTGAGTGATTTTTTTCAAGGCGTTCGTCTCTGAAGAAGCGATTGCAGACCTAGTGAAGGCTTCCTGCCGCAAGCAGATGTTCGCGAGTATGCCGGTGGAGCGTGCGGCCTTCTGGATTGCGCTGATGCTGCTCGGCCTGGGTTGGAACTTCGGCTTCCTTGGTGCGTCGGCAATGGTCTTGGCGTGTCATACGCCGGCAGAAGGGCCGCGTGTGCAGTCCATCTATGACTTCATGGTATTTGGGGCAATGGTTGTCGGCTCGTTCGCATCAGGCAGTTTGCTGGCCACGTACGGATGGGCCTTGGTGTGCGGCCTCATTCTCCCCCCGGTGCTGATGGCAGCAGCCAGCCTTCTTTGGTTGCGGCGCGAATGGGTATCGCCCAACTCGCTGGCGCAACGAAACTGACGGCCCAGATATACCTCAGCAGTTCCGCAGCCGAATGGTTCAGCCGGCACCTCTGATCTGGCCGGCAAGGGGCAGCATGATGCCGCAGCGATGAATCAGTGAACGAGCGGAGTGAAGGGCAGCGGCTTGATGCCAGGCAGGTCACATTGCGCGACTGCCTTGGCCACCGACTCGATGGCGGCGATGCGGGTGAAGCTCTTGCGCCATGCCAGCACGACACGGCGGTCAGGCACCGGCTCCTGGAACGGCACATAGGCCAGCAGGTCGGAGGCGGCCGGCTGCATGTTGGGCACCGACGTACGCGGCAGCACCGTAATGCCGACACCGCTGGCCACCATATGGCGGATCGTCTCCAGCGACGAGCCCTCGAAGGTCTTCTGGATGCCGTCAGCGTTCTGCGAGAAGCGCGACAGCTCCGGGCACACGCCCAGCACGTGGTCTCGGAAGCAATGGCCGTTGCCAAGCAACAGCATGGTCTGCTGCTTGAGTGCCTCCGGGTCCACCGCCTGCTCCTGGGCCAGGGCATGGCCGCGCGGCACCGCCACCACGAAGGGCTCGTCGTACAGCGGCACGGTCATCAGCCCGGCCTCGGGAAACGGCTCGGCCATGATGGCGCAGTCGATCTCGCCCTGCTTGAGCAGTTCCACCAGCCGCACGGTGAAGTTCTCCTGCAGCATCAGCGGCATCTGCGGGACAGTGTCGATCATCTGCTTGACCAGCGCCGGCAGCAGATACGGCCCGATCGTGTAGATCACCCCCAGGCGCAAGGGCCCGGTCAGCGGGTCCATGCCCTGCTTGGCAATCTCGCGGATCGCCATGGTCTGCTCCAGCACCCGCTGCGCCTGCGTCACGATCTGCTCGCCCACGGGCGTGACGCTCACCTCGGACGCCCCGCGCTCGAAGATCTGCACGGCCAGTTCGTCTTCGAGCTTCTTGATGGCGACCGACAGCGTCGGCTGTGAGACGAAACAGGCCTCTGCGGCGCGGCCAAAGTGGCGTTCGCGCGCGACGGCAACGATGTATTTGAGTTCGGTGAGCGTCATGGCAATCAATCGGCTTGTGGGTTCCGATAGATTTTATCTTAGGCGGCGCGGATGTGCTTGGGGTGCTTGGGAAAGTGCTGTTGGCGCGGCGAAGTGAGATGACACAACAGCAAAGCGCCGACTCGCCTGACTCCTTGCCCAAGGCCGCTCTCCCGGCAACGCCTTGATTGGATGACATTCGCATCGTTCACATGAGAGTTTCCCACCCAGGGACCTTCCCAAGCGGCGGGAAACTGAGTGTCGTCGCGACTCCGATGCAAACCTCAGGGGCAGGCACGCAATCCTTTCGCTCCGGCAGGAACCAACCTCATGCCGGCATTTGCGGCGGCCAGCGATGCGTTTCCGCCTGGCAATGCTTGCACCACGCATACAGCGCGTCGTACAGCACCAAGCCGTGTTCGAGCATGACGTGGTCATCGGCAAACACGTGCGACAGACCCAGCGAGATCGCGTACAACCCACTGGACTGAGGCGTCAGATCCAGGCGGGACGTATCTGCGCCGCGCACGATGCTGGCCAGTTGCTGCAAGGCCGGATCATCGCCCAGGCGATATTTGTCGAGAAACGCATCGAAGCTGCACCGCTCGCCAACATGCGACAGCTCTACGCCGGGAATGTCGTAAGGGATAGCTCCCCTTTCGTTGGCGACGCGCAGTACATCAGCGGGCGGCACATACAGAAAATCGGGCGCCTCGTCGATGAAGCGGGCGATCAGCCAGGGGCAGGCGATGCGGTCGATCTTGGGGCGCTCGCGCGTGATCCATTGCATGGCAACCTCCATGTCAGTGATGCAGCAGCGGATACACCGCCAAGCCAATCAAGGCAGCCCCGGCCACGATGACGGGCTCCGACAGCTTCTTGAACTGGAGCAGTAGCGCGACCGTCACCACGGCCAACAGTGCCGTCGGCACATCGACGATCGAGCGCTTGGCCAGCACGATCACCGCACCAGTGATGGCGCCCACCGCTGCCGCCGTTACGCCATCGACAAACGCCTGGATGGCGGGCAGCTTGCCGTACTTCTTGAAGTACGGTGCCGGCAAGATGGTGAACAGGTAGCACGGCAGGAACGTGCCAGCCGCCGCCACGCATGCGCCGGGCAATCCTGCGATCAGGTAGCCGATGAAACCCACGGTGATGACAACCGGGCCTGGCGTAATCATCGCCACCGCCACGGCATCAACGAACTGCTTCTCGTTGAGCCAGTGGTGTTCGGTGACGACGCCGCCATAGAGGAACGGCACGATGGCCAGCCCGGAGCCGAATACGAACGCACCGGCCTTGGTGAAGAACACGCCAATCTGCGAGAGCAGAGGCCAGTCGATCGTGCTCAGTATGCTGGTCGCGGCCGCAATGGGCGTCGCGGCAATCGCGTTGGCGCGCCCTTGACGCCCCCACTTGGGCGGCGCACGCCAGAACCACACGAGTACGCCGCCCGCGAGGAACAGCCACGCCAGCTCCGATTCGGTGATGACCGTCACCGCTGCCAGCACCAGATAGACAGCCCATAGCAGCTTGTCCTTGCCAACGCTCTTGGTGGTGAGCTTGTACGCGCTGATGGCGATGATGCCGATCACGGCCGCGCCCACGCCGTAGAACACCGATTGCATCCACGTCAGCCCGCCAAAGCGCACGTAGGCCCAACCGAGCGCGACCACCATCAGGAACGACGGCAGCACAAAAGCCAGGCCGACCAATGTCGCCCCCAGAATCCGGTAATGCACGTAGCCGAGATAGATCGCCAACTGCGCGGCGAGCGGCCCAGGTGCCAGTTGCGCGAGCGCGAGGCCTTCTTTGTAGTCGGCTTCCGTAATCCACTGTCGCGCCTCCACCAGGTCGCGGCGCATATAGCCGGCCAGCGCGACCGGGCCGCCAAAGCCGAAGGCACCGAGCCGTGCGAAATACAGCACCAGTTGCCACAGCGTGTAGACGGGGCGTTCATGCGATGTGTTCATATGGGTGGCGGGCGCTGGGGTTTCCGACTGCCCGAGAAATGGGCGTACATCGAGTCAAGCACGGTACCGATCTCCATCAGCAGGGCATCGTCATCAACCAGTCGTTTGCGAGCGCCCGCGAGGATGGCTTCGAACCCGCTGGCCTCGGGCGCGGCCGCTCCCCCCACATCCAGCGCGTGCACCATGGCGCCGAGTCGGGCGAGCCCGTGGTTGCCGTCCAGCCCGAAGCTGGCGAGCAGGACCTCGAAGGACACACACTCGCCAACGTGCGTGAAGGTCGCGCCGTCGAAGTCGAATCCCAACGCATCGGCGGGGCAGTCGCTGAGCCGTTCCAGCCAAACGAATCGAGCGTGCGGATCGATGAAGCGTTGGATCAGCCAGGCGCTGGCGACACGGTCCACCCATAGATGCTGCCGGGTGGCCCATAAGCGGCCCTGGTATTGGGCTGGGTCGCGCTGCGGGATGCTGCCTGCGGCCGCATGCGGCTCACCGGGCGAAAGCGTCGCCTCGATGGCGGCCGCAAAATCGCGCCACTGCGCGGCGGCACGGATGGAGGCTTCGTTTGGAAAGAAGTCGACTTTGCGGATGGACTCGTAGGCGCGTCCGTGTCGGCGCAGCAGGCGGTTGAGTTCGGCCGTGGCAAGGTTCGGGAGGGTCTTGCGCACCTCCGACAGCTCTGCGAGCCAGTCGCCATACTCGGCAGAGCGGTCAAACAAGGTTCGATAAGCCGCCACCTCGTCGTCACCGCCTGCCTGCACGCGCAACAGCCAGGCCTGCCCGTCCTCCCTCAAGGTTTCGTCCGCCAGCTCCCGCAATTGCGATGCCTGCTCGGCCTGCGCCGGAAGCAGGTACGCGCCGTCGCGCAATGCTGCACAGCCGAGCGCCTTGACCGCGCGCCAGATGCGCATGCGCACCGTCGCGCTGGAGGTCGGGAGGCTGACGATGAGGAGCAGCCAAGGGTCTGGAGAGGTCGCCATGCCGGCAGCATAGGCTGCCGTATTGGGCGCTGCAACGCTGTAGAAACCTCTACAAAATGATGAATAGGCTGATACGCGGTGCGCTTGCATGAGGCCCATTCTGGTACCGTCTCGCCTGATCACGCCCAAGCGCGAGACGCCTCGATCACCCATCACCACACCGTATGAACACGCTTCACATCCTCATCCTGGCCTGCGTCCAGGGCATTGCCGAGCTGCTGCCGGTCTCCAGTTCGGCCCACGTCATCCTGGCCGAGAAATGGCTGGGGCTGGACCCAACCGCCCCCGACATGACGCTGCTGCTGGTCATGCTGCATACCGGCACCATGTTTGCCGTCATCGTGTATTTCTGGCGCTCGTGGCGGCAGACGTATTTTTCGTCGACCAAGGCATTGTGGGACAACGGCGTGTACTTGGCGGTGGCCACCGCTGCCACCGGTGTCGTTGGGCTGACGCTGCTTTACCTCATCAAGCACGTGGTGATGGGCGGCGCCGACAGCTTCGAGATTGAGCATCTGTTCGGCAACACCAAGCTGATGGCGGTCAGCCTGGCGGTGGCCGGGGTGCTGATCCTCGCCTCTTCCCGACGCTCCGTGACGGCCACCGAAGACCTCAGCGGCCCGCGCGCGTTCTGGGTGGGCGCGGTGCAGGGGCTGTGCCTGCCGTTTCGTGGGTTGTCGCGCTCGGGTGCGACGATCTCCAGCGCCATGCTGCTGAGCGTGCAGCGCCGCCGCGCCGAGGAGTTCAGCTTTGCGCTGGCCGTGGTGCTGACACCGGCCGTCATCGCCAAGGAAGGCTATCGCTTCTACAAGGCCTATGCCGGCACCTCCGAGAACCTGCTGCACATGCTGGCGCCCAGCCTGCTGGGCATGGGGGCCAGCTTTGTCGCCGGCCTGGTGGCGCTGCGCTGGCTGTCGCGCTGGCTAGAGCAGGGCCGGTGGTATCTGTTCGGCTGCTACTGCCTGGTCGCGTCGGTGGTCGTGTGGATGTTCGGCGGCTGAGGCTGCGTGCTTGGCCGTCGCGCTATTTGAAGACGGCCAGTTGCAGCACCTTCACCACCACCAGCACCACGGCAAATACCAGATAGACGCGCAACACACCCATCCAGACCCGCTTGGCCAACGTAAGGTTGGGCGGCGGCAGTTGATCCAGCGGCGGCATGCGCCAGGTGTCGCGCGCGTCGTCTGCGTAGGCGAGCAGGTTGGCGGCGTCATTGTCGGCCTCGCTCGCCAACCCTCGGCGGGACCTGCGCAGGCCCATGCTGACGAGATAGCCGACCACTGCCAGCAGCGTGCCGCCGGCCAGCACTTCGATCATCGTCCGGCCCGAGATGCCCGGATAGATGACCGACGCCGTAAGCACGACCGAGAGCATCACCAGCACCCAGATGATGGCCCCGGTAAAGAGGTTCAACCGCGGCGAGTTGACCCACGGCCCAAGCACTGCACGATCGTTGCACAACAGCAGCAGGAAGACCGTGGCGCTTGGCAGCAGCACACCTGCCAGCGTCTGCACTGCCTCGGTCAGCAAACCCAGCGGGCTGCCCGGGATCAGCACCAGCGCTGCCGCCCCGGCAATGATGCCGAAGTAGACAAGGTAGAAGCCACCGGCGTCCGACACCTTGCGATGCAGGGAATGGTGGATGCCGAACACATCGCCGATGGCATAGGCGGTGGCCAGCGACACCGCCGCCGCGCCGATGACGGACGCGTCGAACAGCGCAATCGCAAAGAACGTCGCCTGCGCATGCCCCGCGTAGCGCTCCAATCCGGCCATGACGCCGCCGGCATCGGTAAAGCCGCCAAACTCCGGTCTGCCGTCAAACAAAGCCGCGCAGAACGACATCATCGCCACCGCGCCGATCAGCACCAGCGCGATGCCGATCCACAAGTCCGCTTTCTCATACGGGATAAAGCGCGGCGTGATGCGCTTGTCGATCACGTAGCTCTGCTGGAAAAACAACTGCCAAGGTGCAACCGTGGTACCGACGATGCCGATCACCAGCAGCATCACATCGCCCAGCCGCGCATGCGCGGGCCAGTTCGGCACCAGGAAATCACGCGCGATCTGGCCGACCGGCGGATGGATCGACACCAGCACCGGCACCAGCGCCAGGCTCAGCACGCACAGGCCCACGGCAAAGCGCTCGAAGCGCCGGAAGCTGCCCGTGCCGGCAGCCGCCATGGTGAGCGCGGCCGCCAGGCAGACGCCGGTCACCCGCGATACCCCGAAGAAATCGAGCGCGAACGTGATGCCGATGAACTCCGTGGCAATCGTCAGCGCATTGAGCAGGAACAGATCGATGATGCTGAACGCGCCCCAGAACTTGCCGAAGCGCGCGAAGATGAGCCGCGCATGCCCGACGCGCGTGACGGCGCCCAGGCGCAGCACCATCTCCTGGTTGACGAACAGCACCGGCACCAGCAGCAGCAACGTCCACAGCAACGTGGTGCCATAGTTCTGCCCCGCCTGGGTGTAGGTGCCGAACGCGCCCGCATCGTTGTCGCCCACCATCACAATCAGGCCCGGGCCGAGGATGGCCAGCAACGTGCGCACACGCGCCCGCCAGCCGCTGTGCGGAGCGACCTCATCGTGCGCGATGGTGCCCAGCGCACCGGTGATGTCGCCATGGTGCGCACTGTCGAGGGCGGCGCTGTGCTTGATCGACGCCCCCCTCACCGAAACGTTTGATGGTGCAGCCATGTTCGCTCCCCGTTTTTTTTGGTTGGCCGTCTGATGACCCCGCTATGAGACAAGCGCCAGCAGATCGCGCCACCAATGCGCCAACCGATGCGCGCAGGTGGATCGCAGCGAGAGCGCCGCGTCATAGTTCGCGCGCGACTCCTGGATATGCGGCCAATGCTGCAGCAGCAGGCCGAAGGTCATCGTCACGCCTCATCTGCGGTACGCGCATACACGCACCTCGCGCCCGCTGCCATGGGCGCGAACCAACGCACCATGAAGCCATGTTCACGGTGCCATGCCACACGCACGCCAACGCGGCGTCGAGTGGCGCTTCAATGGTGGTGCACGGAGGGTGTTACTGCGGCGCGCACCGTCTGCCTGCGGCAGGACGGCGGCTGGATTGGGGCGCGGACGTTCTGCGGGTCAGGCAGGAAAATGACCGGAAGGTCGACTACTGCAACTGTCCAAGGCGTCAGCCCCTTTTGTGGAGATGTAAAAAGTGTAGGTCGCGCTTCGCTGGTGCGTCAATGTGACGATGCGGCGGCGCGCTGCCGGTCAGGCTGTGCACGTTGGCGCTGGAGCGCGACAATGAATGATTGTTCTCCGTAAGCCTGTCGGCATGTCCATTCGTTCTGCTGCCCCCGCCCTGCTCGCCGCCCTGTTGTTCGGCGCGAGCACGCCCCTGGCCAAGACGTTGACCGGGGCCATTTCACCGGTGCTGCTGGCCGGACTGCTGTATCTCGGCAGCGGCCTCGGCCTGAGCGGCGTCCTGCTGTTCCGGAAGCTGGCCGGTAGCGGCAGCGGAACTGACACCGGGCTGGCGTCGATCCCGCGCCGCGAGGTGCCGTGGCTGCTGGGTGCGATCCTGGCCGGCGGCGTGGCGGGGCCTGCGCTCCTGATGACGGGGCTGACCTCCACGGGTGCAGCCTCGGCCTCATTGCTGCTCAATGTCGAAGGCGTCTTCACTGCACTGATCGCTTGGATCGTCTTCAAAGAGAACACTGATCGGCACATCGTGCTGGGCATGATCGCCATTGTGGCCGGGGGCGTGTTGCTGTCATGGCAACCGGACGCGGCGCGGCTGTCACCCAGTGCCCTGCTCATCGTCGCGGCCTGCGCGTGCTGGGCCGTCGACAACAACCTGACCCGCAATGTCTCTTCCAACGATGCCGTGCTGATCGCCTGCCTCAAGGGCTTGGTGGCAGGCACCTGCAACACCGCCTTCGCGCTGGCGGCCGGCAGCACGCTGCCGGGAGCATTGCCGGTGCTGGCCGCCATGCTGATCGGTTTTGCGGGCTATGGCGTCAGCCTGGCACTGTTCGTGATCGCGCTGCGGCAACTCGGGACGGCACGCACAGGCGCGTACTTTTCGGTGGCACCGCTGTTTGGCGTGATGATTGCCCTGCTGATCTGGCCGGAGATGCCCGGCGTGCTGTTCTGGCTCGCCGCCGCGCTGATGGCGGCGGGCGTCTGGCTGCACCTGCGCGAGCGCCACGAACACGAGCACACGCATGAGCCGATGGTGCACACGCACGCACACCGGCACGACGAACACCACCAGCACGAACACGACTTCCCGTGGGACAGCAAGGAGCCGCACGTGCATGCGCATGAGCATGCGGCCCTGACCCACAAGCATCCGCACTACCCGGACATCCACCACCGGCACTCGCACTGAGTGCACACAGGCGCCGTGAAAGGCGACGCTCAGTCCAGCCGCTCGACGGCAGGCACGCGCACCCGGCCGTCGCGCAATTCGGCCTTGGGCTCATAGGCGCGCAGTACCAGGGCGAAGTCGCCGGCCGGCGTCGGCAGCCAGTTGGCCCGCTGAGCCGGGTCGGCCGGTGCATCGCGCTGGATCACGACATCGATCGCCCCATCCTGGCCGGTCTTGAGGCCGGCGGTGCGATCGCCGATGGCATAGCGGCCAATGGGGTTGGACGTGAAGAACAGCTTGCCGTCCGGCTCCACCTCGTACATCGACAGCGACCAGAACGCGTTGACCGGCAGCGCCCCCGCCGGCAGATGCAGGCGGTACCGGTGCGCTCCGGAAAGCCGCTGCTTCTGCTGATCGACGAAGCTGATCGGATACATGGCCTCGACGGTCTTGAGCGCCAGCAGGCCGCCCAAGGCGACTTGTGCGCGGTATGCGTAGTCGGTACCGAAATCACCGAGGTTGTCTTTCGAATACGACCAGCCGTCACTCCTGGGCCCGGCGGCAGACAACCCGCCTTTGAGCGAGGCCAGCATGGCCGGCAACTGCTGCGCCCACAGCGTCTTGATCTGCGGCGACAACGCCTCTCATCGGCAGGCCGCACCGCAAATGCCGACCGACGCCAGCCGCTGGATCAACGCGTCTTCATAGCGCGGCGCGGGGTTGCGGGCCAGCATCAGGTTGGCCATGTCGACAAAGGCCTGCGGGCTCCGTTCGACCGGCGGCACGGCCTGCCACAGAGGCGGCGTTTTGCCAGCACCAAGAGGCTGCACCTTGAACTGGTCCTGCAGGGCGCTCACGGCGGGCATGTCGGCATCGCCGTCGACGAGAATGCGCGCCAGCACGAGCACGTCATTGCCCGGCGCGCGGATCACCTGGGCATTGGGCGGCAGCGGCTGCGTGGTGTCCGGCCCCACCACGATAAAAGTGCCACTGTGCGTGCCGTCGGCGCGTCGGCCGAGAATCTCGAAATTGTTCGTCGCCATGTCGAGGAAGGCGAGCGAGTAGTAGCGGCCGGCCATGTCCGGAATCGACCGTGAACCGGCCCTTGCCGCAGGTCCAGCCACAGCGTGGAATATGCCGTGTCGCTGTTGGGCGTGGTCACTCAGCGGTCATCCGGGCCGGACAGCTTGTGCTGGTGCTGCCACGTATTCAACTGCGAACGGCCGGGCTTGGCGTCCGTGCCCAGCAAGCCAGCACGCAGACGCCCCATCGCGACCAGCGGAAAGGCGCAGTCGAACGCCTGATGCAGCATCACCTGCTGCGATGGTTCGGCGCCGGTCGAGGTCCAGTCCAGCGCCAATGGCTCGCCAGCACGGCCTTCGAAGACAGTCTGCTCACGCTGATCCGAGGATTCATGCGCGAGCGCGGCCACAAGGCGGCGCCTGGGGAATAGTCAGAAATAGAAATAGAAGTAGAAGTAGAAATGAACGGTTACACATCCCTTCGTCAGGCGAGGAATAAACCGCGGGCCGGGCGCGTTTACCCGTTAAGCAGGAGGTGGCCGGTGATCGCGCCGGCACCCTCCCGCCGGCAAACCGATGTGCCGAACAATACGACCGGACAGATTAGCGAAACGCCGTGTTGAGACGTCGGGCCTTCCAGCCTTGGGGATGATCATGAGCAAGCGTCTGACAGCCTTGACGATGGCGCTCGTGAGTTTTGGCATCTGCGCCTGCGCGACGGCGCAAAACGTTCCGGTGGGCACCTGCCAACCCATGGTGGGACAAGTCGAGATCGACGGCGCCCTGCAGCAGGTGCAGGGTGTGGCGTGCCTGCAGCCGGACGGCACCTGGCAGATGGTGGATACCGACGGCTACCCGGTCACCCACATCGGCCCGCCGTATTACGTCGATGACACGTGGTACTGGGCGCCTCCCGTGTTCTTTGGCGGCGTGGTCTTCATCGACCGCTTCCACCACGCTCACCGCATGCACGACGTGTTCATCCACCACGACGGCCGGGGCTTCGTCCGGGGTGGCTTCCGTGGCGGGCATGAGGGCGGCCATGCCGGCATGCATGGTGGCGGCGGGCGTGGAGGCGGAGGCACGCATCGTTGACGGTCGACTCGAAGAAGCAGGCCGATGGGCACGGTAACGCGCAAATCCGTCCTGACTTGCCCGCTATACGGCTTCGCCCGGGAGGAAACCATGCCGACCAACGCCTGCGTCTTCTTCTACGAATGCCCGGCCTGCCATGCGCTACTGCGCGCCAGGCCGGGCGATTGCTGCGTGTTCTGCTCGTGCGGCATTGGTCAAGTGTCCACCGATGCAGCGGCAACACGGCGGCTGTTGCGGTTGGGCGGAGCTAGACCCGCAGGTAGTGCTCACGTTCGCCCAGCCAGCGCTTGAGGTGGGCATCCACGGCTTCAGGAAAGCGCGCCAGCATCTGGTCCGCCGCACCTTGCGCGAATTCGACCAGCCACGCATCGTGGTTCAGGTCCGCAAAGCGCAGCATGGCTTCGCCCGATTGCCGCGCGCCGAGAAACTCACCAGGGCCGCGAATTTCCAGGTCGCGCCGAGCGATCTCGAAGCCGTCGGTGGTCTCGCGCATGGTCTGCAGGCGCTGCTTGGCCGTGGGCGACAGCGGCGCCTGATAGAGCAGCACGCACACGGATTCCGCCGTGCCGCGCCCCACCCGCCCACGCAACTGGTGCAACTGCGCGAGGCCGAAGCGCTCGGCGTGCTCGATCACCATCAACGAAGCGTTGGGCACGTCCACACCCACTTCGATGACGGTGGTGGCCACCAGCACATGCAACTCGCCGCCGGCGAAGGCGCTCATCACGGCGGCCTTGTCGGCGGACGGCAAGCGGCCGTGCACCAGCCCGACCTTCAAGCCCTCCAGGCTTTGCGAGAGCGTCTCGAAAGTCTCCACCGCCGTCTGCAACTGCAGCGCCTCGCTCTCTTCGATGAGCGGGCAGACCCAGTAGACCTGCCGTCCCTCGCGCGCGGCAGCGTAGATGCGTTCGATCACCTCGTCGCGGCGCGCGTCGTTCACCAGCCGCGTGACCACCGGTGTGCGGCCGGGCGGCAGCTCATCGATGGCGGAGACATCCAGATCGGCATAATACGTCATCGCCAGCGTGCGCGGGATCGGCGTGGCGGACATCATCAACTGGTGCGGCACCTGCGCGTTGGCTGCGACGGGCGCGTCGCCATTGCTCGCCTTGCCACGCAGGGCCAGGCGCTGCGCGACGCCAAAGCGGTGCTGTTCATCGACCACCGCCAGCCCGAGGCGCGCGAACGTCACCGCGTCCTGAATCAGCGCATGCGTGCCGATCACGAGTTGTGCCGTGCCGGCCGCCACGCGTGCGGCGGCTTCGTCCTTCTGCTTGCGCTTGAGGCTGCCGGCCAGCCAGACGATGCCCACACCCAGCGGCGCCAGCCAGGCCGACAGCTTGCGATAGTGCTGCTCGGCCAGCAGTTCGGTCGGTGCCATCAGCGCGGCCTGCCAGCCGGCATCGATGGCCTGGCATGCGGCCAGCGCAGCGATGACGGTCTTGCCGCTGCCCACGTCGCCCTGCAGCAGCCGCTGCATCGGGTACGGGTACGCGAGGTCGGCGCGGATCTCCTCCCACACGCGGGCCTGGGCGCCGGTCAGCTTGAACGGCAGCGTAGCCATGAAGCGCGCAAGCAAACCATCCTTGCCGCTCGTGCGCAGCATGGGCGCGTTGCGCGTGCGACGCGCGGCCTGCGCGCGCTTGAGCGAGAGCTGCTGCGACAGCAACTCATCAAACTTAATGCGCAGCCACGCCGGGTGCGTCCGCTCAACGAGGCTGTGTTCGTCCACATCGGGCGTGGGTTGATGCAGCAGGCGCACGGCGTCAGCCGGCGCCATCAGCTTGAGCGGCGACAGTGGCCCGGTGACGAGGCTGTTCGGCAGGGTCTCCGGCAGCGGCGTACGCGTGAGCGCGTTCAGGATCGCCTTGCGCAGATACGCCTGCGCCACGCCCGCCGTGCTCGGGTAGACGGGTGTCAGGCGATCGGGCAACGGCTCATCAGGCGCCACGGCGCGCACGGTCGGGTGCACCATCTCCGCGCCGAAGAAACCGCCACGCACCTCGCCGCGCACGCGCAGGCGCACGCCTTCGGCCATCTGCTTGACCTGACTGCCATAGAAATTGAGGAATCGCAGCACCAGCTCGCCCGAGTCGTCGGCGATGTGCACGACCAGTTGCCGGCGCGGCCGGAACGCCACTTCGTTGCGCGTGACCACGCCTTCCACCTGCGCGGCCCAGCCGGTATTGGCGCGGGCCGTGGCCTCGGCGATGGTCAGCAGCGTGGTTTCGTCCTCGTAGCGCATCGGCAGGTGCAGCACGAGGTCGACATCGCGGTGCAGACCGAGCTTGGCGAGTTTGTCAGCGGGGCGGGCGGTCTTGGCCGGTTTGTCTGCGGCGGCCGCGCGCTTTGGCTTGGCGGCCGCTACCTCGTCGGCGTCGGTTACCGAATTGGGCGCAGGAACGGCAGCGGTGGCGGAGCGGGCGCGAGGCGGCACAGGACGTTTACAATGGCGAACTTTGCGGATCGCCGTCGATTGTACCGGCGCCGCCTCCATCACTTGGCGCAATCTACGCTCGCGCCCCATTCATGCTGACGCTGTCCGATTTCGATTTCGATCTGCCGCCCGAGCTGATCGCGCAAACCGCCCTGCCCGACCGCACCGCGAGCCGCCTGCTGGCCGTACGCCGTGCGGAAGATGCAGTGCATTTTGAAGACCGCCAGTTCGCCGATCTGGTCGACTACCTGCGCCCGGGCGACCTGCTCGTCTTCAATGACACGCGCGTCATCAAAGCGCGCTTCTTTGGCCACAAGGCCAGCGGCGGCAAGGTCGAGGTGCTGGTCGAGCGCCTGCTGGACGAACACACCGTGCTGGCGCAGATCCGCTCCAGCAAATCGCCAGTCGAGGGCACCACGCTGCGCCTGGCCGACGCCTTTGATGTGACGGTTGGGCCGCGCGCCGAGCCGTTCTTCACGCTGCGCTTCCCGCAGCCGGCGCTCGACCTGATCGAGCAGTACGGCCGCCTGCCGCTGCCGCCGTACATCGAGCACGATCCCGACAGCTTTGACGAGACGCGCTACCAGACCGTCTACGCCCGCAACCCGGGCGCGGTGGCGGCGCCCACGGCCGGCCTGCATTTCGACGATGCGTTGTTCGCCAAGCTTGACGCCATGGGCGTCAAGCGCGGCTTCCTCACGCTGCACGTGGGCGCCGGCACGTTCCAGCCGGTGCGCGTGGAGAACATTGCCGAGCACCGCATGCACAGCGAGTGGTATGCCATCTCGCCGGAACTGGCCGAGGCCATCGGCGCCACGCGGGCGGCGGGCGGGCGCGTCATTGCCGTGGGCACCACTTCGATGCGCGCGCTGGAGTCGGCTGCACAGCCCGACGGCACGCTCCATGCGGGCAGCGGCGAAACCGACATCTTCATCACCCCCGGCTATCGCTTCCGCGTGGTCGATGCGCTGGTGACCAACTTCCACCTGCCTAAATCGACGCTGCTGATGCTGGTGTCGGCGTTTGCCGGCCTGGAGGCCATCCGCGCCGCCTACCAGCACGCCATTGCCCTGCGCTACCGCTTCTTCAGTTACGGCGACGCCATGTTCCTCACGCGCGCCGAACCCGAATCCCAATCGCTCTGACCATGCTCAAGTACGAACTGCTTACCACCGATGGCCTCGCCCGGCGCGGCCGCATGACCCTGAACCACGGTGTGGTCGAAACGCCCATCTTCATGCCGGTGGGTACCTACGGCGCGGTCAAGGCGATGTCGCCGGCAGAGCTGAAGGACATCGGCGCGCAGATCATCCTCGGCAATACCTTCCACCTGTGGCTGCGCCCTGCGCTGGAAGTGATCGACGCGCACAAGGGCCTGCACGGCTTTGTCGGCTGGGACAAGCCGATGCTGACGGATTCGGGCGGTTTTCAGGTGTTTTCGCTGGGCGATCTACGTAAGATCACCGAAGAAGGCGTGCATTTCGCCTCGCCCATCAACGGTGACCGGCTGTTCCTGTCGCCTGAAATCTCCATGCAGATCCAGCGACGGCTGAATTCCGACATCGTCATGCAGTTCGACGAGTGCACGCCGTACCAGATCGACGGCCGCCCGGCCACCGAGGCCGAAGCCGCCGCGTCGATGCGCATGAGCCTGCGCTGGGCGCAGCGCTCACGCAACGAGTTCGAGCGCGAGAACAACCCCAACGCGCTGTTCGGCATCGTGCAGGGCGGCATGTTCGAGCAGTTGCGCGACGAATCGCTGGCCGGTCTGCAAGCGATTGATGCCGATGCGGGCGGCCAGGGCTTCGGCGGGTACGCCATCGGCGGCCTGTCGGTCGGCGAGCCCAAGGAAGACATGATGCGCGTCTTGCAGCACGTGGCGCCGCGCCTGCCGGCCAACAAGCCGCACTACCTGATGGGCGTGGGCACGCCGGAAGACCTGGTGGCGGGCGTCGCCACCGGCATCGACATGTTCGACTGCGTGATGCCGACCCGCAACGCGCGCAACGGCTGGCTGTTCACCCGCTTTGGCGACATCAAGATCAAGAACGCCGTGCACCGCAACGACCCGCGCCCGCTGGACGAAACCTGCGGCTGCTACACCTGCCGCAACTTCTCGCGCGCCTACCTGCACCACCTGCAGCGCGTAGGCGAGATCCTAGGTGCGCGTCTGAACACCATCCACAACCTCTATTACTACCTGGAACTGATGGCCGAAATGCGCGCAGCGATCGAGTCGCACAGCTTTGCAGCGTTCCAGGCGCGCTTTGCCGCGGACCGGGCGCGAGGCGCGCTGTAGCCACCCGCCACAGGGCGCGGCGCGCGCCCATTTTCCGCGGCACCGCAATGGTAGAATGTCGGGTCCGATTTTTGACCGATCGACGAACCATTACGGAGTTTTAACCGTGTTCCTTATTTCCGACGCTTACGCGCAAACCGCACCGGCTGGTGGTGCCGCAGGTGGCCTGATGAGCTTCCTGCCCATCATCCTGATGTTCGTGGTGCTGTGGTTCATCATGATCCGCCCGCAGATGAAGCGCCAGAAAGAAACCAAGGCGATGCTCGAAGCCCTGGCCAAGGGCGATGAAGTCGTCACCGCTGGCGGCATCCTGGGCAAGGTGACCAAGGTGGCTGAGCAGTACGTCACGGTGGAAATCGCCGCCAACACCGAAATCACTGTCCAGAAGAGCGCCGTGACGACCGTGCTGCCCAAAGGCACGCTCAAGTCGCTGTAATCCGGCTTGACCGGCGCCATGCGTGTTCACGCGGGCGCCGGGATCCCAGGCAGCGCCTATTCTAAGAATCCGCTCCCGCGCCACTGACGCCGCCTCATCGTCATCCAAGATGAATCGTTACCCACTCTGGAAATACCTTGTGATCCTGGTGGCGCTTGCCATCGGGTTCCTCTATACGCTCCCGAATTTCTTCGGCGAGGCGCCTGCCGTGCAGGTGTCGTCGGGCAAGGCGACCGTCAAGGTCGATCTGAACACGCAGAAGCAGGTCGAGAGCCTGCTGGCCGCTGCCAGCATCCAGCCCAACGGCGTGTTCTTCGACAGCAATGGCACCTCCGCCAGCGTGCGCGTGCGCTTTACCGACACCGACACGCAGCTCAAGGCCAAGGACATCCTGGCTCGTGGCCTGAACACCGACCCGAGCGATCCGACCTACATCGTCGCGTTGAACCTGCTGTCGGGCTCGCCACGCTGGCTGACCTCCATCCACGCCCTGCCGATGTTCCTGGGCCTGGACCTCCGTGGCGGCGTGCACTTCCTGCTGCAGGTCGACATGAACGGCGCGGTCACCAAGAAGCTCGACTCGCTGGCCGGTGACATCCGCACGCAATTGCGCGACAAGAACATCCGCCACAACGGCATCGACCGCAGCGGCAACACGATCACCATCAAGTTCAACAGCCCCGACGACGCCGACCGCGCCCGCGGCGTGCTGGCCGACTCCACGCGCGAACTGGCCTACAGCGTCGACAAGACCGCCGATGGCGCCACGCTCACCGGCACCTTTACCGCTGCCGCGATGAAGGAAGTGCAGGACAACGCCGTCAAGCAGAACGTCGTCACGCTGCACAATCGCGTGAACGAACTCGGCGTGGCCGAACCGGTGATCCAGCAGCAGGGACCGGACCGCATCGTGGTGCAACTGCCCGGCGTGCAGGACACTGCCAAGGCCAAGGACATCATCGGCCGTACCGCCACGCTGGAAGCCCGCCTGGCCGACCCGAACGCGCCGCTCCTGCCGCGCGTTGGCGACCCGGTGCCGCTGGGCGATGAGCTATTCACGCAAGGCCGCAGCGCACCGGTGCTGCTGCAGAAGCAGGTGATCTTCACGGGCGACCGCATCACCAGCGCTTCGGCCGGCTTCGACCAGAACCACAACCCATCGGTCGACATCACGCTCGACGGCCAGGGCGGCCGCATGCTGCGCGATGTCTCGCGCGACAACATCGGCAAGCGCATGGGCATCGTCCTGTTCGAGAAGGGCAAGGGCGAGGTGCTGACCGTGGCGACCATCCAGTCCGAGCTCGGCTCGCGCTTCCAGATCACCGGCATGGGCTCGACTGAAGCCTCCGCCGACTTGGCACTGCTGCTGCGCGCCGGTTCGCTGGCCGCGCCGATGGAGATCATCGAAGAGCGCACCATTGGCCCGTCGCTGGGTGCAGACAACATCCGCAAGGGCTTCCATTCTGCCGCCTACGGCTTTGCCGCCGTCTCGGTGTTCATGATCCTGTACTACATGCTGTTCGGCGGGTTCTCGGTGGTGGCGCTGGGCGTGAACGTGTTCCTGCTGATCGCCATCCTGTCGATGCTGCAGGCCACCCTCACGCTGCCCGGCATTGCCGCAATCGCGCTGGCGCTGGGCATGGCCATCGACGCAAACGTGCTGATCAACGAGCGCATCCGCGAAGAACTGCGCAACGGCGCATCCGCACAAATGGCGATTGCCGCCGGCTTCGAGCGCGCGTGGGCGACCATCCTGGACTCGAACGTGACCACGCTGATTGCCGGGCTGGCGCTGCTGGCTTTCGGTTCGGGCCCGGTGCGCGGCTTTGCCGTGGTGCACTGCCTGGGCATCCTGACCTCGATGTTCTCGGCGGTGTTCTTCAACCGCGCCCTGGTCAACCTCTGGTACGGCCGCCGCAAGAAGCTGCAGGGCCTGGCAATCGGCCAGGTGTGGAAGCCCGGCAATACGCAATCGCCCGCGCAGCAATAAGGCACACCAAGGCACACCCAACCACTGAACATTGCATAACCGGCAACGGCCCGCGCCTTCGGGGCCGTTGCCGGTCGCCACAAAGGGCAGACCATGGAGTTTTTCCGCATCCGCCGCGATATTCCGTTCATGAAGCACGCGTTGGTTCTCAACGCCGTGTCGTTCATCACGTTTCTCGCTGCCGTCTTCTTCCTGTTCCACAAGGGGCTGCACCTGTCGGTGGAGTTCACCGGCGGTACGGTGATGGAAGTCGCCTACACCCAGACTGCTGATCTGCCGAAGATCCGCGGCGACGTCGAGAAACTCGGCTATGCCGATGCTCAGGTACAGAACTTCGGCACCTCGCGCGACGTGATGATCCGCCTGCCGCTCAAGAACGGTCCGGACGGCAAGCCGATCGCCTCGGCCGTGCAGAGCCAGCAGGTCATGACGGCCCTGAACGCCACCAGCCCCGACGCCAAGCTGCAGCGTGTCGAGTTCGTCGGCCCGCAGGTCGGCAAGGAACTCGCCACCGATGGCCTGCTGGCGCTGCTGTTCGTGGTGGTCGGCATCGTCATTTACCTGTCGATCCGCTTCGAATGGAAGTTTGCGGTGGCCGGCATCATCGCCAACTTGCACGACATCGTCATCATCCTGGGCTTCTTCGCCTTCTTCCAGTGGGAGTTCTCGCTGTCGGTGCTGGCGGCCATCCTGGCGGTGCTGGGCTACTCGGTCAACGAATCGGTCGTGATCTTCGACCGGATCCGCGAGGCGTTCCGCAAGTACCGCAAGATGAACACGCACGAGGTGATCGACCACGCCATCACCAGCACCATCTCGCGAACCATCATCACCCACGGTTCGACCGAAATGATGGTGCTGTCGATGCTGGTGTTCGGCGGCCCGACGCTGCACTACTTTGCCCTGGCGCTGACCATCGGCATCCTGTTCGGCATCTATTCGTCGGTGTTCGTGGCAGCCGCGCTGTGCATGTGGCTGGGCGTCAAGCGCGAAGACCTGGTCAAGGGCGAGAAGAAAGCCGGAGGCCCGAAGGACGACCCGAACTTCGGCGCGCAAGTTTGAGCCGAATCACCTTCCCTGCCCCGATGGCGTCCCCCTCGGCCCAAAAGAAAAGCCCCGCGATTGCGAGGCTTTTTTCTTTAAGCGTCGCGCTTATTGCTGGGCGACGTTGGTGTCCTGCTTGATACCTTCGACCTGGATCTTTAGCTTGGTTTCCATGTTGAAACCGTAGGCCTTGCCGTAGTCGAGGCCGAATTCGTCACGCTTGAAGCTCATCTCGGCGTCGGCGCCGCAGACTTCACGCTTGAGCATCGGGTGCGGCATGCACTTGAAAGCGTCGATCTCCATCTTGACCGGCTTGGTCACACCGCGCAGCGTGAGCTGGCCTTCGGCCTCGGTCGGCACATCGCCCTTGAACTTGGTGAAGGTGCCCTTGAAGTTGGCGGTCGGGTACTTGGCCACATCGAACAGGTCAGCGCTCTTGGCATGCTCGTTCATCTTGGCCAGGCCGAAGTCGATGCTGTCGGTCTGCACGGTCACGTCGATGGTGCCTTTCTTGGCTTCGCGGTCCAGCGTGACGGTGCCGCTGGACTTCTCGAACTTGCCGCGCCACTTCGACAGGCCGCCCATATGGTCGGCTTCAAAGCTCGGGTAGGTGTGGGTCGGGTCCAGTTGGTACGTGGCCGGCGCGGCAAACGCGGCGGTGGCGGCAACGGCAGACAGTGCGGCAACGAGGGTACGCAATTTCATAAGAGCTCCTGCGAATGAATGGGGGGCGAAAGAACTTCGATTAAGACTTCCGGTTTACTTCTTGGCGGTGACGACGCGGAACTTGATCGTCACATCATCGGCAACGACGGACGTGTCCTTCCACTCGCCGTCGCCGACCTTGAATACGTTGCGCTTGATGGGCAGCACGCCTTCGAATACCTGATTGGCGCCGTCCTGCTTGAAAGTGACAGGCGCCGTCACGTCTTGTGTGACGCCCTTGATGGTCAGCTTGCCGACCACGTCCACCTTGCCGCCCGCGCCCGGCTTGAACGCCGACGACACGAAGGTCGCCTTCGGATACTTGGCGGCGTCGAACCAGTCCTTCTTCTTGAGCTCGTCGTTATAGGCCTTGTCACCCACGTCGACGCTGTTGATATCGATGTCGACCTTGGCCGTGGACGCGGCCACGTTGGCCGGGTTGTAGGTCACGGCAGCATCAAACTTGCCGAACTTGATGTCCATCGGCACGCCGAGCTGCTTGCCGGTGGCGGTAACGCTGCTCTTGGCGGCGTCCACCTGGGCCACGGCCGATGCAGATACCGCGGCAATCGACAGCGCGCCGGCTGCAACCAGGGCAATTGCGCGGGGGCGCACGAAACGTTTCATCATCAGACTCCTTCGGTCAGGCCGGGTCATGCCGGCGGTCTTGATCAGGATGGAGAGGCAAGGGCACCGGCGCATACCGGCCCATTGGAAATCAGAACTCGTCGGATCAACGCACGCGTTCAGCGCAGGAAAGGCAGCATGCGGCGTAGCGTGCCGTCGCGATCGACGATGTGGTGTTTGAGCGCAGCCAGGATGTGCAGCACAACGATGGTGGCCATGGTCCAGTTCAGCCATTCGTGCGCCATGCTGAAGACCTCCTTGAGTGCATCGCTCTTCTCGAACGGCATCGGCAGCTCCCACAAGCCAAGGTAGACAACCTTGATGCCGGCCGCCACGCTGAGCAGGTAACCGGTCAGCGGCACTGCCAGGATCAGCAGATACAGCGCAATGTGCACGCCCTCAGCAGCCCTTTGCTGCCACTTGGGCATGCCGGCCACCGGTGCCGGCGCAGGATGGGTCAGACGCCAAAGCACGCGCAGCACCGCGAAGATCAGCACGGTGATGCCGATCCACTTGTGATACGAGTACAGCTTGAGCTTGGTCGGCGTGAAGCCCGGGATGTCGGTCATATACAGACCGAGCCCGAACGCCGCGAAGATGAGCAACGCGATGATCCAGTGCAGCGCAATCGCGGGCTTGCCATAGGCGCCATCGTCGACGGGGGCGCTGCGGGCGGCGAGATTCGGTTGGGCGGCTTGTGACATCGGTGATCGGTTTCCCTCGGTTTGGAGACTCGGTGGTCGGCGCTTGTTGGTAAGACCGCAGCGCCAAACGATTGTGCATTATTTGCGCGATCCAGCCGGGCAGGACGGCCCGAAGTTCATCAAATGATTCAAATTTTTTGATCGATCTGCAACTTGGCCTGCCTGGCGGAACAGCGCCCTCTATGAGGTGCACCAAACAAAACGGCCCGCCCCCAGGATTGGGAACGGGCCATTTTTCAGACCAAGCCAACAAATTTTCGCAACAATCAGGCGGTACCGATCCGGCGGGCCAGTTCCTCGGCCTTGCCGGTATAGCTGCCGGGCGTCATGTCGAGCAGCAGCTTGCGCGCGTCTTCAGGAATGGCCAGCGTGCCGATAAACTCGCGCAGCGCTTCGCGTGAGATGCCCTTGCCGCGCGTCAGTTCCTTCAACTGTTCGTACGGGTTGGCGATGCCATAGCGGCGCATCACGGTCTGCACCGGCTCGGCCAGCACTTCCCAGCAGCCATCCAGGTCTTCAGCCAGGCGGGCCGGGTTGGTTTCCAGCTTGCCCAGGCCGCGCAGGCAGGCGTCATAGGCCAGCAGGCCGTAGCCGAAGGCCACGCCGATGTTGCGCAGCACGGTCGAATCCGTCAGATCACGCTGCCAGCGCGATACCGGCAGCTTCTCGGACAAGTGGCGCAGCACCGCGTTGGCCAGGCCGACGTTGCCCTCGGAATTCTCAAAGTCGATCGGGTTGACCTTGTGCGGCATGGTCGAAGAGCCGATCTCGCCGGCCTTGGTCTTCTGCTTGAAGTAGCCCTGCGAGATGTAACCCCAGACGTCGCGGTCCAGGTCCAGGATGATGGTGTTGGCGCGCGCCACGGCGTCAAACAGCTCGGCCATGTAGTCGTGCGGCTCGATCTGGATGGTGTACGGGTTGAACGTCAGGCCGAGTCGGGTCTCGATCACGTTCTTCGAGAAGGCCTCCCAGTCCAGCGACGGATACGCCGACAGGTGCGCGTTGTAGTTGCCCACGGCGCCGTTCATCTTGCCCAGCAGTTCAACGGCCTCGATGCGGCGGATGGCGCGGTCCAAGCGCGCAGCCACGTTGGCCATTTCCTTGCCCAGCGTGGTCGGGCTGGCCGGCTGGCCGTGCGTGCGCGACAGCATCGGCACGTCAGCATTGGCATGGGCCAACTCCACCAGGCGAGCCTGCACGCGGCGCAGCGTCGGCACGATCACGGTGTCGCGCGCGCCCTTGAGCATCATCCCGTGCGAGGTGTTGTTGATGTCTTCCGAGGTACAGGCGAAGTGGATGAACTCGCTGGCGGCTTCCAGCTCGGCATTGCCCTTCACGCGCTCCTTCATCCAGTACTCGACGGCCTTCACGTCGTGGTTGGTAACGGCTTCGATTTCCTTGATGCGGGCGGCGTCGGCCTCGGCAAAGTTCTCGACCAGGGCCAGCAGCGCGCGCTCGGCGTCGGCCGAGAAACGCGGAATCTCGGCCAAGCCGGCCTGGGACAGGGCGATCAGCCAGTGCACCTCCACCTTCACGCGGTTGCGCATGAAGGCAGCTTCCGACAGCCACTCGCGCAGCGGATCGGCCTTGGCGGCATAGCGGCCATCGATGGGAGACAGGGCGGTCAGAGCAGACAAAGCGGCGGGCGACGACATGGCAGGCGGGGAAAAAATGTGAAGGAAAGCTCAATCCGGACAACCCGGATGCGGCATCGAGCGTTGAATTGGGAGCGACTTGACGGTACCCGCGCCCCCGCAGCGAACCCGGAATTTTACCACCCGGCACCCCTGCTTCCATGGTCAGTCCGACGCCTTGGCAAGCCTCCATTTGGTTGAAGTGCCGGCCAACGCATGCGGGAAAGTGCGCGGCTATACTTCCGCCTCCAACATGACATGCCTATGAAACTGATCGGATCGCACGCTAGCCCGTACACCCGCAAGGTGCGCGTGGTCCTGGCCGAAAAGAAAATCGACTACCAGTTCGTACTGGAAGATGTATGGAGCGCCGAGACGCAGATCCACCAGTTCAACCCGCTGGGCAAGGTGCCCTGCCTGGTCATGGACGATGGCGGCGCGCTGTTCGATTCGCGCGTGATTGCTGAATATGCCGACACGCTTTCACCGGTTGCGCGCCTCATCCCTCCCTCGGGCCGGGAACGCGTGGAGGTGCGCTGCTGGGAAGCCCTGGCCGACGGCCTGCTCGACGCCGCGCTCATGCTGCGCATCGAACACACGCAGCGTACACCCGAGCAGCGCAGCGAAACCTGGCTGGCACGCCAGAACCACAAGATCGACGAGGCGCTCAAGGCAATGTCGCAAGGCCTGGCCGACAAGACTTGGTGCAACGGCAACCACCTGACGCTGGCCGACATTGCCGTCGGTTGCGCGCTCGCCTACCTGGATTTCCGCCAGCCACAGATCGACTGGCGCGAGCAGCATCACAACCTGGCCGCGTTCTACGCACGCATTGAAAAACGGCCAAGCTTCATAGAGACGCAGCCGCAATAAGCGGCAACGCCCTCGCCCCTCCCCCCTACGCAGCCACTGGGTCGAACCGGTTGGCCTGGGCCATCGGCCAATAGCGCTCGTAGAGTTGATAGCGATAACGCCCGGAGAGCAGATCTCCGGGTTCAAGGTACTTGAGCAGCGCCGAAAGCAACTGCACCTCGTTGCCCGACACGCGCCGCACGATGTGGTGCGCGCGGAAATCAGCCGGGTGCAGCAAACCCGCCGCCTGCGTCAACTCCAGCAACGCGTGCAGCGTGTGCGAGTGGTATTGATGCACGCGCTCGGCCTTGTCCGGCACCACTAGCGCCTTCTGGCGGGATGTGTCCTGCGTGGCCACACCGGTCGGGCAGCGGTCGGTATGGCACTTCTGCGCCTGGATGCAGCCCAGCGCAAACATGAAGCCGCGCGCCGCGTTGCACCAGTCGGCGCCCATCGCCAGCGTGCGAGCCACATCAAACGCAGTGACGATCTTGCCCGATGCGCCGATCTTGATCTTGTCGCGCAGGTTGGTGCCCACCAGCGTGTTGTGCACCAGCAGCAGCCCTTCCTGCAGCGGCGCACCAACGTGGTCGGTAAATTCCAGTGGCGCCGCGCCGGTGCCGCCCTCCGCCCCATCGACAACGATGAAGTCCGGCAGGATGCCCGACTCCAGCATCGCCTTGGCGATGCCGAAGAATTCCCACGGATGCCCGATGCACAGCTTGAAGCCGGTCGGCTTGCCGCCCGAGAGCGTGCGCAGCCGATCCACAAACTGCAGCAGCCCCAGCGGCGTGCTGAACTCCGAATGCGACGCCGGCGAGATGCAGTCCTGCCCCATTGGCACACCGCGCGTGGCGGCAATCTCAGGCGTGACCTTGGCGGCCGGCAACACGCCGCCGTGACCCGGCTTGGCGCCCTGAGACAGCTTCACCTCGATCATCTTGACCTGCGGATTGCGCGCTTGCTCCGCAAAACGGTCCGGGTCGAAACGGCCATTGGCATCACGGCAGCCGAAGTAGCCCGAGGCGACTTCCCAGATCAGGTCGCCGCCCTCTTCCCGGTGGTACGGCGAGATCGAGCCCTCACCCGTATCGTGGATGAAGTTGCCGAGCTTCGCGCCGCGATTGAGCGCACGGATGGCGTTGGCCGACAGCGCACCAAAGCTCATCGCCGAGATGTTGAACACCGACATCGAATACGGTTTGGCGCGCCCCTCACCGACCAGCACGCGGAAGTCCGACGAGGCAATGCGCGTGGGCGAAAGCGAGTGGCCGATCCATTCGTGCCCCGGAATCTTCACATCCAGCTCGGTGCCGAACGGGCGGCTGTCGACTTCGCCCTTGGCTCGCTGGTAGACGATGCTGCGCTGAGCGCGCGAGAACGGACGCTCATCGGTGTCGTCCTCAACGAAGTACTGGCGGATTTCCGGGCGGATGAACTCGAACAGGAAGCGGAAGTGGCCCCACAGCGGGTAGTTGCGCAGCACCGAGTGGCGCGTCTGCGTAACGTCGTAGATGCCCAGCAGCACGAGCAAACCCGGAATGAGCGCGCATGCCCAATGCAAGTGCCCCGTCGCCCAGAACCCGGCGGTGACGACAAACAACAGCGCAACGCCCGCAAAGGCCCAATAGCGTCTTGGCAGCATGACAACCCTTTTGTTTAGACAAAATCAGGGCGCCAGCTTAAACGAGTGCCACGACGGCCGCAGCCGTCACAACGCAGTGTTGCAGAAACCGGTCAGGCGACCGCTTTCTCGAGGAAGGCTGCCTCAGCGGCAGAAATGATGCCGCCACCCAGGCAAACCTCGCCGTCATACAGCACGGCCGACTGGCCCGGCGTGACAGCCCACTGCGCCTCGGGGAACGCCAGCGTGAGCGCGCCGTCAGCGGCACGCGCGACGGTGCATGGTGCATCCGCTTGGCGATAGCGCGTCTTGGCCGTTAGGTGCGCGCCCTCGGCGGGCGCACGGCCAGCAACCCAGCTCAGATCGTCCGCATGCACCGTATGCGCGAGCAACCAGGGGTGGTCGTGGCCCTGCACTACATACAGCGTATTGCCTGCCATGTCCTTGCGCGCCACGTACCACGCGTCGCCGGTGCCGTCGCGGCTGCCGCCGATGCCGATGCCCTTGCGCTGCCCCAACGTGTAGAACGCCAGGCCAATGTGCTCGCCGATGGTCTTGCCGTCGGGCGTCTTGATCGGGCCCGGCTTGGTCGGCAGGTAGCGGTTGAGGAAATCGCGGAACGGCCGCTCGCCGATAAAGCAGATGCCGGTGGAATCCTTCTTCTTGGCGTTGGGCAGGCCGATCTCGGCGGCAATCTCGCGCACGCGCGTCTTCGGGATCTCGCCCAGTGGAAACAGCGTGCGCGAGAGCTGCGCCTGGCTCAACCGATGCAGGAAGTAGCTCTGATCCTTGGTGTGGTCGAACGCCTTGAGCAGCTCAAAGCGGCCATCGACCTCGCGCACGCGGGCGTAATGGCCGGTGGCGATCGTGTCCGCGCCCAGCGCCATCGCGTGGTCGAGGAAGGCCTTGAACTTGATCTCGGCGTTGCAGAGCACGTCGGGGTTGGGCGTGCGGCCGGCGGAGTATTCGCGCAGGAAGTCCGCGAACACGCGGTCCTTGTACTCAGCGGCAAAGTTGACCGCCTCCACGTCCACACCAATCAGGTCGGCCACCGACACCACGTCGATCCAATCCTGCCGGGTCGAGCAGTATTCGCTGTCGTCATCGTCCTCCCAGTTCTTCATGAACAGGCCGACGACGTCATAGCCCTGCTGTTTGAGCAGCCACGCCGTAACCGAGGAATCCACGCCGCCGGACATGCCGACGACGACGCGCTTACCTGTGCGCTCGTTGCTCATTCGGCGGACTCCAGACCGTACACGCTCGAGTGCGTGTGGATGATGTCGAGCGGATAGCGCTTGCCGGCCAGGTAGTCCTCCACGCAAGCCAGCAGCAGCGGGCTGCGATGGCGATCCCGGCTGGCGCGGATCTCGTCGGGCGTCATCCAGACAGTGCGGACGATGCCCTCGTCGAGTTGGCGGCGCGGGTCGAACGGTCCAAGTTCACCGGTAAAGGCCATCCGTACATAGGTGACGGAATCACCCTGCGGTGGCTGGAACCGCGCCATGTAGCAGCCGAGGAAGGCGGTAGCGACAAAACTGTGCGCAGTCTCTTCCAGCGCCTCGCGCGCGACGGCGTCGACCAGGCTCTCATCCGGGTCGAGGTGGCCGGCGGGCTGGTTCAGGCGCAGACCGGCATCGGTGTGCTCCTCCACCAGCAGGAAGCGCCCATCCTGTTCAATGACGGCGGCAACGGTAACGCTGGGTTTCCAACGGTCGGCTTGGCTCATGGCAAAACGGTAACAAAAACAAGGCGTTATTGTACCGGGCGGCCGCCCTTCCCGCTTGCGGTGGCGGTGCGCTGTTCACCGCGCCAGTTGTGCGCAGTTCGGCACACGTTTGCGGTGGATCGGCTCGCGTTCCCGGCCGGTTCAGCGGCTCAGCGTACGTTTGAATAGCGGCCCAAGTCTGGCCCCGTCAGCCAAAAAGTTCGGGTAAGCTGCACGTCGATCCTGACCCAGCGCGAGCCAGCGCGCACCACAAGAGGAGAACACGATGCACATCGGCATCCCGCAGGAGACGCGGGCGGACGAGACACGCGTTGCCGCAACCCCGGAGACGGTCAAGAAGTACGTGGCGCAGGGCCACAAGGTGACGGTGCAATCCGGCGCCGGCGTGGCCGCCGCCCAGCCCGACGAGGCCTATGTGGCAGCCGGCGCCAAGATCGGCACCGCCGCCGATGCGCTTGGCGCGCAGATCGTGCTCAAGGTGCGCTCGCCGGAGCCGGCGGAGCTCGCGCAGATGCAACCGGGCGCCGTGCTCATCGGCATGCTCAACCCGTTTGATGACGAGAACACCGCGCGGCTGGCCGGTGCCAACGTCACCGCCTTCGCGCTGGAAGCTGCGCCGCGCACCACGCGCGCGCAGAGCATGGATGTGCTTTCCTCGCAGGCCAACATTGCCGGCTACAAGGCCGTGATGGTTGCTGCCAACCACTATCAGCGCTTCATGCCGATGCTGATGACGGCCGCCGGCACGGTGAAGGCCGCGCGTGTGCTGATCCTCGGCGCGGGTGTGGCGGGCCTGCAGGCGATTGCCACGGCCAAACGCCTGGGCGCGGTGATCGAGGCGTCCGACGTGCGCCCGGCCGTGAAGGAGCAGATCGAATCGCTGGGCGCCAAATTTCTCGACGTGCCGTTCCTGACGGACGAAGAGCGCGAAATCGCCCAAGGCGTCGGCGGCTACGCCCGCCCGATGCCGCCCGACTGGATGCGCCGTCAGGCCGAACTCGTGCACACGCGTGCAAGCCAGGCCGACATCGTCATCACCACCGCGCTGATCCCGGGGCGCCGCGCGCCGACGCTGCTGTCCGAAGAAACTGTGCGCGCCATGAAGCCGGGCTCGGTGGTGGTCGACCTGGCCGCCGCGCAGGGCGGCAACTGCCCGCTGACCGAAGCCGACCGCGTCGTTGTCAAGCACGGCGTCACGCTGGTGGGCTACACCAACCTCGCGTCGATGGTGGCGGCCGATGCCTCCGCGCTGTATGCACGCAATGTGCTCGACTTCCTCAAGCTGATCATCAATAAGGACGGTGGCCTCGCCATCAACCTCGAAGACGACATCGTGGCCGCCTGCCTGTTGAGCCAGGCCGGCCGGGTGGTGCGTGCTCCCGCCGCCATGAGCACCGCTAAATAACAACGGAGACCGCGGCGCAGACCGCTGCGCCGCGACTGGCGATTTCATTTCTGTTTCAAGGAAAGCTTCATGCAACGCAATATGCTTCGCGCCAAGCTGCACCGCGCGACGGTCACCCAAGCGGATCTGGACTACGAAGGCTCCTGCGGCATTGACGAGGACCTCCTCGACGCCGCCGACATGCGCGAATACGAAAAGATCGAGCTGTACAACGTCAACAACGGCGAGCGCTTCTCGACCTACATCATCAAAGGCAAGCGCGGCTCGGGCGAGATCTCGCTCAACGGCGCCGCCGCGCGCCGCGCGCATGTGGGCGACCTGCTCATCATCTGCACCTACGCGCCAATGAACGAAGAAGAAGTCGCCAGCTACAAGCCCAAGGTCGTGCTGCTGGGCGAGGGCAACAAGATCAAGGCCATCAAGGAAACCTGACGCGCCAGCCGGCCCCGCAGGAAGATAGCCGCGGGGCCGTCGGCACATCGACCAAGAAGCGAGGAGGAGCAAATGGAGCTGGTCAATCACACGGTGATCAACCTGATCATCTTCGTGCTGGCGATCTACGTCGGCTACCACGTGGTCTGGACGGTCACGCCAGCGCTGCATACGCCGCTGATGGCCGTAACGAACGCCATCTCGGCCATCATCATCGTTGGCGCCATGCTGGCGGCGGGCCTCACGCAGACGGGCCTGGGCCGCACCATGGGCGTGGTGGCGGTGGCGCTGGCAGCGGTCAATGTGTTCGGCGGCTTCCTGGTCACACAGCGCATGCTGGAAATGTTCAAGAAGAAGGAGCCGAAGGCTAAAGCCGGCGGGAATAGTGCGAACGAGGGGGCCAAGCAATGAGCATGAACCTCGTCACCCTGCTGTACCTGCTGGCATCGGTCTGCTTCATCCAGGCGCTCAAGGGGCTCTCGCACCCGACCACGGCGCGGCGCGGCAACGCGTTCGGCATGACGGGCATGGCGATTGCCGCCGTCACGACCATTGCCCTCATCTTCAAGCTCAAGGCCGAGATGTTTGCCGGCACCGAGAGCGGCACCTCCACGGGCTTCATCCTCATCTTCGCGGGCCTGGTGGTCGGCGGCGGCATCGGCGCCTACGTGGCGCGCACGGTCGAGATGACCAAGATGCCCGAGCTGGTGGCGGCCATGCACTCGCTGATCGGTCTGGCGGCGGTGTGCATTGCCGTAGCTGCGGTGGCCGAGCCGGCGGCCTTCGGCATCACGATGGCCGGTGACAACGTGCTGCCGCTGGGCAACCGCGTGGAGCTGTTTATCGGTACGTTCGTCGGCGCCATCACTTTCTCCGGCTCCGTGATCGCCTTCGGCAAGCTCTCGGGCAAGTACAAGTTCCGATTGTTCCAGGGCGCGCCGGTGCAGTTTGCCGGGCAGCACATGCTGAACCTGCTGCTGGCGGTGGCCATGCTGGGTTTCGGCATCCTGTTCTTCCTCAGCCAAAGCTGGCTGCCGTTCGTCATCATGACGGCCATCGCCTTCGTGCTGGGCGTGCTGATCATCATCCCGATCGGCGGCGCCGACATGCCGGTGGTGGTGTCGATGCTGAACTCGTATTCGGGCTGGGCGGCGGCGGGCATCGGTTTCTCGCTGAACAACCCGATGCTCATCATCGCGGGTTCGCTGGTGGGCTCGTCCGGTGCCATCCTGTCGTACATCATGTGCCGCGCGATGAACCGGTCGTTCTTCAACGTGCTGCTGGGCGGTTTCGGTTCGGAAGCGTCCGCCGGGGCGGTAGCGGGCAGCGGCGCACAGCGCAGCGTCAAGTCGGGCTCCCCAGACGACGCAGCCTTCCTGCTCTCCAACGCCGAGACGGTCATCATCGTCCCCGGTTACGGCCTGGCAGTGGCTCGTGCCCAGCACGCGCTCAAGGAGCTGACCGAACTGCTGTCTGAAAAGGGCGTGACGGTCAAATACGCCATCCACCCGGTCGCGGGGCGCATGCCCGGCCACATGAACGTGCTGCTGGCCGAGGCCGAGGTGCCGTACGACCAGGTGTTTGAAATGGAAGACATCAACAGCGAGTTCGGCCAGGCCGACGTGGTGCTGGTGCTGGGCGCCAACGACGTGGTCAACCCGGCGGCCAAAAACGACCCGAAATCGCCGATCGCCGGCATGCCGATCCTTGAGGCGTACAAGGCCAAGACCATCATCGTCAACAAGCGCTCGATGAACGCCGGCTATGCGGGGCTGGACAATGAGCTGTTCTACATGGACAAGACAATGATGGTGTTCGGCGATGCCAAGAAGGTGGTCGAAGACATGGTGAAATCTGTGGATTAACGGGACGCGCTGACCGTCATCAACGCGGTATTGGGTTGCGGCCCATTCCGTGCCCCATTCCGCTTGCCCCCGGCTTCGGCAGGCAGTAACGTAGTGCAAACGGGACGCGCGGGCCACATCGACCGGCGTGGCCCATCCGTCCCTCCCGATCCATCCCGACGTATGCAACAGGACAGCGCCCTGCCGGTCTACTTCCACCCCACCCTGACTGTGGTGGTCGACGACAGCCAATCGTTTGTGGAAAGCCTGGGCTTCCAGATGGACCCGTCACGGGCGATCCTGGCCTTCAATGATCCGGAAGAGGCGCTGGCGTGGCTGCGCCAGTGGCATTCGCTGCGCATGCCGGGCTTCCTGCCAGTGCGCGTCACGCATGACGACCTGACGTTTTCCACCGAGCGCCGCACCATCCAGCTCGACGTCGACCGCATCTACCGCCAGATCCACGAGGTCAACCGCTTCCTGCAGCCGTCAGTGATCGTGGTGGATTACTCCATGCCGCGCATGAACGGGCTGGAGTTCTGCGCCAAGCTCAAGGACCTGCCGTGCATGACGATCCTGCTCACGGGCATGGCCGACGAGAACATCGCCGTGCAGGGCTTCAACGACGGGCTGATCGACCGCTACATCAAGAAAGATCACCCCGCCATGGCCGAACGCCTGAGCGCGGAAATCGAAGCGCTGCAGATGCGCTACTTCAGCAACCTGTCGAGCACGCTGCGCGAGTTGCTGTCGCGCCACTCGTTCAGCTTCCTGTCGGACCCGGCGGCCACGAAGCTCGTGCTCGAACTGTCGGCCCGCTACCGCTTTATCGAGTATTACCTCTACCCGCACCCGGCTGGCGTGCTGCTGCTCACCGCCGACGGACGCGCCACGCTCATGGTCATCGAGACCAATGCGAGCATGCTCACGCACCTGGAGAACGCCGAGGCTTATGACGCGCCAGAGGCCCTGCTCAAGGGCCTGCGCGACAAACAGATCGTCCCGTTCTTCTGGCCGGGCGACGGCATGTACACCCCCGCGTGCGTGGAGTGGGAGCAATACTGCCTGCCCGCAGAGGTGTGCCTGGGGCGCGAGCCGTATTACTACGCGCTGTTCGACATGCCCGGCCACCTGCTGCCTGCGCAGGTCTACAGCTACACCCAGTTCCTCACCAATTACAAGCAGAATCCGGACGCGCTCACAGGCCGCAAAGCACGCTGAGTCGGCATGATCCGATTTGCGTTGTGCTACGGCGTTTCACATTGTGTGGGCTACATTCGACAAGTACAATCGATTGCGTCATCCGGCAGCCATGACGTCAGAACATGGACCGGCTGAATTGCCCTGATGCATGTGTGGTATTGCTTCGGCATCATGGCAGTCGAGGGCGCCGGCACGATTCGACGCTCCGGAAGTATTACTGTGCGGGATTCTCCTTGAGAGACGATTTGGGATGCAGCAGCGTGCCGCGCGTCAAAGCCGCGCGTCGCGGGTGTCAGGGGAGTGCATCGTTCCAGTCTGTTCGCGGTCGCACGATTCCCGTTGCCACGCTGTTGACCGGCACGCCGTGAGGGCTTGATCCCGAGCGCCGCAGTTGGTCTCATTCTCCGATCTTCTCGAAGTGGGTTTGAGCGAGAGACGCCCAGGCCGGCGTCATACGCCTGGCCAGCGAACGGCTTCAAGCACGCTTTCAACTGATGCGGCGGCATGACCGGCACGCTCGCCGGTGTGGTGCTTTGTCTGGGGTGCGGTGCTGCCCCGCGCGCGGTTGCTGGAGTGAGCGTCCCGCTTGGCAGACGTTTTCCCTGAGGTCTCCGGCAAATTCGCACCGTGTACTCACCCAACCAAATCGATCCAGCCGTCAGCTTCCGCAACTCCCAGGGGCAGCAGGTCCGCGGCACCATCATCACACTGCAACGGCGTGCGTTGGTGATGGAAATCTACAACCCCTATTCAATCGTGCAGGTGAGCGAGGTCTTGTCCGATCTCGCCATCAAGATCGGCACGCGCCAGGTCTACCTCGGCAAGGCCGTGGTCATCAGCCTGGTCAACACCGGCTTGACGGCCGTGGTGTCGCTCACGCTGATCGACGAATGGCGTGAACTGCTGGAGGTGGCCGACACCCCGGCCTCGGTAGGAGAAGAAGCGCGAACGTTCGTGCAGGAATGGAAGGAACGCTTCCGCATCCGCCCCGAATATCAGCTCGTCGTGAATGAAATGCGCGCCTTCCTGGCGGAAGTCTCGCGCTGGGTCGAGCAGATCGACCTGTCCAAATCACTGCCGCGCGACGACGGCAAATTGCGCACGGACGTCTTCATGGAATTGGCCGAGCCGATCATGCTGCGGGTCAAGCATTACCTGGACATCCTGGAGACCGAAGCGTCGGACATCGAAGCCAACCTGGCACCCGCGCACCGCGCTTTCGCGCAGACAGCGCTGCACCCGTTGCTGTTACGCTCGCCGTTCGTATACCGCACCTTCACCAAGCCGCTGGGTTACGCCGGCGACTATGAAATGGTCAACCAGATCCTGGGCGACCCGCAGGAAGGCCCGAGCACCTATTTCCAGATCGTCAACGTGACGTTCCTGAAAGCGCAGGTCGCGCAGGCGCATCGAAACCGCATCGATATCCTCGTCAATTTTCTCAAGCAGCTTGCGCTCAAGGCGAAGGCGGAGGGGCGTCCGTATCGCGTCATGAACCTCGGTTGCGGGCCTGCGGTGGAGGTCCAGCGGTTCCTGCGGGAGTTCGAAGAGCCCGAGCTCCTGCAGTTCGAACTGATCGACTTCAGCGAGGAAACGCTGGCCTATGCCAAGGCCAGGCTGAGTGAAGCCGCCAAGCAAGGCGGCACCACGCTGTCGGCCGAGTTCATCCACCAATCGGTTCACGAGCTGATCAAACGGCCGGCGCGCAAGGCCGCGGAAGTCCGCGACTGCGACGCCGTCTACTGCGCCGGCCTGTTCGACTATATTTCGGACAAAGTCTGCAACCGGCTGCTGACCTACTTCGCCACCCGCACGCGGCCAGGCGGGCGCATTCTGGCAACCAACGTGCACTCGAACAATCCGGAACGGCTCTTTACGATGG
This sequence comes from Ralstonia sp. UBA689, assembly GCF_002298975.1. Taxonomy (GTDB): domain Bacteria; phylum Pseudomonadota; class Gammaproteobacteria; order Burkholderiales; family Burkholderiaceae; genus Ralstonia. The sequence continues at coordinate 65,734 of NZ_DBMV01000037.1, forward strand.
AGCACCTGCTCGAGTGGTATCTGATTTACCGCGACGAGCAGCAACTGGCCGCCACGTTCCCGGAGGAATGCCAGGACATCACGACCTACGTGGATGCCACCGGCGTCAACGTATTCGGCGAGGCAACGGTGATCTAGATGACCGGCACTGTGACCGATCCGCTCAAAACCGCCTTCAACCGGGCGGAGCAGGAAGGCTTCCGGCTCTCGTACAGCCGGACTTGCGCGCTGGTGGGCGTCGTCCTGGTCTTGATGGGCAGCGGGCTGGACTACAACACGTATCCTGGCAAGCTGTGGCCGTTCTTCCTGGCGCGTGCGTTTGTCTCGTCGCTGATCTTTGTCGTCTACCTCATCCTGCCGACCTCCTGGGGCCGGCGCCATCTGTCGTATCTGACCCTGCTGTGGCTGTGTTTCCCGCAGATCATGATCGCGTGGATGATCTCCGCCACCGAAGGCGCACATTCGATCTATGCGACGGGCCTGCATCTGGCGGTGTTTGCCGCGGGCAGCGTCCTGCCGTTCAACACGCGGCAGACCATCGGCTTCGGGGTACTCACCTATTCCTTCTACCTGCTGGGGTGCCTGACCCATGACCCATCGAGCGTGGCGGGCAGCGTGTTCTTCGTGAACTCGCAGTTCCTGATCTTCACGTCCACGCTTGGCGTGTTCTGCACGTATTTCAATGAGCGCGGCCGCTTTCAGTTGTTCCGGCTCAAGGAAGAAGTCGCGCAGACGAATCACCAGCTCGCCCTGACGAACCAGAACCTCACCGACATCAAGGGCCAGCTCCTGCAGCAGGAAAAAATGGCCGCCATCGGCACGCTGTCGGCCGGCCTGCTCCACGAGATCAACAACCCGGTCAACTTCTGCCTGATGGCGATTGCGGTGGCGCAGGAAGATCCGGCCGCCAAGGGCAGCCCGATGCTGCTTGAATGCCTTGCCGACGCCAAGGAAGGCATGCAGCGCGTGCAGCACATCGTGTCGGACCTGAAGACCTTCGCCTACCGCAGCCCGGAGAAGGGCGAGGCCAACGCCCCCTTCCTGGTGGAGAAGGCCATCGATTCGGCCATCCGCCTGACCAGCCACGAACTGCGCGGCATCACCGTCGAGCGGAAGCTGCCGCCAGACACGCTGGTGCGCGGCGACGAGGCCGCCATCATCGGTGTGCTGATCAACCTGCTGTCGAATGCCGCACTGGCCATGCACAAGGTGCAGCGCGAAGACCCGCGCATCGAGATCGCCGCAGAATGGATCGAGCGCCGGTTGCACGTGGTCGTGACCGATAACGGCCCGGGCATCTCTGAGAAGAGCCTCACGCGCGTGTTCGAGCCCTTCTTCACCACGCGCGAGGTTGGCAAGGGCCTGGGGCTGGGCCTGTCGATCAGCTACAGCGTGATCCAGCGCCACGGCGGCACGCTCGCCGTGACGAGCCAGGAAGGCGAATGGGCGCGCTTCACGTTCGACCTGCCACGCGCGGAGTAGAACGCATCATGGACACCACGCGCGACACCGTCACCATCCTCTACGTCGACGACGAGCTGCAGGCCTGCAAGTGGTTCGCGCGCACGATCGGCAGCGGCTACGAGGTACTGACGGCCAACAGCGTGGAGGAAGCCAAGACCGTGCTGCGGGACGCGCACGAGCGTATCAGCGTGGTACTGACGGACTTCCGCATGCCCGGCGGCAACGGCACCGAACTGCTGCGCTTCGTCGACGCGGAGTACGGCGACATCGCCACCATCCTTGTCACCGCCTATGCCGACAAGGACCTGCTGATCCAGGCGGTCAACACGGGCCGCGTCTTCAAGATCCTGGAGAAACCGTATCAGCCCGAAGACGTGCGGCGCTCCCTGCAGGAAGCGCTGGTGCTGCGCCAGGACCGCCTGCTGCGCACCCAGCGCCTGATGGCCATCGATGAAACGCTGGCCTTCCTTGCGCACGAGTTGAACACGCCGCTGGCAGCCATCTCCAATTTTGCGCGCGGTATCCGCATGCGCGTGGACCAGACCGAACTCGCGCCCGAAGCCCTGCCCGAAATCGGCCGCGCGGCCGACCGCGTGCAGGACAACGCGCGCTACTGCCTGTCGGTGATCGCCACATTCCTGAACTCGGTGCGCAACACCTACGGCAAGCCGGGCACGGCGGCCACACCCAACAGCGCGGGCGGGCTGCTCCGCTCGCTGTTCGACACCTACCCGTTCACGAACGCGCAGCGCGAATGGGTGTCGTACCGCGTGGAGCAGGATTTCCCGATCCTCACGCTGCCCAACTGCGTGATGCTGGTGCTCTCATCGCTGACGAGCAATGCGCTGCAGGCGTTGCGACGCGCCGACGCTCCGCGGCTGGAGATCATCGCCGGCAACGCACCGGAGCCCAGCGACGCGCGGCACATCATCCGCATCCAAGACAACGGCCCCGGCATCGCGCCGGATGTCCTCGCGCGACTGACCATCGACCCCGTGACCACGCGCGCCGAGGAAGGCGGCAACGGCATGGGCATGATTTTTTGTACGCGGATCATGCAATCGTTCGGGGGAGCGATTGCCATTGACTCTGCACCCAGCGCAGGCACGCGCGTGACTTTGACGTTCCCATGACACCATCAACAGCACGAACCATGCCGCACCTGATCCGCGCATTTGATTTGAGATTTGACATTGAGGAGTGATGGATGACCAATCCCGGGGGCAATGAGCCCAAGATCCTGTACGTGGACGACGAGACATTGGCGCTGACGTACTTCGGCCGTGCCATCGGTTCACTGGCGCCGGTCGTCACCGCCACCTCGGTCGAAGAAGGCAAGCGCATGCTCGATCAGCACGCCGCCACGCTGGGCGTACTGGTGTCGGATCAGCGCATGCCCGGCGAACTGGGCAACGAACTGCTGCGCTACGCGCGCGAGCGCTATCCGCACTTGGTGCGTATATTGACCACCGCCTACTCGGAAATCGAGGACACGGTGGAGGCCGTCAACCAGGGGCAGATCCACCGCTACATCAAGAAGCCGTGGGACATCACCGCACTGCGCGTGGAGCTCAAGCAGGCGCTGGAATTCTCAGACCTGCGCCGCGAGCGCGACGCCCTGCTGCGCGAGAAGATGACCGTACGCCAGAGCCAGACGCTCACGCACCGCATCGGCGCGCTGCAGACGCTGTACCTGGCGGTGTCAGGCCTGTCTTCGTTCAGCGCGGTCAACGATTACCTGCGTGCGGCGGCGGAGGTCGGGCTGCACGCGGCGGAACAGCCCGACTGGGCCATGAAGGACTACACCGAACTGGTTGGCGAGGAAAGCCTGCGCACCGGCGAGTTCAGCCACGCGGTGCGGCAGGCGTACGAGGACCTGTCTTCACGCTTCGACAGCAAGCCTGCGGCGCAGGCGCTGGAGGTGCTGGCCGAGGTGCTGCATGGCAAGGTTTCACCCGGTGACGGCAACGCAGCGGCGGTCGTTGACCTCACCACGTTGACGGAATTCCTGGAGGCATCGTCGACGCACAAGGTATCGGAAGCGCACGCACAGTGGCTCGCCTTCCTGTTGTGGCTCGACGGCAAGGGCTGGTCGGTCACGGCCAAGCGCGAAGGCACCACTGTCGCGCTGCGACTGGTCGATAACCAGACGCAGCTCACGCCCGATCAACTCGCGGCGTGGATGGAGCACTTCCAGGAGCAGCAGGCCGCCTGATTGCCAGGCGCGGCCCTCACGCAACGCCGATGCTTACGCGTCGGCGTTGTTGTTTTCAGACGTTGATGCGGCGTCGCGCGCCGGACGGTCGCGCATGCCGCCCTTCACCATGTCGAAGCGGAACAGGCGACATTCGATATTGCCGTTGTAAAGCGGCGTACGCTGCGATTCCTTCAACCGCATACGGCGCGGCATCGAGAGATCGCCGGTAAAGACGAAGGCCTTCCACCCCGCAAACTCGCGCTTGAGCGTACCCGCAAACGCCTGGGCAAACTCGTTGGCGGCGGCCTCTTCCTGCGGATCGACGGGCGGCGGCGGTTCAGGCTGACGCTGCTCGCGCATGGGGCGGCGGAGGTCGTCGCGCGGGGCGCCCATCGCTCGACTGGCGCGCTCGAACACCGTGCCCTCTTCCTCACCGCCCTCCCCCTCGGGCCGGCGGCGGCGCGAGCCCTGCGCACCGCGCACCGCGATACGTTCACCATACGGCGGGTTCATCAGCAGCACGCCGGGCACCTCGAACGGCGGCTTGCCGAAGCGCGCATCGACCTGCTTGAGCATCGGCTCGCCCGGCAAGCCGGCGCGCTGCCAGTTGGCGGCGGCATAGGCCAGCATGTCGGTGGAAATGTCCGCGCCGGCGACCAGCGGCGGCGAACGGCGCATCGAAGCGCTCGCTGCATCGGCGGCGGCTTCGCGCAGGCGCTTGAAGCATTTGGCGTCGTGGTCGAGCAACCACTCGCAGGCGAAGGCCCGCTGGCCGCCCGGTGCAATGCCCAACGCGCGCTGCGCGGCTTCCACCAGAAACGTGCCGCTACCGCACATCGGATCGTAGAACGGCACGCCGTGGGCGCCAGTCCAGCCGGTCAGGCGCAGGATGCCTGCGGCGAGGTTTTCCTTCAGCGGTGCCTCGCCCTTCTCCTGGCGCCAGCCGCGCTTGAACAGCGGCTCGCCGGTCGTGTCGAGGTAGATCGTGCAGTCGGTCTCGGTCAGGTACGCGTAGATGCGCACGTCGGGCGAGACGGTATCAACGCTGGGCCGCGCGCCCATGCGCTGGCGGAAACGATCACAAACCCCGTCCTTCACGCGTAGGCCGACAAACTTCAGGCTCTGCAGTGGCGATTTGTGCGCGGTCACGTCCACGCGGATCATCTCGTCGGGCGTGAAATAGTCTTCCCAGCGCTGCGCGGCGGCGAGCGTGTAAATATCGTCTTCCGAGCGGTAGCCGCGCGAAGCCAGGCGCATCAGCACCCGGCTGGCAATGCGGCTGTGCAGATTAACGGCATACGCCGCGCCCTGCGTGCCGAAGAAGTGCACGCCGCCCGGCACGGTGCGGCCGACTTCGAACGCGGCCAGCTCATCCACCTCGGGGCGGATGGCGATTTCGGCCAGTTCGTCGGCCAGCGCCTGTTCCAGCCCACGGGGGCACGGCGCGAAGTAAGCAGTCGGCATCGGAAAAAACTGAAGAATCAGAACGGCTTGACCACGACGAGGATCGTGATCGCCAACAACAGCAACACCGGCAGCTCATTGAACCAGCGGTAGAAGGTGTGCGAGCGCTTATTGGCACCCGCCTCGAACTTGCGCAGCAGCACGCCGCAGCCGTGGTGGTAACCGATCACCACCAGCACCAGCGCCAGCTTGGCATGCATCCAACCCGCGCCCTTGCCGATGCCGTAGCCGAGGAACAGCCACAGCCCCAGCACGACGGCCACGACCGCCAGCATGGTGGTGAAGCGAAACAGCTTGCGCGCCATGACCAGCAACCGCGAGACGGCTGCAGGCTCGGCTTCCATCGCCAGGTTGACGAAGATGCGCGGCAGGTAGAACAGCCCCGCGAACCACGATGCGACGAAGACGATGTGAAAGGCCTTGACCCAGAGCATGCGATTGTTCTCGTTAGAAATATTGCGCGCCGCTCGTGGCGGCGCTCAATGTGCAATAGAAGGCATCAGGTGCGGATTTCGCCGTGCCCGAACACGACGTACTTGAGCGAGGTCAGCCCCTCCAGCCCGACCGGCCCGCGCGCATGCAGCTTGTCGTTGGAGATGCCGATCTCGGCGCCCAGGCCGTACTCGAAACCGTCGGCAAAGCGCGTGGAGGCGTTGATCATCACGCTGGCCGAATCGACTTCGCGCAGGAAGCGCATGCCGGTCGAGTAGTTCTCGGTGATGATCGAATCCGTATGCGCTGAGCCGTAGGTGTTGATGTGTTCAATGGCAGCGTCCAGGCCGTCGACAGTGCGGATCGACAGGATCGGCGCGAGGTATTCAGTGTGCCAGTCAGCCTCGACGGCATCCTTCAGGTTGCCAAAGCCGGCAGCTTCCAGCGCGGCGCGCGTGGTTGGGCACACGCGCAACTCAACGCCTTTGTCCTGATAAATCTTCACCAGCGGCGGCAGCACGCGCGCGGCAATGTCGCGCGACACCAGCAGCGTCTCCATCGTGTTGCACGGTGCGTAGCGCTGCGTCTTGGCGTTGTCGCACACGCGCACGGCCTTTTCGATGTCGGCATCGGCGTCGATGTAGACATGGCAAATGCCATCGAGGTGCTTGATCATCGGCACGCGCGCCTCTTCCATCAGGCGCGCGATCAGGCTCTTGCCGCCGCGCGGCACGATCACGTCGACGTACTCCGTCATGGTGATGAGCTTGCCCACGGCAGCGCGATCCGTGGTGGCCACTACCTGCACGGCGTTGGCCGGCAAGCCAGCATCGGCCAGCCCTTCTTCGATGAGCGCCGCCAGCGCGCCGTTCGACTCGATCGCCTCGGAGCCGCCGCGCAGGATGGTCGCGTTGCCCGACTTGATGCACAGCGCTGCTGCATCGACCGTCACGTTCGGACGCGACTCATAGATGATGCCGATCACGCCAAGCGGCACGCGCATCTGGCCGACCTGGATGCCGGTCGGGCGGAACTTCATGTTGCTGATCTCGCCGATGAGGTCCGGCAGCGCGGCGATCTGCTCCAGGCCAGCGGCCATGGTGTCGATAGCCCGGTCGGTGAGCGTGAGGCGGTCGACGAAGGCAGCATCCTGGCCGTTGGCGCGGGCGCGCTCGACGTCGCGGGCGTTGATCTCTTTGAGCTTGGCGGCATCGCGACGGACGGCGGCCGCAATATGCAACAGCGCGCGGTTCTTTTGCGCGGTGCCGGCACGTGCCATGCCGCGCGAGGCGGTGCGCGCCTGACGGCCGACCAGGGCCATGTATTCGTTCACGTCGAGCTGCTTCATGATGATCGTGGCCGGCCAATGCGCCGGCGATTCAGATTCAAGGTGAGAACAGAGGGGCCGGCTATGCAGGAACCGGAAGGCTGCCCGGTCGCGCAATGCGCATCGCCAGTTGTAGCAGGCCGTCCCACGGCTCGGCCGGCAGCGAGGGTTCGCGCAGGCCCTTGACCTGTCGATCCAGCTTCGCAGCCATGGCAAGCGCATCTTCCAGCTCGCGCTGCGACAACCGCTGCGCTGCCTGCGGCACCAGCCGCTCGCGCGGGCCCCAGACCCGCAACTCGCGCAGCATGGAGGCCACCGGCTTGCCCTGGGCCGCGCCCGAGGCGATTTTTGATAATACGCGAATTTCTTCGGTCAGCGTCCAGAGCACCAGCACCGTGGCTTCGCCCTCGCCGCGCAGGCCTTCGAGCATGCGCACCAGGCGCGGCACGTCGCCGGCCAGCATGGCCTCGGACAGTTTGAACACGTCGTAGCGCGCCACGTTGAGCACCGCATCGTGCACATCGTCGAACGAAAGCACGCCCGGCGGATGCAGCAAGCCCAGCTTCTGGATCTCCTGATGCGCGGCCAGCAGGTTGCCTTCCACGCGGTCGGCGATGAACTGCAGGGCACGGCGGCCAGGCTCGCCGGGCTCTACGCGCTGCTGCTGGCGAGAAAGGCGCTCGCCGATCCAGCCGGGCAGCTTGGTGCGGTCCACCGAATCGACCTTGATCGACACGCCCGCGCCTTCCAGCGCCGCAAACCACGCCGACTTTGCGGTCGCAAAATCCAGGCGCGGCAGCGTGATCAGCGTGATGGTGTCGGTAGCGGGGCCTGACGGCGTACCGGCGGCGAGCGCACGCAACGCCTCGCCGCCGTCCTTGCCGGGCTTGCCGGAGGGAATGCGCAGCTCGACGATCTTGCGATCACCGAACAGCGACATCGATTGCTGTGCCTCTGTCACGCGCGACCATGAAAAACCGCGCTCAACGCTCATCACCTCGCGCTCGGAGAACCCCTGCGCGCGCGCGGCCTGACGCAATGCATCGATGGCTTCCAGCACAAGCAGATGCTCGTCGCCGTGCACCACATACAGCGGTGCCAGTCCCTTCGACCCGGCCTGCTTCAGGTGCCCTTCGAGCGCGTCGAGCCGCAGTTGCATGACAAACCCGCGCGCCGCTTACGACGGCAGCTTCACGGAGGCCAGCCGGCGCACCAGCTGGTTGATGACGTCGCCCTGCATGTCACGATAGAGGGCGGCTTCTTCGTAGTCCTTGGCCAGCACCTGCGTCTCGTTGTACGAGAGATCGCGGAACTGCGTGATCTCGGACGGCGGGATCAGCAGGTTGTCGTGTGTGTCGCGCAACTGGAAGCGGAAGCGATAAGTGATGCGGTACTCGCGCACCACGCCCTGCGGTGTGAGCGACGAAATCGTCTTCGTACGGTCTTCAGCCAGCACATCGAGGAAGGCGTCGGCATCCTTCTTGTCCGACACGATGACGGTGTCGGAGCCGTTGTCGATCAGCCGGCGCAATTGCGCGCGCATCTGCGAGTTCTGCGGCAGGTTGATATACAGCCGCTTGAAGGCGAAGTCGGTATTGCCGCGCAGGTGAAAGCCGCAAGCGGACAGCACCGGCAAAGCGACCGCCAAAGCGAAGACCGAGCGGCCAAAACGACGACGGGACAGGCGACCAGACAGCGACATAACCATGCGTTCCTTGAGTGGGGCGGCCCGTCAGGCCACCACGTTCACCAGACGACCCGGCACCACGATGATCTTCTTGGGCGGCTTGCCTTCAGCAAAGCGCTGCACGGCTTCATCCTTGGCGGCAATCGCCTCGATGGCAGCGCGATCGGCATCGGCCGGCACGACGATGCTGCCGCGCACCTTGCCGTTGACCTGCAACACCAATTCGATCTCGCTCTGCACCAGCGCGCCCTCGTCGACCTGCGGCCACGGGGCGTCGAGCAGATCGCCGTACGCGCCTGCGTAGCCCAGCTCCTGCCACAGCACGTGCGTGATATGCGGCACGACCGGGTACAGCACGCGCAGCAGCATGCCGAAGCCTTCGCGGCGCGCGTCGGCACCGGCGTCCTTGGCGCCTTCCAGCGCGTTGAGCATCTTCATCGTCGCCGAGACGACGGTGTTGTACTGCAGGCGCTCGTAATCGTAGTTGGCTTGTTTGAGCACGGTGAAGAGCTCGCGGCGCAGTGCGCGGTCAGCATCCGTTGCGCCGTCGGCGACGCCATTGCCGTGACCGGCGCGAATGGCATCACCATGCGCCACGCCGAAATTCCACAAGCGACGCAAAAAGCGCGATGCGCCCTCCACGCCGGCGTCGTTCCACTCGAGCTGCTGCTCGGGCGGCGCGGCAAACATCGTGAACAGGCGCGCGGTGTCTGCACCGTACTGGTCGATCAGGGCCTGCGGGTCGATGCCGTTGTTCTTGGACTTCGACATCTTCTCCACACCGCCGATCACCACCGGCTGGCCGTCGGCCCTGAGCGTGGCGCCCACGGGCCGGCCGCGTTCGTCGGTCTGCACGTCGACATCCGCCGGGTTGATCCACTGCTTCTTGCCGGAAGCGTCTTCGCGGTAGTACGTCTCGTTGAGCACCATGCCCTGCGTGAGCAGGTTGGTGAACGGCTCGTCGAACTTGACCAGGCCCAGGTCACGCATGACCTTGGTCCAGAAGCGCGCGTACAGCAGGTGCAGGATCGCATGCTCGATGCCGCCGATGTACTGGTCCATCGGCATCCAGTAATCGTTGCGGGCATCGACCATGGTGGCGCCGTCTGGGCACGTATAGCGCATGTAGTACCAGCACGAGTCGATGAAGGTATCCATCGTGTCGGTCTCGCGGCGCGCGGGCTTGCCGCACGACGGGCACGTGCATTCCAGGAAGCGCGGGTCCTTGTTCAGTGGGTTGCCCGTGCCGTCCGGCACAAGGTCTTCGGGCAGGCGCACTGGCAAGTCTTTTTCCGGTACAGGCACCACGCCGCAGCTCTCGCAGTGAATCAGCGGGATCGGCGTGCCCCAGTAGCGTTGGCGCGAGATGCCCCAGTCGCGCAGGCGCCAGGTGGTCTTCTTCTCGCCGAGGCCCTCGGCAGCCAGATCTCCGGCCACGGCATCCACGGCCTGTTGGTAATTCAGGCCGTCGTACTTGCCGCTATTGAAGAGCACGCCGTGCTCCTTGTCGCCGTACCACTCCGCCCAGGCGGTGGTGTCGTACGGCTGGCCCTTCACGTCGATGACCTGCTTGATCGCCAGGCCGTACTTGTTGGCGAAGGCAAAGTCGCGTTCGTCGTGCGCGGGCACGCCCATCACGGCGCCGTCACCGTAGCTCATCAGCACGTAATTGCCGACCCACACGGGCACGGCCTCGCCGGTGAGCGGATGCGTGACGGTCAGGCCGGTCGGCATGCCCTTCTTTTCCATGGTCGCCATGTCGGCTTCCATCACGCTGCCGTGCTTGCATTCGTCGATGAACGCGGCGAGCGCCGGGTTAGTCTGCGCGGCATGCGTGGCAATCGGGTGCTCGGCGGCCACGGCGCAGAAGGTAACGCCCATGATGGTGTCGGCGCGCGTGGTGAAGACGTACAGCTTGCCGTCGTTGATCAGCTTGCCGTCATCGCCGGAAATGCTGTGCGGGAAGGCAAAACGCACACCCTCGCTCTTGCCGATCCAGTTCTGCTGCATCAGCTTGACGCGCTCGGGCCAGCCCAGCGGATCGAGGTCGGAGAGCAGTTCCTGCGCATACTTGGTGATGCCCAGGTAGTACATCGGGATCTCGCGCTTTTCCACCACGGCGCCCGAGCGCCAGCCGCGTCCGTCGATCACCTGCTCGTTGGCGAGCACGGTCTGGTCAACCGGGTCCCAGTTGACGGTGCCGGTCTTGCGGTAGGCGATGCCCTTTTCCAGCATCTTCAGGAACAGCCACTGGTTCCAGCGGTAGTAGTCGGGGTCGCACGTGGCAACCTCGCGCGACCAGTCGATCGCTAGGCCCATCGACTGCATCTGCCTCTTCATATAAGCGATGTTGTCGTAGGTCCAGGCGGCAGGCGCCACGCCGTTGTTGAGCGCCGCGTTTTCCGCCGGCATGCCGAAGGCGTCCCAGCCCATCGGCATCAGCACGTTGTACCCCTTCATGCGCAAGTGACGCGTCATCACGTCATTGATCGTGTAATTGCGCACGTGGCCCATGTGCAGCTTGCCCGACGGATACGGCAGCATCGAGCAGGCGTAGAACTTGGGCTTGTCCGAGCCGTCAGCAGCGCGCGCATGTTCGGTCACGCGGTAGGCATCTTCTGCCTGCCAGTGTTGCTGCGCCTGCTGTTCGACGTCGGACGGGGAGTATTTGTCTTGCATGGTGACGGTACGCCCGGACACCCGGGCGATTGCAGCTGCGGCGCTGTGCACACGCAGCCGGGATTAGATGACGGAAAAGGTCCGATTATACCGTCGCCACCCACCCCATCCGGGCGATGGCAACGCTGCAAAAAGGCGCCGGACAGGCCTGCCGGTGCCCCTTCCGCGCCCGCCCGCCTTACAGGCCGAGCACGTCGTTCATGTCGTACAGGCCCTTCTTGCCGGCCACAAACACCGCCGCGCGCACTGCACCTTCGGCATACGACTGGCGCGTGTTGGAGCGATGTGTGATCTCGATGCGCTCGCCGTCGCCGGCGAACAGGACGGTATGGTCACCGACGATATCGCCGCCGCGAATGGTGGCAAAGCCGATAGTGCCGTTCTCGCGCGGGCCGGTCTCGCCCTCGCGCGCATAGACAGCGCGATCAGCCAGCTTGGTGCCCTGCGCCTCGGCGACGATCTCACCCATCTTCAGCGCGGTGCCCGACGGCGCGTCGATCTTGTGCTTGTGGTGCGCCTCGATGATCTCCACGTCGTAGCCCTGCGCCAGGATCTTCGCGGCCACTTCGATCAGCTTGAAGGTTGCGTTCACGCCCACGCTCATGTTGGGCGCCCAGACCACGCCGATCGACTCGCCATAGGTCTTGAAGCTCGCCTTCTGCTCAGCCGTGAAGCCGGTGGTACCGATCACCACGCCCGTCCCCAGTTCGCGCGCCACGTTCAAGTGATTGAGCGTCGCGTCGGGGCGAGTGAAGTCGATCAGCACATCGGCCTGCGACAGTCCCGCGCGCACGTCGTCGGTGACGATCACGCCCGTGGTCTTGCCCAGCTTGGCGCCGGCATCCTGGCCGACGGCATCGCTGCCCGGACGGTCCAGCGCCGCGCCCAGTGTCACGCCCGGGGTGCGCAATACGGTGTCGATCAGCATTTGGCCCATGCGGCCCGAGGCACCTGCAATCGCAATCTTCATGACGGTCGGAAGAAAAAAGAGAAATCGGTCTGTAAAACGCACGAGCGGCGGAACCGGTCCGCCGCTCGCTCAAAAGATGTCAGGCCTGTTGCCGGCCGCTCACCCTTCAGGGCGACTTTGTGGCCGGCGGCGGCACACTGGTGTCGGTGCCGCCACCGCCGGTGCGGTGTTCCGGTAGCGTCACGTCCACCGTGTTCTTGGAGCCGGCGGTCGACTGCACGCGGTCACTCACCTCGGCCGACGGGATCGACGGTGCACGCGTTGCCGGCGCGGCGCCCGCAGCGGCAGCGGCCTCGGCAGCCTCCTTCTTCGGACGTTTGATGCCGTCGATCTCGGCAATCAGCTCGGCCTCGGACGGCAGCTCATCCGCGCCGACCCATTTGCTCAGGCGGTCGCCGTCAAACCACACGGTCAGCTTGCGCTCCTGCACGACGTTGGTGTTGCCGCGCTTGAACGAGAAGACGTAGTCCCAGCGGTTGGCGTGGAACATGTCGGTCAGGAGCGGCGTGCCGAGCACGAAGCGCACCTGGTCGCGCGTCATGCCTTCCTTGAGCTGCGCCGCCTGCTCGCGCGAAACGAAGTTGCCCTGCACGATATCGATGCGATACGGCGTGATGGCATTGGCGATCTTGCGCGTGGTGTTGTCGTAGGCCGAACACCCGCCCAGCAGCGCCGACGCGGCGGAAACGGCGAGCACAGCGCCCAGCACGAAGCCGCGGCGACAGGCTGCGGCATTGGCAAAACGGACAGGACTGTGCGCAAAAGAAAAGGTCATTAGCGATCGGCCTTCAAACGGTCCCGGGTAAGCCCGGTGCAAGAGGGTTGGCGGGGGCGCAGGCACATCCGGCGCGCCTGTCCGGCAGGACTTTTGCCGCCAAAACCCTTATGATTGGAATATCCGAACATTGTACTCTAGGGAGCCAGGCGCATGCCGAGTCCTGCAGACCTCAAGAACATCGGTCTGAAAGCCACGGTGCCGAGGTTGAAGATCCTCGAGATCTTTCAGACCAGCGAAGAGCGCCACCTGAGCGCCGAAGACGTGTACCGCATCCTGCTCGCCGAGCACATGGACATTGGCCTTGCCACGGTCTACCGCGTGCTGACGCAATTCGAGCAAGCCGGGCTGCTGTCGCGCAACAACTTCGAATCCGGCAAGGCCATCTACGAGCTCAACGAGGGCAAGCACCACGACCATCTCGTGTGCCTCGATTGCGGCCGCGTGGAGGAGTTCTTCGACGCTGAGATCGAACAGCGCCAGCAAAGCATCGCGCGCGCGCGCGGCTTTGCACTGCAGGAGCATGCGCTATCGCTCTACGGAAACTGCACGAAGGAGCCGTGCCCGCACCGCCCTAAGCGCTGACGCCTTAGCGCCAAAGTTCATCCATTGCAAAAGAAAACGGCCGCATCGTCTGCGGCCGTTTTTCATTGGGGCGGGAATGTCGCGGGGGTCAGGCGGACAACCGCGTCTCACCCTCCTTTTCTGCGTCGCCCTTGCCATTCTTGCTGGCCTTGCCTGTCTTGCCCGATTCGTCGGTCAGCGGCGGCGGATGCGCCGGTGCGCCAATTGCCTGGCCGGTGTATTCGGCCACGACCTGCTTGAACAGGTTGCGCGCCCAGACCAGCATCGGATGCGTATTGCGGCTGCGGTGCCACAGCATGTTCAGACCCAGCACAGTCTCAAGCTCCGCCGGCAGCGGGAAGGCGTTGAGGTCGTAGACCTGGCACACCAGATCCTTCATCAGCGAGTTGACCGTGAAGATCATGTCGGTCTGCGAGGCGACCTCGGCCTGGGTGCGCCAGCCATGCACGGTCATGGTGGAGTTGCGCTTCAGGCCGCGCTGCTGCAGGGCGTAGTCGAGCGGAATGAGAGACGGCGCCACGCGGTTACCCGGGCTGCCCTGCGCGACGAAGATGTGCTCGCACTCGAGGTACTGTTCGAGCGTGCAGCGGTCGGCGAGGGTCGGATGGCCCTTGCGCGAGCAGACCCACATGTTGAAGGAGGTCACGACCTCCTCCATGATCTCGGGGTGACGCGTGGGGAACGGCGAGAACGCGAGGTCCAGTTCGTTGGCGCGCATGGCGGCCACGTCGGTCTCCCACGAGGAGGACTCCGTCAAGCGCACCTGCAGACCCGGCGCCAGACGCTTGATGCGCAGCAGGAAGCGGTCGAACAGCGCATCGCCCAGCGTGCCGGCAAAGCTGACGTTGAACGTGCCGGTAGCTTCGGCCGGATCGAACGTGGCGATATCGCCCTCGTTGATGGCCGCCCACAAGTCAAGCATCTCGCGCACCTTGGGGCCCAGTTCGAGCGCCTTGGGCGTCGGCGTCAGACCGTGCGGGACGCGGATGAAAAGCGGATCGTCGAAGATCTCGCGCAGGCGGCCCAGCGAGTGGGATACGGCCGGCGCGGTCATGTGCATCTTTTCAGCCACGTAGGCGGCGTTCCGCTTGCTGAGCAGCTCGACAAAAATCACCAACAGCTTGGTATCGACGTTGACCATGGGACGCCTTGGCTCAGACGGTTGGAAAGCCGAAAAGGCAAACGTTGCGCAAGCAACGGCCGGACGCGGCGAAATCGCTGCCACGTCAAAATGTAGTATTTGTTCAGTGTACGGAACAGGCCCCGATTTTCAAAGCAAATTCCTGTCGCCTGCACTCGAAACTTGCTTCGGCGCAAACGTTTTCGTTACGCACTATAACAAAGGCGGCATGACAGGCTCGAGAACCCATCATGCCGCCTTCGCATGAAGCACCAGTCAAATTACTTAGTTTGCATCATAAACTCCCGCACGCGTGCTTTCCGTGCGGCAACGTGCAGGATTACTTGGCCACCACGCGAGCCATTTCCAGCACCTTGTTCGAGTAGCCCCACTCGTTGTCGTACCAGCTCACCACCTTGATGAAGGTGCCGTCCAGCGCGATACCGGCTTCGGCGTCGAAAATCGAGGTGCGGGCGTCGCCGCGGAAGTCCGTAGCCACGACCTTGTCTTCAGTGTAGCCCAGCACCCCCTTGAGCGCGCCTTGGCTCTGCGCCTTCATCTCGGCGCAGATTTCTTCGTACGAAGCGGACTTTTCCAACTCGACGGTCAGGTCGACCACCGACACGTCGGAGGTCGGCACGCGGAACGACATGCCGGTCAGCTTCTTGTTGAGCTGCGGGATCACCACGCCCACGGCCTTGGCAGCGCCGGTGCTGGACGGGATGATGTTTTCCAGGATGCCGCGGCCGCCGCGCCAGTCCTTGTTGGACGGGCCGTCAACGGTCTTCTGCGTGGCGGTGGCAGCGTGCACGGTGGTCATCAGGCCGCGCTTGATGCCCCACTTGTCGTTCAGCACCTTGGCAACCGGTGCCAGGCAGTTGGTGGTGCACGAAGCGTTGGAGATGATCGCCTCGCCCTTGTACGTTTCGTGGTTCACGCCGTAGACGAACATCGGGGTGTCGTCCTTGGACGGAGCCGACATGATCACCTTCTTGGCGCCCGCGTCGATGTGCTTCTGTGCGCCTTCCTTGGTCAGGAAGATGCCGGTGGACTCGACCACCACGTCGGCGCCGACGGCGCCCCATTGCAGCTCGGACGGATCCTTCACGGCGGTCAGGCGGATCTTCTTGCCGTTGACGACCAGCGTGTTGCCGTCGACCGACACTTCGCCGTCAAAGCGGCCGTGCACCGAGTCGTACTTGAGCATGTACGCCAGGTAGTCGGGCTCGAGCAGGTCGTTGATGGCAACGACTTCGATGTCCTTGAAGTTGGCGATGGCGGCGCGGAACACCATGCGTCCGATGCGGCCGAAGCCGTTGATGCCGATCTTGATGGTCATGGTCAGTCTCCTGATAGCAAAGGTGAAATCGACGAAAGCAACGCGGCACCTCGTGGGTGCCGCGCGCAACTAACTTTCAAACAACCGGAGCGATGACGCTCTTGGCCGTGTTCGCCACGTTTTCGACGGTGAAGCCGAAGTGCTTGAACAGCACGCCCGCCGGGGCCGACTCACCGAACGTGTCGATGCCGACCACGGCCTGCACCTGGTATTTCCACCAGAAATCGGTCACGCCAGCCTCAACGGCGATACGCGGCACGCCGGCCGGCAGCACGCTGGCCTTGTAGGCCGAGTCCTGCTTGTCGAACACGGTGGTGGCGGGAATCGACACCACGCGCGCCTGGATGCCCTCGGAGGCCAGGTGATCAGCGGCGCCAACGGCCAGGCCGACTTCCGAACCCGTAGCGATGATGACCACATCCGGTCGCTTGCCATCGGCAGCATCGCGCAGCACATAGCCGCCGCGGGCGATGGCCTCGCGGGTGGCCGGGTTGCGCGCCTGGAACGGCAGGTTCTGGCGACTGAAGATCAGGCAGCTCGGGCCGTGCTGGCGCTCGATGGCGGCAGCCCAGGCGACGGCGGTTTCGGTGGTGTCGGCGGTGCGCCAGACATCCATGTTCGGGATCAGACGCAGGCTCGAGACGTGCTCGATGGATTGGTGCGTCGGGCCGTCTTCGCCCAGGCCGATTGAATCGTGCGTGAAGACGAAGATCGAGCGGATCTTCATCAGCGCGGCCATGCGCAGCGCGCTGCGGCTGTAGTCGGAGAACGTCAGGAACGTACCGCCATACGGAATGTAGCCGCCGTGCAGCGCGATGCCGTTCATGACGGCGCTCATGCCGAACTCGCGCACGCCGTAGTTGATGTGGTTGCCCCAGGCATCCACGCGCACGGCCTTGCTGCCGCTCCAGTTGGTCAGGTTCGAGCCGGTCAGGTCGGCCGAGCCGCCCAGCAGCTCGCCCAGCACCGGGCCGTAGGCTTCCAGCGTGTTCTGGCTGGCCTTGCGGGTGGCGATGGTCTCGGCCTTCAGTTCGCACTTTTCGACGAACTCGGCGACGGCCTTCTCGAAGCTGGCCGGCAGCTCACCGCGCATGCGGCGCTCGAACTGCTCGGCTTCGGCCGGGTAACGCTCGGAATAGGCATCGAACAGCGCGTTCCAGGCCTTCTCCAGCGCTTGGCCCTGGCCGCGCGCGTCCCACGCGTCGTACACAGCTTGCGGCACTTCGAACGGGGCGTGCGGCCACGCCAGCGCTTCGCGCGCAGCGGCAATCTCGACGCCGCCCAGCGGAGCGCCGTGCACGTCGTGGCCGCCTTCCTTGTTCGGCGCGCCCTTGCCGATCACGGTGCGGCAGCAGATCAGGGTCGGCTTGTCGGACGTCTTGGCTTCGGCAATGGCGCCTTCCACGGCAGCCACGTTATGGCCGTCCACGGCGCGGATCACATTCCAGCCGTAGGCTTCGAAGCGCTTCGGAGTGTCGTCATTGAACCAGTGGACGACGTCGCCGTCGATGGAGATGCCGTTGTCGTCCCACAGCGCGACCAGCTTGTTCAGCTTGAGCGTGCCGGCCAGCGAGCAGGCTTCGTGGCTGATGCCTTCCATCAGGCAGCCGTCGCCCAGGAAGACGTAAGTGTGATGGTTGACGATGTCAAAGCCCGGGCGGTTGAATTCCTGGCCCAGCAGGCGTTCGGCCAGCGCCATACCGACGGCATTGGTGATGCCCTGGCCGAGCGGGCCGGTGGTGGTTTCAACACCCGGGGTGATGCCATATTCTGGGTGGCCAGCGGTCTTGCTGTGCAGTTGACGGAAGTTCTTCAGTTCCGACATCGGCAGGTCGTAGCCCGTCAGGTGCAGCAGCGCGTACAGCAGCATCGAGCCGTGACCGTTGGACAGCACGAAGCGGTCGCGATCAGGCCAGCGGGGGTTCAGCGGGTTGTGGCGCAGGTGGCGGCTCCACAGCGCCACGGCGATGTCCGCCATGCCCATCGGCATGCCGGGGTGGCCCGAGTTGGCCTGCTGGACGGCGTCCATGGCAAGCACGCGGATGGCATTGGCCATCAGCTGGGTGGGCTGGGTGGTAATCGAATGGAGGGCGGGGGCGGTCATGCAAACCTGCGGACGGAAGGCGGGAAAGGCGCGATTTTACCAGACGAGGATGACCCAGCTGGGGTGATCGTGGTCATTGAAATGCGCTGCAACTGCCCGTTTCTCACCCCTTGCCCGCCCTGCTTACCACTCCGCGACGGAACCGTCGGCGTGGCGCCACACCGGGTTGCGCCAGTCGGGCGCCTCCTTGCTGCGCTCAATGACCAGCGCCTCGTCAATGTCGACGCCCAGCCCCGGCAGGCGCGGCGGGCGGATATAGCCGCCTTCGAGCGCAAAATCGGCCTTGTTGCGCACGTAATCGAGCAATTCGGCGCCCTTGTTGTAATGGATGCCCATGCTTTGCTCCTGCAACGTGGCGTTCCAGCTCACGAAGTCGATATGCAGGCAAGCCGCCAGGGCGATCGGCCCCAGCGGGCAATGCGGCGCCAGCGCCACATCGTAGGCCTCGGCCATTCCGGCGATCTTCAGGCATTCGGTGATGCCGCCCGCGTGCGACAGGTCCGGCTGCAGGATCGACACCCCGCCTGCCTCCAGTACGCGCTTGAAATCGAAGCGCGAGAACATGCGCTCGCCGGCGGCGATCGGCAGGTGGGTCTGCGCGGCCAGGCGGGCGTAGCACTCGGCCTGCTCCGCCAGCACGGGTTCTTCGATGAAGAGCGGGCGGTACGGCTCCAGTTCCTTGATGAGCACCTTGGCCATCGGCGCAGAAACACGGCCGTGGAAGTCCAGCCCGAATTCGACCGTGTTGCCGAAGGCCGAGCGGATTTCCGCCACGCGCGCCACCGCCGCATCGACCGCGCGCGAGGTGTCGATGATGCCCATCTCCTCGCAGCCGTTGAGCTTGAAGTGGTCGAAGCCGCCGGCCTGCAGCGCCTTCATGCCGGCAATCACGTCGGCCGGGCGGTCGCCGCCGACCCAGCTATAGGTCCGCATCTTGTCGCGCACGAGGCCGCCGAGTAGTTCGTACACCGGCACGCCCAGCACCTTGCCCTTGATGTCCCACAGCGCCTGGTCGACGCCGGCGATGGCACTCATCAGGATCGGCCCGCCGCGATAGAAGCCCGCGCGGTACATGGTTTGCCAGAGGTCGTTAATACGGCGCGGGTCCTGGCCGATGAGGTAGTCGGACAGCTCATGCACCGCCGCTTCCACCGTGCGCGCGCGGCCTTCGATGACGGGCTCGCCCCAGCCGGTGACGCCTTCGTCGGTCTCGACTTTCAGGAACATCCAGCGCGGAGGCAGGCGGTAGGTGGTCAGGCGGGTGATTTTCATGGATGGATCGTGCGGTCGGATTGGACGGAACGGTATGCGGTGACGAAGGCGCGCGCGCGTTCGGCGGTGCGCTCGAGGGGCTGGCCGGGGCGATACAGGTCACCGCCGAGCCCGGCGCCGACGCAGCCCGCGGCAAGGTAGTCGACCAGGTTGTCCGGCGTGATGCCGCCGACGGCAAACACCGGCACCTCGGGCGGCAGCACCGCCTTGAGCGCACGCACGTAGCCGGGGCCGAGTTCGCCAGCGGGGAAGATCTTCAGCGCTTCGGCGCCGGCGTCGAGTGCTGCGAACGCCTCGGTGGCGGTCATGCAGCCGATGCAGGTGACCAGCTTGCGCGCGGCGGCGGCGCGAATGACGTCGGCATTCGTGTTGGGCGTGACAACCAGCCTGCCGCCTGCTGCGACCATCAGCTCGACGTCTGCTGGTCGCAGCACGGTGCCGGCGCCGATCAGCGCGCGATCGCCAAACGCGCGTGCAGCCAGTTGCACGCTCTGCGCCCAATCGGGCGAATTGAGCGGAATCTCGATCGCGTCGAAACCGACATCGACAAGCGCCTGCGTGTGCGCCAGCACCTCGTCAGGGCGGATGCCTCGCAGGATGGCGATCAACGGAAGATGAGCGGTCCAGGTCATGCGTTACTCGTGATAGAGCTGCGAGCGGCCGCCATCAATCAGGATGTCGGCCGCGTTGATGAAGCGTGCCTCGTCGGAGGCGAGGAACAGCGCGGTGTAGGCAACCTCTTCAGGCTCACCGATGCGCTTGCACGGCAGCAGTTCCGCCTGGCGGCGGCGCTCGGCCTCGGGGTCGGGGGCGGCGGCAAAGCCGGCCTCGGCAATCGGCGTGAGGATCAGCCCCGGCGAGATCGAATTGACGCGGATGCCACGCGCCGCATATTCAATGCCCAGCGCCCGCGTGAGCCCGATCAACCCGTGCTTGGCCACCGGATACGGAAACGCCCCCGGGATGATCTTGTGCCCGTGCACCGATGCGATATTCACAATGCTGCCGGCGCCGCGCGCAAGCATGTGCGGCAGCACGGCGCGCGCGCAATGCCAGGCGCCCTCCAGGTCGACCGACAGGCAGCGCGCCCAGTCGTCTTCACTCAGTTTGAGCGGGTCGGAAAACACGTTGATGCCCGCGTTGTTGACCAGCACATCGATGCCGCCGAAACGCTCGACACCGGCCGCCACCATCGCGTCAACCTGATCGCGGTGGCGCACGTCGGCTTGCATGAGGAGGATGTTGTCGGCGTCGCCGAGGGAGGCCGCGAAGGCCTCGGCGCGCTCGTCACGCACCAGCGCGTTGACGATCACGCGCGCACCGTGCTGGGCGAACAATTTGGCGGTGGCAGCGCCGATGCCCTGCGTGGCGCCGGTCACCAAGGCGACCTTGCCGGCCAAGCGCGGCGGGAAGGACGTAGGAGTTGCAGTCATGCGTCAGAACGATGTCACGGTGAATTGGTAACTGCGCTGCAAGCTCTGGCCGGTAGCAAGAATGGTCAGGCCGTGATCCTGCTGCGCACACGACGAGCCCGGCAGGTTGTGCGCGTTGATGGTGTGGTCGACCGGCTCGAAGCAGAAGAAGTCTTGGCCGACTGGGGTGTAAAGCACGTAGCGCGAGGTATCTGCGGAAATCGCCAGCGAAAGGCGCCGGTCGGGCCAGACAATCTCGGCATGTCCGTCCCAGCCCTCGAAGCTGTGGTCGATGTCGGCGCCGGCTGCCAACAGCCGGAGCTTACGGAAATCGGCATCTGCGGGCGCAGCCTGCAAGAGGGTCGGCAGATGATCGGGCGCGGCTTGCCACATGCCGGTGGCGGGCGCGTGCAAGCGCACGTCGGGTGTGCGCGGGAAGAACGGATGCAGCCCCAGGCCGAACGGCAGCGGCATGCCTTCGTTGCGCACCGTCAGCGCGATCTGCAGCGTGTTGCCGGCCAACGTGTAGCGCTGCAACGCCAGATACCGATACGGACCGCCGCGGTCCACCATGGCGGCCAGCTCAACGAAAGTCTCGCCCTGCGCGACCGGATGCCACGGCATCAGCCAGCCATGGCCATGAAGCGGATACGGTTCGTCATCGCGCGTGCGCGGCACTTCGATCGTCCGGCCCTGGAAGATGAAGCGACCGCCGCCGATGCGATTCGACCACGGCACCAGCGGATAGCACGCCAGCGCCTTGGGCTCGCGCAGCGCATCGTCGAGGTGCGCCGGGCGGAAGACGGGGATCGCATCGCCCCCGCTTGTTCCGCCACGCAGCGCATCGAAACGCAGCAGCCCGCCGCCCGCACCTGGCAGCACGTCGGCGCGCAGAACGCCGTTCTCAAGCCGGAACATGGGCATGGCCAAAACGAGCCTCGGGCAACCCGTGCACGCCCGGCACGGTCAGCCGGAAGACCGCGCCCGCATTCACGTCTTCTGCCCGCCGATGCGCGGACAAACCCTCATGCGCGCTCGCAACGTAGAGCACATCGCGCGCGGCGCCGCGAAACGCCGGACAGGTCGGCTGCGATGCCGGTACTGGAACATGCGCCAGCACGCGCCCATCCGGCGCATAGCGTGTCAGGCGGTTCCCGCCCCACTCCGCATTCCACAGGCAGCCATCGGCATCGACGGTGGAACCGTCTGGCGAGCCCTTGTGGAGGGTGCCGGCATCGGCGTCACGCAAGTCTGCGAACACGCGGATGTTGCCGACCTCGCCGGTCTGACCGTCGTAGTCGCACGCGTGGATGCGGCGGCTGGGGGTATCGCACCAGTACATCGTCTCGCCGTCGGGGCTGAAGGCGATGCTGTTGGCGATGGCGATGTTGGGCAAGTCGAGACGCTGCAGCGCGCCCAGCGGTGTGAAACGGTAGAAGCTGCCCAGCGGCTCGGGCCCGCCTTCGTGCATGGTGCCGAAGACGTAGTTGCCCGTGCGGTCCGCCCGGCCGTCGTTGATGCGGGTGGCGGGGTTGCCGGGTTCGACATCGGCCAGCAGCGTGAACTTGCCGGTGCGGATGTCGAAACGCGCGATGTTCTTGGCAAGGCCCAGGATCAGCGCGCCGGGTTCGCCCGTCAGCACGAAGGAGCCCAGGCGCTGCGGCAACGGCCATTGGCGCTCACGGCCGGTCGCCGGGTCGTGCTGCCACAGCAGGGATTCCTGAATGTCGGTCCACCAGAGCACGCCCAGCGCGTCATCCCAAAGGATGCCTTCGCCCAGCGTACAGCGCAGGTCGGACAACGTGGTTGCGATCGTCATGCGGTCTCCGTCAGTCGCGGCCACCGCGATTCTTCAACTGGTCGACCAACACCGCAGCCAGCAGGATGCCGCCGCGCACGAGGTACTGGTAGAACGCGTCGATATTCAGCAGGTTCATCGCGTTCTGCACCGTGCCCATGATCAGCACGCCGACCAGCACCCCGCTGATGGTGGCGCGGCCACCCAGCAGCGACACGCCGCCGAGCACGCACGCGGAGATGACGTTCAACTCAAAGCCCTGCGCTGCGTTCGGCTGACCGCTGGTGATGCGCGCAGCCAGGATCACGCCCGCCAGCGCGGCAATCACGCCCTGGATCAGGAAGATGACGATGCGCGTCATGTTGACGTTCACGCCCGCCAGCCGCGCGGCCTCGGGGTTACCGCCAATGGCCAGCGTATTGCGCCCGTAGACCGTCTTGTTGAGCAACACACCGAACACGACAAAGCACAGCGCCGCCACCCACACCGGCGTCGGCACGCCCAGGATGATGGTGTTGCCCAGATCGAAGAAAGCCATCTCCGACACGCCCACCGCCTGCCCGTGCGAAGCGATGAAGGCGAGGCCGCGCACGATCTCCATGGTAGCCAGCGTGGTGATGAGCGCGTTGATCTTCAGCCTGGCGATCACGAAGCCGTTGATACCGCCGATCACCGCCCCCGCCACCAGGCTCGCGCCGATGCCCAGTGCGATGCTGCCGGTGGCATTGATGATCATGGCGCACAGCACGCCGGCAAACGCCACCGTCGAGCCGATCGACAGGTCGAAGTCACGCGAGGCCAGGCAGAACATCATGGTGCAGGCCACCATGCCGATCTGCGAGACCGAGAGCGCCAGGCCCACCATGTTCTGCCACGAGAAGAAATACTCGACCGAGAACGACAGCGCGACAAACAGGATGGCGAAGATCAGCGGCAGACTGAAATCGTCCAGCAAGCGGAGCAGGCGCGTCTTGTTCATGGCCGCAGTTTTGTTATGAAGGGCCGACGCAGCCAGGGCGTCGGAATGTTGCAAGGGTTGAGACTGGGACATCACGTACTCCTGATTCTCAGGCGGCCAGCGGCGCGGAGGCCACGGGCGCAGATTCGGGTCGCAGGGCGAGCTTGAGCACGGCATGCTCGTTGGCCTGCTCGCGCGGCAATTCACCGGCGATGCGGCCTTCGCTCATCACCAGCACGCGGTCCGCCACGCCAAGGATCTCCGGCAGTTCGCTGGAAATCATCAGCACGGCGACGCCGCGCTCGGCCAGCTCGTACAGCACCTGGTAGATCTCGTTCTTGGCGCCCACGTCGATGCCGCGCGTGGGCTCGTCGATGATCAGCACGCGCATGTCGTCCTCAGCCAGCCAGCGCGCCAGAATGGCCTTTTGCTGGTTGCCGCCCGACAGCAGGCGAATCGGCTGCTCGCGGTTGGGCGTCTTGATGCGCAGGCGGGCGATGTAGTGATCAGCGATCTTCGCTTCCTGGCGGTCGTTGACGAACAGCCCGAAGCGCCGCTGGTTGCGCCGGCAACTGATATTGATGTTCTCCGACACCGAGCGGCAGCCGATGATGCCCTCTTCCTTGCGATCTTCCGGGCACAGCACCAGCCCCAAGCGGATGGCGTCGGCCACATCGCGGATACGGATCGGCGCGCCGTCCAGCGCGATGCTGCCGGCGGTCTTGCGATCTGCCCCGTAAATCAACCGCGCCAGCTCCGAGCGCCCGGCACCCACCAGCCCGAACAGCCCGACGATCTCGCCGCGCCGCACGGACAGGCTGGCCGGCTCGGCCAACTTCGGGCCCATGATGCCGTCCACCTGCAGGCGTACGTCGCCCAGCGCGCGCGGGCGGTAGTCGAAGATGTCGTCGATCTGGCGGCCGACCATCTGCGCGACCAGTTCATCGCGCGTGACGTTGGCTATCGACGGAAAATCCGCCACCTTGCGACCGTCGCGGAAAATCGTGCAGCCGTCGCACAGCTCAAAGATTTCATCCAACCGATGCGAGATGTAGATCAGCGCCCGGCCCTGCGCGCGCAGATCCTTCACCAGGCGGAAGAGGATGTCGGTCTCGCGGATCGACAACGAACTCGTCGGCTCATCCAGGGCAATCACGCGCGCATCACGCAGGATCGCCTTGCAGATCTCCACCATCTGGCGCTGGCCGATCGACAGATGCTTCAGCTTGGCGCGCGGGTCCAGGTCGACGCCGATGCGCGCGAGTTGCTCGCGCGTCCACGCCATCGCCTCGCGCTGGCGGATGAAGCCGCCGCTGGCCGGCAGGTGGCCGAGCAGCAGGTTGTCCATCACCGTCAGCTCGGGCACCGTCTGCAGCTCCTGGTGGATGACGGCGATGCCGGCGTCCAGCGCCGCGCGCGTGGTCGGGAACGTCACCGGACGCCCCTCGACGACGATCTGCCCGCCATCGGGCTGATAGTCGCCGCCGAGGATCTTCAGCAGCGTCGACTTGCCCGCGCCGTTCTCGCCCAGCAAGCCGTGCACGCGACCGCATTCGATGCCAAACGACACATCGGACAGCGCCCGCACGCCCGGGAACACCTTGCTGATGCCACGAAACTCAAGAAACGCCGACATGGCAAGTCTCCTTCAACAACGTTGTCCGCAAGATCACAAACCCATTTCCTGGCGGACTTGCTTCTCGTTGTCGCGTGTCATCAGGCGGCCGCTGGTCAGGATCAGCGGGTCCGGTGCCTTGTTGTTCTTGATCCACTCGTACATGTTGACCGAGGTTTCGTAGCCATGGCGCTTCGGACTGATCAGCACGGTGCCGAAGAAACCGGTCTTCTCGGGCTTGGCAAACTCGTTGAGCGCCGACTGGCTGCCGCCGATGCCCACACCGATGATGTCTGCCGGCTTCACGCCATGGCCTTCAGCTGCGCGCACCGCGCCAAGCACCGCCTCGTCGTTCAGGCCGAATGCAATCCAGTGCTTGAACTTCGGGTTCTTGGTAAGCGTGATGTTGGCGGCGTTGAAGGCGGCCTCGGTATCCGTCTTGGCCTGCGGGCTGGTCAGCACGTTGGCGGCCGGAAAGCCAGCCTTGGTGAGCGCGGCCACGGCGCCGTCCGTACGTTCCTTGGCGGTCGGCAACTGGTCATACGCAATGCGAATGGCGCCGACTTCGGCCAGGTTCCAGCCGCGCTTCTTCATCTCCTGCGTGATGGCGTCGCCCACCTGCTCGCCGATCTTGGCGGCCGAGATGCCCATGTGCGGCACGGCTTCGATCGGCTTGCCGCCGCCGTCGACCAGGCGGTCGTCCACCGTCATCAGCTTGAGGTTGTTCTGCTTGGCCTTGGCCACCACCGCCGGCCCGAGCTTGACGTCCGGCACGCAGATCACGAAGCCCTGCGCGTGCTGCGCGCCCAGGTTGTCGATGGCGGTCAGCACCTCGCCGCCGCTGGGCACGCCGATCTTGACCAGCTTGAAGCCCTTCTCCTTGGCGGCCTGGTCGGCGAACTTCCATTCGTCCTGGAACCACGGCTCTTCGGGCTGTTTGACCAGGAAGCCGATCTTCACGTCTTCGGCCGCATGGGCAAAGACAGGAATAGCGCCGGCCATGGCAAACAGGGTGGCGGCCGCAATGGCCCGAATGGTCTTAAGCGTCCCGCGTCGTTGTTGGTTCATGTTGTCTCCTGGTGGTGCCGTCGTTGCAGCACCTGTTCTGCTGTGAGTGAATGGAGATGGCATCGGCGCTAGGCCTGCGCCACCTTGAGTGTTTTCACCAGACCACGCTCGCGTGCGATGGCGATCGCGCCGCTGCCGGCCAGGTGTTCCTGCTGTTCGCTGCTTGTTACCGTCACCTTGCCCGAGAAGAAATCGTCGTCCGACACCAGCACGGCCAGCGCCTCGCGCAACAGCGGCTTGCCCGTAATGACGAACTGCGTGCCCGGGTTCATGCGGATCGCACTGCTGTTTTTGAGCGTGAGCAGATCTGCGCCCAGCACCGCACCCAGCAGGAAGTTGGCCCGCGCATTGCGCTCGTAGATCGTGAACTGGCCCAGCGTGCGCACCATGAAGCAGGCGCGCCCCAGGCCGATGCTGCTGGCGCTGCGCGCGCCGGCCAGCAGCATCTCAGGATCGACCTCGCTGGCGAAGTCGGAATCCAACGCATCGGCCAGGATCGTGTTGTGCGTGATCACGTGCAGCAGCTCGCCGGCCAGCGTGGTCACGCAGCCAGTGATGCGCTGATCCGCATCCAGATGCACGAACTTCGAGTGCGACCCCGGCAGCACGATCACCGCAGGTTCGGTGATCCCAAGTCGCGAGACCAGGCCCATCGTCTCGACCTCTTCGCCACGCATCATGTCCATCGACTCGATGTTGTGCAGGCCGAGGTTCTCCACCGGATTGCGCACGCCCGGCACAAACCAGATCGGCTGGGCACACACCTCGGGGATGCTCGCCTGCACCATGCCTGCGGCCAAGTCGCGCAGGCCGGCCGGCGCCACCAGATGCGGCACTTCGTGCAGGCCGACGTTGGAGGTGATCATGCCGGACGCCAGCACCAGGTCGACCTGGCTCATGCCTAAGCCGACCTTCTGCAGTGCGGCTTCGATGGTGTCCTGCACACCGCGCTGCAGCGTCGTCTTGTTGCCGGTGATAGCGGTGTCGCGCACACCGACCTGGCGTGCAGCCTGGCAAAGTGCAACGTCGTCACGCCAGACGGTGACGCGCGTGTTGGTGGTACCGGTGTCGATGGTGAGGATGTTCATGCGTGGCATTGCTTGGGGAGTGGGCCCGGGGTCAGAACGAGTGGACGATACCCGTATAGGCGCCCAACTGGTTCTTGCCCGGCGCCGGGTTGTTGTTGGTCGCCTCTACCGAGAAGTTGGCGTTGGCGCTGTTCTGCACGGTTCCGACGCTGGCGTACAGCATCGTGCGCTTGGAAAGGTTGTAGTTCGCGCCCAGCATGAACAGGTTGGCATTGCCGCCGCCGTTGTTCACGTTGATGCGGTAGGCCGCGCCAATCAGCGTCAGCGCCGGCGTGAGCTCGTAGTTCACGCCCAGCCAGTAATGGTTGGCCTTGGTGGGCGCGCCGGCTGCTGCGTCGGGCGCAGACAGGTTCTCATACACCGCAAACAGCTTCGCCTTGCCGATGGTGAAGATACCGCCCAGCGTCGCCTCCTTCGAAAAATTGAAGATATCGCTGTACTTACCATTCGGGTCGCGAATCACATCGTAGATCGCGCGCAGTTCCACCGGCCCGGCCGAATAGACGGCCGAGACGCCATCCCGACGGCTATTGGTGAAAGAGCCCGGCTGCTCGCCCAACCCGGTCTGCAGGCCGATCTGGAAACCACCCCAGGTCGGGCTCTGATATTCGACGACGTTGTTGGCGCCGGGCCAGTTGCGCCCGCGCACCAGCGTGGCCGAGCCGATGAACTGCTGACCAGTCGGGTCCAGGTACCAGACGTCGTTGCTGATGAAGAGGTTCTTGCCGGCGGTCAGCGTGCCCCAGGTCGGGCTCGACAGGCCGACGTACGAACGGCGGTTGAACAGCGCGTCACCGTTCGTGCGGCCCTTGGCGGCGCCAAAGCCGGACTCCAGCCGGAACACCGCCTGCAGACCACCACCCAGATCCTCCTTGCCCATCAGGCCGAACATGCTGGTCCCCCACTGGTTGTCGGCGGCGCGCCATAGGCTGCCGCCCGGCGCCGTCGCCGTGGGGGCGACGTTGTTCTGGTAGTCAATGCCGGTGGCGACACGGCCGTAGAGGGTGACATTCGTATCGGCGAGGATGGGAGCGCTCCAGCCTGCCAGCGCAAGCATGAGCCCAAGCGCGCACGCCGGCATCCCGCGAACAGCGGTGGTTCGATTCATGACGTCTCCTGTGATGTTTTTTGTAGGTGGGGTCCGGCGCTTCGCTGGTTTGAGATCGCGGATGCGAAGGTGGCCGCCGTCCCCAGGCGTATTTGTATTCGGCCCGCCCTAAACGTGGCAAACTACAAATTCTTCGTGTGTCGTTAAATTTTTCTTAACGAGAATGCATGGCGCGGCGCCTTCCACCCCTCAATGCATTGCGCGTCTTTGAAGTCGCGGGCCGTCACCTGAGCTTCAGCCGAGCAGCCGACGAGCTTTGCGTGACCAATGCCGCCGTCAGTCACCAGATCAAGCAGCTCGAAGACCACCTCGGTAAGAAGCTGTTCCGGCGCAACAACAACCAGCTCGCGCTGACGGACGCCGGCGATAACTACCTCCCCCGCGTGCGCGACGCCCTGCGCGCGCTCGAACAGGCCACCGACCTGCTGATGGACACCGCCG
Source organism: Ralstonia sp. UBA689 (assembly GCF_002298975.1). Classification (GTDB taxonomy): domain Bacteria; phylum Pseudomonadota; class Gammaproteobacteria; order Burkholderiales; family Burkholderiaceae; genus Ralstonia. The sequence goes on from NZ_DBMV01000037.1 coordinate 94,636, forward strand.
ACGCCCCGCTGCGCGTGGCCGTGCCGCCAACCTTCGGCGCCAAGTGGCTGGTGCCGCGGCTGTATCGTTTCTTCAACCAGCACCCGCATGTGCGCGTCGAGGTCTCCACCGCCGACGTGCAAGACCACGGCCAGTTCGACCTGTGTATCGACGACAGGCAGGTCAACGCGCCCAACCTGCGCGTCGAATGGTTCACCTCAACGGACTTCTTTCCCGTGTGCAACGCCACGCTGCAGGCGGCCATCCGCATGCCGCAAGATCTGGCCGCCCACACGCTGCTGCACGAGCGCGGCGGGCGGCATCTGGCGCACCATCCGACCTGGCAGCAATGGCTCGACGAAGTGGGCGTGCGCCAGATCGACGCCACGCGCGGGCCGGCGTTCTCCGAAGCGCTGATGGCCCTGCAGGCCGCCATCGACGGCCAGGGCGTGGCGCTCGGTCAGGGCATTCTCGTGGAGTACGACATTGCCGCTGGACGCCTAGTGCGGCCGCTGACAACAGAGGCGTCGCTGCGCCTGTCGTACTACCTGATCCACCCGCATCAGGCGGTCGAGCACGCGGGCTTTGCACTGTTCCGCCAATGGCTCGCCGATGAGGTCGCGCGCAGCGGCGGCCGTGCGCGCAACCATCAGGTACCCGGCGAGGTGTTTTGATTTCTTTTTGATTGTGGCGTTGCGGGCGCTCTACACTAGTCGTCCGGCGTTTTCCCATTCGAAGAGAGCCCGCAATGAGCTTCCCCCGCCCCGCCAACACACCGTGGCTCGTCCCGTACCTTACCGTGCACGACACATCGGCGGCCATCGCCTTCTATCGGAACGCCTTCGGCTTCGGCGTACAGGATGAGGTGCGTGATCACGGCCGCCCGATCCACGTCGAGATGACCTACCAGGGCGAGCTGATGCTGATGTTCGCGCCCGAGGGCGCGTTCGGCTCCACCGCCAAGGCTCCGGCCGGCGCGAACTTCGAGTGTCCGCAGAGCTTCCACCTGTACTGCGAAGACGTCGACGCCGTCTATCAGCGCGCGCTGGAACAGGGCGCCACGTCCATCATGGCGCCCCACGATGCCTTCTGGGGCGAGCGCTACGCCGCCGTGCGCGACCCTGATGGCTACCGCTGGGGCATCGCCTGCCGCCGAGCCATCGCCGCCTGATTCACCACAAGGATTGCTTGCATGGGGCTACCCCGCTTTTACATCGACTCGCCGCTCACTCCGCACACGGCCGTCACCCTGCCTGAAGCCGTCACGCGCCATATCCACGTACTGCGCCTGGCCGTGGGCGACGACGTGTGCCTGTTCGATGGTTCCGGTCAGGAATTCCGCGCGCGGCTCGACGCCATCAACAAACGCGACGCCACTGCCAGCCTCGCCGAGGCCACACAGCCCGACACCGAGGCGCGCTATGCCATCACGCTAGCGCAAGGCATTGCCGGCGGCGACAAGATGGACTGGCTGATCGAGAAGGCCGTCGAACTGGGCGTGCACGCCATCGTCCCACTGCAAACCGAGCGTGGCGTGGTGCGGCTCTCCGGCGAGCGCGCGGGCAAACGCGTGCAGCACTGGCAGGCGCTGGTGCAAGCCGCGTGCGAGCAATGCGGGCGAGCGCGTGTTCCGGCCGTTGCGCCCGTCGCCACGCTGTGCGAATGGCTGGCGGCAGCCAAGTCGACGGAGGCTCCGCGCGTATTGCTGTCACCGCGCGGTACGCAGTCGCTCACGCAGTGGGCAGCGCAATCACGCACACAAGTCGAGCGTGCCGGCATCGCATTGCTGATCGGCCCCGAAGGCGGCCTGTCGCCCGACGAAGAGGCGCTTGCCGAAACAGCCGGATTCTTACCGCTGACACTTGGGCGACGTATTCTGAGAACCGAATCGGCGGCGCTGGTTGCTGTGTCCGCGCTGCATGCCGTGCTCGGCGAATTCTGAATTTTGACGACGGAAGATTGACCGTTTGATCCCACCCGGCGGGCCCCTCTCCCCACCCGCCATTGACCAAAGGAGTTTCATCATGGGTCTACTCGATTTGGTGCTCGGCCAAGGCGGCAATGACGCCAGCGGCGCGCAATCGTCCTTGCTAGGCAACAAGAAAGTGCTGCTAGCCGTGGGCGCGCTGGCCTACCTGGCAATGAAGCATGGCGGCAACGCACAAGGCGCCGGCGATGCTGCGGCGCAGGCACAGGATAACCAGGGCGGCGGCCTGCTCGGTTCGCTGGGCGGCCTTCTTGGTGCAGCAGGCGGCGCCGGCGCGCTGGGCAGCCTGCTTGGCGGAGCGGGCGCATCGGGCGGCCTTGGCGGTCTGCTCGGTGGCTTGCTGAGTGGCGGCGGCAATGCCGATCATGCCGCCGCAGTGGACGCCGCGGCACCGTCCGGCATCGGCCCGCTGCAACAGATCCTGGAGCAAGCCGGCCTGGGCGAGCAGGTCAAATCGTGGATCGGCAGCGGCCAGAACCTGCCCGTCTCCGGCGAGCAGATCGCTCAGGCACTCGGTGGCACCGGCGCACTGTCGCAACTGGCCTCCACGTTCGGCATCAATGAAAGCGACCTCGCCAACCAGCTTGCCGAGGGCCTGCCCGAAGCCGTCAATCATCTGACTCCGCAAGGCACCCTGCCGGCCGCCTGAACGGGCAACCGCAGAAAAGCAAAAAGCCCGCATCTGCGGGCTTTCTTATTTCAGCGCCGATCCATCGGCGCTGAATCGTCCTTCAAGCTCACGCGAAGGAGTAGAACACGCGGAACTGCACCTTGCGCTCGGCCCAGAACTCGGCCGCATCGCGGAATACGTCAAGCAGCACCTCGCGCGCCTCCTTATCGAACTTCGGCTGGCACGGCAGGCCTTCGAGCACAATGACGAAGCCCGGCTGCGGGCCGGCCTTGTGGATCATGTCGGTCAGGCAATCGGCCAGCGCATCGAAATTCTTGCCGAAATGCTTCGGGAACAGGAATTCGCGCGCGATCACGTCGAGCACTTCGCTCTTGGTCGTCGCCGTAGAGCAGTTGGCGTACAGGAAATGCTGGCCGAGGCTGGCCGCCGATTCCGCCAGGTCTGCCACGCGAAACGCGCGGATCGACTGCACGATGTTCGGACGCACTGTCTTGAACAAGTTCATGGCGTCTTCGCGACCTCCGTCGTCCGTCTTGCTGATGTCCTGCGTCATGATGTTTTGCGGCACATTCTGCGGCAACTTTGCCGCACCCCCAACGCGCGCGCCCAGGGCTTGCATCCCGACCACGCCATCGTACAGATTTTGCGCCTTGTGCCACGCTTCGCGGGCTACGCGCTCATCACGTGCAGTGAGCGAGTCGTCCAGCCCAAACATGTTGGTCGTCATCGCTGAATCCGTTGAAAACTGTTGTAGTGATCTTCCGTGTAATAGCAGTCGTTGACTGCTCGCTGGTCACCGCCGCAGATGATGCGCTTGGCACCCCGGTTGCGTGCGCCGCGCGTCTTGACGGTGTACTCGTGGTAATAGCCACGCCGCTGCGCAGGCAAACGCCGCTCATAGTTGCCGAACGTGACGCCATCTTTCGCATACGGAAACGGGCCGCCTTGCTCGATCAGTGTCAGTGTGCGCTGCGCCTCATTGGGCAAGTCTGCCGCATGAATGGTTCCCACCGCGGCCATGCCGGTGGTATCTCGGGCAATCGCGTTGGCAGGCAGGCCGGCCACGGACAACGCGAACGTTGCCGCCAGCGCTCCTTGCACCATCGCCAGAGATACGGAGCGGCCGATCCACGCTCCAAGTCGCTTTGTCATCAGCAGGCCCTAACGGGAGAATCGCGCCGACCGGACAGCCCGGCGCAGGTCACAAGCGCAGGTGACCGCCCAAAATACCAGGACGGCCGGTTTGCAGCTGAAAGCGAAGCGGCTCAATGCGTGCGTGAGAGACTGACAGGGAAAGACAAGTCGGGCGAATGCCGAAGACTTGGGGAATCCTTCCGCCTGCAAACGCCTGCAAATTGCGCGCACCAGAACAAGGCGACCTGGTCAGACGTGTGCGCGGAAAACCGCTTTTTTGAACCCGTCCAGCCCGGTGCAGACCTCATGTGCTCAGAAGCACCCCTTCAGCCCGTAAGGGTACGCTCATCGATGACAACAATCAACCGGCGGTGAATGTTTGAAGGGTTTTTTGACACCACACCTAAGTTTGCACAAATGTAAGCGCACGCAAACTTAACGCGCAAAAAAAAGGGAGCACAGTATCGTGCGCTCCCTTTTTTGTTGCACTGCGGATCAGCGTTGCGCCTGCGCGGCGGCATCCACCACGGTCAGAGCCGTCATGTTAAGAATGCGTCGCACCGTGGCCGACGGCGTCAGGATATGCACCGGCTTCTTGGCGCCCAGCAGGATCGGACCAATCGCGATGTTATTGCCGGCGGCCGTCTTCAACAGATTGTAGGCAATATTTGCGGCGTCGATGTTCGGCATCACCAGCAGATTGGCTTCACCCTTGAGCGGCGAGTCCGGCACCAGCGAATCGCGCAGCTTCTGATCGAGCGCAGCATCGCCGTGCATTTCGCCATCGACTTCCAGGTTGGGAGCACGTTCACGCAAGATGGCGAGCGTTTCGCGCATCTTGACGGCGGAAGGCGCCTCCGACGAACCGAAGTTCGAGTGCGACATCAGCGCGACCTTCGGTTTGATACCGAAACGACACAGCTCCTCGGCGGCCATGATGGTGATCTCGGCCAGTTGCTCGGCGGTCGGGTCGACGTTGACGTGCGTATCCGTCAAGAAGATCTGGCGGCCCGGCAATACCAGGCCGTTCATGGCTGCATACACGCAGTTGGTGCCGCCGATGACTTGGTCGATGTAACGCAGGTGCGCGGCGGTGTTACTGACCGTGCCGCAGATCATGCCGTCGGCTTCGCCCTTGTGGATCATGACAGCGCCGATCAGCGTGGAGCGCCGGCGCACTTCCAGCTTGGCGTACTGCGGCGTCACGCCTTTGCGTGCCATCAGCTTGTAATACGTTTCCCAGTAGTCGCGGAAGCGCTCGTCGTGCTCGGGGTTGACCACGGTGAAGTCCACGCCTTCGCGCAGGCGCAGGCCGAAGCGCTCGATGCGGTGGGCGATCACGCCCGGGCGGCCAACCAGGATTGGGCTGGCAAGCTTTTCGTCCACACTGATCTGCACGGCGCGCAGCACGCGCTCTTCTTCACCCTCGGCGAAGACGATGCGCTTGCGGTCCATCGGCACCTTGCGGGCGGCCGAAAAGATCGGCTTCATCAGCGTGCCCGAGTGGTAGACGAACTGCTGCAGGTGTTGGCGGTAAGCGTCCATGTCTTCGATGGGGCGCAGCGCAACGCCGGAATCCATGGCGGCCTGCGCGACGGCCGGCGCGATCTTGACGATCAGGCGCGGATCGAAGGGCTTGGGAATGAGGTACTCGGGGCCGAACGCGAGGTCCTGGATGCCGTAGGCAGAGGCGACGATGTCACTCTGCTCCTGGCGGGCCAGCTCAGCCACCGCGTGCACGGCGGCCACTTCCATCTCACGCGTGATGGTGGTCGCGCCCACGTCCAGCGCGCCGCGGAAGATGAACGGGAAGCACAGGACGTTATTGACCTGGTTCGGATAGTCCGTGCGGCCGGTGCCCATGATGACGTCCGGGCGCACTTCCTTGGCCAGCTCCGGCAGAATTTCCGGGTTCGGGTTGGCCAGCGCGAAGATGATCGGCTTGTCGGCCATGCGTTTGACCATGTCCTGCTTGAGCACGCCAGCGGCGGACAAACCCAGGAAGATGTCGGCGCCGTCGATGACTTCCGCCAGCGTGCGCTTGTCAGTCTTTTGCGCGAAGACGGCCTTGTCCGGGTCCATCAACTCGGTGCGGCCTTCATAGACTACGCCGGCGAGGTCCGTCACCCAGACGTTCTCGCGCGGCAGCCCAAGATCGACCAGCAGGTCCAGGCAGGCCAGCGCTGCAGCGCCCGCGCCCGAAGCCACCAGCTTGACCTTCTTGATGTCCTTGCCGACCACCTTGAGCGCGTTGGTGATGCCCGCGCCCACCACGATGGCGGTGCCGTGCTGGTCGTCGTGGAAGACGGGGATCTTCATGCGCTTGCGCAGCTCGCGCTCGACGAAGAAGCATTCCGGCGCCTTGATGTCTTCCAGGTTGATGCCGCCGAAGGTCGGCTCCAGCGAGGCGATGATATCGACCAGCTTCTGCGGGTCTTTTTCATTGATCTCGATATCAAAAACGTCGATGCCAGCGAATTTCTTGAACAGACCGGCCTTGCCTTCCATGACTGGTTTGGCGGCGTCCGGGCCGATATCGCCCAGGCCAAGCACAGCGGTGCCGTTGGTCACCACGCCCACCAGGTTGCCACGCGCGGTGTAGCGGAAGGAGTTGGTCACGTCGCTGACAATCTCTTCGCACGCTGCGGCCACGCCAGGGGAGTATGCCAAGGCCAGGTCACGCTGGTTCGACAGCGGCTTGGTCGGTGTGACGGAAATCTTGCCCGGGGTCGGAAACTCGTGGTATTCCAGCGCGGCTTTACGCAGGGCGGCGCGTTGCTGCGCCTTGAGTTCTTCATCCGTGCGGGCGGGCTGTTGAGGCTGGGTATCCACCGTGGTCATGGGGGGGTCTCTCGTATCGGGTGGCCAGCGCGCGCGCCGGCCGTCGCATCTAGCGGGCCACCGGGAAACCATATGAGGGTCACGGGATTACGGTCCGCCTCCTTGGGTCCGTCATTTTATATAGTGAAAACCGATCTCACAACGGGATTTTGGGTGGGAGTGCTGTGTGCAACCGCTACAATATTTCACCGTCCTGCCACGGCACCATCGGGCTTGCCCTCCTTCTTCCAACGCTGCTGCCGTGCCCAAGCCTGCCACCCCCGCCAACTCCGCCGATCACGCTGCCGAATTATCCGAATTCGGGCTGATCCGTCGTTATTTCACGCGACCCGCCAAGCAAGCCATTCTGGGCGTCGGCGATGACTGCGCGCTGCTCGGGGTCCGCCCCGGCCATGAGTTGGCGATTTCCACCGACATGTTGGTCGCCGGCCGACATTTCTTTGCGGATGCGGAACCGCGTGCACTGGGCCACAAGGCGCTTGCCGTGAATCTGTCGGACCTGGCTGCCATGGGTGCCGAGCCGCGCGCATTCACGCTGGCCGTGGCCTTGCCAGCGGCCGATCCGGCTTGGCTCGGACCGTTCTCCGAAGGCCTGCTGGCCTTGGCGGACGCCTTCCACTGCGAACTGATCGGCGGCGACACCACGCGCGGGCCGCTCACGCTCAGCCTGACCGTGTTCGGCGACGTACCAGCCGCTGCGGCATTACGCCGCGACGCCGCCCGGCCCGGCGATGACCTTTGGGTCTCAGGCACGGTCGGTGACGCACGGCTTGCCCTGGGGGCCCTGCGCAACGAGTGGGCACTCACGCCCGAGGCGCTTGCCCAGGTTCAGCCGCGCATGGACATGCCAACCCCGCGCGTGGCGCTCGGCTTGGCCCTGCGCGGGGTCGCCCGGGCGGCGCTCGACGTGTCCGACGGATTGCTGGGCGATCTTGGCCACATCCTCGCGCAATCGCGCGTCGGGGCAACCGTCGAGGTGAACCGCGTGCCGCGTTCGGCCACACTCGCCGCCCAGCCGCTGGCGCGCCAGTTGCAGTGCACGCTGGCCGGCGGTGACGATTACGAACTCTGCTTCACCGCGCCCGCTGACGCGCGCGACGCTGTGCTCGCAGCCGGCCAACACGCCGGCGTGGCCGTCACGCGCATCGGCCGCATCGATGCCGAGGCTGGGCTACGCCTGGTCGATGCACACGGCGCGCCGGTCGCCTTCACGCACGGCAGCTTCGATCATTTCTCCTCCGCATCATGATGTCTTCCGCACCGTTTCCGCCTTCCTCATCTTCCAACGCGCCGGGCCAGCCCGAGACGGTAACGCTCGAAGCCGGGCAGACCGCGCAGGTGCGTCGTCCGACCGTGCGCTTCATGTTCGGCCATCCGGCGCGCATCCTGGCACTGGGCTTCGGCTCGGGCCTCTCGCCCATCCTGCCGGGCACAATGGGGACGCTGTATGCGTGGCTGATTTACGTGGTGCTCGCGCGCTGGATTCCCGGGCCGGGCTGGCTGCTGATCTCAGCCATCGGTTTCGTGATCGGCATCTGGGCATGCGCCCGCACCTCACGCGACCTCGGCGTACCCGATCACGGCGCCATGGTGTGGGATGAGATGGTGGCGTTCTGGCTGGTGCTGGCGTTCGTGACGCCCACCACGCTGGGCGGCCAGTTCGCGGCGTTCCTGTGGTTCCGCTTTTTCGACATGGTCAAACCCGCGCCCATACGCCAGTACGATCGATCGCTCAAGGGCTTCGGCCTGCGCGGCGGTTATGGCGTGATGGTCGACGACATCCTGGCGGCGTTCTACACGCTGCTCGTGTTTGCGCTGTGGCGCTCGTTCTGATGTGCTGAAGCTCTGAAGGTCTTGCAATGGCTGAATCCCGCGCCCTGGCCCAGTTGGCTGAACTGGCCGCCGATACGCTGCACAAGCGCAGCCTGATGGTGGCGACGGCTGAATCGTGCACCGGCGGGCTGGTGTCCGCCGCCATCACCGACGTATCGGGCTCGTCGGCATGGTTTGAGCGCGGCTTCGTCACGTATTCCAACGAAGCCAAATCGCAGATGCTGGGGGTGCCGGCGGCGTTGATCCGCGAGCACGGCGCGGTGAGCGAGCCGGTGGCGCATGCGATGGCGGAGGGCGCAGTGCTCAACAGCCGCGCGCAAGTGGCGGTGGCGATTACCGGGGTGGCGGGCCCGACTGGCGGCACGCCCGACAAGCCCGTCGGCATGGTGTGCTTCGGCTGGAGCAACCGGCTGCAAACGCGCGTGCAGACACGCCACTTCAAGGGCGACCGCAAGCAGATCCGCCTGCAGGCCGCCGAACACGCGCTGCGCGGCCTGCTCGATTTCCTGGAATCTGCGGAGTCCTAGCGTTCGCGCTCTAATCCGCGCACGGTCTCGTGCGGATGATCCGGCCGTCGGCGCTCTTCGTGCTCGTGCTCCGGCTGGTGATCGTGGTCATGCTCGCGACGGCGATCGCGGTCATGCTCACGCGTGTCGTCTCGTTCCTTTTCCAAGGTGCGGTCCGGATCCTTGCCCTCTTCTTCCCTGCGCAAACCGAAAGCGGGGTGCTGCGGATACGTGGTCATGGCGTCCTCCCGGCAACCGGACCGATAGCGCGGACGGTACGGATCAGTTGCGGAACTGGTTGATCTGGTCGCGTGTGGCAATGGCTACGCGACGGGCGGCGTCGGCGAAATCGCTGTCGCTGCTGGCGTAGAGAATGGCGCGCGACGAGTTGATCATCATGCCGGTGCCGTCAGCGGTACGGCCGGCGCGCACGGTCGCTTCGACATCGCCGCCCTGGGCGCCAATGCCTGGAATCAGCAGCGGCATGTCGCCGACGATCTCTCGCACCTTGGCAATCTCCTGCGGGAAGGTCGCACCCACCACCAGGCCCATCTGGCCGCTGGTATTCCACACGTTGCGTGCGCGCTCGGCCACAACCTGGTAGACGGGACGGCCGCCGGTTTCCAGGAACTGCACATCGCTGCCGCCCGCATTGGACGTGCGGCACAGCACGATCACGCCCTTGTCGGCGTGCGCCAGGTACGGCTGCATGGAGTCGAAGCCCATGTAGGGGCTGACCGTGATGGCGTCGGCCTGGTAGCGCTCGAAGGCCTCCTTGGCGTAGTGCTCGGCGGTGGAGCCGATGTCGCCGCGCTTGGCGTCGAGAATGACCGGAATGCCCGGGTATGCCTCGTGGATGTAGCTGATGAGCTGCTCGAGCTGGTCTTCGGCACGCTGCGAGGCGAAATAGGCAATCTGCGGCTTGAACGCGCAAACCAGATCAGCCGTGGCGTCAACAATGGCGCGGCAGAATGAGAAGATCGCTCCACCCGTGCTGGTCATCGATGCCGGCAGGCGCGCCGGATCGGGATCGAGCCCGACGCACAGCAGGGAATTGTTGCGCTGCCAGGCGGCAGCCAGTTGCTCAGTGAATCGCATGATGTCGGGAATGTGAGGACGCGGCCGGACTGCCGCATGACTTGCTTGCATTTTACCCGCCGCCCGACCCGGTGGCAGACTCTCCCGGGCGTAGCATCGGCCCCACGCATGCGCGCCAAGTCACCGTTTCTGGCCAAATCCACCCTTTCTTTACGCTACACTCGGCGCGATTTTTCATCCCGCCCGTCCAACGACCGTATCAAGGAATGCCGCATGATCAACCTGTTCGTTGTGCAAAAAGGCCGTCTCGCGCAAGAACAGGTCGAACACCGCAGTGAGTTGCTGCAGCACAAGCCGATCTGGATCGACGTGATCGATCCGGACGACGAAGAGCTGGCCTGGATCAAGGAAGCCTACGGCGTGGTCCTGCCCGAGCTTGAGCAACTGGGGGACCTGGAGGCCTCCGCCCGCTACTTCGAGGGTGAAGACGGCCACATCCACATCCGCACCGACTTCCTGCTCGACGAAGAAACCTCTTCGCGCAACGTGCGCGTGGCCTTCGTGCTGACCAAGGATGTGCTGTTCTCCATCCACGACGAAGACCTCCCCGCCTTCCGCCTCGTGCGCATGCGTGCGCGGCTGCGCCCCGGTTCGGTGCGCAACGCGAAGGACGTGCTGATGGACCTGTACTCGACCGACGCGGAATACTCGGCCGACGCCATCGAAGAAGTCTACGAACGGCTGGAAGATGCCAGCAAACGTGTGCTGGCCGATGAGGTGACCGATCAGGCGGCCCGCGACGTGCTGGAGATCATTGCGCGCGTGGAAGACCTCAACGGCCGCATCCGCCGCGACGTGATGGATACACGCCGCGCGGTGTCGTTCCTGCTGCGCAGCCAGTTGCTCTCGCCCGACCAGCAGAACGAAGCGCGCCAGGTGCTGCGCGACATTGAGTCCATCGAAAACCACACGGCGTTCCTGTCGGACAAGGTCAACTTCTTGATGGACGCCACGGTCGGCTTCATCAACATCAACCAGAACAAGATCATCAAGCTGTTCTCGGTGGTATCGGTGGCGCTGATGCCGCCCACGCTGATCGCCTCGGTCTACGGTATGAACTTCAAGGTGATGCCGGAACTGGAGTGGGTCGAGGGCTACCCCTACGCGATCGTCCTGATGATCATTTCGGCGGCGATTCCGCTGGTGTACTTCCGGCGCAAGGGCTGGCTCAAGTAAAAAGCGCTGCTGAAAAACGCCCCTGGCTAGGCGTGTCGCCGCAGACAGTACTCAAGTACGGCAAGGCGGCAACAACAACGCCAGGGGACGTTTTCTCAGCAGCGCTAATCCGGCAGCGTGGCCGAGCCCATTCGGTTGGCGATGACGGTGGCCTTGCGCGTGAAGTTCACATGCACGTTGGCGCAATAGCTCTTCTTGTCGAAACACTTGGGCGCTGGCAGCGCCGCGGCCAAGCGCGCCGCCTGCCCCACCGTCAACTGCGATGCCGGGCGCTTGAAATAATGCTGCGCGGCGGCCTCCGCCCCGAATACGCCCTCGCCCCATTCCACCGAGTTCAGGTAGATCTCCAGGATGCGCTCCTTGTCGAGCCAGAACTCCAGCATCCAGGTGATGGCAAGCTCCTCACCCTTGCGCAGATAATGGCGCTCGCCCGAGAGGAACAGGTTCTTGGCGAGCTGCTGGGTGATGGTCGAGCCGCCGGCCACGACTCGGCCGCGCCGCTTGTTCTTCTCCCACGCGTCGAGCATGGCGTCGACTTCCCACCCGCTGTGCGAGACGAAATCCGCGTCCTCGCTGGCGATAACGGCACGCTTGAGGTTGCGCGAAATCTGGTCGTAGCCGACCCAGCGGTGATCGATCTTGCAGGTAAAGACGTTCGCGCCGCACAGGCGCATGCGCTCGGCGCGCATGAAGGCGGTGGACGACGGATCGAACACCTGCCAGCTTGCAATCGCGGCGAAAAAGTAGAAGTTGAGCGCGACCACGCCTGCCACGAAGCAGCCGATCACGTAGGCGAGCCAACGCATCATCGTGGGAGTCTGCCCAGCTTCAGCGGCGAGCGCGCGCTGCAACGGCGGCTTCGCCCTGCAGCCCTTCGCGCATGGCCAGCAGCACGGGCGCGGTCTGCGGGCGCACGCCACGCCAGACGAAGAACGATTCCGCCGCCTGCTCGACCAGCATGCCCAGACCGTCCCACGTGCGGGCGCCATGGCGCTTGGCGAATTGCATGAACAGCGTCGGTTGCGGGCCGTACATCATGTCATAGGCCAGCGCGTTCGGTCCGAACGCGCTGCTGGGGATCGGCGGCACCTGCGCCTGCAGGCTGCTGGCCGTGGCGTTGATGATGACGTCGAACACGTCGTCGACGGCGAGTTCGTCGTAGCCGCCGCCCACCAGTTCCACCTCGTGCAGCTTGGCCGAGACTTCGAAGCGCTCCACCAGCTTGGCGGCGCGATCGGCCGTGCGGTTGGCGATGAACACGCGCGCAGGCTTGTGCTCCAGCAGCGGCAGGAGCACACCGCGCGCCGCGCCGCCAGCACCCAGCAGCAGCACGCGTTCGCCTTCGAGGTTGTTACCAATGTTGTGCGTGATGTCGCGCATCAGGCCGACGCCGTCGGTGTTGTCGCCAAGAATCTCGTCGCCGTCGAACTTGAGCGTGTTGACTGCGCCGGCGGACTCGGCCCTCAATGTGAGCGAGGTTGACAGCGCATACGCGTCAAGCTTGAACGGCACGGTCACGTTCAGGCCGCGTCCGCCTTCGCGAATGAAGGTGAACACGGTCTCTTCAAACGCGATCAACTCGGCGTAGATGCGGTCGTAGCGGATGAGCTGACCGGTCTGCTGCGCAAACGCGGCGTGGATGGCGGGCGACTTGCTGTGCGAGATCGGATTGCCGATCACGCCATAGCGGTCCGTGGGCGGCGCACTCGCGGCAGCGAGGATGGCCTCTTGATGCGGCGACATTATCGGGTCTGCAGGTGGGTTTCCAGCCCTGCGCGGGTGAATTTGAAGGTGGCGACCACATCCTGGATGTCGACGCGCTTGCGCATCTCGGCCGGGAAGCCGCCGAACGGCGAGGACGAGCGCACGATGGCCACGGCCTGGCGATCCAGCGCCGGGTTGCCCGAGCTCTTGGCCACTTCGATGCCTTCGATCTTGTAGCCGTCCTGGTTGTAGCCGAGCTGGCCGTCGCGGTTGATGCTGATCACGACAATCAGTTCGCCGTACAGCGGCCGGCCGTTCTGGGTCGGGAAGTTGGCGGTGCCGCGCGTCTCGATCTTGCGGCGCACGGCGTCGTAGTAGCGGGCGTAGTCGACCTGGCGCGCGCTGGCGGCGGTCAGCACATTGCGGCGCGGGCGCTTGGCGTAGTTCTCGAGGTTGCGGTCGATCTCGGCCTGCAGGCGGGCGATCTCGGTTTGCGTGGTGCGGTCGTCGGTGCCGTTGGTGGGCGACGGCTGCGGACGCTCGCCGGGCTTGACCTGGCGTTCGTTGACCAGCGGTGCACGGTCTCTCGATTGCGTGAGCAGGCGACGCTGTTCCAGCTCCAGGAAGTCGAGACGGCGCTGCGTGAGCTTGATGGCATCGCCAGTCTGCTCGTTGGTGTCGGAGGGCAGCGGCGTGGTGGCGCGCTGCTGGTCGTATTCGCCGCCGCCGTTCAGGTTGACCTGCGCCACGGCCGTCGCCTTGGCCGGCGCGGTGGACGATTTGGCGTTGACGAGCACGACATCCAGGCCGGGATCGTCGCGCTTGATATCGAAGGCCTCGGGTGCGACCACGCGCACGAACAGCAGCAGGACGTGCACGGCAAGCGACACCACCAGTGCCTTGGTGAGCGTACTGCTGCCGGACCAGTCCGGACGGTTTGCGAGGGCGGCCATTGGGGCGATTCCTGGGCGATGCGCGAAGAAGGTGATCAGACTGCGATTGTAGTTAGGCGGCGGCAGGCGATCCACCGCTCTCGGCATCCTGCGGCGGCGGCACCACAGCCGCGTCGGCCTCTGCGCGGGCCTCTTCGCCATCGGCGGCCGGCTGCGGCTCGGCCGGAGCATCGGCTGCGGCCTCCGCTTCCGCCAATTCCTCTTCGATCGCCTCGGCTTCAGCCTCCGCACCGGCGGCGGGCGCGAGGATTTCCACCACGCGGCACGACACTTCCAGGCTGATCTCGTCGGTGTCGAGAATGTCGAGCACCACATGCGTGCCACGCGCCGTCTGCGCCAGCTCCGGCACCTTGGTCACCAGCGGAATCTCGGCAAAGCGCACGGCGCCGTCCTTGAGCACCACGGCCTGCATGCGCGTGCGGTTTTCCTGCTTGAGCCAGCGCAGACACCAGTAACGCTCCATGGTCGACTGGTGGTCGGCGTAGGCAGCGTACGTGCCCTCGAAATCGGCCACGGCGGCCAGCAAGTCGGCATCCTTCGGCTTGAACGGTGCCACCAGCTTGGCCGTCACGCCGTGCTGCGCCACCGCCGCGATCTGCCACTGGTTGACCAGATCGACATAGCGGCGCAGCGGCGACGTGCTCCACGCGTACTGCGCGACGCCCAGCCCCTCGTGCGGCGCCGGATACGTCTGCATGCGCGTGCGGTGCATGCCCCACGCCTTCTGCGTGCGGTAGATGCCGGGCACACCGGCATCGGACAGCATGCGACCCCACGTGCTGTTGGCCAGGATCATCATCTCGGCGACGATCTTGTCCAGCGGTGAACCGCGCTTGCGCTGCTCGATCCGCACGCGTTCACCACCGCCTTCGGCCTCGGGAACTGAGTCCAGATAGAAGGAGTAATCGCCCTTTTGTGCGCCTTCCGGCCTCAGCCCGCTGGCAATGCGTGCCTGCTGGCGAGCGTCGTACAACGCGCACGCAAACGGCCACAGCACGGTCAGTTCGGCCTTGAAAGGATATTCGCCCGAGCCATCGGCCAGCGCCTCGGCGGTGATCACGTCGTCGAGCAGGTTGTGGCGCAGGTTGGCGGCCACCGTCACGGATTCGCAGCGCGTCTCGCTGGCGGTCACCGTCCACGTCGCGCGGTCGACCGTTGCATACAACGACAGCGCCGGGCACGCGCGCCCTTCCTGCAGCGTGTAGCGATCCACCACCGACTCCGGCAGCATCGTGATCTTGTCGCCGGGAAAGTACACCGTCGACAGCCGCTGGCGCGCAATCGCGTCCAGCGCATCGCCGCGCTGAATGCCGAAACCCGGCGCCGCGATGTGAATGCCGATGCGCACGGTGACATCGTCGATGGGCGTGACGGAGATGGCGTCGTCGATTTCCGTGGTCGTCACGTCGTCGATGGAGAACGCGCGCACCTCGGCTGCGGGCAACTCAAGTGCCGGTTCCGGCACGGCCACCTCAGGGAAGCCGATGCCTTTCGGAAAGCACTCCGACAAGAAGCGCGCCTCGTGCAGCGCGCGCGCATTGGCGATACCGCCCACGGCCACCATCAGCCGCATCGGCGAAAGTCCCAGCGCCGTGCACGCGGCATCCAGCGCCTTGTATTCGAGGCTGTTTTTGTCGGGCTTGAACAGCAGTTGCAGCGTCTTGCCGCGGAAGGCCTCGGGCAGACGCATCGCCTTCAACTCAGCTTCGTACTCGGCCTGCAGGGCAGCCTGCTGCTTCTTGCGCTCTAGGCCGGCCAGCGCCGCCTTGAGTTGATCTTCGGGTGCGCGCTGGTAGCGGCCGCGGCCCTTGCGTCGGAAATAGATGGGCGAGCCGTGCAGCGCGATCGCCAGCGCGGCCTGCTGCGTGGCATCCGCCCCCGCGCCGAAGTACTCGCCCGCCAGATCGGTAAAGCCGAATTCATCGGCTGGCGCGCATTCCCACAGGAAATCCAGATCGATGTCCGCCGACAGCGTGTGCGCGGCCTGCGACAGCTCGCCGGCCGACGGCTGGGCGAACTGCAACAACACGTCGCGCGACTTGACCTTGGTGCGCTTGGCGCTCGGCAACTCGACCTGGTATGCCTCGCCCTGCTGGGACAAGACGGTGCCCGCGCGGATCTCGCCGCCTTCTTCGAACAGCAACTGCATGGATATGTCTGGATTGCGGCGCGAACGCCGCTTTGGATGAGGAGGATTGGCCACACGTCCGAGCGTCAAAAGCCCGACGTGCAGCGAACAAAAGTTGGGGGCGATGATACCGCACTGGCCAGCCGCCCGGCCCGCGAAACACGCTTACTGTGGCGCGTTGAAGTCGGCCAGTGCCGGCAGGAAAACCTCAGTCACCAGCATCGCGCTCGCCCCACGCCGGAACACCGAACGCCGGGCCGGCAGCCGCTCCGTTCCGGTGACGGGCACATCGCCCAGCGCGTCATGCGCCCGGCGCACCAGCGGGTGACGACCGTTCAGCAGCGCGAACTCGAAACCGCCCCGCTCAACACGCGGGTCGGAAAACAGTGAATGACCCAGCGGTTGCGCCCCCAGCGCCTTCAGGAACGGCCAGTCCAATGCCACGCTGCGTGGGTGCACAACAGTGTGTGCGTAGACCACCGGAATCTCGTCGCAGATCAGCAGGACTTCGCGGACCAGCGTTTCAGCAGGGCTGGTCATGCCAACGCAACGCCACTCGTCGCGCAGCGGCATCGCGCGCTGCTGGCCGAGCAACTGCACGCGGAAGGCGGATGATGCGGCACGCAGCCGCGCCGTCAGCGAGTCGGTGCCAACGGCCCACCGCGCCCAATGCCGATCGTAGACGACGGCCGGCGGCAACGCGCTGCGCCATAGGCTGCGCGGGTACGACGGAAATCCGGTCATGCGCCGGCGGCCTCGCCGTCAAATGGGTGCGCAGCCAGCAGATCGGAAGAAACGCCGCAGAAGACGAGCACTTCGTCCATGTACTGCGCGAAATCGCTGATGCCGTGATCGCCGCCGTCAATAACGCGGGTGGCGGCTCCGGGGAAGTGGGCGAGCATTTCGCGATAGTCGAGTACTTCGTCGCCGGTGGCGGCCAGAAGGTAGTAACGCTCGGGCTGGGTGATGGCACGCACCGCCAGTGCACGCAACTCATCCAGGTGGTGCGGTTCGACGCGGATCGTGCCACCGCCATGCCACAACGGTTGTTCACCGACGTACTTGGCGAGATCCCGCTCCGGACGCGTGGCCGGATTGAGCATCGCGGCGCGCAAGCCATGCTGCTCAGCCAACCAAGTGGCGTAATAACCCCCCAACGACGACCCGATCAGCACGGGCTGGGCGCCATCACGCGTACTCAAGTCAGCGATCAGCGCCTCGACTTCGGCCATCGCCTCACGCGGTGAAACCGGCAGCGTCGGGCAGACATAGTGGTCAGCTAGGCCAACGGAAGCCATCCGCTTGCCTAGCAGTTGCGCCTTGAACGAGCGCGGCGACGAGCGGAATCCGTGCAGATAGACGATGGAAGCCGGCATATGCGGATCAGTTGGCGGCCCGAATACGCACACTCGCGCGCTCGGCCAGCGCGTCCAGCAGTTTCTGGTGCACGCCGCCGAAGCCGCCATTGCTCATGACCAGCACATGATCGCCCGGACGAGCGGCGGCGATCACAGCCTCGACCAACGCGGTCAGGTCGGAAAACGCCGTCGCGCGCTCGCCCAGCGGGGCCAGTGCGCCGGCCAGGTCCCAGCCGATGGCATCACGGCCGTTGGCGGCGCCATAGGCGAACACCTGATCGGCGCCTTCCAGGCTGCCAGGCAGTTGCTGCTTCATCACACCGAGCTTCATGGTGTTCGAGCGCGGCTCCAGCACCGCCAGGATGCGTGCTTTGCCGACGCGGCGGCGCAGACCTTCAATGGTCGTGCGGATGGCCGTCGGGTGATGCGCAAAGTCGTCGTACACGGTCACGCCATCGACGGTGCCACGCACTTCCATGCGGCGTTTCACATTTTCGAAACGGGCCAAGCTTTCAATGGCCTGGACGGGCGGCACACCTACGTGACGTGCGGCAGCAATAGCGGCCAGCGCGTTCATGCGGTTGTGATCACCCTGCAGCGCCCAGCGTACCCGGCCCTGCGTCTGGCCGTTGAAGACAACATCGAAGCTATCGTCGTCACCCAGATTGGCGATATTCCAACCGTCGCCGGCTTCTACGCCGAAATACTCGACTTCCGACCAGCATCCACGCTCAAGTACGCGCTTCAAGCTGTCTTCGCGACCATTGACGAGCAGGCGCCCCTGACCCGGCACGGTGCGCACGAGATGATGGAATTGCGTTTCGATCGCAGCAAGATCGGGAAAGATGTCTGCGTGATCGAATTCCAGGTTATTCAAAATGGCCGTGCGAGGGCGGTAATGGACAAACTTGCTACGCTTGTCGAAAAAGGCCGTGTCGTATTCATCGGCCTCGATGACGAAGAAGTCCGATTCCGTCAGTCGCGCCGACAGCCCGAAGTTGCGCGGCACACCGCCCACCAGGAAGCCCGGGTTGTAACCGGCGTCCTGCAGGATCCAGGCGAGCATGGACGTGGTGGTCGTCTTGCCGTGCGTGCCCGCCACAGCGAGCACCCACTTCTGCCGCAGCACGTTGTCGCCCAGCCACTGCGGGCCGGAAACGTAGGGCAGGTTGCGGTCCAGGATGGCTTCCATCAACGGGTTGCCGCGCGAGATCACGTTGCCGATCACGTAGAGATCGGCGCCGATCGACAGTTGTTCGGGGTCGAAACCCTCGATCAGCTCGATGCCCTGGGCTTCGAGCTGGGTGCTCATCGGCGGGTAGACGTTGGCGTCGCAGCCGGTGACACGGTGACCGGCCTGGCGGGCGATCAGGGCAATGCCGCCCATGAAGGTGCCGCAGATTCCAAGGATGTGGATATGCATGGGAGCCATCTCAACTACGTTGCGCGGCATTGTACCGGGGCCCGCCGGTCCCCTGGCTTGCTTCAGTAAAATAGAAATCATGTCATCCAAACGCCCCACCCTCGATCCCGCCCGCGTGCGGGAGGAAATCGCCGCCGTTGCCGCCCGCATGATCGCGGAGGACGGTGCTGACTACGCTACCGCCAAGCGCAAGGCCGCGCGCCAGGTGCTCGGCACAGAGTCGCGCGCCGCTGGCGAGTGGCTGCCGGATAACGATCAGGTCGAGACTGAAGTCCGCGAATACCAGGCGCTGTTCCAGGCCGACTCCCAGCCGCGCGTGCTCGCCCTGCTGCGTCGCATCGCGCTGGTGCTGATGGAAGGGCTGGAGGTCTACCGCCCCTACCTGGCGGGTGCGGTTTTCAACGGCACCGCCAGCGAACATTCCGACATCCACCTGCAGGTCTTCTGTGACAGCCCGAAGGACGTGGCGATCTTCCTGCTCAACGCCGGCGTGGATTTCGACACAACCGAGAGCGCTCACTTCGCCGGTCGCGACGAGGTGGAAACGCTCAGCTTCCTATGGCGCGGCCAATGGCCGGCCGGCCCGGAAGCCCGCGAACTGGCTCGCGAATTGCGCGCAGAGACGGGCACACCGGTCGGCGTTCATATCGCCCTGTACGACCTGAACGATGTGCGTGGCGCCCGACGTGCCGATGCCGCCGGCAAGACCCAGCGCGGAGATGCCGTGGCCGTGCGCGCCCTCCTGTCGCAAGGGTGATCGGCGCAGAGGAGTACAATCCGGCACGCTTCACCTCTGTATACATATAGAGCGCCTCGACCATGTCCCGCCGCACTACCCTGATCGCCCTGCTGTTCGCCGGCATTGCCGCCGCCGCGCTGGGCGTCTACATCGGACACCGGGCCACCGAGCCCAGCGCGCCGGCCGACAGTGCTGTCGCCGCCTTCTTCGGCAGCAAGCTGCCGGATGCCAATGGCGCACCGATCGACTTGAACGCCTTCCGCGGCCAGCCGGTGGTGATCAATTTCTGGGCGCCGTGGTGCGGTCCTTGCGTGGAAGAGATGCCGGAACTGTCGGCGCTGGCGCAGGAGCAGAAGGCCAAGGCAAAGTTCGTGGGCATCGGCATCGATACAGCGGCCAACATCCAGACATTCTTGAGTAAGATTCCCGTCACCTATCCGGTTGCGGTAGCCGGTTTTGGTGGCACCGAATTGGGGCGGCAGTTCGGCAATGAAGCAGGCGGCCTTCCGTTTACTGTGATTCTTGATGCACAAGGAAAGATCAGTTTCCGGAAGATGGGCCGGGTCCACGCGGACGAGTTGCGTCGGGCGCTGCAGCGCACGTAAATATATAAAAACGTCATATGGCGTTCATGTGCGCGCAACTACCCTTCTTTTTATGCAAAGCTGGTTGCGCGGACGCCAAGATCGGTGAAAACACCAGTTTCTTGATATCTTTTCAGCAAAAACTAGACAAAGCATTCTAAATTACTGTAAATTGCGCTCAACTTCGCTCAACCGGTCAAATCGTGGCTGACAAACCGATCGCCAAAGCACTTCGCAACGTGCTGGTCCTGCACGGTCCGAACCTCAATCTACTGGGGACGCGCGAACCGGAAGTCTATGGTGCAACCACGCTGGCCGACATCAACGCCGCCTTAGCCAAACGGGCCCAGGCGCGCGGCGTGACGCTGGCACACTTCCAGTCGAACCACGAAGGCGCGCTGGTCGATCGCATCCACGCTGCCAAGGGCGAAGGCATCGAATTCATCATCATCAATCCGGCAGCCTATACGCACACGAGCGTGGCTCTGCGCGATGCGCTTGCTGGGGTCGTGATCCCGTACATCGAAGTCCATCTGTCCAACGTGCACCGCCGCGAGCCGTTCCGCCACCACTCGTATCTGGCGGACCAAGCCGTGGGCGTCATCTGCGGGCTGGGCTGGCGCGGCTACCTCGCCGCGCTGGACTACGCAATCGATCAACACGGCGGCTGATCAGCCGTCTTCTTTCTCTTTCATTTCAACCACTTAACCAACGCAACGACGCCAGCGCCTGGAGCGCCTTACCCCGATGCGCGGCCGAAGAGCCAATCGCGCGCGCATCCACTGCCCCAGACCGCCGACGCTGCAGGAGAGAACGTTCATGGATTTGCGCAAGCTGAAAACGCTGATCGACCTGGTGGCCGAATCGGGCATTTCGGAACTCGAAGTGACCGAAGGCGAGGGCAAAGTCCGCATCGTCAAGTCGGCGCCGCAAGTGGTGGCCGCACCGATGCAGTACGCGCCGATGCCGATGATGCCCGCCGCAGCACCGGCCGTCACGGCCACCGCCACGCCCGCCGTCGGTGCTGAGGCCGCTGCGCCGGCCCTGCCGGCTGGCCACATCGTCACCTCGCCGATGGTCGGCACGTTCTACCGCTCGCCGTCGCCGGGCGCTGCCGCGTTTGTCAACGTGGGCGACACGGTCAAGGAAGGCCAGACGCTGTGCATCATCGAAGCGATGAAGCTGCTCAACGAGATCGAAGCGGACAAGGCCGGCGTTATCAAGGAAATCCTGATCGAGAACGGCCAGGCCGTGGAATACGGCCAACCGCTGTTCGTCATCGGCTGATCTCCCGGCATCCGCATCTCATCATCGTGCGGCGGGCCGTATTCCACGACCTCGCCGCATCCGAGCGCGAGCCAGCGCGCGGGCCCCAATAAGAACGCGGCCCGGCCATGGCGCCCTCGCCTCCCCTTTTTGTAGCGAGAACACGATGTTCGACAAGATCCTGATCGCGAATCGCGGCGAGATCGCACTTCGCATCCAGCGCGCCTGCCGCGAGCTCGGTATCAAGACCGTGGTGGTCTATTCCGAAGCGGACAAGGAAGCCAAATACGTCAAGCTGGCCGACGAAGCCGTGTGTATCGGCCCGGCACCGTCGCCGCTGTCGTACCTGAACATGCCGGCCATCATCTCGGCCGCCGAGGTGACCGACGCCCAGGCCATCCACCCCGGCTACGGCTTCCTCTCGGAAAACGCCGACTTTGCCGAGCGCGTGGAGCAATCCGGCTTCACCTTCATCGGCCCGACGCCTGACAGCATCCGCCTGATGGGCGACAAGGTGTCGGCCAAGCAGGCCATGATCAAGTCCGGCGTGCCGTGCGTGCCGGGCTCGGACGGCGCTCTGCCGGAAGACCCGAAGGAAATCCTGGCGACGGCCCGCAAGGTCGGCTATCCGGTCATCATCAAGGCCGCCGGCGGCGGCGGCGGCCGCGGCATGCGCGTGGTGCACACCGAGGCTGCGCTGATCAATGCCGTCAACATGACGCGCGAAGAAGCCGGCCGCGCCTTCGGCAACCCGGAAGTCTATATGGAGAAGTTCCTGGAGCATCCACGTCACGTGGAAATCCAGATCCTGGCCGACCAGCACCGCAACGCCGTCTGGCTGGGCGAGCGTGATTGCTCGATGCAGCGCCGCCACCAGAAGGTGATCGAGGAAGCGCCGGCACCGCATATCCCGCGCCGCCTGATCGAGCGCATCGGCGATCGCTGTGCCGAGGCCTGCAAGAAGATCGGCTACCGCGGCGCCGGCACGTTCGAGTTCCTGTACGAGAACGGCGAGTTCTACTTCATCGAGATGAACACGCGCGTGCAGGTTGAACACCCAGTCACGGAAATGATCACCGGCGTCGACATCGTGCAGGAGCAGATCCGCGTGGCGGCCGGCGAGAAGCTGCGCTTCCGCCAGAAGGACATAGTGCTCAAGGGCCACGCCATCGAGTGCCGCATCAATGCGGAAGATCCGTTCAAGTTCACGCCGTCGCCGGGCCGCATCACGTCGTGGCACGTGCCGGGAGGCCCGGGCGTCCGCGTGGACTCGCATGCCTACAACGGTTACTTCGTGCCGCCCAACTACGACTCGATGATCGGCAAGGTCATCACGTACGGCGCCACGCGCGAGCAGGCCATCGCCCGCATGCGTATCGCCCTGTCGGAAATGGTGGTGGAAGGCATCCAGACCAACGTGCCGCTGCACCGCGAACTGATGCTCGACGCCAACTTCGTTGAAGGCGGCACCGACATCCACTACCTGGAGCACCGCCTGGCGCAACAGGAAGTGGCCAAGGGTGGCGGCAAGTGACGTACCGAGAATGCGTGCTCGAAGTGGCCCGTGACGACGCCGAGGCGTTGTCCGAGGCGCTGTTCGACCTGGGTGCCCTGTCGGTGTCGGTGGAAGACGCCGATGCCGACACGCCCGATGAAGAACCGCTCTTCGGCGAGCCCGGCCACGAGCCCACGCGCCTGGCGTGGAACCGCTCGCGTGTGGTCGCGCTGCTGGCCGACGACGCCGATCCAGCCCTGCTGGTGGCGGCAGCCGCCAACGCCATCGGCCTGTCGCCCGTGCCCGCGTACACCGTGCGCGACGTCGAGGAGCAGGACTGGGTGCGCATGACGCAAGCGCAGTTCGAGCCAATTCACATCGGCGAGCACATCTGGGTCGTGCCCTCGTGGCACGATGCGCCGGAACCCGACGCGGTGGTGCTGGAGCTGGACCCGGGTCTGGCCTTCGGCACCGGCAGCCACCCGACCACGCGCCTGTGCATGGAATGGCTGGAGCAGCACGTGCAGCCCGGCGAGCGCACGCTCGACTACGGCTGCGGCTCGGGCATCCTGGCCATCGTCGCCAAGAAGCTCGGCGCGGGCGAGACGGTTGGTGTGGACATCGACCCGAACGCCGTGGACGCCTCGCGCTACAACGCCGAGCGCAATCACGTCGAGGCCACGTTCGCCCTGCCCGACGATGCGCCCGAAGGCACCTTCGACCTGGTCGTCGCCAACATCTTGTCGAACCCGCTCAAGCTGATGGCGGCCATGCTGTGCGCACGCGTGCGTCCGGGCGGCCGACTGATCCTCTCGGGCGTCCTGGAGCGCCAGGCCGAGGAAGTTGCCGCGGCGTACGCCTCTGCCATTCCGCTCACGGTGTGGCGCGCGCGTGACGGCTGGGTCTGCCTGCATGGCGTGAAACCCGCCTGATTGGTCGCCGGCGTCGCAACAAAGGTCGACGCTGGCGCCACTGTCTGCAATACTCGCGCGGTCGGCTTTTTTCTCCTCGTTCTGCATGGCATCCGCGCCACGTCTCGCCGCCCGCTGTCCCAACTGTCATACCGCGTTCCGCGTCGTCGCTGATCAGCTTCGGCTGCGTGGCGGCCTCGTCCGTTGCGGACGCTGCAACCATGTCTTCGATGGGCGTGCGCACCTGATCGAGCTGAGCGCCGCGCCCGCGCCGGAAGCGGCTCAGCCGATCAATGCAACCCCAACGGCTGCTCCGCATGTGTCCGATCCGCACGAGGCGGCCGTCGGCATAACGCCGCCCACGTCCGTCGCCTCGCCCGAACCCAAGACCGAAGCACCCGCCCAGCCCCCCGCCGCCGAAGACGATCACGGCTTTGGCATGACGTTGATCTGGGAAGAAGACATCGCCGAGGAAGGCGTGGCCGAGGTGCACCTAGGTGAAGTCGAGGGCGCGACACCCATACCCGACGCACAGCCGACTGCCCCCGATACGCGCCCGCTGCCTGACGAATCGTCGGCTCCATCCGTTGAGCCCGTGCCACCTGCGGCAGGCGAGACTCCCGCAGCCAAGCCCGTCGCGGACGTACCCACCGCCGCGCCCGCCGTTGAGGAAGCACCTGCGCCCGCAGCATCGGCTGATCCGTTCCGCGGCCTGCCGCCGATCCGCGAGCTTGAAGACGACGAAGACACTTTCGCAGCCGCCGTGCCCAAGCAGCCGTCGGCGGACTTGCCGGTCGAGCCGTTGATCGCGCCCGCGGCCGTCCCAGTGGCAGCAAAGTTGGAAGCGCCCGCGCCAGCACCGGCCCCATCGCCGCAACCTGTCGCCGATAAACACGATTCGGTCTGGATGCGCCATGAGACTGATGCGCACACGCTCTTCGCGCCCGTACCGCGGCGTCATGGCAACCAGGCACGACACGCGCACGATGAACACGCCGGCCCGACGCCGCAGCGCACGCTGACCGGCGCGCCGCGTCCGCGCAAGGCGCGCGGGCCAAACCACGGCGTCTCGGCTGCCACGCTGGATTTCCTGCGTGCCGCGCAGGCCCGCGAACAGGTGCGCAAGTCCAGCGGCCGCCGTGCCATGGCACGCATCGCGATCGGCTTCCTGGCCGTGGTGGCGGTGGCGCAGGTAGTCTTCCTCGGCCGCGCCGAAATCGCGCGCCGCGTGCCGTCCACGCGGCCGTTGTGGGAAGCGCTGTGCCAGCCGCTGCATTGCAAGATCGCCCCGCCGCGCGACCTCGATGCGCTGCAGATCGAATCGTCGCAACTGCAGCGCCAGGAGGGCGATGCATCCGACCAGTACGTGTTGACCGCTACGCTGCACAACCGCACCGCCGGCCCCGTTGCCCTACCCGCCATCGAACTGGTGACGACCGATCTGCAGGACCAGCTTCTCTCGCGCCGCGCGCTGCTGCCCACCGATTACCTGAACCCCGCGGACCGCGCATTCGGTGTATCAGGCCTGCCCGCCCGCGCCGAACTGCCGATTCGGGTACGATTCCAGTCCCAGCGCCCGACGGCCAACTACCGGGTCCTGATTTTCTACCCCTGATTCACCCCAACACGCATCAATGGAAGGAGTAACACCATGGCAAACGTGACCCTTGGCGGCAACCCGATCGAAGTCGGCGGCCAATTCCCGACCACCGGCGCGAAGGCCCCGGCATTCACGCTGGTCGGCAAGGACCTGAAGGACGTGTCGCTGGCTGACTTTGCCGGCAAGCGCAAAGTCCTGAACATCGTGCCGAGCCTGGACACGCCGGTGTGCGCCACCTCCACGCGCAAGTTCAACGAAGCCGCGTCCAAGCTGGACAACACGGTGGTGTTCTCGATCTCCGCCGACCTGCCATTCGCCGCCGGCCGCTTCTGCGCCACCGAAGGCATCGAGAACGTCGTGCCGCTGTCAACCTTCCGTGACAGCGGCTTCAAGCAAGCCTACGGCGTCGACATCAAGACCGGCCCGCTGGCCGGCGTGACCGCCCGTGCAGTGGTGGTACTCGACGGCAACGACAACGTCCTGTATTCGCAGCTCGTGCCCGAGATCAAGGAAGAGCCGAACTACGACGCGGCCCTGGCTGCGCTGAAGTAAGCTGCAAACCGTTGCGGGACCGGCCTCCGGTCTCTCATTCATCACACGGCCGTCCATTGGGGCGGCCGCGTTCACATCTGGAGCCCTTTCGATATGGCCAGCGTGATCTGCGGCTCGGTTGCCTACGACACCATCATGACGTTCGACGGACACTTCCGCGAACACATCCTGCCCGACAAGATTCACATTCTGAACGTCTCCTTTCTGGTGCCGAGCATGCGCCGGGAATTCGGCGGCTGCGCGGGCAACATCGCCTACACGCTCAAGCTGCTCGGCGGCGAGCCCATCGTCATGGCGACCGTCGGCCAGGATGCCGCGCCGTACCTCGACTACCTGAAGAAGCTCGAAATCTCGACCGCGCACATCAAGGAAATTCCGGGGACGTTTACCGCCCAGGCGATGATCACGACCGACCGCGACAACAACCAGATCACCGCCTTCCACCCGGGCGCGATGAGCCAGTCGAGCGTCAATTCGGTCAAGGATGCATTGCCGGCACGGCTCGGCCTGGTAGGCCCGGACAGCCGCGAGGGCATGCTGCACCACGCCACACAGTTTGCCGAAGCCGGCGTGCCGTTCATCTTCGACCTGGGCCAGGCGATGCCCCTCTTTGACGGCGCCGACCTGCGCCACTTCGTTGAACTCGCCAGCTACGTAGTGGTCAATGACTACGAAGCGCAGGTCATGCTCACCCGCACGGGTTACAGTGCGACGGAACTTGCGCAGCGCGTCGAAGCCTTCATCGTCACGCGCGGGGAAGAAGGGGCGGAGATTCACGCTGGCGGCAAGCAGTACACTGTTCCCGTTGTGCCCGCCGAACGCGTGGTCGACCCGACCGGTTGCGGCGACGCCTTCCGCGGCGGCCTGCTCTACGGCATCGAAAACGGTCTGGATTGGGAAACCACCGGCCGGCTCGCCAGCCTGATGGGCTCGCTCAAGATCGCTGTCCAAGGCCCGCAGAATCACGGCCTGCCCGCCGACGAGATTGCCCGGCGCTTTGAATCCGCTTTCGGGTACCGGTATCAATAAGGAATGAATATGCAACCCATCTATCGCATCGGTGCCGCGACCTTGCTGGTCGCCGCCCTTGGCTTGCAAGGCTGCGCCATGGGCACAAACTCCAACAGCGCCTACAGTTCAGGCCAGGCCCAGCGCGAGCAGACTGTGCGCTTTGGCACGGTGGATTCGGTCCGCAACGTCGTGATCGACCGTGAGCAGACCGGCGTGGGCACCATCGCCGGCGGCGCCATCGGCGGCATCGGCTCGGCAGCGGCCATCGGGCGCGGCAACGGCTCGGTGGCAGCCGGCGTGCTGGGCGCCATCCTGGGCGGTGTCGCGGGCAGCGCTATCGAGGGTCAGGTGAACAAGCGGCCCGGCCTGGAGATCACCGTCAAGCTGGACAACGGCGAGTACCGCGCCATTACGCAAGACGCCGACGAAGCCTTCCGCCCCGGCGAGCGTGTGCGCCTGCTGTCGTCGGGCGGCGTGACCCGCGTGACGCACTGATCGTTCGTCGGCCCGTCGGACTAACTGAGCTGCGGGCCTGACGGAGCAAAGAAGCCGCATCGGCATCGCGCCGGTGCGGTTTTTTCTTGCCCGACCAAAACGAAAACGCACGGACAAGAAAAAGCCCGCCGGGGCGTGAGCCGATCGGCGGGCGGTGCAAGACACCGGGTCTTGCGGATCGGATACGCAGTATCCGATCAGGTGGGCGCGACACGCGCGCCGCTGTGGCCCCGTAGGAACCGTCGCAAGACTGACTTACGGACGGTTGCCGGTCGGGAACGGCCATGCCGCAGCCGGGTTCAGCGCGGTCTTGGCAGCCGGAGCAGCGGCAGGTGCAGCGGCCGGAGCAGCAGCAGGCTTGGCGACAGCCTTCTTCGCCGGAGCCTTCTTCGCAGCGGGCTTGGCAGCAGCCTTCTTGGCAGCCGGAGCCTTCTTGGCTGCAGCCTTCTTCGCCGGAGCAGCCTTCTTGGCAGCGGGGGCCTTCTTGGCTGCAACCTTCTTCACTGCAGCCTTCTTGGCAGCCGGAGCCTTCTTGGCTGCAACCTTCTTCACTGCGGCCTTCTTGGCCGGGGCCTTCTTGGCTGCGACCTTCTTCACTGCGGCCTTTTTGGCAGCCGGAGCCTTCTTGGCTGCAACCTTCTTCACTGCGGCCTTCTTAGCAGCCGGAGCCTTCTTGGCTGCAACCTTCTTAGCGGCAACCTTCTTGGCCGGAGCCTTCTTGGCGGCCGGAGCAGCCTTCTTCGCAGCAGCCTTCTTGGCGGCCGGAGCCTTCTTTGCAGCGGCCTTCTTGGCCGGGGCCTTGGCGGCCGGTTTCTTCTTAGCAGCAGTTGCCATGGGAAACTCCTTCGAGATTGGGTATCGAACTATCGAGATTGAGCAACCCGACCGGCCCGATCCCACGATGCACCTGCATCGCCAGACCAACCGAGCGAGCGATTCATCGGCGCGCCACCAGACAGCGGTCGCACGCTAATGAATTCGGTAGGAAGATCTGCGACTTGCGCGGCGGACACACGCAGCAAGTTGCACGCCCCGGTCGCGCGCACGAGCGCAACCGCAGTCGGCCGGACAGATTGCATCCGGCGAGTCTTCATCAATTGAGAGGACCGGGGCATCGTGGCCACACCGGTCGAAACCTGATCTTGCGCGAGTCGCTGTGCAGAGCGCAAAGCCGCTTGCAGCGTAGCTTTGCGGACAGCGGGAACCTGGAGAGCGCGCGTTTTCTTTTGGGGGTAATACGCCCATCCCGACGGGGGGATCGCAGAGACGGCACCGAGTTTGAACAACCCTGTCGGCGTGGCGTGCATCAAAGTGGTTACGCTCCTCGACTACCTTTCACTTGCCGCTTGGAAGTTCATCGTCGTTGATCGCGCGAAGCTTCCTTGCATCGAAGTCAACGTCTTGTCAAGGCGAATCATAATTCGTTTGCGCGGTGATGTTAAGAGATTTATGCAAAAAGCGCGGTGAGTTTTGGTGAAGGATTGCGCTGCGTCTGTGCGTCGTCGCGATTTGGATTGCGCATGCATGCATGTCGACATCGCAAACGCGCATTTTCTTGCGTCGTGACATCACGTCAACGCGTTGCTTTGCGCAGACACACACCTCCCGCAAACCCAATGTTCATGCCGGTTTACAACGACACGCGATGTTGTTCGCGTGTTGATCGCGAATGCACGATCGCTCAGCACGCGCACTTCGCGTCGTCGTGTGTATCGACGCGCGAGCTGCGCGATGCGTGTCGAAAAAAACGATGCGCGGATGCGACAACGTGCGCGAATTTTTCGCGCGCTCGCACGCAATCGACGCGTTGCATGTCGCGTGCATCGACGTGTTGAGCGTGTCTGACGACGTCGATAACGTGCCTCTCATGCGCGCCTCGCTCGCGCGCGATGCACGATGCGATTGCGATGGACAACATCGCCGACGACTTGCATGCACATGCCGCAAGTCATGTGCCGCGCATCGAACGCGCGATCGCCGAGACGACGATGCACGTCGAGGTGAATTGCATCGGCGCATCCGCATCGATGTCGATGCGAAACGACGCACGACCATCGACGCGCATGTCGACAAACTCGTCAGCGAACACATCAACGAGCACGGTGCACAGATGCGCCGTCGCAGCGACGCGCGCATGCGCTGACACAAGGCCGGCCGCGTGAAAACCCTGTTCAGCAACGGCTGAAAACCACACGCAATCGCGTTTGAAACGAGTCGGTTTCGCGACGATAGAAGGATTGTTCTACGGCCATCTCGAGGTCATTTCTGCTGCAGCGCTGATCCATGAAGACTCGCCATGGACAACGCTATACGGGGATCGGCGAATCTGAAATGCTGCAATCGCATATCAGCATGTCAGGTTGGCGCTGATTGTCATGCCATTCAGTTTCACTTCACGATCCGGTCACCACGTCAGCACGGCATCGATCGCGCAGCGTGGCGCGGACCTGCGCGTGGTCCGTGACAAGACAGGGAGGTCGTCGCCGACCACAGGTTTGGTGACGACACACCCGACGAAGAAAGAGCGCAAGACAGAAGGGGTCCAACACAAGCGTTCTGAGCAGTGGAGGCACAAGATGCGCGATCGAGCATTCTTGTTGACATTGAACCCACCAAAGCGTGGGGTTTTCCCGCAGGCCCCGCGTGCCGGACGTGCGCTATGCCGGATGCCTTGCGCTCTGGCGGCAGCGTCGTTCGCTCTGCTCGCCGGATGTGCGAATTCTGGCAGCGGCGACATGGGGACGTCGCTCGGCGGCGGCAGCAATTCGCAATCGAAGCCGGCCATCGCGGCGTCGAGTTCGCCAACGTGGTCGAACGGCAGCAGCGATGCGTCGGACAGCGCCAACGCCGGATCGACTGGCGGCACGCCCATCGCGACACTGACCGGTCCGGTCGAGCAGGTGACGACAACCGCCGTCACGGCCATCGTGCCGCTCACCGCCATGCTGACGTCCACCACGCAAACGCTGGGCTCGGCGACAGGCCTGGGCGCACCAGTCGGCGGCGTGCTGACGACGCTGGGCAGCGAGGGCAGAACGATCACCACGACGGCCAAGGGTGATGCGCTGGTGTCGACGCTGGGCAACGCGGTGAGCGCGCTTGGCGCGATTACCGGCGGGTTGTCGGCGGTTGTCACGCCGGCTGCACCGTCCACTGGCGGTAGCACACCGGGTGGCGCACTTGCCGGTGCCTTGCCCGGTGCGCTCGGCGGCGCGCTGGCGCCGGTAACGACCGCGGTCGGATCGCTGACGGCGGGTATTCCCGGCATCGGCAGTCTTGGTGGCACTGCAACCACGAGTTCGCCGGCAGGCGGACTGGGCAGCATCGGCTCGACGGTCGGTGGGGTGGTTGGCAGCGTGCTGTCGGGTGTGACACCCGGCGCGCATCGCTGATGTCGATGCCTCTGCACTGGAAAACTTTCTTTGCATTCGACAGCAAACGCAGGCGGATGCTGACCGCCGGACGCCAGACGCGCGTTCTTCTGACACCCGGCGGTGATTACGCGGTACGGGCCGCGCTTACAAGGAGACTCACCATGAAGATTGAAACCCCGCTCCACGCTTCTTCGGCTTCTTTCGCTTCGTCATCCCGCACGCTGCTGGCGGCAGCGGCGCTGGCCGTGCTCGCACTGGCAGGCTGCGCCTCGGGCGGCAATCCGAACGGAGACCCCCCCACATCGACCGCCAATAACAACCCCGGCGCCGTCCCGGTAGGCAACGTTGCCAGCAACGGCGGCAACGTCGTCTCGCAGACGGGCAAGACGGTCAGCGACCTCGGCACGACGATCGGCACGGCGCAGGTGCCCATCGTGGGCGGCACCGCCGCGCAGAAGGATCTGGGCGCAACGGTGAGTTCCACCGGCAACGTCGTCCAGGCGCTGGGCAATGGCGTCGGCAGCGGCCTCGGCCGGATCGGCTCGACGCCGGACCCGGTCGGCACCACGGTGCAGAGCTCGGGCAATGTCATCACCTCCACGGGGGTCATGGCCGGCAATGCTGGGCAGACCGTCTCCGACCTGGGCGCGGCAGGCAGCCCGCTGGCGCCGCTGAATCCGGTGACGGCTCCGGTGGGCAGCGGCGTCTCGGCGCTGGGCCAGGTGCTGCAGGGTGCTGGCGGGCTCACCACCATCGCCACTTCCAGCGGACCGGTGCAGCAGGTCACGCAGCAACTCAGCAACGCGATCGTGCCGCTGTCTGCGCAGGTTGCGCAGGGCGCCCAGGCCGTCGGCAGCACGACGATGCTGGGTGGGCCGCTGGCCGGTGCGTTGAACACGGCGGGCGGTGGCCTGCAGAGCGCCGGTGCGCAAGTCGGCGCAGCCGGCGGCAATCCGCTCACGCGTGACGCGGGCGGCGGCGTGGGCGCGGTGGCTGCCACCGTGGCCAGCGCCGGCGGCCTGGTCAACGGCGGCGGCAGCGGTTCGACCAATCCGCTCGCACCCATCACCGGGGCATTGAGTGGTGGCCTGGGCGGCGGCAGCAATCCGCTGGCCCCCGTCACAAGCGCCCTGGGTGGCGCGGCCGGTGGCAGCAACCCGCTCGCCCCGATCACGAATGCGCTGGGCGGCGTCACGAACGCCGCCGGCGGCTCCGGCAGCAATCCGCTGTCGACCCTGACCGGCACGCTGGGCAGCCACTGATCCACGCGATCCGCGCCGCCGGTCTAGAGCCTGTCACCCAATGAAAAGTACGCATACGTTCATAGAATGGCAGGCCCTATCCAACAATTTTTTTTACCGACAAGGAGACACACAATGCAACGCCCCCCCCACTCTCTCGCGCGCCTGGCTGGCGCACTGGCACTCGCGCTGGCAGCCAGCAGCGCCTTCGCGCAGACGTCGCCGGCCGGTACCTGGAAGACCATCGACGACAACACCGGCAAGCAAAAAGGCGAGGTGACCATCGTCGACAACGGTGGCGTGTTTTCGGGCAAGGTCACCAAGATCCTGGTGCCCGGCGATGAGAACAAGACCTGCACCAAGTGCACGGACGACCGTAAGGACCAGCCGATCGTCGGCCTGCTCATCCTGAAAGACCTGAAGAAGACCGGCGACAACGAATGGGCGGGCGGCAACATCCTCGACCCCGAAAACGGCAAGGTCTACAGCGCCAAGATGTCGCTGGCAGAAGACGGCAAGAAGCTCAATGTGCGCGGCTTCCTGGGCATCAGCCTGCTGGGCCGTACGCAAACCTGGGTGCGCGAATAACCCCCTTTCCAATAGCCCCCAACGCGCGGCGGCGCCCCGTTGCGGGTGCCGTCTCTTCAGGCGCCGGTGCATGCCGGCGCCTTCTTTTTTGCTTGCGTCCGGTGCCCACCCGCGCAGTCCTCCACTAAAGAAGCGACCGCCACGCGCCGTTATCCCGGGAGGGAACGGCCCGCTGGGGCCTTACAAAGTGGAGAAAACGCGACATGCGACAGTGGACTCTCAAAGCCAAGCTGCGTCTGGCACTGGCCCTGATGTGGCTGGGCCTGATTGGCGTCGGCGTGTGGAGTGCGATGGAAACCCGGGCGACCATGCTCGACGAGCGCAAGGCCGGCCTGCAGAACCTGGTCGACGCGGCTGAGGGCATCGCCAAGCTGTATCACGCCAAGGCGCAGTCCGGCGCCATGAGCGAAGAGGAGGCCAAGAAGACGGCGCTGGCCACGCTCGCGTCGATGCGCTACGGCACCACCGGCTACCTGTTCGTCGTCGATTCGCCACTCATCCTGCTGATGCACCCGACGCTGGCCGACATGGTGGGCAAGAGCACCGCCGGCTTCAAAGATCCG
Source organism: Ralstonia sp. UBA689 (assembly GCF_002298975.1). GTDB lineage: Bacteria > Pseudomonadota > Gammaproteobacteria > Burkholderiales > Burkholderiaceae > Ralstonia. The sequence goes on from NZ_DBMV01000037.1 coordinate 127,806, forward strand.
ACCGGCAAGCTGGTCTACCCGACCATCGTCAACGCCGCCAAAGAGAAAGGCTTCGGCTTTGCCGAATACCAGGGCCGCCTGCCCGGCAGTGACACCGCGCTGCCCAAGATCGGCTACGTCAAGCGCTTTGCGCCGTGGGACTGGAACCTCTCCAGCGCCGTCTTCCTGCAGGAAGTAGACGCTGCCTACCGCCATTCGCTCATCGCCAACCTGATCGTCATCCTGCTGGTGGGCGGCGTGGTATCGGTGGCCATGTCGATCATCATCCGCAACGTACAGCGCGGGCTGGGCGGCGAACCGAGCTATGCCGCCGAGGTGGCCCGCCGCATCGCTGCCGGTGATCTGGCGGTGCGCGTACAAACCCAAACCGGCGACCGCGACAGCATGCTGGTCGCCATGGCGCAGATGCAGCAGCAATTGACCGGCACCATCGGCCATATCAAGACGTCGGCGGATTCCATTGCCAGTGCGACCAAGCAGATTGCCGCCGGCAATGCGGACCTCTCCCAGCGCACGGAGGAACAGGCTTCGTCACTGGAAGAAACGGCCTCCAGCATGGAAGAGCTGACCAGCATCGTGAAGCAGAACGCCGACAACGCACGTCAGGCGAGCACGCTGGCGGTCAGCGCATCGGACATCGCCGTCAAGGGCGGCGAAGTGGTCGGCCGCGTCATCGAAACGATGTCGGGCATTAATGACAGCAGCAAGAAGATCGTTGACATCATCGGCGTGATCGAGGGCATTGCGTTCCAGACCAACATCCTGGCCCTGAACGCTGCCGTGGAAGCCGCCCGGGCCGGCGAGCAGGGGCGCGGCTTCGCTGTCGTCGCCGGCGAGGTGCGCAGCCTGGCCCAGCGCAGCGCAGCGGCGGCCAAGGAAATCAAGGAACTCATCGGCGATTCGGTCGGCCGCGTCGAGAACGGCACCACCCTGGTGGCCGAAGCCGGCAGCGTGATCGACGAGGTGGTGGTGGCGGTCAAGCGCGTGACGGACATCATGGGCGAGATTTCCGCCGCGTCGGATGAACAAAGTTCTGGCATCGAACAGGTCAACCAGGCCGTGAATCAGATGGACGAGGTGACGCAGCAGAACGCCGCGCTGGTCGAGCAGGCTGCGGCCGCCGCGCTGTCACTGGAAGAACAGGCGCAGGTGCTGCGCGACGCGGTGGCGTCGTTCCGCACCGCCTGATTCCGCTCGAAAGATCCGGGCTTGGCACCTCCCAGTGCCCCAACGAGCGGAGGGGGAATCGTCCATTCTCCGGCATGCCGCATGGTGTTATGCTGCGCGCCAGAGGAATTGAGACAACAACGTTGGAATAGCCATGCCCGAGCGCAACCGGCCGCCATTCAGGGGCCTTCTTGGCGCGTCTGCCGGGTCGACCACCAGCGCCAAAGCCGGAGCAGGAGACACTCCGGGCGGCGCCCATGAGCCGATGTCCGGCGCCCGCTCCAATGCTGTGCGCGATGCATCCGCACAGGATCTGGCCAGCGACACTGCCCTGTGGCGCTTTGCACTGGCCTCAGAAAACGGGGGCCGAGCCCCCCACCCCGACGCCACCCTGCGCGACGATCTTTCCGTCCTGCGTATCCTGCGCGGCGCCGACGGCCTACGCTTGCTCCGACAGGGACTGCGCGGCGCATTTCCCGGCGCCGCCCTGCGCCTGACCACCTTCTGGCCCGACGAACAGCCCCACGCCTACCCGGCCCGCACCGAAGCGCGCCCGGCCGAATTCGGCGACCTGCTCGTGCTGCTGCGCCTGCGCGGCGCCGTGCCCACACTCGATTGCCGCGCGCTGTTCCTCACCACCCGCCGCATCGACCAGCCCGACGATGCCCTCGACAAGCATCACGCGCTGCCGCAGATCAGTCTCTACGAGGGCTGGCCCGATTTCAACGTCTACGCCCGCTCGCCAATCAAGTCGCGCAATGCCGCCTTCCTCGGCAAATTCGACCTGTCGACCGAGCTGGAGCCGCTGCGCCGCGTTGGCCGCGACCAGCGGCATTGGCGCTATCTGACGCCTTGCACGGGCCTGCAAGCCTACGCGCAGTGGCCGGGTGCCCGGCCGCTCTCGCCGCTGCAGTGGCGCTGGCCTTCCGGCCCGCAGGCGGGCGGCACGCGTCCGGCCTCGGGCTCGTTCACGGGCCTGTTGCGCCAGCTTGCGCGCCCCGAAGGTCCGGGCGAAGACTGCTCCGCCGGCACCGACGTGCCCACCTGGGGACGCCTGATCAACAGGCTGCTCGACCAGAGCTGGGAAGTGGCCCCAAGCCATGCGCTCAAGAGCGGCAACATCGCCGCGATATCGTTCTGGACGCGGCTGCGCGGCTTCCTGACGGCGGAATACCTGCTCGGCACGCATTCGCTGCAAAAGGGGTTCGGCGCGTCGCTGCAGTTCGAGATGGCCAACGGCCTGCAGGACATCGCCCGCGACGACTGGACGGCCACCACCGGCTTCGACCCGGAAGACCTTGATGTGCCCGGCGTGCGCAGCACGCTACAGCGCATTGCGGCGTCCAAGCTGGCGGTGTTCGGCATGAGCGCCGAAGACCCGGCGCCGCTGGCGGCCCCCCGTCCGCCGCGCGGAGTGACCCCACGTCCCGACGGCGAGCGCGAAGGCCTGCGCGTACTGCTGATCGACGTGATCCGGCCAAGCGCCGCCGCCCTGTAGTTCAAAAAGAAACCCGCGCCCGCGCTGCCCGGAACCCGAAACCGCAAGGTTTTCTGGGCGGCGCGCGGTTATGCTGTGGCGTTGCCCTCGCCGCTGCGTCCCGCCGTGTCCATGTCTTCCGCCTCCTCCCCCGCCATATCTTCGTCGTCCCCCTGGATGCCCGTTCTTGCGCTGATGGGCTCGATGGCCTCGGTGTGTCTGGGCAACTCGTTTGCCAAGACGCTGTTTCCGGCGCTGGGCGCGGCGGGCACGGTCACGTATCGCGTCACCATCGGCGCGGTGATCCTGCTAGCGGTGTGGCGGCCGTGGCGCCTGCACCTGAGCCGGGCGGACGCCGGGCGCGTCGCCCTGTACGGCGTCACGCTGGCGAGCATGAACCTGCTGTTCTACCTGTCGCTGCAGCGGCTGCCGATCGGCATTGCCATCGCCATCGAGTTCACCGGCCCGCTGGTGCTGGCGGTGGTGCTGTCGCGCCGGCTGCTCGATTTCGTGTGGATCGGGCTGGCGGTGGTGGGCCTGCTGATGCTGACTGTGGGTGACAAGGCCGTTGGTCAGGTCGATCACCTGGGCGCGGCTTACGCGCTGGCGGCCGGGGTGTGCTGGGCGCTGTATATCCTGACCGGCAAGAATCTCGGCGGCTTGCATGCGGGGCAAGCCACCTCGCTCGGCATGACGGTGGGCGCGCTGTTTGCGATTCCGTTCGGGGTGGCGCAGGCCGGGTCGGCGCTGCTGGCGCCATCGCTGATGCTGGCCGGGCTGGGCATCGGCGTGCTGTCGAGCGCGATCCCCTATTCGCTGGAAATGGTGGCGCTCAAGCACCTGCCGGGCAAGACATTCAGCGTGCTGCTGAGCCTGGAACCGGCCATCGGCGCACTGGCCGGGGCGGTGGTGCTGCATGAGCAACTGACCGGGCGGCAGTGGGTGGCGATTCTGGCCATCATCGCTGCATCGGCCGGGTGCGCGCTGACAGTGCGCGCGCCCAAGCCGGCTCAAGGCTAGGCGGACAAGCGCGCCACGGCCTGCAGCACCGCCACGCGCGTCTGCGCGTAGACCATGCCTTTCCATTCCGGCGTATCGCAATAGAAGGCGTCACGCAGGGTTTTGCGGATGCCGGCAGCCTGCGCGGCCCCACGCTCCGGGTATCGATGCAGCCAGTGGTCGGCTCGCAGCGCCTGCAGCACCGCCATCGGGGCGAGTGTGCCGAACTCCAGCGTCACGCAGGTCTTTTCGATACCGGGAAGCAGCTCGTGAGCGATGCCCAGCAGGTCGCCCTTGACCACCGAGGACACCGAACCCTGTGCCGAGATTGGCTTGACATCCGCGCCCCAGGTGCGGATGGCGCGTTCGAGTTCAGACGGATCGGGGCTGTTGAAGATCTTCTCGCCGTGGCCGTAGTGGCCGAGCCCGGTATGCAGGTCGATCCACACAAAACGAGGGACGGCTGCCGCGTGCCGTGACACCAGCCCGCGCATCTGCAGCGTGCTCCAGCAAGTCTCCGCTCCGCCGTAGAACATGCCATCCGGCACCCGGTACTGCCCCATCGTCGCGGCGTCCTGCAGGGCTTTCTCGCCACGCGTGACCATGTAGTGCTGAAGCGCAGCCTGATCGGCCTGGCTGGGCGGCCAGATATGCGGCAGCAGAAGCGGGTCGACCTCAAGGTAGGCGGGATTAGCCGACGCAGCCTCGGCAAAGTCGACGCTGTTGCGGTTCAGATCGACGTTGTCTTCGTTCACGCGCCGCAGGTGGGCGAACCCGTACGGGTTGACCGCGTGCACCAGCAGCAGCGCCACCTTGGCTGCCGCCAGCCGCGCAAACAGTTCGTCGTCGTGCAACAGGCCGATCTGGCAGCCGGAGCCGCAGAACCCCTCCACACCGTGGACACCGGAGGTGACGATCAGCAGCGTCTCGGCCTGCGCCGGCGAGAACAATGCGGTGTCGATGGAGAGCGCTTCCTCAGATGGGCCGATGGCGCCCGGATGAATCTCGCGCTCGATGTTCAGCCCCCGGGTCTGGGCCGCCGCCAGGAATTTGCCGCGCGCTTCATCGTAGGTTTGCGAAAAAAAGGGTTCGACGGTCATGGCGACTCCGAAAACGGCGGATACCGCAGCGTGCCACGTCAATCACACCTTGCACAATCGCACCGAGATGAATTTGCGGCCCCCAATGCAAACAGGCGACGCGTGATGTGTCGCCTGTCTGCTTTCGTGCGGGTCGAGCAAGGTTTGAGCCGGCTCTACGAGCGTATCGAGTCACACGTAGCGGGAAAGATCATGCGCAAACTCCGCGCCTACACGTAGTTCCATTCAAATCCGCTGCCGACCCGCTTTACCGTGCCCGCAGAAGTGTTCGGGAAGTGGGCAGCGAAGAGGATCGCTCCGGTGTCTGCCGCGTGCGCGAGCAGCCGATGCCGCGAGTCACGGGCCTGCTCCTGATCCAGGCAAAACACCGAGTTCCACTCCGGCCGATGCACCTGCACGGCGCTGTGCATCACGTCGCCCGAGAAAAGCGCGGTTTCTCCGCGCGAACGGATCTCGAACGCCATGTGGCCGACGCTGTGCCCGAATGTCGGCAGAACGCGGATGCCCTCGAGAATTTCTTCGCCCACGTCAGGCACCGCGCGCGCCTGCCCCGCTTCGATGACCGGCAGCACGCTGTCCTCGAACACCATGCGTCGCGGCTCACCTTCGGGCGTGGCAAAGAAGTCGCGCTCACGCGCGCCGAACACATAGGTGGCGTTCGGGAAGACCGGCGTCCAGCGGCCATCCTGCCAATGCGTATTCCAGCCGACATGATCGACGTGCAGGTGGGTCAGCAGCACGTAGTCCACCTGCTCTGGCCGGAAGCCTGCAGCGCCGAAACGTTCGAGCACCGGATTGTCGAGCCGATCGAACAACGCGCTGAACGGTCGCGACTTGCCATTGCCGATGCCCGTGTCGATAACGATGGTCAGCCCTTCGAGTTCGACCACCCATAGATGGGTCTTCAACGCGACGCGCCGGTTCGCCAGGTCGAGGCTGTCGGGGGCGAAGCGCTCTTCGAGAGCGTGACCGTCGTTTTCGCTCCACATGGGGAACAGCCGTTCCGGCGTCAGCGCGAAGTCGGTTTCGTCGACGCGGGTAATGGTGACCGCACCAACACGATGGATCTGTGAGGCGGGTTTCATCAGCATGATTGTTCTCCAAGAATCATCGAGTGCTGGCTACCGACACCCGCCGCGTTGCTACCGCATAGAGCGTTGCGCTGACAAGCGCTGAGATGCCGCCAACCCATGCAAGCGCCATTCCCAGGCTCGTGCCGGTTTGCCCGAGCCGCTCGTTCAGGTAGCCGACGGACAGCGGCCCGACACCACCACTGATGGCGTTGGTCATGAAGACAAGCAAGGCAAGCGACCGGCCGCGCATGCGATTTGGCATGGCGATCTGCAGAGGCACGGGCGCAAGACCCATCGCGATGCTCGCGGCAAATGCGCAGGCTCCGTAAAGCACGATCGCCACGCTGCTGTCACCCACCAGCGGCATGGCGACGGCGGCAGGCACCAGCAGCGCGACGGCGCACGCAGAGAAGCCCAGCACACGCCGCAATGTCGTCTCGTCCGTGACGCGTGTGGCGAGCATGCCTGCGCAAGCGACGCCCAGCATGCCACCGATCATGTACGCGGGTGCCGCCAGTTGCCCGACCACGTTGGGCGCGAGATGGAAGCGGCGCATCAGCAGCGTGGGAAACCAGGCGGCGTGCGAGTAGAACAGTGTGATGAGTGCGACATAGGCAGCGAAGTACGCCAGACAGAACCGATTGCGTACGAACAGCTCAGCCAGCACATCTTTGAGCGAAGGCATCTCGTCTTGCGCATGCGCGGCGTGCGCCAAGACTTCGCGCCGCGCCGGCTCGCGCACCGAAAACGCAACCAGCGCGGCCAGCGCCAGCCCTGGCAGGCCCACCGCGATAAACACGGCCTGCCACGGCGCAATGCCGTGGGCGGCAAGCCAGAGGTTGCCACCGCCCGCTGCTGCGGTCGACAACAGCATGCCGCCGCCAAACAACGCCAAACCGCCACCTACGTACGGGCCGAGCATGAAGACGCTGCTGGCACGCGCCACGCGGCGCGGCGCAAAGATGTCGCTGAAGATCGACAGCGCAGCGGGGCTCAACGCAGCCTCAGCGATCGCCGTGCCGGCGCGGGCGAGCAGCAGTTCCGGAAAGTTCGTGGCAAACCCGCACGCCGTGGTCGAGATCGCCCAGATGGCGATGCACGCGGCGATGAGCTTGACACGATTGGCGCGATCGACAAGCCGAGCGATGAATACACCCGCGGTGGCATAGCACATCGTGAACGAAAAGCCTTGCAGCAGGCCGATCTGCGTATCGGTAAGGTCAAGCGACTGCTTGATCGGCTGCACGAGAATACTGACGACCTGCCGGTCCAGATACGAAAACGCAAAGCAGACAAAGAACAGCAGCACGATGTAGACGGGGTGACGCACGCTGTCATCGGGTACGCCCCGTGCAATGTCATCGGCTGGCTGGGTTGAGGTTGAAAGAGTGTGCGCACTCATTGGTAGTCTCCGTGTCGTTATGTGGGCATGCGCGCGTTGCGGGGCCGCGATGGCTAGTCGATATTGGCTTCCGAGGCCAACAGCGCGATGCAATCACCGGGTTCGACGCGCGCGAACGTCCGCATGCACATGACCGTGCCGTCGCCGCGAAACGGGATCTCCAGCGGAGCCTGCCACGGGCGGTGGGGATCAAACAGGCGCCCTGCCAGTTGCCCTTCGCGAACTTGCTCTCCAAGCGCGAACGCGGGCTCGAACACACCGGCATGCGGCGCATACACGTAGTGGCGCGCGCCTTCCACGCGCAGAAAGCGGGTTTTCCTCGCAGGCGGCGGTGTTTCGCCGGGCAACACGCCGAGTCGGTGCAGTGCGCGCTGGAGGCCCGTTTCGACAATCGCGAGGTTGGTGGCATCGCAACCCGCGTGACCGCCAAACTCGCCAGAGAGAAAAAGCTTGCCGTGGCGATCGGCTGCGGCGCCAAAGGTGCGGTCTTCTCCGAGCAGATCCATGATCATCGTGTTCGGCGCGCCAAATGCGTGCACGAGGTCCATGTACAACGTGCGCCGTTCGCCTTGTGCGGGCGGCGCGGCGAGCAGCGTCGGCATATGGTCAAACGAAGCACCGCCTGCATGAAGGTCGATCACGACATCGGCGCGCGGCAGCAGTTCGGTTTCGACGTAGTGGGCGATCATCTCCGTCGGTTGTCCGTTGCGCGCGCCCGGGAACAGGCGGTTCAGGTTGCCTCGGTCGATCGGCGAGGTGCGCGTGCCGTTGAGGAACGCCGGGAAGTTCAGCCCGGGAATCACGATGAGGCGGCCGCGAATCGTCAGGGAAGGCAGACGCTGCAGCAGCTTCATCAGCGCAACCGGGCCTTCATATTCGTCGCCGTGATTACCGCCCGTGAGCAGGACAGTCGGCCCCGTCCCGGCCCCTGCATTGGACACGGCGATCGGAATGGGAACATGACCATACGCGGAGCGGTCGTGCGACCAGGGCAACCGCAGCGTGCCCGTCTGGAAACCGGGGCGCTCGAAGTCGATGTCCGTGGCAATGAGGGAAACAGAAGTTGGCATGGCGCGATCAGCGAAGAGGAAGTTGCCTTCACTATCGCTGACGTGCGAAACCGCGGCCAATGCCGATTTCTGCGGCAGGCGATGCCTTGCAGGCATCGCATTGGGCATGGGCTCGCCGACGCTACTTCAGTTGGTCGACAAAGCGCTTCAGCGCCGCGTTCGTGTTGGCCGAAGAGAAACAGAATTCAAGCGGCAACGGCACCGACAGGTCGCGCAGTTCAACGAAACGCACGCGCGCCGGCGGGCGGTCTCGATTGGCAGCATTGACGATCGCCGCGCCCATACCCGCGGAGACCAGAGAAAGAATCGCCGTTTCGGTCGAGGCTTCCTGCCGGATATCCAGCGTGAGCCCGCGTTCGGCGCACGCCGAGAGCAAGCGGTCGTAGTAAGCCGGATAGATGCGGCGGGGGAAGATGATGAACGGCTTGCCCGCGAGTTCGCTGGCGGCAACGGAATCCGCCTCGCCGAGCGGCCATGCTTGTGGCACGGCAAGCACGACGTTCTGTTCGAGCACGGGAATGCTCGCAATGCCTTGCGGCAACGCGCCCAGGCGGTAGCAGAAGCCGCCGTCCAGCCGCTCCGCTGCAATCGCGTCGAGCTGCTCCGGCGTGTTCATCGGCGTGAGTTCGAGTGCGACGTGCGGGGTGGTCTGCTCGAATGCACTTAACGCATGCGAGACGATGCCGCTCCACGCCGCATTCTCGACAAAGCCGATGCGCAGATGGCCGTGCACGCCCTCGGCGATGCGGCGCGCGAGACGGTTCGCCGAATCAACGCGCGCAAGAATATCCCTGGCGTCGGCAAGGTAGGCGTCGCCCGCCGCTGTCAGCTTCAGCCCGCGCGGCGTGCGCTCGAACAGCGCCGCGCCAATCGCATCTTCCAAGTCCTGGATCTGGCGGGAGATCGCCGGTTGGGTCACATGCAGTTGCTCAGATGCGGCCCGCACACTGCGCAGTTCGGCGACGGCGATGAAGTAGCGAAGATGGCGAAGCTCCATGGCCGGAAGGGCTTGCGATCCTGGGGGGCACAATCCGCTCGTGCGCGCTTCCAGCGCCGGAGCGGTGTTCCTTGGCTCTCCGGCGCCATCAAGCAACGCAAATGCGGTGCTTCACTCAAATCAAGAACGCGCTCACGGAGCCGCGAAAATCTCACAGCAAGAGACCGCTCGTCTCAAGTCGCGTGTCCGTGAGCGGTCGCTCAGATCACTCCCACGACAGCGCACCGCCGGTCTGGTACTCGATCACGCGCGTCTCGAAGAAGTTGCGCTCCTTCTTCAGGTCGATCATCTCGCTCATCCACGGGAACGGGTTTTCTTCGTTCGGGAAGAGCGCGTCCAGGCCGATCTGCTGGCAGCGACGGTTGCAGATAAAGCGCAGGTAACCCTTGAACATCGGTGCGTTCAGGCCCAGCACGCCGCGCGGCATGGTGTCTTCCGCGTAGCGGTATTCCAGGTCGACGGCCTTCTTGAACAGCTCCGTGATCTCGGCTTTGAACTCGGCCGTCCACAGGTGCGGGTTCTCCAGCTTGATCTGGTTGATCAGGTCGATCCCGAAATTGCAGTGCAGCGACTCGTCGCGCAGGATGTACTGGTACTGCTCGGCGGCACCGGTCATCTTGTTCTGGCGGCCCATCGCCAGGATCTGCGTGAAGCCGACGTAGAAGAACAGGCCTTCCATGATGCAGGCGAACACGATCAACGACTTCAGCAGCTTCTGGTCGTTCTCGGGCGTGCCGGTCTTGAAGGACGGATCGGTCAGTGTGTCGATGAACGGGATCAGGAACTCGTCCTTGTCGCGGATCGACTGTACTTCGTGGTACGCGTTGAAGATCTCGGCCTCGTCCAGACCCAGCGATTCAACGATGTACTGGTAGGCGTGCGTGTGGATCGCCTCTTCAAACGCTTGGCGCAGCAGGTACTGGCGGCATTCCGGCGCGGTGATCTGGCGGTACGTGCCCAGCACGATGTTGTTGGCGGCCAGCGAGTCGGCCGTCACAAAAAAGCCCAGGTTGCGCTTGATGATGCGGCGCTCGTCTTCGGTTAGGCCGTTCGGGTCTTTCCACGTCGCGATATCGCGCGACATGTTGATTTCCTGCGGCATCCAGTGGTTCGCGCAGCCGGCCAGGTACTTTTCCCAGGCCCACTTGTACTTGAACGGCACGAGTTGGTTGACGTCGGTCGCGCCGTTGATGACACGCTTGTCGGCGGCGTTCACACGGCGGTTGCTTTGTGCAGCGGCGGCGTTCGGGTTGTTGCCGAGGATGCCAGTGCCGGCAGCGGCCGTGGCCGACGGAGGCAGCACGCCGCCCTGGTCCGCGGTGGCGGTTTGCAGTTGCGGCTGCGGTTGATACGCGGGCTGCGGTGCAGCTTGCGGTTGTGCGGCAGGTTTGACGTCGTCGTCCCAGCTCAGCATATGTGTTTCTCCTAATTCTTTGCGCGTCGCTCCCGCTCTTTCGGAGCGCGAGTCCAGTGTCGTGCAGATCACGGCGCCCCCGCTTGCGCGGGAGCAACCTCAGACACTGTTTTGACTTATTGGCAGGCTTCGCATTCCTCGAAACCGGGGTCGCCCGGGCGCATCGTGCACACGGCGCCTTCGGCTTCCGGCATGGCCTGGGCGGTGGCGGCAGCGGCATCCAGCGCGCTGGTCGGCGCAGCCGACGTCACACCGGATGCACCCGAGGCCGACACACCGCCCACATCGCTACCCGACGACACCGCATTCAGCGTGCCACGCGACACGGTCGACTTCTCGGCGTGCGTGGCGCCGATCGTGCGCAGGTAGTACGTGGTCTTCAGGCCACGCAGCCAGGCCAGCTTGTAGGTGTCGTCCAGCTTCTTGCCCGATGCGCCGGCCATGTAGATGTTCAGCGACTGCGCCTGGTCGATCCACTTCTGGCGACGCGATGCAGCTTCCACCAGCCATTGCGGCTCCACCTCAAAGGCCGTCGCGTACAGGTCGCGCAGGTCTTGCGGGATGCGGTCGATGCGGGCCAGCGAGCCGTCGAAGTACTTCAGGTCGGCGACCATCACTTCGTCCCACAGGCCGCGTGCCTTCAGGTCGCGCACCAGGTAGTCGTTGACCACCGTGAATTCGCCCGACAGGTTCGACTTGACGTACAGGTTCTGGTACGTCGGCTCGATACAGGCCGACACGCCGATGATGTTGGAGATCGTTGCCGTCGGGGCGATCGCCACGCAGTTCGAGTTGCGCATACCGTACTGCTTGATGCGGCCGCGCAGGCTGTCCCAGTCCATCGTCGACGACATGTCGGTTTCCAGGTAGCCGCCGCGCTCTTCGGCCAGCAGCTTGAGCGAGTCTTGCGGCAGGATGCCACGATCCCACAGCGAGCCCTTGTAGCTGCTGTAGCGGCCGCGCTCTTCAGCCAGCTCGGTCGACGCCCAGTAGGCGTAGTAGCACACGGCTTCCATCGAGGTGTCGGCAAACTGCACCGCTGCCTCGCTGGCGTACGGCACACGCAGCACGTGCAGCGCGTCCTGGAAGCCCATGATGCCCATGCCGACCGGACGGTGACGCAGATTGGAGTCACGTGCCTTCTTGACCGCGTAGTAGTTGATGTCGATGACGTTGTCGAGCATGCGCATGGCGGTGCGCACGGTCTTCTTCAGCTTGTCGTGATCGAGCACCACGCTGCCGTCCGCCTGCTTGACCAGGTGAGCGACCAGGTTGACCGAGCCGAGGTTGCACACGGCGATTTCGCTGTCGTTGGTGTTCAGCGTGATTTCCGTGCACAGGTTGGAGCTGTGCACCACGCCCACGTGCTGCTGCGGGCTGCGGATGTTGCACGGATCCTTGAACGTGATCCACGGGTGGCCGGTTTCGAACAGCATGCCCAGCATCTTGCGCCACAGTTGCAGCGCCGGCATCTTCTTGAAGAGCTTGATCTCGCCGCGCGCGACCTTGTCTTCATAGGCCAGGTAGGCCTGCTCGAACGCCTTGCCGACCTTGTCGTGCAGGTCCGGGCAGGTGGACGGCGAGAACAGCGTCCACTCGCCACCTTCCATCACGCGCTTCATGAACAGGTCCGGGATCCAGTTGGCCGTGTTCATGTCGTGCGTGCGGCGGCGGTCGTCGCCGGTGTTCTTGCGCAGCTCCAGGAATTCTTCGATGTCCAGGTGCCACGTTTCCAGGTACGCGCAGACGGCGCCCTTGCGCTTACCGCCCTGGTTCACGGCCACGGCCGTGTCGTTGACGACCTTCAGGAACGGCACCACGCCTTGCGACTTGCCGTTCGTGCCCTTGATGTGCGAACCGAGTGCACGCACGTTGGTCCAGTCGTTGCCCAGGCCGCCGGCGAACTTCGACAGCAGCGCGTTTTCCTTCAGCGCTTCGTAGATGCCGTCCAGGTCATCCGACACGGTGGTCAGGTAGCACGACGAGAGCTGCGAGCGGCGCGTGCCCGAGTTGAACAGCGTCGGCGTGCTCGACATGAAATCGAACGACGACAGCAGCTGGTAGAACTCGATGGCGCGGGCTTCGCGGTCGATTTCGTTCAGCGCCAGGCCCATCGCCACACGCATGAAGAACGCCTGCGGCATCTCGATGCGGGTTTCGTTGATGTGCAGGAAGTAGCGGTCGTACAGCGTCTGCAGGCCGAGGTAGTTGAACTGGAAGTCGCGCGAGGCGTCCAGCGCCGCACCCAGGCGAGCCAGGTCGAACTGCGCCAGCTTGTCGTCCAGCAGCTCGGCGTTGATGCCGCGCTTGATGAACTGCGGGAAGTAGTCGACGTAGCGCGTGCTCATTTCCGCTTGCGTGACTTCTTCACCGAGGATTTCGCGGCGGATCGTGTGCAGCAGGATGCGCGCCGTGACCTGGCTGTACGCTGGGTCCTTCTCGATGAGGGTACGCGAGGCCAGGATGGCCGAGTCGTACACCTGCGTCATCGGCACGCCTTCATACAGGTTCTTGACCGTTTCCTTGAGGATCGGCTCCGGGTCTACCGCTTCGCCCAGGCCTTCGCAGGCCGAGACGATCACGTTGCGCAGCGCAGCCATGTCCAGCGGGCGGGTGATGCCGCCGTCGGTCACGTTCAGGCCGATGAAGGCCGGTTGCTGCTGCGACTCGCCGGCCTGGGCGCGCTCCTGTGCGCGGCGCTCGCGGTAGAGCACGTAGGCACGGGCCACGTCATGCTCGCCCGAGCGCATCAGGGCCAGCTCAACCTGATCCTGCACGTCTTCGATATGGAACGTGCCGCCGTTCGGGCGGCTACGCAGCAGTGCGCGCACCACGTTCTGGGTGAGGCCCTCGACCAGCTCGCGCACACGCGCGGAAGCGGCGCCCTGCCCGCCATTCACGGCGAGGAAGGCCTTGGTGACGGCCACGGCGATCTTGGAGGGCTCGAAACCGACCACCGCGCCGTTGCGGCGGATGATCTTGTAGTCGGCGTAGCCGGTGCTGGGGGCCACGGCCGTGCCGCCAGCGCTTTGCGCAAATTGAGTGGGATTGGCGGTGCCGGAGTGGATTTCGGATTGGGCCGTCTGCATGGTGACTCCTGTTGAACCGTTCGATTGGCGGCTCGCCCGATGGGGCGAACCCTTGCGCCGCGCAGGAAAAAGAGACGGAAAAGACCCTTGCCTTTCCTCAGCCCCCAAGCGCCGGCTTGACCTGCCGTACGCTCGCCCCCGCGTGGTGCCGAAATAAGAATCCCGGAAAGCCACCACTACATCTAGCGTGTCACCCCGGTATTGGCGCTAAGTATAGTGGATCAATCGAATTTGCCTAGACTTGACAGGTGGGGGCAAAGGACGTTTTTTCACCCCGAAATGCAGTGCGACAAACCCGCCACCCTAGTCTGCACAACGGGTCGGCGGAGCTGCCGTGCGGCGTCGCAATGGACTCGCTTCCAGAATAATTCTTTCTATCAATCGCACAAGTTCGATAGACGTCACCTCGTCTGCGGTAGGGGCATGTGTGGCGCGCACTGCACTGGTGCGCCGATGCACGTTTGCAGGCTTCCTGCCGGTTCCAACCACGCTCAAGAAATCCAAATAGCGGCATCAGCATTCTTGCCGCGGCTGTCACCTGAGCGACAGGCCCCTTCCCTACTCTTCGGTCGCATTGCGGGGAGCGCAATCACCGCGGCATGCGTGCCGCGCACCACACGATCGAGGAAACCGACATGGCTTGGAATCAACCTGCCCGCCGCTTGCTGACGGCCGCGCTGGGCACAACCGTGGCCGCCGCGCTGACGGCGTGCGGCGGGGGCAGCGATGGTACACCCACCGCGAATCAGGGCAACAACGGCACGCCAACGACCACTGCGAGCAAGAAGGTGCTGGTGGTCGGCGTGGACGGCGCCACCTATGCGCGGGTGCAAAGCGCCCTGCTGCAGCGCAGTCTGCCGAACCTGGGCTCGCTGTCGGTGATGCCCGCCTCAACCAGCGGCACGCTTGGCACGACGACCGCACAACCGCCGCTGGACGCACCGAGCTGGGCCACCGTGCTGTCGGGCGCCTGGCAAAACCGCCACGGCGTGACCGACGACACCGTCACCGCCTTGGCGGCTCCCACCATCTTCAGCTACGCGCGCAGCGCTGCCAAGGCCGCGGGCGCCACGCAACACCTGGGCGCCGCCGTCAGTTCGGCCGTGCTGCCTGCGCTGCTCAAGGCCGACCAGCAAGCCGGCAATCTCGACACGTTGGTCGACTGCGCCCAGGTCGACACCTGCGTCACGCAGAACAGCGTGAAGCTCTTGCAGTCCGGTTACGACGTAGTCTTTGCGCAGTACACCGCACCGGCCGCTGCCGCGCTGGCTTCAGGTCTGCAAAGCGATGCGTATGCCGCCGCACTGGGCAGCGTCGACCAGGCACTCGGCACGCTGCAGGCCGCCATCGCCCAGCGCCGCACCGCCAACCCGAACGAAGATTGGCTCGTCGTCGTCACCACCAGCCACGGACTGGACGCCACGGGCGCCACCACCTCGGCGCCGACGCTGGAAAACCGCACCGCCTTCATCGCGCTAAACAAGAGCGTCAACCCGGTGCTCGGCAAGAACGGCATGGCCGCGCCCACCACCGAAGCCACGCTGGCTGCCCTCCCCAGCGTGGCCGACATCGTGCCGACCGTGCTGGCGCAATTGAACGCCACCGTGCCTGCGGACAACCATAAGCTCGATGGCGCAGCACTCACAGCCAGCACCGTCGGCGTGCGCAACCTCCAGAGCACGGTGGGCACCTACAGCGCATCGCTCGTGCTGAGCTGGCAGAACCCGACCAGCGCCAGCGGCCCAATCACCGTGCTGCGCGACGGCAAGCCCGTCGCCACGCTGCCGGCCACCGCCACGCAGTACACCGACAGCAACATCGCCACGGCAAGCGGTCTGTACCGCCTCAACTACACGCTGGTGCGCAATGACGTGCCGGTGTCGATGCTTGCGCAGATCAACTACGTGGCGCCAACGCCGCTGGCAACGACGCTCACGAACGGTCTGGCGACGTATTACAGCTTCGACCCGCTGCCGCCGACCGACCGCAAGAACAGTTCAACGCTGGGCCCGTGGGTGGCCGGCACCGACGGCGGCTCCGCCGTGGCCGATCCGTTCGGCGGCAAGGCCTTGGCCGTCGACTCGCGCATCGATGCCTACAAGCTCACGCAAACCGGCGCCGATATCGCCCAGAGCCCGCAGTTCACCATCGGCTTCTGGTTCAAGTCGGACTGTACGCAGGGCAACGGCACGGGTGAGCCGATCCTCTCCAACAAGGACTACTACTCCGGCGCCAATGCGGGCATTGCCATCGGCCTGTGGGGCGGCTGTGAAGTGCGCTTCAACCTGGGCAGCGGCGGCAAGCGCGACGACATCCAAGGCATGAAGTTCAGCGCCAACCAGTGGGCCTACCTCGCCCTGTCGGTGGACGCACAGGCCAAGCTCTTCAGCGCCTACATCCTCGACCCGGTGCTCGGCGTGCAGAAGGTGGAAGACAAGGCCATCGCCAACACCGACGTCACCAAGCTCAACGGCCTGGCCACCAAGGTCTGGGGCGTAAACGACGACGCCACGCACAACTATGTGCCCAACAACCCCGGTTCGCTCAAGGGCGTGATGGCCTACGACGACCTGGCGATGTGGACACGCCGCCTGACGCTGAACGAACTCAAGACGATCAACGGCTCGCACCAGCCGCTGTCGTCGCTCAATCCCTGATCCCGCCATCCCCCTAGCGAGACTCATCATGACGCCTCTTCTCACCCATCTCACGCGGCCGCACTGGCTGGCCGCCGTGCTGCTGTGCGCCGCCACCTTGTCGCTGTCGGCCTGCGGCGGCGATTCGAACGACGGTGCGCCCGGCAACGGCCCCGGCGTCACCCAGCCGGACCAGCCCGGCCAGCCGCCAGCCAACAAGCCGAACCTGCACTGTGCGCCCTGACCGACCGCCCGATCGAGACCGACATGACTTCCAACACTAGCAACCGCCGCAACTTCCTCAAGATGGCCGGCACGGGCGCCATTTCCGCCGCCGCGCTGGCCGCCTTCCCGCCGTCGATCCGCCGCGCGCTGGCGATCCCCGCCAACAACGCCACCGGCACCATCCGCGACGTCGAGCACGTGGTGATCCTGATGCAGGAGAACCGCTCGTTCGACAACTACTTCGGTACGCTGCAGGGCGTGCGCGGCTTTGGCGACCGCTTCCCGATCCCGCTGGCCGGTGGCCTGAACGTCTGGCAGCAGACGTATACGAGCGGCGGCACCTCGCGCACGGTGCTGCCGTATTACCTCGACAGCAGCGCCGGCAACGCGCAGCGCGTCTCGGGCACGCCGCACAGCTACCCCGATGCGCAGCAGGCGTGGGACCTGGGCCGCATGAGCAAGTGGCCGACTTACAAGCAGACGCAGTCGATGGGCTACTACAAGCAGGCCGAACTGGACTTCCAGTTTGCGCTGGCCAACGCCTTCACACTGTGCGATGCCTACCACTGCGGCTTCCACGGCGGCACCAACACCAACCGCCTGTTCCACTGGACGGGCACGAACGACCCGACAGGCGCTGCCGGCGGCCCCGTCATCGACAACAGCGGCGACCACCTCGACGCCGGCGTGACGTATTCCTGGACCACCTATCCCGAGCGCCTGCAAACTGCAGGGGTGTCGTGGAAGGTCTACCAGAACATGCCGGACAACTTCACCGACAACCCGCTCGCCGGCTTCAAGGCCTATCGTGACGCCAACGCCGCGCGCGGCAACCTGGCCGACGGCAGCCCGTTCCCGCCGTACACGCCGGCCGACGAGACCATCAGCCCGCTCATCAAGGGCGTGGGCAACACCATGCCGGACGGCGGTTTCCTGCAGGCGCTGAAGGACGACATCGCCGCCGGCCAATTGCCGCAGATCTCGTGGATCGTCGCCCCGGCCAACTACTCCGAGCACCCCGGGCCGTCGAGCCCCGTGCAGGGCGCGTGGTACACGCAGGAAGTGCTCAACGCGCTCACCGCCAACCCGGCCGTGTGGAGTAAGACCGTGCTCTTCATCAACTTCGATGAGAACGATGGCTTCTTCGACCACGTGCCGCCGCCCGCGGCGCCCGCCTATGACAACGGCGTGCTGGCCGGAAAATCGACGGTCAGCACCGCCGGCGAATACCACACGGACCAGCACCCCTATGGCCCCGGCCCGCGCGTGCCGATGTACATCGTCTCGCCGTGGAGCCGCGGCGGCTGGGTCAACTCGCAGGCGTTCGACCACACCTCGGTGCTGCGTTTCCTGGAACTGCGCTTCAACGTCAAGGAGACGAACATCAGCGCGTACCGCCGCGCCGTGCTGGGCGACCTGACCAGCGCCTTCAACTTCGTCAACCCGAACAACGAGACGCTGCCGACGCTGCCCAGCCGCGACAAGACCACCGCCGACAACATCCGCAACGCGCAGCAAGCCAAACCGCAGGTGCCGCTGCCCTCGGTCTCTGCGCAGCAGTTGCCGGTGCAGGCCGCCGGCACGCGCCCCTCGCGCGCCCTGCCGTACGAACTGCACGTCAGCGCCCGCGAAGACGCCACCGGTCGCGCGCTGCGCCTGATCTTCAGCAACACCGGCACGGCTGCCGCCGTGTTCCATGTGTACGACCGCCTGCATCTGGATCGCGTGCCGCGCCGCTACGCCGTCGAGCCCGGCAAGATGCTCGACGACACGTGGGACGTCTTCTCCGCCGACAAGGGCAAGTACGACCTCTGGGTGCTCGGCCCCAACGGCTTCCACCGCGCCTTTGCCGGCGACGTGAGCGCCGTGTCGGCAGCGGGTTCAAGCGCGCCGGAAATCCGCGTCTGCTACGACTTGGCCAACGCCGAGGTCTACGTGACGATGATGAACACCGGCACCACCGGCTGCACCTTCACCGTCAAGCCGAACGCGTACCGCACCGACGGCCCGTGGACTTTCGACATTCCCGCAGGCAAGCAGCTCGACCAGCACTGGCCGATCGCGCGCCAGGGCAACTGGTACGACTTCACGGTGACGGTGCCGCAGGGCGGCTTCACGCGACGCTTTGCCGGCCGCATGGAAACCGGCAAGGACAGCGTGTCCGACCCGGCCATGGGCAGCTAACTCGATAGAAGAAAACGCAGAGAGGAGAACGCGGGCGGCCTTCGCAAGAGGGGCCGCCCGTTGTCGTTTCAGCGCGTCGGAAATCGCTGATACGGGAACAGCGCTGCATTGAAGTCGCCGAGCTTGCGCAGATGCGCCCAGTCGAAACACGGGCCCGGATCGGTCTTGCGGCCGGGCGCGATGTCCGAGTGCCCCGCGATCGCCGCAATCGGATACGCCGCGCAAATCGCCCGCACCAGCGCCGTCGTGGCAGCGTACTGCTCGGGCGTGAAGGGCTGATCATCCGTGCCCTCGATCTCGATGCCGACCGAGAAATCATTGCAGCGCGTGCGGCCGAAGAAGTCCGACGCACCGGCATGCCACGCGCGCGCCTCGCACGGCGCGAACTGCACGCACTCGCCCGTGCGGCGGATGAAGAAATGCGCCGACACGCGCACACCGCGCAACTGGTCGAAGTACGGGTGCGCGCCGCAGTCGAGCGTGTTGGTGAAGAAATCGAGCACGTCATCCGTGCCAAAGTCGGTGCCGGACTGCGCGGGCGGCAGGCTGATATTGTGCAGCACGATCAGGTCGATCGGCATGCCTTCGGGCCGCGCGTCGATGTTGGGCGACGGGTGGCGGCGCATGCCCTCCACCCAACCGTCGGCGCCGATATGCAGCGGGCGCTGTTCAGGCATCGCCGTTAAGACCGTTGCCGACGGTCTCGATATCGCGCGGATCACGGATGCCAAGCTGCTGCATGCGATAGCGCAACTGCCGGAACGACAGGCCAAGCAGCTTGGCCGCCGCCGTGCGGTTGAAGCCGGTCTGGTCCAGCGCGGCGAGGATCACGCTGCGTTCGACCGATTCGAGGTAGGCCGGCAGGTCGATCGGCAGGCTGACCGTCGGCAGCGACGGTTCAGCGGATTCCGCCACCGGCGCCGGGTCGGCAGGCTGCGTGGCAGGCGGGCTGGCGATTGGGCTCGATACCGGCGACGGCATATAGGGCGCGTCAGGCCAACCCGGCACGGGCGACGGCACCATCGGATGACCGGGCATGGGCGCCATCATGCCGGCAGCGGCCGCCTGCGCTTCACGCGTGCGGTGGAACAACGGCGAGCGCTCGATCTCGGCGCCCAGCGCACCGAGGTCATCGACGTCGATCGACTCGCCCTCGGCAAACGCATACGCGCGCTCGAGCAGGTTCTCCAGCTCGCGCACGTTGCCCGGGAATGGATATGCGCACAGCTGCTGCAGCGCGGGTCGCGTCAGGCGCTTGGGGCGCGGATCGCCGTAACGGTTGGCGAGCTGTTCGAGCAGCACACCGGCCAGCACGGGCACGTCTTCGGCGCGCTCGCGCAGCGTTGGCATGCGCAGCTCGAGCACGTTCAGGCGGTAGAACAAATCCTCGCGGAAGCGCCCCGCAGCCACCAGCCGCGCGAGGTTCTGGTGGCTCGCGCACACCACGCGCACGTCGACGGGGTCTTCGCGGCTTTCGCCGATCTTGCGCACGCGCCGCTCCTGCAGCGCGCGCAGCAATTTCACCTGCATGGTAAGCGGCAGATCGGCCACTTCGTCGAGCATGAGTGTGCCGCCATTGGCCGCCTGGAAGAAGCCCTGGCGGTCGCTGTCGGCGCCGGTGAAGGCGCCCTTCACGTAGCCGAAGAACTCGGCTTCCATCAGGTTCTCGGGAATTGCGCCGCAGTTCACGGCCACGAACGGCCGCGACGCCCGCGCCGACAGCGCATGGATGGCGCGCGCCGCACGCTCCTTGCCGCTACCCGATTCACCGCTGATGACCACCGGCGCCATGCTGCGTGCCAGACGCATCAGCGAGCGGCGCACCTCCTGCATGGCGGCCGAGTGGCCCGGCAGTAGGTCGTTGGTGCGTTCGGCCAGATCGGCGTTGCCGGGGTCACTGGCGTCGAGACCGCGCTGCTGGCGGCCCAGCGCGTTGAGCACAAGGCTGCGCAACTGGTCGAGTGAAAGCGGCTTGGCGATGTAATCGAAGGCGCCGGCCTTGAGCGCATCCACCGCGTTCTCGGCGCTGCCGTAAGCGGTGATGACGGCCACCGGCGTGCGATCTGCCGTGGCCGAGAGCTGGCGCACGAGGTCGATGCCCAGGCCGTCACCGAGGCGCATGTCAGTCAGCACGAGCGCGAAGCGCTGGCGGGTCAACGCGTCGCGCGCTTCGGCCAGGCCGCTGGCGAGCACCACGTCGTGCCCCATGCGGCGCAAGGATATCTCCAGCAACTCGCGCAGGTCGGCTTCGTCATCGACGACGAGAATGGGTTCGCGAACGATGGCGGCTTTGGACATGGATCAGCAAAAAGTCATGCGGTGGTTCATTCCACCAGGGGCGTGGCAGGTTGGTCGAACATCAGCGTGATGACGAAGGCGCGGCGCGGCAGTTGCATTTCACCTGCCTTGCGCGCCCCCATGGTCAACACTCCCGTGCGGTCGAGCAAGGATTCCAGCGCGATGGCGCCGTAGCGGATCTGCGCATCGTTGGCGCTGCACAACTCGCGCGCCATATAGAGGCCCAGGCCCGTGCCCTGCGCGTCGTTCGTGAAGAAGGGCTCGAACAGGCTGCGCTGCTGCTCGGGGCTCACCTCGGGGCCGTCGTTCCAGATCACGAGTTCGGCGTGGGTGTCGTCCAGCGCATAGGCCGCCAGCAGGATCGAGCCCGGCACGCGGCGGCAGTAGCGCAGCGCATTGTCGAGCATGTTGCCGACCACCTGCTGCAGGTGCGCCGAGTCGAACAGCACAGGGCGGTCGAGGTCCACCGCCACGCGCACGAGGTTGGCATTGATCTCCGTGCTCACAGCGGACGCGCCCACGCGGCGCACGGCCTCGGCGCGCCAGCGCTCGACCACCTCGGGCAGCACCTGCGCGAGCTGCACGCGCACGCGCTCGCCGCGCGGGCGGCGCGACAGCATCAGCACGTCGGCAATCACCTGGTCGAGGCGCCGCACATTGTCGCGGATGATGCGCAGCAGGCGCGTCTCGACGCCGCCGCCTTCGGGGCGGGCGTGCCCGCTGCCCTCTGCACCACCCGCGCCATCGCCCACGTCGTCCAGCAGTTCGGCGGCCTGACTGATCGCCGCCAGCGGATTGCGAATCTGGTGCGCGACACTCGCCACCAGCCGCCCCATCGAGGCGAGCTTCTCCTGCTGGGCCTGCTCGGCCACGCGCTCCCAGCTCTCCACGTGGACCAGCACGGTGTCGTGCAGCTCGTGGCGCAGGAAAACCTCATCATCGGCCGACCAGCCCTGCGCGGCAGCGGCCTCGGCGGAGGAGTTGCGCAGGCGCAGCAGGTCACCGACCTCACCTGGCAGGCCCAGCCCGATCGAACTCACCAGGCTGTCCAGATAGACACTGCGCAGGTTTGCCAGACTCGGCAGAATGAAGCGCAGGCGCAAGCGCGAGAGCGCTGCGCGTCCGCCCGGAGCGATCGGCAGCAGGTCGAGGATGCGCAGCGCGTCGTCATCGCCGCCAGCATCGCCCGCGCCGGGGTGGCGGCTCTTGCGGCGCAGCCATTGACGCAGCGTTTCAAGCAGCGGGCGCAGGTGCGGCACGTCCTTCAGGTCGAACAGCATCGTGCCGCTGCCCACGAAGGCACTTTGCGGCACACCCAGCAGCATGGCCGCCGCCGGATTGGCGGCCACCACGCGGCCATCGGCGCGCACCAGCATCACGCCGTCCTGCATGTCGTAGACCATCAGCCGGTTGACCAACTGCTGCAGGCGCAGCTCGCGTTCGCGCGCCATCGTCAAGCGCTCCTGCGCGATCTGCCGATGCGACAGGCCGTACATCATCGACGCGGCCATCATGTAGACCAGGCCGTACAGCCCGGCCGACGCCAGCCCCGGAGCGATCACGCCGTCATTCAGCATCAGCAGGAACGGATCGGCCAACACCACCATCGATGCCACTGCCGCCGTAAACAACGCGAACAGCAGGCTGGTGAGCGCGCCGGCGGCCAGCACCGGCACCAGCAGGACCATCGCCACGCTGGCCGACATGCGTGAAAGGGTGGCGTACGCCAGCCCCAGGAACACCAGATCGAGTACCACATCCAGCCGCACGCGGAACTGGAAGCGCGTGCGCCACCAGCCGGCCGACGCCAGAATCAACAGGGCCAAGGCCAGGTAAGGCAGGGTCAGGCTGAGCAGCGCGTCACCGTTGGGCAGGCCAGTGGGCTCGGTATGCTCGCGCGGCACCATGACGAACAGCAGCAGCACCAGCGCCACCGCCGCGCGGCTGAAGGCGAAATAGCGCAGCAGGCGCCATTGGAATTCAGGCGGATCCGGCTCCAGCCAGACCGAGCGGATCGCGCGCCAGGCGTTCAGGCGAGAAAGCAGACGGCGCGCGCCCGATGCCCGTGTCGACGCAGCACCGGCATCATCCGGGCCAGCAACCTTGGCCTGCACGTCGGGCCGCGCGGCGCCGGATGCCTCGGGCATCATGCGCCGCCCCGATCGGCGTGTTCCGTGCAACGGTAGCGGCCGCCGGGCAACGCGATCATGCTGTCGCGCGGCGCATGCACGCCGCACACGGCGCACTGTTCAATCGGCTGGGAGGTATGACGCTCAGGCGCACGCCCGGCCCCGCCCCGCGATGACGCCGGACCGGAGCGGCCGGAGGAATCGGAGCGACCAGAGGGACGCGTCCCCAGGCGGCTCACCCACCACAAGCCGGCGAGCAGCATCAGGATCAGCAGGACAGGACGGGCCATGGAAAACGCAACAGCAAACGAGGTAACGAGAAAACCCGGAACGCGCTACGCGCGGTGCAGGATGACTTCGAGCACGAAGCGGCTGCCCACGTACGCCAGCAGCAGGATCGCGAACGCTGCCATCACCCAGCGCAGCGCCACGCGGCCACGCCAGCCATAAAAGCGGCGCCCGATCAGGATGCCGCCGAACATCGCCCATGACAGCACCGCAAACACGTTCTTGTGGTCGAAATGAAAGGCGCGGTGGAAAAGCTGCTCCGAGAAGAGCACGCCCGAGGCGATCGTGAGCGTGAGCAGCACGAAGCCCGCGCCGATCAAGCGGAACAGCAGCTTCTCCAGCGTGAGCAGCGGTGGCAGCAGGTCGAGCCAGCGGCTGAGCCAGCCTGATTCGGCCGGGCGGTTGATGGTATGCAGTCGGCGCTCGGCGGCCAACATCAGGATGGCGTGAAAAGCCGCCAGCGTGAATAAGCCATAGGCAACGTTGGCAATCGCAAAGTGCAGCTTGAACAGCGGGCTCGCCGCATAGCCGAGAATCTGCGTGCCGGGAAACGCCAGCGGCAGCAGGCTCCCGACGAGCGCCACTGGCATCACCAGCAGGCCCAGACCCGCCAGCGAGAAGAACAGGCTTTCGATCCAGAAGATGCCCACGCCCAGCCACAGCATGGCCGACAACGCATAGGAGAACCCGAACACCATCGAATTGGCCGGGAAGATGGTTTCATGCAGCAGGAACCCATGTGTGGCCAGGGCCGCCAGCATTGTCCAGCGCCACCAAGTCGGCGCCGCATCGGAAGCGGGGGGCGGTGGGACCAGCACCGTGGCGCCGTGCGGCTGTCCGCCCGCCATGGCCCCGGCTGCGGCCTGGGTCTCAAGCCCACCCCGCCCACCATTGCGCGCCCACGCTGCAGAAGCGAGGGCCCCGTAGAGAAGCGCCGTCAGCGCATACAGTACAATCACCATTTGCACAGTTTACCGCAGCGCACCCCGGTTTGGCCGGGGCCGGCCCCCACCGAAAGCCTCGTCTGGCGGCCGCGTAGCGCGCACACCTAAGGCACATTCCCGCCGACGCAAGCGATGCGCGCGTCGGCCAGCTTCTTCCCCAATGCTGTCCCCAATTCCGGATCCCTGTCATGCTGGATAACCTGACCCAACGGCTCGCGCGCGTGGTCAAGACCATGCGCGGCGAAGCGCGCCTGACCGAAGCCAACACCGCCGAGATGCTGCGCGAAGTCCGCCTGGCGCTGCTCGAAGCCGACGTGGCGCTGCCGGTCGTGCGCGAATTCATTGCCCGCGTCAAGGAAAAGGCACTCGGCGAGGAAGTCATCACCAGCCTGTCACCGGGCCAGGCGCTGGTTGGCATTGTGCAGCGCGAGCTGACGGCCATCATCGGCGGCCAGGAAGCACTGGAAGGCGTCGGCAGCAATATCATGGGCGGCCGCGCGGCGGAGCTGAACCTCAACGTCACGCCGCCTGCGGTCATCCTGATGGCCGGCCTGCAAGGCGCCGGTAAGACCACCACGGTCGGCAAGCTCGCCAAGTGGCTCAAAGAGAACAAGAAGAAGAAAGTGCTGACGGTGTCGTGCGACGTGTATCGCCCCGCCGCCATCGCGCAGTTGAAGACCGTGTCCGAACAGGTCGGCGCCGATTTCTTCCCCTCGCAGCCGGACCAGAAGCCGGTCGACATCGCCGCTGCGGCGCTCGACTGGGCCAAGAAGCACTACCACGACGTGCTGATCGTCGACACGGCCGGCCGCCTCGGTATCGACGAGGCAATGATGCAGGAGATCGCCGCGCTGCACGCCATGCTCAAGCCGGCCGAAACACTGTTCGTGGTCGACGCCATGCTCGGCCAGGATGCGGTCAACACCGCCAAGGCCTTCAACGACGCCCTGCCGCTGACCGGCGTGGTGTTGACCAAGCTCGACGGTGATGCGCGCGGCGGCGCGGCGCTGTCGGTGCGTCACATCACCGGCAAGCCGATCAAGTTTGTCGGCGTGGCCGAGAAGCTCGACGGGCTGGAGCCGTTCTACCCCGACCGCATGGCCCAGCGCATTCTGGGCATGGGCGACATCCTCGCGCTGGTGGAAGAAGCCCAGCGCGGCGTCGACATGGACCAGGCGCAAAAGCTTGCGGCCAAGATCAAGAAGACCGGCGGCTTTGACCTGGAGGACTTCAAGGCCCAGATCGGCCAGATGAAGAAAATGGGCGGCCTGGGCGGTCTGATCGACAAGCTGCCCGCTCAGTTCGCGCAGCAGGCCCAGGGCGCCAACATGGACCAGGCCGAAAAGCAGGTCCGCCGCATGGAAGGCATCATCAACAGCATGACGCCCGCCGAGCGCGCCAAGCCCGAACTCATCAAGGCCAGCCGCAAGCGACGCATTGCCGCCGGTGCCGGCGTGCAGGTGCAGGAAGTCAACCGCCTGCTCAACCAGTTCGAGCAGATGCAAGGCATGATGAAAAAGCTCAAGGGCGGCGGCATGATGAAGATGATGCGCGCCATGGGCGGCATGAAAGGTGGCATGAAGGGCCTTTTGGGCCGGTAACCTGCCCATTCCCCAAACCGTTTAGTAGACCAACACAATGCTGAGCGCAGAACAGGCCCGCGAACTCTGGGCCAACTCCGAAGAAATCGTCAGCGAAGACGCCGTGCGCGGCTCGCTGGACCGCATGGCCACCGAAATCACCGAGAAGATCGGCGACACCTTCCCGATGGTGCTGTCCGTGATGGGCGGTGCGTGCGTGTTTACCGGCATGCTGCTGCCCAAGTTGACCTTCCCGCTGGAGTTCGACTACATCCACCTCTCGCGGTACAACAACCAGACGGTGGGCGGCGAGATGCAATGGCGCGTGGCGCCGCGCGAGTCGGTCAAGGGCCGCACGGTGCTGGTGCTTGACGACATCCTCGACGAAGGCGAAACGATGGCCGCGATCCGCTCGCGCATCATCGACATGGGCGCCGCTGAGTTCTACTCCGCCGTGCTGTGCGAGAAAACGCTCACCAAGGACAAGCCGCTGTATCCGGATTTCTGCGGCTTCAACGTACCGGACCGCTATGTGTTCGGCTGTGGCATGGACGCCAAGGGCTACTGGCGCAACCTGCCGAGCATCCGCGCGCTGAAGAGCACCTGACGCTGCGCTGCGCACAGGCAAACAAAAAGGGCGACCGATGCGTCGCCCTTTTTTACTGGCCGCGCGTCACGTCAGACACCGCGTCGATAAGGCCGCTCGCGCAGCCATTTTGTGGCGATCCATTTCTCGCCGCGCTCGACCGGCAGGCCGGCGTGCAGCGTGTCTTCGTCGAGCGTGCCGTCGGGCCGCTTGTAGACGAAGAACACCGCATTGCCCTTGACCGGCGCCACCTCCAGGCCGAGCTTCGGGAAGCCCGTCGCACCGCCCGCCTGCACACTGTTCAGGTAGATGACGAGCGTCGCCACGCGCTGGCCGCCGACTTCGAGCTGACGGGCCTCACCGCTGCGGCCCGGGTTGAAGAAATCGAAGTGCGGCTGGTACTCGCCACCGGGCTGGTAGTTGAGCACCTGGAAACCCTCACCGTGCTCCACCGGCACACCCACGGCCTGGGCGATGCGCGCTTCGATCCTGGCGATGAGCGGATGCTCGCCCACCTGGAACATCCCGCCCTGGCTGGTACGGGCCGAGATCAGGTTCTCCTCGCCCGTCTCCGGGTTCACCACGGGCGAGCGCTTCAGGCGATAGCGCCCGAGCGCGATCAGCTCGTCACACTCGTCGTCCGAAAGAAAGTGCTGGAACAGCACGATGCGCGGCGTCTCCAGCGCGAACAGGATGGGGATGTCGCCATCTGCGGTGTGTACCGCGTTGCTGTTCTCGACCGCATCCTGGACTGCCGCGCTGGTGCTCGTTGTCGGCGCGGGCGCCACGGCCGGAGCCGGGGCTGGAGCGCGCACGGCAAGCGCTTCGTCCACCACCCTGCGCGCGAAAGCACGGTCATAGCCGGACTGCACCATCGAGGCCACCAGCGGTTCGGCCTCGAAGCCTTCGGCCACGTGACGCTGCAGCCAGTTGTGCAGCGCGTCGGACATGGTCGCGTACGGTTGGATCGTGGACATGCGCAGATGCAGCAAACGAGAGGGATGGCGCTATTGTAGGCCGGCCGGCCGGCGGCAGGCGGTCAGGAGCCGCCAGCAATGCGCAGCGGTGAGAACGGATTGCGCGCCGGCACTTCCGGCAATGCCTTGGCGCGCGGCGCGGGCTCCAACGGCACTGGCGCCGGCGCTGACACGGTGGTCATGGCCGACGATTCCTGATACTGCCAGCGCTTCCACGCCGCCAGCACAGCGTTCGGATACTGCGGCTGGCCACGGCTGCCGTTGTAACGGCCCAGTGCCAGATACAGATTGCCGCCTTCCATGTCGAGGTAATGGCGCAGAATCGTGCAGCCGTAGCGCAGGTTGCTCTGCAAATGGAACAGCTTGCGCTTGTCGTTGTCGCCGATGCTGCGCGTCCAGAACGGCATCACCTGCATCAGGCCCATGGCGCCCGCGCTGCTCATGGCGTACTTGCGGAAGCCGCTTTCCACCTGCATCAGGCCCAGCACCAGTGCCGGGTCCAGCCCCGCGCGCTTGGCCTCGTAGTAAGCGGTTTCGATCAGCTCCACGCGCACCGACGCCTGCGGGATCTTGGCCGACATGCGCACCGACATCTCGGCCAGCCAGCGCAGATAGCCAAGCTGCTCTGCGTTGTTGGCAAACACCGGGCGCAGCGGCCGGCTGTCGGCCACGGCGGCGGACAGTGCGCTGCGCACCGAGTCCGCCAGATATTCCTCTTTCTGCGCGCCCGCCCATGCCGCCTGCGCACCCGCGAGCAACGCCCCCGCACACAGCGCGGCAGCAATCGGGCGGGTAGAGAGCAAACGGCGCATGCGGGCGGGCCCCATTACTGCGCTAGGCGCGCCTTCAGTGTCGCCAGCACATCGGCGGGCGACACGGCGGTGGCAGCCTCGTCGCGGCGCCCCTGGAATTCCAGCTTGCCTTCCTTCAGGCCGCGGTCGCCCACCACCACACGGAATGGCACGCCGATCAACTCCCAGTCGGCGAACATCGCGCCCGGGCGCTCACCGCGGTCGTCCAGCATCACGTCGAAGCCGGCGGCGACCAACTCGGCGTGCAGGCGATCGGCCTCGGCGCGCACGGCGTCGGAGCGGTCGTAGCCCACCGGGCAGATCACCACCTGGAACGGCGCGATCGATGCCGGCCAGATAATGCCGCGCACATCGTAGTTCTGCTCGATGGCCGCGCCCAGGATGCGGGTAATGCCAATGCCGTAGCAGCCCATCACCATCGGCTGGGTCTTACCGTTTTCGTCCAGGAACGTGGCGTTCATCGACTCGGAATAGCGCGTGCCGAGCATGAAGACGTGGCCGACTTCGATACCGCGGCAGATCGCCAGCGTGCCTTTACCATCCGGCGAGGCGTCGCCTGCCACCACGTTACGCAGGTCGTACACCTCCGGCTCGGGCAGATCGCGGCCCCAGTTCACGCCGGTGAAGTGGTAATCCTCTTCGTTGGCGCCGACGACGAAATCGCTCATGGCAGCGACAGTGCGATCCGCCACCACCTTGACCGGCTGCTTGGTGCCGACCGGCCCCAGGTAGCCCGGCGGCGTGCCGAACGCGCGCAGGATCTCGCCCTCGGTGGCAAAGCGGAAGTCCGCCAGGCCCGGCACCTTCGCTGCCTTGATCTCGTTGAGCTCATGGTCGCCGCGCAGCAGCAGCAGCCAGATCTGCGGCTCACCGCCTTCCACATCCTTGGCCAGCACGATGGACTTGACGGTGCGCGAGAGCGGAATGCCCAGTTGCTCAGCCACCGCCTCGCACTTGGCGCGCTTGGGCGTGTGCGTCTTGGTGAGCGCTTCGGCGGCAGCACCGCGCGGCGTGGCCGGGGCCATGGCTTCGGCGGCCTCGACGTTGGCGGCGTAGTCCGAATCCGGGCAGTAGACGATCGCGTCTTCGCCCGTGTCGGCAATCACGTGGAATTCTTGCGAGCCCGAACCGCCGATGGCGCCGTTGTCCGCCGCCACCGCGCGGAACTCCAGCCCGAAGCGGGTGAAGATGCGCGTGTACGCCTCAACCATCTTCTGGTACGAAACCTTCAGGCCTTCGGCGTCACGGTCGAAGGAGTAAGCATCCTTCATGGTGAACTCGCGGCCGCGCATGATGCCAAAGCGCGGACGGCGCTCGTCGCGGAACTTGGTCTGGATCTGGTAGAAATTGACCGGCATCTGCTTGTACGAGCGGATCTCGGTGCGGGCAATATCCGTCACCACCTCCTCCGAGGTCGGCTGGATGACGAAGTCGCGCTCGTGGCGGTCTTTGAAGCGCAGCAGTTCGTCGCCCATCTTGTCCCAGCGGCCGGTCTCCTGCCACAGCTCGGCCGGCTGCACCACCGGCATCAATACTTCCACCGCGCCGGCGGCATTCATTTCCTCGCGCACGATCTGCTCAACCTTGCGGATCACGCGCAGACCCACGGGCATATACGTATAGAGGCCCGCGCCGAGCTTCTTGATCATGCCGGCACGCATCATGAGCTTGTGCGAGACGATCTCCGCGTCGGCGGGCGCTTCCTTGAGCGTGGAAATGAAGAACTGGGACGCTTTCATGCGACTGACAATAAGAGAGGGTGCGGCCAACCAAAGCCGCGAGGACAAGGGCAAAAGCCACCAGAATCAAGGGATACGATGCGGCGCCAGACGCACATTCGCGCGAGCAGCACGCTTCCCCCAGGAGGCGCGAGTGAGCGGCAACATTTCGGCTTCTGTGACAGCCGAGCGATGGGCCGCTCTATAATCGGCGTAATTCTAAAGTATTCGAGGTGCAGTCATGCTCGATCGTGAAGGCTTCCGCCCGAACGTCGGCATCATCCTCATCAACGCAAGAAACGAGGTGTTCTGGGGCAAGCGCATTGGCGAGCACTCCTGGCAGTTTCCACAAGGCGGCATCAAGTACGGCGAAACGCCCGAACAAGCGATGTACCGCGAACTGCACGAAGAAGTCGGCCTGTTGCCAGAACACGTCCGGATCGTCGGTCGCACGCGCGACTGGCTGCGGTATGAGGTGCCGGACAAGTTCATCCGCCGCGAGATCCGCGGCCACTATCGGGGCCAGAAACAGATCTGGTTCCTGCTGCGCATGGTCGGTCGCGACTGCGACATCCAACTGCGCGCCACCGAGCATCCGGAGTTCGATGCGTGGCGGTGGAGCCAGTATTGGGTGCCGCTGGACGCGGTCATCGAGTTCAAGCGCGAGGTGTATCAACTGGCGCTGTCGGAGCTTTCACGCTTCGTGCAGCGGCAGAATCGTGCGCCGCTGTCTCCCTATGGGCGCGGCGGGCAGCATCGCGAGCAACGCGAAGGCCGCGACCGCTCCGGCGGCCATGGCGGCCCGGGCCCCCAGCCGACGTTGACGGTCACCACCACGACGGTCATCGTCGAGACGGTGGCAGCGCCAGAACCGGCCTCCTCTCCCAACCCCGAAGACACTCCGTCCAAGGACAACTCGTGAATGTAAAGACGACGACACGTAGAGCGCGCCGCGCTCTCGTGCCGCTCGCGCTGGCGGCTGCGCTGGCGTTGACGGCATGTGGCCACAACCGCACCGGCGACCTCGAAGACAAGCTGTTGATGGACCCGTTCAACGACAAGCCCTTCAAGGAAGAGGCCGTCACCTTTCCTGCTCCGCCGGTTGACCGCGATGCGGTGCCGTTCGACGTGGGCGGCCGCAGCGACTCGCCGCTGCGCTTCGCCATCGATCCGAAATCGGTGTCGATCGGCAAGGACAACGTGGTGCGCTACACCGTGCTGATCACCAGCAGGACCGGCGCGCGCAACGTCAACTATGAGGGCCTGCGCTGCGACACCGCGGAGCGCCGCATCTACGCCACGCTGCGCAACGACACCAACCAGTGGATCGGCAATCGCGCCGTCGACATGAACGAGACCGCGAACACTGAAACCTCCAGCCTGAACGCCTACAAAGCCGCCAGCGACTGGCAGCGCGTCGGCAACGGCGGCCCAACCGACTACGCCTCGGCGCTGATGCGCTCGTACTTCTGCGACGTGCGGTCGGTGGCGGGAGACGGGAAGGCTGCGACGCTGGTGCGGCGGTTGGGTGGAGCCGGGCCGCGGTACTACGGGCCGTGATGGTTAGGGGGATTGACGGGGATGGCTGGCTTTGTGTTGTTTGTCCATCCCCGATCCCCCCCCCTGTCGGGTCCGAAACAGGGGATGGACCGCAAACAGTCCACCAACAGAATCAGAGCAACACCAAATTATCTCGGTGCACCAACTCAGCAGCACTGACGTAGCCCAGCACCGACTCAATCTCCGAAGACGCCTTTCGCGCAATCAGTCGGGCCTCGGCCGACGAGTAGTTCGTCAGCCCCCGCGCCACCTCGCGCCCAGCCGCATCGACGCAGGCAATCACCTCCCCGCGCGCGAATTCCCCCTGCACTTCCGTCACGCCGATCGGCAGCAACGACTTGCCGCCGGCGGTGAGCTTTTCCACCGCGCCAGCATCCAACACCACGCGCCCGCGCAGTTGCAGATGGTCGATCATCCACTGCTTGCGCGCGGCCATGCGCCCGGTCGGTGCGCGTAGTTGCGTGCCGATGGCCTCGCCGCCAGCCAGCCGTGCCAGCACGTCGGTCTCGCGGCCGGAAGCGATGATGGTGTGCGCGCCGGACTTAGCGGCGCGCTTGGCCGCCAGGATCTTGGTCAACATGCCGCCCTTGCCGATGCTGCTGCCGGCACCGCCGGCCATCTGCTCCAGGTCAGGCATGCCGGCCTGCGCCTCGTCGACGAAGCGCGCGTTCGGGTCCTTGCGTGGGTCGGCGGTATACAGGCCGCGCTGGTCGGTCAGGATGATCAGCGCATCGCCTTCGATCAGGTTGGTGACGAGTGCGCCCAGCGTGTCGTTGTCGCCAAACTTGATCTCGTCGGTGACGACGGTGTCGTTCTCATTGATGATCGGTACCACGCCCAGGCTCAGCAGCGTGAGCAGCGTGGAGCGCGCGTTGAGGTAGCGCTCGCGATCCGCCAGATCGCCATGCGTGAGCAGAACCTGCGCCGTGCGGATGCTGTGGCGCGCGAATTCGGATTCGTACACCTGCGCCAGGCCCATCTGCCCGACAGCGGCAGCCGCCTGCAATTCGTGGATTTCCTTCGGACGCTTGGTCCAGCCCAAACGCTGCATACCCTCAGCGATGGCGCCGGAGCTGACCAGTACGACTTCCTTGCCGGCCGCCCGCAACGCCGCGATCTGCGCGGCCCAACGGGCGATGGCCTCCTGATCGAGGCCGCGGCCATCATTGGTGACCAGGCTGGAACCAACCTTGACGACAAGGCGGCGCGCATCGGCAATCAGCGAACGCAGGGCCATGGTGGGCGTGTCTCCGAAGGATGTTGTGGTGGTTATGCGTTCTTGCCGTCGTCGCCGCGGTCGTGATCGACGTTGTGCAACGTCGGATCCAGGCGCAGGTCGGGCGCAGCCGCTGCGGCCTCCTCTTCGGCGCGCAGCGTATCGAGGTATTCCTGAATCGCGTGGACCAGCGCCTGCGTGCCGTCGTGCGTCAGCGCAGAGATGCGGTGCACCGGCCCCTTCCACTTGAAGCGCTTCACGAAGTCCTTCACGCGCGCTTCGCGTTCGTCCTCGGGCACCATGTCGAGCTTATTCAGCACCAGCCAGCGCGGCTTGTCGTACAGCTCGGCATCGTACTTCTTCAGTTCGCCGACGATGGCCTTGGCCTCCGCCACCGGGTCGACGCTCTCATCAAACGGGGCGATGTCCACCACGTGCAGCAGCACGCGCGTGCGCTGCAGATGGCGCAGGAACTGATGGCCCAGGCCCGCGCCTTCGGCCGCACCCTCGATCAGCCCGGGGATGTCCGCCACCACGAACGACTTCGACGGGCCCGTGCGCACCACGCCCAGGTTCGGGTGCAGCGTCGTGAACGGGTAGTCGGCAATCTTCGGGCGCGCGTTGGAAATGGCGGTGATCAACGTCGACTTGCCGGCATTGGGCATGCCCAGCAGGCCCACGTCGGCCAGCACCTTCAGCTCCAAGCGCAGGTTGCGGCGCTCGCCAGGCTTACCGTCGGTCTTCTGGCGCGGCGCGCGGTTGGTGCTCGACTTGAAGTGGATGTTGCCCCAACCGCCCTCGCCGCCGCGCGCCAGGCACAGACGTTGGCCATCGAGCGTCAGGTCGGCGATCAGTTCGTCGGTGTCGGCATCATAGATGGCGGTGCCGACGGGCATACGCAGCGTGATGTCGTCACCGGCAGCGCCGTAGCAATCGGCGCCACGGCCGTTCTCGCCATTGCGCGCGAGGTGCTTCTTGGCGAAGCGGTAGTCGATCAGCGTGTTGATGTTGCGATCGGCGACGGCCCACACACTGCCGCCGCGCCCGCCATCGCCGCCGTCCGGACCGCCGAACGGGACGAATTTCTCGCGGCGCATCGAGGCGCTGCCGTTGCCGCCGTCGCCAGCGATCACTTCAATCCGGGCTTCGTCGATGAACTTCATGGAGGTCTCCGCCCGTGCGGCGTGCGCACGGCAGGTAAAAGAATCGGCGCTGCTGCGCCATCGCTAACAAAACGCGCCTGGAAGCGCGCACCAAGAAGCAGCGTACCGCCCAGGATCAGGGTCGCGTTTTGTTAGCGGCCAGAAACGAAAAAGCCCCGCACGGGTGCGGGGCCTTTTCACTACAAGGCTGAATCAGGCCGCCGGAACAACGTCGACGAACTGCTTCTTGCCTTCGCCGCGGTTGGCGAACTTCACGTGGCCATCGACCAGCGCGAAGAGGGTGTGGTCCTTGCCCATGCCCACATTCACGCCAGCGTGCGTGCGGGTGCCGCGTTGGCGAACGATGATGCCACCAGCGTTGATGGCTTGGCCGCCGTACACCTTCACGCCCAGGCGCTTCGACTCGGAATCGCGGCCGTTCCGTGTGGAACCGCCGCCTTTTTTCTGTGCCATGACTGAACTCCTATCCGGTTACGTAGACGACGCAGCCTTAGGCCACGATCGAGTCGATACGCAACTCGGTGTAATTTTGACGATGCCCCTGGTGCTTTTGGTAGTGCTTACGACGGCGCATCTTGAAGATTTTCACCTTGTCGTGACGACCATGGGAGATGACGGTGGCTTTGACGGCAGCCCCGCTCACCAGCGGCGCACCAACCTTGAGTTGGTCGCCGGCGCCCACTGCGAGCACCTGGTCAAGCGTGATTTCTGCGCCAACGTCCGCCGGTATCTGTTCTACTTTCAGTTTTTCGCCAGCAGCAACCTTGTATTGCTTACCGCCGGTTTTTACGACCGCGTACATTGTCGGACCTCGATAAAAGAACGTTAATTCTTGAACTAAAACATGACTCTTGCGCCACTCACCACCCGCCTGCGCGAGTAATAGACACAGAGAACTCGCAATAATACAAGAAAAACCCAAGCAAATCAAAGACTAAAGCGTGCCGCCCGCGCAACGGCCTGCGACGCCACTTCCCAGTCGCTCGCACACCGGGCAAAACGCCCGCTTGCTCTATAATCTCGCGGTTTTGCGCTGCATCGATCGCGCGCCACCGTCTGCCACCTCCCTCCGCCAGAACCCGCCTTGACCCAAATGTCCGCCTCCGTCCTGCTCGCCCCCGTCGCTGAAGACATGCGCGCCGTCGATGCCGTGATCCGGCGCCGGCTCGGCTCGGAGGTGGTGCTGATCAACCAGATCGGCGAATACATCATCAGCGCCGGCGGCAAGCGCCTGCGCCCGGTGATCCTGCTGCTGGTAGCCAACGCGCTGGGTTACAAGGGCGAGCATCATCACGAACTGGCCGCCGTGGTCGAGTTCATCCACACCGCCACGCTGCTGCACGACGACGTGGTCGACGAGTCCGACCTGCGCCGTGGTCGCAAGACCGCCAACGCCGTGTTCGGCAATGCGGCCAGCGTGCTGGTGGGCGATTTCCTCTATTCGCGCGCCTTCCAGATGATGGTGCAGGCCAACAGCATGCGCATCATGCAGATCCTGGCCGACGCCACCAACATCATCTCCGAAGGCGAGGTTCTGCAGTTGCTGAACATGCACGACCCGGACGTGACGGAAGAGCGCTACCTGCAGGTGATCCGCTACAAGACCGCCAAGCTGTTCGAGGCCGCTGCACAGATCGGCGCGGTACTCTCGGGCGCGGATGCCGCCACCGAAGAGGCGGCCGCCGAATATGGCCGCCGCATCGGCACCGCGTTCCAGATCGTCGACGACCTGCTCGACTACACCGCCACCGCCGACCAGATGGGCAAGAACGCTGGCGACGACCTGCGCGAAGGCAAGCCGACGCTGCCGCTCATTCATCTGCTGTCGAACGGCACGGAAGAACAGCGTGCGCTGGTGCGTCAGGCCATCGAGCAAGGCGGCACCGAGCATTTCGACGCAATCTTCGCTGCAATCCAAGCATCTGGCGCGCTGGAGTACACGCGCAAAGCAGCGGAACGCGAAGCCGCCGCCGCCGCAGAAGCCGCAAATGCATTTCCCCCTTCCCTTTTCCGTCAGACGCTGATAGACTTGTGTGCTTTCTCGCTGCGACGTCAGTCCTGACACGCACGAGATCTGCGAAGAAGCATCGGGGTGTAGCTTAGCCTGGTAGAGCGCTACGTTCGGGACGTAGAGGCCGGAGGTTCGAATCCTCTCACCCCGACCAGAATTTCTTAGAGGGATCAACGAGTTATCGATCCTTCTCTAACTCACTGTTCATATCGAGTTAGAGTAAATCCTACATCTGGTTGTCCCAAGAATGTCCCGTCAGTTGACGGGACATTTTCTTTTGTACCATCTTTCCTCATGTCGACATTCACGCTCGCCTAACGCTTGCTTAGGTGAGGGCTCGGATGTCCGATTCGCGGCTGAGCGCTAAGCAGCCGTGGCCGGAACCACTGGCGGCTACCAGTCTCCGGCCTGCACCAAAACCGTCTAGGAGCAACCTTTTAAAAGGTATCTCTAATGACTGGTTTTGCTCGTCTTAAGAATGACGCACCGCAACGTGTCATCTTCATCGAAGAGCTTTCCGAGCTGATCGGGAAAGCGCCGACAACCACCGTCCACAGCTCGCAGGGCTTGACCAACGACCGCGCGCTCATCGCGCTCGATACCAAGAGCCGCTCCACGTTGATGAATCTGTACTACGTCGCCATCAGCCGGGCGCGGTACGAGGCTCGCGTCTACACGAACTCCAGGAGGCGAAATGAATGCCTTCCCGGCCTTTACGGTGAACAAGCTCGCAGTGAGTCCAACGAAGACTGCGTCGGTTCGTAGCCATCGCGACGCGGCCCTGGCCGGCGACGAGCGGGCATTGTTCTTGGCGTTGAGGCTCAGATGACGCCATCAACCTTCAGTTGGACCAATCGCTCTTCTGACAGCCCGAGCAGAGACTGCAGCACGTTATGCGTGCCTTCACCGAGTTGCGGGGGAGCAAGGCGGACTGGCGGACGTTTGCCGTCGAAGCGGTAGGGCGGGGCGAGAACGTGCGCTTTGCCGGCTTCCGCATGCGGTTGTTCCGTGACCAAGCCTGCTGACGCTGCACGTGGCGATGTCAGCGCTTCGTGCAGGCCGAGGACTTCACCGCACGGGATACCGGCCCTCGCCAAGCGCTCCAGCAAATCTTGGCGCCCTCTCGTGGCGATCTCACGCTTGAGCTCGGGGGCTAGCAGCTCGCGGTTCGATGCCCGCGCGATATTGGTCTTGAATCGTTCGTCGTCGGCAATATCCGGGCGTTCGATGACGTCGCGGCAGAACCGATCGAATTGAGCGTTGTTCCCGACCGTAATCACGAGTGGTCCGTCGCTCGCGTTGAACACGCCGTACGGCATGATCGATGGGTGCGCGTTACCGTAGCGAGGCGGATCTTCGCCCATGATCAGCGCCTCCAAACCGTAGTAGGCGGTAATCATCAGGCCGCAGTCAAACAAGGCCATTTCGACATGTCGCCCCTTACCTGTGCGCTGGCGCTCGAATAGTGCGGCCAGCACGGCCTGCGCCGAATACATGCCGGTGAACATATCGACCGCCGCAACGCCGAATTTCAACGGGGGTTGATGAGCCTCGCCATTGAGCGCCATCAGACCGGATTCACCTTGAATCACCAGGTCGTAGCCCGGCCGCGCCGCTTCAGGGCCGGTCCGGTCGTAGCCTGAAATTGAGCAGTAGATAAGATCCTCATGCCCTTGCTTCAGTTGCTCGTATCCGAGTCCCAATTTTTCCGCTCCCCCGAACTTGAAGTTCTGGATCACGACGTCGCTCTTGCTGGCCAGTTCACGGGCGAGTTGTTGGCCATCTTCCGTCTGTAGGTCAATCGTCACGGACCGCTTGTTACGGTTGACGCTGTTGAAGTAAGCCGTTTGCGTTGAGCCAACACGCAGGCCCCAGTCGCGCGTGTCGTCCCCGCGCTGAGGGTGTTCGACCTTGATGACTTCGGCCCCAAGGTCACCGAGGACCATGGCGCACCAGGGTCCAGCCAGCACACGGGATATATCGAGGACACGAATGCCGGTGAGGGGCAGCGATGAGGTCGGTTCAGACATGGCAAATCGGAGTTCTTGAAGCGGGTTGAGGCGGCCCGGGGACAGGGGCACCCAGGATTGGCTCTTCGGCTAAGCGCTGCGGAGGTCCGTCTTGCAGGAAGCGTAGCGCCTCAGCACGGAAAAGCCTTCTTTTCTGGGACCAAGTTCAGAGCCGTGCTTGGTGTCTTCTTTTCAATAGATTTCGAACAGTCCTGCAGCGCCCATGCCACCGGCAATGCACATCGTGACGATGGTGTACTTGACGCCTCGCCGCCGACCTTCGAGCAGGACGTGTCCGGCGAGCCGTGCACCTGTCATACCGAATGGGTGTCCGATCGAGATTGCGCCACCGTTGACGTTCAGGCGTTCCGATGGAATGCCGAGGCGTTGCTGGCAATAGATGGCCTGCGATGCGAACGCTTCGTTCAACTCCCACAGCCCGATGTCATCGATCGTCAAGCCGTGGCGAGCCAGTAGTTTTGGCACCGCAAATACGGGGCCGATGCCCATCTCGTCCGGCTCACAGCCGGACACCGCAAAGCCACGGAACGCGCCGAGCGGTGTGAGGTTGGCGCGTTCGGCCGCTTTGGCTTCCATCAGCACACATGCCGCTGCACCGTCGGACAACTGCGATGCGTTGCCGGCCGTGACGAACCGATCCGGCCCTTTGACTGGGGCGAGCTTGGCGAGCGCTTCGTACGTCGTGCCGTGACGGTTGCAGGTGTCGGCCGATACCGTGACCTCCCGTTGGCTCACGACGTCGGTTTCCTTGTCGGTGACCGCCATGTGCGTCGTGACGGGCACGATTTCGTCGGCGTAGCGGTTTGCCAGTTGGGCCGCTTCGGTCTTGCGCTGACTTTCAACCGAGAATTGGTCCTGTGCTTCGCGACTGATGCCATAGCGGCGCGCCACGATATCGGCCGTGTCAATCATCGCCAGATACAGCTCGGGCTTGTGTTCGACAATCCACGGGTCGAGGCCACTGGCACCGTCTTCGCGGGTGCGGATACCGGAAATGCTTTCAACACCGCCTGCGATCATGGTGGACACACCGTCCACGACAATCCGGCCGGCAGCAATCGCGATGGCCTGGAGGCCGGAGGCACAGAAGCGGTTCACTGTGGTGCCGGCAATTGATAGCGGCAGTTCCGCGCGGATCACCGCTTGGCGGGCAATGTTGCGGCCGGTGATGCCTTCCGGATAGCCGCAGCCGAGGATTGCGTCCTCGATCTGTTCCGGGTCCACGCCGGAACGTTCCACTGCCGCACGCACGGCAAAAGAGGCGAGCGTAGGGCCTGGAGTGATATTGAATTCGCCGCGATGCGCTTTGGTCAGCGGCGTGCGGGCGGTGGAAACAATGACGGCTTCGCGCATGCTTGGATTCCCGAAAACGGTTAAGCGGAGAGATTGAGGCTGGAGAAGTCGGCGCCGCGCTCGACAAGGTCGACCAAAAGCGGCGATGGCTGCCAAAACAGCGGGTCTTCCTTCGCGAACTGCCGGATGTCTGCCAAAACGTTCGGGAGCCCGACCATGTCGGCATACTTCATCGGGCCGCCGCGGTAGCGCGGAAAGCCGTAGCCATAGATGAAGGTCACGTCTACGTCGAGCGGGCGCAAGGCGATCTTTTCCTGCACGACGTTGGCGCCTTCGTTGATCATGGCAGCCATATAGCGACGCAGGATTTCCTCATCGCTGAAATCGCGCGGCGTCACGCCCGCGCGTGCGCGCT
Organism: Ralstonia sp. UBA689; assembly: GCF_002298975.1. GTDB lineage: Bacteria > Pseudomonadota > Gammaproteobacteria > Burkholderiales > Burkholderiaceae > Ralstonia. The sequence continues at coordinate 167,659 of NZ_DBMV01000037.1, forward strand.
CATCGTCGATGATCGCTTCGACCTCAGGATCAGGCATGCCGTTGCGTGCCCCTTCGGGATACAGGTAATAGCCACGTCCCGTCTTTTGTCCAAACCAGCCGCGCTCGCAGAGGCGGTCGGCAATCTGCACGTAGCGCGCGCGGGGATCCCGAGTGGCGGCGCGGCGCTTCCGTGTTGCCCAGCCAATGTCGCCGCCAGCCAGGTCGGCGACCTGGAACGGGCCCATCGGGAAGCCAAAGTCGCGCAGTACGCTGTCGATCTGGTAGGGTGAGGCGCCATCTTCCATCATATGGTCAGCGGCGGTGCGATAGACGGCCAGCACGCGGTTGCCGACGAAGCCGTCGCACACGCCAGCCCGGACCGGCACCTTGCGTAGCCGCTTCGCCAGGGCAAAGGCACTCGCCACGACATCGGCGCTGACCTTTGTGGGGACAACGACTTCCAGGAGCTTCATGATGTTGGCGGGCGAGAAGAAGTGCAGCCCGATCACATCGATGGGTCGCGAAATGTTTGCCGCGATTGCGTTGACATCCAGGTACGACGTGTTGGTCGCGAGGATCGCACCCCGCTTGCAGACGCGATCGAGTTCGGCAAACACGGCATGTTTCACAGCCATGTCCTCGAACACGGCTTCGATCACCAGGTCAACCGAGGCGAGGGCGTCATACGAGGTACTGCCACTCCAGCGAGCGCATACGGCGGTGCGTGCCTCCGGCGTCATGCGGCCTTTTGCAACCAGCGCGTCGTAGACTTTCTCGACATTTGCGCGGCCGCGAGCCAGTGATGGCTCGTCGCGCTCGACCATGATGACGGGGAGGCCTGCGTCGAGCAGCGCCACCGCAATGCCTGCACCCATCGTGCCCCCGCCGACGACACCAACACTGGCGATGGGGCGCGGTTTCGCCGTGCGTGTTTCCGGCGCTTTCAACACCTCTCGCTCGGCGAAGAACGCGTGGACGAGCCCGGCCCGCTGCGGGCTGTCTAGGCATTGGAGAAACAGTTGTCGCTCTCGGTGCAGTCCCTCATCGAACGGAAGTTCGAGCGCGGCCTCAACGGCTTCGATGATTTTCATCGGCGAGAACAATCCAGGGGATTTCAGCGCCATCGCGGCTCGAGCCTGGTCGATGGCGGTTCGATTCGCTTGTCGATCGGAGAGGGCGGTGGCATCACGGGTGCGTCGCACACCTGCATTGGAGCCCAGTAGCTCCAGGGTATAAGCGAGACCTTCGGCAAGACAGTCTTCACCTTCGCAGACCTGGTCCACCAAACCCAATGCAAGCGCCTCGTTGGCACCGAGGTGTCGGCCGCTCAGCATCAGGTCTAGCGCGGCTTGCGCACCGATCAGGCGCGGCGCACGTTGGGTACCACCTGCGCCAGGCAGCAATCCCAGCGAGACTTCCGGTAACCCCAGCTTGGCACCGGAGAGGGTGAGCCGGTAGTGAGCGGCCAGCGCGACTTCGAGGCCGCCCCCGAGGGCAGCACCGTCGATGCTGGCTACGACGGGCTTGCTGCAGGCTTCGATCCTATTACAGACCTCCGGCAGCGACGGGGCCACCGACGGCTTGCCAAATTCACGGATATCTGCGCCGCCGATGAAGTTGCAGCCCGCACCGACGAGCAGAACGGCCGCGACGTCGGCATTCCGTTCGGCAGCTTCCAGTGCATCCAGCAGGCCGCGCCGTACCGCCGCGCTGAGTGCATTGACAGGTGGATGGTCCACGGTTATGCACAGCACATTACCGCGTAGTTCCGCTTTGACTGGAGCACTTTCGATTTCTTGATTGGTCATGCTGGCTTGAGTCTCTGGTTGTCATGTACGTTGCCCATGCAGGGTCATCGTCGCTTCATCGCAATGTGATTTGCCACGGCGATCACACGAGCGGTGGTGGGATCATGTGAATGAATTGGTGGCTCTCGAGCGGACGTTAGCCCCTAGTGCGGGGCGCTTGAGCAGCCTGCTTGGCACAACGTCGGACGCCGAGCGCTTCGCGCCACCGATTCAGGCGAGTCCGTCGGAAAAGCGCCCTGTGGTTCAATCGCGGTGCTGGCTACGTCCGACCCGCAAGAAGTAAGCATGTCAGCGGGTGTACCGCTCGGCTTCAGCGGTGCGAGCGAAGCGGCCTTTCCTGTGCTGAGCGCTGTCTTGGGCTAAAGGCATCGCGAGATCTCCTTGTCATCTTTTACGTGATCTTTGACAGGAGACTATCGAACGCGGCTACGCGCAAGAAAGGTCCGATTTGCTCGATCCGGGGGTGAGTTTCGACCAGCGCGTCATGGGAGCAAAATGTCGAAACCTCGACTGGAGTTCTGTACGGCCTCGTGCCACCTGACAAGCGACACGGATGGGCCTATCCGTTGCGATAGTCCGATGGCGTACGTTGCGTCCAGCGGCTGAACGCGTGCCGGAAATTGGCTGACTCGCTGTAGCCAAGGCGGCTTGCGATTTCATCGTTTGTCATATCGGTGTTCTGCAGGTACTCGATGGCAAGGCGCATCCGTACCTCGGCCAGGATGTTCCGATAAGACGTCTGCTCGTCTGCCAGTCTGCGGCGCAGGGCCCGGGCGTTGGTCTCCAGTTCTTCGGCAATCGCATCAATATTGGGGAATCGCCCCGGCTGCTCGAACAACACACGATAGACTTCGGCCGCAACGCTTCCTGTCTTGCTCAGCTCTGCCAAGCTCCTTTCGCACATCTCCAATGCCATGGCGTTGGTAATCGGGTTCGCATAGGGCATTGGCTCGGACATCCAGCCCAGATCGAACCGCAGCGCGTTGTGCTCCTGGCCAAACAGCACAGGGCAGCCGAAAAACTCCGTATACGCCTGAGCGTGTTTAGGCGCTCTGTATTTCAGACGAACGCCTGACAGCCTGAAAGACGGGCCATATAAGTCCAGAGTGAACGTGCGGTGGCTGGCGAGCTGAAATTCCGTGGTCAGTCGGTACAAATCGTCCTCTGGGGACTCAGCCAGCAGCGGCGTATAGATGAAGACTGCATCGTTGCCCTCTTCGGTATAGGCCATGTTTGCCACTGGCCCCATCACGCGGTGATACTTCAACGCAAAATGTAGCGACTCCCGGTGTGATTGGCTGCTGAGCAGCGCATACCCGTACATTCCATACGCAGTGACGCGCATGCATCCCCCGGCACGAAATGCGCAGGTCGGGTCAGAGGTCAAGCCAAGCGTATTCAGAAAGACTTGGCGGGTCTGCCGATATGACACGCGCATTGCGGGAGACTGAAGTTGCTTTGGCGTGATGCCGGTTCCTGACAACACTTCAGTGGCATCGATGCCTTCCTCCGCCATTGCAGCGACGAGCGCCGCAATCTTGTGCGGCGGGTAAATCTTGTCTTTGGAACCAGGGGCAATAAGCTGCATCCAGGGACTCTCCTAAATGAATGGCAATGTTATCTCCGCATTGGGTGCTGCCAATCGATAATGACCCCGATATCCTGGAAAGCCCGCCAGACTCCGTGCCGGAGTCCTTGAGCATGCGTTGAACGGGTCCAGAATCGCCCGGCCTGGGCCAATTTTGACTGTTTTCGATCGCCTGCGACATCGCGATGGCTGGTCCGGTGCCATCGCCGGCGCCGCAAATGAAGAGCCTCGCTGGCCGCGCCTGAGCGCTCGAGCGCACGGCGATGAGCATTCACCCGATACCTCGGTATGCGGGACATGGTCAAAACTCACCCTCCTGTTTGGCAAATGGAACCTTCCTGGTCCATTGTGTCGTTCGATAGTCTCGTGCCATTAGAGGTCAGACAACGATCGCGCACAGCCGTACCAAACGACGCTGGCGGTTCCACTGTTGTCGTGCCCCCTCTCAATTCAAATCGAGAACAAGCATCCGGCCAGACCGGAGCACGGAGACAACGATGAACCCCAAGACCGGACCGATCGGAAATCCGTCCGTATCCGCATTTTCTTCGTCAGAAGACCATCTGGTTTACCGGAAGGTGGGCTGGCGGCTGCTTCCGCTGCTACTAGTTTGCTACATGGTTGCGTTCCTGGACCGCATCAACATAGGCTACGCGCAGCTTCAGATGAAGCAGACGCTGAGCTTTGATGCCGGGGTGTATGCACTGGGCGCCGGCATTTTCTTCATCGGCTACTTTCTGTTCGAGGTGCCGAGCAACCTGATACTCGAGAAAATTGGCGCGCGCAAGACGCTCCTTCGCATCATGTTCTGCTGGGGCTTGGTAGCGTCTGCAATGGTGTTCGTCAACACGCCAACGCAGTTTTATGTGATGCGCTTCATGCTCGGTGTGTTCGAGGCGGGGTTCTTTCCGGGTGTCATTCTGTATTTCACCTATTGGTATCCGTCTGCACGCCGCGGTCAGGTGATCGCAATCTTCATGTCGGCCGCGACGATAGCGGGGATGCTTGCCGGTCCGATTTCAGGCGGTATCCTGAAGTACTTCAACGATGTCGGCGGCTACCACGGCTGGCAGTGGTTGTTTGTGCTGCAAGGTCTGCCGGCGGCGATACTGGGCATCGTCGTGTATCTATACCTGGACGACGGTCCTGAATCGGCAGATTGGCTCTCACCTGAAGAGAAAGCACTGTTGCGCGAGCGGCTCGAACATGATCACAAGGACATTGTTAGCGAGCGTGACAGTGCCTTTCTTCAGATGCTGTGTGATCCGAAGGTGTACTTGCTTGCGCTGGGGTACTTTCTTCTCCTCGGCGCGACCTATACCGTGGTTTTCACGCTTCCCACGCTAATCCACAACTGGGGCGTTAAAGACCTCTTCATCCTGGGGGGCCTGGCCGCGACTCCACAGCTGTGCGCCGTTGGCGGAATGATCTGGGTTGGGCGCCATTCGGACGCACATCAGGAGCGTCGTCGACATTTTGCGTTTTCCACAACCTTGGCCGCAGCAGGTTTGGGCATCGTGACGCTCACGCAGGGCCAGGAAGCAGTGCAGATTGCAGCCTCGCTCATCGGCCTGGCCGTCGCCTATATCGGACTTGGATCTGCCACGCCGTTGTTCTTCACGTTGACCAGCGAATATTTGCCCAAACGGGTCGCAGCGGGAGGTATCGCCTTGATCAGCAGCCTTGGCAACCTCGGGCCCGCCGTCGCGCCGTCCGTCAACGCCATGCTGATGAAGAATACGGGCAGCAACGTTCAGGGCCTCTATCTCGTGATGGCCATGTATGTCGCGTCCGGCGTTCTTGTTCTGCTGACAGTGAAGGCTGCTAATGCCCATGCTGGCATGCCTTCCCATGCTGCGGGCCGAACGTAGCGCGGCGCAAGGCAGTACCGATATTGCCCGCGCTTCGCGGTCCTCAATCGGCGGTCACGAGAGCCTTTGTGACCCCGCCGCCCCCCCTGTTCAATAAGGATACGGAAATGATCTTCGAGGGTCTGCGCGTGATCGACTGCAGCAGCTTTATCGCCGCCCCCGGCGCTGCAGCCGTGCTGGCGGATTTCGGTGCCGATGTGATCAAGATCGAGCCACCTGGCGCGGGTGATCCGGGGCGCAATCTCGCCCGACTTCCTGGTATGCCGAAGGGAGATGTCAATTACGCGTGGTTGCTGGATAACCGCAGCAAGCGCGGCCTTGCGCTCGACATCGCGCAACCCGAAGGGCTGGCTGTGCTGGAGCGCCTGGTGCGCGAAGCGGATGTCTTCATCACCAATCTGCCGCTGGCGGTGCGCAACAAGCTCGGCATCAGCCATGACGCGCTTTCCGCGCTCAATGATCGGCTCGTCTATGCGTCGTTCACCGGCTATGGCGAAGTTGGCGCAGAGGCGAGTAAACCGGGCTTCGACATGACGGCCTGGTGGGCACGCTCGGGGCTGATGGACGGCGTGCGCAGCGACGCGGAATCTCCGCCCACCCGCGCGAACACCGGTATGGGCGACCACTCGTCGGCGATGGCGTTGTTCGCCGCGATCGTGACAGGGCTCTATGAGCGCGAGCGCACGGGGCGCGGTACTCAGGTCGGTTCGTCGTTGGTTGCCAATGGGCTGTGGTCCAACGGCTTTATGATCCAGGCGGCGTTGTGCGGCGCGACCATCTTCCCGCGGCCGCCGCGTGAGCGCTTGTTCAACGCGCTGACCACGTATTACCGTTGCAAGGATGACCGCTGGCTGATTTTGACGATCCTCAATGAAGAGCGCCAATGGCCGACGCTCGCAAAGTGCCTGGACATTGAATCCCTGATTGATGATTCCCGCTTTGCGACGCAGGCTGACCGCTTCAAGAATTCGGTCGAACTGATCGCAGTCCTCGATGCCGCGTTCGCGACGCGCGATCGAGGCGAATGGCGGGCCATCCTGACCGCAGCCGGCCTAGTGTTCGAGATCGTGGCAGAGTTGGCCGACGTTGTGGAGGACCGTCAGGCGATCGACAACGGCTTCCTGCTGCCGATCGAGAACGACACGATGATGACGGTCGGTTCTCCATTTTTCGTGTCCAGTAAGCCGAAAACCAAACCACGCAAAGCGCCCGACGTTGGCCAGCACAGTGATGAGATCCTGCGTGAAGCGGGCTACGACCCTAGTGAGATCGCCGATTTGCGCGCCGGCTGCGTGGTGGCTTGAGGCGCGCACAATGACCTATAGCAAAACGCGAGGATGCTCTTGAAGACTGCAATTGCAGAACTGTTCGGCATCGAACATCCGATTATCCAGGGCGGCATGCACTGGGGCGGTTTTGCCAAAATGGCGGCGGCGGTATCGAATACCGGTGGCCTCGGGATGATTACGGCCGTCACGCAGCGTACGGCAGAGAACCTAGCGAATGAAATCGCCCGATGCCGCGACATGACCAACAAGCCGTTTGGCGTCAACTTGACGTTCTTGCCGTCGGTAACGCCGCCTGATTACCCCGGCTTTGTGAAGGCCATCATTGATGGCGGCGTGAAGATTGTGGAGACGGCGGGCAACAATCCCAAGAAATGGCTGCCTCCGCTCAAAGAAGCGGGTATCAAGGTGGTCCACAAATGCACGGCCGTCCGGCACGCGTTGAGCGCTGAAGCTGCGGGGCTGGATGCGTTGAGCATCGACGCGTTCGAATGCGCCGGCCATCCTGGCGAAGACGACATCCCCAACTGATTCTACTGCCGCTTGCCGCCCGGAAATTGAAGGTTGCGTATTGCATCGAGCTGAAAAAGCAGCAGCTCAAGCCGCGCCTGACCCAGCTCGAAGACACCTTCGCCATCCGCATTCGGAACAAGGGACCTCGCCATTGCCAGCACGTCCAATCCAGATGCGTGCGTCGCGTCGAAGCCGCCCCCCACCGCATCCGGTTTCCAGGCGCTCCGCATGTCGTCTGCTGACACCAGTGGGGGAGTGTCACACCGCTTGCGCGCCCACCCATTGTCAACGCTGACGTGACAAACCCCTCTGCTATAGTGGGCGCTTCGCCGCTCACCCTCTCCCGCCTTGGAATCCTGGCCGCTCTGGGCGCAGCTCGGCGCCGTCGCGCTGCTGTTGTGCTGTTCCGCCTTCTTCTCGATTTCCGAGACCGCAATGATGGCGCTCAACCGCCATCGGCTGCGTCACCTCGCCAAATCCAATGTCTCAGGCGCGCGCAACACGCAGCAGTTGCTGGGCCAGACCGACAAGCTGCTCTCACTGATCCTGATCGGCAACAACCTGATCAACACTGCCGTGCCGGTCCTGATCGCCAATCTGGCCATCCATTACTTTGGCAACAGCGGCACCACGCTGTCGATCGCCACGGCGGTGGTCGCCTTCCTGATCATCGTGTTCTGCGAGATCGCACCCAAGATCGTAGGGGCAACCTACCCTGAGCGCATCGCGTTTCCGGCCAGCTTCATCATCGGACCGCTGATGAAGGCGGCGACGCCGCTGGTGACAGTGGTCAACGCCTTCGCCATGGGCCTGCTGCGGCTGGTGCGCATCAATACGCGCACGGCGCCGGAACAACGCGTGTCGACCGAGGAACTGCGCACGCTGGTGCTGGAATCGGGCAACTTCATCCCGCACAAGCACCGCAGCATCCTGCTCAACCTGTTCGACCTCGACGCCATCACCGTGGACGACGTGATGACGCCGCGTGCGCGTGTGGAATCGCTGGATCTGTCGCGCCCGATCGAAGAGGTGGTCCAGCAACTGGAGACCTGCTATCACAACAAGCTGCCGGTATTCGAGCAGGACAGCGACCAGGTGATCGGCATCCTGCACGTGCGCAAGGCGTTGTCGCTGCTGGGTCACACCGCGCTCACCCACGACGATTTCCGCAACCTGCTCGTGCAGCCCTACTTCGTTCCGAGCGGCACGCCCGTTTTCCGGCAGCTACAGTATTTCCAGGAAAACCGCCGCCGCATCGGCCTGATCGTCAACGAATACGGCGACATGCTGGGGCTGGTGACGCTGGAAGACATCATCGAAGAGATGATCGGCGAATTCACCACCACGCTGCCGAGTGCCGGCAAGCAGGCCTGGGATGCCGCTGGCGCCTATCTTGCTGATGCGGGCATGTCACTGCGCGACCTGAACCGGCGCCTGGGCCTGAACCTGCCGACCGACGGCCCGAAGACGCTCAACGGACTGGTGCTGGAAGTGCTGGAGGAGATCCCCGAGGCGGCGGTCAGTGTCAGGATTGCCGGATGCGTGATGGACATCGTTCAGATGGATAACCAGTCGATCCGCACGGTGCGGCTGCATCGGCCGACGCCCGCGAAGCGTAGCTGAGGCCACCCGCAAGACAGAAGCAACGCCAAAAGCTTCAGCCCGGGCGGTTTTCTGCCGATGTGGCACAAATGCAAGTGGCACTTGGAAGCGCGCTTTACAAATCAGGGGGCGGTCGGCAAACTGCCCCGGTTCCGGGCACCACCCCCCACGAATGGGTGGGGCGCCGACTGCAAAACATGAAATAACTCGCCTTTGGGGGGCGGGCGCACGTTCAAGGCGGTGGGGCCGGGCGCGCGCTGAAATGGTCAGCCAGACGGACTCATGACACTCGGACTTGCTCTTGCACAGAGCCGGCGGATTGCGCCGACGTTACTCACCCAGTTGGAACAGAGCGCGCGCGAGAAGCGCACGCAGCTGATCGACGAGTTGGTGAGCAGCGGGATCATGAGTGCGCACGACCTGGCCGTGTTCGTGGCCGGCAAGTACCAGATGCCGCTGCTGGATCTGGCGCAGTACAAGCTCGACACCGTGCCGGCCGTGCTGACGGCCAACAAGCACTTCGCCCAGATGCGCCTGCTGCCGCTGGGCCGCCGCGAGAACCGGCTGATCATCGCGACGTCCGACCCGAGCGACCCGAAGCCGATCGACGAGCTGCGCCAGAAGATGAACGTGGCGATCGAAACGGTCATCGTCGAGCACGACAAGCTGGTGCGCCAATTGAGCCTGGCCAATGAGGCGCCGGCCGAGATCAAGTCGCTCTTCCCCAAGCAGGAAGCCACGCAGATCGAGTACGACCCCGGCGCCGCTGCGGCCACGCGCCGCACCGCCGCCGACGGCATCGACGATGCCCCCGTGGTGCGCTTCCTGCAGAAGCTTTTTACCGAAGCCCTGCTGCGCGGCGCGTCGGACTTGCACTTCGAGCCGTTTGAAACGTTTTACCGCGTGCGTTTCCGTATCGACGGCATCCTGGCGCAAGTCGCGCAGCCGCCGCTCGATATCCGCGACAAGATCGCCACCCGCATCAAGGTGCTCTCGCGCTTGGACATCTCGGAAAAGCGCGTGCCGCAAGACGGCCGCATGAAGCTGCTCATCACCGTCCCGAAAGACAAGAAGGACAAAGAGAACAAAGAGATGGTCGAGCGCGCCATCGACTTCCGGGTGTCGACGCTGCCGACGCTGTTCGGCGAGAAGATCGTAATCCGGATTCTGGAGTCGTCCACCGAGCGGTTGGACATCGACCAGCTCGGCTACGAGCCCGAGCAGAAGCAACTGCTGCTGGACGTGATCAAGCGGCCGTATGGCATGGTGCTGGTGACGGGGCCGACCGGCTCGGGCAAGACGGTGTCGCTCTACACCTTCCTGAACAAGCTGAACCAGGGCGACATCAATATTTCCACGGCCGAGGATCCGGCTGAAATCCAGTTGCCCGGCATCAACCAGGTCAACGTGAACGACAAGGCGGGGCTCACTTTCGCGGCCGCGCTCAAGTCGTTCCTGCGGCAGGATCCGGACATCATCATGGTGGGCGAAATCCGGGATCTGGAAACGGCGGACATCTCGATCAAGGCTGCGCAGACCGGTCACTTGGTGTTTTCCACGCTGCACACCAACGATGCGCCGACCACGCTCACACGCCTGATGAACATGGGCGTGGCGCCGTTCAACATCGCGTCTTCGGTCCTGATGATTACGGCACAGCGTCTGGCGCGCCGGTTATGCAAGGAATGCAAGAAGCCGGGGCCGTTGCCCAAGGAAACGCTGTTCGATGCGGGCTTTACCGAGGCCGACCTCGACGGCTCCTGGCAGCCGTACCATCCGGTTGGCTGCGAGACCTGCAACGGCAGCGGCTACAAGGGCCGGGTCGGTATCTATCAGGTCATGCCGATCACCGAGGCGATTCAGGAGATCATCCTCACGCATGGCACGGCACTGCAGATCGCCGAGCAGGCGCGCAAGGAGGGGGTGCTCTCGCTGCGCGAATCGGGTCTGAGGAAAGTGAAGCAGGGGCTAACTTCCCTTGAGGAAGTGCTGGCCACGACGAACCAATAACCTTCTCGATCAATCGTTCCCATACCGGGGGGTAGGAACCAATCATGGCCACACGAGCACCAGCCGCAAGACCGGCCTCAAAGAGCGCGGCCGCCGCGCCAGCACGCAAGACCGCTGCCAAGAAGGCACCCACGCAGTACATCTTCGAGTGGGAAGGCAAGGACCGCAAAGGCAAGATTTTCAAGGGCGAGATGCGGGCGGAGAGCATCACCGAGGTCAACGCCATCCTGCGCAAGCAAGGCTTGTCGATCACCAAGTCCAAACGCCGCCGCGCCGCCCGCGGCAAGAAGATCACGCCAAAAGACGTGGCTTACTTCACGCGCCAGCTCTCGACCATGCTCAAGGCCGGCGTGCCGCTGCTGCAGTCGATCGACATCATCGCGCGTGGCCATGCCAATCCGAACTTCACGCAACTGCTGACGGAAATCCGCTTCGACATCGAATCGGGCAGCAGCATGGCGCAGGCCTTCCGCCGCCATCCCCAGTACTTCGACACGCTGTACTGCAACCTGATCGACGCCGGCGAACAGGGCGGCATTCTCGACGCGCTGCTCGAGCGCCTGTCGCTGTACATGGAAAAGTCGATCGCGCTGAAGGCGCAGATCAAGTCGGCCATGATCTATCCGATTTCGGTGCTGACGGTGGCCTTTCTGGTGACGGTGGTGCTGATGATCTTCGTGGTGCCGGCATTCAAGGGCGTGTTCTCCAGCTTCGGTGCCACGCTGCCTGCCCCGACGCTGGTGGTGATGGGCATCTCCGACTTCTTCGTGCAGTGGTGGTACATCATCGTCTTCGCGCCCATCATTGGCATTGTGCTGTTCACGCGGGCGTTTAAACGCTCGGAGGACGTCCAGCGCAAGACGCATCGGCTCATCCTCAAGATGCCGATCTTCGGCAGCATCATCCGCAAGGCGACCGTCGCCCGCTGGACGCGTACGCTGGCCACGATGTTCGCCGCCGGCACGCCGCTGGTGGAATCAATGGAGTCGGTGGCGGGCGCGGCCGGCAACTGGGTCTATCACGACGCCACGCTCGAGATCCAGCAGGCGGTGCGCATCGGTACCAGCCTGACCAACGCCATGCAAGCCACGCACGTGTTCGACAACATGGTGCTGCAGATGACGCAGATCGGTGAAGAATCCGGCGCCCTGGACAACATGCTGCTGAAGGTGGCCGAGTTCTACGAGCGCGAGGTGGACGACGCCGTGGCGAATATCTCCGCGCTGATCGAGCCGATCATCATCGTGATCCTGGGCGTGCTGATTGGCGGCATGGTGGTGGCGATGTACCTGCCGATCTTCAAACTGGGCCAGGTGGTCTGATGCCCGAGATGTTCGTCATCCCCACGCTGGCGCAACTGCCAGCGTGGTTCGCGATTGGGGCGGGCGGGCTGGTCGGCCTGCTGGTCGGCAGTTTCCTCAACGTGGTGATTCACCGCCTGCCGCGCATGATCGAGCGCGAGGAAGCCAACTACATCGCCGAATTGCGCGAGGAACCGCTGCCCCACCCCGACACCTACAACCTGATCGTGCCACGCTCGGCGTGCCCGTCTTGCGGGCACCAGATCAAGGCGGTGGAGAACATCCCCGTGCTGAGCTGGCTGGCGCTGCGCGGCCGCTGCAGCGCCTGCAAGACGCCGATCTCCTGGCGCTACCCGGCCGTGGAACTGGTCACCGGCCTGCTGACCGCCGCCTGCCTGTGGCACTTCGGGCCGACCTGGGTGGCGGTGGCCTCGGCCGTGCTGCTGTGGTTCCTGATCGCCGGCACGATGATTGACGCCGATACCCAACTGCTGCCCGACGCCATCACCCAGCCGCTGCTCTGGCTGGGTCTGGGGGTGAACCTGTTTGGCATGTTCACGCACTTGCAAGATGCGGTGATGGGCGCGATGGCCGGCTACCTCTTCCTCTGGACCATCTACTGGGCCTACAAGCTGCTGCGCGACCGCGAAGGCATGGGCTACGGCGACTTCAAGCTGATGGCGGCGCTGGGCGCCTGGTTCGGCTGGCAAGCGCTGCCGTTGCTGGTGCTGCTGTCTTCGGTGGTAGGGCTGGTGTTCGGGCTGTTGCGCATCGTGCGCGGCGCGAAGAGCGACTCGCCGTTCTCGTTCGGACCGTTCATTGCCGGCGCCGGCGTGATCGCCCTGCTGGCAGGCCCGCAATTGATCGGGCTGACAGGGACCACGCCCTTGCTGGCCCCTTGAGGACGCTGCCCGTATGCGTGTAATCGGCCTGACCGGCGGCATCGGCAGCGGCAAGAGCTACGTGGCGGACCGCTTCGCCGAGCGCGGCGCCGCCATCGTCGACACCGATGCCATCGCGCACGAGATCACAGCGCCAGGCGGGGCCGCGACGCCCAAGCTGGTCGAGGCCTTCGGCCCCGGCATCCTGCGCGCCGATGGCGCCATGGACCGCGATGCCATGCGCGCCCTCGTCTTTTCCGATGTCACCGCCAAGACACGCCTGGAGCAGATCACGCATCCGCTGATCCGCGAGATCGCGCTGTCACGTGGCGCAGCGGCGCAGGCATCGGGGGGGCATCCGTACCTCGTCTACGTGGTTCCGCTGCTGGTGGAATCGCTGGCCGGGCACCAGAGCTGGCGCAAGCTGGTCGACCGCATCCTCGTGGTCGATTGCCCGGTCGAGACGCAGATTGCCCGCGTAATGGCCCGCAACGGCCTGCCGCGCGCGCAGGTGGAGGCCATCATCTCCGCTCAAGCCACACGCGAAGCCCGCCTGGCTGCCGCCGACGACGTGATCGACAACAGCGGCACGCTGGCTGACCTGCTTGCGCAGATCAGCCGTCTGGACCAAGCCTGGCGGACGAACTGAAACCGTCTGAAAGCGGACTTCGCGAACGTTGGCGCCCTTTTCATTGTGATGAACAAGGGTCTCGCATAGAATGCGCTCAGATCGAAGCCAAACGGGCTTCGTGCCAGCCAAACGGGCACCCAAGTTTTGATTCTGTACGAATATCCCTTCAACGAACGCATTCGGACGCTGCTGCGGCTCGAAGACCTGTTCGAGCGGCTGGATTTCTTTCTCGTGCAGGAACAACCGCTGCAGCACCATGTGGCGCTGACCACGCTGTTCGAGATCGTCGACGTGGCCGGCCGCGCCGACCTCAAATCCGACCTCCTCAAAGAACTCGACCGCCAGCGTCAGACGCTCACCGCGCTGCGCGCCAATCCGCAGATCGACCAGGACGCGCTCGACGCCGTCATCAGCGAGCTGGAAACCGCCTCGGGCAACCTCACCGCCACGCACGGCAAGGCCGGCCAACTGATCGCCGACAACGAATGGCTGACCAGCATCCGCAGCCGCGCCATCATCCCGGGTGGCACGTGTGAGTTCGACCTGCCGGCGTATTTTGCATGGCAGCATCACCCGGCCGAGCGCCGGCGCACCGACATCATCAAATGGGCCCAGCCCCTGGTGCCGCTGCGCGACGCCACCATGATCGTGCTGCGCCTGCTGCGCGAATCGGGCCAGAGCGGCAAGGTCATTGCTAACGCCGGCAGCTATCAGCAGATGCTGTCGGGCCGCGTATACCAGCTTATGCAGGTGCGCCTGGACGATGCGGCGCTGGGCTTCATCCCCGAGATCAGCGCCAACAAGTACATGCTCTGGGTGCGCTTCACCCAGCAGGATGGCGACCTGCGGCCCAGGCCGGTCGATGCGGACATCCCGTTCCAGCTCAAGCTCTGTAATTTCTGAGCGAATCACCCATGACAGCAAAGACCGTCAAATGCCCAACCTGCGGCAAGCCGGTGCCCTGGGTGCCGGAGAGCCGCTACCGCCCGTTCTGCTCCGAGCGCTGCAAGCAGATCGACCTGGGCGCCTGGGCTGCCGAGCAGTACACGATTCCTGTGGTCGAAGATGACGATCTGCCGCCTGATGCGCCGGGCGGCGATGTAAGCGGCAAGCTCAACTGAACTCTCGCGCCCTGCGCGCCCCCCCCCCCCCCCTCGAATGCGGCGTGCGCTGGACAACACGCCGCAAAATCCCCTTCCCTTGCGCTGCCCCTACCAAGCTGCTTCCAGGACATCACCGAGCGGCGGTTGATCCATGTCAGGGTGACCACTTCCCCGTATTGACAGAAGCAGCCTGAGCGCCTTTCATGATCAGGCGAGCTGGTGAAAACCTAAAAATAAGGGAGGGGCACCATGCGACGGTCTATGGCTGCGCTCAGGGCGCTTGGCTGGCTGCTGCTTGGCGGCTTGGCTTTCGGGTCTGGACAAGCCGGCGCGGTCCCGGCCTTCGCACGCCAGACCGGCATGGCCTGCATGGCCTGCCATGTCAGCTTTCCCGAACTCACGCCGTTTGGCCGGTTCTTCAAGATGACCGGCTACACGCTGTCGAACAACAAGACGATCCCTGTCTCGGGCATGGTTCAGATGTCGCGCACCAACACGCGAACCATCGACCAGGAAGACTTCGACTTCGTTCGCAACGGCGATACGGTGCTCCAGCAGGCGAGTCTTTTCTATGCCGGGCGCATCTATGGGCCGGTCGGCGCCTTCGCCCAATGGACCTATGACGGCATCGCCCACCATAGCGCGCTGGATAACACCGACATTCGCGCCGCATGGCACCTGACGCGCGAGGACGTCGATTTCATCTACGGCATCACGGTCAATAACAATCCGACGATGTCCGATGTCTGGAACAGCAGCCCGGCCTTTGGCTACCCGTACGCTGCGCCCAATATCGGCGTGCCGCCGCTGGCCAGTACGCTGGTCGACGGCAGCCTGGCGCAGCAGGTTGTCGGCGCGAGCGCGTATGCCTTCTGGCAGCGTCACATCTATGCCGAGTTCGGCGCGTATCGCACGGCGGACCAGGCGTTTTCGGTCTTCCGCGCCGGACAGGACACGGCCACCCCGGGCGGCGTGGCCCGCCTGAGCGGTGCCAACCCATACTGGCGCATTGCCTACAACCAGGAATGGGGGCCGCATTCGTTCATGGTGGGCACTTTCGGGCTGCTGGCCAACCGGTATCCCGACAACACCATGCCCGGCACGCCGACCGATCGCTTCCGAGACTTCGCGGTGGATGGACAGTACCAGTACCTGACCATGACGCACGCCTTCACGGCACAGATGGCGTGGATCCACGAACAGCAAAACTGGCGAGCGAGCTTCCCGAGCGGCGGCATCGGCGCCGGCCCGACGCCAGCCAACGCAACCGACAAGCTGGACACATTCAAGGCCAAGGCGTCTTACTACTACCAGCGCAAGTACGGCGCGTCGCTGGCCTACTTCTCGACCACCGGCAGCGCGGACCCCGGCCTATACGCGCCCGCGCCCGTGACCGGCAGCGCCAATGGCCGACCAGACACGCAGGGCCTCATCTTCGAACTCGACTACCTGCCGCACCCGCAGGTCAAGCTGGCGCTGCAGTACACGTGGTACACGAAGTTCAACGGCGCACACAGCAACTACGATGGCAACGGCCGCAACGCGATCGACAACAACACGATCTACCTGCTCGGCTGGTTCATGTTCTAGCGGCAGGTTCGACTCGCATACAGGAAGAGCGCGATGAAAAGACCTCACACCACCGGATGGCTGTATGTCGTCGCCTTGACTGCCGCGATGATCGTCGGATGGCCCTGTGCAGCCGGCGCGGCAGACGGCGAAAAGCTGGCGGCGCAACTGTGCTCGTCCTGCCATGGGGCGCACGGCAAAAGCGAATCCCCCATGTTCCCGCGCCTGGATGCGCAGGTGCCGCACTACCTGGAAGCGCAGCTCAAGAGTTTCCGCAACCGCGGGCGCGGCGAGACAGACGCGCAAGCGTTCATGTGGGGGATCGCCTCGCAGCTTGACGACGCGACCATCGCCTCGCTGGCCGAGTACTACGCGCACCAGTCAGCTCCGGCCGGCCCTGCCGGGGACTCGGCGCTCATGGCACGCGGCAAGGAGATCTTCGAGCACGGCCTGCCGACGGAAGGCGTGCCGGCCTGCGCCTCGTGCCACGGCGCCCATGCCGAGGGCAACGACACCTTTCCGCGCCTGGCGGGGCAGCACGAAGCCTATCTTCTGCGGCAGATCAGCGTGTTCAAGAACGGTACGCGCTCCAATGCGCCGGTGATGAGCGCCGTCGCCCACACACTGACGGACGAACAGGCGAAGGCGGTTGCCGCCTTCCTGCAAGCTCAGTAATCGAGCGTCGGGAGCGCGTTGGTCATGCAGGCGTCGCGCCGCGCTCCTGGCGCATCCACTCGAAGACGGGCAGCGTCGCCGGCAGGACCGGATCGACGGTGATCGGCAGGGTCTGCCAGGCGAAATCCTGCTCTTCCAGCGCGCGCAGCGTGCCTTCCCACGCCGTCACCTTGCAGAAGTGCAGTCGCACATAGGCGTGCGGATAGTCGTGCTCTATGGTGTGCCAGGGCACGCAGGTGTGCAGCGTGATGTCGAGCTCTTCCTTCAGCTCACGCGTGAGGGCGGCTTCCACGGTTTCGCCCGCCTCCAGCTTGCCGCCCGGGAATTCCCAGTAGCCAGCGTACGGCTTGCCCTCGGGGCGCTGCGCCAATAGAAACCGGCCATCCGGCTGCACCAGCACGCCGACGGCCACCTCCGTGATCTTGCGGCCGTCGGGGGTATGCGTCGGCGGCACACGCATAGGCGACTCAATCGACATGCTGCCGCCCATGCTTGCCACCCCAGTCACGCGCGAACTGCCACGCCACACGGCCCGAACGCGAGCCGCGCTCCAGCGCCCACACCAGCGCATCGCCACGGGCGGCGGCGATGTCCTCGTCGCTGCAGCCAAAGTGTTTGAGCCAGTGGGCGACGATGGTCAGGTATTCGTCCTGTTTGGGCGGGTAGAACGACAGCCACAGCCCGAAACGCTCGGACAGGGAGATCTTCTCTTCCACCACCTCGCCCGGATGGATCTCGCCGTCCGGCATGTGCTGGTAGGTCTCGTTGTCCTTCATATACTCCGGCAACAGGTGGCGCCGGTTGGACGTGGCGTAGATCAGTACGTTGTCCGACTGCGCCGCCACCGAGCCGTCAAGCGCAGACTTCAGCGCCTTGTAGCCCGATTCGCCTTCCTCGAACGAGAGATCGTCACAGAAGATCGCGAAGCGCTCGGGGCGGTTGGAAAGCCGCTCGACGATATCGCCCAGGTCGGCCAGGTCATCCTTGTCGACTTCGATCAGGCGCAGGCCGTCCTTCACGAATTCATTCAGGCATGCCTTGATCAGCGACGACTTGCCGGTGCCGCGCGCCCCCGTGAGCAGCACGTTGTTGGCCGGCAGCTTACGCACGAACTGGCGCGTGTTGACGACGATTGCTTCTTTCTGGCGCTCGATGTTGTGCAGATCGCTCAGATGGATCGGCGGCAACTGGCGGATCGGCGCCAGATAGCCGATGTTGCCGAACAGGCTCTGGCGCTTGCGCCAGCGGAAGGCGACGGCCTCTTTCCAGTCGGCTTCGGTCAGTTCAGGGGGCAGCCATTGCTCGAGCCGCCCCAGGAAGCGGTCGAGCCGAGCAGAAAGGTCGGACGACATAACGGCAGGCTCCGGCTTACGAACGATAGTCCGCGTTGATCGACACGTAGTCGTGCGAGAAGTCGCACGTCCACACCGTGGCGGCAGCATCGCCGCGGCCGAGCGCGATGCGCACGGTGATCTCGGCCTGCTTCATCACGCGCTGGCCGTCTTCTTCGCGGTACTCGGGGTTGCGGCCACCGTCGCGGGCGACCCAGACGTCGTCGAGCCACAGGTTGACGCCGTTCACGTCGAGGTCAGTCACGCCGGCATAGCCGACGGCGGCCAGGATGCGGCCCAGATTGGGGTCCGACGCGTAGAACGCGGTCTTGACCAGCGGCGAGTGCGCGACCGCATAGGCGATCAGACGGCATTCGTCGACGTTGCGGCCGCCTTCAACGCGGATGGTCATGAACTTGGTCGCGCCCTCGCCGTCGCGCACGATCTTCTGCGCGAGTTCCTGGGCAAGGCCCGTCACCGCATCGCGCAACGCGGCATAGTCGGGGTGCGAAGTCGAATCAATGCGCGGCGTACCGGCACGGCCCGTAGCGATGATGACGAACGAGTCGTTGGTCGAGGTGTCGCCGTCCACCGTCACGCTGTTGAACGAGTGGTCGGCCGCGTATCGCACCAGGCCTTGCAGCACGGCTTCGTCGACGTTGGCATCAGTGGCGATGAAGCCGAGCATGGTCGCCATGTTCGGGCGGATCATGCCCGCGCCCTTGCTGATCCCGGACATGCGCACTGTCTTGCCCGACAGCGTGCACGTGGCGGACGCGGCCTTGGGCACGGTATCGGTGGTCATGATGGCTTCCGCGGCGGCCAGCCAGTTGTCCGGCTTGGCGTTGGCCTGTGCGGCCGGCAGCCCGGCGATGATGCGATCAACCGGCAGCGGCTCCAAAATGACGCCCGTCGAGAACGGCAAAACCTGCTGCTCCGACACGCCCAGCAGCTTGGCGACGGCATCACACGTCTGGCGCGCATGCGCGAGGCCCGGCGCACCGGTGCCGGCATTCGCGTTGCCCGTGTTCACGACGATCGCGCGCGCGCCCTTGCCGCTGGCCAGATGCTCACGGCAGACCTGCACCGGCGCCGCGCAGAAGCGGTTCTGCGTGAACACGCCGGCCACGCTCGAACCCTCGGCGATGCGCACCAGCAGCACGTCTTTGCGATTGGCCTTGCGCACACCGGCTTCGGCCCAGCCAAGGTCCACGCCGTCGATCGGCAACAGGGAGTCGGCAGCGGGCGCGACGAGATTCACAGCCATGGAGCACACCTTTCAAATGAGGATGCCCGCATTGCGGGCATCGTGATTCAACGGAGAGCGAAACGCGCCGCAATAGCGGCGCGCAGAAACAGCGTCAGGCCAGCTTGCCGTGGCACTGCTTGTACTTCTTGCCCGAACCGCACGGGCACGGATCATTGCGGCCGACCTTGGGCACTTCGCCTGCCAGCGCGGCTGCGGCGGCAGCCGCTGCCGAAAGGTGCGCCGGCGTGGCAGGCGTCGCACCGTGAATCTCGGCATCGCCCGCAGCCACCTCGGCCAGTTCGCTGAACTCGTCGTGCTTGTATTGCAGGTTGGACAATGCCGACAGGTCTTCTTCGATCTGTTCGGAAGCCTGCTCCAGCTGCTCCTGCGACTGGATGCGCACTGTGAAGATGATGCGCGTCACTTCATTGCGGATGGTATCGAGCAGACGGCCAAACAGCTCGAACGACTCGCGCTTGTATTCCTGCTTCGGGTCCTTCTGCGCGTAGCCGCGCAGGTGGATGCCCTGGCGCAGCATGTCTAGCGCGGCCAGGTGCTCGCGCCAGTGCGTATCGAGGCTCTGCAGCATCACCGAGCGCTCGAAGCCGGCAAACGACTCGCGACCGACCTGTGCCACCTTGCCTTCGTACACCGCCTCGGCGGCTTCCAGCACCATCTTCAGCAGGTCTTCGTCTTCGATGGACTGCGCAGCTTCCAGCGTCTTCACCAGCGGCTGGTCGACACCCCAGTCGTCGCGCAGGGTCTTTTCCAGACCGGCAACGTCCCACTGCTCTTCCATGGTCTCGGCCGGCACGTAGGTGCGGAACAGCTCGGTGAACACGGATTCGCGCAGGTTCTTGACCAGCTCGCCCACATCGCCCGCTTCGAGAATGTCGTTGCGCAGCTTGTAGATCTCCCGGCGCTGGTCGTTGGCAACGTCGTCGTACTGCAGCAGTTGCTTGCGGATGTCGAAGTTGCGGCCTTCGACCTTGCGCTGGGCGGATTCGATCGAGCGCGTGACGATGCCGGCTTCGATCGGCTCGCCTTCGGGCATCTTCAGGCGATCCATGATGGCGCGCACGCGGTCGCCCGCGAAGATGCGCAGCAACTGATCGTCCAGCGACAGATAGAAGCGCGACGAACCCGGGTCGCCCTGACGGCCGGCGCGGCCGCGCAGTTGGTTGTCGATCCGGCGCGATTCATGGCGCTCCGTGCCAACAATGTGCAGACCGCCAGCAGCCTTCACCTGCTCGTGCAGCGATTGCCACTCATCCTGCAGCGTCTTCACGCGCGCGGCCTTCTCCTCTTCGGAGAGCGACTCGTCGGCCATCACGAAGCCGGATTGCTTCTCGACATTGCCGCCCAGCACGATGTCGGTACCGCGGCCCGCCATGTTGGTCGCGATGGTGATCATCTTGGGCCGGCCGGCCTGCGCGATGATCTCGGCCTCGCGAGCGTGCTGCTTGGCGTTGAGCACCTGATGCGGCAGCTTGACCTGATTCAGCAGGTTCGACAGCAGCTCGGAGTTCTCGATGGAGGTCGTGCCGACCAGCACGGGCTGCCCGCGGTCAAAGCAGTCGCGGATATCGCGGATGACGGCGTCGTAGCGCTCCTTCGCGGTCTTGTAGATCTGGTCCTGCAGGTCCTTGCGCTGGGGCGCACGGTTGGTCGGGATCACCACGGTCTCCAGGCCGTAGATCTCCTGGAACTCATACGCTTCCGTATCGGCCGTGCCGGTCATGCCCGACAGCTTGTTGTACATACGGAAGTAGTTCTGGAACGTGATCGTCGCCAGCGTCTGGTTTTCCTGCTGAATCTGCACGCCTTCCTTGGCTTCCACGGCTTGGTGCAGCCCGTCGGACCAGCGGCGGCCAGACATCAGGCGACCGGTAAATTCGTCGACGATCACCACTTCACCGTTCTGCACCACGTAGTGCTGGTCGCGGAAGAACAGGCTGTGCGCGCGCAGGGCGGCGTACAGGTGGTGCATCAGCGTGATGTTCTGCGGCGCGTAGAGCGATTCGCCCTCGCCGATCAGGCCGGCCTGCAGCAGGATCTGCTCTGCCTTCTCGTGGCCCTGCTCGGTCAGGTAAACCTGGTGCGATTTCTCGTCGACGTAGTAATCGCCCGGCTTCTCGACGCCCGTGCCGTCGGCCTTCTCTTCGCCGATCTGACGCGTGAGCTGCGCCGGGATGCCGTTCATGCGGCGATACAGGTCGGTGTGGTCTTCGGCCTGGCCGGAGATGATGAGCGGAGTACGCGCCTCGTCGATCAGGATCGAGTCCACCTCATCGACGATGGCGTAGTTCAGCGGACGCTGCACGCGCTGGTCGGCGTCGTACACCATGTTGTCGCGCAGGTAGTCGAAGCCGAACTCGTTGTTGGTGCCGTAGGTAATGTCTGCGGCGTAGGCGCCCTGCTTCTGGTCGTGGTCCATGGTAGTGAGGTTCACCCCCACCGACAGGCCCAGCCAGTTGTACAGGCGACCCATCCATTCGGCGTCGCGCTGGGCGAGGTAGTCGTTGACCGTCACCACGTGCACGCCCTGGCCGCCGATGGCGTTCAGGTACACCGCCAGCGTGGCGGTCAACGTCTTGCCCTCACCGGTGCGCATTTCGGCGATCTTGCCGTCGTGCAGCACCATGCCGCCGATGAGCTGCACGTCGAAGTGACGCATCTTCATCACGCGCTTGCTGGCCTCACGGCACACGGCAAACGCTTCAGGCAGCAACGCGTCCAGCGTCTCGCCCTTGGCGAAACGCTCACGGAACTCCGCAGTCTTGGCCTGCAGTTCGGCATCGGAAAGCGCTTCGAACTTGGGCTCGAGCGCATTGATCTGCGCCACCTTGCGGCGGTACTGTTTGATCAGCCGCTCATTGCGGCTGCCGAAAATCTTCTTGAGAAGGCCCGTGATCATCGATGACTGGGGCCGGTGAGCCACCCGGAAAAACGCTTCGCGAGAGACGGCGAAACTCAGGCGGCGCAACGGCCCAAAAGTAGTTGGCGCGGGGGTTGGCGCAAAGGCGGAAGTTTAGCATGCGCCAATCCCCCGCTTGATGGCAGCGGGCCGGCCGGATGTGGCAGGAACGCCTCACTTGGGCTGCATTCCGGGTACGCCCCGGGCGGCCGCCGAGTCACGCTGAATTGGGGGCGGGCGCCCCGATTGCAACCCGAGCCGGTTAGTGACCAGCCGCCGCCATGCTCTTGCCGATGTCAGAGGCCGCGACTTGCTGGCCCGGCGCCTTAGTGGCCGCCATCTTGGGTTGGCCTGCGTTCTCCAGGAAGGCCACCGGATTCTGCGGCACGTCGTTGACGTGCACCTCGAAGTGCAGGTGCGACCCGGTGGCGCGGCCGGTACGGCCGATCAGCGCAATGCGCTGGCCCGCCTTGACGATGTCACCAATCTTGACGAATACCTTGGATGCATGGGCATAGCGCGTCTTCAGCCCGTTGCCGTGGTCGATGTCGACCATGTTGCCGTAATCCGACCGGTATTCGCTGGCGACCACCACGCCGCCGGCCGCCGCCACGATGGGCGTGCCGACCGGGCCGACAAAGTCCACCCCGTCGTGCTGCGTGCGCCGGCCCGTAAACGGATCGATCCGGACACCGAAGCCCGACGAGTCATAACCCGTGGCAACCGGACGTACGGTCGGCATCATCTTGGCGTGGATCTGTCGGTCCATCAGGGTGCTTTCCAGCACGCTGAGGTAATCATTGCGCTGGTCGGCCGAGCGTGTCAGGCGATCGAGTTCCGACCGGATCTCCGGCATCGACATCGGCCGCGAGAACGCGCCCTCCGGCCCGCCGCGGCCCGGCTGCGATTTGAAGTCGAACTCGCGCGGCTGCACGCCGGCTAGGCCCGACACGCGAGCGCCCAGCGCGTCCAGGCGCACCATCTGCGCTTGCATCTCGCCGATGCGCGCGGCCATCAGGTTGAGGTTTTCGCGGGTGACGTGCGGGTCGCCGTCGGTAGCGGCGGAAACACTGCTACCCGGCATCAGGCCTTGCTTGACCGCCAGCCACATCCCGCCGGCGGACAGGGCTGCCACGGCCAGCAGTGCCGCACCGATGGTCGCGATGACATGGCGTCGCGACAGGTGCACCGCGCCCGTCTTGCGCGGATGAATCAGGATGATCTGCATCGTTCACCCGTGGACAAAAAAGGGGGCAAAAAGGCCGCCCGACGACACGAAAGCACGATGAAGCGCCCTACAATGCCGGCATGCGAATCTTTGTTCATCCCGCTCTCAAGACGCCCATTGCAAAACCGGTCCAGGACTGGCTCTCGGGTGCCGGCTCGGTCGGCCCGCTGATGCAGGCGGCCAAGCAATTGGCGTCGTTGGAAGCGGAGGTCTTGTCGCTACTGCCGCCCGGCTTGGGGAGCGGAGTGGCCATCGGCGGCATCAGGAACGACACGCGCGACAGTCGGGAAGCGACCTTGGTGTTGCTCGCCGCACATGGTGCGGCTGCGGCGCGCGTGCGGCAGGTGGTACCCACCTTGCTAGAGCGTCTGCAGCGCCGGGGATCGCAGATTACCGCAATTCGTGTACGGGTACAACCGCAGGGCGGAAATGACAGCTTATGGCCACTGGAGACCGAAAAGCCGCCCAAACGCGCCAAGATGACGACAGTTGGGCTCAATAGCCTGGCGACACTCGCCAATGAGCTGCCAGATTCGCCGTTGCGCCAGGCGTTGGCTGAAATGGTCGCGCGACATAGCGCGCCCAAATGAAAAGCGCCCCGCAGGGCGCTTTTTTATGTATGCAGCCTCGACAACCGATCAGGAAAACGCCGGTTGCAACTGCGGCAGGAAGGCGCGCGGCGCCTCTTCCACCTTGTCGAACGTGACAATCTCATAAGCCGTCTCATCGGCCAGTAGCGCACGCAGCAGTGCGTTGTTCAGGCCGTGGCCCGACTTGTGCGCGGTGTACGCGGCGATCAGCGGATGGCCAACCACGTACAGATCGCCGATCGCATCGAGAATCTTGTGGCGGACGAACTCGTCGCCGTAGCGTAGTTCGTCGTTGTTCAGCATGCGGTGCTCGTCGAGCACGATGGCGTTGTCGAGGCTGCCGCCGCGCGCCAAGCCCGCCTCACGCAACATTTCGACCTCGTGCGCAAACCCGAAGGTGCGCGCACGGGCGATCTCACGCGTGTAGCTGGTGTCGGCAAAGTCGATCTCGAAGGTCTGGCCGGTCTTGTCGACAGCCGGATGACGAAACTCGATCGTGAATGCCAGCTTGAAGCCGAAATACGGGTCCAGGCGGGCGAGCTTGTCGCCCTCGCGGACTTCCACCGGCTTGATCACGCGGATGAAACGCTTGGCCGCGCCTTGCTCTTCGATACCCGCCGACTGCAGCAGAAACACGAATGAGGCAGCACTGCCGTCCATAATGGGAATCTCTTCTGCGTCGACATCCACATAGAGGTTGTCGATGCCCAGGCCTGCGCACGCCGACATCAGGTGCTCGACGGTAGACACGCGGGCGCCATCCTTCTGCAACACGGAGGCCAGGCGAGTGTCGCCGATGGCGCTGGCGGTGGCGGGAATCTCGATGGCCGGGTCCAGGTCGACGCGCGTGAACACAATGCCCGTGCCGGCAGCCGCCGGGCGCAACGTCAACGTTACCTTGCGGCCGGAGTGCAACCCGATGCCGACGGTCTTGACGACGGACTTGATGGTGCGTTGTTTCAACATGGCCGCCCTCAACTCACGAAATTCTCTACGATTGTTTTTATCTATGCGGTCCGCATAGGTGATAACCCTAAGCATACCACTTTCACACCCCTGCCTTCAAAACGACTTTTGTATCGGGATGTTAGGAATGTCCACACTCTGCTCAACCTTAGCGCACGCATGCCGCACGCCGGCGGCTCATTAACCTTGTGACGGTGCGGGGAGGCAGGTGGGATCCGCCATTTGGCGGGTTTCCGATGCGGCGTCAGAGTATCGCCAAGATCGATTCCGCGCTGCTGACGGCAAACTGCCCCGGCGCCTCCACCTGTAGCGCTGTTACCACACCCGCTTTGACGACCATCGCGTACCGCTGCGAGCGCACGCCCATGCCCCGCTTGGAAAGATCCTGCTCCAGGCCGAGCTTGCGCGTGAACTCCGCACTGCCGTCGGCCAGCATGCGGATCTTCTCATCGGTGCCTTGCGCGCGCGCCCAGGCGCCCATCACGAAGGCATCGTTGACCGACACACACCAGATTTCGTCGACGCCCTTGGCCCGCAGCGCGTCGTAGTGCGCGATATAACCCGGAACGTGGCGCGCAGAGCAGGTCGGTGTGAACGCCCCAGGCAAGCCAAAGATGACGACCGTCTTGCCTTCGGCCAGATGCTGCACGGAGAAGGCATTGGGGCCGAGCGCGCAACCGTCCTTTTCCACCTCAAAGAACTCGTACAGCGTCGCATCGGGAAGCGGTTGACCAGGCTGGATCATGATGGTGACGAATCGTTGCGGGCGAATACGATGATCATAAAACGAGACCGCCCGCGTGAGTGAATCACGCGGGCGGTCCTGGGAGACAACCACATCGGGCACATCAGGCACATCGCATCGCGCGCGGCGCGATGAACGGACACACCCGCCGGGCGGGGTGAACCCTTCCGGGGAGGCGGCCAGAGGCCAGCCCACCCGGCGGCAACGACTGTGTCCGGTTCATCGCGCGCTGTCGGCTCGCTGTCAACCAATCGACGGCAGACCATCACACTGCGGCGGTCACGGAGGGGAGCCGTGAGCCGCACGCGGCTTGAGGTGCCGCAGGCAGCCAGACGTGCGCGGGCTTGTTACCCGATCATCTTGCCCGATCAGTCAGCCTGCTTGCGCAGGAAGGCCGGGATGTCATACGTGTCGACGCCCTTTTCCTGCAGCGCGGCCACATGAGCCGATGCCGACTCACGCGAGCTGCGCCACACGGCCGGGGTGTCAAAGTTGCTGTAGTCCGGCGCGGCTGCCACCGCATGGCCCATGGCACCACCGCCGAAGGCCACCGGCTGGTTGTCGGTACCGGTCTTGAGCAGCGTCATCGTCTGCGGCTGTTGCTGCTTGTTGCGGGCAGCACGGCCCAGGCCCGTCGCCACCACGGTCACGCGCAGCGCATCGCCCATGGCATCGTCGTAGACCGTACCGAAGATGACGGTGGCATCTTCCGCGGCGTAGCTGCGGATGGTGTTCATCACTTCCTTGGTCTCGGACAGCTTGAGCGAGCGGCTGGCCGTGATGTTGACCAGCACGCCACGCGCGCCCGACAGGTCCACACCTTCCAGCAGCGGGCTCGCCACGGCTTGCTCGGCGGCCAGGCGTGCGCGGTCGACGCCGGACACGGTGGCCGTGCCCATCATCGCCTTGCCTTGTTCGCCCATCACGGTCTTCACGTCTTCGAAGTCGACGTTCACCAGACCGTCAACGTTGATGATTTCCGCAATGCCGGCCACGGCGTTGTGCAGCACGTCGTCGGCGCACTGGAAGCACTTGTCCATCTCGGCGTCATCGCCCATGACTTCGAAGAGCTTTTCATTGAGCACGACGATCAGCGAGTCGACATGGCCTTCCAGTTCGTTGGCGCCATGCTCGCCGACCTTCGAGCGACGTGCGCCTTCAAAGTCGAACGGCTTGGAGACCACGCCCACGGTCAGGATGCCCATTTCCTTGGCGACCTGCGCGACCACCGGAGCGGCGCCCGTGCCCGTGCCGCCGCCCATGCCGGCGGTGATGAAAACCATGTGCGCACCGCGCAGTGCGTCGGCGATCTGCTCACGGGCTTCTTCGGCGCAGTGCTTGCCGACTTCCGGCTTGGCACCTGCGCCCAGGCCCGTGTTGCCGAGCTGCAGCACGCGCGACGCGGTCGAACGCTTGAGCGCCTGCGCGTCGGTGTTCATGCAGATGAATTCCACGCCTTGCACGCCGCGGCTGATCATGTGCTGCACGGCATTACCGCCCGCGCCGCCGACGCCGACCACCTTGATGATGGTGCCATCCTGCATTTCGGTTTCAATCATGTCGAAGTCCATCGTTGCCTCCAGAAGTGATCAGTCCCAGACGATGCAGCCTCCCCGCCGCAACCCCTGGTTCCTGAACAAAAAACATCAAAACAAGAAACTCAATCTCGCCCCCTCAAGGGAGCACATCGCCAACCCTGAAGCGCACGCGCTTAGAAATTGCCGATGAACCATTCCTTCATGCGCGTCCAGATCTGCCGAGCCGATCCGGACTGCACGACAACCTTTCGCCCGCGCACGCGCTGCACGCGGCCTTCTTGCAGCAGGCCCATGACCGTGGCGTAGCGCGGGCTCTTCACGACCTCATGCAGATTGCCGCGGTACTCGGGCACGCCCACGCGCACCGGCTTCAAGAACATGTCTTCGCCAAGTTCGACCATGCCGGGCATCATCGCGGTGCCGCCGGTGAGAACCACGCCGCTGGAGAGCAGTTCCTCGTAGCCCGATTCGCGCACCACCTGGTGCACCAGCGAGAACAGTTCTTCGACGCGCGGCTCGATCACAGCGGCCAGCGCCTGGCGCGACAGCGTGCGCGGGCCGCGATCGCCTACGCCGGGCACGTCGATCATCTCGTCCGGATCGGCCAGCACCTGCTTGGCGATGCCATACTGGATCTTGATGTCCTCGGCGTCCGGCGTCGGCGTGCGCAGGGCCATGGCGATGTCGTTGGTGATCTGGTCGCCGGCAATGGGGATCACTGCCGTATGGCGGATCGCACCTTCGCTGAAGATGGCGATGTCGGTCGTGCCGCTGCCGATGTCGACCAGCACCACGCCGAGTTCCTTCTCGTCTTCAGTCAGCACCGCCAGGCTCGACGCCAGCGGCTGCAGGATCAGGTCGTGCACTTCCAGACCGCATCGGCGCACGCATTTAACGATGTTCTGCGCCGCACTCACGGCACCCGTCACGATGTGCACCTTCACCTCGAGCCGGATGCCGCTCATGCCGATCGGCTCGCGCACGTCTTCCTGGCCGTCGATGATGAATTCCTGCGTGAGGATGTGCAGGATCTGCTGATCGGTCGGGATGTTGACGGCCTTGGCGGTCTCGATCACGCGGGCCACGTCCGTGGAGGTGACCTCCTTGTCCTTGATCGCCACCATGCCGCTCGAATTGAAGCTGCGGATGTGGCTGCCGGCGATGCCCGTGAAGACCTCGCCGATCTTGCAGTCGGCCATCAACTCCGCCTCTTCGAGCGCTTTCTGGATCGACTGGACGGTCGCCTCGATGTTGACGACCACGCCCTTCTTCAGCCCCTTCGATTCGGTCTGGCCCATGCCGATGACCTCGTAGGCGCCGTCGGGACGCAACTCGGCTACCACCGCCACTACCTTGGAGGTGCCGATGTCCAGCCCGACCAGAAGATCCTTGTATTCCTTGCTCATCGCGTTTTCTCTGTGCTTCGCGTTGCTTTGTTGTTGGCCACCGCATTGGCCTTCGCCTTTGCAGCATTGCCGGTGCTGGGCAGCTTGCCCCCCTTGGCCAGCACCGCAGCCTGCGCATCGGTGAGGAAGCGCACACCCGCCGCCCGAACCGCGAATCCATTGGGATACCGCAGATCGGCGTATTCAATCAGACCGCCCCAGCGCTTTGTCACCTCGGGCCACGCACGCACGAAGCGGCGGGCACGCGCGGCCAGCGCGGTGCGGTCGTCGTCATTCAGTTCGCGGCCGAGCTCGATGACCGTGCCGTTGGACAACCGCGCGCGCCAGGCATAGCGGTTGGTGAGCGTCACGCTCACGGGCTCGACGTTCATCGGCTTGAACCACTCGCTCATGGTCTCCAGCTTGTCGACCACTTCCTGCTCGGTTCCCTCGGGGCCGGCTAGCGCCACCAGGTCGGTGTCATCCTCGGCCTCGGCCAGGTTGGCCACAAAGACCTCGCCATACGTGTTGACCAGCTTGCCGGAGTCGTTGCCGCCCCAGGTACCCAGCGCTTCGTGCTCCTGCACCTCCACCAGCAGCCCGTTGGGCCACACGCGGCGCACGCTCGCATGACGCACCCACGGCACCGACTCGAAGGCCTGGCGCGCGTCGTCCAGGTTCAGCGAGAAGAAATTGCCGCGCAGCTTCACCAACGCGTTGGCGCGCACGCTCGGCACGTTCACGTGACGCAGTTCGCTGCCGGCCATCGGCATCACGCGCACCTGCTGGAGCTGGAACATCGGACGCTGCATCAGCCAGACCGCCCCGACGCCCAGGCCGCCAAGCGCGAGCAGCGCATACAGCGCACTCGCGATGGCGTTGAGGAGACGGGTGTTGTGCCACATAACGTTGTGCTGTCCGGTTTCGCTGACGTTGCGTCGATTACTCGGGTTTCCAATCACTGCTCGCGTGCAATTCCAGCGACGCGGTGGCCGCCAGTTGCAACACGAAATCCTCATAGCTGATACCCGCCGCGCGCGCGCCCATCGGCACCAGCGAATGGCCCGTCATGCCCGGCGAAGTGTTCATCTCCAGCAGGAACGGCGCGTTGTCGGACTTGCGCAGCATGATGTCGGCACGGCCCCAGCCGCGGCAGCCCAGCCCGCGATACGCTTGCACCACCAGCGCCTGCACGCGCGCTGCCACATCGGCAGGAATCGGTGCCGGGCATTCGTAGCGCGTGTCGTCGGTGAAGTACTTGTTCTGGTAGTCGTAGTTGGCCTGCGGCGCGACGATGCGGATGAGCGGCAGCGCGGTCGCGCTCTCGCCCTCGCCGATGATCGGGCAGGTCAGCTCGTCACCATCAATGAACTGCTCGGCCATCACGTCGCGGTCCAGGCGTGCGGCCTTCTCATACGCGGCAGGCAACTCGGCCACGCTGGTCACCTTGGTCAGGCCGATCGACGAACCCTCGCGTGCCGGCTTGACGATCAGCGGCAGGCCCAGGCGGTCAGCCACGGCCTGCCAGTCGGCATCGGCCTTGAGCATGACGAAGTCGGGCGTGGGCAGCCCATGCGTCTGCCATTGGCGCTTGGTGGCTTCCTTGTCCATCGCCAGCGCAGACGCGAGTACGCCGCTGCCGGTGTACGGAATGCCGAACTGCTCAAGCAGGCCCTGGATCGTGCCGTCTTCGCCAAAGCGGCCGTGCAACGAGATCACCACGCGGTCGAAGCCCTGCCTGGCCAGATCGGCGACCGGCTGCAGGCCTGGGTCGAACGGATGCGCATCGACGCCGCGCGAACGCAGCGCGGCCAGCACGCCATTGCCGGACATCAGCGAGATTTCGCGCTCGGCGGAGCGACCGCCCATGAGCACGCCGACCTTGCCGAGGGACTTCGGATCAATCGTCGGATTTGAAACAAACGGACCGGTCGTCATGCTGCGGCGCCTCCGTTCAGATCCACGACGTTTGCGGCCCGCGCTTGCGCCTGCAGCGCAACCACTTGCCCCGGCACCTGCCCGATCGATCCTGCACCCATGGTGATGACCACGTCGCCGTCCTGCGCCGCATCCAGAATCGCTTGCGGCATGTCTTCGATCTGCTCCACAAATACCGGTTCGATCTTGTTGGCCACACGTAGCGCACGCGTGAGCGCACGACCGTCGGCCGCCACGATGGGCGGCTCGCCAGCGGCGTAGACCTCGGCCAGCAACAGCGCGTCGACGGTGCCGAGCACCTTCACGAAATCTTCGAAGCAGTCGCGCGTGCGCGTGAAGCGGTGGGGCTGGAAGGCCAGCACCAGGCGACGGCCGGGGAAGGCGCCGCGCGCAGCGGCCAGCGTGGCGGCCATCTCGACGGGGTGGTGGCCGTAGTCGTCGATGAGCGTGAAGCGGCCCTTGCCGTCGGCAGTCGGCACTTCGCCGTAGCGCTGGAAGCGGCGGCCCACACCGTTGAACTCGGCCAGTGCCTTGACGATGGCCTCGTCCGGCACTTCCAGCTCGGTGGCGATGGCGATGGCGGCCAGCGCGTTCTGCACGTTGTGCAGGCCCGGCAGGTTGAGCGTGATCGACAGCGGCGGCTCGGCGTGGCCGTTGAGCTGGCGGATCACCGTGAATTCCATGCGACCGTCCACGGCACGTGCGTTGACGGCGCGTACCTGGGCATCCTCGGCAAAACCGTAGCGCACCACGGGCTTGGACACGAACGGCAGGATCTCGCGCACGTTCGGATCATCCACACACAGCACAGCGATGCCGTAGAACGGCAGACGATGCGTGAACTCGATGAAGGCCTGCTTCAGGCGCGCGAAGTCGTGCCCGTAGGTATCCATGTGATCGGCATCGATATTGGTGATGACTTCGATCACGGGGAACAGGTTGAGGAACGACGCATCGGACTCGTCCGCTTCGGCGACGATGAAGTCGCCTGTGCCCAGCCGCGCGTTGGCGCCCGCGGAGTTGAGGCGGCCACCGATGACGAAGGTCGGGTCCAGGCCGCCCTCGGCCAGCACGGAGGCGACCAGGCTGGTGGTCGTCGTCTTGCCGTGCGTGCCGGCAATGGCGATGCCCTGCTTCAGGCGCATCAGCTCGGCCAGCATGACCGCGCGCGGCACGATGGGGATGCGCTTAGAGCGCGCGGCCAGCACTTCCGGGTTATCACCGCGAACGGCGGTAGAAACCACCACCGCGTTGGCGCCGATCACATGTTCCGGCGCGTGGCCCTGCATGACCGTGGCGCCCAGCGATGCCAAGCGTTGCGTCGCCGCGCTGCTGCCCAGATCCGAGCCTGTCACGCGATAGCCCAAGTTGAGCAATACCTCGGCGATGCCGCTCATACCAGCGCCGCCGATGCCTACAAAATGGATGTTCTTGACGATGTGCTTCATCAGTCGATTCCTTCTCTATGCCCGTGCCGCCGCTACACACACGTCGGCGACACGCTCGGCCGCTTCCGGCCTTGCCTGCTCGCGTGCTTTAGCCGCCATATCGGCCAATTGCGCACGCGTCAGGGACGCGAGTGTATCTGCCAGCGAGGCCGGGCCCAGTTCCTGCTGCGGCACCAACAGCGCTGCGCCGCGCTCGGACAGGAAGCGCGCGTTGGTGGTCTGGTGGTCGTCCACCGCATGAGGGAACGGCACGAATAGCGCTGCGACACCCGCCGCAGCCACTTCGGAAACGGTCATCGCGCCCGCGCGGCAGATCACCAGATCGGCCTGCGCATACGCGGCAGCCATGTCGTCGATGAAGGGCACCGCGTGCGCGTGCGTATCGTCGATGCCGGCGGCGGCGTAGTTGGCGCGCAGCGTGTCGATCTGCTTGGCTCCAGCCTGGTGGATGACGATCGGGCGCGTGTGGGCAGGCAGCAGCGCCAGCGCCTTGGGCACCACGTCATTGAGCGCCGCGGCGCCCAGGCTGCCGCCCACCACCAGCACGCGCAGCGGGCCAGTGCGCTCGGCATAGCGAGCCTGCGGCGGGGCCAGCGTCGCCAGATCGGCGCGGATCGGGTTACCGACCCACTCGGCGCCGGCCAACGCATTCGGGAAAGCACACAGCACGCGATCGGCCACGCGCGCGAGCACGCGATTGGCGAGACCCGCGATGGAGTTCTGCTCGTGCAGCACCAGCGGCGCACCCAGCAGCACACTCATCATGCCGCCTGGGAAGGTGATATAGCCGCCCATGCCCAGCACCACGTTCGGGCGCACACGTCGCACGACGCCCAGGCTCTGCCAGAAGGCGCGCAGCAGATTCAGCGGCAGCAGGAACTTGGTCAGCAAACCCTTGCCGCGCACACCGCCAAAGCGCACCGACTCCAGCGGGAAACCGTGCTTGGGCACAAGCTGACCTTCCATGCCGCTCGCGTTGCCGAGCCACACCACCTTCCAGCCGCGCGCCGCCAGCAGCTTGGCCACCGACAGCGCGGGGAAGATGTGGCCACCGGTACCGCCGGCCATGACAAGGAGGGTGCGCGACGAGCTTGCCGTCATACCTTCCCTCCACGCATCAGGACTCGATTTTCGTAGTCGATGCGCAGCAGCAGCGCGAGTGCCACGCAATTCATCAGGATGCCCGAGCCGCCGTAGCTGACCATCGGCAGCGTCAGCCCCTTGGTCGGCAGCAGGCCTAGATTCACACCCATGTTGATGAACGCCTGCCAACCCATCCAGATGCCCAGGCCCTTGGCAACCAGGCCCGAGAACGTGCGGTCGAGTTGCAGCGCGGTGCGGCCGATCTCGAACGCGCGGCGCACCAACCAGTAGAACAGCAGGATCACGATCAGCACGCCGACAAAGCCGAGCTCCTCGCCGATCACGGCCAGGATGAAGTCGGTGTGCGCCTCAGGCAGGTAGTGCAGCTTCTCGATGCTGCCGCCCAGGCCGACGCCGGTCCATTCGCCACGTCCGAAGGCGATCAGCGAGTGCGTCAGCTGGTACGCCTTGCCTTGGGCGTACTCTTCCTGCCACGGGTTCAGGTACGCGAAGATCCGCTCACGCCGCCACGGCGACACCACGATCAGCAGCGAGAACGTCGAGATGGCCGTCAACACCAGCCCGCCGAACAACTTGCCGTTCACGCCGCCCAGGAACAGGATGCCCATCGCCACGGCCGCGATCACCAGGAACGCGCCCATGTCGGGCTCCAGCAGCAGCAGCGAACCGACGAAGGCTACCGCCACGCCCATCGGCAGGAAGCCCTTGCGCACACTCTGCATCCAGTCCTGCTTGCGCACCGTGTAGTTGGCGGCGTACAGCACTACCGCCAGCTTCATCAGCTCCGACGGTTGGAAGTTCATGATGCCCAGCGGCAGCCAGCGGCGCGCGCCGTTCACGCCCTTGCCCACGTGCGGGATCAGCACAATCACCAGCAGCACCAGCGAAATGATGAAAAGCTTGGGGGCGTACTTATCCCAGAACTTGACCGGAATCTGAAACGCCACGACGGCGCCGACCAGACCGATCACCAACGAGAAGATGTGGCGGATCAGAAAGTGCCCGTTGCTGTAATTGGCGTACTTGGGTGAATCGGGCAGCGCGATCGATGCCGAATACACCATCACCAGACCCAGGCCGAGCAGCACGATCGCCACCCACATCAGCGGCTGGTCGTATTCCATCATCTTGGAGCGCGTGGGCTTGACTCCCGACACGGCATCGCGCAGGCCACCCCACGCATTGCCGATGGTCGCGCCGATGAAGCCGCTGCGCTTGATCTGGGTGTCGCTCATAAGACGACTCCTCGGTCGGCAGCCAGCGCGGCCACGGCCTCATGGAACACCTGGGCGCGGTGCTCGTAATTGCGGAACATGTCGAAGCTCGCGCATGCCGGCGACAGCAGCACGGCATCGCCCGCCTGGGCGCGCGCGGCAGCTTCCTGCACGGCGGCTTCCATGGTGGGCGCATCAACCAATGTGACGCCACTGTTGGCCAGCGCCTCGCGAATCAGCGGCGCATCGCGCCCGATCAGCACCACGGCACGCGCGTACTGCGCCACCGGCGCGGCCAGCGGCGAAAAGTCCTGCCCCTTGCCCTCTCCGCCCGCGATCAGCACCACACGCTTGGACAAACCGGATAGCGCCGCCACGGTTGCGCCAACGTTGGTGCCCTTGCTGTCATCGAAGAATTCAATGTCGTCGAACGCAGCGATGAGTTCGACGCGGTGCGGCTCGCCGGCGTAGTCGCGCAGGCCGTGCAGCAGTGCGCTGACGGGCAGGTTGATCGCACGGCACAGAGCCAGCGCGGCCATCGCGTTGGCGGCGTTGTGCAGGCCACGGATGCGCAAGGCGTCGGCCGGCATCAGGCGCTTCAGACGTACAGGCACCGGCGCGGCGGACGCGGTGTCGCCTTTCTTGCGGCGCGCTGGCTTGGGCAGAT
Source organism: Ralstonia sp. UBA689 (assembly GCF_002298975.1). Taxonomy (GTDB): domain Bacteria; phylum Pseudomonadota; class Gammaproteobacteria; order Burkholderiales; family Burkholderiaceae; genus Ralstonia. The sequence goes on from NZ_DBMV01000037.1 coordinate 202,798, forward strand.
CATCGTCTTCGGCTTCGGCCAGCACGATCCAAGGCATGCCGCCTTCGCGCAACAGGCCGAGCGCATCAGGCGTGGCCGGCTCGTCCGTGCCGAAGGTGACGTCGCCGCCATGCTTGCCGGCGAACGCCATCACTTCTGCGTCCTGGCGGTTCAACACACGCACCGTGTTGGCGCCGAAGATACGGCTCTTGGCGGCGGCATAGGCTTGCATCGTGCCGTGCCAGTCGAGGTGATCCTGCGTGATGTTCAGGATGGTGGCCGCGTCGGCGTTCAGCGTCTGCGTGGTTTCCAGTTGGAAGCTGGAAAGCTCCAGCACCCACACGTCCGGCAGCGTGCCGGCGTCAACGCATTCGGTGAGTTTGTCCAGCGCCGAAGGGCTGATGTTGCCCGCCACGCCGACAGTCTTGCCGGCGCGCTGAACCAAAGCGCCCGTGAGCGCCGTGGTGGTCGTCTTGCCATTGGTGCCGGTGATTGCCAGCACGCGCGGCGCGTAGCCCTGGGCAGCCTTCAGACCGGCCAGCGCGCGCGCGAACAGTTCGATCTCTCCCCAGACCGGCACGGCGCGTTCGTTGGCGGCGGCCCGCAGCGCGGCGACATGCGCGTCCAGCGGCGACAGGCCGGGGCTGATCGCCACCAGCGTCACACCGTCGAGCAGCGACACAGCAAACGAACCGCTCACAAATTCAGCATCCGGGACGTGCGCGCGCAGCGTCGGCAGATTGGCCGGCGCCTCGCGCGTGTCGGCCACGCGCACGCGCGCGCCATGACGAGCGCACCAGCGCGCCATCGCCAAGCCGGATTCGCCCAGGCCAAGCACCAGTACGAACGGAGCTTCCAGCTCGCCGAACATGCGCGGCTCCTGGGCGGTCTCGGCGGCAGGAATCGGCTCGGCGGAGTTGAAGGTGACGGCAACGGCTTGCGCGTCAGCTTCCACGATCGGCTCGACGGCGGCCTCCGGCAGCGGCGCCATATCGTCGTCCGGCTGTGCGAGGGGTTCGGTCATGTCGGTCATGTCCATTGCCTCACCGCAGCTTCAGGGTCGACAGGCCGATCAGCACCAGCATCATGGTGATGACCCAGAAGCGCACGACCACCTGCGTCTCCTTCCAGCCGGAGAGCTCGAAATGGTGGTGCAGCGGCGCCATGCGGAACAGGCGCCGGCCCTCGCCGTAGCGCCGCTTGGTGAACTTGAACCACGTCACCTGCAGCATTACCGAAACGGTCTCGGCCACGAAGATGCCACCCATGATGAACAGCACGATTTCCTGGCGCACGATCACGGCGATGGTGCCGAGCGCCCCGCCCAGTGCCAGCGCGCCCACGTCCCCCATGAACACCTGCGCCGGATGCGCGTTGAACCACAGGAAGGCCAGCCCCGCCCCGGCCATCGCCGAGCAGAAGATCAGCAGCTCGCCCGCGCCCGGAATGTGCGGGAACAGCAGGTACTTGCTGTAGACGGCGCTGCCCATCACGTAGGCGAAGATGCCCAGTGCACTGCCCACCAGCACCACCGGCATGATGACGAGGCCATCGAGGCCATCGGTCAGGTTCACCGCGTTGCTGGAGCCGACGATGACGAGGTACGTCAGCACGATGAAGCCGAACACACCCAGCGGGTAACTGACTTCCTTGAAGAACGGCACGATCAGGTGTGACTTGGCCGGCAGGTTCAGGGAGAAGCCGCTGCGCACCCAGTCGAGGAACAGCTCCAGCACGCGCATGTTGCTGGTCTCGGATACCGAGAACGCGAGATATGCGGCGGCAAACAGGCCGATCAGGGTCTGCCAGAAAAACTTCTCGCGCGAGGACATGCCCTTCGGGTCGCGGTGCACGACCTTGCGGTAATCGTCCACCCAGCCGATCGCGCCGTAGCCGAGCGTGACCAGCAGCACGATCCAGATGAAGCGGTTGCCCCAGTCGGCCCACAGCAGCGTGGACACCGCAATGCCGATGAGCACCAGCACGCCGCCCATGGTGGGCGTGCCGGCCTTGACCAGGTGCGTCTGCGGGCCATAGCTGCGCACGGCCTGGCCGACTTTCATTTCCGTCAGGCGACGGATCACCCACGGCCCGAACCCGAGGCCGATCACCAGTGCCGTGAGGGATGCCATCACGGCCCGGAACGTCAGATAGTTGAAGACGCGCAGGAAGCCGTAGTCGTTCTGCAGCCACTGCGCCAATGCCAATAACATGGGTTCTTGCTTCCCTTAGTGCTTCTGTTGCGTGGTGGAACCGGCCGGGGTTTCCGCTGCCGGGTCTTTCAAGACCAGCGCTTCGACAATGCGTTCCATCCGCATGAAGCGCGAGCCCTTCACCAATACCGTCGCGCCCGGCGCAATCGCCGGCACGCCTTGTTCAATCAAGTCTTCTGCGGACGCAAAATGGCGCGCCGCCGCGCCGAAGGCGTCCACGGTGTGACGTGCCAGTTCGCCCGTCGCCAGCACCGCGTCGATGCCGCGCTCGCGCGCGTACGCGCCGATCTCTGCATGGAATGCCGGCCCCTGCGAGCCGACCTCGCCCATGTCGCCGAGCACCAGCCAGCGCGGCGCTGGCAGCGTCACGAGCGCGTCGATGGCCGCGCGCATGGAATCCGGATTGGCGTTGTATGTGTCGTCGATGACAAGACCGCCGTGCGCACCCGGCTTGCGCTGCAGCCGGCCCTTGACCGGTGCGAAGTTGCCCAGCGCCTGCGCGATCACCTCCGGCGTCACGCCGGCAGCCAGCGCACACGCGGTGGCCGCCAACGCATTGCGCGCGTTGTGCACGCCCAGCAGCGGCAGCGTGAAAGCGAAGCGCTGGCCCGGCGTTTGCACGTCGATGTGCTGGCCGTCTGCGGTCTCCGTCACCGTACCGGTCACGGCACCGGCTTCGGTACCAAAATCGAGCACGCGCCGCGAACCTGCCGCTGCACGCCACAGCGGCGCGTATTCACCGCCGTTGGCCGCATCGCGCGGGAATACCGCCACGCCGTCTGCCGGCAGCGCGGCCAGCACGGCGGCGTGCTCTTCAGCCACGGCTTGCACGCTAACCATGAATTCCTGGTGCTCGCGCTGCGCGTTGTTGATCATCGCCACAGTCGGCTGCGCGATGGCGGCCAGCACCTCGGTCTCGCCTGGGTGGTTCATGCCGAGTTCGAGCACCGCCAGCTTGTGCTGCGCGTTCAGGCGGAACAGCGTAAGCGGCAGGCCGATGTCGTTGTTCAGGTTGCCGGCGGTCGCCAAGCGGGCATCCTCGCCCACGGCTTGCGCGAAGATCGCGGAGATCATCTCCTTGACCGTCGTCTTACCGTTGCTGCCCGTGACGGCCACCACCGGAATCGGGAACTGGCGCCGCCAGCCGGCGGCGAGTTGGCCGAGGGCGATGCGCGTATCCGCCACCGTCAGCACGGCCACGCCAGGCATGTCCAGCGAAGCGGCCGGTGCGCGCGATACCAGCACGGCGGCGGCACCACGCGTGATCACATCGGGCAGGAAGTCGTGCGCATCGAAGCGCTCGCCGATCAGCGCGACAAACAGGTCGCCGGGCTGCACGGTGAGGCTGTCGGTCGTGACGCGACAGATGGCAGCGTCCGGGCCGACAAGGTGCGCGCCGGCCATCCAGGCGGCGGCGTCAGTGGCGTGCATCATCACGGTCTGGGCGGCGCTCATGCGTTCACCCCCCGGGCGGCCAGTGCCAGGCGCACGTGCTCCTGGTCGGAGAACGGCCGCTTGCGACCGGCGATCTCCTGCGTCGATTCGTGCCCCTTGCCGGCCACGACGATCACGTCGTGCGCATCGGCATGCCGCACGGCATGCAGGATGGCGGCGGCGCGGTCTTCGATCTGCGCGGCGGCGCTCGGGTTGTCCATGCCGTCGGCGATCATGTCGAGAATCAGTTGCGGGTCTTCGCTGCGCGGGTTGTCCGAGGTCAGCACCACGTGCTGCGCCAGCCGCTCGGCGATGGCGCCCATCTGCGGGCGTTTGCCCGGGTCACGGTCGCCGCCGCAGCCGAACACGGCCCACAGCTTGCCCCCGCGCGCCTCGGTAATCGGCGCAAGTGCGCGCAGCGTCTGCTCCAGCGCATCAGGCGTGTGGGCATAGTCGACCACCACCAGCGGGCCGTCCTCGCCGCCGAAGCGCTCCATGCGGCCACTGACCGGCTGCAGCTTTTCCAGGCGGGCGATGGCGTCCTGCCACGGCACGCCGGCCGCCAGCAGCGCGCCGAGCACGGCCAGCAGGTTCGATACGTTGAACAAGCCCACCGTCGGTGCATGCACGGTAGCGCGGCCAAAGCTGCCGTCCACGTCGAACGTCGTGCCGGTGCGGTGCGCGCGCACGTTGGTGGCGCGCAGCCATTGCTTGGCGCCGTGCTGCGCGGCAGCCTCGCCGTCGATGCCGTATTCGATGGTCTCGACAGCGGCGCGGGCATTCTGCAACAGCCGCACGCCGGCCGCATCGTCGCGGTTGACGACGGCAACACGCAGGCCCGGCCAGCCGAACAGACGCGCCTTGGCGAGCTCGTACTCGGCCATCGTGCCGTGGTAGTCGAGGTGATCCTGCGTCAGGTTCGTGAACACCGCGATGTCGAAACGCGTGCCGTCCACGCGGCCCTGTTCCAGACCGTGCGACGAAACTTCCATGGCGATGGCGCGGGCGCCGGCACGGTGCAGATCTGCGAGGCTGTGCTGGAGCTGGATGGCATCCGGCGTGGTAAAGCCGGTGACCGCCAGCGCATCGACAAACCCGGTGCCGAGCGTACCCACCACTGCGCAGCGCTCGCCCTGTTTGGTCAGCGCCTGCGCGATCCACTGCGAGCACGAAGTCTTGCCGTTGGTGCCTGTCACGCCAATCACGCGGAGCCCACCCGGTTCCGGTACGTGGTACCACTGCGCGGCCAGCGGGCCGGCCAGTTCGGCCAGGCCGTCCACCGGCAGGATGCGCACCGGTGCGTCGGCGGGCACCACGTAGCCGTGCGCTTCAGCGAGCACGGCGGAGGCACCGGCTTCGATGGCCTGCGGAATGTGCGGGCGGCCGTCACCGCGCTGGCGCACGTTGCCGAGCACATAGGCGACGAACACATCGCCGGTCTTGAGCTTGCGCGTATCACCTGTGAGGTCGGCGCTGGCCGGTACCTGGGCACGCAGCCAGTCCAGCACGGGCGCGAGGCGCGCGGCGATGGACGGGCGATCGGAGGTCACGATCGTGGATCGGGCGGTCATTGCAGCGCCCCCACGGGTTCTTCGGGCACGTCCTCGGTCATCACGAGCTGGCGCACGGGCGAATCCGGCGGCACGTTCAACGCGCGCAGGCTACCGCCCACGATCTGCGAGAACACCGGCCCAGCCGCCCCGCCGCCATAGCGGTTGCCCACCGTGGGCTCGTCCACGCTCACCGCCACGATAATGCGCGGATTCGACATCGGCGCCAGGCCAATAAACGAGGCGCGATACTTGGAGCGGTCATAGCCACGCCCGGTGTGCTTCCAGGCCGTACCGGTTTTGCCGCCCACACGGTAGCCCATCACCTGGGCCTGGGGCGCGGTGCCGCCGGGCGCTGTCACCGTCTCCAGCATCTGACGAATCTGCCGCGCCACCTCCGGCGAAATCACGCGCTCGCCCTGCGGCGGCTGGCCATTGGTGCGGTACATCGTGATCGGGATCAGCTCGCCATCGTGCGCGAAGATGGTGTAAGCATGTGCAATCTGGAACAGTGACACCGACAAGCCGTAGCCGTAAGACATGGTCGCCTGCTCGATGCGGCGCCACTTGTTTGCCGGTCGCAGCCGCCCCGCCACCGCGCCCGGAAAGCCGATCTTGGGCGCCTGCCCCAAGCCAACGCTGGTGAACATGTCCCACATTTCCTGTGGCTTGAGCGTCATCGCAATCTTGGTCGTGCCGATGTTGCTGGAGTGCTGGATGACCTGCGCGACCGTCAGCGTGCCGTAGTTACTGGTATCGGAAATGGTCGCGCCTTCAAAGCTGTATTTGCCGTTAGTCTGCACCAGCGTGGTGGGCGTCACGCGCTTGAGCTGCAGTGCCAGGCTGATGGTGATCGGCTTCATCATTGAGCCGGGCTCGAAGGTGTCGGTCAGCACGCGGTTGCGCAGTTGCTCGCCCGACAGGCGGCTGCGATCGTTCGGGTTGTAGGTCGGGTAGTTGGCCAGGGCCAGCACCTCGCCAGTCTGGGCATCCAGCACAATGGCGCTGGCCGCCTTGGCGCGGGTGCGCTCGATGGCGGCTTTGAGTTCGTTGAAGGTCAGATACTGGATCTTGGCATCGATGGACAGCGTCTGGTCACGGCCGTCGCGCGGCGCCTTGAGCACGCCCACGTCTTCCACCACGCGGCCCAGGCGGTCCTTGATCACCTGGCGCTGGCCGGCCGCACCAGCGAGGTCTGCCTCGCGCGCCAGTTCCATGCCTTCCTGGCCCTTGTCCTCGACATTGGTAAAGCCGACGATGTGCGCCATCGCCTCCCCTTCCGGGTAGAAGCGCTTGTATTCCCGCGTCTGGTAGATGCCGTCGATCTTCAGGGCGGCGATCTGGTCGGCCACGTCGGGCAGCACTTGGCGCTTCAGATACACGAAGCCCTTGTCCTCGCCGAGCTTGGTGGCGAGTTCCCTGTTGTTCATGCCGAGCAACTTGGCGAGCTTCTGCATGTCCTCGCTGGGCACATTGTTGGGCACGTCTTCCGGCACGGCCCAAATGGCCTTGACGGGCAGGCTGGTCGCCAGCACCAGACCGTTGCGATCGAGAATCTTGCCGCGCGTGGCCGGCAGCTCCAGCGTGCGCTGGAAGCGCTTCTTGCCCTCGGCCTCGTAGAAACGGTTGCCCGGGCCCTGAATCCACAGCGCACGACCGATCAACGCCACGAAAGCCGCGAACATCAGAAAGACAACCAGCTTCGAGCGCCACATCGGCAAGCGCAAGCCCAGCACCGGGCTGGCGGAGAACTGCCCCGGGCGAGCGCGCGCCGCAGTGCCGTTGAATTTGCGTGCGCCGCTCATGGCTGAACTCCCGAAGCCGTGGGCGCGCTGGCCGTGGCGGAGGAAGCCCCAGCAGCCACCGGCGCGTCGACAAACCCCTGCAGATACTGTGTACGGCCCGCCTGCGCGGGCGCCATCTTCAATTGCTTGCCCGCAATATCGGCGATGCGAGCACTCTTGCCGAACGCGCTCTGCTCATATTGCAGGCGCGACCAGTCGATATTCAGTTGCTTCTCCTCCGCCTGCGCACGATCCAGCGCAACGAACAATTGCCGCGCCTGGTGCTGCGCGTTGACCAGCGACAGCGCACAGAGCACCAGCGCAGTCAGCAGGAACGTGTTCAGGCGGTTCATGGGGCGGCCTCGTCGGTCAGCAGCGTTCGGCCACGCGCATGATGGCCGAGCGCGCACGCGGGTTGGCCGACACCTCGGCCTCCGACGGCTTCACGCGGCCAAGCAGGCGCAACTGCGGCGCCGGCAGCTCATGCGCACGCAGCGGCGCCCGACGCAGTTCCGGCGCGGCGGATTGCTCCGGGCGCGCCAGGGCCTGCATGAAGCGCTTGACGAAGCGGTCTTCCAGCGAATGGAAGCTGATCACGACGAGACGTCCCCCCTGCTCCAGGCGTTCAAAGGCGGCCTTCAGACCGGTTTCGAGGTCCGCAAGCTCTTGATTGACGTGAATCCGTAAAGCTTGAAAGGTGCGGGTCGCAGGGTCTTGGCCCTTCTCGCGTGTTTTGACGGCTTGCGCCACGAGCGCGGCAAGCTCGGATGTGCGATCGAGAGGACCTCGATCCCCGGATTGGCCCCGGCGAGCAACAATCGCCTTTGCAATCTGTACAGCAAACCGTTCTTCCCCATAGTCCCGTATCACCCTCGCAATGTCGCGCTCATCAGCCTCGGCCAGCCATTGGGCTGCGGTGATGCCGCGCGTGGTGTCCATCCGCATGTCGAGCGGGCCATCCATCCGGAACGAGAAGCCGCGTGCGCCTTCGTCGATCTGCGGCGAGCTGATGCCCAGATCGAGCAGCACGCCGGCCACCCGTTCAATGCCGCGCGCATCCAACGCTGCGTCCAGATGCGCGAAGCTGTCATGCTCAATAGCGAAGCGGGCATCCTTGATGGTGCCCGCTTCGGTGATTGCTGCCGGGTCCTTGTCGAAGGCGACGAGTCTGCCGCCGGACCCCAGCCGCTCCAGAATGAGCCGGCTGTGCCCGCCTCTTCCGAAGGTTCCATCGATATAGATGCCGTCGTCGCGCCAGATGAGCGCCTCGACCGCTTCGTCCCTGAGCACCGTTTGATGGCGCAGTCCCGTACTGGCTTGGGTAATCATCGTGCGTCATCAAAAGGAGAAATTCTTGAGGGCGTCGGGCATGCCTTGCGCCATGGCGGCTTGCTCCTTCGCGGTATATGTGGCTGCGTCCCAGACTTCGAAGTGGCTGCCCATGCCGAGCAGCATCACGTCGCGTTCCAGGCCGGCGGCCGTGCGCAGCTCAGGGGTGATGAGGACGCGGCCGGCGGTATCGAGCTCCACATCGGCGGCGCTGCCCAGGAAGATCCGCTTCCACCAGTGGGCTTCCATCGGCAGCGCGGCGATGCGCTCGCGAAAGAGCTCCCACTCCGGGCGCGGAAACAGCATGAGGCAGCCGTCCGGGTGCTTGGTCACAGTCACCCGGCCCTCGGCCTGCAGCTGAAGCGCTTCGCGGTGCCGGGACGGAATGGACATCCGCCCTTTGGCATCCAGCGTCAGCGCCGACGCACCCTGGAACACGTTGGATTCTCTCTCCTGGTCGTGACGATGCGGTCGTTAAACGCCCTGCAAAATCACTCATTCAAACCACAAAACTACACTTTCTGACACTGTTTCCCACTTTAGAGGAACCATTTTAGACGGTCAAGGCTTGCAGCGGGCTGGGAGAGGGAAAATTTGCAATCAGAACAATGACTTAGCGAGCCTCGATCAAAGGCTCATAGCACTTTTCTCAATCAAATGAAGGAGATAGCGTGGTTTATGGAGAAACCACGTGAGAGAAAAGCGTGCGCCGGCGCCCGCAGCGGCGGGTGCGGACCGCAACAGCGCAAGTCGGACGAACGGCTGAGAGAGGTCTGCCGCCAAACGACGGCGGCCGTTTCAGATGCGGTAGGCGGCGGCCGTCATCACGCGCGAAGCCGCGCGCATGGCTTGGCGGATAGGTTCGGGCAGATCGATACCCCCGGCCTGCCGGGCGTTGTCGCCGTGGCGGATCTCGTCATCCCGCATCTGGGCGACGATGGCACGAGAGCGGGTGTCCTGTTCGGGCAGTTTGTCGAGATGTCCGTCGAGGTGGTGCTCGACCTGGCGTTCGGTCTCGGCGACGAAGCCGAGGCTGATCTTGTCGCCCAGGCGGCCAGCCAGCGCGCCGATGGCGAAGGCTCCGGCGTACCACAGCGGGTTGAGCAGGCTCGGGCGGTCGTTCAGTTCCTGCAAACGTTGAGCGCACCAGGCGAGGTGGTCTTCCTCTTCGCGCGCGGCCTCGTCGAGTTGCGCCCGGATAGCCGGGTCCCGCGCGAACAACGCCTGGCCCTGATATAGCGCCTGGGCACACACCTCCCCCACGTGGTTCACGCGCATCAGGCCGGCGGCGTGACGGCGCTCTGCTTCGGAAAGCCTGGCCGCCTCGTCGGCAGGCGCAGATGCGATGACGGCATCTGCGGGGTTCGGTCGGCTGGCGCGGGTGGCGCCGGCCACGGCGCGCAGGGCGCGGTCGAATTCAGGAAGGAAATGATCGAACATGCGGGTCAAACCTGAGAACGGGCGCCGGCAGTCATGGCGCGCGGCGCAGGTGTCATTGTAAGGCCGCAGCCCGACGCGATCTTGCTTCCGGTCAGCATCCGGATCACCAGACACAACTGTACGGGATAACCCTGTTCGCACCGGGATCGCATCCAAAATCGCAGGGAATCACGCACCTGCATCACATTTCTATTTCCGTTTCAGAAACAGCTTGTTGCCCAGATCAGACAGCAAACACGCGTTTACGAACATTCGTTCGCAAATTTCGACCGAGCCCAATAACGCGTTGCTACATTAGTCAGCGACTTCACTTGAAAGTCGTGGGGCAGGAAGACGGGAACGGAGGGTCTGCCTGCCACCAAGTTCAATAAATAAAGATCTGGAGACCGACCGATGAAGAAATCGCTGCTTGCAATGGCAGTGCTGGGCACGTTTGCGGGTGTTGCGCAGGCTCAGTCGAGTGTGACGCTATATGGCGTGGTCGACGCCAACGTTGAATACGTCAACCACGAGCAAACCGTAACGTCGGCAGGGGTTGCCGTTCCGGGCACCAGTGGTTCGCGCCTGGCGATGCAGGCCGGCGGCTTGTCTTCCAACCGTTGGGGCCTGCGCGGCGTTGAAGACATCGGCGGCGGGCTGAAGGGCCTGTTCGTGCTGGAATCGGGCTTCGGCATGGACACCGGCACGCTGCAGCAAGGCGGCCGCCTGTTCGGCCGGCAAGCCTTCGTGGGCCTGCAAGGCAACTGGGGCAAGGTCACGCTGGGCCGCCAGTACACCACGATCTTCGACATGATGGCGAACTTCTCGCCGAGCGGCTACGCCACGCAGTATGAGCCGGTGGTCGGCCTGCTGGGCCCGAACTTCCGCGAAGACAACATGATCAAGTACGCCGGCGCCTTCGGTCCGGTGACGGTCGAGGCCCACTGGGCATTCGGTGAGCGCACCGGCAGCACTACCGCCAACTCCGCTTACGGTATCGGCGCAAACTACTTTGCCGGTCCGTTCGGCATCGGCGTGGCCTATGACGAAGTCAAAGTCTTGACCGCTGCCGAAGCGCTGGGTGGCACGGGCAACGACTATGCGCGCGACAAGCGCGCCGCCATTGCCGCCAGCTACACGGTCGGCCCGGTCAAGGTGATGGGTGGCTATCGCTACGGCAACACGCAAACGCAGTCGACCGGCGCCGTGTCGGCCCTGCTGCCGCACCGTGACGACCTGTACTGGATCGGTGCGAACTACCAGGCGACCAGCGCGCTGAGCCTCACGCTCTCGTACTACTACGACAACATCAAGGAAGCGACCATCGGCACCACCGTGCTCAACCCGCGCAATCCGCAGCAGTGGAACTTCATTGCTGACTACGCTTTGTCCAAGCGCACCGACGTGTACTTCACGGCAGCTTACGCGCGCAACGCTTCGCTCAACTGGGATTCGATCGGCTACGTGACCAACCCGGCAACGGGCGCACAGACGTCGGTGGGTTACCTGCCGGCGGCGTCGCAGACGTACTTCATCACGCCGGATGCCAGCAACCAGCTGGGTGCGGCGGTCGGTATCCGCCACAAGTTCTGACGCACCGTTTCACTTTGCCCGCCGCCCCTCTCCTTGGCGGGCGCAGGAAGGCACCTTCGGGTGCCTTTTTGCATGGTCGCGCGCTATGCTCTTGCGAGCGCGTCCGGCGCACAACGGGCAGCCGCGCATAACGACAACAACACGACATCCACGGGAGACCCGCATGCCCCTTTCACCCTCCTCGCCCTCATCCACGCTGGCCGCCCCTGCCGCCGATCTGGCCACCGAGACGAGCCGCGCGCGCATCGTCTTCGCGAGCTTTATCGGCACGGCCATCGAGTTCTACGATTTCTACGTCTACGCGACGGCCGCGGCGCTCGTGATCGGGCCGGTGTTCTTCCCGCACGGCTCGGCCACGGCGCAGGCGCTGTCGGCCTTCATCACGTTCGGCATCGCCTTCATTGCGCGGCCGATCGGCTCGTTCCTGTTCGGCCACTTTGGCGATCGCATCGGACGCAAATCGACGCTGGTCGCCTCCTTGCTGGTGATGGGCATTTCGACCACGCTGATCGGGTTGGTACCTGGATACGACAGCATCGGCAGCCTGGCGCCGATCCTGCTCTGCGTGCTGCGCTTCGGCCAGGGCATCGGCCTGGGCGGCGAATGGGGCGGCGCGGCGCTGCTCGCCACGGAGAACGCACCGGCAGGCAAGCGCGCGTGGTTCGGCATGTTTCCGCAGCTCGGGCCGTCGGTGGGTTTCCTCGCGTCGAACGGATTGTTCTTCGGGCTGGCGATTGCACTGTCGGACGAGCAATTCCGTAGCTGGGGCTGGCGCGTGCCGTTCCTGGTGAGCGCGGTGCTGGTGGCGCTTGGCCTGTATGTGCGTCTGAAGATCGCCGAGACGCCGGCCTTCCAGGCGGCCATCGAGCGGCAGGAGCGCGTGAAGGTGCCGATCGCCGAATTGCTGGCCCGCCACTGGTGGCCGACGCTGCTGGGCGCGCTGGCCATGGTGGTCTGCTACACGCTGTTCTACATCTCGACGGTGTTCTCGTTGTCGTATGGCGTAAGCACACTGCACTTCTCGCGCCCGAGCTTTCTGGGGCTACTGTGCCTGGCGGTGGTGTTCATGGGCTTGGCGACGCCCCTGTCGGCGCTCGCGTCGGACCGCTTCGGGCGCAAGCCGGTGCTGATCGTCGGCATCATCGCGGCCATCCTGTCGGGCTTCACGATGGCGCCGCTGCTGGGCAGCGGGCAAACACCGCTGGTGGCGCTGTTCCTCATCATCGAGCTGTTCCTGATGGGCGTGACCTTTGCGCCAATGGGCGCGCTGCTGCCGGAGCTGTTCCCGACCAACGTGCGCTACACGGGCGCGGGCGTGTCGTACAACCTGGGCGGGATCCTGGGAGCGTCTATTGCGCCGTATATCGCGCAGGTGCTGGCTTCGCAGGGCGGCCTGTCGTGGGTCGGCATGTACGTGTCGGTGGCGGCGGCCGTGAGCCTGTTTGGCGTGCTGTGCATGCGCGAGACACGGAACTCCACGCTGATGTAGGTACGGAAAATCAGCACAAGAACTGGCTCACCGCCGTTCTGCGTGGATGGCCTGCTCGTACGAAAGGCAAGCGTTTGCCCCCCCCTAAAGGCCATCCGGTCAGATGGCTTACCGCAACAAAACCGTTCAAGCGCATGCAAAAATAAGGCCTTTGCATTCGCCCGAATGCACGCCAACCGAGCTTTCCCGGAGATCAGTGCATGTATCACGGAGAACGTTTCAACGGCTTCAGCCACTTGGCCGGGGCCATTCTTGCCGCCGCCGGCATGGCGGTGCTGGTGACATCCTCGGTGCTGCACCACGATACCTGGAAGGTGGTCAGCTCGGTGGTCTACGGCACCACGCTGGTCCTGCTCTACACGATCTCTACGCTGTATCACAGCCTGCGCGGCCCGGCCAAAGACTTCTTCCAGCGGCTGGACTATTGCGCCATCTACCTGCTGATCGCCGGGAGCTACACGCCGTTTGCGCTGGTCACGCTGCGTGGCCCCTGGGGCTGGACGCTGTTCGGAATCAACTGGGCGCTGGCGGCCGTCGGCATTGCGCAGGAACTCTGGATCGGTCGCCGCACGCGCCTATTCTCACTACTGATCTACGTGGTGATGGGTTGGCTGGTGCTGATTGCCATGGGGCCACTGGCGGCCGCGCTGCCCGCACCGGGCCTGTGGTGGCTGGTGGCGGGCGGTGCCCTCTATACCGTGGGCATCGGCTTCTTTCTTTTCGACGAGAAGGTGCGGCACTTCCACGGCATCTGGCATCTGTTCGTGCTGGCGGGCAGCGCGTGCCAGTTCGTCAGCATCCTCAGGTACGTCGGCTGACCCGCCGCATCCGCCGGCGCCGCCATGTTTCCTCTTGGACTGGGCGGCGACGGTCACTTGGTCCAGCGCAATGACTCGTCAGTTCGGGTTGACACCATCTACCGCCTGGTGGCGGACAAATATAAAAGCCGCGACGAATCGCGGCTTTCTCTTTGGCTGGCAACGCAGGCTTACGCGCGCTTCTTCATCGCCTCGTCGCGCAACTCACGGCGCAGGATCTTGCCGACGTTGGTCTTCGGCAGCTCGTTGCGGAACTCAATGAACTTCGGGCGCTTGTAGCCGGTGAGCTGTTCCTTGCAGAACTCCTGCAGCCTCTCCTCGGTGAGCGTCGGGTCGCGGCGCACCACGAATAGTTTGACCACCTCGCCCGAGTGCACGTCGGGCACACCTACGGCGGCGACTTCCAGCACGCCCGGGCACATTGCCACCACGCCCTCGATCTCATTCGGGTACACGTTGAAGCCCGACACCAGGATCATGTCCTTCTTGCGATCGACGATCTTGGTATAGCCACGCTCGTCCATCACGCCCACGTCGCCGGTCTTGAAGAAACCGTCGGCGTACATAACCTTGGCGGTCTCGTCCGGGCGCTTCCAGTAGCCGGCCATAACTTGCGGGCCACGGATGCAGATTTCGCCCGCTTGGCCGATCGGCAGGTCGCGCCCTTCGTCGTCGCGGATGGCGATTTCGGTGGACGGGATCGGCAGGCCGACGGTGCCCGAGAACTTGTCGGTGTTGGTCGGGTTGCAGATGGCCGACGGCGAGGTTTCCGACAGGCCGTAGCCCTCGATGATCGGGCAGCCCGTCACTTCCAGCCACTTCTTGGCCACGGCTTCCTGCACCGCCATGCCGCCGCCGTTGGCCACGCGCAGATTGGAGCAGTCGACGTCCTTGAACTCGGGGTTGTTCAGCAGCGCGTTGTACAGCGTGTTCACGGCCGGGAACATATGGAAGCGGTACTGCTTGAGCACCTTGATGAAGCCCGGGATATCGCGCGGGTTCGGGATCAGCACCGCCAACCCGCCCTTGCGCATCGACAGCAGGCAGCACACCGTCAGCGCGAAGATGTGATACAGCGGCAGCGCGGTGATGGTGATCATCTCTTCGCCATCGGCCAGCTTTCGGCCGTCGCGGCCGGGCTTGGTGAGCGCCGGGTTCATCCACGCCTCGGACTGCAGCACGTTGGCGACGATGTTCCGGTGCAGCAGCGTCGCGCCCTTCGATACGCCGGTAGTGCCGCCCGTGTATTGCAGGAAGGCGACGTCGTCCGGGCCGACGGAGGTCGGCTTGAGCGTCAACTTGGCGCCTGCTTCCAACGCGGTGTTGAAGCGGATGCAGTTGGGCAGTTCCCACGCAGGCACCATCTTCTTGACGCTGCGCACGACGAAGTTGACCAGTGTGCCCTTGAGGCCGCCGAGCAGATCGCCCATGCTGGCCACCACAATGTGCTTGACCGGCGTGTTGGCCAACACGTGCTGCAGCGTCGTCGCGAAGTTCTCCAGGATAACGATGGCTTCGGCACCGCTGTCCTTGAGCTGGTGTTCCAACTCACGCGGGGTGTACAGCGGGTTGACGTTGACGACCACGTAGCCGGCGCGCAGCACGGCGGCCAGCGCCACCGGGTACTGCAGCACGTTGGGCATCATCAGCGCGACGCGTGCGCCGGGTGCCAGACCGCGCGACTGTAGCCACGCCGCCAGTTGGCGCGACAGCGTATCAATTTCGCCGTAGGTCAGGACCTTGCCCATGCACTCGAAGGCACGGCGGTTGCGGTTCTTCTGAAAGGAATCCTCAAGCAGATGGGCCAGCGATCGAAACTGCGAGGCATCGATCTCAGCCGGCACCCCGGCGGGGTACTGCTTCAGCCACGGCTTATCCATGGGTGTGTCTCCTGGCGATTGTCGATTTTTTCGAATGGTCGTTCGTTTTTTTCGGCATCCTACGCGGATGTGCGTGTCAAAACAATAACTTAGACGGTTCCCTCGGGCGGTTGAGCCTGCTTGAAACAGGCGCATCGACCGTCGTTGGCATCACTTTTGCTTAAACCTGCCGTCCGCGTTGAGCGTCGTGGACGGAGTCAGGGCTCTCAACGACACCTCACGCTGCGGCTTGGGTTTACGTGCCATCGCCTTGACGTCGGCGTAGAAGCGCGCCCAGTCGCCGCCGTCGCGGTGGTACAGCGCCGTGAACGCCGGCACCCACTCCAGGTAGCTCGCCACCGCGCCAAGGTGCGCGTTCGACAAGGGCTGCGCGAACCACCGGTCGTAGCCCGCATACCCGCCCCAGCTTGCCTTGAGCTTGGCGTAATCGGCCTGCAGACCAGCGAAGATGGCTCGCTTGCCGGCGCGCTTCTCGTCGTCGGAGATGGGGCTGGCGTACAGCGCTTCGAGCCGCTTGCGGCTGTCCAGCAGCAAGGCGCGGAATTGTACGCGGCGGACGTCGTATGTAGCGTATTCCGCACGGATCTGCGGGGTTGCCGCATCGGCAAGCCAACGCTCGACGCCGATCGTTTCCACCGCGGTGGCGAAGGACTCGTTGAAGGCCGTATCGCCCTTGGCATAAGCCACTTGGTGCG
Organism: Ralstonia sp. UBA689; assembly: GCF_002298975.1. Taxonomy (GTDB): domain Bacteria; phylum Pseudomonadota; class Gammaproteobacteria; order Burkholderiales; family Burkholderiaceae; genus Ralstonia. The sequence goes on from NZ_DBMV01000037.1 coordinate 218,981, forward strand.
CCAGCTCGTGGAAGATCAACCGCGCCAATTCGCCTTCGGGCAGGCCGACGAAGGTGTTGAGCAGCGGGTCATCGAAATAACCCAGTGTGGAATACGCAGGAATCCCGGCCACGTCGACATCGAGACCCTGCGCGCGCAACGTGTCGGCGTAAGCTTGCGCGGCGTCGCGATCGTAGTAACCGCGATAGGTCACGCAGCCAACCACCAGGAAGCACCATTCCTTGAGCTTGACCGACAACTCGGGCGCGGCAAAGACATTCCACACCGCGAAGGGGCGCTTGATGTTGGCGTAGACGCGGTAACTGCCGTTGTCGGGGAGGCTCAGTTCGCGCGAGGCATAGATGCGGATGCTGCGCGCCTCTTCCAGGCGCGTGGCGAGCCTATCGTTGTGAGCTTCGCGCGCGTTCTTGATGGCGTCGTCGAGCGACTCCCGCTGCGCCATCAGCGAGAGGTGCCCGGCCACGGACTGATAGTAATAGCCGAGGGTGTCGCAGCCGGCCAGCAGCGCCGCACCGGCCAGCGACAAGGTGAGACACAGCGCGCGAGCAGCACGCATGAGCATGCCCCCGTCAGGCCGCCGGAAGCATCGCCCCCTGCATCGGCGCGACCTCCACCAGGCAGTCGTAGAAGGTGGGCGCGCGGCCCATGTCGGTCAGGCGCTGGCTGGTCAGTTCGTTGGCGTTGGTGCCGTCTGGCGCAAGCTTCTTCCACCAGATCGACAGGCCGACGACCACGCCGCGACGTGCGCGGTCGGTCACGCGGGCGCGGGCCCGCATGGTGCCGCGATCGTTGAAGATGCGGACCAGCTCGCCATCGACCACACCGCGCGCCAGGGCATCGTCGGGATGGATGTCGAGATGCGGCTCGCCTTCGGTGCTGCGCAGGCTGTCGACGTTGACGAACGTCGAGTTCAGGAAGTTGCGCGCCGGCGGCGAGATCATCGACAGCGGGTAACGCTTGGCCAGCTCTGGCGTGCTGATGGCCGACTCATGCGGCGGCACATAGCCGGGCAGTGGATCGAGCCCGTCCTTGGCCATCTGTTCGGAATAGAACTCGCAGCGACCCGACGGCGTGCGATAGCCGCCACGTGCGAGCGGCGCGGCCGGGTGCGCCAGCTTCTGCCAGCCGTCGCGCTTGAGCGTCGCCCAGTCGATGTGCGCAGCGGCCGGGTCGTCACGGCGCACGGCCTGGGCGGCGATGTCGTCGTCCGAGTCGGCAAAGCAGGTGTCGTTAAAACCCATGCGTTGCGCGAGACGGCGAAAAATCTCGGTGTTCGGCAACGACTGCCCCATCGGCGCGATGGCAGCGTTGTTGGCGAGCACGTAAGTGTGGCCGTAGGCCTTGTGCACGTCCACGTGTTCGAGCTGCGTGGTGGCGGGCAGGAGGATGTCGGCGTAGTCGGCGGTGTCGGTCTGGAAATGTTCCAGCACCACGGTGAAGAGGTCTTCGCGCGCGAAGCCGGCAGCGACCTTGCGCGAGTCCGGCGCCACCGCCACCGGGTTGCTGTTGTAGACGACCACCGCCTCGACCTTCGGGCCGAACGCTGCATCGCCCGCCTCATCTCCCACATGAAGCAGCGCGTCGCCAATGGTGCTCATGTTGATGGTGCGCGGCACGTGCGGCCAGGTCGGCAGCAGATCCGGGCGCTGCAAGGTGGCGCTGTCGATCGGGAAGAAGCCCGAAGTGGACAACTGCAGCCCGCCCGCCGGCTCGCGCCACGCCCCCACTAGCGACGGCAGGCACGCCGCCGCACGCACGCCCTGCCCGCCGCCGTGGGCACGCTGCATGCCGTAGTTCAGGCGGATGGCTGCCGGCTGCCTGTCGCGCACAACGGTTGTGCCGTACAGCTTGGCCAGCCATTCGATATTGGCCGCGTCGATGCCGCACAGCGTGGCCGCGTATTCGGGTGTGTACTGCTGCGCACGCTCACGCAGCGCATCAAAGCCGACCGTGTGATTGGCGATGTAGTCGTGATCGAGCAGATCGTCGCGGATCAGCACATGGATCATCGCCAGTGCCAGCGCTGCATCGGTGCCTGGGCGCACGGCCAGGTGGCGATGACACTTCTCGGCGGTCAACGAACGATAAGGATCAATGGCGACGAGCGTGGCGCCGCGCCGTTTGGCCTCCTGCGCGCGCGTCCAGAAATGCAGGTTGGAGGCGATCGGGTTGGCACCCCAGATCAGGATCAGCTTGGCATCCTGCACGTGCTCGATGTCCATGCCGAGGCTCGCGCCATACGTATAGCGCAATGCCGTCGCCCCGGCCGATGCGCAAATCGTGCGATCGAGCAGCGACGCACCCAGTTTGTGGAAGAAGCGCGCGGCCATGCTCTCGCCCTGCACGAGGCCCATGGTGCCGGCGTAGCTGTACGGCAGGATGGACTGCGGGTTGCGCGCGGCAATCTCGCCCAGGCGTGTAGCGATCGTGTCGAGCGCCTCGTCCCAAGAGATGGGCGCGAACTTGCCCTCGCCCTTGGCGCCCACGCGCTTCATCGGCGTGAGCAAACGGTTGGGGTGATAGGTGCGCTCTGTGTAGCGGTTGACCTTGGTGCAGAGCACGCCCTGCGTGGTGGGGTGGTCCGGATCGCCCTGCACGCGGATGGCACGGCCGTCTTCCACAGTGACGAGCAAGGCGCAGGTATCGGGACAGTCGTGCGGACAGGCGGCACGGATGACTTGGGTGGACATCGGGGGCTCCGCGAGGGGCTTGGCATGATGCGCGTGTGCTGCCTCATGTGCAGTACACCGCGCACGATTGTTGCATGCATGCGTCTGGCGCGCCTGCAGCCGGTTTCAGCCTTTTTGTGCCGATTGTATTCGATTATGATGGCCGCCCGTCGGCCCCTACACTGCGCTTCCGGGCCACGCGGGCTGTTCTGGGCGTCTGGGGAGCGCGCCCATCACGTCTTTCTCTGGGGGGAGAATCCATGGCTATTTCGTTGACGGGCACGCTTGTTCGCATGTCTGCCCGCTTGTCCGCCTGCGTGCTTGGCCTGAGCCTGGCCGCCGCCCACGCCGAAGTCGGCGTCACCAACGACACCATCGTGATTGGCCAATCCGCGCCCATGAGCGGCCCAGCCTCCCAGCTCGGCCAGCAGCTGAACCTGGGCGCCAAGCTGTACTTCAACGCCGTCAACGCGGCCGGCGGCGTCAACGGCCGCAAGATCGAACTCAAGGTGCTCGATGACTTCTACGAGCCCGACGCCGCCGCGCGCAATACCAAGACGCTGATCAGCGACACCAAGGTATTCGCCCTCTTCGGTTACGTCGGCACACCGACCAGCCTGGCCGCGCTCAAGCTGGCCACCTCGGCTGGCGTGCCGTTCTTCGCGCCCTACTCCGGTGCAATGGCGCTGCGCGAGCCGTTCGTGCGCAACGTATTTCACGTGCGCGCCAGCTACAACGACGAAACCGCCTCCATCGTGCAGCAGATCCGCACGACGGGCCTCAAGCGCATCGCCGTGGTCTACAACGACGACGCCTACGGCAAGGCCGGCCTGGACGGCGTGCAGCGCGCGCTGGGCACCGCCGCCGGCAAGGGCGTCACACTCACCGCGCAGGCCAGCGTAGCCCGCAACACGACCGACGTGAAGGGCGCCATCAGCACGGTGCTGGCACAGAAGCCGGAGGCCATCGTCGTCATCAGCGCGTACCAGACCGTGGCGGCGCTCGTGAAGGATGCACAGGAACAGGGCTACGCGGGCCAGTTCTACAACGTGTCGTTCGTCGGCACCAAGGCGCTGGCCAACACGCTGGGCAAGGCCGGCGGCGGCGTGATCATCTCGCAGGTGATGCCGTATCCGTATAGCGGCGCCTCGCCGCTGGTGCGCGACTACCAAAAGCTGCTCAAGGCCGAGGGCATCTCGGACTTCGACTACGGCAGCATCGAAGGCTACGTGGCCGCCCGCGTGTTCGTGGAGGGCCTCAAGCGTGCCGGCCGCGACCTCACGCGCGAGAAGCTGATTACCGCCCTCGAATCGATGGGCAACTACGATCTGGGCGGCTTCAACGTCAACTTCTCGCCGAGCAACCATGTCGGCTCGAAATTCGTCGAGATGACGATCATCAATTCGAGCGGCCAGGTGATCCGCTGATCGTGCCACGCGCGGCACTCTGAACCCGGAGCACCGGGTTCAAGACCTCGCACGCCGAGTTCTGAACTCCGAATGCCGGGCTAAGAACCTCGCGCACCAAGTTCAGCGCCCGGCACGCAACGTTTCCATCCTGGTATGCAAAGGCCCGGGGGCAGGCCTCAAGCCGACTGCACTTGCGGCTGCCGCTGCGCAAGCCGCCGCATGAACGCCTCGCACTGCGCGATCTGCGACAGCTCGATGTATTCGTTGGGCTTGTGTGCCTGCTCGATATTGCCGGGGCCGCATACCACCGTCGGGACGCCCGCGCGGGAGAACAGCCCCGCCTCGGTGCCGTAGTCGACCTTGCCCACCATGCCCCGGCTGTCAGCCAGCGCTTGCGCCAGCGCGACCAGCTCGTGCGTGGGCGCAATCGACAGGCCCGGTGTGTTGGCCTTGATGGCAAAGCTGATGTCGGCGTCGCTGGCAATCCTGCGCATCTGCGGCAACAGCGTGTCGTGCGCATGGCGCTCGACTTCGCCAAAGAGCCAATCGGGGTCGGTGCCCGGCAGGTAGCGGAAGTCGAAGGTGAATTCGCAATCGCGCGGCACCACGTTGGTGGCAATGCCGCCCTTAATGGTGCCTGTGTTGAGCGTGGTGTGCGGTACGACGAAGGCGGCATCGCGCGCCTCCTCTTCAGCCAGGCGGGCAGCCAGCGAGCGGATATGCGCAATCAGCAGCGCCGCAAACTCAATGGCGTTCACGCCCTGCGGCGTCAGTGCAGAATGCGCTTCCTTGCCGCGCACGCAGCAGCGGTATTCCCGCTTGCCCTTGTGCGCGATGATGGCGCGCATCGAAGTGGGCTCGCCGACGATGCAGCCGGCGGGCTGGATGCCATTGGCCTCCAGATCGCGCAGCAGGCCGCGCACGCCCACGCAGCCGATCTCCTCGTCGTAGGATAGTGAGAGGTGGAAGCTGGCGTCGCCCCCTCTATCCGTTGTGGCCATGAAATCTGGCACGTGCGCGAGTGCCACGGCGATGAAGCTCTTCATGTCGGCCGTGCCGCGTCCATACAGGCGGCCATCGCGAAGTTGCGCGTCGAATGGGTTGGTGTCCCACGGCTGACCATCCACGGGCACCACGTCGGTATGGCCCGAGAGCACCAATCCTGGCTTGCGCCCCGGCGACAGCGTGGCAAACAGGTTGGCCTTGCCGCCGGTGGCGTCGTAGGTGAGGCGACATTCGGCGCCCTGGGCGCGCAGGCGGTCACGCACCCATTCGATCAGGCCAAGGTTGGAATTGCGGCTGACGGTGTCGAACGCCACCAACGTGCGGATCAGTTGCAGGACATCATCGGACGGTTGCGGGGTGGAGGCGTCGGCTGACATGTTGGTCTGGCGCTCAGGCCATGTCGTTCAGGTGGCAGGCTGAAAACCTGAGCGGCGCGATCTCCTTGAGCACCGGCTGCTCGGTCTTGCAGCGCGGCATAGCATGCGGGCAGCGCGGGTGGAAATGGCAGCCGGTGGGCGGATGCAGCGGCGAAGGAATCTCGCCCGAGATCGCCACATAGGTCTTCTTGCGAACCTCCAGTTTAGGCGCTTCGGCCAGCAACGCCTGTGTGTATGGGTGGTTGGGCGACGCAAAGATCGCTTCCGTGGGCGCAGACTCCACCACCCGGCCGAGGTACATGATGACGACGCGGTCGCTGACATGCTTCACGACGCCCAGGTCGTGGCTGATGAACAGATACGTGAGGTTCAACTGCTCGCGCAGGCAGATGAACAGGTTCAGCACCTGCGCCTGGATCGATACATCCAGCGCCGCCACCGATTCGTCGCAGACAAGGAATTCCGGCTTGACCGCCAGCGCCCGCGCAATGCCGATGCGCGCCCGCTGCCCGCCCGAGAACTGGTGCGGAAAGCGGCGCATCAGGCTCGGGTCCAGACCGACGCGCGTGAGCATCTCGGCCACGTAGTCGCGCTGCTCGGCTGCGCTCACCATGCCGTGCACGACCGGTGCCTCGCCGACGATGTCCTGCACGCGCATGCGCGGGTTGAGCGACGCGTACGGGTCCTGAAAGATCATCTGGATGGCAAGCTGCTTTTCGCGGCGACGCTCGGGCGGTAGACGGTCCAGGTCGACGCCCTTCCACAGCCGCGTGCCGGCGGTGGGCTTGTGCAGACCCACTGCCAGACGGCCCAGCGTGGATTTGCCGCAGCCCGATTCGCCAACCAGCCCGACAACTTCACCCGTGACGATATCAAGGTCAACATGGTCGACCGCGTGCACCACCTCTTCCTCCACGCCTGCACCAAACCAGTTGGCAATGCGCGAGGAGATGTCGAGCCCCTTCACGAAGCGTTTGGACATGCCGTGCAGAGACAGAATCGGCACCAGCGGTTCAGCGGACGTTGCCTCGGTCGCCCCCGTGACCGCCATGGCATCGTGCTCGGGATGCATCGCGTTCATGCAGTGGCCTCCTCGGGGCGGATGGTGACGGGGTGGAAACAACGCAAGCTGCGGCCATCGTCGAGCATGTCGAGTGTGGGCGTCTGCTTGCAGACCTCGGTAGCGAAGGCGCAGCGCTCTCGGAAGGCGCAACCGCCGGGCAATGCCAGCAGCGACGGTGTCATCCCAGGAATCTGCCGCAGCGGCACACCGCGCGGGTTGCGCGACGGCGCCGAGGCAATCAGTCCGAATGTGTATGGATGGCGCGGCGTCTCCAGCACCTGCTGCACGCTGCCTTGCTCGACGATGCGGCCGGCGTACATCACGCACACGCTGTCGGCCAGCCCGGCCACCACGGACAGATCGTGCGTGATCCAGATCAGCGCGGTTCCGCTCTCTCGGCACAGTGCCTGCACCTCGGCCAGGATCTGGCCCTGGATGGTGACGTCCAGCGCCGTGGTCGGCTCATCGGCGATGATGAGGTCGGGATTGTTGAGCAATGCGATAGCAATGGCGACACGCTGCCGCATGCCACCCGAGAACTGGTGTGGATATGCCGTCAGCCGCTCGTCCGGCGAGGGAATGCCGACCTTGGCCAGCGCCTCGCGCGCCATCTCCCGTGCCTGGGCGTGGCTCACACGCTGATGTGCCTGCACCGCCTCGATCATTTGCGTGTCGACACGCAGGACCGGGTTCAGCGTCATCATCGGGTCTTGGAAGATCATGGCGATGCGGTTGCCGCGCATGTCGCGCATCTGGCGGGCCGAGAGCGCGCGCAAGTCGTGCGTGACACCATCGCGGCCGGTCAGCTCGATGCGTCCGCCGACCACGCGCCCCGGCGGATCGATCAAGCCCATGATCGAGTAACCGGTCATCGACTTGCCCGAGCCTGACTCGCCGACGAGGCCCATGATCTCGCCGCGGCCCACGGTGAAGGACACATCGTCCACTGCCCGCGCAATGCCGGCACGCGTGACAAATTCGGTCTTCAGGCCTTCGACGACGAGCGTCGGTTTGTTGTTGGCTGTCGTCATAGCGTCTGCAGGCGCGGGTTGAGCACGTCACGAAGCTGGTCGGACACCAGATTCATCGACACGATGGTCACAAGCAGCGCCAGCCCAGGGAAGAAGCTGATCCAGTACTTGCCCGACAGCATGTACTGAAAACCGTTGGCGATCAGCAGGCCCAGTGAAGGCTCGGTAATCGGCACACCCAACCCCAGGAACGACAGCGTCGCCTCCAGGGTGATGGCGGAGGCGACCTGCAGCGCGGCAATGACGATCAGCGGCGGCAGGCAATTCGGCAGCAGGTGCCGGAACATGATGCGCGACGGCGGCAGGCCGAGCACCTGCGCGGCCTCGATGTATTCGCGCCGGCGCTCGACCAGCGCGGCGCTGCGCGTGGTGCGCGCGTAGTAGGCCCACTGCACCGCCACCAGCGCAATCACGATATTGGTGATGCCGGGCTTGAGCAGCGCGAGCAAAATCAGCGCCAGAAGGATCGGCGGGAACGAGAGCTGCAAGTCCGCAATGCGCATGATGAGCGACTCGATGCGCCCGCCCGCAAAGCCGGCGATCAGCCCGAGCACCGTACCCAGCACCAGCGCGAACACCGTGCTCACCACCCCCACGCCCACGCTGATGCGCAGGCCGTAGAGGATGGCGGAAAGGATGTCGCGGCCTTGGTCATCCGAGCCGAGCAGGAAGGTCATGCCGTCGCCGGACTTTTCGCCGGGGGCAAGGCGTGAATCAAGCACGTCGAGCTTGGCGAGGTCATACGGATTCTGCGGCGCAATCCACGGCGCGGTGATCGCCACGAGGATGATGATGGCCAGCACGATCACGCCGATGAGCGCGATGCGGCTCGCACAGAACTGGCGCACGAAGCGACGCAGCGGTGTTTCTTCGGCGGCCGGCTTGGCGGGAGTGGAAACGGAAGTGGTCATGTCAGCCCCGGCTCTCGGACAAGCGCACACGCGGGTCGAGCACGCCATAGACGAGATCGACCACCAGGTTGATGAGGATGAACAGCGTCACGATCACCAGCAGATAGGCGACGATCACCGGGCGGTCGAGCAACTGGATCGAATCGATGATGAGCTTGCCCATGCCCGGCCACGCATAGATCGACTCGGTCACGATCGAGAACGCGATGACCGAGCCGAACTGCAGCCCCACCACCGTCACGATCGGAATCAGGATGTTCTTGAGCACGTGCACGCCGACGATGCGTGCGTTAGACAAGCCTTTGGCGCGCGCGAACTTCACGTAGTCCTGCAGCATCGCCTCCTGCGTGCCCGCACGCGTAAGGCGGATCACCATCGCAATGTTCAGCAGCGACAGGGTCACGCCCGGCAGGATCAGGTGCCGGATGCCGTCGAGCGTCAGGAAGCTGACGGGAATGCCTAGCAGAAGCCGTGTCTCTCCGCGTCCGTTGGAGGGCAGCCAGCCAAGCTGCACCGCAAACACCATGATCAGCATCAGCCCAACCCAGAACGTCGGCAGCGAAAAGCCCAGGATCGAGATCGTCATGATGGTGCGGTTGGCCACGCCGTTCGGGCGCAGCCCCGCCCACAGGCCAAGCGGAATGCCGAGCACGATGGCCAGCAACATGGCGAAGATGGCCAGCTCGAAGGTGGCCGGCATGCGCTCGAAGATCAGCTTGAGCGCAGGCGTGCCCTGCGCGAACGACACGCCCAGGTTGCCGTGCAGCGCCCCGCTCAGGAAGTACAGGTATTGCTCCCACAGCGGCTTGTCGAGCCCCAGCGCGGCAATCGTGCGCGCGATGTCCTGCTGGTCGGCCTGCGGGTTGATGAGGATATCGACCGGGTTGCCGATGGCGTACACGCCAAGAAACACCAGGATCGACATCACCAGCAGCACCGCGACGGATTCCAGCAACCGTCGGATCAGGAAAACCAGCATCGGAGACTCGCTTGTGTGGGAAAAGGGCTATTGCGGTTTGAAACCGTGCGCGTAGGTTCGCTCATCGGTACGCGGAATATACGTGATGCCCTTGCGCGCCGCCCACGTCGTCACCTGAAAGTGGATCGGGATGATGCCGCCGTCATCCACTACGATGGCCGTCGCCTCCTGCAGCAGCTTGGTGCGCTCCTTGTCGTCCATGGTGTACAGCGCCTTGGTCAGCACGGCGTCCATCTTCGGGTTGCAGTACTGGCCCCAGTTGACCGTGCCGAAGCCAGTCTTGGAATCCTCGCACGCCACCAGCGCACGCAGCGGCGAGCTGACTTCGCCCGTCTGCGCACCCCAGCCCACCAGCCCGAACGAATACTCATGGCGAATGCTCTTGGCCGCAAACGTCGCCATCGGCATGCCCTCCACGCGGGTCACGATGCCGATGCGCGTGAGATTCTGCGCGATCGTCTGCGCAATCTTCTCGTCGTTCACGTAGCGGTTATTGGGCGTGTGCAGCGTGATGCCGAAACCATCGGGATACCCCGCCTCGGCCAGTAGCTTCTTCGCGGCTTCCGGGTCGTACTTGAGCGTCTTCAGGTTCGGGTTGTGGCCGAAGAGCTGCGGCGGCACCAGGTTGTTGGTCGGCTCCGACAGGCCTTCCATGATGCGGTCCTTGATGCCCTGGCGGTTGATGGCCGTGCTGATGGCGCGGCGCACGCGCGGGTCTTTCAACGGATTCTTGTCGAGCGGCTTGCCGTCCTTGCTCGTCACATACGGCGTCTGGTCGCGCTTGTCATCCGTATACAGATAGATGACGCGGTGCGAGATCTTCGAGAAGAAATTCAGCGAGGCATCGCCACGCACGCGCGCGAGGTCCGGCGTCGGCACGTTCTCGATGGCCTGCACGTCGCCCGAGAGCAATGCCGCGATGCGCGTCGCGCCGTTCGGGATGAAGCGCAGTGTTACGTGTTCCCACGCGGGCTTCGGGCCCCAATATTGGTCGTTGCGCACCAGCTCGACACGATCATCACGCGCATAGCTGACGAACTTGAACGGCCCCGTGCCGACCATGCCCTTGCCCTGCGCGAAGTCATCGCTCGACAGCCCTTGCGTCGTCTTCTTCTGCACGATGAACACTGACGTCAGGTCCGACAGCATCAGCGGATACGGCTGCGAGGTCGTCAGTTGAATCGTGTACTTGTCGATGATCTTCTTGTTGATGATCGCCTTCGTGTAGGTGTCGAATTTGCCCGGGCTGTTAACGATCGTGGCCGGGCGATCGAGCGACCATGCTACGTCTTCGGCGGTCAGCTCGCTGCCGTCGTGGAACTTCACGCCAGGGCGCAGCTTGAACTCCCAGGTCAGGTTGTTGACCATCTTCCACGACTGAGCCAGGCCGGGAATGATGTGGCTGTCGGCGTCCATCTTCACCAAGCACTCGAACATGTGCTCTGACACGTTGATGTTCGAGAACAGGTTGTAGAAGTGCGGGTCCATCGAGGTCGGCGGCGAGCTCATGCCGATCTTCAGATCAGCGGCCAGCGCCTGCGAGCTTGCGCCCGCCATCACACATCCCGCCACGCACATCGCGGCGGCCACGCGCCGCAAGGTCCGAATCATGGTCACGGCTCTTCTCCCCAAATAAGGAATCGATGGATCGATCTCGCTGACGGCGCGGCGGCGCTTCTGCTGAACGCTCGCGCCGACTATAGCGACGCGCACCTGCGGCAGGCAATGTGCGGCGCCACAAATTGGTGCACCCGCTTGCGACATACGCCAAAAATGGCTGCTCTACGCTGCGGGCGAAGGGGAAAAGCAGGAAGCATTCCATGTAAGGAACGCTTGCGACCGCCTTGAGCACGCGGCTCGTGCAGCTTCGCTGCGGGCTGAAGACGGCCCTTCGGCGTATGATCGGCGTGGTTGCGAACTTCCGCCTAGAACACGAGCGCATCCCATGAAGCTGATTCCAGAAATCCAAGCCGCACAGCCCGAGATTCAGGCGCTGCGACGCGACATCCACGCGCACCCCGAACTCTGCTTTGAAGAACTGCGCACTTCCGACCTGGTCGCCGCCAAGCTCACCGAATGGGGCATTGAAGTGCATCGCGGTCTGGGCAAGACCGGGTTGGTGGGCGTCATCCGCAACGGCGAAGGCAAGCGCATCGGCTTGCGCGCCGACATGGACGCCCTGCCGCTGGCCGAGGTCAACCAGTTTGAGCATCGCTCCATGCACGAAGGCAAGATGCACGCTTGCGGCCACGATGGCCACACGGCGATGCTGCTTGGCGCGGCGCATTACCTGGCCAAGCACCGCAACTTCAGCGGCACCGTCCACCTGATCTTTCAGCCGGCCGAGGAAGGTGGCGGCGGCGCACGCGAGATGATCAAGGACGGCCTGTTCGAGCGCTTCCCCTGTGACGCCGTGTTTGGCTTGCACAACTGGCCAGGTGTGCCGGTCGGTGCGTTCGGCACACGCGTCGGCGCGCTGATGGCATCCAGCAATGAGTTCCGCATCACGATCAAGGGCAAGGGTGCACACGCCGCGCTGCCGCACAACGGCAATGATCCGGTGTTCGTTGGCGCGCAGGTTGTCTCTGCATTGCAGGGCATCATCACCCGCAACAAGCGGCCGATCGACACGGCGGTCCTGTCCGTCACGCAATTCCATGCCGGTGATGCAACCAATATCATCCCGAACGAAGCGTGGATCGGCGGCACGGTGCGCGCGTTCTCCACGGAAGTGCTCGACCTGATCGAGCGCCGCATGGAGGAAGTCTCCAAAGCGATCGCCGCCGCCTACGATTGCACGGTCGACTTCGTCTTCCACCGTAACTATCCGCCCACGGTCAACACGGAAGCCGAAACGCAGTTTGCTGCAGAAGTCATGCGCGAGCTCGTCGGTGCCGACAACGTCGAAGCCAACATCGACCCCACGATGGGCGCGGAAGATTTCTCCTTCATGCTGATCGAGAAGCCCGGCTGCTTCGCCTTCATCGGCAACGGCGACGGCGACCACCGCGAGCAAGGCCACGGTCTGGGCCCGTGCATGCTGCACAACCCAAGCTACGACTTCAACGACGAGTTGTTGCCGCTGGGCGCAACGTACTGGGTGCGTCTGGTCGAGCGATTTTTGGCGCGTAGCTGAACAAATTTACGTACGCCACAACCGTTCGCGAGGAGCACAACACAAGAAGCCACCGTA
>NZ_DBMV01000038.1 GCF_002298975.1 Ralstonia sp. UBA689
ACACGGAAATCCTGACACTCCCGCCAGCATCGACCGATAGGCTCACATCGTCCAGCACGACGCGATCGCCAAGGCGCTTGGTGAGATGTCGAACTTCGAGCAGGCTCATGAGGTTCTCCACTGCGATTCCATAAGCGCCGCACAACGAGAGGACCGATTCCTTTGGGCTCGCCAATTGCGGCGCGGTCACTGCCTTTCTAGATGTTCGACGTGTGAGCCCGGTATCGCTTGACGTGTATCAACAAGCCGGCGGAATGTTTCCGGCCTTGATCGAAGCCGGCGCTCCCACCACTGTTCCGGCAGCCGCCGCTGCCGAGCAGCGACGAGAACCTCTGGGTTCCGTTTCCGCCCTCCGCGTCGCAGACCGTCTTGTGGCAGCGCACTCGGTACAACGCGCGTACAAGGTTGATCTCAGTCAACGCAAAGCCTGCGTTCGCGTCGAGAATAAATTCTCCAATGTCCCAAATGGAGGGTTCAACATGGCTGAGTCTGAAACCAAGGTTCCCGTGAAGACGGGCGAACAAGGTGCTCCCAAACGTCCATGGGCGTTGCAGCAATGGCGCCCTTTCGAGAACCTGCGACATGAAATCGATCGCGTATTCGATGACTTCGACCGCGGGTTCCATCTCTTCCCCTTCCGCCGTTCCACGTTCGACATCGAACCGTTCTGGCGGCGGGAGTGGGCCCTGACCTCCGCACCCGCCGTGGATGTCGTGGAGACCGACAAGTCTTACGAGATCACCGCCGAGTTGCCGGGCATGGACGAGAAGGACATTGAGGTGAAGCTGGTCAACGGCGGTCTGACGATCAAGGGTGAGAAGCACGAAGAGAAGGAAGAAAAAGAGAAGGACTATTACCTTCATGAACGCCACTACGGCGCCTTCGAACGCACCTTCCGCATGCCAGACGGTATCGACGCCGACAAGATCGAGGCGAGCTTCAAGAAGGGTGTCCTGACCGTGATGCTTCCGAAGACCGCGCAAGCACAAAGTGCCGCGAAGCAGATTCCGGTCAAGGGGGCCTGATTGGCCTGGTCGCTGGTCTTGCTGCGGCGGGGGACGGATTGCGGCGGTCGCCGCTCCATCCTCCGCCGATTTCATCTACCTGATCGGCGTTTTGTTTCCACGCACGCGGCCTTCGAATGGTTGCCAAGGCGACGATAGGCGACGCCGCGCATGACTGATGCCGTAGGTGTGTAGCGCTTACGCTTCAGGCGCAAGGAATGTTCGGGCCGCCTGCGCTTGCGCCGACGCCCGCAAGGTTTCCAGCGCATGCTTTTCGACGCGCTGGACATGCGCGCGCGGCATTCCCGTCTCCTTGGCGATCTCGTCGTAGCTGCGCGGCGCATTGCCACCGATGCCGAAGCGACGACGCAGCACGTCCGCCTCATTTGGTGCCATCGTCGCCAGCAGGGACTGCACGAACGCGCGCATGCGCGCGTCGGCCACGATGCCGAATGGGTCCCGCGAGGCGTGGTCTTCGATCAGATCCGCGAGATGCGTGTCGCCGTCAGCCACCGGCATACTGAGCGAGAGCGGCTCACCAGGCACCGCCAGCAACGCGTGAAGCTTGTCTTGCTGCAAACCGGCCTCACTCGCCAATTGTGCCAACTCGGCCTTACGTCCGGTGCGTTGGCGGATGTGCTCCGCCGTGCGACGAACACGACCGAGTTTGTCGCCAACATGCACAGGCAGACGGATCGTGCGTGCGCGGTCAGCGACCGCGCGTGAAACGGCTTGCCGGATCCACCACGTCGCGTAGGTCGAGAACTTGAAACCCTGCTGCCATTCAAACTTCTCGATTGCGCGCATCAGGCCAATCGTGCCCTCCTGCACAAGATCTGCAAGGTCGAGGCCACGGTTCTGATAGCGCTTTGCAATCGAGAGCACGAGCCGCAGGTTAGCTTCCACCATCTTGCGCGTCGCTCGTCGAACGCAAACCTCGGCAGCCTGCGCCTCGTCAACGAGCGTTTCGATATCGACTTGTGACTCCGCCGCCTCGCCATCTTGTAGGCGAAGCTTGTTGAGCGTGTGCATGACACGGATCACGTCTTCCACGAGCCGGGCCTGTTGTCCGTTCGCCTCAAGTATCGCGAAGATCGCTTCGCGGGCGCGCCGGTAGGCAGTCGCCTTCGGCCCCGACCGACGCAGCGCCCGCCGCATGGCTGCGAGCGCCTGCCGGATTTCGCCAATCGCGGCGGAATCGACGGCAACACGCTTGACATCGCTGCCTTGGGTCCACGCTTCAAGCGCATCGGGACACCCCGCAAACGCCCACAAGACGGCACGCCGACCCGCCTCGATCTCTTTCGCGAGCACAATCTCTTCGTCCTTCGTCAGCAGCGCAACCGCGTGCATGCGCTGCACATAGACGGCCAGCGGGTCTGCCGAAACACCCGCGTCAAAGACGACTTCTTCAAGAAATCTGCCAGCCTCCTCGAGCGCGCCATGGTTCTGGCAAGCCTCATCGACATTGGCGAATGTCTCGGCCTCGGTCACCTCGGGTGCCTCGTCAAACACGGTGACGCCCAGCCTTGCGAGCGCATCCAGCACACCTTCGAGCGCCTCGTGCGAGGTCAGATCGGCAGGTAGCTCGTCGACAATGTCCGAATGGATCAGGAAGCCACGCTCTGTGGCAAGTGCCAGCAGCCGGCTAATGGCTTGCGTGTAGCTGTCCGCGTCTTGAACGCAGTCTTGCGTACTCATCTGCAGTGCGGGTTCACCCGCCATACAACAGGGCCGGTTATCGACCCCAGATTCAGGCTCCCGGAAACCGCGAACGCCCGTCCGCGCCGGTAGACCTCTTGTCTGCGCATGTGGGGATCAGGGCATGATTTTCAATCGCGCCTCTTTGCCCAAACAGCGGCCGCACAACCCGACAAGCTGGCTGACTGGGAGCGCCCTTTTCTAAGCGCAATGGTTGATCGCGATCAACCGCCTCTGCCGTAGCCGGTCCAGCATGCTTACATGGTGCTTCGGGAGGAGATGCGATGACTGATCCTTTTGCTTTCCTGGCATACGAGCCAAAGGGCCCCGGCTTGATGTGCGCTGTCATGATCCTCATCGACGAAGAGAATGTTTATGGCTGGTACACAGGGCCGGCCAATGGAAAATTTCCTGCTGCATTCTTCTTGCTTGAGCGGTACTACTCGACACACGAGACCGCCTTCTATCACAGCGTTCAAGACGACATGTATGACGGTTGGGTCATGGCTTACCCGCCGGTCGATATTGATGTGGGCAACCGCTTGCAGGTGCCCGAGGCGATGTACCACGCACTGGAGCAATATCAGGATACTTTCGTGGCCGAATGGCTCTTCTATCGAGATGACCCTGACGCCGCCGCCGAGACCGCGTGGTATCGCGCACAAGATCTGCCGCTGGCCCACGCAGGCATCCGGCACACGATGCTGAACAAGCTCGATCGCGACGATCTCATTTGGACGTACCACACGCCGGGGCTGGACCTGAACATCGTTGAGTTCTTGCGCCGGCGCTGGCCCCTCGACTACGCGCTGGCGCCGTAGCTTGCCGGTTGCGATACGTATGCGCGAGGTCGCCCTTGCGCGCTGACCACGCGCTACGCACGGGAAACGCGCAGCCGGTTGCGAGCTTCGGCTCCGGATAACGAAGATGAGTCCCTCGCCTTCCCTCTTCCAACCGCAATCGAAATACAAAGCCGCTATCGATGCGCAGCAATTGCTTGGCCTGGTGCGAAACTTGGCACAGGAGCTCCGGCCAAACGCGCCGGACGTCCGGCAATTGAGCCTCGACCAATCTCTGGAGCGTGACTTTGGCCTGGATAGCCTGGCGCGCGCCGAGTTGCTGACCCGCATTGAACGCGAATACGCCGTGAGACTGGGCGAGCAAGCGATCCTCAATGCCGAGACGCCACGGGACTTACTAAGACTCGCAGAGCAGGCTGCCGGCATCCAACCTTCGGCTGGCGATCTGATCAGCCCTCCGGAGCGGCCAGATGCCGATCTGAACCTTCGGGCAAACGCTGCCGAGCCCGCAAAGCCGCCCGACATCACGTCTACCCTGATCGACCTGTTGGACTGGCACGTGCAGGCGCACGGCAAACAGGTCCATATCACGCTGTACACGGAAAGTGACCGCGTGGAACGCATCAGCTACGGCGTGCTGCAGGCGCAATCCAGGTCGATTGCAATGGGCTTGCAGCAAAAGGGCCTCAAGCTGGGTGATCGGGTGGCGATCATGCTGCCGACCGGAGGCGAGTTCTTTGCGGTCTTTTACGGTGCGCTCTACGCCGGTTGCATCCCGGTGCCGCTTTATCCGCCTGCGCGACCATCCCAGATCGAGGACCACATACGGCGTAGCAACGGCATCATCGCAAACGCGCAGGCCGCCATGCTGGTCACCGTTGCTGCGGCCAAGCCACTTGGCCACCTGCTGCGTGCGCAATGCGAATCACTGCGCATGGTACTGACGCCAGCCGACCTGAACACCGGGGGTACGCCGCTATCGATCGCCAACCAGGGTCCGGAAGACATCGCCTTTCTCCAATACACCTCCGGAAGCACGGGCAACCCCAAGGGCGTGGTTCTGACGCATGCCAATCTGCTCGCCAACCTGCGTGCGATGGAGAAGGCCTCAGGCGTGAGCGCTGCGGACACGTTCGTGTCATGGCTGCCGCTCTATCACGACATGGGGTTGATCGGCGCCTGGATGGGCAGCCTGCTGGTCGGATTCCCGCTTGTGCTGATGTCACCGACCACCTTTCTCGCGCGCCCGGCGTTCTGGTTATGGACGATCCATCGGCATCGGGCCACCGTCTCAGCTGCCCCAAACTTCGCCTACGAATTGTGCGCCAGCAAGCTTGACGAAAAGGATCTCGCGGGCCTGGACCTGAGTTCCTGGCGGCTGGCCTACAACGGGGCCGAGCCGGTCAGTCCCGACACGATCGAGAAATTCGCCTCCCGCTTTGCACCGTATGGCTTCAGCCGAACCGCCATGACTCCGGTCTACGGACTGGCGGAATCCTCCGTGGGGCTCTCTTTTCCGCCGGCCGGACGCGGTCCTCTGATTGAGCACATCGATCGCGACGTGCTATCGCATCAAGGGGTCGCCCGCCCCACACAAGAATCCGGAAGCAAGGCATTGCGCATCGTTTCGTGCGGACTGCCCCTGCCCGGTCACCAGATCCGCATCAGCGACGCAAGCGGTCGTGAGCTTGCGGAACGCGCGCAGGGACACGTGCAATTCCGCGGCCCGTCCGCAACCACCGGCTACTACCGCAACCCTGAGGCAACCTCACGCCTGTTCGAAGGCACTTGGCTCGACACAGGGGATATGGGCTATATCGCCGCGGGAGAGCTCTATCTGACCGGGCGCGCAAAGGACATCATCATTCGCGCCGGGCATCACCTTTTCCCACAGGAACTGGAGGAAGCGGCCAGCCGGGTTCCCGGCGTGCGCAAGGGCGGCGTTGCGGTATTCGCCACAGCCGACGCGCGTTCGGGCACTGAGCGGCTGGTGATGCTTGCTGAAACGCGCGAAACCGGAGCCACCGAGCGCGGCCGGATACTGTCCGAGCTCAACAACTTGGCACTCGACCTCATGGGGATGCCGGTCGATGAGATTGCGCTGGTTCCGCCGCGCACGGTGTTGAAGACTTCCAGCGGCAAGCTCCGGCGCTCGGCATGCCGCGAGATGTATGAGCGTGGCGAGCTTGGCAGCACCCAACGGGCTCCGTGGCGGCAGATTGTCCGTCTTGAATTTGCTGGAGTCGCGACTCGCTCTGCCCGGCTGGCACACCGCATCAGCGAGTGGCTATGGAGCGCGTGGGCGTGGGCCGTGTTTGTCATGCTCGCTCCGCTGGTCTCGCTCGCGTTTGCGCTGGCACCCGGACTGACCATGCGCCGGCGAATCGCCAAGGTGGGCGCACGCATTGGGTTCGCGCTGTGCGGGCTTTCACCCCAGCAAGAGGGGGCGTGCAATCTCGACAGCCAAGAACCTATCGTTGTTGTCGCCAATCATTCCAGCTACGTGGACGCGCTTCTGCTCACAGCCGTGTTGCCCGCCAGATTCACCTACGTGGCCAAACGGGAGCTATTGCGGAATCCGGTGATATCAATCCTGCTGCGCCGACTCGGCTGCGCGTTTGTCGAACGGTTCGACAGTGTTCGTGGCATCGAAGAAACCAGCGAACTGGAACAGCAGGTTCGGTCGGGGCAATCCCTGGCTTTCTTTCCGGAAGGGACATTTCGACGCGAGCCCGGATTGATGCCTTTCAGGCTGGGGGCATTTCTGTGTGCTGCCCGCTCGGGCTCGCCAGTTGTGCCCATCACGTTGATTGGTACCCGCTCGCTGCTGCGCGACGGGCAATGGTGGCCGAGGCGCGTCCAGCTCAAGGTACTGATCGGCAAGCCTTTGCGCGCATCCGGCGATGACTGGCAGGCCGGCCTGCAGCTTCGCGACGCAGCGCGCAACGTCATGCTGGCAAGGCTGGAGGAGCCCGATGCGGCGACCTGACCTGTCGAAAGTCCAGCGCCAGATGCGCTCTGCCTCGACGGCAGAATCCATGGGAGAACAAATGCAAAGGCATTTCGATTTTGTGCTGATGAGAGGTGAACAGGCCAGCGTCAGCACTGCCGAGACACCGCACGCTGAAGGTGCGAGCGGTAGCCCCTCCAGATGGTCTCCGGCGAAGACTGTTTGCCCTATGGCCACACCTAGCCACAAGTACTCAGCAAGACACTCCGGAGTCGTGGTGCCCTTTCAGTATCCCGGCGGTGGCGGCGGCGGATAGGGGGAGTAGTACCGGGGCGCAGGCCCCATTGGACGGGAAATCATATTGCCGTACACCGGGACCCGGTTGCCGGTCGCGTACATACATTGAATGTAGGCCGCATCGTAGCCGCGCTGTGTGCCATAGGTGGCATATTGCGCGTTGCCCGCGCCGATTGCCGAACCCGTCAACAGGCCTGCGCCAGCACCCACTGCTGCTCCGCGCCCACCGCCAAAGGCTGCACCCGCCGCTGCCCCAACCGCCGTGCCGACAGCAGCGCTGGCAACCGCGCTGTTGGCTGCGGCCTGGCCTGCACTGACACCACCGATCTGGGCAAAGGCAAATTGACGGCAATTGGCATCATCGACTCGGAACTGGTCGA
Source organism: Ralstonia sp. UBA689 (assembly GCF_002298975.1). GTDB lineage: Bacteria > Pseudomonadota > Gammaproteobacteria > Burkholderiales > Burkholderiaceae > Ralstonia. The sequence goes on from NZ_DBMV01000038.1 coordinate 7,133, forward strand.
AGGTCTTGCCGCTGCCAGGCAAGACCATGACGCTGGGTGCAGTGGGCATGACCGTGCAGGCAGCGAGCGTCAATGCTGCCAGCGACAGGCCAAGAGAGAGACCGTTTTTCATGTTTGCGCTCCAGCACGAATGTGGATGGACTGCCTGCGCATCCGGTGCGCAGGCGGCCGAGCCCCGCTAGCGCTCGGGAGGTTCGGCGGGCACCTTCTGCCAGCCACCTGGGCAGTTCTTCACGTAGGGGTAGTAGCCGGCTGGCTTCGCGCAGTGGTACCAGTAGCTGGGCTCGGGCGCCTGCGGAGTCGTTGCAGACGTGTCACCTTGCTCCATGTACTGCGGCGGTTCTGAGGGCACCGCGATCACGGCGGGAGGGTAGTACTCCGGATAGTACGGATAGGGAAAGGCGTACGGGTAGGGATATGGATAGCCAAAGATTGGCGGTCCCCAATAGATGCCTACGCCCACGTGACCACGGCCTCTTGAATGTCCGCCTCGCTCAGCCAGGGCTGGCCCGCCTGCGGTGATCACCGCCAAGGCTGCGATCGTCACGATCGACCCGAGCCGCACCACGTTTCGTGTGTTCATGATGTTCTCGCTGCGATACATCGGCGTGCCTGCGCTGAGGCTTGCAATGGACGTGCGCGATATCGCGTGTGTGCAGCCTAATAGGCCTGTATGCAAGGGATGTCGCTTCGACCATGGGCTGGTCTGTCTCGCTGCAAACGCCTGTCCAGGATCAGTACTTTTTGAGGGTAGTGGGCGCAAGCAACGCGGCGTTGATGGGGGTCAACATCCTGTATCAGTCAAGGCCGGCTCGGTGCATCGTCAGCCACGCGCTGCCCAACACCGAGCGCCGGTATTTGGATAGGCAACCGCGCTGTACCCGCGTTGCTGACCTTCCGGCCTGCCCTGAGTTGATACTGGGTTCCACGCCGCCAGCCACCGTTCCCGGCCTGATCGATGCACTGGGCCGGTGCGGCAGCTTCACCGCGACGAGTTTCTCGAGTCGACGCGCGCATCGGCACATCGTGTTGGTCGACGCTCCGGGTACCAGCAGGACCCACCTCGACACCACCATCAGCGTGCGAGCGGCAGAGCGCCATCACCGCCGGCTGGGCTTCTTCTCGACCGTGGAACCGGTCAACGCGTTGGGCCTGGAAAAGGCATCGGCAAGCCAGGCCACCTGGCCACGAGACTCATGTATGCCGACCTGGCTGTTCGGCTCTTTGGATTGGAAGAGAGAGGTGTGCGCAACATGAACAAGGTCGATAAGATCGACAACGTGACCATGGCATCGGAGGCCGATGCGGGCGATGCCGACGCCCTGCGTCTGCAGATCTCGCACGTGCTGGACGTGGGTGGCGGCGCGCGGATAGGCCCTAAGGCCATCACGGTGATGGCCCCACTGTTCTATGGCAGCAAGGTCGTGGTCAGACCAAGATCAACCGCTGGACGATCGGCGCCGCGTGGGGCGGCTTCAAGGGGACGCGCTCGATCCTGGAACGCAGCGCCACCGCCATTGGCAAAGACCTAGGCCGCCGGGCGCCGGCCCCGTCCCACACGATCAAGAGCGAAGACCCGCCTGCCGAAGCTGCATCTGCCCCGGCTGCGGAAACCGCGTCGGCGGCAAAACAGAAGTGGGCGCAATGGGGCCGATTGGCGACAGCGCCGATAGCGGCCATGCCGCCATCGTGCTCGGGGACACGGCGCAAAGCGCGTTAGAACCAGTGCATGATCCCGGTGTACACACCTTGCTGGCCGGAACCCGGGGCCGGCTTGCCGCCACCTGCCTCAACCGAGAAAGACGCATTGCTGCCATTCATCACGGTGCCGATGGTGCCGTACAGCAACGTGCGCTTCGAGAAGTAGTAGTTGGCGCCCACCGTCAGCAGCGTGCCGTTTCCGCCGCCCTGGTTGCGGTTCGCCCTGTATGCACCGCCGATCAGCGTCAAGGCCGGTGTGACCTGATAGTTGGCCCCCAGCCAGTAGGTTTGCTGGCGGGTCGCGCCGCTCGGGTTATCCGCGTCCGCCGTGGTGGCGCCACCCGACTGAATACGGCTGTAGCCACCAAACAGCTTGAGGTCGCCGATCTGATAGGTGCCACCGGCCGTGAACAAGCGGGAAGCCGTATAGAGGTTGGTGAACTCGCCGTGGGTATCGCGAATTTCTTCATAGAAGGCCTTGAGCATCAGCGGGCCACTCTGGTAGGCCAAGGCGCCAGCAAGCTGCCTACCGGCGTTGAAGTTCCCCGCCGTTCCGTTCAGACCGGCCTGCGCGCGGAACGAGAAGCCGCCCCAGGTCGGCGAGTTGTAGGTGATCGCCTTCGGGCGCGAGCCCCAGGTGCGATTGGCCTGCAGCGTCTCGGCGCCCATGTTCTGCAGACCCATTGGATCGATCGACCATGTCTCGCCATCGGGGATGCCCATGGCCCGACCGAGCAACAGCGTGCCGTATGTGGTGCTCGACAGCCCCACGACAGCGTAACGATTGAACAGCGCATCCGACGAACCGGAACCCGAATTGAAGCCATTCTCCAGGTTCATCACGGCAGACAGCCCGCCACCCAAATCCTCGGAGCCCTTCAGACCCCACATGCTGGTCCCCCATTGATTGCCGCCGTATTGCAGGTTGCTGGCTGTGCCGTTTGCAGTCGCAATCTTGTTCGTGTAGTCGATGCCGCCGCCAACGCGGCCATACAGCGTGACACTGCTCTGTGCCGCGGCCAGGCCGCTGGTGGCTGCCAGCAGCGCTGCAGCGGCGGCAGTGGCAATTCGCAGGGATGGGTTCTTGGTACGCATAGCTTTCGTCTCCTCAATTTGGCGTTGTCTTTGTTCGTTCCGAGCCGAGTCTCTTGGCGAGCTCGGACAGGAGAATGAGGAGAATTGACAGCGCTGTCAATGTAGGGACTTGCCCTAGTTTTGAGCCAATGCGCGTCATTGCGAGGCGTTGGAGACATTGCGTGTGGCGCCCCAGACCCTAGGGCAAATCCCGAGATTGACAGCGCTGTCAATTTTGACCATTCTGCAGTCCCAACCGGCCCGTGAACCGGATGCCTGTGCCGGCCAAAGCGTCATCGTGCGTGATGGCGACGAATCAATGTGCGCAAGCCGTCCTGCGGCTAGCCACACGAGCCGTCGATGTACTACCGTCCTAATCTGCAGTACATCTTGTATCCGGACGGCACCAGCCAGAGCAAGAACGCGTTCGTAATCGGGCTGGCAGCCGGCATAGCGTTCTGAACGACAACATCAATGAAGAAGGAGACATTCATGCTTTCCCGCGGACTGAACACCATTGCCGCTGCAGCGGTCCTCACTTTCGCCGCCACCTCGGCTCACGCCAGCAAGGAAGCGCCGGTGATCGGCTTCTCGATCGACGACCTGCGCGTCGAGCGCTGGACGCGCGACCGCGATTACTTTGTCGAATCGGCCAAGAAGCTGGGTGCGACCGTCAACGTGCAGTCGGCCAACGCCAACGAAGCCAAGCAGATCGCCCAGATCGAAAACCTGATCGCGCAGAACGTCGACGCGCTTGTGATCGTGCCGTTCAATTCCAAGGTGCTGGGCAACGCCATTGCCAGCGCCAAGAAGAAGGGCATCAAGGTCGTGTCCTACGACCGCCTGATCCTGAATGCCGATGTGGACGCCTACGTGACCTTCGATAACGTGAAGGTGGGCGAGATGCAAGCGCAGGGTGTGGTCAAGCTGGCACCCAAGGGCAACTATTTCCTGCTCGGCGGGGCGTCCACCGACAATAACGCCCGCATGTTCCGTGACGGCCAGATGAAGGTGCTCAAGCCGCTGGTCGACAAGGGCGACATCAAGATCGTCGGCGAACAGTGGACGCCGGAGTGGGATCCTTTGAAGGCGCAGAGCATTGTTGAAAACGCGCTGACGGCGAACAACAACAATATCCAGGGCATCGTCGCCTCGAACGATGGCACGGCGGGCGGCGCAATCCAGGCCCTGGCCGGTCAAAAGCTGGCAGGAAAGGTGCCGGTGTCGGGCCAGGATGCCGATCTGGCCGGCGTGCGCCGTGTGGTCGAAGGCACGCAAGCCATGACTGTCTACAAGCCGATCAGGGCCATTGCCTCCACCGCGGCGGAGGTGGCCGTCGATCTGGTCAAGGGTACGCAGCCGAAGTACACGACCAAGCTCAACAACGGCAAGAAGGATGTCGATACCATCCTGCTGACGCCGACGCTGCTAACCAAGGACAACGTGGATCTCGTCGTCAAGGACGGGTTCTTCAAGCGCGAACAAGTCTTTGGCAAATAAGCAGTTGATTCAGTCGTAGTCAGTAGGAGGACGCCATGAGCAGCAACGGCACCCTGTTCGAGATGCGCAACATCGTGAAGTCGTTCTCCGGTGTGCGCGCGCTCGACGGCGTCAGCCTGGCCGTCAGGCCGGGCGAGTGCGTCGGTTTGTGTGGGGAGAACGGCGCCGGAAAATCCACCCTCATGAAGGTGCTGTCAGGGGTCTACCCCTACGGCACCTTCGAGGGCGAGATCGAATGGGAAGGTCAGCCGCTGCGCGCGCATTCCGTGCGCGACAGCGAGCGTGCAGGCATCGTCATCATCCATCAGGAATTGATGCTGGTGCAGCAGCTCTCCGTGACGGAGAACATCTTCCTCGGCAACGAAATCACCAAGCCCGGGGGCCGCATGGATTACGACGCCATGCACGCCAAGGCCGAGCAACTCCTGGCCCGCCTGCGTCTGACCGACGTGAACGTGGCCGCGCCCGTGATGAACTACGGTAGCGGCCACCAGCAGCTTTTCGAAATTGCCAAGGCACTCGCCAAGAACGCGCGCCTGCTGATCCTGGACGAACCGACCTCGTCGCTGTCAGCCAAGGAAATCGAGGTGCTGCTGTCCATCATCGAAGACCTCAAGCGCAGCGGCGTGGCGTGCGTCTACATCTCGCACAAGCTCGACGAGGTCAAGCGCGTGTGCGACACCATCACCGTCATCCGCGACGGCAAGCACATCGGCACGCGCCCCGCCGCCGACATGTCCATCGACAACATCATCACGATGATGGTCGGCCGCGAGATGACCTCGCTCTTCCCCAAGGTGGAACACAGCGTGGGCGAGGTGGTGATGGAAGCGCGCAACGTCACCTGCTGGGACGTCACCAACCCCAACCGCAAGCGAACAGACAGCGTGAGCTTTGCCGTGCGCCGCGGCGAGATCCTCGGCATTGCCGGCCTGGTTGGCGCGGGGCGCACGGAGATGGTGTCGGCGCTGTTCGGCGCCTACCCGGGCCGCTCCAGCGCAGAAATCGTCATGGAGGGCAAGGCGGTCAAGGTGGGCTCGCCGGCTGACGCCATCGCCAACGGCATCTGCCTGGTGCCCGAAGACCGCAAGCGCCACGGCATCGTGCCGCTGATGGGTGTGGGCGAAAACATCACGCTCGCCACGCTGGCGCAATACGCACGCGGCGTGCGTGTCGACAAGGGCGCGGAGCTGGCTACCGTCGATCGTGAAATCAAGCGCCTGCGCATCAAGACCGCCAGCCCGGCGCTGTCGATTGCCAGCCTCTCGGGCGGCAACCAGCAGAAGGCCGTGGTCACGAAGATGGTGCTGGCCGCGCCGAAAGTGCTGATCCTCGACGAACCCACGCGCGGGGTGGACGTCGGCTCCAAGTACGACATCTACAAGATGATTGCCGATCTGGCCGCAACCGGCGTGGCGATCATCATGGTCTCTTCCGAGATGCCGGAAATCCTGGGCATGAGCGATCGTGTCCTGGTCATGGGCGAAGGCCAGTTACGTGGCGACTTCGTCAATCAAGGCCTGACCCAGGAGCGCATCCTGGCTGCCGCCATCAATGCCGAACCCCAGCCGCAAGCTGCCTGAATTGCCATGTCGAACATCCTGCAATCCCAACTCGCCCGCCAGAGCAGTACCGGCGGCCACCGGCTGGACAGCCGCGCCATCCAGCAACTATTCGTGCGCTACAAGGTGCTGGCCCTGCTGCTGGCGGTGGCGCTCATCTGGATCTTCTTCTACTTCCAGACCAGCGGCACGTTCCTCAAGCCCAACAGCATCTCCAACCTGTTCCTGCAGATGTCGGTAACAGGCATGCTGGCCTGCGGCATGGTCTTCGTCATCATCGCGGGAGAAATTGACCTGTCGGTTGGCTCACTGCTCGGCTTGCTGGGCGGGCTCGTCGCCATCCTGACCGTCAACCTCGGATGGAACACGTGGCTGGCCGTGGGCACGGTGCTCGTCGCCGGTGCGGCCATCGGCGTGGTCAACGGCTTCATCACGACCAAGCTGCGTGTGCCGTCGTTCATCGTCGGCCTGGGCGGCATGCTGGCCTTCCGCGGCCTGCTGCAGTGGAGCACCGACAGCGTGACCATCGCCCCGGTGCCCGATGATCTCGTGAACATTGCGCAGAGCTTTGTGCCGGCATGGTTGGCGTGGTCGCTGGCGGCCGTCATCGTCGCCATGTCCGTCGTGCTGACCGTGCGCCGTCGCAGCGAGCGCGCCCGCCTGCAACTGGCGCTCACGCCCATCTGGGCCGACGGTCTCAAGCTGCTGGCCATCGCTGCGGCATCGTTCGGCTTCGTCGCGGTGCTCAACCAGGCCAACGGTGTACCCCTGCCCGTGCTGATCCTGCTGATGCTGCTGGCCGTGTTCTCATACGTCGCCACACAAACCGTATTCGGCCGTCACGTCTATGCGGTGGGCGGCAACATGGAAGCAACACGCCTGTCCGGCGTGAACGTGAGCCGCGTCAAGCTGCTGGTGTTCGTGCTGATGGGTTTGATGTGTGCGTTCGCGGGCATCATCACCACGGCGCGGTCGGCGGCGGGTTCGCCTTCGGCCGGTGTGGGCGGTGAACTCGATGCCATCTCCGCCTGCTTCATCGGCGGTACGTCGATGCGCGGCGGCTCGGGCACCGTGTATGGCGCGCTGATCGGCGCACTGGTCATGGCCAGCCTCGACAATGGCATGCAGCAGATGAACGTCGATGCCTCGTGGCAGATGATCGTCAAGGGCGTGGTGCTCGTGCTGGCGGTGTGGATCGACGTGCTATCCGGTTCCAACCGAGGGTAAGCACTCGTGCACGAAACCAGCGCGCGCCCCTGCACCAACACAAGCTGCCAGACGGTTTGGCCCTCCCTGCCCTAGATGGCGCCTTGAATTTGTGTTGCAGGGAGGAAAAAGGAAGGGGAGCTGTCTGAGCGCAGCGAGTTTTCCCCTTCCCCTCCCTGCGACAGAAATTCAAGGGATGGGTCGCCATCTCGGGCGCGCCTTTCTTTGCTTACTTTCTTTGGCAAGACAAAGAAAGTGAGTCGGGCCCGGCAGGGCACGAAACGGGGGATGCCCCCCAACCCGACACATCTCACCCCAAACAAATTCCGACATCGTGGCTGACTACCAAACCCCTGCTCGCGTTCTTGTCACCGGCGTGGCCGGCAACCTGGGCCACAAGGTCGTCGAGGCGCTCGCGTCCACCCCGTGGTGCACGTCCATCATCGGCGTCGACTGGGTCGAACAGAACGTCGAGTTCTCGCCGCAAGCGGCCGAACGTTTCCAGTGGGTCATTGCCGATCTCACGCGGGCCGACGGCGCATGGACGAATTTGCTCGACGGCGTCGATGCCGTCATCCACCTGGCCGCCATCCACTCCACGCCCGATGCAACGTGGGAGCAGGCACTGGCCTCCTATGGCATGACGCTCAACGTGCTCAAGGCCGCTGCCACGCGCGGCGCGCGCCGTTTCGTGTTCGCCTCGTCCAACCATGCCATGGGCGCCTACAAGGACCAGCCGCTTGCCGGCGCTATCGGCCCCGGCAAACTCGTCGCCGAGCTGGACCCGGCCCCCGGCACACGCTGGCACAACGGCATCGAAGAGGTCTATTCGCTGGCCTACGGCACGTCCAAGGCGATGGGCGAGCGGCTGTGCAAGACCGTGGCGGCCGTATCGGCGGCGTCGGGCGGCAAGCTGTCCACCGTATCGCTGCGCATCGGCTGGGCACTGCCCGATGAGAACGACCCGAACGATATCAACCACTCCGGTACGGCCGGCACTCCCGTGCCCGGCGCGGTGGCCGATGAACAAAGCCGCATCGCGCTGCGCTGGTTCCGCAATATGTGGCTGTCGAACGATGACCTGCGCCGGCTGTTCCTGTGTGCGGTCACGGCCGATCCGGCGAGTTGGCCGGCGCCAGCCATCGTCGTCAATGGCGTCTCGAACAACCGCGGCATGGACTGGGGGTTGGAAACTGGCCGCAAGCTGATTGGCTACGACCCGCAGGACGATCTGTACGCGCTGCTCAAGGTCGCGCAGTAACATCCAATGACAAAGGCCCGGCATGATGGCCGGGCCTTTTTGGGGTCATGTGCAGGAAGATCAGGCTGCGCGGATCGGCCTCAATTCATTCTGCCGCTCAACCTTCTCATCGTCGCGTGCGGCATTTTCGGTACCAGCCTTGGGCCTGCGTACCTTGTCGAGCAGTAACACGATCATCCCCGCCAGTGCGCCCCCGCCGATCACGGACAGGACGACCAACAACAGCGGACTCGGTCCCGAGCGGCTGTCCGGCAGCGTCGGCCCGGAAACAAACCGCGCCTCCGACAGGTGCTTGGTCCGCATCTGCTCGGCGATCAGCATGATCTGGTTGTAGACCTCACGGGTCTCGTCGTCGCGCAGGTCCTTGTTCTTGAAAACGCCCTGGCCAATCTTGACGAACTCGACCAGTAGCGCGTTACCGGTCAGTACCTGCCGGCTACGTTGATCAATGCGCTCATAGAATGCATTGCGCAACGCGTTCTGGGCGGCATCGCGCTCCAGCAGCATAAGCTGTGCCTTCAGGTTGGCAATCTCGGTTTCAATCCCCACAAGCTGCGCAACAGGAGACAAGTAGCGCGACGACTCGTTGTCGCTACCGGTCGAAAGGAGCTGGCGTGCCTCCATCTTCGACGCCTCGGGGTACTTGCTCGCGATGGCTCGGGCTGCTTCGAGCCGGCTGGCGGCCTGGGTCAGGGTCACCCGCTTCTGGATGATCTGGTTGTCGATCTGCTGCTTCTTCGCCTTGGTCTCACCGAGCTTGGTGTTGATCGTATCCTGCAGATCTTCGCTCAGCATGGTGTCCTTGACGAAATCGCCCATCAGTTGGACACGCGCTTGCGCGTTCTGCGCCGACTGGTCCTTGAACGAGATCGAAAAGCCCAAGATGCCAGCCGCATCGAGCGCACTTTTTGGGTCGGTGATGTAGCGCAAATCGTCTTTCGACAAGGGCAGGATCGTTTGCACATGGGTCTGCACGAAACGTTCGCTCAGCGCCCCCAGCAGATAGCGTCCATTTTCATTGTCGAGTTTCTTGTTCTCTTCGAGGTAGCGACGCAGCGTCTCGCGATCCCAGAATGCCGCCCTTTGCGCGTTGTACTCTGCAAACTTGCGCGGGGCGCGCAGGAACCCTTCGCTGGAATACTGACGCCCGCCCCAAAAAGAAAGCGCAAAAAACAGCACAGAAAACACGACAGCAAGCAGAATCACCTGCTGCCGCAATTCCCAGCAGCGCGACAGCAAACCTCTCAAATCAAAATCGAATAGGTCGCCTTCTACATGTGCCACTGGATTACCGTTCTTCATCACTTCTTTCCATCCTGAAAACTGTCGACAACCGACAAACGACCGCACCCGAAGTTCTTTATGATTTTTTATTCCACCGCGTTCACTTCTTTCTGGCCAGGGCATCAATCACGCCCCGCCCCATCTAATCGACGAGACATTGCAGTTTTGTGACAATCCATGCAAACGGAAGAAATCGGCGGAATCCCGCACGTTTACCATTCCGTCATAATTTCAAGGCTTGTCAAACCAACGACAGGAAACTTTTAATAGCCTTGCGCGAAACCTCAAGGGCGATGCCAGTTTAGCCGCGCGAAAATGTCGGCGCGCCAACATAACGATTCATATGCCCGCCCCACCCCCCTTCGACAGGTGGGTTGACCAATCAGCATCATTTGCAATGTGACTACCACACCGGCCCACAAAGCGACCCTGGCCTCATTTGGGTGCTACCGACTGTGTTTCAGCACGCGGGCGGGCAGGTCGACTCACGAATCACAAGTTCGTATTGCAGGTTCTCGTGCACCGAGTGCGGCTTCAAACCCGGCAGATGCGGCCGGTGGATGGCAACAAGCTGCTCCACTGCCGCATGCGCCATCGCCTGGATCGGCTGGCGCACCGTGGTGAGCGCCGGCCAGAGCTGGCGCGAGAGCGGCGTGTCGTCGTAGCCGCAAATGGAAAGTTCTTCCGGCACCTTGATGCCGCGCGCCTGCGCCACGCGCAGCACACCAGCGGCCATGTCGTCGTTGCCGGCAAAGATGGCGGTCGGGCGCGGCTCGCATGACAGCAGCCGCTCCGCGCACGCCACGCCCGATTCGAACGAGTGCTCGCCCTGCTCGACGAGATGTTCGTCGACTTCGATGCCGGCCTGCGCCATTGCATCACGGTAGCCGAATACACGCTGGTAGGCGGCGCCGTGATCCGGGTCGCAGACCACGAAACCAATGCGGCGGTGCCCCAGGCCAATCAGGTGCAATGTCATGTCCCGCGCGGCGGCACGGTCTTCGGTGTTGACGGACAGGCCCTTGTGCTCGCGATCGGCCGGTGCAAGACGCACGTAGTCGACGCCAGCCTCATCCAGCGCACGGATCAGCGAGGCCACGTCAGACACCGGCGGCGTCAGGATCAGCCCCGCCAGCGCGCGCTGGCGCACGCTCTGGAGGATCTGTTCGGCCAGATTCGGATCGCGGTAGTTGCAGGGCGTCAGCAGCAGGCTGTAGTCGAGCGCCTGACAGGCCTCGAGTGCGCCGTGCTGGATGTTGACGATGTAGTTGTCAGAAGGGTTGTCGTAGACCAGCGCAATGATGTCGGCGCGCTTGCTGGCCAGGCGCCGGGCGGCGGGATTGGGCCGATAGTCGAGCGCCTGCATCGCCTCGACCACCTTGGCGCGCGTCTTCTCGCTGATGTTTGGCTCGTGGTTCAGCACGCGCGAGACGGTCTTGATCGACACGCCCGCATGCGCGGCAACATCATCGACGGTTACAGCTCCGGCGCCCCGTTTCATGGCTTGGTGAAGTGGGTTCTCGAACACAGGACGGGCGCTGCAAGCGCGCCCGTCAACGATTCAATTTTACCGCCAACCACCGCACCACGCGGGGTGAAATCAGCGCGGGCTCAAACCAGAACGCCTCAGCGGCAAGCGCACGATGCCCTGTGCAAGGCTCACGCCCAGTAACACGAACCCCCCACCGATCCAGTGATAACCGTGCACGGTCTCGCCCAGGATCAACGCGGCCATTGCCGCCGTAAAGACCGGCATCAGATTCATCAGCACCGCCGTGCGCTCGCTGCCGATGCGCTTGAGGCCGAGCATCCACAGATACGATGCGACGATCGACGAGGCAATGCCCGCGAACACCACCAGCCCGATGCCTTGGGGTGGAATCGCCAGGCTTTGCGCGGTGAGCGCCAGCGGCACGAGCATCACGACGGCCAGCAGCACCTGCACGTAGAGGTTGAGCCATTGCCCGAACGGCTGCGCCCAGCGGCGGTAGAGAATGTTGTACAGCGCGTACGACGTCGCACCAATAAGGATCAGCACGTCACCACGATTGACGCCGCCGTCGAGCAGCGCGCCCGGGTGCCCACGCCCGAGCAGGTACAGCACGCCTGCCAGCGACACCACCACGCCGATCACCGCCTGCGCGCCTACCGGCTGGCGGAACACCACCACGTTGAGGATCAGCCCCAGCATCGGGATCAGCGCGCCGATCACACCCATGTTGGTGGCGCTCGTGCTGTGCGCCGCGTAGTACGCCAGGCATTGGTACATCACCATGCCCAGCAGCGCCAGCACCGCAAAGCGCTTCCACTGCGCCAGCACGGCCTGGCGCTGGCGCCAGAGCGGCCGCGCGCAGAATGGCGTCAGCACAAGCGCTGCCAGCAGCCAGCGGTACAGCGAAATGGCAGCCGGGTCCAGCACGCCGGCCGCGGCCTTCGAGACGATGGTATTGGCGGCCCAGATAAGCACGGCCAGAAGCGGATACAGCACAGACACGACGGCCTCCGTCGAACAATCGAGGATGGCAGTGTAGTAATGTCTGGTTCAGAACATATACTGCAAATCAGACAATCCCACCGCTCGAAAGCGACACTGTGTACACCGCCTACCGCGAAGCGGACCTCCGGGTGCCCAAAGGCGCCCCGTTCTACTTCCGCTACGACCATTTCGCACCCGAAACCAATATCGAGCCACACACGCATGCGTGGGGCCAGATCAACCGCATCAGTCTGGGCCTGATGGAGGTGGTGGTCGATGGTCGCCGGCTGACGGCGCCGGCCGAATATTTGATCTGGGTGCCGGCCAACCAGCCGCACTCGGCGTCGATCCGGCAGGCGACGGATTTCCTGTCGGTGTACGTCGCCGAGCCGCTCGCACAACGGCTGCCGCACTCGGCCTGCCTGATCCCGCAGACGCCACTGGTGCGCGCGCTGTTCGAAGACTTTGCCGCACGCCGTGTCACCGCCATGGCGGACGACTGGGACCTCCGTCAATTCGAACTGCTCGTCGAAACCCTCGTCCGCGCCGGCCACACCAACAGCTATCTGCCCGACAGCACCGACCGCCAACTGGAACCGATCCTGCACGCCATCCGCCTGGACCCAGCCGACAACACCACACTGCAGACCTGGGCCGAGCGCGTGCACAGCACCGAACGCACACTCGCACGCCGCTTCCAGAGCGAGCTCGGCATGAGCTTCTTGCAATGGCGCAACCGCGTACGCCTGCTGCGCGCAGTGGTGTGGCTCAAGGAGGATTGCTCCATCCAGGACATCGCCCTGTCGCTCGGCTACGGCACGCCGTCAGCCTTCATCGCAATGTTCCGCAAGCAGATCGGTTTTTCGCCCGCGCGCTACCGGCGGCAGATGCGCAGCGAGGCCGAGCGCCCCGCTGCGTAGGTTGCCAAACCCAAACTCAAGCAATCGAATAGCCCCCGTCGGCCACCAGTGCGTGGACTGACACATAGCTCGCATCGTCCGACGCGAGAAAAGCCACGATGGTCGCCATCTCCTGCGCGCCGCCAAAGCGGCCGGCCGGCGTGTTGGCGGCAAAGTCATGCATGGCCTCGTCCGACGGCCAGATGCCGCGATGATGGAACGGTGTCTCGATCAGCCCCGGCGCCAGCGCGTTGACGCGCACGCCACGGCGGAACCATTCGATCGATGCCGTCTTCGTCATGCCGGTGCTGACCGCCCTGATGCAGCAGCACCCCGGCCTCGTCGCCGATCTGCGCTTGTCCGACACGCCCTCCGCCGTGGTCGACGAGCAGATCGACGTGGGCGTGCGCATCGGCTTCATCGGTGACAACCGCTTCGTGGCCCGCGCGCTTGGGCCTCTGCCGCTGTGGGTGGTGGCCTCGCCCACGCTGCTCGAACGTGTGGGCGAACCGAAAACGCTCGACGCATTGCATGCCCTGCCGCTCACCGCGCTCATCAACCGCACCGACGGACGCGCGTGGCCATGGACGTTCCGCAACGACTCGCAGATTCAGCACCGCAACGCAACCTTCGTCACCGACGACCCCGAGACCGAGGTGCAGGCCGCCTGCGCGGGTCTCGGCTTTACGCAGATATCGGAGTACATGCTGCGCCCACATGTCGAACGCGGCGAACTGGTACGTGTGCTGCGCCGCTTCGAGCCGGCGCCGTGGACGCTATATGTCTATCGCCCGCAGCGAGGGCCCGTACCGCAGCGTGTGCGGGTGGTCTTCGACGCGCTGATGGTCGGGTTGCAGGACGTGTGTCGCGGGTAGAGCGCGCACTCAGGCCATTGTTCAGCCAGCCCTGCGGCACAATGGAAGACCGACCGCCCCGAGGAGAGCCCGTGCGCACGCACACAGCGCGCCCGCATCCCGCACTGCGCCCTTACATCGACCGCTACTGGAGCTGGGAAGCCGAGCACGGCGAGACCATCGCCCTGCCGCGCCTGCTGCCGGGCACCGGTGCCGAGCTGTTTCTGCATCACGGCCAACCCTTCCGGAGCGAGGATGGGGCCGCGCTGCCCCCGGCCCATCTGCTGTGCGTGCGGCTGCAACCGTACGCACTGGCATCCGCCGCGGGCGTCGCCTTCACGGCGATCCGGATTCGCGCGGGCCGCTGGAGCGCACTGGCGCGTGAATCGATCGGCCGGCTGCTGGATACGCAGGCGCCGCTCGACGCGCTATGGGGCCGCGACGTGCGCGACTGGCACGAACAGGTGGCGCTGGCAGCCGATTTCCGGCAACGCGTGGCGTTGATCGACGCCTTCCTGCTGGCGCGGCTGGTGCCAGCCCGCGTGGATGCCCAGGTGGCGGCGGCCGTTGCCAGCCTGTATGCCGCGCCTCACGCGGCCTCCATCGATATGCTGGCCGCTCACTTGCACCTGAGCCGGCGCCAGTTGGAACGCCGCTTCCTGGCCGCAGAAGGGTTGCCACCGGTCGCATTCCGGCGGCTGGCGCGGTTCCAGCACACGGCACGGGCATTGCATCTGCAACCGCAACTGCCGTTACTCGACACCGCGCTCGCCCACGGCTACTACGATCAGCCGCAGTTCAACCACGAGTTTCGCTCGCTCACCGGGCAATCGCCGCAGCGCTATCGGCAGGACGCACAGGCGAAGACGCATTTCTACAAGACCTCGCTGGCCTGAACGGGAAAGATGGTGGCCGATCTTTCCTATCCAGAGGTGAAACATGTATCTGCTGCTCGTACACGTGCAGGCCCGGCCCGATACCGCTGACGCGCTATGCCGGCAACTTTCAACGCTGGTGGCATTGGCGCGCGAGGAACCCGGCACCTTGGCCTATTCGTTCTACCGCATGCATGACGACGCAGGGCATTTCCTCCTGCACGAGGTCTATCGGGATCGGGCGGCGTGGGAGGCGCACATGGCATCCGAGCCCGTGCAGCGCGCACTGGCGACGTTCGATACGCTGCTGGCGGCACCGCCGGCGGTCACGACCGGAGACTGGGTGGACGGACACGGGTTGAGCCTCAGCGCAGCAGAATAGGCCGTTGCGGAAAGGCTCGGATGCCCCGCGCCAACTGAAAACAATTGTAGGAATCCGCGCCACATCAGCGTTTCCGGGCAGCAGGCTCCCGTAGAATCCGCCTTGTTGCTGATTCGGAAGTCCGCCCATGCGCACACCTTGGTTCGCATCTGCCCGGATGCTGGGCTGCGCCCTCGCCCTGATCGCGCCCGTGCTCAGCGGCTGCAGTTCACTGATGTCGGAAGGCACCACGACCGCGGCCGGTATCGGCGGCGCGGCTCTCGCCGCGAAGGTGACCGACAACGCGGCCGTGGCCACCGGCATCGGCCTGGGCGTGCAGGCCGGGGCGCGCGCCGCCTTGCAGCACAGCCAGCGCGTCGTGCATACCGAAACGCAGGATCAGATCGCGCAGGTGGCCGGTGCGTTGCCGGACAACGTCGTCGGCAACTGGCAGATCAAGCACCGCATTCCCCTTGAGCCCGACGAGCGCGGGCGCGTCGTCGTCACCCACTCGATCAACGGGCCGCTCATCAACTGCAAGGAGATCCTCTTCACCGTCGATGGCGAAGCCGCGCAGGTGGACTTCTTCATCGCGTCGATCTGCCATGACGGCAAGCAGTGGAAATGGGCCACCGCAGAACCGGCCACCGCGCGATGGGGGTCGCTGCAATGAGCGGCATGCGCTGGCTTGCGGCGGTATGCGCGGGCGCGGTTGCCGGTCTGATGGCCGGATGCTCGTCGGTCGGGCCGTTGACCGGCGCGGTGGCGGGCGTCGCCACGGGCACGGCCACGGCCAACCCGGCGATTGCCTACGGCGTCGCTGTATCGGTCAACGCTGCCACCGACGCCTCCGTCAAATACGCCACCCGCAAGTGGGCGGCCAGCGAGCAAGACGCACTGGCCACCGCCGTGGGCCGCTTGAGCGACCGCACGCCCTCGCTCAACTGGTCATTGGAACGCCTGATGGGCATCACGAAAGCGCGCGGCACGGTGGTGCTTGTGCGCACGTTCACCACTCCGTTGGCCACATGCCGCGAAGCCATTCTCACGGTGCAAGACGCCGATGCGCCCAAGACGGCGCCCGGCTATGCCATCTACGCCTGCCAGAACGGCAACACTTGGCAATGGGCCAACGCCGAGCCTGCCGTACCGCGCTGGGGCAGTCTGCAATAGTGCCGTAACGGCGTGGCCGCCAATCCACCGCGCCATCCCGCATCCGCCAATGGGGCACATCGGCCCGTGCCGACGATTCCTCCCAACCTTACGAGACACGCCGCGTAGCTTGTTGCATTCAATGCAAATCATTATCATTTGTGTTTCAGATTCCATTGAGGACTGCCATGCACGGCGTCGCCCTCCTGCTCGGGCTACTGGCCGCAGGTTGCCTTTACACCGCCGCGCCTAACCAGGCGCTGCTGGCGCCCGCATCGCGCGCGCCAGCAAGCGGGCTGTGCGCAGTCGCGCTGATGCAGGCGGCGATTGCCGTCGTGCTGTGGAACGACGTGCTCGGCTGGACCGGCGCGACCATCGCCGTGGTACTGGTGGTGGCGGGCGGTCTGTCGCTGTGGCCGATGGCGGGCGCATGGGTGCAACACCTGCGCGCCGACGCTAAGGCTCCCTCGTGAAAGGCATGGGCACTGGAATCGGTACCCGATGGCTGGCTAGCGCCGTGCTGGGCCTGCCCTTGTCGATCGCACTGTGCGCGCTGGCGATCGTGTGGCTACCGGGTGGCTGGGAGAGCGGCGTCATCGGCGCGCTGCTGGCCTGCCTGCCGGTGTGGGCGGTCATCATCAGCATGAGCGTGCTGTTCCCGACGAGTGCCCGCGCGTGGACCGTGCTGGTGGCTGCCAACGCGCTGTCGTTCGGCGTGCTGTGGCTGCCGCGCCTGCTCCCGCTGTCTACCTGATCACGCCAGGCGCCTGGAATGAAATCCGCCACCCTACGTCTGTACCAGACGCTGCACACCTGGGTGGGCCTGATGGCCGGCTGGGCGCTGTTCATCGCGTTCTTTGCCGGCGCGCTCACGGTCTTCCATGAAGAGCTGCACGCATGGCAGAACCCGCTGCGCTCTGACCACGCTGCCATTGCCACCACGCCTGCCGACATCGACCGCTTCGTGACGACGCTGGTACGTACGCACCCAGCGGCGGCGGCCGACACCTACGTCATCCTCCCCAATGACGGCGAGCCCGATTTCACGGCTTATTGGCAGGACAAGGGCGAATGGCAGATGACCACCGGCGCCAAGCTGGCCGCCGGCAAGACCGCACCAAAGGATCTGTCGATCGAACCGTCCAAAGGAGAGCTCGCCAATTTCATCAACCGGCTGCACTACTCGCTGGGGCTGGAAGAGCCGGGCATGTACTTCATGGGCGCGATCTCGGTGCTGTATGGCGTTGCGCTCATCTCGGGCGTGCTGCTGCATCTGCCACGCCTGAAAAAGGACCTGCTGGCCGTACGCCCCGGGCGCAACCTCAAGCGTTTCTGGATGGACGTGCACAACGTGCTCGGCCTGTTCAGCCTGCCCTTCCATCTGATTTTTGCGATCACCGCGCCAGTGCTGTGTCTGAGCGCAGTACTGATGACTGTATTCAACGTAGTGGCATTCGACGGCAAGCTGTTCGACGCCGTGCCGCGCGTCACTACCGCCGCCGGCACCGTGATGGCTGCCAATCGTGCAGCACCGATGCTGCCGGCCGAGCCATTGCTCATGCAAACGCGCGAGGCGGCCGGCCCCGACTTCACCGTCAAGTCGATCCGCTACCAGCACATCGGCGATGCCAACGCCGTGGCCGAGATACGTGGCAGCAGCACGCGGGCAGTGGGCGACTTCGGCGCGGTGGCGATCCGCGCGGCGGCCGGCCAGCCCGACAGCGGCCGGCTGATCGGCAACCAGACCGCCAACGCACGCGACACCAACCACAGCCTCTACAGCCTTGTCTACGGCCTCCACTTCGGCACCTACGGCGACATCGCCTTGCGTCTGGCCTATCTGGTGATGGGCATGGCCGGCGCGTTCGTCTTCTATTCAGGCAACCTGCTGTGGATCGAGTCACGCCGCAAGCAGCGCAAGACCGAGCAGCCGCGCGCGCACCAACTGTTGGCACGCGCCACGGTGGGCGTGTGCATTGGCGGTTGCGTGGGCGTGATGGCGATGTTCCCGGCTGCACTGCTGTGGCCGGAACGCCCAGCAGGCGTGACCTATTACACGGTGTTCTTCGCGGCGATTGCGTGGGCGCTCCTGCGACCGCCCGCGCGTGGCGCCGTTGAGCTGCTGAGCACCGCCGCCGTCATGGCAGTGCTTGCCCCCGCCACCAATGCGGTCGTGACCGGCGACCACCTGCTGCGCACGCTCGCGCACGGCGACTGGAACGTGGCCGGCTTTGACCTGGGCGCGCTGGTGCTCGCATGCGGCTTTGCCGGCCTCGCGCGTGCCACGCTGCGCCGCGCACGCCATGGAGTGCCCGATTCCGTCTGGGCCATGCCGCCGCGTGCAGTGCGTGCCGGTAACGGCCTGCGTCCGAGCGGGGCCAACAAGCCTTAGCGCCTCACAAGAAACCAGAAACCACGAGCACCCGCACGAGTCTCCGCGCGTGCAGGCTCACGGTGCAACGATCGACACACCGTACTGCGCAAAGATCCGCTGCAGTTCGCCGCTGGCACGCAGGGCGTCGAGCGCATGCTCCAGCGCTTCTGCCAACGCACGCTGATCAGCCTTGACCGCCATGCCGATGGCCCAGCCGCGCCCGGGCAACAGCGGCGACGTGAGTTCGGAGGCCGCAAAGCGTTCAGCGGACTGCCCCTGTGCCTTGAGCGCGCTTTCGTACTGCGAACGCGTCACCATGGCTGCGGCGATTGCGCCGGAGAACAGCGCACGCAGCGCATCGTCGGCCTCGGTATAGATCTTCACCTTGTCGCGCAGCACGCCTCCCGCGCTTGAAAGCAAGGCATTGGCGCCGGCTGAGCCGCTTTCCGCTCCGGTTGCCTGGCCTGCCAGATCTGCAAAGCGGCTGACTTGGTGGAGACGCTCGCGGTCATAGACCAGCACGAACGTCTCGCGATGGTACGGCGCGAAGATCAGCACCTCCCGGTTTTGGCGCATGAAGGCGGGGTCGACCGGCACGTGCAGCATCACGTCCGCCGGACCATACCCGAGGTAGTGGCCACGCCAGACCATGTTGCGCAGGTCATCCGACACGCTGTCGTCGTCGGCGTCAAACGGCATCAGCGAGGGCGACAGCCCCATCTGCCTGCTCAACGCGTTGGCCAGCGCAACATCGATCCCCGTGAACTGCCCGCCAGCGTTGCCGGAGAACGGCGGCAGACCCTTGTACAGCGCGATCTTCAAGCTGCCGCTCTCGCGGACTTTCGCCAGATCGGCGCGCGCGGGTGCGGCAGCAACCAGAACAGCGGCCGCAGCAAACAGAAAGCCGGCAAGACCACGGCGAATACGCATGGTGCCCAGGAAGGAGCGAGCGTTCATGGACTCACTCCTGCACGCGGCGCGACTCAAGATAAGTCTTGATGGCCCAGACCGCTTCCTGGCTCAGAACGCCTTCGAACGGCGGCATATAGACACGGCCGTCACGCGTGCGGCCCTTGCGAACGGTGGCGGTCATGTATTCGGAGATTTCGGCAAAGCACGCATCCTGCTTCTTGCCAGCGGGCATCGACATGCAGTCGGTATCAAGCTTGCGCAGGTCGGGCGCGATCCCGCCGGAGATGGCCTCCAGCCCATGGCAGCGCGCGCAGTTCTGATTGAACGCCGAGGAGCCGATGCGCAGCGCTTCGTCATGAGCGGGGCCCGTCCGGTATGGATTGTCCTGACGCCATTCCGGCCCGAGTTGCGGTAAGGTGTGCGTGTCCACGGCCTGCGGGGTCACATCGCCGTGGGCGGTTGCGGTTGCAGGCAGTCCGCCGGCCAAGAGCGTGCAGACGGAAAGCAGTGCAAAGAGGTTGCGGGGCGTATTCACGGGTGTCTCCTGTGTGTCGTTGAAATGTCTTTTGACGGCATTTCTGCAAGAGCCATACCAAGAACGAACCCCGCGACAAACTGCGACAGATCAAAGCGATATCCCTGGGCTCTGTTGACATGGAGCGGTGCCGAGAACCGGAACATGGTCGGCGCGGTGCTCAGGAATGCAACACCCTGGCAAGGGTCTTGCTTCATGGCGCAACAGTTCCGGCTCGCACATCGCACAAGGGCGATCCGGGCGACCCGCGCATAGATCGCGGGCGACTGAAAGGAGACAACCATGATTCCCCACGCGGCAGCCGCCCAGCGCGCTCCCGGTGGCGCCCTCGCTACTTCCAGTGAAGCGCCCGACAACGACCAGCCGGACCTGATCGCCCAGTCGCACGAGCGTTCAAAGTCCTATGGCCTGCGGCCGTATGAGTCGCCCGATTTCAGCCCGGTGCAGCACAGCGAGCTGAAAACGCAGATCGAGCGCAGCCAATCGCTGTTCACGCATGCGTTGCCGGTCATGGAAACGCTCTACAGCCAGATCATCAACACGCAAAGCATGGTGATCCTGACCGACACGGCGGGCTTGATCCTGCATTCGCTGGGCGACGACGATTTCCTGGCCAGGGCCAGCAAGGTGGCCCTGCAACCGGGCGCGCTCTGGTCGGAGGCGAGTCGGGGCACCAACGCCATCGGCACGGCGCTGGCCGACGGCAAGCCCACGCTGGTCCATGGGTCAGAGCACTACCTGGAAGCCAACCGGTTCCTCACGTGCTCCTGTGCGCCCATCTTCGATCCGTATGGCAAGACGGTCGGCGCGCTCGATGTGACGGGCGATCATCGCGGCTTCCACAAGCACACCATGGCCCTGGTGCGCATGTCGGCGCAGATGATCGAGAACCAGTTGTTCGCCAACACATTCCAGGACGTGGTGTGCATCCACTTTCACTCGCGGCCGGAGTTCATTGGCACGCTCGTCGAGGGCATCGCTGCCTTCACGCCAGCCGGACGTTTTCTGTCGGCCAACCGCAGCGGTGAATTCCAGTTGGGGCTGTCGAGCCGCGCGTTGCAGGCGCATACCTTTTCGTCGCTGTTCGGCCTGTCGATGTCGCAGTTGATCGACGCGGGGCGCGGCGCGGCAGGCGGCATCATCCGATTGCAGCTCCCCAGCGGGGTCAAGGTGTGCGCACGCGTCGAGTGGAAGCGCCCCGCCAGCCCGATTGCAGGCAGCGCCATCGACACCGACGCTGCCATCTCGCGCGATCAGCCACCGGCACGCCGGCTCAGCGTCGCACCGGCCGAGCCGGCGAGCCTGGATGCGCTCGATACCGGCGACGCCCAGATCAAGAGCGTCGTCGGCAAGCTGCGCAAGGTCATCGGCAAGGACATCACGATCATGGTGCTGGGCGAGACCGGTACCGGCAAGGAATTGCTGGCGCGCGCCATTCACGCCGACAGCCCGCGCCATGCCGGACCGTTCATCGCCGTCAATTGCGCGTCGATTCCCGAAGCCCTGATTGAGTCGGAACTGTTCGGCTATGAAGAAGGCGCCTTTACCGGCGCCCGGAAGAAGGGCGGCATCGGCAAGATGGTGCTGGCCAACGGCGGTACGCTCTTCCTCGACGAGATCGGCGACATGCCCCTGCACCTGCAGGCCCGCCTGCTGCGCGCGCTGCAGGAGCGCGCGGTGTCGCCGCTGGGCAGCAACAAGCTGATCCAGGTGGATGTGGCCGTGGTGTGCGCTACCCACCGCAACATGCGCGAGATGGTGGCCAGCGGCCAGTTTCGCGAAGACCTCTATTACCGCCTCAACGGCCTCGTCGTACGCCTGCCGGCATTGCGCGAGCGTAGCGACCTGGATGCGGTGGCCGGCAAGCTGCTGCGGCAGGAACAGGCCGATGCACCGCCGATCAGCGAGCCCGTGGCGCAGATGTTCCGCAGCTACCATTGGCCAGGCAACATCCGCCAGCTCGGCAATCTGCTGCGCACGGCCAGCCTGATGGCCGAAGACGCGCCAGAGATCACCGAAGACCACCTGCCCGACGACTTCCTCGAAGACTGGCATGCGCGGCATGGCGCCCAGGGTGCGGCATCGGGTGCCAACACCGCAGGCGCAAATCCCGCCCCCGCAGCAAACGCCAGCGCCGCTCAACCGCAGCGGCTTGCCGACATCGAAAGCATGACCATCCTGGCGGCGGTCAAAGCGCACAACGGCAATATTTCTGCCGCAGCCAAGGCGCTCGGCATTTCACGCAATACCGTCTACCGCAAGATCGACGAAGCCGGTGGCCTGGGACCTGCTGCTGACACCGACTGAGACTGCCCCACCCAATGCGCGGATGGCCGTGCCAATCGCACGCGCCATCTCGCCAACCGCCAAGTGCCCGCCCGGCACCCAGACCAACCGGGCCCGCGGCATGACCGCCTGCAAACGCAACGCATTGCGTGGTCGGCAAACGTTATCCACCCGACCATGCAGCAGCGCCACCGGCACCCTGCGCACGCCAATGCGCGCGGCGGCGGCAAGCAGCGCAGGCTTTCCCAACCCGGCGCGGCAAACCAGGTAGTGCGCCTGGAGCTGGTACTTGCGTAGCGACTCCATCCGTTGCGGCAATGTTTGGCGCCGCCCAGGCGGCAGCCCTAACAAGCGGCGCTCAGCAAGTTGCCACTGCGCTGCAGTGTTCAGTTTCTGAACAGTTGTCCCATCCTGCAACACCCGTGCTACGGCAAGAAGGCGCCCCCGCGCACCGGCAAAACCTTCCCGTCGTTGATCGACTCCGCGCAACAAGCTGCGGCCGACACCCCGCGCGTTGAACAATGCCTGCACGTCATCGAAGCCGGTCAGGAAGCTGCCGCGCAATACCAGCGCCGCCACCGCATCGGGAAACCGATCCGCATAGGCCAGTGCGAGCGCCGCGCCCCAGGATCCGCCGACCACGCCCCAGCGTTCAATGCCAAGCGCTGTACGCAGTTGCTCCAGATCGGCCAGCAGCGCGGTCACCGAATTGCGGCGGCGCGTGCCGGCTGGCCGCGAACGTCCTGCGCCGCGCTGGTCAGGCAGCACCACCCGATGGCGCAGCGGATCAAACCACGCGGCCATCGACGGCTGGCAGCCGCTGCCTGGCCCGCCGTGCAGCACCAGCCACGGCTCGCCATCCTCCGGCCCGCACTGCCGCACGTGCAGACGCTGGGCATCCGGCGTGCGCAGATGGAAGCACGCCGATGTTTCCGGCCAGGCTGCTGCGGGCATGGATGTTGCCTCCTTGGTGACGCGGCTGCGTTCGGCAAAACGCTCGGACCCACCGCGCAATGACGCAATGCACACACTAACTATGCCAACCCTCAAGGAGGAGACATGACCTGGACAACGCCCGCTTATACCGAACTGCGCCTGGGGTTCGAGATCACCATGTACATCGCCAATCGCTGAGTTCGAGCGACTGAACTTGCAGCACTCCCCAAGCCCGCTTGTTTCCTCACAGCGGGCTTCTTTTTTTTCTTCTGCTCGGTTTCTTTGACTGTCACCTGGCGGGGTTCTTGCTCAATCTGCCCCAAACAGTTGACCTTGCATCATGACCACACTCAGGGTTCTCGGCTCGGCAGCCGGCGGCGGCTTCCCACAGTGGAACTGCAACTGCCGCAACTGCGACGGCGTGCGGCGCGGCACGATTCGCGCCACGCCGCGCACGCAGTCTTCCGTCGCGCTCGGCGATGGTGGCCAGAACTGGATCGTCGTGAACGCCTCGCCCGACATCCTCGCTCAGTTACGCAGCGCACCGGCCTTGCAGCCGGCGCGGCATCCGCGCGATACCGGCATTGTCGGCGTCGTGCTGATCGACGCGCAGATCGACCACGTGACGGGCCTGCTGATGCTGCGCGAGCACCGGCAGGCCTTGCCGGTGTATGCATCGGCGGCCGTGCTCGGTGATCTGTCCACGGCGTTTCCGCTCACGCGCATGCTGTCGCATTACTGCGGGCTCGATACGCGTGTCCTTCCGCTCGATGGCTCGGCGTTCGCGGTGCCGTCGCTCTCCGATGTATCGCTGACGGCGGTACCGCTGGAGAGCAAGGCGCCGCCGTACTCGCCGAGCCGCAATGCGCGCCGCATCGGCGACAACATTGGCCTGCGCATCGTCGATCACGAAAGCGGCCGGCGAGCCTTCTATGCGCCCGGGCTCGCCCGCATTGAGCCGCATGTGTTTGACGAGCTGCACGCGGCCGACGTCGTGCTGGTGGATGGCACCTGCTGGCAAAACGACGAAATGCTCACCCTCGGCTTCTCCACCAAGACCGCCGCCGACATGGGCCACCTCGCCCAGTCCGGCCCCGGCGGCATGATCGAGACGCTCGACCGGTTGCCCGCGGCACGCAAGATCCTCATCCACATCAACAACACCAACCCGATCCTCGACGAAGACTCGCCGCAACGCCGCGAGCTTGAAGCGCATGGCATCGAGGTTGCCTACGACGGCATGGAAATTTCGCTATGACACATCCTGTTGCGTGGACCGCAGAAGCCTTCGAGACGCAGTTGCGCGCGAAAGAAGCCGGTTACCACATTCATCACCCGTTCAATCGGCGCATGGCCGCCGGGCGGTGCACGCCGGAGGAGATCCGCACCTGGGTCGCCAACCGCTTCTACTACCAGATCAACATCCCGCTCAAGGATGCGGCCATCCTGTCCAACTGCCCTGAGCGTGACACGCGCCGCGAGTGGATCGTGCGCATTCATGACCACGACGGCGACGAGGCGCAGCCGGGCGGCATCGAGAGCTGGGTGCGTTTGGGCGAGGCTGTCGGACTCACGCGCGCTGAACTTTGGTCTCACCAGCACCTGCTGCCCGGCGTGCGCTTTGCCGTGGACGCCTATGTCAATTTCGCGCGCCGCGCGCCATGGCAGGAAGCGGTGTGCTCCTCGCTCACGGAGATGTTCGCGCCGGACATTCACAAGCAGCGGCTGGCCGGCTGGCCCGAGCACTATCCGTGGGTCGAGCCTGAAGGATTGGCGTATTTCCGCTCGCGCATTCCGCTGGCCTCGCGCGATGTCGAGCATGGCCTGCGTGTCACGCTCGACTATTTCCGCACGCCCGAGCAGCAACAGCGCGCGCTCGACATTCTGCAATTCAAGCTCGACATCCTCTGGTCGATGCTCGATGCCATCCAACAGGCCCACCATGACACCGTCGCTCTCTGACCCGGTCCACCCCACGCTGCAGCGGACCTTCCGGCTGCAGTGGGAAGAGGTGCAGCAGAGTTGGGTGCTGCTGTACCCCGAAGGGATGGTCACGCTCAACGACAGCGCCGCCGCAATCCTGCAGCGCTGCGACGGTGCCCACACCCTCGACATGCTGATCGACGACTTGCAGTCGGCCTTCGGCGTGCAAGGCATCGCTCCGGAGGTCCACGCCTTTGTCAAACATGCACTCGAACGTGGCTGGCTCGCCTGAGGGCCAGTCGGCATCGACCGCCGGCCCGCCGCTGTGGCTGCTGGCCGAGCTGACGTATCGCTGCCCGCTGCATTGCCCGTTCTGCTCCAACCCGGTGGACTACACGCAGCACGATCGGGAACTGAGCACCGAGCAATGGTGTGAAGTCTTCACGCAGGCGCGCGCACTGGGTGCGGTCCAGCTCGGCCTGTCCGGCGGTGAGCCGCTGCTGCGCAAGGATCTCGAAGCGCTGGTCGCACATGCGCATGGGCTTGGGTTTTACGTGAACTTGGTGACGTCGGGTGTTGGCCTGACGGACGCGCGGCTCGGCGCGTTGCGCGCTGCGGGGCTCGACCACATCCAACTGTCGTTCCAGGATTCCACGCGTGAACTCAACGACTTTCTGTCGAGCACGCGCACCTTCGACCTGAAACGCCGCGTGGCCGGCCTGATCAAGGCTCACGGCTACCCGATGGTGATGAACTGCGTGATGCACCGGCACAACCTGCTGCACGTGGGCGCCATCATCGACATGGCGCTGGAGATCGGCGCCGAATACCTGGAGCTGGCCAACACGCAGTACTACGGCTGGGCCTGGGAAAACCGCCTGGCGCTGATGCCGACGCTGGAGCAACTGCGCGAAGCCGAGGCGGTGGTCAACGAATATCGTGCACGTATCGGCAAGCGGTGCCAGGTGCTGTACGTCGTGCCCGATTACTTCGAGCAGCGTCCGAAGAAATGCATGAATGGCTGGGGCACCACGTTTCTGGGCGTGGCGCCCGACGGCGTTGCGCTGCCGTGCCACTCGGCGCGCATGCTGCCTGGGTTGGACCTGCCCAACGTCCTGGACCAGCCCCTGCGGGACATCTGGCAATCCAGCCCCGCGTTCCAGCACTTTCGCGGCACGCATTGGATGCCGGAACCGTGTCAGTCATGCGACTCGCGCGAAGCGGATTTCGGTGGCTGCCGGTGCCAGGCCTATCTGCTCACGGGCGACGCCGAGCGCACGGATCCGGTGTGTGGAAAGTCGCCCGATCATGCGGCCCTGCAGAAGGTTGTGCTGCAAGGCAGGATGGCCTCGATGAATGGCTTCGGGCGGATGCGCGACCACCGCACCGACGAGGTTTCCATCGTGTTCCGCACCGACGCAAATTCACGCCGGCTGGGGCAATAAACCAACACCATCGACAAACAAAAAGAACGGGCGGGAGCCGTGCCCCGCCCGTTCCGCAGCCAATGGCATGCCGCGCTTCAAGCGCCGGTGCTCAGTACCCACCTCACCAACTGCGTCGCCTCGTCTTCCCTGAGGTTGGGATGCGGTGGCATCGGAATCCGACCCCACACGCCTTTGCCACCCTCGCGAACCTTGTTTGCGAGCCGAGCCGGGGCCTCCGTATCGCCCTTGTACTTGGCGGCAACATCAACAAAGGCGGGCCCGACGATCTTGTTCTGCACGCTGTGGCATGAGAAGCAACCGTTCTTTTCAGCCATGGCCTGCATATCGGGCGCCGCGTGCGCGGAAGCCACGCCGAATGCTGTCGACGCCAACGCCAGCAGCGAGAAAACTCCATTGCGCATCATCACTTTCCAACACTCCATGACGCTGTGAATCGGCCATACCGGGCTGTGCGCCGTTGGGAGCGCCCAGGCCGGTACAGACCCGTTTGGTGCTTAGTTCTTGTGCAGCTTGAACACCCAGACTGAACCACCCTGCTCCAGGAAGTTCACGCGCTTGGCCACTTCGCCGCCCCACAGCGGCACGGCGCCGCCCCAGCCCGACACCACGGCCACGAACTGCTCGCCGCCGTCTTCCCAGGTGATGGGAGGCGCGACGATGCCGCTGCCGGTCTGGAATTTCCAGAGTTCCTTGCCGGTCTTGGCATCGGCGGCCTTCAGGTAGCCTTCGGGCGTGCCCCAGAACACCAGGCCGCCGGCGGTGGTCATCACCCCGCCCCACAACGGCGCGTTGTTCTTGATCTCCCACTCGACCTTGCCGGTCTTCGGATTGATCGCGCGCAGCGCACCGATGTAGTCGTCATTGAGCGGCTTGATGGTGAAGCCGGCACCCAGGTAGGCCGCGCCCTTCTTGTAGCTGACGGGCTCGTTCCAGATGTCCATGCCCCATTCATTGGCGGGCACGTAGAACAGGCCGGTCTGCGGGCTGTATGCCATCGGCATCTGGTTCTTGCCGCCCAGGAAGCCAGGAGCAGCAAAGACGGACTTGCCCTTCTTGTCTTCGCCGGTGGCCGCAGACGGATCGCCCGGGCGGTGGTCCGGTGCGTAGTTCGGGCGGCCGGTCTTGAGATCGATGCTCGTGGCCCAGTTGACCTTCACAAACGGAAATGCGTTGAGCAGCTTGCCGGTCTTCGCATCGTTGACGTAGAAGAAGCCGTTTCGATCCGCCTTGCCGCCCACGCGCTTGCCGTCCAGGTCGAACGTCACGAACTCGTTGACGCCGTCGAAATCCCAACCGTCGTTGGGCGTGTTCTGGTAGTGCCAGACGATCTTGCCCGTCTCCGGGTCGATGGCCAGCGTGGAGGAGGAATACAGGTTGTCGCCCTTGCGGATGTGGCTGTTCCACGGCCCAGGGTTGCCGGTGCCGAAGTACACCAGGCCGGTCTGCGCGTCATAGGTGCCACCGAGCCACGTCGATGCGCCGCCGGTCTTCCAGGTCTCGCCGGGCCAACTGGCGTTCAGCGTGCCGGTCATGCCGTTCTCGGTCTTGTTGCCGTCCTTGTCGTACTTGTAGCCCATGTGGCCTTCGACGGTCGGGCGGGTCCAGATCAGGTTGCCGGTCTTGGCATCCCGTGCCTCCACGCGCCCCACCACGCCAAACTCGCCGCCCGACACGCCAGTCAGCACCATGCCTTTGACGATCAGCGGCGCGGCGGTGTACGAGTAGCCGGCCGCGTAGTCGGCGATCTTCTCTTTCCAGACCACCTTGCCGGTGTCCTGGTTGAGCGCGACCAGTTGCGCATCGAGCGTGCCGAAGATGACCAGGTTGTCGTACAGCGCCGCACCGCGGTTGACGACATCGCAGCACGGCATGATGTTATCCGGCAGACGCTGCTCGTACTTCCAGAGCTTGGCGCCGGTCTTCAGGTCGATCGCGTAGATGCGCGAATACGAAGCCGTGACAAACATCTTGCCGTTGTAGACCAGCGGCTGGGCCTCCTGACCGCGCTGCTTCTCTCCGCCAAAGGAAAACGACCACGCCGGCACCAGTTGGCTGACGTTCTTCGTGTTGACCTTGGTGAGCCCGGAGTAGCGCTGCCCCTGCGTGCCCATGCCCCAGGTCAGCACGTCACCCGGCGACTTTGCGTCACCTTCGATCATGGCGTCCGTCACAGGGGGCGTTGCCGCGTGGGCGGCGAGGCTTGCGGCCATGCATGCCGCCGCAAGCGAGATCACTCGTAGTGTCCTCATCGTTTGTCTCCTCTACTTCTCGTTGTGGTCAATATCCGCCGGTGCGACAGTCACACCGGACGCGTTTTGGCAAATCCCATGCCATCAAGAAAACACCGCAAAACCGTGGTCCGACGCACGCTGGCGGGCCCCGTTGTGCGCCACGCCGGAACACATCGCCTGCCCTGTTGAGAAATGGAACAGGCAGCACGCGCGGGGCCACGCTATCGCCACGCATATCGCAAACCGATCCACACGCTGCGCGGCGCGCCCGGCGCAACAAATGGCTCGTTGACCGAATTCGCGCCGTCAAACGCATGGCCCAGCCCCGTGAAGGCGTTGCTGCCGAGCACTGCAAAACTCTGGTAGCGGTGGTTGAACAGGTTCGTTACGGTGGTGAAGACCTGCAGTTGCTTGGTCACCTGGTAGGTGGTGTCCAGGTCAGCCAGGAGGTAGCCGGAGAGCTTGCCGTTGGCATCTGAGTTGTTTTCGTCGTCGCGCGCGTAGATGCTGCCGCGCCAGACGAGGTTGGCACCGATCTTCCACTTTGGGGTGGCGGCGTAATCGAACCTGAGTTTGACGGTGCTCTCGGGAATGCCGGGAATGCGATCGCCGGGCTTGATGTTGATATTGCCGCTGGCGTCTGCGCTGGAGTTGCTGGGGCTGTGCTCCGTCCACCCAGAGCGGTACGTGGCGTCGACATAGCTGTAGCTCGCACCGATGCCCAACGGCCCGATCTGCGTATGGCTGGCCAGCTCAAACCCCTGCCGGCGCGTGCGACCCACGTTCTGGAAGAAGCCCAGCGTGCTCGCCGCGCCAGCGCTGATGAACTGGATGTCGTCGTTGAGCGTAGTGCTGTAGACGGCGGCACTCCATGTGGTGCCTTGGCCCACGCGGCCGCGCATGCCTACCTCGAAGGTCTTGGAGATGACCGGCTTGAGTGGAGGATCGGCGATGAAGTTGTTCGGCAACGAACACGGCGCGGCGGGGTCTGCGCACGCCAGCTCGATGGCGGTGGGTGCTCGCATGCCCTCGTTGTAGGTCGCGTAGGCGGTCAGGCTGGGGGTCGGGTTCCAGTTGATGCCAACGGCCGGGTTGAAACGCGAGAACGTGTGATTGCCGTCAAGCAGCGGCTGTGTGCCGCTGGCGTCGTTGATGACGGCGCGCGCCCAGTTGTAGCGGCCGGCGAGCGTGAACGTCCATTGCTTGCTGAGCGAGAGCGTGTCGTTGAAGTACACACCCAGATTGGCGTTGCGCGTCTTCGCATTGGTGGTTTGCGTGAAATCACCAATGCCAACCGACGCGCGCGTATCGGTAAAGAAGGCATCTTGCGAGAACTGTGTGAACGTGGAGTTGGCAAAATCTCCCGCAGCGCCCACCACGATTTGGTTCTCCATCCCGGCGATGCTGCCCATGCGGGTCAGTTGCAGGCTGGCGCCGTAACTGTCCGTAGAGATGACCGACTGCGCGTTATTGGATTGCACTGTGTCGACGTTGCCATTCACGCCGACGCTGCCAAAGTCCTCATTGACGTTGCTGCTCAGGTTGGTGTTCCGGAAGTGGCGGTAATAAAGGTTGCCGCTGAGTTGCAGATCGTCGTTGAAGGCGTGATCGCCCGACAGCGTGATGTATGCGGTGCTGTTCTTGTTCGTGTCAGGAAAGGTGTAGGCCTGACTCGGGTTGTCGAGAAACGAGCGCGGGATGGTCTGCGCCCCCTGCAGCGTGTTGTCGGCCCCACCCATGGCCAACGACAGCGTGGTCTCGGCGCTGGTGTAGCGCAGCTTGCCGAGCGCCTGGCGCACACGGCTGGCGTTGTGGTCTGCCCAGCCGTTGTCGTTCAACGCAAGGGCGCCGACGTAGTAGTCGAGGTTGTCGCCAATGGTGCCGCCCTGCTCCACCTGGGCGGATTTGCGGCCCCAAGAGCCGTCAGCCACCTCGGCTGAACCGCCCGGGCTCTGCTTGCCGTTCTTCGTTGCAATCGTGATCGCCCCGCCGAGCGTGTTCAGGCCGTAGGTCGGGTTGGAGCCCGGAATCAACTGGATGGTGTCGATGGCCCAGCGCGGGATCAGATCCCAGTTCACCACGTCACCGAACGGCTCGTTGGCTCGCACGCCATCCACGAACACTGACAGGCCTTGCGGCGTGCCCAACACCGGCGAAGCCGTAAAGCCGCGATAGTGAAGATCCGTCTGATACGGATTGCCCTGCACTTCGTTGAGGTCGACGCTGGGCAGGTTCTTTTCGAAATCGTCGGTCAGGGCGGTCCGGTGCTGGCGGCGCAAGTCGCTCCCGCGCAGGGTCTGCACGTTGGCCGGCACCTCGGTCAGGGGCGTGCCGATGCCGAGCAGCGGCGTGGTGCCGATCACCGTGGTGGTAGCGAGCATCAATCGCGCTTCATCGGCCGATGGCGTCGTTTGCGCCGATGCGAAATGCGGGCCACACGCAAGCGCGCTCGCATAACACAGGCGCAGCACGGCCTGATACGTCCGGCGCGGCGGCACGTTGGGGCGGCTCATAGCCGTGTCTCCGAAGCTTTTATGTTCGCCTGCGGAGTCTTTGCCCCGCAGGTCGGCGGCAGGCGCGCATGCCGATGGCTACGCGCATGCCGCGTCGTACTACGCCCGCACCATCAGAAGAAGCCCAGCGGCTGCGTGTCGTAGCTCACCAGCAGGTTCTTGGTCTGCTGGTAGTGGTCGAGCATCATCTTGTGGGTCTCGCGGCCCACGCCCGACTTCTTGTAGCCACCGAATGCCGCGTGCGCCGGATACAGGTGGTAGCAGTTGGTCCACACGCGCCCGGCCTTGATGGCGCGGCCCACGCGGTAAGCGCGGTTGATGTCGCGCGTCCACACGCCAGCGCCCAGCCCGTACTCGGTGTCGTTGGCGATGTGGATGGCCTGTGCTTCGTCCTTGAACGTCGTCACGGCAATCACGGGGCCGAAGATCTCTTCCTGGAACACGCGCATGCTGTTGTTGCCCTTGAGCAGCGTCGGCTTGATGTAGTAGCCCTTCGACAAATTGCCGGGCAGCACTTCAACATCGCCACCGATCAGGCATTCGGCGCCTTCTTCCTGGGCCAATTCCAGGTAGCTGCGGATCTTGTAGAACTGCTGCTCCGAGGCCTGCGCGCCGACCATCGTGTCGGTATCGAGCGGGTCGCCGCGCTTGATGGCGGCCACCTTGGTCATCACCGCATCCATGAAGCGGCTGTAGATCGATTCCTGCACCAGCGCGCGCGACGGGCACGTGCACACCTCGCCCTGGTTGAAGAAGCCCAGCACGAGACCCTCTGCCGCCTTTTCGATGAAGCTCGGCTCGGCCTGCATGATGTCTTCAAAGTAGATGTTGGGCGATTTGCCGCCCAGCTCCACCGTCGACGGAATAATGCTTTCGGCAGCGCACTTGAGGATGTGCGAGCCCACCGGCGTCGAACCCGTAAAGGCGATCTTGGCGATGCGCTTGCTCGTGGCCAGCGCTTCGCCGGCTTCCTTGCCATAGCCATGCACGACGTTCAGCACGCCCGCCGGCAGCAGGTCGCCAATCAGCTCCATCAGCACATTGATGCCCAGCGGCGTCTGCTCGGCCGGCTTGAGCACGATGCAGTTACCGGCGGCCAGTGCGGGCGCCAGTTTCCACGCGGCCATCAGCAGCGGAAAGTTCCACGGGATGATCTGCCCGACCACGCCCAGCGGTTCGTGGATGTGATACGCGACGGTGTGCTCGTTGATCTCCGCCGCCGAACCTTCCTGCGCACGAATGCAACCGGCGAAGTAGCGGAAATGGTCTGCCGCCAGCGGGATGTCAGCGTTGAGCGTTTCGCGCACCGGCTTGCCGTTGTCCCACGTTTCTGTCACGGCCAGCAGTTCGAGGTTCTGCTCGATGCGGTCGGCAATCTTGAGCAGGATCAGCGAGCGGTCTTGCACGGAAGTGCGGCCCCAGGCGTCGGCGGCTGCGTGCGCGGCGTCGAGGGCGCGGTCGATGTCCTCGGCGGTCGAGCGCGGGAATTCGGCAATCACCTCGCCCGTCACCGGCGTGGTGTTGGTGAAGTACTGGCCCTTGACCGGCGCGACGAACTCGCCGCCGATGAAGTTGCCGTAGCGCGGCTTGAACGAAACGATGGCGCCGGGAGTGCCGGGATGGGCGTAACGCATGGGTTGTCTCCTGATGTATGAGTGGTGACGTCAGCGTTCTGGTCTGCGCTGGGTCCGTGCGTAATCTGCAAAACCCGGGCCACCCTGGTTTTTTGACGGTTCGCCCCTTCAGGAATCGGCTGCCCGCCCTCCACGCTCGTGCGACTGCTCCAGAATGCAACACCCACTGTTGCAAAGCGCAACGCCAATCGCAGGCCAGCCATCCACACAGGCCGCCTCGCCGATGGCACGCATTTCGCAGTGCTCGCGGGCCATCAAAACGACAAAGACCGCGATGAACATGGCCCAACCCGTTGCCGCAGCCATCGTGCGCGGCTGTGCCGTTGCCGCATTGGCCTTCGCCTGCGTGCCCCCGCCCGCATGGGCCGATGCCGCCGACCCCGCCGGTTCGCCGCTGTGGCCGTTGATCCGACAGGAATTTCTAGGTGCCGCACCCACGGCGTTCGACAACCGCATCAAGATCACCGGGCCCGCATTTGCAGAAGACGCGATGCAGGTTCCGATTGCCTTCGATGCCTCGGCGCTTGGCAAGGTCGATCGCATCGTCGTCATGGTCGACCGCAACCCGATCCGCAAAGTGCTGGAGTTCGAGCCGTTGAAGGCGCGCC
This sequence comes from Ralstonia sp. UBA689, assembly GCF_002298975.1. GTDB lineage: Bacteria > Pseudomonadota > Gammaproteobacteria > Burkholderiales > Burkholderiaceae > Ralstonia. The sequence goes on from NZ_DBMV01000038.1 coordinate 40,738, forward strand.
CTGCCCTGTCGTTCCGGTTCAAGCTGCAGGAGGCCTCGCCGGTGCGTGTGGCGGCGCTGGCGCAGGATGGCGTGTGGCATGTCGGCACCTTGCTGGTGGACGCAACCGGGGGTGGATGCACGCTGCCGGGCGCAACCCGTCAGAACGCCACCTGGAGCGCCACGTTGAACCAGGTGGAGTCGCGCGTGTTTCCCGGCTTTGGCGGGTCGGGGGCGCGCATCCGCCTGCGCGTGATGCATCCGATGGACACAGGCCTCGTCGCGGGCATCCCCGCGTTTCATATTGAGCGGCTGGATCTGCTCGACAGCCGGCATCAGCCCATGCTCCGGCTGGCGCTGTATGAGCCGGTGGCGGAAAACCCGATCTTCTCCTTCGACCTGAACGGCCCCGCAGAACGGGGCATCTCGGTGGCCGGCGTCGACAACAACGGCAACCGCATCCGCGCACAGGTGACACCATGAACCGATGGCTTGGCATCGTGCTGTCTTGTGCAATGCAGGCGGCGATGGCGCAAGAGCGGGCACAGGGTCTTGACTACCATCTCGCACCGCGCAAGGTTGCGCCCGATGTCTGGGTGCTGGAAGGCGCCAACGCCGATTTCGCACCGGCCAACGGCTGCAACATCATCAATACAGGGTTCATCGATACCGGCGACGGTGTGCTCGTGATCAACACCGGACCCTCGGCCCTCTACGGCGCGCAGCAGCGCCAGGCCATCCGCTCCGTCACGTCGGCGCCGGTGCGCTGGGTGTTCAACCTGAACCTGCACCCCGACTACTTTTTCGGCAACCAAGCCTATGCCGACGTCGGCGCCCAGGCGCTGCCGGGCACCATCGCCGGCGCACAACGCGAAGGCGCAGCCTACGCCGACAACCTCTACCGACTCTGCGGCAACTGGATGGAGAACACCGAGCCGACACCGCCCAGCCAGCCGTTGGCGCCCGGTCAACGCACGTTTGGCCACCATCGCATCGAGCTCATCCGGCTCGATGGACACACCAGCGACGACCTCGTCCTGGTGGACCAGTCCAGCGGCGTGGTCTTTGCAGGCGGCCTGGCATTTCGGGACCGCATTCCCACCACCCCGCATGCCGACATCCAGCGCTGGCTTGCCAGCCTGGATCAGCTTCAGGCCATCGTGAGCGCGAGCGGCGCCCGCGTGCTGATTCCCAGCCATGGGCCGGCGCTCGGCAAGGCCGACGCCATTGCCCAGACACGCGGATATCTGCGTTGGCTGGATGCGCGCATGCGCCGCGCGGCCGAAGAAGGACGCGACCTGGCCGAGGTGCTCGCCATGCCGGTGGCGCCCGACTACGCACGGTGGGGCGGGATGCCTGCCGAGTACGTGCGCAACGTGACCCGCTTCTATCCAACCTATGAGAGCGCCGTTCTGGCCCGCTGACATGGCGCCCGCGCACACGCGGCGCCGCTGGATGCGCCTGATGCTTGCCGTGATGCTCAACCCGGCCCCGCCTGCTCTCGCGCAACCCGCGCGCGTCTCGTTGCTGCGTCTGCAGGACGGCCTGTACGCAGCACGCGCAGACAATGCCGAGGCGGCACGCGCCAATGCCGGTGAAGTGGTCCCGACGCTGATCCACGTCACGGGCAACGGCGTGCTGGTGGTGGACCCCGGACCGCATCTGCACTGGGGCAACCGCCTGATCGCCGCCATTCGGAATCTCACCGCCGAACCCATCCGCTGGGTGGTCAACACGCACGCCCACCCCGAGCATGTGCTGGCCAACGCGGCCTTTGCCCAGTTGCAGCCGCGCCCCGCCTTCCTGGCTTCGGCTGCCACCGCCAGCCTGATGCGGCTGCGTTGCGAAACATGCCTGGAAAGGCTGACCCGCATGCTGGGCGAGCGCGCCATACGCGGCACGCCGATCGTCTATCCCGAGCCAGCCTTGCGCGACGGCGACTGGCTGCACACCGGCAAGACCGCGTGGCAAGTCCGCATCCATGCCGCAGCGCACAGCGCCTCGGATACCGTGCTGTATGCGCCGCAGCGACGCGTACTCTGCGTCGGCGGCCTGGCATATCGACAACGGGTGCCCGACTTGCAGGAAGGCTCACTGCTCGGGTGGCGGCAGGCGCTGCGTTCGCTCACACCACTGCCCGCCGACATCGTGATCGGCACGGCCGTCGGCACCCCGGCACAGACGCTGCGCCCGACACTGGCGTATCTCGACATGCTCGACACCGCGATTGCCGACGCCATTGAGACCGGCGCAGACGCGGCACACGCGCTCGATTACGCCTCTGGTCAGGCCTATCGCGACTGGCGCAACTTCACCCCTCGACACGCCCTGAACGTGTTGCGCGCCTGGCGGGAACTGGAAGACCGCTGGATGCAGAACGCACCATTGAGATAGAGGCTGCGCCCTGTTCAATCCGTGAGCAGACGTGTGCTGCATGTTGTGTTCACTGTCCCGCCTTGCCACAGCGCGCTGCGCGCTGGACCGCGCGTACAGACACCGCATCCCGAATATCACAGCGCCAAGCTGCGCCACGCAAACGCTGGCGCCGCACAACGCCCGAATCTTGGTACGCGTATTGCAAAGCCCCGCCCCGCGCCGAACGCGCTTCTGGCAATCGGCGCACACCACAGATCCAACAAAGACAATACGGAGACAACATGCAGAACCAACGCCTTCGAATCTACGCCCTCGCAGCAACCCTGGGCTGTGCTGCAAGCGCAGCCATGGCGCAATCGTCAGTCACGATCTACGGCACGGTCGACGCCGGGCTGCAATACCGCAATCGGAGCGCAAACAATTCGGGCAGCGTCACGGAGTTGATGTCCGGCGGCATCAGCCCCAGCATCTGGGGGCTCAGGGGAGTCGAGAACCTTGGCAACGGACTGAAGGCCACCTTCAACCTGGAAGGGCATTACAGCAGCGATACGGGCACGCTGACGACCGGCCCCGGCTTCAGTTCAGAGATCTTCCGCCGGCAGGCCAACGTCGGCATCAGCAGCGATTGGGGAGCGATCACGCTCGGCCGTCAATACAGCCCGGCCCTGATCGGCACCATCGGCACCGAAGCACGCGGCTTCAAGGAGCAGTTTTCCAATCTCTACGGCTGGGCCTACAACCAGTTGGCGGCGCCCGCAAACGCCATGGGCGCCGGCACGAACCCCGGCAACGATGTGGGCGTGTTCACCGCCAACACCGTGCAGTATTCGAACAGCTTTGGCCCGGTCTGGATGGGCGTGGCCTACTCGCTGGGTGAAGTCGCGGGCGGGCTGAAGAAGGGCAACGAAGTCTCGCTCGGCGCCACGTACACAGGCCCGGTGACTGTCGGCCTCGGCTATCAGACGATTGCCGACAGCGGCTCGGGCGAAACCCTCAGCAAGTTGTGGAGCGCGGGCGTCGCCGTTCCGTTTGGCGCTTTCACCGGGAAGCTCAACTACATTGACGCCACCAACAATGCGCCCAGCGGGGCACGGGTTTCCGACGTCAAATCGATCGGTGCCGGGCTGGACTACAAGTGGAGCGCCAGCAATACCGCAACGCTTGCCGGCTATTACAGCAAGTACGAAAGCAGCGCGCACAACAGCTCCACCAAGTCGGTGGTGTTGAGCAACGACTATGCGTTTTCCAAGCGCACCACGCTGTATGTGCAGTTGGTCTACGTGGATGCCGGTGCCGTGGGAACAGCCGATCCGCTTGAGAGCCTCAAGACCTCGATCGTTGCGGGCGGCACCGCGCCGGGCGCGAAGACCGTCCTGGCGGGCGTGGGCCTGAAGCACTCGTTCTGACCCGCACAAACGCACGTCACGTCTTACGTGGCTGATGGGAAGGGGCATGCGTGCCCCTTCCGAAGAATCGCAATCCTCATCATCAAAAACAAGTTGCATATCTAACAATATGAACCTATCATCCACTTCACCATGTTCGACCACTGCCTCTACTTCAACACCACCGCCCTGGCCCGCAAGCTCGACCGAGTCTGGGCAGAAGCGTTTGCACCTTTCGATCTGACACCGCCGCAAGGCTTCATGCTGCGCGCTGTCGTAGACCACCCCGGCATGCTGCAAAGCGAGTTGTCGGAAACGATGTCGGTCACGCGCCCGACCGCCACGCGGGCCTTGGACGGCCTGGAAGCCAAGGGCCTGATCGAACGCCGCAAGACAGAAGCCGATGGCCGCGAATCCGCCATCTTCCCAACGCGCGAGGCAATGAAGATTGGTGTGGCGTTGAACGAGGCCAGCGGCGCAGTCACCGCACGTCTGAAGCGCGTACTGGGCAGCGCGGAGTTCACCGACACGGTAACGAAGATCCGGGGCGTGCGCTCGACCCTGACCTGAGCGTTTTTTTAACCTCTTATAGTTGCATTGCTAACCAATAAGGAAGAACCATCATGCCGATCCTCAACGTCAAAGTCAGTGCCCAGCGTTCTGCGCAGATGACGCAGAAGATTTCCGCCACGCTGCTCGAACTCACCTCCCGCATCCTCGGCAAGGACCCGAAAGTCACCGCCATCACCATCGACTACGTCGACCCGGCGGATTGGATCGTCGGCGGACAAACGCTGGCCGCGCAGGGCAAGCACAGCGTCTATTTCGACATCAAGGTGACGGACGAAACCAACACCAAGGCGGAGAAGGCGCAGTACATCGCCGAGGCGTTTGCGGCTTTTGTCGAGTTGCTCGGCAACCTGCACGAAGAGTCGTATATCTATATACAGGACGTACGCGCCGCGGCTTACGGCTACGGCGGCAAGACCCAGGAGTACCGCTTTCAGCACACGTGATGGACGTGATGTGCCGGCAGCGCCGCTCCCATCGCAGAACAACCAGGTGTGATCATGAACCGCACAAGTGCTTTCTTCGCGGCCAGTTGGCTGGCCGCCGCGCTGCTGTATTTCGGGCAGCATTCGCTGCCGCTGACCGCGCTCGCGGGCATTGTTCTGCTCGCCGGCTTCGATCTGCTGCGGCCATGATGTGCTCAAGCGCCGCGCTGGCCGCGCTGCTGTGCCCGATAGCGCAGCGGGCTGCATCCGTGGCCCGCTGCAAACGCGCGGCTCAGTGCGCTGACGCTGCCGAAGCCGCATTCGTCCGCGATGTGGTCAAGCGACTGCCGCCGCGTGCGCAACAGGAACGCCGCCAACTCCAGCCTTAACGCCGCCACATAGCGCCGCAGGTTACTGCCGGTGGCGGTGGCAAAGCGGCGTGTCAGGGTCCGCTCGCTCATCGCCGCCTGGGCGGCGAGCTCTGCCAGCGCGGGCGGCGCGGCCAACTCCCGTTCCACGATCTCCTGGATGGCCAGCACGGCCGCATCGCCGTGGCGCTTGAACTGCGCCGTCCACACGGCCATGTGCTCATAAGACGGCAACGACTGCGTGAGCGCCGTGCGCAACATCCGCCGCGAGGCGCCCGCGCCCCGGCAGTGATCGATGACATACGCGCAGGCGTCCACCGCCGGGTTGATGCCGCTGACGGTAATCAGGCGGCCATCCACTACCAGGGACTTGTCGGGCGTGTAGCGCACGGCCGGAAAGTGCCGCGCAAACCAGGCGCGCTCGCTCGCGAGCCCCGTGGCGCGGCGGCCATCCAGCAGCCCGGCCTTGGCAAACAGCGGCGCCGCGTTCAGGCCAACCACCAGCGCGCCCGCGTCGTACTGCGCGCGCAGCCAACCGGCAAACGCCTGCTCCTCCCCTTCCAGCGCCGCCTGCGGCGCAAACTGGCCGGGCACGATCACCACATCGTGCTGGCCGGCCGACTCCAACGCGCCACTCGCGGGCACCGCCATGTCGGCAAAACTGGTGGCCGGATTGCCGTCGGCCGACAGCAGATCGACCTCGAACAGGCGGCTGCCCATCACATCCACGCTGCGCGCCTGCATGGTGCCGGCAATCAGCAGCATCTCCTGCGTGAGGAATACGTAGCCCGCAAACAGGCGCGGCGGCAGCAGGATGGCGATGCGGGCTCGGTCGGGGAGTTTGGAGGACGGTTTCGACTGTCTTCTCATATCAAGAACGTGGCGGTTCAGATCAACCGAAATTGTCGTCCGCTTGCTGAAATACGGCAACCATCCGCCATTGCCATCCGGAGCCGTCATGATTGCCCGCACGCTGTTCGAAGACGAACACGACACCTTTCGCGAATCCGTCCGCCGCTTCGTCGAAGCCGAGGTCCTGCCTCACCACGAACGCTGGGAAGACCAAGGCTATGTCGACCGCGCCATCTGGGAAAAAGCCGCCGCCGCCGGCTACCACTGCGCCAGCATGCCCGAAGCGTACGGCGGCGCCGGGGCCGATATCCGCTACAGCACCGTGCTGATCGAAGAGATCTACCGCGCGGGCGCCACGGGCCTGGGCTTCGGCCTGCACTCGGAAATCGTCGCGCCCTATCTGCTGCACTACGGCAGCGAATCGCTCAAGCAGCACTACCTGCCCAAGCTGGCGAGCGCGGAGATGATTGGCGCGATTGCCATGACCGAACCCGGCGCCGGTTCCGACCTGCAAGGCGTGCGCACCACCGCGACACGTAGCAGCGACGGCAGCCACTACGTGCTCAACGGCTCGAAGATCTTCATTACCAATGGCTGGCACGCCGACGTGGTGATCGTCGTGGCGCGCACCACGCCGGAGGGCGGCGCCAAGGGCACGAGCCTCTTTGTGGTCGACACGAGCATGGACGGCTTCAGCAAGGGCAAGCGCCTGAAGAAGGTCGGCATGAAAGCACAGGACACCGCCGAGCTGTTCTTCGACAACGTGCGCGTGCCCGCTGCAAACCTGCTCGGCGAAGAGCACCGCGGCTTTTCCTACCTGATGCAGGAACTGCCGTGGGAGCGCCTGCAAATCGCCATCGGTGCCATCGCCTCGGCCGAGGGCGCGCTCGACTGGACGCTGCGCTACGTGCGCGAACGCCAGGCCTTCGGCAAACCCGTCATCGATTTCCAGACCGCGCGCCACGCGCTGGCCGAACTCAAGACTGAGATACAAATCGGCCGCGTGTTTGTCGACCAGTGCATCGCGCTCAAGCTGGCCGGCAAGCTCGATGCCGCCACGGCATCCATGGCCAAGTACTGGACCACCGACCTGCAGTTCAAGGTGATGGATCGCTGCGTGCAACTGCACGGCGGCTACGGCTACATGTGGGAATACCCGATCGCCCGCGCCTGGGCGGACTCCCGCGTGCAGCAGATCTACGGCGGCACCAACGAGATCATGAAAGAGCTGATCGCCCGTACCCTCTGACCCGAAAACCCGAGGATCGAATCCCATGGAAGCCTATATCTACGACGCCGTGCGCACGCCGCGCGGCAAGGGCAAGAAAGACGGCAGCCTGCACGGCGTGACGCCGCTGCGTCTGGCCGCAACCGCGCTGCGCGCCATCCGTGACCGCAACCAGCTCGACACCGCGCTCGTCGACGACGTGGTGCTCGGCTGCGTGGAGCCGGTGGGCGAGCAAGGCGCCTGCATCGGCCGCGTGGCGGTGCTGGCCGCCGGCTATGCGGAAACGACCGCCGGCGTGCAGGTCAACCGCTTCTGCGCCTCGGGCCTGGAAGCGTGCAACATGGCCGCCGCACAGGTCATGGCCGGGCAGAGCGACTTCGCCATCGGCGGCGGGGTGGAGAGCATGTCGCGCGTGCCGATGGGCGCCAGCGGCGGCGCGTGGGCGGTCGACCCGGCCATCGCCATTCCGTCGTACTTCGTGCCGCAGGGCGTGTCGGCCGACACCATCGCCACCAAGTGGGGCTACAGCCGCCGCGATGTCGACGCCTATGCCGCCGAGAGCCATCGCCGCGCACATGCCGCGGCCGGCGCCGGTTGGTTCAAGCACTCGATCGTGCCGGTGCGCGATCAGAACGGCCTGACCATCCTCGACCGCGACGAGATGATCCGCCCGCAGACCACCGTCGACACGCTCGCGCAGCTCAAGCCGTCGTTCGCCGAACTCGGCGAGCAATACGGCTTCGACGCCGTGATCCGCCAGCGCTATCCGGAACTGGAACGCATCGAGCACGTGCATCACGCCGGCAACAGCTCGGGCATCGTCGATGGCGCGGCCGCCGTGCTGATCGGCAGCCGCGAAGCCGGCCAGCGCGCTGGCCTCAAGCCGCGTGCGCGTATCCGCAGCTTTACCAGCATCGGCTCGGAGCCGTCGATCATGCTGACGGGCCCGTCGTATGCGGCAGAGAAAGCGCTCAAGCGCGCGGGCATGCGCGCGTCGGACATCGATCTGTACGAGCTGAACGAAGCCTTCGCCGCAGTGGTGCTGCGCTTCATGGAAGCCATGAACGTGCCGCACGACAAGATGAACGTCAACGGCGGCGCCATCGCCATGGGGCATCCGCTGGGCGCCACGGGCGCCATGATCCTCGGCACGCTGCTCGACGAGCTGGAGCGGCGCGGTGCCAGCACCGGCCTGGCCACGCTGTGCGTGGGCGCGGGCATGGGCATTGCCACCATCATCGAACGCGTTTAAGGAGCGTGCTGACATGATCGACATCACCATCGACGCCGACGGCATCGCCACGCTCACGTGGAACCAACCCGGCCGTGCGCAAAACGTGCTCAACGGCGAAACCTGCGCCGCCTTCTTCTCCGCCATCGACCAGGTATCCGCAGATGCCAACGTCAAGGGCATCCTCATCACCTCCGCCAAGCCTGACTTTATTGCCGGCGGCGACCTCGAATGGCTGCAGGCCAGCGACGATGCGGCCACGCTGTTCGAGCGCACGTGCCAGCTGCACCGCGCGCTGCGCAAGCTGGAAACGTGTGGCAAACCGGTGGCCGCCGCGCTGCCCGGCTCCACACTGGGCGGCGGGCTGGAGATTGCGCTGGCGTGCCACTACCGCGTGGCCGCCGACAACGCCCGCGCACGCTTCGGCTTGCCCGAAGTCACGCTGGGCCTGCTGCCAGGCGGCGGCGGCACGCAGCGGCTGCCACGTTTGATTGGCGTACAGAAGGCGCTGCCGCTGCTACTTGAAGGCAAGCGGCTCAAGGCGGCGGATGCGCTCAAGCTCGGCATCCTCGATGCGGTGGTCAATGCCGGGGATGAAATCAACGCTGCCCGCGCGTGGCTGCTGGGCGAAGGGCAAACCCGCGCGCAGCAACCCTGGGACATCAAGGGCTACAAGGTGCCCGGTGGCGCCATTGCGAGCCCCGCTGTGCAGCAGCTCTTCACTGCGGCCAATGCCATGCTGCGGCAGAAGACGGTCGGCAACTATCCGGCGGCCGCCAGCATCCTGTCGTGCGTGTACGAAGGGCTGATCACCGACATCGATACGGGCCTGAAGACCGAGGCGCGCTACTTCGTGCAGGCCGTGCTGTCGCCTGAGGCGCGCGCGATGATCCGTACCCTTTTCTTCAGCCTGAACGCAGCCAACAAGCTGGCGGCACGCCCGGCCGACGTTCCGGTACGCCGGTATGCAAGAGTGGGCGTGCTGGGTGCCGGCATGATGGGCGCCGGCATTGCCTACGTCACAGCCAAGGCCGGGGTGTCCGTCGTGCTGCTCGACGCCACGCAAGACGCAGCCGAGCGCGGCAAGGATTGCTCCCGCAAGCTGGTCGAGAAACAGGTACAGCGCGGCCGCCTGCATGCAGAGCAAGCCGAGGCGCTGCTTGCGCGCATCAAGCCGACCACGTCGTATGCCGATCTGGACGGCGCCGATCTCGTCATCGAGGCCGTGTTCGAGCAGCGCGATATCAAGGCCGACGTCACGCGCAAGGCGGAGGCTGTGCTGTCGCCAGACGCCATCTTCGCGTCCAACACCTCCACGCTGCCGATCACCGGGCTGGCGGAAGCCAGCAGCCGGCCGGGCAACTTCATCGGCCTGCATTTCTTCTCACCCGTCGACAAGATGCCGCTGGTGGAGGTGATCGTCGGCCGGCAGACCACGCAGGCCACGCTGGCGCAAGCGCTCGACTACGTCAAGGCGGTCGGCATGACGCCCATCGTCGTCAACGACAGCCGGGGCTTTTATACGAGCCGCGTGTTCTCGACCTACGTGCTCGAAGGGCTGGCGATGCTGGCTGAAGGCGTGGCCCCCGCGCTGATCGAGAACGCCGGGCTGCTGGCCGGCATGCCGGTCGGCCCGCTGGCGCTGATCGACGAGGTGTCGAGCGAGCTGATCCACAAGGTCAATCAGCAAACCCGAGCGGACCTGGGCGTCGCCTACATCGAGCGCCCAGGCGAGGCCGTTGCCGAGCGCATGGTGGCGCTGGGCCGCATCGGCCGCAAGTCGGGCCGGGGCTTCTACGACTATCCGGCCGACGGCAAGAAGGCGCTGTGGCCAGGCTTGGCCGCGGAGTACCACCAAGCAGCCACACAGCCCGACGTGCAGACGCTGATCGACCGCTTGATCACCGTGCAGGCGGTCGAAACAGCGCGCTGCCTGGATGAAGGCGTGCTGAACGACGCGCGCGATGCCGATGTGGGTGCGCTGCTCGGCTGGGGCTTCCCGGCGTTCCGGGGCGGCCCGGTGTCGCACATCCATCGCGTGGGGATCGGCCCGTTTGTCGAACTGTGCGAACGCCTGGCCGCCGAGCATGGCCGCCGCTTTACGCCGCCAAAGCTGCTGCGCGAGATGGCGGCACGAGAGGAAGCGTTCTACTCGCGTTGATGCGGAGGCCGCACGACGTCTGTCCTGCGCGTGATCGACAAGGCTGAACTCAAGACGCTGGCCACGCCGTCCGACCTGCACGCGTGGTGGGTCACGGCGGTCAACTTCGCACTGATTGCGGCGGCCTTTGCGCTGCCGGCGGTGTGGCCGCATCCGGTTGCGTGGGTCTTGGCCTCCGTCGTGCTGGCCGGGCGTGCACGTAGTCGCCGTGCCGGACCACCTCGCACGTGACCCGCGCCAGAACACAGGCACCACGCTGGCCGGGCCACTCGGGCGTCTGCTGATCGGGCCCAACCGGGTGAATTTCCACGTCGAGCACCATCTGGCCGCGAGCGTGCCGTCGTACCGGTTGCCGGCCCTGCACCGGCTGCTGGCCCGGCGCGGCTACTACGCGCAGGCCCTCTGCATCGCATCGTCGTGCTTGGCGGTGATCCGCCGATGCACAGCAGCGCACGCCGCCGAAGCCGCAACCCCCGGCACCCGCGCCCGAGCACGCGGCATCCTGGACAATATGCGTTGACACCTTCTCCCGCCTGAAATAGGCAAACACTCCAAGTACACGGTCGCGCACTTATCACGCGTCCCAACACTACGGCTAAGGCACACACAGCCCGTGCCGATATATATAGTGGGTGGGTGGCGTTGCCGACATCGCGGACAGTCCTGCGCGCCCAAAACGACTGGGCATAAGAAACGCTGGAGTTGGGGTGGTCTTGGAGCAATCGAATACCTCAGACAATACGATGTTGCGGCGGCTGGGGGGCCTGCGGGGGCTCCTGTCGCCGCTGAACCTTGGGGCGGTGGCATGTCTCGTTGCCATCTGGTCGTTCACGTCGTCTCAGCTCGGCAAGGAGCGGAACCGCCTGACCCACGACGCCGAAACCCGCACGCAACTCGAAGCCCAGGCCTTTGGCGAATACTCGCTCGGTAGCGCACGGCGCCTGTCGGAATTCCTGCTCGACCTGCGCACCAGTTGGCTGGCCGGGCGCGAGGTGTTCAAGCGTGTCATCCACGAGCGGCAGGACGTGGTGCGCGACCTGACCTTCCAGGTGGCCGTCATCGACAAGGATGGGCTGCTGCTCTACTCCAGCATCGCGCCCGTCACCGAACGCGTCGACCTGAGCCAGCGCGAGCACTTCCGCGTGCACAAGGAGGCGGGCGGGCGCGACTCGCTGTTCATCAGCGACCCGGTGCAGGGCAAGGTCTCGAAGAAATGGTCGATCCAGTTCACGCGGCCGATCCTGGACGCCGGGCGGTTTGCGGGCGTCATGGTGGTTTCCGTCAGCCCAGAACAATTCGCGAGCTTTTCCAACTCGCTTGCCATCGGCAAGGATGGCGCCGCCACCATCATCAAGGAGTCCGGTCAGGTCATCGCGCGCGTGCCCAACCCGGACATGGGCATCGAGAAGCCACCGCGCGTGCGTCACTTCAACCAGGCGGGCTCACCGGAATCGGGCAGCTACCGTGTGATCTCGGGCACCGATGGCGTCGAGCGCATCGTGGGCTACCACCATGTGCCCGAGATCGGGCTTTACTTCCTGATTGGCGAATCGGTAGCGTCGGTCCTGGCGCCCTATCAGTCCTACCGCCAGACCGCGTTGGCCGAGGCTGTTGCCTCGACGCTGCTGATCGCGCTGCTATATCTCACGCTGCGCAGGTCCATCGCTGAACGCAAGCGGCACGTGGAGGACATGCGCCTGGCCTCGCTCGTGTATGCCTCCAGCAGTGAAGCGATGATGGTGACGACGCTCGACGGCAACATCGTCGACGTCAACCCGGCCTTCACCGTCACGACCGGCTACACCACGCAGGAGCTCAAGGGGCAGTCCAGCGAGGTCATCCGCTCCGAGTGCAATGACGAAGCCGTGGTCGACGCCATGCGCGCAGCCGTCGCCGACAAGGGCACGTGGAGCGGCGAATACCTCATCCGCCGCAAGGACGGCAGCGAGTTTCCCGCGCTGCTTACCATCGATACGTTTGGCGGGCTGACGGACGGCAAACCCCGTCGCGTCGCGCTCATCCATGACATGACCGAAAAGAAGCGCGCCGAAGAGGTCATCTGGCGACAGGCCAACTTCGACGCGCTCACCGATCTGCCCAACCGGCACCTGTTCTACGACCGCCTGCGTCAGGAGATTGAGCGGGCCAGGCAGTCGTCCGCGCAACTGGCGCTGCTGTTCATCGATCTGGACCGCTTCAAGGAAGTCAACGACACGCTCGGCCACGACCATGGCGACGTGCTGCTCAAGGAGATCGCGCGCCGTATCTCGGCCGTCGTGCGCGGCACCGACACGGTCGCGCGGCTGGGCGGCGACGAGTTCACCGTCATCCTGCCGAACCTGCCGGACCCTGGCGCGGCCGCGCCCATCATCCGCAGCCTGCTGGCGCGTATTGCGGCGCCGCTGCGGCTTGGCGAAGAAAGCGTTGAAGTATCGGCCAGCATCGGGTTGGCGCTGTACCCGCGCGACGCCGACAGCGCGGAGTCATTGCTGGTGCGCGCCGATCAGGCGATGTTCTCGGCCAAGAGCGCGGGGCGCAATCAATGGGCCGTCTTCACCCCCGCGCTGCAGCGCGCGGAACAGGAGCGTCTGCGCGTGACGAGCGACCTGCGCGTGGCGATCGAGCAAGGGCAACTCGCGGTGCACTACCAGCCGATCATCGACCTGCGCAGCGGCAAGGTGCGCAAGGCCGAGGCCCTGATCCGCTGGACGCATCCGCTGCGCGGCGAGATCGATCCGGCCGATTTCATTCCGGTGGCTGAAGAGACTGGCCTGATCGTCGAGATCGGCAACTGGGTCCTGCACGACGCGCTGAACCAGATCACACGCTGGCACGCCGTGCTCGACAGCGCGCTGCAGGTCTCGGTCAACAAGTCGCCGGTGGAGTTTCGTGCCAATCAAGCCGGCGACGAATCATGGTCCAAGGTCGTGGAGCGCCGTGGGATTCCGCCGCACAGCCTCGTGGTCGAGATCACCGAAGGCGCATTGATAGAAGAGAGCATGGAAGTGGTCGAGCACCTCAACGATTTCCGGCGGGCCGGCATCGAGATTGCGCTCGACGACTTCGGCACGGGGTATTCGTCGCTGTCGTATCTCAAGCGCTTCGAGATCGACTACATCAAGATCGACAAATCGTTTGTACGCAGCCTGGCGCACGACCCGAAGGACATCGCCCTGTGCAGCGCCATCGTCAGCATGGCGCACGCGCTGCACATCAAGGTCATTGCCGAAGGCATCGAAACCGAGGAACAGAAGGCGATCCTGATGGCTGCGGGCTGCGACTACGGACAGGGCCACCTGTTCTGTCCTGCGGTGCCGCCGGAGGCGTTCGAAGCCTTTGCCCTCGAGAATCAGCTCGCAGAAACCTAAGAAGACTTAAGCGCCCCGGCTGGCCCCCGCACCGACCACCGTCCGGTTCTTGCCCTCGTGCTTGGCCCGGTACAGCGCCAGGTCGGCCGCTTCGATCAGGGAGGTGGTCGGCATATCCGGCTGCGGCGCCAGCACCGCGCCCCCGATGCTGGCCGTCACGTGGGCAGCCGTGGGCGAATGCGCATGCGGCACCTGCAGCGCTTCGATGGCACTGCGAATCTTCTCTGCCAGCACCTTCAGCCCCTCGGGGCTGGTGCCGGGCAGCACCACGGCAAACTCCTCGCCGCCAAAGCGCGCTGCCAGGTCGCCTGGCCGGCCCAGGCACCCCTCGACCGTGCTGCCGATGCGCTTCAGGACCTCGTCACCGGCCACGTGGCCGTAGTTGTCGTTGTAGAGCTTGAAGTTGTCGACGTCGATCATCAGGAGCGACAGCGTCGTACCCTCTCGCGCGCCGCGCCGCCATTCAGCGTTCAGGTATTCGTCGAGATAGCGGCGGTTGGCCAGGCCCGTCAGGCCATCGGAGTTGGTCAGGCGGCGCAGCTCCAGGTTGGCCTCCAGCAACTGCTGCTGCGACTGGCGCAGCGCGCGGTAAGCCGCGTCGCGCTGCAGCAGGTTGACATAGGAGCGCGAGTGGTAGCGGATGCGCGCCAGCAGCTCGATGCGGTCCGGCAGCTTGACGAGGTAGTCGTTGGCCCCGGCGGCAAAGGCGGCGCTCTTGATGACGGGCTCCTCCTTGGTCGACAGCACGATGATGGGCACGTCGCGCAGCACCGGGTTGGCGCGATAGTCACGCACCAGCGTCAGGCCGTCGGTGCCCGGCATCACGAGGTCTTGCAGGATGACGGTCGGGCGCGTCTGGATGGCGGCGACCATCGCCTCGTCGGAGCGCGCGCAGTAGTGAAAGTCGATGCGCTCCTCGCTGGCCAGCGCCTGACGCACGGCCTCGGCCACGATGGCCTGGTCGTCCACCAGCAGCACCATCACGGGTACGTCAGCAGCGGCCGGCGTGCGCAGCAGGGCGCGCGCGGCTTCCAGTGCAGCTTCAGCGACGAGTGAAGGCTTGTCGTCGTCAGGTATCTCGGGCGGTTGGTTGGTCATGACGCTCCCCGTTTTGTGGTGATGTTGTGGTTATGTCTGTTGACGCGGGCTCGTACGTACGAGCGCCATCAATTCGTCGGCAATGCGGTCCAGCGGCAGGATGGCGCGCGCCGCGTCCAGCGCCGCAGCAGCCTTGGGCATGCCATATACCGCGCTGGTCGCATGGTCCTGCGCGATGGTGTGATAGCCCTTGGCGCGCATCGCCTTCAGGCCGATGGCGCCGTCGCGTCCCATGCCGGTCAGCAGCACGCCGATGGCCGGCCCCTGCCAGTGCTCGACCACGCTGTGAAAGAACACGTCCACCGAGGGCCGGTACGGCGTGCTTGCAGGCTCGCGCGTATAGCCGAACGCGCCACCAGGCAGCACGTGCATGTGGTCGTTGGTTGCCGCCAGCAGCACTTCGCCGGCACGCGGGCGATCGCCCTCCACGGCCACGCGCACCTTGAGCGCGGTCTGGCCGTCCAGCCATTCGGCCATGCCGGCCGCGAAAGCCTGGTCGACGTGCTGGACCACGGCAATACCGGCAGCAAACTCCGGCGGCAGCTTGCCCAGTACCGTGGCCAGCGCGGTCGGACCGCCGGCAGATGCACCGATGGCCACCAGCGGCACGGCGCTGTCACGCACCGGCGTGCTCTCGCGCGGCTTGTGCGCGACGGGCTTTTCCAGCAAGCGGCCGATCTGGTCGATCTTGGTCAGCAGCGGGTGGTTGCAGTCGGTATCGGTGCCGGTGCCAAGCGTGGGTGTGTCAACGGCATCGAGCGCGCCCGCACCCATCGCCTCGTACACGCGCCAGGCGTTGGCGCCCACGCTGCCGGTCACCACCAGGATGGCGCACGGGTTGCGCGAAGCCATGATGCGGCGGGTCGCCTCCACGCCGTCAAAGCGCGGCATGATCAGGTCCATCAGCACCACGTCGGGCGGCTGCGCGGCGCAGAAGTCCACCGCCTGCGCTCCATCGGTCGCCACCCACAGCACACGGTGCTCAGGACGGCGTGCAATGGTGCGGCGCATGGCTTCCACCGCCAGCGGCATATCGTTGACGATGCCGATGTTCATGTCCGCGCTTCTCCAATCAGATCGCGCACCGCGTCGAGCAGCGCTTCATCGTGGAAACTGCCCTTGGCGAGGTAGTAGTCGGCACCGGCTTCCAGGCCACGCCGACGGTCTTCCTCCCGATCCTTATAAGACACGACCATCACCGGCAGCGACCTGAGCACCGCATCGCGCTTGATGAGCGTGACCAGCTCGATACCGTCCATGCGCGGCATGTCGATGTCGGTGACGACGAGATCGAACTCCGCGCCACGCAAGGCGTTCCAGCCGTCCATGCCGTCCACCGCCACGGTGACGGCGTAACCGCGTTTCTCCAGCAGCTTGCGCTCCAGTTCCCGCACGGTGAGCGAGTCGTCCACCACCAGCACGTGCTTCTGGTGCTGCACGGCCGCGCCCTGGCCGCGCTGCACCTTGTCGAGCTGGCCACCGCGCACGAGCTTGTCGACCGAGCGCAGCAGATCGTCCACATCGACGATCAGCACCACGTCGCCGTTCTCCATGAGCGCGCCGGCGGCAATGTCGCGCACCTTGCCCAGGCGCGCGTCCAGCGGCTGCACGACCAGCATGCGCTCGCCCAGGAAGCGGTCGACGGCAATGCCGTAGGTGTCCGGATCATCGCCGATGACGACCACCGGCACGCTCTCGCGCGCCGCGCCCGGCGGCTGGGTACTCAACAACTGATGCGCCGTCACCAGACCCACAGGCCGGCCCTCGAACGCGAAGTGCTGCTGCCCTTCGAGCATGTCGATTCCGGTGCGGTCGAGCTCCAGCGTGCGCCGCACGTAGGCCAGCGGAAACGCATACGCCTCGCCGCCCACATCCACCAGCAGGCTGCGGATGACCGACAGCGTGAGCGGCAACTGCAGCACGAAGCGCGTGCCGCGGCCGGACTCGGTATGAATGCGCACCGTGCCACGCACGGCCTTGACCATCTCGTGCACGGCATCGAGCCCCACCCCACGGCCCGACAGATCGGTCACCTGCTCGCGCATCGAGAAGCCCGGCAGCAGCAGGAAGTCGAGTAGTTCATGGTCGGAAAGGCGGCTGGCCGTGTCGGCATCCGACAGCCCGCGCCGCACCACCGCTGCGCGCACGGCTTCCAGATCGATGCCCGCGCCGTCGTCGGCCACCGTAATCAGCAGCTTGCCGGCGCTGTGGCGTGCCTCCAGCGTGACGCTGGCCTCGGCCGGCTTGCCCTGTGCCTCACGCGCCTCGGGCGCTTCCACACCGTGGTCGATGGCGTTGCGCAGCAGGTGGCCCAGCGGCGCGTCGAGCATGTCGAGGATGTCGCGGTCAACCTGCGTGGCCTCGCCAACGATTGCAAAACGCACACGCTTGCCCAGCGAGCGCGCCAGGTCACGCACCACACGCGGGTAGGCGTGCGTGGCATCACCAAACGGGCGCATGCGGCATTGCAGGGCCTCGTCATAAAGCTGCTGGGCGAGGTTGGTGCTGCGGCGGTCGAAGCGGTCCAGCTCGTCGATGTGCTCGCCCAGCGTCTGCTGCATCTGGCCGAGCATCTGGCGCACGTCGTTGAGCGCGGCGTACATGTCGGCGTCGGCATGCGGGTCGAGCCGCTCGACCAGCGTTTCGTAAAAGGCATCGAGCGCCAGCGTGGCCGTGCGGTGGCTGCGCTTGACGCGCAGCATCGACTCGCCGAACGGCTTGAGCCAACGCGATTCCACCAACGATTCCCCCGACAAGCTCAACAGGCGATCAAGGTTGTCGGCGCGCACGCGCAGCATGCGGTGCGGATCGCGCGTGGCGCCGATGGGCGCGCGATGCGGCACCGGAGCAATGGGTTCGGGTTGCGGTTCCGGCGCTACAGCCAAGGTCGGGGCCGATGCCGGAACCGGCGCTGACAGCGCCGCCACCTCGGCATTCAGCAAGGCCATGGCCGCCTTCAGCGTTGCATCTTCGGCGGCGGGCTCCGGGTCGACAAACATGGTCGCCACCGGCGCAGCCACGGCGGCACCGGGCGCGGAGAAAGCGGCCAGCACCGCGTCGATCTCGCCACGCGGCACGAGCCCTGCGGCGTCCGGCTGGCCAACACGCAGCAGCAGGTCAGTCCCGCGCAGCAGCACGTCGACGTGCGCGGCGGTCAGCAGCAGTTCGCCGCGCTGGGCGGCCACGAACCACTCTTCCATGCGGTGCGCAACGTCCACGCCATCCTGCAGGCCGATGATGCGCGCCGCGCCCTTGAGCGAATGGGCCGCGCGCATGCAGGCTTCCAGTGCGGCGGCATCGGTGGGCGTACGCTCCAGCGTCAGCAGGCCGGTCGACAACACGCGCGTCTGCGTCTGCGCCTCTTCGTGGAACAGCGCGAGCAGCGATTGGCGGCCCAGGTCGTCACCCGTGCTCATCGCAGGCTCCGGGCAATCGAATCGAAGACACGGTCGGCATCGAGCAAGCCGATGGTGGTCTCCCGCCACGGCAGCACACCACGCGCGTGCGCGGTAGCCGCGTAGGTCAGCGTGGACGGCACCGGCAGCAGGGCGGACGCCGGAAAGCGCAGCACGCCCTCCACCTCGTCCACCGGGAAGGCCGCTGGCTCATCGCGGTGCGCGGCTACCAGCAGGCGCACGTAGCCATGGCGGACGCCGTGCTTGCCGCCGCCCGAGCGGTCGAGCTTCAGCAGCTCGCCAAGCGATACGGCCACCGTCAACGCGCCACGAATGTTGACGAGCCCCAGCACTACCCGGTTGCGCCGGTGCGGCAGCGAATGGATGGCACGCGGCGTGTCGATCTGCCGCAACGCGGTGGCAGGCAGCGCCAGCCATTCGTCGGCAATGCGGAAGACGAGCACGGCCAGCTCCGTGCCGGCGTGCTCCTGCGCGCGCAGCGGCGTGGCCGTGCGGTGGACCTGTGCGGCAGCCTCCAGATCGGCCTGGTCCAGCGCGCGATCCAGCAGCGCGGCGGCGCCTTGCTCGTAGACGGGGCAGTTCAGGCAGCGCGTGTAATTGGGCAGGCGCGGGCAGGACTGATCTCCCCGCGTGCCGATGCGGTTCCAGCAGTCGTCGACGAGCGTGATCACGCCCGCGTGGTCATGGACGGCGTGCCCCATGCGTTCCTCGTGTGTGCTCCGGTGTGTCGGATGGTGCTGGCCGCGCCCTGCCCTGGCGGGCCATCGCCCGCTCCGCGCGCAGCATGAGCTGGCGCGCGCCCACCGTATCGCCGGCCACGTCGAGCAGCGCGGCCAGGTGGGTCAGGGCTTCGTAATGCGTCGGCTCCAGGTACAGCGTCTTGCGGTAGAAATCGCCGGCATCGGTGTGCCGGCCGCGCGCGTCGGCAATCAGGCCGAGCAGGTAGAACGTATCCGCCTCGGGCGCGCGCAGGTTGGCGATCTCCAGCGCCACGCGCTCGGCTTCGTCAAAGTAGCCGGCGTCGGCCAGGCGGCGCGCGTCCGCCAGATCGGGCAATACGGCGGACTCGGACGAGGCGATCAACGGCGCGGGCTTGATCAGCGGGCGTGCCGCGCCAGCGGGTGCGAGCTTCGGTGCGGGCATACGCGCGGCAACCGGGCGGGCCGGCACAGTGGGCAGCGTAACGCCGGGTAGCCCCATCAGCGCATCGCCGGTCGGCTCCGGGGGCAACGGCAGGCGAAACGGCAACGCCGTCCGCACGGTCGCGTCGCCCGCTGGCGTGCGCTGGAAGGCAAAGGCCAGCGGAATGCGCGCGGAGCTCATCGCGTGGCGCATCATCAGGCCGGTCTCGGCCGGGCCGACAAAGATCATGCCGTCCTCCGCCAATTGCGCATCGAGCCGGCGGATGGCCTGGTCTTGCGCGTCGCGGTGGAAGTAGATCAGCACGTTGCGGCAGAAGATGAAGTCGTAAGGGGCGTCGTCGGCCGCTGCGTCGAACAGGTTGGCCTGGGTGAAGCGCACGGCCTCGCGCACGGCCTCGTGCAATTGCCAGCCGCCCTCGGTCTCGGTGAAATGCCGCTCACGGAAAGCCAGCGGGTGTCCGCGAAAGGCATTGCGCCCGTATGTCGCGCGCTTGGCGAGTTCGATGGCGCGCGCGCTGATGTCGATGGCGTCGATGGTGAAGCGTGCCGGGTCGATACCCGCGTCGAGCAACGCCATGGCCGCCGAATACGGCTCCTCGCCGGTGGAGCACGGCAGGCTGAGGATACGCAGCACGCGCTTCGGCTCACGCGCGAGCCTCTCGCCAGCCAGGCGCGCGAGCGTGACGAAGGCCTCGCGATCGCGAAAGAACCAGGTCTCGGGCACCACCAGTGCTTCGATCAGCGCCTGGCGCTCTTCGGGCGAGGTATTCAGGCGTAGCCAGTACGCATCGAGCGACGCCGCATCCGGCAGAGTCTGCGCGCCTTGCGTGGCAAGCATCGTGCGCGTGCGATCCAGCACGACGCGCTCCAGCGTATTGGCGCCGAGCGAAGGCGCATCGATGCCGGTCTCGTGCGAGAGCCAGGCTTCGAAGCGCGGGTCCACTGCCACCATGATGATCAGGCCGCCTGCCCGGCCGCGGCCTTGGCCGGGAACAGCAGCGCACGGGCCTCGGCATCGAGCATCGCCAGCACCTCGATGCGCTGGACCAGGCCGTCGTCCAGGCTGGCCACGGGACCAAGCCACCGTGCGTTGGGCGTGGCAACGCCACTGTCGGCAAACTGTGTGTCCTGGATACGGCGCGTGTGCGTGGCGCGCTCAACAATCAGGCCAAGCAACGGCGCCTGATTGTCATCAAGCACGTCACGTCCGTCTGCGGCATAGCGCACCAGCACCAGGCGCGTGGACCGCAGCAGCCGCGCCGGACGCCCGAGCGCGAGTTGCGACACGTCGATCACGGGCACCGGCGTGCCATGCCGCTCGACCACGCCGGCAATCCACGCCGGCGCGCCGGGGATCGTCTTGGCCGGCATCAGCGGCAGCACCTCGGCAATCTGCGCCACGTCGAGCGCGTAGCGGTCGCTATCGAGCTCGAACAGAAGGTAAAGCATGGCGATTCTCGCTACGGCAAAAACATCCGATGGGCGTCAGGCTTCGATCTTGAAGCGCGAAACGCCAGTACGCAGTTGGTTGGCGACCAGCGTCAGATCGTCGATGGCCTGTGACGACTGCCGCAGCGATTCCGCCGTCTGCTGCGCGGCCTCCGAGAGCTGCGACAGCGCCTGCGTGATCTGCTCCGCACCGGTCGCCTGCGTCTGCATGCCTTCGTTGACCATCTGGAAGCGCGGCGCCAGCGTTTGCACTTCCATAATGATTTGCGAGAGCTGCGTGCCGACCTGCTGCACGTCGCGCATGCCGCGCCGCACCTCTTCCGAGAACTTGTCCATGCCCATCACACCGGCCGACACGGCGGACTGGATCTCCTTGACCGTCTGCTCGATGTCATAAGTGGCGACGGCCGTCTGGTCAGCCAGGCGGCGGATCTCGGTGGCCACCACCGCAAAGCCGCGGCCGTATTCGCCGGCCTTCTCGGCCTCGATGGCGGCGTTGAGCGACAGCAGGTTGGTCTGGTCGGCCACCTTGGTAATGGTCGACACCACCTGGTTGATGTTGGTCGCCTTCTCGTTGAGGATCGCCAGCTTGGCGTTGACCGAGCCGGCGGCTTCCATCACGCCGCGCATGGTGTCTTCCATGCGCGTAAGGCCACTCTGGCTGGCACCGGCCAGCGTGGCGGACTGCTCAGCCACGGTGGACACCTCGTTCATGGTGCGCAGCAGGTCACGCGAGGTGGCGAAGATCTCGCGCGAGGTCGCGCCGATCTCGGTGGTGGTGGCGGCGGTCTCGGCGGCGGTGGCCTGCTGCTCCTTGGAGGTGGCGGCAATCTCGGCCACCGACGTGGTCACCTGCAACGAAGACTTCTGCGCCTGCGACACCAGGCTCGCCAACTCTTCGGCCATGCGGTTGAAGCCCTCTTCCAGCGTGCCGAACTCGTCGGTGCGGTCCAGGTCCAGGCGCCCGGACAAATTGCCGGTGCGCATGTTGTCGTGCACCTCCACCAGCCGCGCCATCGGCACGGTAACCGCCCTGTACAGCGCGTAGCCCAGCATCAGCGCGGCCAGCAATACGACGCCCAGCGCCACGGCCAGCGTCACCTCGGTGCTCTGCACGGAGGTGCGGATCTGCTTGGCCGACTCGTCCGCCACAGTGCGGTTATCGGCGACGAGCTTGTCGGCCAACTCCGTGGCTTCCTCCCAGACCGGCACGGCGCGCTGCACGACGGCCTGTGCGGCCGGCCTGGATGTGCGAGCCAGTTGCATGGCCTCGTTGAACATCGGCAGGTACTTGTCGATGGCAGCACGGTAGATGCGGAAGCGCTGGCGGTCGTCGTTGCGATAGATGGTGGCTTCGTAGGCGGTCGAGTGCCGGTCAAGCTCGCGCACGGTCTGGGCGGCACGATCGAGATCACGGCGGGCGCTATCTGCGTCAGCGTCGACAAACAGGGCACGCTCAAGCGTCGCTTGGGCGTTGCGTGTCGACGCGCGCAGCGCCGTCGACAGATACAAGCCTGGCACGGAGTCATGCCCCAGGCTCAGGGCTTCTTCGTCGATCACGTGCAGGCGGGTGTACGAGACCGCCGCCATGATCACCATCAGCACGAACAGCACGCCAAAGCTGAAGACGATGCGGCTGCCGAGCGTGGACCGGCCGCCGCGAAGCATGCCTGCCAGGGTTGCGTTGCTGATGCGTGGCGTCGCAGAAACCATGTTTGAAGCCTATAGAACGAACAAAAAAAGACATGGAAGCGACTCGCAAAGCACGCTTCCAGGCTGCGATGAATAGTAAAGGAAGGTAACGGCCGCCGGAACCGAAACCTTTGCAATTGCGCGTGGATGCGGGTGAGTCCTTGCTCCACGACAAATGAAATGGCACGCGTGCGGCGTGGGTTTAGACCAGCCCGCCAAGGAAACCGCAATCAAGGAGCAGCAAGCGTGTGGCAGTGTGGCAGCGCGCCGGTGCAACCGGCAAACGCCCGAATGAAATGACGCGTTTCAGCCGCTGCGCACAGCACGCGCAAACGCTTGCACCACGTCGGCGGAGGCGTCGGTGATGGCCCAGTAACCCATGCCGGCATTGCGCCAGTGCAGGAGTTGGTAGCCGCGCTCGGTGCGCAGGGCGGGCTCGGTATCGCCGTCCGCCTCGGGGCGCACGTACAGGTCTACCGGATGCTGTGCGGACCGGTAGACCAGCACCGCCACCGGGCGGCCGTCGACGTAGTCCAGCCGCCCGCCGACGAGCGGAAAGCCCTGCGCGGCCAGGTCGGTCACGGGCGGCGCGTAATCGATGCGGCCGTTAAACCAAGGCTTGACCGTGTGGCGATCCGACGACAGTACATCGGTCTCGCGCGCCCCCAGCAGCGCCCGCACGTGGCTGGCGGTGATGTCGTGCGCGGTAAGCCCGGCGGTATCGGGCCGGCCGACCAGCACGCCCACGCCAAGTGCCAAGGCCGCCAGAGCACCCGCCCCGAGGCCCAGCCCAATGCCCCGGCCGGGCGTGACCAGCCAGCCTACCCACCGCTGCCAGAAAGATGGCGTGCCTTTGCGCTGCGGGCCTGCCGGCGCCGGCGTCAGGACGGGCCTCGCACCAGCGGCTTGCGCCTCAGCTTCGATCTTCACAGTGTGCAGTACACGTTCAGCCAGGCCAACCGGCGCCTTCATGTATAGCGCCGGTGCACGCAAACCCTGGCGCAGCACGCGCACCACGGCATCGTGGCGGGCGGCAACGTCAGCGCAGGCGGCACAGGTGGTCAGATGCGCCTCCATGCGCAAGCTGTCGGCCGCACCGAGTTCGCCATCGGCGCGCGCGGCCAGCAAGGCGCGGATGTCGTCACAGTTCATCGCGGTGCTCCTTGGTGACGCCGCCTGACGCACCCGCCGACGAGCGAATCGGCGTGACGTTGGTGCGCGGCGGCGCAGTGTCTTCTGCCAGCAGGCGCGCAAGCTGCTGCCGGGCGCGCGCCAGCCGCGACATGACCGTGCCGACCGGGATGTCGACGATGTCGGCAATGTCGCGGTACGGCAGGTCTTCTAGTTCACGCAGCACGATCACCTCGCGATACGGCACCGGCAGTTGCGCCAGCGCCGCCTGCACGCGGCGCACGTCGTCGATGCGGGCAAGCAAGGCGGCCGGATCGACGCCATAGGCGGCCCCGTCGTCGCCACGCGTGTCGGCAGCGGTTTCGGCGTCGTCCTGCCACGGCTGGGCAGGTGCCTGCTTGCGGCGCGCGCATTCCGAAAACCACGTGTTGCGCACGATGGCCAGCAACCACGGCCGCCCATCGCCGCCGCGAAACCCGCCGAACAACCGGAACGCGCGCAGGCAGGCTTCCTGGACGATGTCGTCGGCGTCCTGCGCGTCGCCCGAAAGCCAGCGCGCCAGGTTGTAGGCGGCATCGACATGCGGCAGCACGGCCTGCGCAAAGCGCTGCGCATCGTCGGGCAGGTCGGTGGTCGAATCGGAGGGGTCTGCCATGGCAGCCGGAAGGTGGGGTTGCCTCGTATACCGCGAGGCAATCCAGTTTATTCCCGTCCGCAAGAAAAAATCGCCCGCATGCGAAGTTGCGCGAATTTCATGGAATAACCGGGCCGCCCACCCGGTATGACAGGCAGGACCGCCCCACGCGCGCATATTGCGACATTGCGCCCAGGCGGAATCACAAACCTGACTGCAGGGGATTCCCATGATCAAGCAACCCGGGCGACGCCAGTTTATGCAACTGGCAGCGGTGGGCGGGCTGGTGTACGCCTCCGGCCTGCGCGGCTGGCAAGCGATGGCGGCCACCGCGCGTGCAGCGGGCGGCGCGCCTGATGACTTCTATTTCGTTCAGCTCTCGGACTGTCACTGGGGCTTCAAGGGTGCGCCCAATCCGGATGCGCGCGGCACGCTGCCCAAGGCGATTGCGGCGGTGAACGCCCTGTCGCCAGCGCCGGATTTTGTGGTGTTCACGGGCGACCTGACCCACATCACCGAGAACGTCGACGAACGGCGGCGCCGCCTGGCGGAATTCCGCGACATTGCCGCGCAGCTCAAGGTGCCGGTGGTGCATTACATCCCGGGCGAGCACGATGCATCGCTCGACAACGGTGCCGTCTACAGCGAGCTGTTTGGCCGCACGCACTACGCGTTCGATCACAAGGGCGTGCACTTCATCGCCATCGACAACGTCTCGGACCCGCGCGCGCAAGTGGGCGAAGCGCAACTGGCATGGCTGGCGGCGGACATCCGCTCGGTGCCGGCGCACACGCCCATCGTGGTGTTCACGCATCGGCCGCTGTTCGACCTGTACCCGCAATGGGACTGGGCCACGCGCGACGGCCAGCAGGTCGTCGACCTGCTCATGCCGCACCCCAACGTCACGGTGTTCTACGGGCACATCCATCAGGAACATCACCACATGACTGGGCACATTGCGCACCACTCCGCGCGCTCGCTGATGTTCCCGCTGCCAGCGCCGGGCTCGCAACCGAAGCGCGACCCGCTCCCGTGGGATGCCGCACAGCCTTATCGCGGCCTGGGCTGGCGCAGCATCACCGAACACGGCATGCAGGACACCGCCACCTGGGCGCTGGCCGAACAGCCCATCCAGGTCAACAGCGGTGCCGATGCCCCCGCCCCCGCAACAACCCCGGAGACCACCTGATCATGAACCTGACCATTGCTCACGACCGCGAGCGGCGCCTGGCGCTGCGTCAGTTCACCGTGCTCGCGGCCGGCGCCGCGCTGGCCTGCGTTGCGCACGGCGAAGGGCCACAGGTCATTCGCGTGCACGCGCGCAAATTTACCTTCACGCCGGATCAGATCACGCTCAAGCGCGGCGTGCCCGTGGTGTTCGAGCTGACCGGGCAGGACATCCTGATGGGCTTCTCGATTCCGGATTTTCATGTGCGCGCCGACGTAGTGCCGGGCCAGACGGCACGACTGGCGCTTACGCCAGACCGCACCGGCACATTCGACTTCCTGTGCGACATCTTCTGCGGCTCAGGGCACGAGACGATGAATGGGACGTTGACGGTGGTATGAAGCTGCCAGCGATAGCCTTGGACGCCCTGACCTGCTCAGGGCGTTTTGCTTGGTTGTTGGCCGACATGCCCCAAAACGGCCATGACCGGAAAACCCGCCTCAAGGGAGAAACGACCACATGCTAGGATGGCCGCTCCCCCGGCAGCCGCCCCACCGCTCATGACGACCATCTACGCGACCCTCGGCGTGCAACCGGACGCCACCCTGGACGAAATCGAGCGCACCTACCGCCGCGCCGCGATGAAGTGGCACCCCGACCGCAATCCTGGCCGCGAGGCCGAGGCATACACGGCGTTCCAGGAGATCCGCGAGGCCTACGCCATCCTCTCCGATGCCGAACAGTGCCGGGTCTACGACGAGGTATTCGCGCAGGAGATGCAGCGCTGGCAGGCCGAGCGCGAGGCGCAGGAAGCACAGGAGCAAGCAGCGCAACGCGAGCGTGAGCGCATTGCGCAGGAACACTACGAAAAGATGGTCGCCATCGCGATGCGCTTTGCCAACGACGGCCACAACCGGGACATCCTCTTCGGCGTGCTGCTCGGCCGGGACTGCGAAACAGAGCTGCGCATCGCGAACAGCGCATGGGCGTTGCAGGAAGCGCGGCGGGCGAATGAGACCGCTGCAGACGCGCCTGACACCGAGGCTGTCCCGACGCCCGACGAAGCACCGGATTCAAAGCCTGACGAGGCGGCGTCGCCCCGGCGGCACCCCAGCGCCTTCGAGTCGTTCTGGCATGGTTTGTTCGGGCTGCGCCCGTAGCTGCCGATATGCCGGACGGCGACGGTGGACTGAAGCCGCCGACAAAACCTTGGACGCCCTGCACGAGTCAGGGCGTTTTCTTTGCAGTTGAGCCTACCGGCGCTCAACGTCTGCCAGCACGTCCCATGTATCTGGGCTCAACTGGCACCCCTCCAGCGCGAGTAGGACATACGCGCCAATGGCATCGAGAAAACCCGCCCGATATTCCAATGGATGCGCGCAGAGCACGTAATCCAGCGTCTCGCGCAAAAGCACTGGCTGAAACGTGCGATGCCGAGACAGCGTGCGCTGCGTGATCCGCAGAAACCGCTTCGCGCGCAGAGCGCCGGCTTGGTACACGGGCGAGGTTGGCGGAGGAGAGGGGAACGACGCGGGGCGAAGCCCGCTTTGCTGGATGGCCATGACGTCTCCTGACGACACATCGATCATTGACTCGCACGCCTCGTCGCTAAACGAGGGTGGCGGGCCCGACGGCGAGGTTAGCGACTGGTGTCAGGACCCAGTAGACCTTGCGGTCTCCTCACCCGGCCCGCCATTGAAAACGGACGTGAGTGTACACAATGAACGGATGTTCACTGTCCCGACAGGGTCGCTAAACCCAGACCTTCGCAGGTGCGAAGGAGCATCGATTCTATCGGCGGCCTGCGCATGGAGAAATCGGCAGATTCTTAATTTGCGATGCGCTTGCCCGTGTCTCTATGCACTCGTTGTTGCGAATGTCTTGATGTAGTCATCAACAGTGAGGAGTAAGGCGAGATCGCCCTCCATGCCGCGCTGCGATGCGCCGACAATCTCTTTCCAGAGAGAACAGATTTCCATCTCATCGAAATCGCCCGTGGCGTAGAACCGCCTGTAAACCAACATTGCATCGGGACATGCAATGCGAGCGCATTCGGTGGTGTTCGGTCGGCTCGCAGCCAATATGTGAACTCTTGTTGGGTCGATAGAAAGCGGGGACCGTGCAAGCTAGCCTTATTGGCTCCCCCGCGTTGGCTGCCGGTTAGGTTGTTGCCATGCGCGGATTCCATGACTCTCGCTGGAACGCCGCCCATGGGCAACCTTCCCTCCCTCCCGAGCGCCCGCACGGTATCCGTCACGGGCAGTGGTCTGCCCGACATCATGGGCGAGCCCGCCCTGGTGTTCTCCAAGCTGACGGGCGCCGAGCGCTTGTGCGAGTTGTTCGAGTACCAACTCGAACTCAAGACCCCGGACGACCGCAACGCACTATACGGTCCGGCCGCCAATCTCGACACGAACGCACTGCGCGGCCAAGAACTCACGATTGCCATCGCGCTTGACGGCAATGGCACGGGGCTGGATGGAGGGATGGGCGCCGGCAAGCGCGAAATCACCGGTATCGTCACGGATATACATGGCCCGATTCCAGAAGGCCGCCAAATCAAGTACCGCCTCACCCTGCGCCCCTGGCTCTGGCTGGCAACGCTGAACCGTGATACGCGCATCTTTCAGCAACAAACCGTCGTCGAGATTCTCGACACCCTACTTGACGCTTACGTTTTTCCCGTCGAGCGTCGCCTGGACGCTGTGCGCTACCCCAGGCGCGAGTACCAAGCCCAATACAACGAGAGTGATTTCGAGTTCTTCCAGCGTCTCACGCAAGAGTGGGGCATCTCCTGGCACATTGAGCACAGTAACGGCAAGCACCGCTTGGTATTGACCGACGGCAACGGCGCCTTCGCGCCGTTCGCCAGCCCGGCGTATCAAGTCATCCGCTGGCAGCCGTCAGCGGACCGCATCGACGAAGAGCACCTGCACGCCTTCGAGCTGCACGACAAAGTCGTGTCCGGCCGATGGACCGCCACCGACTACGACTTCGTGAAGCCCACCGCAGACCTCACGGTACAGTCATCCGATCCATTGGAGACGGCCCACGCCAACGCCGAAGTGCGCGAATGGCCTGGCGACCACAGCCAGCCCACCACGGGCAATGACCCGTGGGCCGAAGGCAACCAGATAGCGCGCCTGCGCATGGAAGCCCTGCGCCAGCACGGTCGGCGCGCCAGTGGTGCAGGCAACGTACGCGCCATGGTGTCCGGCTGCACTTTCAAGCTCACACACTTTCTTCACGATGAGGCCAACCGCGAATACCTGATTCTCGGCACGCAACTCCTCATCGAAGACGTGCCAGAAGCGTCGGGACCGAATCAGCCATGGCATTGCGAAGTCAGTTTTACCGCCCAACCCAGCAACGAACTCTTCCGCCCCGAGCACACCCAACCCAAGCCCCACACGACGGGGCCACAGACCGCGACCGTCGTCGGGCCAGACAATCAGGAAACCTGGACCGACGAATACGGCCGCGTCAAGGTGCAATTCCACTGGGACCGCATCGGCCGACGCAATGCCAATAGCTCCTGCTGGGTACGTGCATCGTCTCCTTGGCAGGGCGAACGCTTTGGCGCCATTCAGATTCCCCGCATCGGGCAGGAAGTCATCGTCGACTTTCTGAACGGTGACCCGGACTGTCCCATCATCACTGGCCGTGTTCCCAACCGGGACAACATGCCCCAGTGGCCACTGCCCGCGCACCATGCACTCTCTGGCCTTGTCAGCAAGGAGCTGCACGGAGGGCGCACCAACACCTTCGTCCAGGATGACACAGAGGGCCAGATACAAACGCAGCTCCAGAGCGACCATCAAAGCTCCTGGCTGAGCTTGGGCTTCATCACCCGCATCGCACGAGGTATCGGCCGCAAAGACAAGCGCGGCGAAGGCTTCGAGTTGCGCACCGACGCCCAGGGCGTCGTGCGCGCCAATGGCCTTCTGCTCACCACCGAAGCCCGGCCCAACGCCCAAGCCCACCACAAGGACTTGGCCGAAACCGTCCAACGCCTCACCGTTGCCCGCGACCAGCAGGAAACCTTCGCCGAACTCGCGCAAGAGCACGAAGCCCAGGAAGCCGGCGATCAAGCTGATGTCGCCCGCGCCATCAAGGCGCAGAACGACGACATTCGCGGCAATGGCGCCGCCAACCCCGAGACCGGCAACTTCCCCGAGCTATCTGCCCCGCATCTGGTCCTGGCCAGCCCTGCGGGCATCGAAGCCACCACGCCCAAGTCAATCCACCTGGCGACCGGAGAGCATTTCGCCGTCTCCAGTACCGGCCATGCCAGCCTTGCGGTCGGACAGAAACTGCTGGTCAGCGCCAGCCGTGGTGTGCGTATCTTCATCCAGAGCCTGGGCTGGCGCCTGGTCGCTTTCAGCGGTGACATCGACCTGCGCGCGCTACGGACCAGCATCAATCTGCTGGCCAAACTCAGCATCAATGCCACGGCCAATCGCATCACCATCTCGGCCAAGGAAGAGTTGGTCATCAGCGGTGGCGGCAGCGGCACCACGTATAACGCGGGCGGCATTACCCACAAGACACCGGCGGCGTACACGATTCACACCGGCAGTTACACCGTCACGACCGGCACCAGGCAGGCTGCCCAGTTCCCGGGGGACCCCAAACCTGCGCAGGGCAACCTGGAGCTGACGCACAGCTACACCAACCAACACGGCGTGCAAGGTGACTTCACCGTCGAAGACGCATTGGGCAAAGTGGTCAAGGGCGTACTCAACGCCAAGGGCTTCGCAGCCGTCGCTGGGATTTCTCCGGGCCCGGCCAAGGTCACCTTTGGCGCTGACAAGGTCGACACCTGGGCGCCGTCCAGCCACGTTGCTACCCATGCACTGCCCGATACCCAGCCCACCCTACAAGGCGGGTCCGGTACTCTGGCCGACCTTCAGTCTGCCGTCGACGAAGCCATGCGCTTCGCGCAAGTCGTACAGCAGGCCAGTAACGCCGTGCATGCCGGACCTACGGCCATGGCCGGTACAGCCCGCCAGAAACTGAGCGCACTGGCTTTGCCGGCACCCGCCGCCGCGGCCAACGCGTCGACCGCCTTGCGCACCCCCGGCTTTGCCTGACGCCCGCGTCGCTCCCGCCAAGCCATCCCGTTTGCTCACGCCTCTCGCTTCATGGCCGCTACCCAATCGAACGCCAACCTGACCCAAGTCGCTATCGGTCCGGTCAACACCATCCACCCGAAGGACCTCGCCACCTCAGCCGCAGGTTTTGATGCCTGGCTGCAAGAGCAAACTGGTGGAGCTGTGACCCTGGAACGTATTCGGACAGTCGCAGGCGGCCTGCCTGTGGTGGGCAACATCATCGCCCTGGCCGATGTACTGGACGACATCATCACCATGATGCGCTCGCCCAAAGCACCCGACGTGCTGATGTGGGCAAGCTTGGGCATCAATCTGATTGGCGTCGTCCCACTGCCCGCTGGCACCGCCGCCGCGCGCATGAGCCTGCGGCCGATGCTGGCCCTGGTTCGCGAGGAGATGATTCGCCAGGCCAGCCAGGGGCTCAAGGCCGAGCTGGGCCATGCCGTCGTCTCTGCGCTGGCCACGAGCCTGAACGCCACCATCGTCGGTGACATCGAGAACTTCGTCACGCAGAGCCAGGCCAAGCTCACCGAATTGCTCAACGACGCCGGCGAGCAAGGCGAGAAGATGTTGCTGGAACTCGCCAACGGCCTGGAGCGGGCCGTCTCCGGCAAGCTCGACAGCTCGGTCAACGTGCGCAATGCCAACCAGCACATGGCTGTGGCCGGCGAGACGCTGCTGCACGACCCCAAGACGGCCATCGTCAACTTCCTGCAGGCCGAATACGAGGCGTACAAGGCGGGCGGCAAAGAAGTGCTCAACTTGGCCGCCAGAATCGGCCTCACGCAGGACACGCACGCACGCTTCACGGCGACGCTGGCCAAGCTGCGCGCGTACGCTCCCCAAGTGCGCCAAGCCATGCAGACGCTGGCCGCCCCCCAAACGCAGCAAGGCATCATGGCCATGCTGGTGCTGCTCGCCTCCGCTATCAAAACGTGGAAGGCTGCACGCGCACATCAGGCGACCAATGTCCCCGCCAAACAAGCTGGCCGTGCCCATAGGACCCAGCCCGGTCAGCCGATAGAGAGCCGCAACAAGGAGCACCACGCCACCGGCAGCGCCGGCTGCAAGAACTGCCCTGCCCCCACCGGCACTGGGCCGAGCATCAGCTTCGCCACCGGCGACGAAACCCTCTCGCACACCGACTTCATCCTGCCCGGCCTGTTCCCCATCGAGTGGACGCGCACCTACCGCTCCAGTCTGGGGGCCTACGACAAAAGCGAACAAGGCGCGCGCTGGATTACGCCTTACACCATGCGCTTCGACCTGGTGCAGGAAGGTGGCAAGTCAAGCCTGCTCTACCACGACGCAGACGGCCGCAGCCACGCCTATCCCCTGCCGGACGTGGGCCAGTTCCACCGGGACGCGATTGAAGAACTGCTCCTGGTCCGTCGTACCGACACCGAGCTTGTACTGAGCCGCGGCCAGGCCCACACCGAGATTTACCGCCGGCATGGGCAGACCTTCCGCTTAGCCGGCATCCGGCTGCGCAGCGGCGCTGGCCTCATGCTTCATTACGAGCATCGCGTGGGCGACAGCACTGTCCTCTCGGATTTGGTCACATTGCAGGGCGACACCCCGCACAGCCACATCACCACACGCGTGGACAAAGCCGGGCGCATCACCGAGTTGTGGCAACTGGCCGATGGCGAACCGCTGCGGCAATTGAGCCGCTATCAGTACGACGAAACTGGCGACCTCACTCTCGCCCAGGACGAGAACGCCGCCCATTGGGACTACACGTACCAGCACCACCTCGTCACGCGTTACACCGATCGCACCGGTCGCGGTATGAACCTGCAATGGAATGGTGACAGCCCTAGTGCCCACGCCATCCGCGAATGGGCCGACGACGGCAGCTTCGACACCCGCCTGCGCTGGGACGACAACATTCGCCTGACCTACGTAACGGACGCACTCGGAAACGAAACCTGGCACTACTACGACATCCTCGGTTACACCTACCGCATTCAGCACCCGGACGGCCGCTCCGAATGGCTCTTCCGCGATGACGCAAAGAACGTCGTCCAGCATATCCATACTGATGGCAGCATCGACCGCTTCATCTACGACGATAGAAGCAACCTGCTTCAGCACACCCGTGCCGATGGCAGCGCCATCCACTACGCCTACGACGACCGCGACCAGCTCATCAAGATCCGCGACACCGAAGGCGGCCTCTGGCAGCGCGACTACGACACCCGTGGCAACCTCACCGAAGAATCCGACCCGCTGGGCAACAAGACCGAATACAGCTACAACAAGGCCGGCTTGCTTACCGAAATCACGGATGCCAAGGCCGGCAAGAAGCAGCTTGCCTACAACACAGCCGGCCAGCTCACCGCCTATACAGACTGCCCCGGCAAGACGACGGCCTGGAAGTACGGCGAGCGCGGTCGATTGGAGAAATTTACCGATGCGGCGGGCGGTGTCACGCGATACGAATACGACGCCGGCCAGCTAGCCCGCCTGATTCACCCGGACGACACAGTGGAACGTTTTGAGCGGGATGCGGAAGGCCGCCTGCTCACCCACATCGACGCGCTGCACCGCCGCACGACCTGGGACTACAGCGAAGGCGGTCTCATCAGCCGTCGCACCGACGCCGCCAACGGTGTCATCGAATACCAGTGGGACAAGCTTGGTCGCCTCACGGGGCTCACCAACGAGAACGCCCGCCAGATCAGTTTCCAGTACGACCCGGTCGGCAGGTTGCTCAAACAAACCGGCTTCGACGGCCGCGCTACCCAGTATTACTACGACGCCGCGAGTGGCATCCTCAAAACCACCGTAGACGCCGACACACTTGCCACCGGCTACGCGTTTGATGCCCTGGGGCGCTTGACCCAGCGCGGCGCCGGCATCCTCGACCCCAAGACCAACAAATACGAAGTCACGCAGACAGAAACCTTTGCCTATGACGGTAACGGCAATTTGGCCCTGGCCAAGAATGAGCACAGCAGCCTGCAGTGGTTCCACGATGCCGCAGGCAACGTCACGCGCGAGCACCAGCACTACACCGCAGATAAGACCGTCGCCGTCTGGCGTCACGAATACGACGCACTCAACCGACGCATCGCTACCATTCGTCCCGACGGCCATCGCGTTGACCTGCTGACCTACGGCAGCGGCCACGTGCACGGCATCCACCTCGACGGCCAAGAGCTCGTCGGCTTCGAGCGTGACGACCTGCACCGCGAAACCCAACGCACCCAAGGCAACCGCCTTACCCAGACACAGAAGTACGACACCGCAGGAAGACTGCTAGAGCAAACGCTCTCGCACCTAGACCGGACCACTGCCTATGTGAACCGCCGCAAGTACCGCTACGACACAGCCGGGCAACTCACCGCCATCGACGACATCCGCCGTGGTGGACTCAGTTACCGCTACGACCCAGTGGGACGTCTGCTGCAAGCCAACAGCGCGCTCGGCCAGGAAACCTTCGACTTCGACCCCGCTGGCAACCTGCTCGAAGACCCGACGCTGCGCACCTTCCCGGCCGACCCCGCCACGGGCAGGCCCGAGTTCAGCAGCCGCCTGCACGGCCGAAACGCCCTGGTCGACAACCTGCTCAAGCAATACGCCGGGACCCACTACGAGTGGGACGCCCGGGGCAACCTCACCAAGCGCACCGTCAACGGCCAAGACGAATACTTCCATTGGGATGTCTTCAACCGGCTGATCGAATACACCAACCCCCGGTTCAAAGTCCACTACCAATACGACGCCCTGGGCCGGCGGACCGTCAAGCGCTCGCAGGCGCACTACTTCCAGCAAAACCTGGAATACGCGGATGGCTTTGATGCCGCACGTCAGGCCAGGCGCAACCGCGAGGAAGGCTGCAGCACCACCCGCTATGGCTGGGATGGCGACACCCTGGCGTGGGAGTGCCGGCAGGAAGCCGAGGTTGAAGTGCAGGGCAGAATCTGGCCCGAGGAAGGCCCGAGCCGCACCACACATTACCTGTACGAGCCCAATAGCTTCGTGCCGCTGGCGCAGGCCGTGCGTCACGGCCCGATGCAGCTACACCAACAGCCAGAATACGCAGAGGCGGAATACGACCTTGACGACGACCCATTGTGGACAACGACCATCGAACCCAAACCGTTCGATAGCCTGGCGTGGTACCAGTGTGACCACCTGGGAACACCGCAGGAGCTGACCGACGAACAGGGAGACATCGCCTGGAGTGCGCACTACAAGGCGTGGGGGCAAGCGCAGGAGGTCATTACCGACGCAGCCAGAAAGGCCGGTATCCAGAACCCAATCCGCTTCCAGGGCCAGTACTTCGACCACGAGACCGGGCTGCATTACAACCGGCATCGGTACTATGATCCGGCCAGCGGGCGGTTTATCAGCAAGGACCCAATTGGGCTGACGGGTGGGCTCAACGTATATCAGTACGCGCCAAACCCGATCGGGTGGGTCGATCCACTTGGGCTGGCGCGCTGTCCCTGCGATCCATGTAGTAAGTTCCGCAGAGCAAGTCTGAGAGACATTCGTCGTCAGCTCGCCATTCCGATGTCGCAACAGCCAATCAGTCAAAAAATGGTTCCACTGACTGACTCGACCGGCGCCCGGATCCTTGGCGATGACAAACGGCCAATTATGACTAGGGAGTTGACCTATCGGGTCAATGGCAAGAATGTCATCATTCAGGACCACTCTGCCGGACATTCGTTTGGAGAAGGGGGTGTTGGCGATCAGCCATCACACCATAACGTTCGGCCGGAAGACAGGCCTCGAACAGGCTCAGTAGATGGGATGAGCGATCATTACTACTTTGATTGCCGGAACAAAAAATGAACACGCACGACAGGGTGATGAACCCGCAAGCTTTGACGTCTCTCTACGGGGATTTCCCATCGCTCAATGGAGCCGAGCTTATTGATGCCAATTTTCAATGCAATGAACCCCTGTTAACCGCCAAATTCGTTACCAGAGAAAAACCCAGGGCGAGTCCGAAACGTTGGCCTCAACACTATGATGAAGTCATCATTGAACTATCCTTCATAGGCGTTCGTCGCTTGTTGTTTCGGGAGTGGGACTATAAAAACACAATCGATAGATTCGAATTGGATTTCGCGGGCAACCGCGCCTCTGTGAGGATTTCGTGCGAAAGTGGGGCTGCATTGGAGTTTTTGTGCGATTGGATGCGAATTGAGAGCGTTAACTATGGGCTCATAGGTACCCCATAAGTAGACGAACGGGAGAATCCACGCACGCAGGTTAGTGGCTGACGCAAGGCCGTAACGCCTGAACCTGTTTCCTCGTCACCGGAAGATGCCATTCACATCGAGGGAGGCTGGCGCAAGGAAGAAACAGCCAGACCGCCCGATTCAGTCGGCGTTGACAGGATGCCTTCAACCGCCTGACCCGCTACAGCGACCACCGCCTGAGCGTGGCATACCAATATGACGCCCTCGGGCGGCGTATCACCAAACACGCACAGGCCATCTACCACGAGCCCTATAGCGCAGGCAGCGTCTACATCCACAACGAACGCGCCCGGGTCAACAAAGAAGTGGGGTGTGGGTTCACGCTCTACGGCTGGGACGGCGACACCCTCGCCTGGGAAGCCCGGCGCGACGCCGACGTCATGCGCCAGGGCGCCTACCACCCGTCACCCGGCAGCACCCGCACCACGCACTACCTGTACGAACCCAACAGCTTCGTTCCTATCGCCCAGGGCGTCACGCACGGGTGCTGCCCCTGCACAGCCAGCCCGCCTATGCCGAGGCTGAATACGATATTGATGAGGACCCGCTGTGGCAGTACGAAATCAAGCCCAAACCGTTTGATAGTCTGGCGTTTGCCGAATTTCGTCGATGACGGGGCGCAGCCAGGCCCGAGTTCAGCAGCCGCCTGCACGGCCGAAACGCCCTGGTCGACAACCTGCTCAAGCAATACGCCGGGACCCACTACGAGTGGGACGCCAGGGGCAACCTCACCAAGCGCATCGTCAACGGCCAGAACGAATACTTCCATTGGGATGTCTTTAACCGGCTGATCGAATACATCAACCCCCGATTCAAAGTCCACTACCAATACGACGCCCTGGGCCGGCGCACCGTCAAGCGCTCGCAAGCGCACTACGCCTGCATGACCGCAATGCGGCCGGCACGCATCCGTTCACACCGAGCGATGCAGAGTTCGATGAGATCACGTGCTACTTCGTCGCGCCCTCGGCGGTGGAAGGCTTCCACGTGGTGCGCCACACGTGAGCCGGGAGCGCGCGAGCTATCTCGCGCCCAGCAGCCGACACTCTGCCGACAGCGCCAGCAGGTTCGGATCGCGCTCCCGATTGCGCTGCATGACCAGCATGATGTGCTGGCTGATGGCGTAACGTGCTGCCAGCGGAATGAGTTGCACCTTGGGGCTGAAATCCGCCACGCGACGCGGCAGCAGCGCGTAGCCGATCCCGCCGCTCACGAGGTTCATGAGCGAGAAGATGTCGCCTACGCGCAGCGCAATTTGCGGCGCAAACCCGGCCTTGTCAAAGGCAGCCATGAAGTCGTGGTACGTCGCAAAGTCGTCGCCGAGCGCGACGAACTTTTCGCTGCGCACGGTTTGCAAGTCGATCTCCGCTGACGCCGCATACGGCGAGCCGAGCGGCGCGGCAAACAGAATCTCATCGTCGAACATCGGCACGGTCAGCAGATCGGGGTTGCGCAGCGGCTCGCCCAGCGCGATGACGATGGCGTCCAGCTGGCCGTCTTCCAGCTTGGCCAGCAGGCTGCGGTTCGAGCCCAGCGTGAGTTCGATGTCGAGTGCGGAGCGCCGCGTCTTGAGTCCGGCGAAGATGCGCGGCAACGTGCCCACCGTCATCGAGTAGAGGCCGCCGATCTTCAGGGTTGTCGACGAGAACCCGGCCGCTTCGCGCGTGCGGCGCACACCGGCCTCGCATTCGGCCAGAACGCGCTCGACGTGCTCAGCAAACACGTAGGCGGTGGACAGCGGAATCAGCTTGCGCCCGTCGCGCTTGAACAGCGGGCAGCGCAGCCCCTCTTCCAACG
Source organism: Ralstonia sp. UBA689 (assembly GCF_002298975.1). Lineage (GTDB taxonomy): Bacteria > Pseudomonadota > Gammaproteobacteria > Burkholderiales > Burkholderiaceae > Ralstonia. The sequence continues at coordinate 78,543 of NZ_DBMV01000038.1, forward strand.
AATGGAGCGCACGGTGCACGCTCACCGTGCTCTGCCCAAGCGCTTCCGACACGCGCGCCATGTTGCCCAGCGTCATGAAGGACTGGAACACCTCCAGCTTCTTCAGGGTGATGTCTTCATCGATTGCCATGGTTGTGCCTTTGCGCCGCGCGGGCTTGCTGGGCGGCATTCTTGCCCGGATTTGCCCATTGTTTCATTAACCTCAAGTTAATGAAACTGCGTCTAAGTTGATTGAAGCGCATGTTGTTCCCGCCTACGTTACAGGGCACGACCCAATTACGGCTGGAGCTGCCCACGATGCAAGCGATGTCCTCCACCCCCGCCATCCCCGCCCAGTGGCGCCGGCGGCGCGATGAAAAAGAACGCCGCCTGGCCGCGGCCCGCCGCATTGCCAGCGGCAAGGTCATTCCCACCGCCGATATCGTCGCCGCGCTGGAAGCGCTGCTCGCCCCGGGTGACCGCGTGGTGCTGGAAGGCGACAACCAGAAACAGGCGGATTTCCTCTCGCGCTCGCTCGCCAAGGTCAACTCCGAGCGGCTGCACGACCTGCACATGATCATGCCGAGCGTGAGTCGCGCCGAGCACCTCGACCTGTTCGAAGCTGGCATCGCCCACAAGCTCGATTTCTCGTTTGCCGGCCCGCAGAGCCTGCGCATCAGCCAGTTGCTGGCCGATGGGCTGCTCGAGGTGGGCGCCATCCACACCTACATCGAGCTGTATGCGCGGCTGGTGGTGGATCTGATTCCCAACGTTGCATTGGTGGCCGGCTTCAAGGCTGACCGCAACGGCAACATCTACACCGGCCCGAGCACGGAAGACACGCCCGCGCTGGTCGAGCCCGCCGCATTTTCCGACGGCATCGTCATCGTGCAGGTCAACGAGATCGTCGATGACCCGGCCGACCTGCCGCGCGTGGACATTCCCGGCTCGTGGGTGGATTTCATCGTGCAGGCCGACAAGCCCTTCTACATCGAGCCGCTGTTCACGCGCGACCCGCGCCTCGTCAAGCCTGTGCACGTGCTGATGGCGATGATGGCCATTCGCGGCATCTACCAGCGGCACAACGTGCAGTCACTCAACCACGGCATCGGCTTCAACACGGCGGCCATCGAGCTGATCCTGCCGACGTACGGCGAGCGCCTGGGCCTCAAGGGCAAGATCTGCCGCAACTGGACACTCAACCCGCACCCGACGCTGATCCCCGCCATTGAATCGGGCTGGGTGGAAAGCGTGCATTGCTTCGGTACGGAACTCGGCATGGAGCGCTACGTGGCTGCACGCCCCGACGTGTTCTTCACGGGCCATGATGGCTCGCTGCGCTCGAACCGCATGCTGTGCCAGTTAGCCGGCCAATATGCGGTCGACCTCTTCATCGGTGCGACGCTGCAGGTCGATGGCGATGGGCATTCCTCCACCGTCACGCGCGGGCGCCTGGCCGGCTTTGGCGGCGCGCCCAACATGGGCCACGACCCGCGCGGCCGCCGCCACGTCACGCCTGCGTGGCTCGACATGACCGAGCCGGTGACGATGCTCGAACGCGGCAAGAAACTCGTCGTGCAGATGGTCGAGACGTTCCAAGAAGGCGGCAAGCCGACCTTCGTCGACACGCTGGACGCGGTGGCCGTTGCCAAGCAAAGCGGCATGCCGCTCGCGCCCATCATGATCTACGGCGACGACGTCACGCACCTGCTGACCGAAGACGGCATCGCGTATCTCTACAAGGCGCGCTCGCTGGAAGAGCGGCGCGCCATGATTGCCGCCGTGGCGGGCGTGACGTCGATCGGCCTGCGCCACGATCCGTCCAAGACCGAGCAGATGCGTCGCGACGGCCTGATCGCGTTGCCCGAAGACCTCGACGTGCGCCGCAGCGACGCCAGCCGCGATCTGCTCGCCGCCAAGAGCATCGCCGATCTGGTCGAATGGTCCGGCGGCCTGTACGACCCGCCCGCACGCTTCCGGAGCTGGTAATGGAAAAAACATTGACCCGCCCCCTGCCAGCAAGCCCCAAGGCGCGCGCCCGCAAGCTCGCGGCGCTGGTGGAGTCCGCGCTCATCGACGAGGTGACGCTCTCCCCCAAACCCGGCCTCGTGGACGTGCGCGGCAACGGCGCGCATCACGATCTCGACTGGGCGCTGATGGTGCACTCGGCGCAAAGCCTGCGCCCGGCATTCGAAGCCATGGCACTGGCCGGCGCGCAGATCGACGCGCCGCTGGCCCTGCGCGAACGCATCGGCCGCCTGGGCCGCGAGGGCGAAGCGGCCATGCTGGATGCCACCGGCGGCATCAACACGCATCGCGGTGCCATCTGGGCACTGGGCCTGCTCGTGACCGCCGCTGCGCAGGCGCCGCATGCATTGAGCGCAGCGCCTGTCGCCAGCCGCGCCGCGCGCCTGGCCACGATTCCGGACCGCTTCGCCCCCGTGTCGACCGGCCACAAAGGCGAGCGCGCGTGCAACGACTACGGCGTGGGCGGCGCGAAAGGCCAGGCGTGCGCCGGTTTCCCGCATGTGACCAAGGTGGCACTGCCGGCGTTGCGCCAGGCACGCGCGGCCGGCATCCGCGAAGACCACGCGCGTGTCGACGCGCTGCTCGCCGTCATGGCCACGCTGGATGACACCTGCGTACTCGCACGCGGCGGCGCCGATGCGCTGCGCGTCGTGCAGACGGGCGCGGCCACCGTGCGCGCAGAAGGCGGCCTCGCCACCGCGCAAGGCCGCCGCGCGTTGCGCCTGCTCGAAAAAGACATGCTGGCGCGACACGTATCCCCGGGCGGCGCGGCCGACCTGCTGGCCGCCGCGCTGTTTCTCGACCGGCTGCCCGCTCACGCGCGCACCGCGCCCGATCACGAATCCATCCATCAGGAAACCGAACATGGAGCGTCTTGATTTTCAGTTCAGCGGCGGCGCACCCGCCAGCCGGCGCGCATATGCCGGCGTGGTCGGCTCGGGCGACCTGGAAGTGCTGCTGACCCCGGGCAGCGCCGGCCGCATCGACGTGGCCATCACGACGTCGGTCAACGGCATGGCGGCGACGTGGCAGGCGCAGCTTGCGCGCGTGTTCGGCTCGCATGCATGGCCCGCGGCCAACATCACCATCAACGACTTCGGCGCGACACCGGCCGTGGTGCGGTTGCGGCTCGAGCAAGCGCTCGAAGCGATTGCCCAACCGTAAGGAGACGAGCATGTCGCGCAACCCGATTGAACGAGACAGCTTTATCGAACGCGATGCGCGCCGACGCGCCATCGCCCTGCTCGACCCCGGTACCTTCCGAGAGCTGCTCGACCCGTTCGAGCAATTGACCTCGCCGTGGCTGCCGCGCCAGGGCATCGTCACGCAGGCCGACGACGGCGCGGTGGTGGCGCGCGGCACGCTGGGCGGGCAACCCGCCGTGGTGCTCGCCATTGAAGGCGCGTTCCAGGGCGGCAGCATGGGCGAGGTGTCCGGCGCCAAGATTGCCGGGGCGCTGGAGCTGGCGGCGGAAGACAACCGCAACGGCATCCCCACGCGCGCCGTGATCGTCTTCGAGACCGGCGGCGTGCGGCTGCAGGAGGCCAACCTTGGGCTGGCCGCCATTGCCGAGATCCACGCTGCCATCTGCGCGCTGCGGGCGTATGGGCCGGTGATCGGCATCACGGCGGGCGTGGTCGGCTGCTTTGGCGGCATGAGCATCGCGGCCGGGCTGTGCAGCTACCTGCTGATGACGCGCGAGGCGCGCCTCGGCCTGAACGGCCCGCAGGTGATCGAACAGGAAGCCGGCATTGAGGAATACGACTCGCGCGACCGCCCCTTCATCTGGAGCCTGACCGGCGGCGAACAGCGCGCAGCCACCGGCCTGGCCGATGCCTGCATCGAAGACGACTCCGTCGCCATCCGCGCGCAGGTAATCGAATGGCTGTGCACGGGCGCGCCCAAGCACCAGCGCAGCGAGCAGGTCGACCACTACCTCGCATGCCTCGCCGCCGTCGACACCACACGCCAGGCAACCGCCGAAGATGTGCGCACGCACTACGTAGCAAAGGATCGAGCATGAGCCAGAACGAACTTTCCATGCGAGGCGCGACATGGCTGCGCGCGCTCGCCAACGGCACACCCGTTGCGGGCTACAGCGGCACGGTGCAAGTCATTGACGCCACATTGGCCGACCGCCCTGCCCGCTACATCGCCGTCGTGCCGGATGCCGACAACCGCTTTCCGCGTGCACGCAGCGGTGAGGTCGGCCTCATCGAAGGCTGGCAACTCGCACGCGCGGTACGCGATGCCATGGCGGGAGACGCCGGGCGCGAGAACAAGCGCGCCATCGTCGCCGTCATTGACGTGGCAAGCCAGGCCTACGGGCGCCGTGAAGAAGCCTATGGCATTCACCTCGCGCTGGCTGCAGCAGCCGATGCCTATGCCGCTGCACGCTTGGCAGGCCACCCCGTCATCGGATTGATCGTGGGACGGGCCATGTCAGGCGCGCTGCTGGCGCACGGCTATCAGGCCAACCGCCTGCTCGCACTGGACGATGCCGAAGTGATGGTGCATGCGATGGGCAAGGCCGCCGCCGCACGCGTCACGCTGCGCTCGGTGGCCGACCTGGAACGCCTCGCGCAGGAGATTCCGCCCATGGCTTATGACATCGGCAGCTTTGCGTCGCTTGGTCTGCTGTGGCGCCTGCTGAAGGTCAAATCCGCGCAAGTGCCAGACGCGGGCGATATCGACATCGTGCAGACCGCGTTGGCCGCCGCGCTGGCCGACATTGCAGCCGACCCGTCGCGCGGGCTGGAAAGCCGGCTCGGAGCGCCGCTGCGGCAAGCCTCGTCGCAGGTGCGCGAACGCCTGCGCGCGCAATGGAACACACAGACGGAGGGGGCTTAACACTCAGAGGATTCCGTCGCAGCGCAAACACATGCGCCCCGATGGTTTGGCCCCACCTGCCCTAGATGGCGCCTTGAATTTCTGTTGCAGGGAGGAAAAAGGAAGGAGGCCTGTCTGAGCGCAGCGAGTTTGCCTCCTTCCCCTCCCTGCGACAGAAATTCAAGGGGAAGTCGCCATCTCGG
>NZ_DBMV01000010.1 GCF_002298975.1 Ralstonia sp. UBA689
AGGTGACGAGCCTGAGCACGGCAGACACCTTCGGGGTGGGCATCCGCGCGAAGTTCTAAGTACTCAGCAGCAAAAGAAAACGGCGCCTGGACTTTCCCCAGGCGCCGTTCTTCTTTGGGCCACCGCAAAGCAGCGGCCCGCTGCGTCATCCGTCGATCAGCGTGTCGCCGACACGTCCGCCACCGCCAGCGCCGTCATATTGACGATGCGTCGCGACGTGGCCGACGGGTTCAGGATGTGCACCGGCTTGGCTGCGCCCAGCAGGATCGGGCCCACCGTCACGCCCTGCCCGCCCGTGATCTTGAGCAGGTTGAACGCGATGTTGGCTGCGTCCAGCGTCGGCATCACCAGCAGGTTGGCGCTACCGGCAAACGCGCTCCTGGGCAGGAAGTGGTGGCGGATGTCTTCCGACAGCGCCGCGTCCCCCTGAATCTCGCCTTCCACCTGCAGCTCCGGCGCTTCCGTCTTCAGCAGATCGTAGGCCGCGCGCATCTTGCGGGCCGACGTGCTCTTCGACGAGCCGAACATCGAGTGTGACAGCATCGCCACCTTCGGCTCCTGGCCGAAACGGCGCACTTCTTCGGCCGCCAGCTTGGTGATGTCGGCCAGCTCCTCGGCGGTCGGGTTCTCGTTGACGAACGTGTCGGTGATGAACAGCGTGTGCTTCTCCAGCATCAGGCCGTTCATGGCCGCGAACACCTTGGCGTTCGGCGCCAGGCCGATGACATTGCGCACGTGCTCCAGGTGGGCGTCGAAACGGCCAACCGTGCCGCACAGCATTGCATCGGCATCGCCCAGGCGCACCAGCATCGCCCCGATCAGGGTGTTCGAGCGGCGCAGTTGAGACTTGGCCATATCCGGCGTCACACCATTGCGGCCCATCAGCTCGTGGTACGCCGTGTGGTACTGGTGGAAGCGCGGGTCATCTTCCGGGTTGATCAGCTCGAAATGCACGCCCGGCTTCAGGCGCAGGCCGGCCTTCTGAATGCGCATCTCGATCACGTGCGGGCGGCCGATCAGGATCGGCTTGGCCAGACCTTCGTCCACCACCGTCTGCACGGCACGCAGCACGCGCTCTTCTTCACCCTCGGCGTAGACGACGCGCTTCGGGTTAGCCTTGGCGGCCGAGAACACCGGGCGCATGGTCAGGCCCGTGTGGTAGACGAAATCACTCAGTTGGGCGCGATAGGCATCCAGGTCCTTGATCGGGCGTGTGGCCACGCCGGACTCCTCCGCTGCTTTGGCAACGGCCGGCGCGATCTTCTCGATCAGGCGCGAATCGAACGGCTTCGGGATGATGTAGTCCGGGCCGAAGTTCAAGTCCTGACCGGCGTAAGCCTGCGCTACGGCGTCATTCGTTTCGGCTTCAGTGAGTTCGGCGATGGCCTTCACGCAAGCGAGCTTCATCGCTTCCGTGATCTTGGTGGCGCCGCAATCGAGCGCGCCACGGAAGATGTACGGGAAGCACAGTACGTTGTTGACCTGGTTCGGGTAGTCCGAACGGCCCGTGGCAATGATGCAGTCCGGGCGCGCAGCCTTGGCCACTTCCGGGCGGATTTCCGGCTCGGGGTTGGCCAACGCCAGGATGATCGGATTCGGGGCCATGGTCTTGACCATGTCGGCAGTCACCACGCCGGCGGCCGAGCAGCCCAGGAAGACGTCAGCATCGTGCATGATGTCGGCCAGCGTGCGGGCCGACGTGTCCTGGGCATAGCGCGCTTTGGTGGGCTCCATCTTGGCGTCGCGGCCAACATAGATCACGCCCTTGGAGTCGACCACGTAGATGTTTTCGCGCGTGACGCCCACGCTCACCATCAGGTCCAGGCAAGCGATAGCCGCCGCGCCCGCACCCGACACTGCCACCTTCACCTTGGCAATGTCCTTGCCAACCACTTTCAGGCCGTTGAGCAGCGCGGCGGACGAGATGATGGCCGTGCCGTGCTGGTCATCGTGGAAGACGGGGATATTCATGCGCTCGCGCAGCTTCTGCTCGATGTAGAAGCATTCCGGCGCCTTGATGTCTTCAAGGTTGATACCGCCCAGCGTCGGCTCCAGTGCCGCGACGATGTCGACAATCTTGTCCGGGTCGCGCTCGGCCAGCTCAATGTCGAACACATCCACGCCGGCAAACTTCTTGAACAGGCAGCCCTTGCCTTCCATCACCGGCTTGCCGGCCAGCGGGCCGATATCGCCCAGACCCAGCACGGCAGTGCCGTTGGTGATCACGCCGACCAGGTTGGCGCGCGAGGTGTACTCGGCGGCCAGGGACGGATCGCGCTCGATCTCGGTACACGCATAGGCCACGCCCGGCGAGTACGCCAGCGACAGGTCGCGCTGGTTGATCAGCGTCTTGGTCGAGCGCACCTCGATCTTGCCGCGCGTCGGCGAGCGGTGATATTCGAGTGCGGCGCGGCGCAGTTCGGCCTCGGCGCCCTTGTCTTGGGTATCGGGCGAGGCGTCGTGAAGCTTGTCGTTCATGTCGATGAATCCTGGAGGGACGTTCCGCAGATGAAACGCGCGTGCGCTCAGGCAGAGGCGTCCTGATACGGGGTGGCAAAAAACAGGGGGAAACCGAGAGCGAGACCGCAAGCGTTGCGGGGCACCGTCAGGAGGGTGGCGACGGGGCGCAGGTAGCGCCGGCCAGGGGTGGCGGTCGGCGCAAGATGGGATGGAGTGACAACGCTCAAGCGAGGGTACGGCTGGCGGCCCGCAAATTAGGTAACGCATTCTAGCGTAGACGGGCCTCCGGGCCCACTCGGGCGCACTACTTAGGAGCCGGTTTCACCTTTGGATCAACGGGCAATTCCACCAGGATCGGCTGCGCGTTTGGCGCTGGGAAATTGGCGAACGCGCTGCGGATCAGGTACGGCATCGCGCTGGCCAGCGAGCCGTCGCCGCCTTGCGTCTGGGCGGTCACCTGGTAGACGCGCTTGCCGGACGCCGCTTCGTCGATGTCGACGTGATAGGCATAGAACGGCACCTGCACGTTCGTATCGACATACTGCGGACCCCACGGGCCCCAGGGCCCCCACGGACTGCTCCATGGGCCCCACGGCCCCGGACCCCAGTACGGATCGGGGTAGACCGGCTGGCGCACCTGCACCAGACGCATAGCGGTCGAATAGCTCAGGCGGACGACATAGCGCGCACTGGCACGCGGCGCGCTGGTAAAGCCGTGGGTGGCCAGTTGGGCGGCCGTCCAGGCCTCGTAGGTTTGGCGTTCCAGATCGTTTTGTTGCGCCGCAGTGTGCTCGAACGCATAGGTACGCGGCGGCGTATCGTCCCAGCCGGGTTGCCTGAATGCCGTCACCTGGCTGGTTACGGTGCTGGCGCAGCCCGCCAGCAGGCTGGCCGCCATCAGCGCACCGGCCATCGGCCAGATGCCGGACGTTTTGATCCACTTCCACATACCAAATCCCCCTACTCTCAATCAGACTGGCTCTTGCGCGCGCCCAAAGCATCACGCCCGACCTTTTCCTGAGAGTCGCACCCTGCGCCGAAGATTCCCGCCAGTACAATGGTCTTTTGCGTTCCGCTACGAGGATGTTACCGATGTTGCGCACCGATACCGCCGTGACGATTTACCGCAAGGACTACACCGCTCCCGCGTTCCGCATCGACGACGTCGCATTGGGGATCGACTTGGTGCCCGAGCGCACCCGCGTCGTCAACCGCTTGAGCATGACGCGCACGGCCGCTGGCAAACCGCTCGTGCTGACGGGCGAAGGGTTGGAGTTGGCGAGCGCCACGCTCGACGGTCAGCCCTTGCCTGGTCTGCAAGCCGACGGCGACACGCTCACCATCGACGCCGTGCCCGCCGAGGCTGGCGCCAGCTTCACGCTGGAACTCACCACCTACTGCAACCCGGCAGCCAACTCGTCGCTGATGGGGTTGTACGTCTCCAACGGTAACTTCTTCACGCAGTGCGAGGCCGAAGGCTTCCGCAAAATCACCTATTTCCTCGACCGTCCGGACGTGATGACGGTCTACACCGTCACGCTGCGCGCATCCAAGGCCGACTACCCGGTGCTGCTGTCCAACGGCAATCTCATGTCCGAACGCGACCTGCCGGACGGCCGCCACGAAGCCGTGTGGCACGACCCGTTCAAAAAGCCGTCGTACCTGTTCGCGCTGGTGGCGGGCAAGCTCGAATGCATTGAAGAACGCATCCAGTCCGCCTCGGGCAAGGAAAAACTGCTGCAAGTGTGGGTCGAGCCGCAAGACCTGGGCAAGACGCGCCATGCGATGGATTCGCTCATTCACTCGGTCCGCTGGGACGAGCGCCGCTTCGGACTCGAACTGGATCTCGACCGCTTCATGATCGTCGCCGTGGGCGACTTCAACATGGGCGCGATGGAGAACAAGGGCCTGAACATCTTCAATACGAAGTACGTGCTGGCCAATGCGGAGACCGCCACCGATGTGGACTTCGCCAACATCGAATCGGTGGTCGGCCACGAATACTTCCACAACTGGACCGGCAACCGCGTCACCTGCCGCGACTGGTTCCAGTTGAGCCTGAAGGAAGGCCTGACGGTGTTCCGCGATCAGGAGTTCTCCGCTGACATGGCGGCGCAGGCCGGCAACGAAGCCGCTGCCGCCAGCGCGCGCGCCGTCAAGCGCATCGAAGACGTCCGCCTGCTGCGCCAGGCGCAGTTTCCGGAAGACGCAGGCCCGATGGCCCACCCGGTGCGCCCTGACAGCTATGAAGAGATCAACAATTTCTACACCGTGACGGTGTACGAGAAAGGCGCCGAAGTCGTGCGCATGTACCAGACCCTGCTCGGCCGCGACGGCTTCCGCAAGGGGATGGACCTGTACTTTCAGCGCCACGACGGCCATGCCGTCACCTGTGACGACTTCCGCGCCGCCATGGCCGATGCCAACGGCCGCGACCTCACCCAATTCGGCCGCTGGTACAGCCAGGCCGGCACGCCGGTCGTCTCCGTCGAGGGCCGCCACGACGCCGCCACGCACACCTACACGCTCAAGCTGCGCCAACGCTGCGAGCCGGTCGGCATCGAGGTAAACAGCGGCATCCAGAAGCAGCCGTTCCACATTCCGTTTGCCGTCGGCCTGATCGACAGCCGGGGCCGCGACCTGCCGCTGCGCCTGCGCGGCGAGACGGCGTCGGCCCAGCCCACAGCCACGCGCGTGCTGGACTTCACCGAGGCCGAACAGACCTTCGTCTTTGAAGACGTAGCCGAGGCGCCGCTGCCCTCGCTGCTGCGCAATTTCTCGGCGCCGGTGATCGTCGAATACGGTTACACGACCGAGCAGCTCACATTCCAGCTCGCGCACGATTCCGACCCGTTTAACCGCTGGGAAGCCGGCCAACGCCTGGCCACCGATACGCTGCTGCGCATGGTGACCGACGTCCAGCAAGGCCGCGCACCTGCGATCGACCCAGCGCTGGTTGAGGCGCTGCGCGCGGTGGTGGCAGATACCTCGCTTGATCCGGCGTTCCGCGAGCAGATGCTGATCCTGCCCGCCGAGAGCTACCTGGCCGAGCGCATGACGGTGGCCGATCCGGCCGCCATCCACACCGCACGCCGGACGCTGCGCCGCGCGCTGGCCGAAGCCTTGAACGCCGAACTACTGCGCGCCTATCAGGACAACCAGATCGAAGGCGCCTACACGCCGGACGCCGTGTCCGCCGGCAAGCGCGCGCTCAAGAACATCGCCCTGGGTTATCTGGTGGAAACCGAAACCCCCGAAGCGCTGGCATTGGCCGAGCAGCAGTACGCCCGCGCGACCAACATGACCGACCGCATGGGCGCGCTGTCCGCCATGGTGACCAGCTACGCGCCGGGCCGCGAGGCCGCGCTTGCCGATTTCTACACGCACTTTGCCGAGGATGCGCTCGTCATCGACAAGTGGTTCTCGCTGCAGGCCATGCAACCCGGCGCCGCGGGCAAGCCGACGCTGGAAACCGTGCGCGCACTGATGGCGCACCCGGCCTTCACGCTGCGCAACCCGAACCGCGCACGCTCGCTGATCTTCAGCTTCTGCTCGGGCAACCCCGCACAGTTCCACGCCGCCGACGGTTCCGGCTATGCCTTCTGGGCCGAACAGGTGCTGGCGCTTGACGCGATCAACCCGCAGGTATCCGCGCGTCTGGCGCGCTCGCTGGACCGCTGGCGCAAATATGTGCCCACGCTGCGCGATGCCATGCAGGATGCGCTCAAGCGCGTGGCGGCACATCCGAGCCTCTCGCGCGACGTGCGCGAGATCGTCGGCAAGGCGCTGGCCTGAATGTCACCGCTTGTATCGTAAAATCGCGCCCGTCTCAGGAGAACCCATGAAGCGCATCAACCTCACCCGCTACCTGATCGAAGAGCAGCGCGAGTACAACACCATCCCGGCCGAGCTGCGCCTGCTGCTCGAAGTCGTAGCGCGTGCCTGCAAGGCGATCTCGCACAGCGTCAACAAGGGCGCACTGGCCGACGTGCTCGGCTCGGCCGGCACCGGCAACGTGCAAGGCGAAACCCAGCAGAAGCTGGACGTGATCGCCAACGAAGTCCTGCTCGAAGCCAACGAATACGGCGGCAACCTGGCCGCCATGGCCTCGGAAGAGATGGAATCGTTCTACGAGATTCCGCACCGCTATCCGAAAGGCGAATACCTGCTGCTGTTCGATCCGCTCGACGGCTCGTCCAACATCGACGTGAACGTCTCGATCGGCACGATCTTCTCGGTGCTGCACATGCCGCAGGCGGGTGAGGCCGTGACCGAAGCCGACTTCCTGCAGCCCGGCGCCAAGCAGGTCGCCGCCGGCTATGCCGTGTACGGCCCGCAGACCACGCTGGTGCTCACCGTCGGCAACGGCGTGCACATGTTCACGCTCGACCGTGAAATCGGCAGCTTCGTCCTGACCCACCGCGACGTGAAGATTCCAGCAGACACCAAGGAATTCGCCATCAACATGTCGAACATGCGCCACTGGGCCCCGCCCGTGCGCCGCTACATCGACGAATGCCTGGCCGGCACCGAAGGCCCGCGCGGCAAGGATTTCAACATGCGATGGATCGCCTCGATGGTGGCCGACGTGCATCGCATCCTCACGCGCGGCGGCATCTTCATGTATCCGTGGGACAAGCGTGAGCCGGGCAAGGCCGGCAAGCTGCGCCTGATGTACGAAGCCAACCCGATGGCCTTCCTGGTGGAACAGGCCGGCGGCGCGGCCACCAACGGCCACCAGCGCATTCTCGACATCCAGCCCGAGAAGCTGCACCAGCGTGTGGCGGTGGTCCTCGGCTCGAAGAACGAGGTGGACCGCGTTACGCAATACCACCACGAGGCCAAGTAACGACGTTTGACGGTGTTGTTCAGCGGTTGTTGCAGGGCGCCAAAAAGTTCTGTTAGAATTGCTGTTTCCGACGCCGCTGTAGCTCAGTCGGTAGAGCAGCGCATTCGTAATGCGAAGGTCACCAGTTCGATTCCGGTCAGCGGCACCAGAACACAAAAAGCCCAGTCTTCATCGACTGGGCTTTTTGCTTTGCGCTTCCCAAACAATCAGGCCGCCGGAATCCGCAGCTTCTGCCCCGGGTAGATCTTGTTCGGGTCCGACAGCATCGGCTTGTTCGCCTCGAAGATCGCCGGATACTTGTTGGCGTCGTCGTAGAACTTCTTGGCGATGGCCGACAGCGTGTCGCCACGTTCCACCGTGTGCCATTGCGATTCTTCCGACTCGGTGTTGACCGACATCTGGTCGTCCACCGACTTGATGCCCTCGACGTTGCCGCAGCACAGGATGATCTTCTCGCGCGTGGCCTGATCCGGCGCTACACCGAACACCTTGGCGGCATCGCCGTCGACCTGCACCGACAGCGCGGTCGCGGACAGGCCCTGCTGAGCGATGTACTGCGCGATAGCGTCGCTCTTTGCATCATTGGCTGCCTTGGCGGCGTCGGCATCGGCGGTTGCATCTGCCGGAGCGGCGGCACCACCGCCGTGGAACAGCTTCTCGCCTGCCTCTTTGATGAAGTCAAAAAAACCCATGACTACCTCCATAAGTTCACAACGGGGATTGGGAAAGCAGCGGGCGCGTGACAGCCGGGGCGCACCCGTCGCGGCAGTGTAGCCGCTCGCGTGCTGTGTCTGCGTGACAGACAGGTGCAAATGCAAAAATCATGATCCATGCGCCGCTCGCCCATACTGAATATCGGAGCAATCTGATAATGTTGCATTGCAACAAGTTCACCGGCACGCGGTCCAACCGTCCATCACACTGATCCGCGATGTGCCGGAGGGAGCACAAGCCGTCGCCCCCATCCGAGCTATTCGCTATTGCCATGAACCGTACGTGGATGAAATCCATTTCCCGGCTGGTCGATGCACTGACCGTCCCGGGCTTCGGCCATACGTCTTGGCCACCCAAGCCGGTCAAGCCACCCAAGCCCGTTGCACGGCGTGAGGCCCCGCGTCGCGCCCGCCAGCCCGCTGCCCCGACACCCACCGAGGGCACGTTTGCGCGCGAGCAGTTCATTTACGAACCCGAATCGCCCGCCGTGGTGGCGCGCCGGCCGGAGTACTGGCGATACACACCGCCCATGCGCAGCAGCAAACCGCCAGCGCTGATGGTCATGCTGCATGGCTGCAAGCAGTCGGCGGAAGTGCTCGCGCACGGCACGCGCATGAACGCGCTGGCCGACCGTGAGGGCTTCATCGTGCTGTATCCGGAGCAACCGCGACGCGCGCATCCGCAGTGCTGCTGGCACTGGTATGACCCCGAGCATGTCGGCGCACGCGAAGCCGACGGCATCGCCCAACTGATTACACAAACGCTGGAGCAAACCGGCGCCGACCCTTCGCGTGTGTATCTGGCCGGGCTGTCGGCAGGGGCGGGATTGGCTGGCCTGATGGCACTGCGCCATCCGCAGCTATTTGCCGCGCTGGCACTGCACTCCGGCCCTGCGCTGGGCGTGGCGCGCACGCCGGCCTCGGCGTTGAACCTGATGCGGCGCGGGGCGCGGGTCGATCCGTTGGAAGCGCTGTCGACCTTGGTGAATGTCGCCACCTACCCCGGCATGCCGACGATGATCCTGCATGGCTTGCGCGATGAGGCCGTCAACCCGGCCAACCAAGCACAACTGGCCTCGCAGTTTCGTGCCCTCAACCACCTGACTGATGCTGCCGGTGTGTCCCGCGAAACCAGGCGCGGCGACGGATACGTCCTGCGCAACGATATGCGCGACGGCGAATGCATAGTCAGCCAGTGTCAGTTCACCGCCACGGGCCACGCCTGGAGCGGTGGCGACCCACGTTACGCATTCCATGCCGCTGGGCCGGATGCAACGTGGCTGTGGTGGCAATTTGCGCGCCGCCACGCGCGTGAAACCGCGCTGGCCGCATAGTAGCCGACCGTCAGAGATCGATCGATTGCTGGAGGCCGCCACGCCCCAGCAGCGCATCGATCAGGCTGTAGCCGCGCGTAAGACCGGCGTCTTCCGCCGCTTCGCGCGTGGGTAGCGGGCGCTCATCGTGCGAATGGGCGACGAGGGTCTCGACCGCCGTCGGGTCCGCGCCGGACTCGCAGATGCGCACCACGAAATCCCATTGCGCCGGAACGGGCGCGACACCCTTGGCCGACTTGCCCGATTGCCGCGTAGCGCGCGGGATGGCCAGCACGTAGACGTCGAAGTCCTTGTACATCTCGGTGCGCCAGTTCGATTCCGTGCTCATGTCGCCTCCGATGGCACGTCGATTTGTAACGGCACATTGTGTCGATACTGCAAACGCGCCTGAAAAAAAACACAGGCCGGTACGTGGCCGGCCTGTCGTCACCTCATCAGCATTCACCCTTCTTGGCGTGACCCGGAGGGCAGTGGTAGCGATCCCTATTGCGATCGCGGTCATGATCACGCCAGCGCCGGTCGTCACCACGATCCCAGCCGCCGTCGCGCATCACCCAGCCGCGCGGACCTTGCTCCCAGCGCGGTTCGCGCCAGTGATAGCCCGGGCGCCCATGCTCGCGATAACCCGGATGCCAGATGTAGCGGCCATCGCGCCATTGCCAGAAACCTGGCACCCATACGTAGCCCGGTTGCATGACCGGCACGGGCTCATACTGCGGCGGCGGCGGCGCGTAGCTCGGGCCGATCTGCACACCAATCGACACCTGCGCCTGCGCCGGCAAGGCGATCGAGCTTACGACACCCGCAGCAGCTAGGCACGCAGCGAGAATCCACGCGTTCTTCTTCATATGAGGCCCTCCTTTCAAAGCCATCCAGCTTGATTGGATCGTAGCACCGGGCAACTCCCCTGCCTCTAGGGTGTTACGCGGCGTTACCTTCGTTACCCGACGACGAAAATGTGTTCACGTTTGCATGACGTCGCGGGCGCTCCTCTTCCAGCCACGCACAAAACGCCTGCACCACTTCATCACCCAGATGGCGCGCAGGGCAGTACCAGTAATAGCTGCGTGCGACCAATGCCTGATCAGGAAACGGCGCCACGAGCCGCCCCTCGTCCAGATCATCGGCGATGAGCGCCGAGGGCCCCATCGCCACGCCGAGCCCATCAATGGCCGCCTGGATCGAAAGATAAAAATGCTCGAACGTGAGCGCATGCGCGGGCCGCAGATTGGGCACACCCGCCAGCACGAACCAGCCCGACCACACGGAAGGCAGTGTGTCCGAATGCAGCAACGTGTGATGACGCAAATCCGATGGTGTCGATAACGGCAAGCGCTCAAGCAACGCCGGGCTGCACACAGGAAAGCGGCTTTCATCGAGAAAGCGGCCCGAATGAAAACCCGCATGGATCTCCGGCCCGCCGCGAATGATGACGTCGAAATTGTCGGGCAGGCGTTCGATTTCTTCAATGGAAGTGGTCAGCCGCACCTCCACGCGCGGAAACCGCATCTGGAACGTCGAGAGGCGCGGAATCAGCCAGCGCATCGTAAAGGTCGGGATGCTGTTCACCCGCAGGATGCGTGCCGCGTCGCGATCGCGCAGCGCCTGACTGGCCGTGCTGATGCGATCGAGCGCCACGCCGATCTCCGACAGATAGCGCTGGCCGGCATCCGTCAATTCCACGCGTCGGTTGAAGCGCCGAAACAGCGCCACTCCGAGCCATGCTTCCAGCGCCTGAATCTGTCGGCTGATGGCCCCGTGCGTAACGCTCAGCTCCTCGCCCGCACGCGTGAAACTCTGATGGCGCGCCGCCGATTCGAAGGCGCGCACGGCATTGAGGGGCGGCAACTTGCGCATTTCACGTGAGTTTTTTGCACAGATCGGGTCAGTATATATCGATTGTTGATCACAAATTGCGACGATACGCTGGTGCCTTCTCACTCATGGCGCATTGCGTCAGGTGAGAAAAAACAACTCGACCTGCCCTCTCCTTCTCGCCCATCGTGACTTCCGTCATCATCGCCCTCGTCCTGTGCGCCGCCCTGCTGCACGCCTCGTGGAATGCCCTACTGAAAAGCGGCTCCGACCGCCTGCGCGGCATCACGCTGATGACGTTGGCCTCGGGCGTGGCCGCTGCGCCGATGACGATGGTGCTGCCGCTGCCCGCGTCAGCCGCGTGGCCCTATGTGGCGCTGTCTGCCCTGCTGCACGTCGGCTACAACGCGTTTCTCGCGCGGGCGTATCGCTTTGGGGAGTTCGGGCAGGTGTACCCGATCGCGCGTGGCTCGTCGCCGCTGCTGGTGACGGTGGGCGCAGCGATGTTCGCGGGCGAGATGCCCGGCATGATCGCGCTCACGGGTGTGGCGCTGGTCAGCACCGGCATCCTCAGCCTGGCGCGCGGCCGCAAAGCAGACCTCGGCTCGACACTCGCGGCATTCACCACCGGCGTGTTCATCGCGTGCTACACGGTATGCGACGGCATCGGTGCGCGGCTGGCAGGCGATGCGAATGCGTATTCGGCGTGGCTGTTCATGCTTGATGGCCTGCCGATGGTTTTGCTCTATCGCGTGTGGAAGGGGCCGCTCGCCATCGACGTGCGCGATGCCGATACCCTCAAGGCCTTCGGCGGCGGCGTGGTCTCACTCGTCGCCTATGGCATCGTCATCTGGGCCGTGACGCTAGCGCCGCTGGGGCTGGTGTCGGCCCTGCGCGAAACGTCGGTGGTGTTTGCAGCGTTGCTCGGGCGGCTGTTCCTGAAGGAGTCGCTCACCGCGCGGCGCCTGTCGGCCTGCTCGGTGATCGCCTTCGGCGCCTATTGCCTCGGGCACCCCGCATGAGCACCACGCTACCGCGCTCAGGCAGCGCGCGGCGGGTATTTGACTTCCAGGATGTCGATCTGCTCGACGCCGGTGGGTGTGCGCAGCGGCACCGTATCGCCCTCGCGCGCCTTGATGAGCGCACGCGCAATCGGCGAGATCCAGCTTACGTGCCCGCAGTCCAGATCCACTTCGTCCATGCCGACGATGGTGATGGTGGTCTCATCCCCATCCTGGTTGGCATAAGTGACCGTGGCACCGAAGAAGATCTGGTCGTTGTCGCCCTGCAGGCTGGCGTCGACCACCTCGGCCTTTTCGATGCGGCGCGTAAGAAAACGGATGCGCCGATCAATCTCGCGCAGGCGCTTCTTGCCGTAAAGGTAGTCGCCGTTCTCGGAGCGGTCGCCATTCGAGGCGGCCCACGACACGATGCCGACCACCTCGGGCCGTTCGGTATCGATCAGATGCATCAGCTCGGTACGCAGGCGCTCATAGCCTGCCGGCGTGATGTAGTTCTTGGAGCCCGCCGGCAAGGGCGCAGCGCCTTCGGGCAGGTCGTCTTCGTCATCGCCGGCGTCGTCCCGGACGAAAGCCTTGTTCATGGTGAAAAGCTGCGGTAGCAAGCGGGGGTCAAGGCTCCATTATAGAAAGTTGGCCCTCTCGCAAGAAAAAGTGAAGAAGGGGGTTCACAAGATCAAAAATCTCTGTATAATCTCATTTCTCGGTTGCGGCTGTAGCTCAGTTGGATAGAGTACTTGGCTACGAACCAAGGGGTCGTGGGTTCGAATCCTGCCAGCCGCACCAACCTAATATGAGAAGGGCTTCCAGAAATGGAAGCCCTTTTCTTTTGTCCGTTTTGCCCGCTCGCCACATCGTTCGCCACGCATGTGCAGCGCGCGCGGGCCACAAACAAAAAAGGCGAAGCCGTTTTGGCTTCGCCTTCTTCACATCGGCCTATCGCGCTAGTCGCCCCGATCCCGCGCAATCCGGATCACATCCGGATTACGCCGCAGCGCACGCATCACGTCGGCGAGGTGCACACGATCATGCACCTGGATCAGGAAGGTCATATAGGTCGCCTCCTGATTGCCCTCCTGCTCCATCGATACGTGCGCCACGTTGGCATCGGCCGAAGTCAGGTCGGCTGCCACGCGCGCGAGGATGCCTTTCGTATTGCGCACCAGCACCTTGATCGACACGTCGAACGCACGCGTGGTGTGCTCGGCCCACATGACGTCGATCCAGTGCTCCGGATCCTTGCCGTGCAAGCGCTTGGCCACACGGCACTCCTCCACGTGAATCTGCAACCCTTCGCCCTTGCCGATATAACCGACGATCGGGTCGCCGGGGATCGGCCGACAGCACGGCGAGAACACCATCGCCATGCCTTCGTCGCCGCTGACCGTCACGGCAGGCGCCTCTTCACCGGCGAAGGTGTGCACGGCGGCCATCAGTGCTTCGCCGCCTTCATGCGCGCCCTCCTGCAGGACGATCTCGATACGGCGCGCGATCACCGCCGGCACGCGACGGCCAAGCGCGAGGTCCGCAAAGACATCTTCGCGCGCCTTGTTGCCGGTCCATTGCACGATGCGTTCCCACACCGGCGCGGGCACGGCCTTCATGTCGATGCCGAGTTGGCGCAGCGCCTGCTCAAGCAGGCGCTCGCCCAACTGAATGGCCTCGTCCAGCTTGGCGGTCTTGAGGAAGTGCCGGATTGCCGCACGCGCCTTGCCGGTGCGCACGAAGGTCAGCCACGCCGGGTTCGGCTTCGAGTACGGCGCCGTCACCACCTCGACGATGTCGCCATTCTTAAGCTCCGTGCGCAGCGGCAGCAGCTCGTTGTTGATCTTGACCGCCACGCACTGGTTGCCCAGGTCGCTGTGCACGGCGTAGGCAAAGTCCAGCGCCGTAGCACCACGCGGCAGCGCGCGGATCTCGCCCTTGGGCGTGAACACATAGACGGCATCCGGGAACAGGTCGATCTTGACGTGCTCCAGGAACTCCTGCGAATCGCCGGTCTGGCTCTGGATGTCGAGCAGCGATTGCAGCCACTGGTGCGCCTGCTGCTGCGCACGGTCGGGCTCGTCGTGATGCTGCTTGTACATCCAGTGCGCAGCCACCCCAGCTTCCGCAATCTGGTTCATCTCGCGCGTGCGGATCTGGAACTCGACCGGTGTGCCGAACGGCCCCACCAACGTCGTGTGCAGCGACTGGTAACCGTTGATCTTGGGGATGGCGATGTAGTCCTTGAACTTGCCGGGCATCGGCTTGTACAGACTGTGTAGCGCGCCCACCGTCATGTAGCACTGCATCTGCGTCTCGACCACCACGCGGAAGCCGTACACATCCAGCACCTGCGAGAACGACAACTGCTTGTCGTGCATCTTGCGGTAGATGCTGTAGAGCGTCTTTTCGCGGCCCGTCAGCTCAGCCGGAACACCAGCATCGGCCAGTGCCCGTTGCGCGGCCTCGAGGACGCGCGTCACCACCTCGCGCCGGTTGCCGCGCGCGGCCTTCACGGCCTTCTCCAACGTGGCATACCGGAACGGAGAGCCGATGCGGAAGCTCAACTCCTGCAACTCACGGTACGTGGTATTGAGACCCAACCGGTGCGCAATCGGCGCGTAGATCTCCATCGTCTCGCCTGCGATGCGGCGTCGCTTCTCGGGCGGCACGTGGTCGAGCGTGCGCATGTTGTGCGTGCGGTCGGCCAGCTTGACGAGAATCACGCGCACATCGCGCGCCATCGCGAGCAGCATCTTGCGGAAGCTCTCCGCCTGCGCCTGCTCACGGCTCTGGAATTCGAGCTTATCCAGCTTAGTCAGACCGTCGACCAGTTCGGCGACCTTGGGGCCGAACTTCTCGGCCAGTTCGCTCTTGGTCACGCCCTGATCTTCGATCACGTCGTGCAGCAGCGCCGCCATGATCGATTGCACGTCGAGCTTCCAACCCGCGCAGATCTCGGCCACCGCCACCGGGTGCGTGATGTACGGCTCACCGCTCTGGCGATACTGACCGAGGTGCGCCTCATCGGAGAAGTGGAACGCTTCCTTCACCAGCTTGAGATCGGCCGGCTTCAGGTAAGACAGCTTTTCCGTCAATCCCGCAATGGAGACGACTTGCTGGCGCGGCGGCGCGGCCGGCTGCGAGGTGGGGCCGAACAGGTGCCGATAGGTCTGCTCCAGCACCGCGTCGATGAAGAGCGTATCGCCAGCCTCAGGCGTGGCCGGTTGCGCAGCCTCATCAGCAGCGTGGCCCTTGTGCGATTTGGGCGGCAACGCCGACCGCTCTCCCACCAGGTCCGCACCACGCGGATCGGGCAAGTTCGGCGCCCCCGTACGAGGCGACGCAGGGCCGGAAGCGGATGGCGGCATGGAAACGAAGGAAGCGGTGGAAGACCCAGGCTGCGGAGTGGAGGCACCCGCCTCGTCCGGCGCGTGTCCGGACGACCCTGCGGACGATTCCGCCGGCGGCACGTTGTGCTCGTGCTTGGCGGAGCGCTGGGTGCTGGGCGAAGAAGAAGCGGGCGAGGTAGGCATGCCGGGGTCTCGTGTCAATCGTTGATCGCGGCTTTCACATCCATGAAAGATCGCGTCGACGATCAGTGACCAAGTCAGCGTACCACGCCAGGCAATGCGTCAGCTCAGGAAGGGACCTTCTTGAGCATTTCGATCCCGACTTGGCCGGCAGCGATCTCGCGCAGCGCGGTCACGGTCGGCTTGTCTTTGGCATCGACCTTGGGCGTATGGCCCTGCACCAACTGACGGGCGCGGTACGTTGCGGCCAGCGCCAGTTCGAAGCGATTCGGAATCTGTTTCAAGCAATCTTCGACGGTAATACGCGCCATGAAAACTCCACCTGGTGGCAAATCTTGTTGATCTCGGTATTTTAGCAGCAGCGCGGCACTCGGCCCGGACAGCGCATTGGCGCAGGCACTACCACACTTTCGCAGACACGCCGGAAAACATCGCCGCGCACTGCTCGCTCAGTGAATCCCCAACTCGACGAACAGCTCCGCGTGCCGCGCCTTCTGTGCGGTAAAGCGCAGGCGCGTGGCCTGAACCACGGCGCGCAGTTCGGCCAGCGCGTGATCAAACACCTCGTTGATGATGACGTAGTCGGCTTCGGGGGCGCGCGCCATCTCCGAACCGGCCGCCAGCAAGCGGCGCACGATCACGTTGGGCTCGTCCTGGCCGCGTTTTTTCAGGCGGTCTTCCAACGCCGTCAGCGACGGCGGCAGGATGAAGATCTCGACCGCATTACCAAACCGGTGATGCACCTGCTGTGCGCCCTGCCAGTCGATCTCGAGCAGCACGTCGGTGCCGGCGCGCATCTGTTCTTCGATCCACACGCGCGAAGTGGCGTAGTAGTTGCCGTGCACCTCGGCCCATTCGAGAAACTCGCCGCGGTCACGGCAGGCCTTGAACTCCTCGACGGTCATGAAATTGTATTCGCGGCCGTGCTGCTCACCGGGGCGCGGCTTGCGCGTGGTGGCGGAGACCGACAGGCGAATCGACGAATCCTGCGCCAGCAGCGCGTTCACCAGCGTCGATTTGCCGGCGCCGGACGGTGCCACGACCATGAACAGACTGCCCGGAAAATGATTCTCGATAGGCGTGTCGACCGCGGAGTGCGCTTGAGAGGTTGGCATGTTTTAGTTCTGGGGAAGTTATTCGAGATTCTGGACCTGCTCGCGCATCTGCTCGATCAGCAGCTTGAGCTCCATCGACGCGTCGGCCAGCTCCTTGGCTGCGGCCTTGGAACCGAGCGTATTCGCCTCGCGGTTGAGCTCCTGCATCATGAAGTCCAGGCGTTTGCCGATCTGGCCGCCCTTCTCCAGGATGTGGCGCGTCTCGCGCAGGTGCGCCTCCAGGCGCGAGAGTTCTTCGGCGATATCGATGCGAATGCCGTAGACCGTGGCTTCCTGGCGGATGCGCTCCGAGAGTTCGTCGCGCGTGAGCGCCGGGGTGCCGTCGGGCGCGGCCAGGCCGAACGCTTCGCGCAGGCGTTCGGTCAGCTTGTCCTGGTGCAGCTGGATCAGGTTGGGCACCATCGGCGCCAACTCTTCGACGATCTTGAGCATGGCGTCAACCCGCTCCAGCAGCATCGACTTGAGCGCCTCGCCCTCGCGGCGGCGCGATTCCAGAAGTTGCTTGAGTGCCTCTTTGGCGGCGTCGAGCACGGCTTCGCGCAAGGCGTCTTGCGTCAACTCCGGCTCGGCCAGCACGCCCGGCCAGCGCAGGATCTCACCCATGCGCAGTGAACCCGACGCGGGGAGGTAGCGCGTGACTTCCTGCTCCAGCTTGGCCAACTGTTGCAGTACGCCGACATTGAGCGCCGCGACATCGCTGGCGGCCTCCTGGCGCTGCAGGTTGATCCGGCACTCCAGCTTGCCGCGCGACAGTGCGCTCATCAGCATCTCGCGCAGGGCTGGCTCGAAGGCGCGGCACTCTTCCGGCGCGCGGAACAGCAGATCAAGAAAGCGTGAGTTGACGGTGCGGAATTCGACCGACACGGCGGCGACGTTTCCGCAGGGGGCGCCATGGGCGTCGGTAAAGGCTGCCTGGCGTGTAGCAACGCCATAGCCGGTCATGCTGTGGATCATGGAATCGTGGTGTGTTCTTGATCGAATCAGGGAATCCGGTGGCCGTTTCGCACACCGAGAATTGGCGGGCAATCCCCCACCTTTTGTCGCTTTACAACGTGTGGACTCGTCGGGGAGAATCCGACAGCCATTTCGCCACACAAACCCATGACAGAGTCAAAAGGCTCAGGACAGCCACGCAGTGCGCCGTTGCCGGTCGGCACCTTGTTGTCCAATTATCGTATTGTAAAGAAGTTGGCCAGCGGGGGGTTCAGCTTCGTCTATCTCGCCACCGATGAACATGGGACGCCGGTGGCCGTGAAGGAATATCTGCCGTCTTCGCTGGCCCGTCGTTCGCCCGGCGAATTGATCCCGGTCGTGCCCGAAGAAAGTGCGAGCGCATTCCGCCTCGGGCTCAAATACTTCTTTGAAGAAGGCCGGTCGCTGGCCAGGATCTCTCACCCCGCCATCGTGCGCGTGCTCAATTTCTTCCGGGAAAACGGCACCGTCTACATGGTGATGACGTACGAGCAGGGCAAAACGCTGCAGGAACATATCCTCGGTGCGCGCCAGCAGGGCAAGCTCAAGATGCTGAGCGAGCGCTTCATTCGTCAGGTCTTCCACGACCTGATGAGCGGCCTGCGCGAAGTCCATATCCACAAGCTGCTGCACCTGGATATCAAGCCGGGCAACATCTACCTGCGCGAAGACCATTCGCCGATCCTGCTCGACTTTGGTGCCGCACGGCAGACGCTGACGTCGGAAGCCTCGCGCTTCCAGCCGATGTACACGCCGGGCTTTGCCGCGCCGGAGCTGTACCGCAAGCACAACGAGCTGGGCCCCTGGACCGATATCTACAGCATCGGCGCCACCATCTATGCCTGCATGGCCGGCGCGCCGCCGCAGGAAGCCACCCAGCGCGAAAAGGACGACAAGCTGCCCGAGGGCCTGGAGCGCCTGAACAAGGTCTACACCAGCAGCCTGATCGAACTGGTCGGCTGGTGCCTGAAGATGAAGCCGGAAGAGCGCCCGCAGAGCGTATTTCGCCTGCAGAAGGTGCTGCGTGAAGAAAGCAACGCACTGACCGAACTGCAGGCCCTGACCGCTGTCACGCAGGGCGGCCCCATGCCGGAAGAAAAAGAGGCGTTGACGACGCGTTTCATGAGCCTGTTGCGTCGCCGGGACAACTGACACCCGGCCCCGGGGAGTATGATTCCCAAGCGGTGGGCACGCTGAAACGGGACCAGCGGCCACACCGTTTTCCATTCCCGAACTCTCTTTCGCTGCAATGCGCTTCTCGGTCTATCAAGAAAGCAAAAAAGGCGCGCGACGCGTCAATCAAGACCGCATGGGTTACTGCTTCACGCGCGACGCCATGCTGATGGTGCTGTGCGACGGCTTGGGCGGACACTCATTGGGCGAAGTGGCGGCCCAGCAGGCGCTGCAGACCATGGCGCGCCAGTTCCAGCGACATGCGCGCCCGTCGATCCGCAACCCGCGCGATTTCCTGCACGAAAGCATCATGCTCGCGCACCGCGACATCCACCGTTACGCCGAGACCAACGGCCTGCCGGACGCGCCGCGCACCACGATCGTCTGCGCACTCGCGCAACGCGGCTCGCTGCACTGGGCACACGCGGGCGATTCGCGCATGTACCTGATGCGCAAGGGCGAGCTGGTGACGCGCACGCGCGATCACTCCAAGATCGAGAACCTGCTGCAACAGGACCGCGTGCTGCCGATGCAGGTCGCGCACCACCCCGAGCGCAACAAGATCTACAACTGCCTGGGTTCGCCCAACCTGCCGCTGATCGACATCGGAGGGCCGGTCAACCTGGAGCCGGGCGATGTCGTCATGCTGTGCTCCGACGGCCTGTGGGGCAGCGTGCAGGAAGACGAACTGGTCGACACCTGCACAAGCTTCTCCGTCACGCAGGCCATTCCTGAGCTGATCGCCCGCGCGCTGCGCAATGCCGGCGACACGGCCGACAACACCACCGCCATCTCCATGATGTGGGAGCTGGACGCTGTGACCTCCACGCAAGACTCGGTGCAGACTGACACCCTCCCCCTGAACGCCTTCACCACGTCCATCCTGGACGCGCCGCAGAGCGAATCGGGGCTGATGTCGGAAGAGGAAATCGAACGCTCCATCGCCGAAATCCGCGCTGCCATCGACAAGACCAGCAATTTGACGCGCTAAGCGCCGTCGCGCCGTCCTCCTCCGGCCCACCCTGCCGAGCGCAGCGCGGGCCGGTATCATGTCGGGTTATCTGTTTTTCAAGCGAGAACCCCACATGCGACCCAGCGGCCGCCAGCCCGATCAACTCCGCCCCGTCACCCTCACGCGCCACTTCACGCGCCACGCCGAAGGCTCGGTGCTGGTGTGCTTTGGCGACACGCAAGTGCTCTGCACGGCAAGCGTGCTGCCCAAGGTACCGCCGCACAAGAAAGGCAGCGGCGAAGGCTGGGTGACGGCCGAATACGGCATGCTGCCGCGCTCGACGCACACGCGCTCCGACCGCGAAGCCGCACGCGGCAAGCAGACCGGCCGCACGCAGGAAATCCAGCGCCTGATCGGCCGGGCGATGCGCTCGGTGTTTGATCTCAAGGCACTGGGCGAGAACACCATTCACCTTGATTGCGATGTGCTGCAGGCCGACGGCGGCACGCGCACGGCCAGCATCACGGGCGCGTTCGTGGCGGCGTACGACGCCATCTCCGTGATGCGTGAAAAAGGCTTGCTTCCCGAGGGCGCCCAGCCAATCCGCGATTTCGTCGCCGCAGTATCGGTGGGCGTGGTCGACGGCGTACCCGTGCTTGATCTCGATTACCCGGAAGACTCCGCCTGCGATACCGACATGAACGTCGTCATGACCGGCGCCGGCGGCTTTGTGGAAGTGCAAGGCACCGCCGAAGGCACGCCCTTCACGCGCGCCGAGATGGACGCGCTGCTCGGCTTGGCCGACCAAGGCATCCGTACGCTGATCGGCCTGCAGAAGCAGGCGCTGGGCCTGTAAGTGGGGCAACGATGCGCAAGATCGTTCTCGCCTCCAACAACCCAGGCAAGCTGGCCGAATTCAACGCCCTGCTGGCTCCGCTCGGCTTGGATGTGACGCCGCAAGGCGCGCTCGGCATTCCCGAGGCGGAGGAGCCCTACGCAACCTTCGTTGAAAACGCGTTGACCAAAGCCCGCCACGCCAGCCGCGCGTCCGGCCTGCCGGCGCTGGCCGACGATTCCGGCATCTGCGTGCATGCGCTGGGCGGCGCGCCGGGCGTCTACTCCGCTCGCTATGCGCAACTGGCGGGCGAACCGAAGTCGGACGCCGCCAACAACGCCCGCCTGGTCCGTGAACTGGCCAGCAAGGCCGATCGCCGCGCACACTATGTCTGTGTGCTGGTGTATGTGCGCCACGCCGATGATCCGCAACCGATCATTGCCGAAGGCAACTGGTTCGGCGAGGTGATCGACACACCACGCGGCGATGGCGGCTTCGGCTACGACCCGCACTTCCTGCTGCCTGATCTCGGCAAGACCGCTGCCGAGCTGACCAAGGCCGAGAAGAACAGCGTGAGCCATCGTGCACAAGCCCTCGCGCAGCTTGTCGAACGGCTGCGCACCTTTGAAAACGGCTGAAGTTCCGATGATCCCGATTCACCCCGCTGGCGCAGCCAAGACGCCTTCCGCAACTGCCGCTGAGACTGGTGACAAGGTCACCTCCGTCTTCCTGCAGCCCGGCAAGATCAGCCTGCCGGCTTCGCCTCCGCTGTCGCTGTACGTGCACGTGCCGTGGTGCGTGCGCAAGTGCCCATATTGCGATTTCAACTCGCATGCGGGGCCGGAACAGGGCATCCCCGAAGAGCGCTTTCTCACCGCCCTCCGGCAGGATCTGGAAGCCGCGCTGCCGATGGTGTGGGGCCGGCAAGTGCATACGATCTTCATCGGTGGCGGCACGCCGAGCTTGTTGTCCGCGCAGGGGCTGGACCGTCTGTTGTCTGACATCCGCATGCTGCTGCCCGTCGATGCCGATGCCGAGATCACCATGGAAGCCAACCCCGGCACGTTCGAGGCCGAGCGCTTCCGCAGCTATCGCGCCAGCGGCGTGAACCGCCTGTCGATCGGAATCCAGAGCTTCAACGATGCGCACCTGCAGGCGCTGGGCCGCATCCACAGCGCCGCCGAGGCGCGCGCCGCCATCGACATCGCTCGCGCGCATTTCGACAACATCAACCTGGACCTGATGTTTGCCCTCCCCGGCCAGACGCTCGCCGAGTGCGAGGCCGACGTGGAAGCGGCACTGTCGTTCGACACGAACCACGTCTCGCTGTACCACCTGACGCTGGAGCCGAACACGTACTTCGCCAAGTACCCGCCCGCGCTGCCGGATGACGACACCGCGTTTGCGATGCAGGACTGGATTCACGCGCGGTTGGCTGCGGCGGGCTACGAGCATTACGAAGTCTCGGCATATGCCAAGGCGGGCCGCCGCTGCAAGCACAACCTGAACTACTGGCAATTCGGCGATTACCTCGGCATCGGGCCGGGCGCACACGGCAAGCTGAGCTTTCCGCACCGGGTCATCCGCGAGATGCGGCACAAGCATCCGGACACCTATCTGCGCCAAGCCGAGACGACGGGCGGCGCAGCGGTCGTGCAGGAGCAGCGCGAGGTCGATGCGGCCGATCTGCCGTTCGAGTTCATGCTCAACGCGCTGCGGCTGACCGACGGATTTCCCGTCACGCTGTTCCAGGAACGCACCGGCGTGCCCCTGCGCACGATCGAGCACCAACTCGACGCCGCCGAGCAACGCGACCTGCTCGCGCGCGACCACGTGGCGCTCCGCCCGACCGAGCTGGGCCAGCGTTTCTTGAACGATTTGCAAGCGCTGTTTCTTGCCGACGATGAACATTGACAGTTGCGCCGCCTCGTGCAGCCGTTACAATGGCGGCCTTGCGTGCAACGCGCAACCTGCAATCCGCAGACCAAGGAAGCGTGGCCGAGTGGTTTAAGGCAGCAGTCTTGAAAACTGCCGATGGGGTGACCCATCCGTGAGTTCGAATCTCACCGCTTCCGCCAAAAAATCCGCGCAGCCCTCTGATTTCTTGCATCTTCATCCAAAGCAGCCCGACGGGTATGCCGCGAGCGCTTGGCGGGCATAGGAAGGAATTGGACGATGGGGCGACGACCGCTGGCTGATTTGCCCCTCCCCCACCGTGTTCATTTGCACCGAATCCTGCCCCAGGATTTGGCATGAACCGCTCAAGCTGGACCGGAAGTCAGTAACAAAGCACATTGG
Source organism: Ralstonia sp. UBA689 (assembly GCF_002298975.1). Taxonomy (GTDB): domain Bacteria; phylum Pseudomonadota; class Gammaproteobacteria; order Burkholderiales; family Burkholderiaceae; genus Ralstonia. The sequence goes on from NZ_DBMV01000010.1 coordinate 23,054, forward strand.
ACCTTCATCGACAGAGAGAAGGTCCGTGCCATCCAGAGGCTCTTTTCGCCGCCACAGCGGTGAGTTCAAGCATCAGTTGTGTGGCGATCTCGGTGAGCACAGTCTTAGCGCCCTTGCCCTGGTTGGTCGAGTCCACCTTCCGTTCACCACGCAACTCCGTGCCCGGCGCTCTCATAAACGCCTCGGAGGCCTCTTGCACTAGCGCCATGCTCGGCGCACATCCGCTTGGGCCGAGCGTGCTGGACTTACCGCTCGCACCTATGAGTTGGTCAATTCTGCCCGCGCGCTAACAGGCTCAGCGCACCTGGGCCCGCAGCGCTCGCATCCATGTCAGATTGAGCAGCATCAACGCAACCAGTCCGCTGCCGCAGCACATCAGGGCTACGCTCACACCGAAGCGCTGCATCAGCGCACCGGCCAGTACGCCCGAGCTGGCGGGTACAACCTGCGAGATGACGGTGTACATGCTCAGCACCCTGCCGCGCACGGCGACGGCCGCTTCGGCCTGAATGCCGGCAACGATCAGTGACAGGCTCATGCCACCCAGTACGCCGACCGTGGCAAGCATCGCCAGCGCGGCGCCGGGCACCCGCATGCCGCCTAGCGCCGCAAGAGCAATGCCGGCGCCGAGCGTTCCCGCAAAGATGGCCGTTCCGTGATGCACACGGGAAGCCAGCGCCATGGCCAACACGCCTCCGCCGATCAATGACAGCGCCAAGCTGCCGAGCAGCAGCCCGCGTTGCAAGTCCGCAAGGCCGAGTTGCTCGACGGCCAATCTGGGCAGCAGCACCTGCATTGGCCCCATGGCCAGATAGCCCGCCATGGCAACCAGCATCAGTTGCATCAGTAACGGCTGGGCCCACACCGCGCGCAGACCTTCCCGCACGTCGGCGGCCACCGATTGGCGCGATGTGCCGCCACGATAAGTGCGTACGGGCAAGAGCAGCACGGAGGCGAGCACCACCAGCGCGAGGATGCCCCATACCACCCACGGCCAGCCCCCCGCACGCCGCAGCAGCGCGATCATCAGCGGCCCCAGGCCGAAACCCAGCATCACGAACACGTTGAAGAAGACGGACATCTTCTTGAGCCGCTCGGCTGGCACGATCTGCGCGAGTGCCGCCATTCGCGCAGGGGAGGCAAAACTCCACGCCACCCCCGCGAGCCCAGCGGCGAGCAGCAGCGTAGCGGTGCGCTCGTGCGGTGCCCGTAGCACGGTCCAACCTAGTGCAAGCGCGGCAAGACCAAAGATGGCCTGCGCACCCTGGATGACGCGCCCCGGCGCCAGCCGGTCACACAGCACGCCGGCAAACCAGCCGAGGACCAGAGGCGGCCCGAAGCACAGGCCCAGCCCGAGCCCAGACAGCCAGGCTGAGCCAAGCATGTCCTGCGCAAAAAGGATCACGCTGTAATTGACCATGTGTCCGGCTGTGAAAGCGCACAGGCACGAAGCGAGAAAGCAGGCTTGCCGATGCATCTTATCGTGGCTGGAGGTGAATCAGGGTTGGCTGAGCATCTTCGACATGCCAGCTCGGAAAGCTGGACGTCGACGTGTAGACACTGCCGTCGGGAGCAATCTCCACATCCCGCGTAAAGGCCACGCGCTTGGGCAACGGATACTGGACCCACTTGCCCGTGGCGATGGTGAGCGCATAGAGCGAATCTGACTGATTGCCGTTGACCCACACGACCCCGCGGGTCTTGTCCACGTTCAGTGCGTATGGCGTGTCGCTGCCCTTGGGCAGCACAGGCAGGTCGTAGCGCGTGAACTTCCCGTTTGCCGGATCGTAGCTGGCGATGGCGGATTCCGGGAACGCGGTGATCCAGAGTCGGCCATCGGCATCCGTGCGCAGGCGGCGCGGGCCCTTGAACGGCGTGGGAATCATCGTGATGCGGTCGGTGCGCGGGTCAATCACGCCGATCTCATTCGTATGCAGGCGTGCGAACCACACTCGGCCATCGGGTGTGATGTCGATGCCATAGGGCAGTGGTACGCCGGTATTTTCCGTGTCGACCTTGAGCCAGTTCGCGAGTGGAACACCATGATCCATCAACCAGTAGAACTGGCGGATGAAGTGCGTTGTGAACTTCTCACCCAGGCTGCGCGTAGGCAGATCGTAGCGCTTGAATTTGCCAGTTGAGCGGTCGAGCATGCCCACCTGGTTCGAGAGTGCGAGCGTGAACCAGACGCGGTCCTGCGCGTCGATGCGAATGGTGTGCGGATAGAACCCGCCACCGATCTCATGCAATTGAAATTTGCCGGTATGCGGATCGAATTCGACCAGCCGCTGCTGCGCCGATGGCGTGATGAAGATGTGGCCGTCACTTTGCGACTCGGCCAGCGAGTGAGCGTTGGACGTCGAATCGTGTCGCGGGAAATCCCGCAAGCGTGCGCTCAGCAGACCGCCCGGCTTGTCGCCCGGCAAATGCGGAATCTTGTAGACCGTCATGCGGCCGGTTTGCGGCTGAAGCGCCCAGAGCCGGTCCTGGATGTTGTCCGCAACGTAGAGCACACCGTCGCGCGCGAGCAACACGTCGTGCGTTTGCGACATGGCGTCGCCCACAGGCCATTCGGTGATGCGTGCGGTGGCCAGCTCCGCTTGCCATGGTGCCGTCTGCGCGACACGTTCGGGATGTTCGCGCAAAGTTTGCCAATTCTTGGCAAGCAGGGCCGGCAGAATCTTCTGGTCTTCCGTCGACAGCCGCGACCCATAGCGCATCATGCGCTGGATGGTGTGGGTCCATTCCGCTTCCGAACGCTCGCGGCGCACGAATGCGTTGCCCTGCTGATGGCAGAACGTGCATTGCGTCTGGTAGCGCAGCTTCAGGCTGGGATCACCAAGATCGAGCGAGCCGAGCCATGCATTGGCCGGCCGCGCCTCGGCAAGCCGCGCGGGATCGGTTTCGCGCTGGATCTTCAGCACCGAGCCCGAGCTGGCCAGCGGCAGGGTCAGCTCCTGGTACCCCGGTTTGCGCAGGCGCACCTGCTGCGGAAAGTCGGGCGTGTCGTCGGGGAGCGTGGCGCGTCCTTGTGCATCGGTGAAGACGGTTGTCTCCTTCCAGGCCTGGAAGGGCTGTCCGGAAGGCGGATAGCCGCCGTCACCATTCGGCAATCCCGGCGACTTGACCGGAAAGACCCGCAGCATGACGGTCGGCACGGGTACACCGGCAGCGTCCACCACCTGCACCTGGGCAGCCGAGGCGGCCCGCATCGCGCCAAGCAACAGGGCGCTTGGCAGAATCCATTTTGTTCTCATGATCATCCTGCCTTCTTAACGGAATTCGTGACCGACGCGACGGCGCATCAGCCCTTCGTACATTCGGGGCGCCAGGCCGCTGACGATATAGGCGACCTTTGCCGTGACACCTGGCAGCACCAAGCGCTTGCGGATTGCCGCTGCACGAAGGACACAAGCGGCGATCTCGTCGGGGCTGGCCACCGTTCCCGTCACGTCGCGCTTGCCGCCGACGGGCTTGCCGTCGCCTCCGAGCGCCGCAGCTTCAATCCCTGTCGAGATGAAGGACGGGCACACCAGCGTCACGGATACGCCGCGGTCGCGCAGTTCGCTGCGCAGGCTGTCGAAAAAGCCATGCAGCGCGTGTTTGCTCGCGGCATAGGCCGAGCGGCCGATCAGCGGCGAAAACCCGGCGATGCTGCTGACGGCGACGATGCGGCCGCGTGTTGCCATCAGCGACGTCAGCGCTGCCTTCGTGCAATGCACCGCGCCGAAGTAGTTGACCTCCATGACTCGGTGCATGACCTCTGAACCTGTGTGCTCGAACAGGCTGCGCGCGGCGATGCCGGCATTGTTGATGAGCAGGTCGACATTGCCGAACAGCGCGACGACTTGCGCAAGGGTCTCCTCCACCCGATCGGCATCGGTGATATCGCAGGTAAAGGCTTGCGCGCGGCAGCCGTCGGCCCGCAGTTCAGCGGCGATCGCTTCCACCGCGGCACTGTCCCGGTCGAGCAGGGCCACCTGGGCGCCCGCCCTCCCCAACTGACGGCTCAACGCAGCGCCCAGTCCGCCGCCCGCACCGGTCACAACCGCGCAACGGCCCTGCCATGCCCCTACCTGCGCACGCCCATGGCGCGGGCGACTCGCCCACCACAGATCGAAGACTTCGGCCGACGTCTTGCGCGGCTGGTAGCCAAGTTCGGCCTTGAGCCGCTGGTTATCGAGCACCGGCCGATAACGAAGGAAGCGCACCTGTTCCGGACCATAGCGACTGACGCCCAGGCGATGGCCGATCGCCAATCCAAGTTGCAGCAACCACGGCGGGACGACCAGGCAGGGCTTGCCCATGCGTGCGGCTAACTCGCGTACACCCAGGGCGCCATCGCCGGCCACGTTGTAGATGCCCGCACGGCGACCCCGTAACGCGTGCAGGATGATGCCGACGACGTCCTGGTCCCAGATGAAGACGAAAGGACTGGCCGCACCGCGAAGCACCAGAATGCGTTTCTTCTCGAACAGCGCCGTGATCTGATTGTTGACGCGCTCGCCCAGGATAGTGCCCACGCGCAGTACGGTTTGCTTGAGGGCCGGATGGCGTTCGCGGTATTCGGCGAGCATCTCCTCAACCAGCCGCTTGTGCCAGGCATAAGCGAACTCCTCGTTGCCGCGAATGGGGTCGCTTTCGCGAAGCCACTCGGGGTTGTCTGCGTGGTAGCCATACGCCGCGCCGGAAGACGAGATCAGGATCTGCTCCACGCCGGTGGCCACACAGGCTTGCAGGAGGCGCCGCGTCCCGACGACATCGACCTCATACTCCAGCGCACGATCGCTGCCTTGGGGCGGCGTCACGATGGCCGCGAGATGCACCACTTGCTTGATTCGATGTGTGCGCAGCAGCACTTCGAGGTCCGTATTTCGAATGTCGCCTTGAGCGTAGATGACGCCCGGGAGTCGTTTATCGGCGGCTGGCTCGCGAAGATCCATGCCGACGATCAGTTCGGACTGTCCGCTGCGCTGTGCAGCCAGCGCCTCGACCACCTGATGTCCCAGGTAGCCATTGCTGCCGGTGACGAGAATGCGCGCAGAGTCGTTCATGCCAGCCTCCTGCGATCGCGCATCAGCCAGAATGTCGACAGCCCCGTGCCCGCCGCGATATGCCAGATTCCCCACCACGACGTGACGATGGCCATACCGCCCAGCCCGTCGAAGAAATTGAAGATGAGCACCAGCCCGAGCCCGGAGTTCTGGATGCCGGTTTCAAAGGCCACGGCGCGGCAGTCGCGCTCGGCCAAGCCCGCAAGGCGCGCGAAGGTGTAGCCACCGGCCAGGGCGAGTGCGTTGTGCGCCAGCACCAGCAGTACGACGTAGCGCCCCCACTCCAGGAAGATCGCCCAGTTGAGCGCCAGCGCGCCCAGCACGAACACCAGAAACACCAGCATCGAGAACCGCTTCATTGGCACATGCAGGCGCTTTGCCAGTGTCGGCGCACGCGCTTGCACCAGCAGTCCGAGCGCCAGCGGCAGGCCCAGCAGCAGCCCGACTTCCAGCAGCATCCGCGCCGGATCGAGCGAGAAGCTATGCAGCAATGCGGCCATCTGCGGATCGCGTGACGCCCAGAAACTGACGTTCAGCGGCGTCATGACAATGGCGCCAAGCGTCGACAGGGTGCTGATCGACACCGACAGCGCCGTGTTGCCGTTGGCGCGGTGCGTGAAGAAATTCGAGATGTGGCCGGCCGGGCAGGACGCCACGAGCAACATCCCCAGCCCGATCGACGGCGCCGGTCGCAGCAGGACGATCATCAGGAATGTGGCGGCCGGGTACAGCACGTGATGGCTGAGCAGACCGATGACCAGCGCCCGCGGTCTGGCCCACGCCTGCCGGAAGTCGTCGCGCGTCAGGTCCAGGGCGATGCCGAACATCACCAGGGCCAGGACCAGGCTGAGCCCGAGCTGGGCTTGCGGATTGAAGTTCAGTCGCACCAGATCGATCGACGAGGCAGCGACATGCTGTGGTGTGATAGGCACCGGAGTCTCCCTTGATGATGGCCGCTCTCTGTGGGGGCCATTGCGTCATGTCGACACGGATTGTTCTGCCCTGCGGACGACTTGCCTAGGTGCGAAACGTCCAAAACAGATGAAATTCGGACACGTTGCTACAATGCTCCGCCATGCAGCCAGACTTCCCCTTGTCCGATGAGCGGATTCACCGTCCGCACAAGCTCCAGGCCCTGATCGAGATCATGGTCGGCCTGGGCGTGGATGCCGTCGCGGCCCTGGCGGGTACAGGCCTCGCGGTGACGGACTTCCAGCGGCCCGAGACGCGCATCAGTGCGCGTCAGTTGCTGACCGTTTGCGAGAACGCGCTGCGTCTGTCGCCTCGGGCCGATCTGGCGCTGCGCGCCGGGCTTGCCGCCCGGATCACGCAGTTCGGCCTCTATGGATACGCATTGCTGTGCAGCCCCACCGCACGCGAGGCGATCGCCATGGCGATGCGTTATCGCGTGCTGACGGCACCGCTGCTCGGTCTGGAGTTTGTCCAGCGGAACAACGTCGTTGGCTGGCGCTTCAGCGATGTCTATGGCCTGGGAGAGGACACGCCGCTGTATCGCTTCGTGCTCGAATGGCAACTGGGTACACAACTGGCCCTGCACCGTGACGTGCTGGGCGCAGCGCTACGGCCCTTGCACGTGATGCTGCCGTACGCGGCGCCGGTGCACGCCGCCGACATGGCCGAGCAGCTTGGCTGCCCGGTTCAGTTTTCCAGCGGTCAGAGCGAGCTGCAATTCGACGCGGCCTGGCTGGAGCATGCTCCCGTACAGGGCAACCCCGCCACCGCCATGGTGGCGTACGAAACCTGTGAGCGCCTGCTGAACGAGTTTCAACAGGCGCGTGGCATCACAAGTCGATTGATCGCTGAATTGCTGCGCGTACCGGGGCGCTTTCCGGGCATCGAAGCGATTGCCGCCGACTGGGGGATGAGTTCGCGCACGCTCAGGCGCAAGCTGGCTGACGAAGGCAATGCCTATCAGCAAGTGCTCGACAAAGTGCGCTGCCAGCTCGCGCTCGATTACCTGCGCGATACTCGGCTGAACAATGACGAGATCGCGGCGGCGCTGGGATTTACGGAGGCGGCGAATTTCCGTCAGGCATTCCGGCGCTGGACAGGCATGCCGCCGAGCCGGGCGCGGATGAAGCGGGGACCACAAGCACGGTAAAAGATTGCCGGTTCTAGCTCTTCAACAGCGCATTCCTTGCTAGTGCCGCGCCATTGGCCAAAGCGCATTGGGATCTTCTCCAAGGGCCTTGGCAATGGCCAGACGAACGCGCTTCGCCCCGTTGCCCGCGATGGAAGAAGACAGCAGTTGCGGAGTGACGTCGTCCAAACCCAGCTTTTCTGAGAGTTCACGCAAGGTGACCTTGCCGAAACGCTCGTTGAGGAGGCGTTTTACGGTGGGTATGGCGCGGGGAAATTCGCGAGGATCAGGCGTGGGCCCTGCTACCCGACTAGCCCTCTTGCGCTCCTTCGGCTCTATCGAGAAATCGGCCGACTGAGGGAGAGAATTCTCGGCCATTGAACGGCCTAAATTTGTCAAAGCTTCAGCTGCGTTTCGCCCTGTGCTGGAGCACATCGTGTCCGGTGCGACCAACACCGCAAAATAACGCCCACGATCTTTATACAACCTTATCTTGCAAATCAAATCCATATTATTCAGACGCTAAATCAAAGCGGGCTTATTGATTATTCTTTTTTTAATTGAATAACCTGACCGCGGTTGCTGCGCGTCGCTACCAAAGCCAAGAGCGCAAGCACCGCCCCAAGCCCGCCGGGCTCGGGGTTGGTCAAGCGCATGAAGACGCTTCCCCGTTCCTCAAACAAGGTGCGGCTCGTTTTTATGTTGTTCCCTCACCAATGATCTGATTGGTGAGGGCTTGCGCATCCACGCCGAAGCAATGTCGCCGGAACGCCAACTCAAAAAGACGCGGGGAGAATCCGCTCACCCCGCGTCTACGAGTCGGATTTGGCCTGCGACGGCCAGACGACTTGCTGTTTTCCCCGTTACCCGCCCCGCGTCGATCCCATGGAACCGCGCGGACGCTGAACATTGTTATTAGGAATGCTGCTAACGCAGCATATTGTCGGAAACGATAGCAGACGCTATTCTTGCTGGCACCCTGCTAATTAGAGGGCAAGAACCCGCCAGCAGACGCCATTCATGCTGGCTGCTTGTTGGTCCGCCGGGCTCAGGAAAAACGTATCCCGACCGCGGAAAGCCTGGCAGCGCTGTCATGATCACAGCCCTATGCAACCGGTTTTCGCTGTCTACGATTGTGACCAAGCTCGGTAATGCGCAACGGCGCCTGGCCATCGGTTCTTTTGTATTGCAATCAAAAGCGGCAAACCATGGAAGTTCTCAATGATGTGAGCGCGATCGCGTTGGCCAATAGTCTTCCGGATGGGGTTTTTCTGGTCGACGAGCGTGGGCGGATCCGTCACGCCAATGCAGCGTGGCAAGATATCCTGGGTTATCGGCCATCCGAACTGGTCGGGCAATGTGTGCTCGAACTCGTCGCGCCGGACGACCGCGACAGAACACAAAGGGAAGCGGACCGCGTTCAGGCAGGCGCAAAGCGCACCGGATTCGAGAATCGCTATCGGCACCAGCTTGGCACCGATGTCCATTTGTCGTGGTCGGCCCAGTGGAGTGCGGAGCATCGATTGCGCATCGGCGTGGCGCGCGATGTCACCGCAACCAGGACGGCGGCGCAACGCAGCCCCCTGGCGCAGTTGCAGGAGCGTCTGGCACCGCATGAATGCCGGGTATTGCACCTGTTGTTGACTGAGGCCGCAGAAAAGCAGATTGCGGAACAGCTGGGCCTTGCCATTTCAACCACGCATTCCTACATCACGAACGTCTATCGCAAGTTCGGTGTACGTGGCCGCGCTGGCCTGATGAGCCTGTGGCTCAAAGAGATGCAGAATCGCTGATACCCGCTCTGCATCACACTGGCACAAATAGCACACACCCCCAGCGCTATACGGTAATCCCCCCGAAAACCCAACGCGCGCAGAAGTAGAATTTTCTCGTTGAGGGAGTTCTACAGGATGAAGAAGTCTAGATTCACGGACAGCCAGATCATGGACGCGCGCAAGCGCGTGGAATCAGGGCTCACGATACCGGAGCTGTGCCGAGAGTTAGGCATCAGCACGGCGACGTTTTGCAAATGGCGCTCGAAGTACGGCGGCATGGACACCTCGTTGATCGCGCGCATGGAGGAGCTGGAGGCCAAGAACGCGCGGCTGCGCAAGATGTACGTCGACGAGAAGATCAAGGCCGAGATCGTTGCGGAGGCGCTCGCAAAAAAAGCGTGAGGCCATCTTGCCGACGAGAGATGGGCCATGCATGCGGTGTCCGCGCGTGGCGTATCCATCCGGCTGGCTTGTGAAGCGTTTGGAGTCAGCCAGAGTTGCTACCGATACGTCAGCCAGCGCAACGCCGGGAACGAAGTCATTGCGAACTGGCTGCTGCGCCTGACCGACAACCACCAGAGTTGGGGCTTCGGCCTATGTTTCCTGTACCTGCGCAACGGCAAAGGCTTCGGCTGGAATCACAAGCGCGTGTACCGGATCTATCGCGAGCTGGAGCTGAACCTGCGGATCAAGCCGCGCAAGCGGCTGGTCAGACAGGTGCCCGAGCAGCTGGCGGTGCCGGCGGCCATCAATCAGGTCTGGTCGATGGACTTCATGCACAACCAACTGGCCGACGGGCGCAGCATCCGGCTGCTCAACGTGATCGACGACTTCAACCGCGAGGCGCTCGGCATCGAGATCGACTTCTCGCTGCCCTCGGAGCGCGTGATCCGCGCACTGCGGCAGATTATCGGTTGGCGCGGCAGGCCCAAGGCCATTCGATGCGACAACGGGCCAGAATACCTGAGCGCCACGATCACCGAATGGGCTCGGCAGTCTGGCAGCCGGCTCGACTACATCCAGCCGGGCAAGCCCCAGCAGAACGCGTACGTCGAGCGATTCAACCGGACCGTGCGCTACGAATGGCTGTCGCAGTACCGCTGGGAAGACCTGGACCACGTGCAGCGTTTCGCCACCGACTGGATGTGGACTTACAATCACGACCGCCCGAATATGGCCTTGGGCGGGTTCACGCCAAAGCAGCGGTTGGCCATGGCCGCTTAGGTTCTACTTCTGAACCACGTGGGAAATGGGGGGGGGGGGATTATCTAACGGCCCTGCGCAGCATCTCCTTGTTTTTTGTCAATCAACCCTAGTTTTCCGGCAGCTTTGATGAGTGATGGCTGGTAATGCGCCACTGCTGCCCATCCCACTTGTAGGTGAAGGTGTAGCGCGCCTTGACGCGCGATCCGTCATTGAACGCGAACGTGTAGAGCCCGGCATCGATGGCTGTATTGCATTCGATCTCGATCCTGCGAAAATCGACCATGCCCACGGGATGCTTCTCGAGAAAGTGGCGGAAGTAATCCAGCTTCTCTTCCTCGCTTAGCCGCAGCTGGTTGGACACCGTCGGCAGCAGGATGGAAGAAGGTGCGTAGTTGGCGACAACCTGGGCGGCGTCGAGTGTCTGCAGGGCGGCGTTCCATCGATCGAACAGGGCTGCGATCTCTTGCTCCGAGGTGGCGTGGCAACTCTCGGTCGCGGCCCGTACAGCAGGTGCGTGGATACCGCAGAGGGCGAGCACGGACAGCAGCGCAGTTGTCGTGATTCCGGTCTTCATGGCGGGAAGGTAATTGAGGAAGAGCGAATCACTGGCATTGCAGCCTAGCGAGCACTCAGTAAATCAGCGGGGCCAGACTCTGTCATCCCCGCACAAGAATGCGGTGAACAACACCCATGGCGACCTCGCAAGACATCCAGTCCACTTTGCGAGACGTCAGGATCAACCGTACGCGAGAGAACTGCTCTTTTCTTAATTCAGAACACACATCATGAATTGATCGCGTCCAAAATCTGCTGGTGATCTGGCTCCCACTCGCGCCGCTGAAACGCATTGTTGGTCGAGATTGCTCACGCGTTTGGGCCGCCCGTGTCCGAAACACCACGCCTTCCAGTCGTGATTGATCACCTGCCACCGCGCACGCGATTCGGAGAACCGGGAAAATCCAATATTGCATTTGCCTCTTCCGATTCCAACACCCTTGTTAAAGGAACGCCAGACAGCATTTATCCATGTCTGCCGTCTATTGATGTGCATTACTGCTACTGACATTTCCCGAGGGGAAGGGAGGTAGACTCCCCGCACGTACGGCCGTCCACCCATATTGCCCCTCTCAGATTCGCGCCATACAGACTCGCCCCACTCAGGTTCGCCCCTCTCAGATTCGCCCCCTTCAGATTGGCGTTCCACAGAATCGCCTCACTCAGATTCGCCCCACTCAGGTCCGCCTCACTCAGATTCGCTTTTTCTAGCATCGCTCCGGTCAAATCCTCTCCTTGCAGACTCACTCGCTCCAGATTCGCGCCGCCCAGAAACGCGTCCCTGAATTTCGCTCCCTTCAGACTCGTCTCGCTCAGATTCACCCAACTCAAATCCGCACGTTCCAAGCTGACTCGTTCGAGACTGGCTCCTTTCAGAAGCGCCAAAGCCAGATTCGCTCGCTCCAGATTCGCGCCACTCAGATTCGCGTCACTCAGATTCGCACCCTCCAGGTTCGCTGCACGCAGAGTCGCCCCACTCAGATCCGCTTGGCGCAGATCCATATTCTTCAGATACGCACCGCTCAGGTCACAGCCGACGCAAGTCCTAGGCGATATGCCGGGAAATAGGTGCCTGTCGCCGGCGCGCTGCGCCAGCTTGCGGAACGCGCCCGCTTGGCTCGCCTGTGTGGCTTCGCCACTGAAGCGAATGAAGAGCGGCGGCGTCTCACGACTGGCCGGGCTGGCGACGAGACGCAGCGCATAGCGGCCCGGCGCCAGCATGGCACTGGCGAAGCGATGATCGGCATCGACTGTCACGTGCGGCTGACCAGTGGCGTCGTTGACTTCCATCTTGGCCAGGATTGTCAGATCCTCGTCCTGCATCTCGAAGGCATAGGTGCTGGCGTCGGCGATCTCGAACCACACCTGTTGCTCGGTCGCAGCGGCGATGCTGGCCTGCGGCAGAAACACGATACCGGTGTCACCTTCCTGCAGCACGTGGCCGTTCGGATTGGTGCTGGGGTTGTAAAGCTGAGCGGGGCCGAAGCCTTTTTGCACCACGGCGGGCGGCGTGGGCGTGGTACCGACGTCGGTGCCTGACCCGTCTCCGCCACAGGCGGCCAGCAGCAGGGCCAAAGCCGCTGCAACTGGCCAACGCGTGAGGTGGCCATGACGCCGTTCATGGAATTCGTGGATACCTTCAGTCATGGATTTGCTTCAGATGATCGGAAAAGATTGCTGTGATGGACCCCGGGAGATCAGGGGTTGAGCCCAAGGGCGGCGGATCTGCGCGCTGCCGCGCCGGGAGTTCAGTAAGCGGCAATGCGGCCCGCCATCGATCAAACAAGAACGCCGACCTAAATCTGGGTTGCCCGTCCGCCCCATTTCCCCATCTGGAGATTCGCCCGGGCGCCGGGATTTTGGCGTGAGCCACAATCCCGGGTCCCGACGCCTTCCGGTCAAATCCTTGGTGAACTAAGCGGGAAGCCGAGCCTCCTCGATTCCACCCATGCCCAGCGAGCCTGCCCTGCACCCCATCCATTGCGCATGGGCAGCATGCTGCCCATGCTCTATAACTGGCGTGTTTCAAGAACCCGCCCCTCGGTTACAGCCGAAACACAAAGCCTGTCGACAACACCATTCGATTCAGCACCTCACGGGCGTCGTCTTCTTTCTTGCCCAGTTTGGTGGCAAAAGGAAAACCTGCCTTCTCACTGAATTGCTTTAGTGATATGTGCGCGAGCAACTGGCCCAATTGTGTGACGAACACCCTGATAGCGTTAGTCGATACGTCCCTCATTTTGGCCTGGGCATCCCAGGTAGCCAGCCCATAAGCTATTGGAAACATTAAAGTGACCGCCCACCTTGGCGATGCCAGGGATTACAGTAGCTGCGTACGAAGTCGCATGTCGTAACCCCCATCGGCACCCAGCGTCTTGGCGATATATCCCGGCATGCCTTCGAGCGACCGCAAGGCGCTTGCACAGTCGGTCATGCCATCCCCGTGGCATCGTGCTACCCACGGCCCGAGGGCTCTCCACGAGCAGGTGCCCGTGACAGCCGAGCATCGTCGCGTTGCACCTACGCCCCCTGAACAGGCGAGCGACCGAACCGCCCTTGGGGCGGAGACGCTTATGGCTGGGTCCACGCCAGGATCAGCCTGCCATCGACAGAGAAGTGCCTTCCGGAGAGCAAGCCGCGCAGGCCTGCCGAGTCCGCACCCTTGGTGAAGAAGGCTTCAACAACCGCATGTTCGCGCAGGTCGCCCCGGTTCTTGAAGAGGGCCGAGTGACCCCGCACGGCATCCTCAATCGCCAAGCCAATAATCCAGAAAAACAGTGGGTATCAGCTTTCTTCCAATACCACTTGACCACCACACTGCACATAGCAGGCGCGGTAGCTTTCCTCGCACGCGCTGGTGTCGGCATAAGTCGAGCAATAGCCGGACTTCTTCGCGCATTGTTCCCGCGCACCCTTGTCACTGCCAGCCAGAGCGAGGCAGCTAGAGAGTTGTGTAGCTCTTCGCGTTTCGCAGGCCTGCGTCTTAACGGCGGCAGTTTGCTCCTTGCCAGCAGTGCAGATCTGTTTGTTGGTCTCGCATGTGGTGACACATTGTCGCCCAGCAGCGGTCTGCGGCGGAATATAGCGATAAGACGTGCAGGCGGTGCAAAACAACGCAAGCGCCACCCACAGCGCCGAGTGGTTTCGATGAATCATGTAGGTACGGATCTAGAGTAGAAGGAACGCACCGAAAATTGAACGGCGCTATTCGTGGCCATAGGCTTGTCTTTGTGTCGCCATGTTGCCGCGCTTGTGTGACACACAGACTCACGCCCACATAGCCGAAAAACGACCTGCGATCAGCAGCAATCAGACACTCTCTTAAAACCAGACGGTTTTGATTGTCGATGGAGACCGCCACGCTGAGTTGTTCGTCTGGATCAACGTCTGCCCCCTCCCCAATGTTGGCTCGCCCAGCAAGGGTAGGAATCCTAGCCATGATGCAGTGGAAGGCGTTAGTCAGCACGCCTCGATCACTGGCAATTCCGTCTCATCGTGCTCCAATTTTTTGGGCTCTTTGGCCCCCCCCTGAACGCACGTCGCGATTGGGAATCTTGCGCGCTGCCATCCAGAGACGCTGCGGAATCTCGTGACCAGACGGCAAGCTGGCGAAAGGCGGGACGCAGAACAACGCCATGACGACGTCTCGCGGGCTGCAGACGCACAGCGTCACGCAGCAACGTAACCGGCGCGCCCCAATCAACAAGCCCGTGCGAGAGGAAGAAAACGCATGGGGCGTTCCCGTGCAATAAGACCGGCATCGACGCCCGCCGGGGCGGTGGTACGCCATGGACGGATTAACCAATGTTTGAGACCAATCGACTAACTGCGTTGTGGCCATCTCCCGCATACTTTCGGCAAGCTCACCCCAAGCGTCACACGGCGTCAGCATCTTGGCGGGACCACAGCGGGAGCAAACCGCCATATCGTCGATCATGTTCAGTCCCAATTGCGCACTTCCCCCCAGTTCGGCCGCTGCCCGGCGCCCAAACTGGCGGCCTCTACGTTGCCAATGCCGGTACTCAACGCATAGGCCAGCGGTTGAACTAAATTGCCAGCCAGCCGAATCAGCACCGGCGCGCCATTCCAGGCATTCAGACCAGTGCCCCGTGGCGTGCTGCGAGCCCGCGCAAACGCAATTCGTGGCGCATGACATGAACGTGATACACACGGCATCCCGTCAGACCCTTCAAATACCCCCGCGCACCAGCGCATCCCGATGCTGGTATGTGGACCGATGCGAAGTTCGATGCCCTGAATTTCGAGGTTGGCGTGAAACGCACAGCATCGACTGATCGCGCGGACCACTATTTCGTGGGACTAACCCTGCAAAGTAGTGCGGGCGGGCTAGCTCGCATTCGCGGCTGCGACGGGACGACACTGCCTGCCAGTCTGGTCTATCCGCCATGCCGGCATCTGAGCGATTTCGTCAAGCCGATCATGAGGCAGATTCACGACGATGGTCATGCTCGCCAAGTTCTGATGCGCCCGGTACTGGGGCAATACGGGACCAGCCGTGAGTTGTCCGTCGGGCTTGAGATTGAAGCGGCCCCCGGTTTCAATGCAACAGCACTCGCAGCAAGCGTGTTCCTGCAAGCGCGCGCCGCGCGCCAGACCGACGCGTTCGTCGGCCGCGTGCTGCAGCCCGACGAGTGGACTGACAATGCCCGCCCCGGATTGACTGTGCTGCTGCGAACACCCAAGCGCATTTCGGCGATCACCCAGCTTGTCCGACAGATCGTCGAGTTTCCCGGTGACGGTTGGACCATCGACGGGTTCACCACGATCCCCGCCGCAGATGGTCGAATCGGCGTGATTCAAGGGCTGCGGTATCTGTTCCTGCCAGAAATCAGCATCCGCTGGGATGCCCAGCTCCGCCAGAAACTAAGCAGCAACGACACGGAAGTCGAACTGATGCTGCTTGACCAGGCCACACGCCTTGGCCGACTGTGCACTGCCTTGCAAAACTCCCCCGACATCGCCGCCGCGCGCTTGAACTGGTTCGACGTCATTGTTGCAGGCAAGGAAGATTATGAGCACCTCATTGGCCAACTGAAAGCCCGGTCCCAAATACCTGCCGTCAGCCGTCAATCAATGACGCACAAGGCCTTCTCCGAGACCCTCGGCCTGACGAGTTCGATCGTCCTGCGCGACCGGTTGCGCATGATCGACAGCGGCGAAACCAGCCGGCGCGCGAACACCGACGGCGCTAGCCGAAACATCTGCGTCGCTTGACCGCACCATCATGGCTGATCTGGCGACGTCCTTGTTTGAACGCTACCGGCACATCATGCGCGTCACGTTCGTGGGGGTGCTGCTAGTCGCCTGCGCGCTGATCTATCTGCAATTCGAGCGCGCGCTGCACGCTAAGACCATCAACCTTGCCGAGCGCATGCAAGAACAGACCGTAGCGCTCGATGCCATCCTGAAAAGCAGCGCTGATGCAGTCAATTCTATGCGAGTCCATGCGGAGGCCCGGTATCGGTTACACGATGCGGAACGCCCCTCATCTCCTCTGCGGAACGCGTTGCATCCGTGCGCGCCGGATGGAGGCGTTTGTCTGGATCTGCCTCCGTCGCCGTGGACACAGAACGATGTCGGCAACCTCACCGGCTATGTTTTAGCACCTTCAGCGGCCGTGGCGCGGGAATTGGACATGGCACTCAATCTGAACGACACGTTCCGTGCGATCAAGTCCAACATTCCGGAAGCCGCCTGGGTCTATTACACGTCGTCCGAGCGCTTCATCAACATCTACCCCTGGGTTGCATCAAGAACTTTCTTCTACGCGGATTCCCTCAAAGAAAAGGCCTTCTTTCGCGATGTCACACCCGAGCGGAATCCAACTCGACAAATCATCTGGACCCCTGCCTATATCGACGAAGCCGGCAAAGGCCTGATGGTCACTACATCAGCCGGCGTGTTTACCGATGGGCAATTTCGCGGCGCCGTATCACTTGACCTCACGCTCACGCAACTCAATGCGTTCGTGCGAAACTGGCACGCCGAATTCGGAACCCTGTTCATCGTGAACCGACATGGACAGTTGCTCGCGCACCCGAGTCTGATACCCGCAGATGCTGAGAAAATACTGCCGCTGTCGTCTGCCTTTCCTGCCGCCCTAAACGGTGAACTGCGCGACATCCTTGAGGCATCCGAAGGGAGAATCCTGCGCACGCACGGCTACTACGTCGAAACCCGGACCATCAACAACGCACCTTTCCGGCTCGTGCTGATCGTGCCGCAATGGGATCTCTTCCGCTCGTCCTTGCAAACGGGCGGAATGACTGTCCTGCTCCTGGTCATCGGACTCACTGCCATGCTCGTCGTAGCGAACCGACTGGCCTACCAGGGCGCCGTTCTGCCCGCCCAAAAACTCGTGCGTTATATCGACGACGAAGGCAAGGGAACCGCCAAGTCGATCCCAGCTGTTCCGCCCGCTTGGCAGCCGTGGTTTCGCACGATTCAACATGTATTCAACGCGCACGCCCAGCTCATCTCGATCCAGCAGGAACTGGATGTAGCCCGGCGCATGCAGCAATCCATCGTGCCAAAACGCTTCCCCACGCGGGAAAACCTGCAGATGTTTGCCCGCATGATTCCGGCCAAAGAAGTCGGTGGCGACTTCTATGATTATTTCTGGCTCTCGGATACCAAGCTTGGCATTGTCATCGCGGATGTGTCAGGAAAGGGCGTTCCAGCCGCGCTGTTCATGGCCGTTTCACGTACGCTGTTGCGCGCCATCGCGCCAACAGTGGACAGCCCCGGCGCAACATTGATGCTGGCCAATGATCTGCTCGAGCACGACAATGATGCAGCCATGTTCGTCACCGTGTTCTACGGAATTCTCGACACTCGCACGGGCCAACTGGATTACGCCAACGGTGGCCATAATTCGCCGTATCTTGTCAGCCCGGACGGCACGGTCACGGCACTGCCCAGAACGGACGGCATGGCGCTGGGTGTTATCGATGGCACCCCGTATGCAGAACATCGCATCTACCTTGCACCAGGTTCGGCGCTGCTGCTCTACACCGATGGCATCACCGAAGCCTTCAACCAAAACGGCGAGGCCTATGGCGAACAGCGTCTGACGGACGTGCTGGCACGCAACGCCGGCCTACGTGCCGAGCCGCAGCTTAACGCGTTGATCGAAGACGTGTCTGCATTCGCAGCCAGTGCTCCTCAGTCGGACGACATCACCTGTCTGGCCGTGCACTATATTCAGGCGGATACAGACTGATGAGGAGACAAACGTGTCACAGGAGATCGAAATCGAGCTTTCTCCGCAACAACCGGACATCAACGCACTGGTTGCATGGCTGCGCGCCTTCTTTGCCGAGCACGGATTGTCTGATGCGCTGTGCCAGCGTTTTGCGATCGCGCTGGATGAGGTCGTCACCAATATCGTCGAGTATGGGGCCCCCCGGCAACCGATCAAAGTGTTCATTCTCATCGATAACCGCGAAGTGCGCGTCCAGGTTGTCGACGACGGAATTGCCTTCGATCCGTTGCAGATACCCGCCCCGGACACGGAGGCCGGCATCGACGAGCGCCCAATCGGCGGCCTGGGCATTTTTCTGGTGAAGAAAATGATGGACAGCGTGGCGTATGAATACCGCGACGAGCGCAACCGGCTGAGCTTCAGCAAACGCATCGCAAGGCAACGCATCCAGACATCTATAGGCAATCACACTGATCGGGGAGAACAGGATTGGAAATCGAAGAAACTCGCGAGGGTACCGTCGTCGTTTTAGCCCTGTCCGGCCAGATCGACAGTAGCACGGCAGGACAGCTGGAAGACGTGCTGCCAGCCTGCGTGCAGCGGGCTACGTGTGTCGTGCTTGATCTGGCGAGCGTGCCATATATCAGTTCCGCCGGTCTGCGCGTCATGCTAAAAAGCATCAAGCTCGCCAAAGGTGCCGGGCACACGCTGGTTTTGGCGGGCCTGACACCGCAAGTCTACGAAGTCTTCCAGGTCAGCGGATTCGCCTCAATCTTTCGCATGTTCAGCGACCGGACAGATGCGCTGGCTGCGCTTTCCGAGACTGAAGCGTGACCGCCCGGCAGCCGGCGTTGCGTCGGGTCCGGCACACCTGAGGACAAACTGAGCATGCGCGCAACTCCTTCGATCAGCGGCCTACGCGTACCGCTGGGCGCAGTCGTGCTCGGTGCCGTGTACTACCTGCTGGCCAGTCCAGCCGCACAGCTCGAAAATCCCGGCGGCACACTCATCGCAATCGCGTGGCCGGCGCCAGCCTGCGCAATCGCGACGCTATGGCCACTGCCCAGGCGCCAGTGGCTGCCCTATCTTCTGGCGGTATGTGTGGCCATGATGGCGGTCGGCACGCTGGACTGGCTGCCATGGCACGTCGACCTCGCGTTTGCATTGCTCAATGTGTTCGAGGTAGCACTCTGCGCCTGGCTCGGCCAGCGCTACGTCAACCCCGCCGGCATGCCAACAACGACCGCCGAACTGACGCGCTTTCTGCTGCTGGTGCCCACCCTGGCGGTGGCAGTGGCTGCCGCGCTGGGCGCAACCATTGCGAGCCACGCGATGGTCACGGACTGGATCCGCGAATGGCGCACGCTGATGGTCGGAAACGGCATGGCGATCATGGTGCTGGTGCCGGCGCTGCTCGCCTGGCGTCATCCACGGGACGACACGCATCAGACACAGCGGATCGCAAGCCTGGCTGCGTTGGCCGGCGTGCTTGCGGTTGCCGCTGTGAGCGCAGCAGGAACGCTGCTGCATTTCCCGGAGGAAGTACAGCGCGGGCTGCTGTCGCTGATCTTGGCATCTGCAGCAATCTACGGAGGCATGAAAAGCGCGGCGTTGACCGTTGCCGCGGCCGCGGTGCTCGGTGTTGGTTTGACATTGCTCGATCTCGGCCCATACCGCCATGGGGATGCAGACAGCGTCTGGCGGCTGCAGGTGGATATAGCTGGGGTGGCGTCGTTGTCGTTCTTCGTCGCCATCGCCACATGGGAGCGACGGCGACTTGCGGCGCGCCTCGAACAGGCTCGCAGGCTCGAATCACTCGGCCTGCTCGCGGGCAGCATTGCTCACGATTTCAACAATATCCTCGGGGCGGTCAGCGGCTACGCCGAGATTGCCGAAACACGCCTGCCTCTGGATTCGCCCGCGCAGCAACCGTTGCAGGAAGTCCTGCAGGCATCGCGGCGCGGCCGCGATATGACTGAGCAGATTCTGCTTGCCGCGCGGCGCGGCGAACGGGCGCGCGAGATGCTCGATCTGCGCGACATCGTGTGCGAGGCCGTGGCTTTGGCAAGTCCATTGATGCGGACAGGCGTCGCGCTGCAGGTCGAGCCTTCTCATGACGTTCTGCCAGTTGCCGCACATCGGGGCCAGCTTGTGCGCGCGGTGTTGAATCTCGTGCGCAATGCCTCGCAGGCAGCGCGTGCACGCGTCACGATCCGGGTGGCCGGTGCGACGATGCCGGCGACACCGATGGCGGTCGGCGACGCACCACGGGGCCCTGCCACATGGGTCGAGATTGAAGACGACGGCCCGGGCATTGCTGCCGAGCATCTGCCGCATCTATTCGAACCCTTTTTTTCAGCGCGTACGGGCAACGGCACAGGTCTCGGCCTCGCAATCGTCGCCGGCATCGCTTGTGAACATCAGGGCGGTGTTTGCGTCCAGACTGCCACCAGCAAAACGGTCTTCCGCCTCGTCCTGCCGCTTGCCGCCGCCACGGTTCCGGCTCAGCCACCGTTACCGCCGCAGCCATTCGGTCTCAGGGAAACCGTCCTGCTGGTTGGCAATGATCGCCCGCTTCGCGAGCGCTGCGAAAACTGGTTCGCCGAACTTGGTTTCGAACCGATCAGCTACTGCGATCCACAACATGCGATCGAGCATGCGACGGCACATCCGGGTGAACTTCGTCTATTGCTGGCCGACATCGACATCGCACGCGTGGACGGCAACGAGCTCGCATTGCGTATCCACAGGCGCCTCCCAGACCTGCCGATCATTCTGTGTTCCGACGCCCCGGAACTGCGCACGATCGCACGGGCCGCGCATGCCGTGGCGCTGCAAAAACCATTCGATCAGGAGGCCTTCGACCATGCCGTGTGCGCTGCCGTGGAGGATGTGAAATGAGCACGGCACCACGACACTCGATTCTTGTAGTTGAAGATGATCACGCCATGCGCCGCATGCTCATCGAGTATCTGGCAAGCCACGGATACAGACTTGATGGCGCGGCGAATGTCGCCGAAGCGATGGCAGCATTTTCCGCCACGCCATATGACCTCGTGCTGCTGGACCTCACCCTGCCGGATGGAGACGGGATGGAACTCGCGCGCCAGTGGCATTCGCAGGCACCGACCCCGATCATCCACATCACGGGCCGCACAGAGGAAGCAGATCGCATCATGGGTCTCGAACTCGGCGCCGACGACTACATCGTGAAGCCGTTCTCGCTACGCGAGGTACTTGCACGGGTGCGGGCGTTGCTACGCCGCGTGGCAACCGCGGCGCAGCCGGTTCCGGTCAGGCGCGGAAAGCAACCACGCGCCTGGCATTTTTCCGGCTGGACACTGAACTTGAACACCCGCCGGCTGATGGCCCCGAACGGACATGCCGTCTCCCTCACCAACGCGGAATTCAACCTGCTGGCCGTATTTCTGAGTGCACCGCGCCGCGTCATCTCGCGCGACGCCCTACTCCAAAGCACACGAGCCTTTGATGACGTCTACGATCGCGCGATCGACGTGCAGATCATGAGGCTGCGGCGCAAGCTGGAATCCGATCCCAAGAAACCTGTGCTGTTGCGCACCGAGCGCGGCGCCGGATACCTTTTCGACGCCGACGTCGTCCCGCTCTGGGACTGACCCTCGAACGTTCACCCCCAGTTCTTTACACACCCGTGGACCAATCCGTTAAAGCCTCCTCCTGTATCGGAAGGCAACCCATCAGCGAAACGCAGCCGTGCGGTAAGGATGTCCGCGACGAGCCGGAATTCGATCTGCTGCAGATGGAAATCAGCAGGATGACTAATCCAGCCGCAACTGGCGCGCCCGACTGGCAGCGGGTAGTCGAACTGTCGACCGTCTTGTTGACGACCACAGGCAAAGATATGCTCGTCGCCTGCTATCTGACGCACGGGCTGCTGCGCATCCGAGGCTTGTCGGGGCTGCACGACGGCATGCAGATGCTCGCCGACCTGCTGCAAAACTGGTGGGACCAGCTCTATCCGCCTATACAGCGGCTCCGGGCACGGCGCAACGCCCTGCAATGGTTGATCGACCAGGTTCGCGCGCATGGTGAAGAAGCTGATTGGACTACGCTGCCACCGCAAGACCCTGCAATGATCGACAGCCTGTGTGCTGCCATCGACGCGGTCGATTCCTTCCTGCTCCAGAAGGATGACGAGGCCGTTTCTTTGTTGCCGATACGCACGCAGGTCAGATTGGTTCCGCTGGTGACCGCAGTCACTGCCCCCGAGCCGGCGGCTCAAGCTTCAACGTCGGTTCCGTCAAGCACGACACCAGTTGAAGCCGCACCGGCACCGGCACCGGCACCGGCATCGGCAATGCCACCCGCACTGAAATCCGCGCCCGACTCAGGCACGCTGTCGCAAACGCCGCTCGACTCGGAAGCGCCAGTAGGCCGGGCGATCGACGAAGCGCTTGAGCGGCTGGCCGACGTCGGCGACTGGTTTGCCGAGGCCAAACCCGATGATCCCCTTGGCTTCCGGCTGAGGCGCATCGCCGCCTGGGCCGCCATTGAGCAGACACCACCAGCGCAAAATGGGCAGACCGCATTGCCAGGGCCGATTGCAGTCCTCCAGGAGGCGTTGCACAACCTGCAGACGCTTGACGCCAGCGCGGACATTGTGAATTTTGGCGAGACACGGCTCCGGCAGTTCCCGTTCTGGCTCGACCTGAACTGCTCGGTGGCTTGTGCGCTCGAGCGCCTGGGCGATGATTGGAGTGCCGCCCGACGCGAAGTGAGCAACGAAACCGCGAAGCTAGTGAGCCGGCTGCCGGGCATTGAACAGTTGAAGTTTGCTGGCGGCATGCCGTTTGCCAATACCCAGACGCTCCAGTGGCTGCACAAGCTCACCTCTTCGACAACTGACCAGGCGGCTGCCGCGCCCATCGACCCTCTGCACAGCGTGCTGCGGCGCGCCCGCGCACTGGCTGCGGACAACAACTTGGCGGGTGCTGCTGACTGTCTGCAGCAAGCCATCGATCAAGACGCGACCCCGTTAAATAGATTACGCTTGCGCACCGCACTGTGCGATCTGCTGCTCGAACAACGGCGTGGCATCGGGCTCGAACCATTTGCGCGGACGATCATCGCCGACATCGACCGTTTCGAAGTCTGCACATGGGCCCCCCACGACGCTGCCGAAGGTCTGCGGGCCGCCTGGACGATTCTTAGCCGCAACGACGACAACAAAGCTGAAGCCGACTCGCTGCTGGTGCGCATCGCATCCCTGAACGCTGCAATCGCCGTCCGACTGGTGACCGACTAAGAGCACTCCACCCGCCCGGTGGCCCATGGGCAATCAAATACCTCCCGACTGGGAGTCGCCACGGACGGCAGGCACATCACTCCGCCAACACGCGCCAATCGTCTGGGGCAACTCCAGCATGTCGAGATTGGGCATATTCGGCACGCCAATCGCAGGGGCCGCACCTTGTCCAGACCGCTCGGCCAGTTGCTGGGTAACACTCTGCTGCTGGCGCTGAAGCTGCTCCCCCTGGATCTGCTGCTTCTGCTGCGCAGTGGTTTTGCGCAGCGCGTCGTAGCGCTCGATCCGGTCCGCCGCACTCAGCACGGCGTCGCCGCCATCGAAGGTGTAACGCACCAAGATATGCTCGATACCAAGCCCCCGCAATCCGGCCTGGTCCGCAGGAAAATCTGCCGGAACGAAGACATGCTCCCCAGTTCGGAAATCACGTAGGAATGCGGCGACGCCGAGCGGCCCCCCATACTTTCGATTCAGCACAAGCGTGCCGATCCGGATCTGCAGGCCCACATCACTGCATTGCCCTGCAGCCCAGGCAATACTGCCGCTCACCGGAAAATTGTAGTTGTTGATCACCTGTGCACCGGCCGCACACTGGAGGGTCAGGACCGTCGCAAACGGCCTGGATTTGGCGTCGGCGTTTACGCCAGTCGGTTGTGCATTGACAGTCAGAGGCACGGTTTCGCCACGCGCGGCATCGGCCTGCTCCTTCGCTTCGGCAAGCGCTTTATCGAGCAGATCCAGCGTCTGCTGCGCCTGCAACTGCGCCTGTTGGGCTTGCAGTTGCTGGCTGGCTTTCTCCGCCTCGCCGCGTTGCTGCTGCGCCTGCTGCGCCACTTGCCGGCCTAGTGCGCCATTGAGCATCGGCAGGAACGCAGGCGCAAACGGAACGCTATAGCCTTGCGTCTGCACGATCTCGTAGCGACTCGCGTTGCGCAGGAGAAACGGCTTGGCCGGTCCGTCGGCAAAAGCCCAGACAGTGCCCTTGGCCCCGAACAGTTGTTCTGTCATGGCTGCCTTATCGGTCATGCCCTGCAGCGGCCACAGCACGCTGGACTGCCAGTTCTTCTGCAGCTCGCACGATGCCTGCCGCTCGATGTAGGTCACCAGGAAATCGAGCGGGCCGCGAACCAGGCGCCAAGTCAGCGCATCAGATGCATCGCCGCTGCCGATCAGCCGCTGCAACTGGTCCAGCGGCAGCAACGCGCTCTGTATGGCAGAGGGTTGCGATTGTGGGTTCGTCGCGTACTGATGGAAATCGGCGGCGAGCTGGTAGTCCTTACCTCCACCCGCGCTGCTTGCCGTGGCGAGCTTGCCCAGTTCACCCAGATACAGCGTCAAGGCATTGACCGCCGCCAGGTTCTCACTGACTGTGCGTCCACCCTGGAGCGGCGCCCCCGAAAGCGCCTGCTTGAGCGCCGCGCCGCCCACCGCGTTGATCGCGCCAGCCACCTTGACGGCTTGATTGGTGGCTCCCGGAAACGCGACCTGGCCGCGCAACTGCTGGAAGCGGCGAGCTACCAGAAGCCAACCTGGCAATTGGGCATCGCCAAGACTGCCGAACTCATCAGCAAGTCGTGCGACCACGCGATAGTAAGGGCTCTGCGCGCCAGCCACCATGCCCAGCGCGTCACGTGAGTCTGCCTGGTGAGCAAAGGTCTGGCGGGCATCGGCCAGGGTGTCGGAAAATCGGTGCCACGCCTTGAACTGCTGGTCCCGATACCAGCCGTCGAAAGACGCGCGGGCAATGTCGAACCGGGCAACATCGCTCACGCTGCCGCGAATCTCCGTAACGAGACGCTCCAACGCCTGTCTGCCCACCTCCGTGTAGGCAGCAGGCACTGATGTCGTTCCCGCCCAGTCGCGCGCATCCGCCGGCAGAATGCTGTCACCCCAAAAATCGTTGGCGCGTACAGGGGCGATCGCGCCGTCATCCGGCACGAGACCGACGAGCCAAGTCATCTGAGGGTCAGCAAAGACCTGCTGGTCGAGCAATGTGCGCTCTGCATTGAGGCGTTCTCGCAAATAGGCATCATCGGCGCGCGACCATGTCAGGTGCGAAATGGCCAGTTGGTTCAACTGCTGGCTCAACTGCGGCGTATAAATCGACGTTGGCGCAAGCTGCGGCATGGCGTCAAGCTCAGCCCTTCCGGCGCCGCCAATACGGGCTTGCAGCAGTGCAACGGAGCGCGCGAGGTTGAGAACGATTTGAGCCCGCGCGCCAACCGTGTCACTGGCGGCAACACTCGCCAGAACCGTCCGCACGTTCTGGTCTGTCGTTGGTTGGATGGATCGGCGGTAGCGTTCCACAAAACGCTGCTTCAACTGTGCTTCCAGTTCGCTGACGCCCGTGCTGCTTCCAACCCAATGTGACAGCCAATGCCGGTCGTTGTGCTCCACCTGGGTCAGGACGTCATCCAGACGCAACAGCGTGCGGCAATCTTGCTCAAACCCCGCTGTAAGCGGGGCATCATACGGTTGCCCGGCACGCACGATCTGCAGCGTCCGCATATTGCCAACGAAGGACAGCGACAGAATGACGCCCAGGGCGACCAACACCAGAATCCAGGCCGCCATGCCGAGGTTTTGCGTCACCGCGCGCCATCGGTTGACGAGCATGGCCGGCTTAGCGGCAAAGCGATCCTCCGGGAGGATCTGTCCAAAAACGTCATGCAGGAACAGCCCCGCAGCAGCCCCTGGGTGGCGAGGCACCGGTGGCAACACATGGCCTAGCACGGAAGACACCGCCCCACCCTCTTGCAGACCACTGCTGAAGAACAGGCCGCGCAACAACGGGCGCTCCAGATATGGACTGTCGGCCAGACACGCCCGCAGGAACAGTGCAAGCCCTGCCCTCAACCGATCCAGCTCGTTGGGAAACAACAGCAGCTCGGGAGTCGCCTGCACGTTGCGCACCACCAGCGCTGCACGCAGTTGATGCAGACGTTCCGCGATGCTGCCGAACGCCTGGGCGACAAACGCCGTTTCCCCTTCCGCACACTCTTCGGCCAAATAGCCCATCGCCTGACTCAGCGCTGCCGAAGGCAACTGCGCGGTCCACGCTTCGAACCCGTAAAGCAGATCGCACTTCGTGACCAGCACGTAGATCGGAAACCGCTTGCCGAACATTTGGATCAGTTGATCGATGCGCGAGCGCACCACCCTTCCTTCATCTGCCATCGAGTCCTGATCAGGGGCGAGCAGCCTGTCCGCGCTGACTGCCAGCACCAGCCCATCCAGGCCCGCTCGCGCACGATAGCGGCCGAGCAGATCGAGTCCGACCTCCCATTCGCGCCGGTCCTGCTGCGCATTTTTCGCATCGACATAGCGGCCGGCACAGTCGATCACGACGGCCCGATCGAAGTACCACCAGTCGCAATCGGCGGTCTGGGCGATCTCCGCGTGCTGGCTGACCTTCTGAATCGGCGATGAGAGTCGCGCCCGCGTGAGTGCGGTCGTTTTGCCGGTGCCCGGCTGACCGATGACCATGAACCACGGCAGCACATACAAAGGGTTGCCGTTGCGCCTCAGGCTGGACTGGCGCAGCGTCGCCACCGCAGCCTTCCATTTAGCGGCAAGAACCTTTTCGCCTGAAATCGCCACTGGAGCATCGCTGTTGAGCACGGCGGACGACTGCGCCAGGCGGCTGCGCGAGCGCATCAGGACCACCATCCGCCACGCAAACCTGCCCAGGAAGTACAACCCGAAAATGCCCGCAACCAGCGCGGCTGCCATCCAAAGCGGCCACCCGAAATACAGGACGACACCCCAACTGATCAGCGCCAGAACGATGAATAGCAAGACCCATCGCAATACAACACCGAGCGTCTTCATGCTTGAATCTGCGTCAGAAGTGCACCAACCGATTCCCCAACGACATGGTCGAAAAAGCCAAACAGGGCTAGGAGCAGCGCAACGGGAAACACTAGCGCTGCCACTAAGCGCCACGAAAGGCGGTGGCGCAGACGCGCCGGCAGCACCGCCGAATCGTTGTCTCCCGCGTGGGTAGGCAGCGCGCTGTTGCTCCCGGGAAACAGCAGCTTTCCCGCACCCCCGGGCGCGCCTGCGCTGCCCTGCAGCAGCGAGGCCAGATTCGCACGCTTGATGTTCATCAGCACTTTCTGGTTACGGTCGTATGCGTATCGGCCGCCAAACCCCATGCCAAGGCACAAGGTGTATACCTCCCGCACCGGCAATTGCTCTGGAGTCAGTCTGTCCAGCCGCTCAAAAAAGACCACGCCGGCATTGGCGACGTTGAAATAGCGCCGCTGCAGCAGATGGCGTTGCCAATGCGCAGCGCCCTCCCAGGGAGAAGCGAGCAGAACCTCGTCGGCCCAGGCAGTCACGGCGAACAGGGCTTCGTCGACATCGGCCTCGCAGTAGCCAGCGTCGTGCGCGGCCCGGCGAGCCGCGGCGATCGCGTCGTCGAGTTGCGCAGCGAGTTCTGCAACGCCGCCCGAAGGTTGCTGTGCGAATGCGCGCAGTTGTGCGAAGAGCGGCATCAGACTATTGGCGAGATTCACGCTATCTCCGCAAAACGACAACTTCGACCCTCAGGTCGTCCGGCGCATCGGGCCATTGCAGGGCGATGCTCTCCTGACGCTCCACAGCATCCCACAACTCGCTGACTTGCTCGATGCGGAAGTAGCAGGCATTGGCGCGCCGGGGCACGCCCTGCGGTGCGGCTGCCAGGTGAATTAGCTCCAGCCCCGGCAGCGCATGCGCGATCAGCCCGGCGATATCGCCAGCCGACGCAAGGCGCGCATCGCGCTGCACAGACACAGCGAGCGATGCGGCCTGCTCTGAACGCAGCACCAGATAGAAGCGGTTGCGTCGGTCGAAGAAGTTACGCGGCAACTCGCCTACAAACTGTCCATTTCGGTATTCGAGCACGGCCAGATGCTCGGGGCCGACAGCGATGTCGTTGAGCAGCCTGCCAATCAGCGACTGCGCGCGAGCAAAGCACGCGTATAACGTGCCGTGATCATAGGAGGGCAGACCTGATCGACCGTCCTGCATCTGCCCCAGGACATCAAAACGCTCGGAAAACGAGCTGAGTTCGCCGATCAACTGGCGTAGCGCGCCATAGACAACCCAAGGATGCACCTCGTGCGACTGGGTAAGGTGCATGAGGTGCGGATACGTGCGGTTAAGCGAACGCAGCACCAACAGGAGTTCCACGTAGCCGGGATCGATCTCCGCCCGATGCATTTCGCGCGGGCTCTTAAGCTCCTGCAGATGATGCGCGCGGGCGGCCACCTCATCGCGGATTTCGCACACGATGCGCAGCAGCAGTTCCGAGCCCTCCAGGGCGTAGCATGGCGCGATAAAGGTTTCGGACAGGGTGATCGTATCGCCGACACGTACCAGTTGCGCGACTGGAATCAGCTCATACTGGCCGAGATTATCAATCTCACTTTCGAAGAAGATCCCGACCACGTGCAATAGCGTATGCACCGGCGCAGCGGGTCCGTCCGAATACAGATCGGGAATTTCGGGTGGTCGCCTCAAGCTGGCATAGCGAGTTGGCGCTGCGGCGGCCTCTTCCAGGCTGTCGCATAACGTCACGTTGCTGCCTTGGTTGCTCAGCTTCCTTACCCCCAGATAGACCGTGAGCGCTTTCTCATCGCCAACCCACGCATCATCGAACCGGCGCGGTGCGACCACGGCATTGTTCTGAACCTCGACGTAGGTACGGTCCGGAAACAGAAGATGCGCGCTCAACACCTCAATGAAGCGGTTCGCAATCGCGGTACGTGACAATTCGAGTTTGCCGATGCCCCAGAAATGCGGGAGTCCAGACTCCATCAGCGGCTTGATCCTGAACTGCCCATGCTGCTCAGCCAACTGGAAGTGCTGAGGCTGCATGAACATTCCCTGATGCCAGTAGATTCCCTTGCTATGGTCCATATGCGACTAGTCTTGTGGTCTGTCCGATGACGCGCTCCCGGGGGCAAGCGCGATCTCCTTGCCACCTTCAACCGGGCGGGCACGCTTGAGATCGACGCCGTCCGGGATGCTGGGAAGCACCTGAGCATTGACTACGCTCTGCACGCCCAGATTCACCCGGATCACGAGTGGCCCCGGCGCCGCAGTGTGGGTCTTGAAGATCCAACCGGTGCTCGTTACGTTCAGCGGGATATCGAACTGCCGGGCGGATCTGGCCGCACCAGTCTGCGCATAGCCGGCAACCAGTCCAACCGTGCGGGCGTTCTGAGCCCGGTCGAGAATCAAGAGCGAGTGCTGGCCTGGCAAAACCACGTGGCGGGTCAATTGAACGACCTGCTGGGGTGCCTTACCGGCCGCGAGGCTCGCTGCCAGTGCGCCGGAATCTGCGACAAGATCTCGAAACGCCTGGGCGTCGGTGGCCTCGTAGATGCCCAGCAGCAGCGTGTGGGGCTGATCCTGATACACATTCAATCCTGGATCGGCCACGATCTCCAGCATGATGGCATCGCTGCCAAAGCTCCATACGGCATCCGCGAGCGGGTCCTTGCGCTCGCCGCCACCGCCGAAGCAGCCCGCCAGCATCAGTGCACACATCGTCATCCAAGTCAGCCGCCAAACCAAGCGCCGACTGTCTCTTGCCGCTTTTCCTGCAAGCATCGTTGCCACCATTCAAGCCATTTCCCAGATCAGATTCTTCACACCAGTTGCAGCAGCGTCGCTTCCGCCTCGGCCTGATCGCTGTATGGCATGAACAGCACCGCCTGCGGGCAACCTTTGACGCGGGCGTAATAGGCTTGCCCGGGATCGACTTGGTTGCGAACCGCCCAAGCCCGGAACACCCGCTCGCCGACCTGCAGCGTCAACCCTTCCTGGGCATACTCGAGCACGGTCTTTTCCGGCAACGCCCCTGCCGCACCGACCGCCTGGAAATCGATCTGCGCGCCATCACCGGTCACGCCAAAGACAATGCCCTGCCAACCGTCCTGCCGAGGCCCGATCGAAAACCACTGGCCAAGCCGCTCCTCGCCAATCACCTGAAAGCAGTAATCCGGAGCGGACGCGGTGGACACCATATTGGCCTTGGCAACGATCTTTGCCGGCCAGGTCGGCGCACACTCGTCCAGTACCGAGGAACGTGCAAACAGCGCCGGAGGCGCTATGGGTTCGGCGGGCTCGACAGCCCACGACAAGACGATCGGAAATCCTGCACCGCGAACGTCCGTCAGCGCCGCCGCCAGCAGCGAAAGGCCATAGCGGACCGACGGATTGGCTAGGTCCTCCGGATTGACGAGCACTAGCCAGAGGTCGGCACGCACTTCGTTCAGCGCATCGAACGCAGCACGCCAGGCCAGCCTTTCCGGCGCGTCGATCCAGAAATGGCCGTGCGTCTGCAAGCCATAGCGTTTGAGCCGATCCGATACTGCCGCGACGCGCTCGGCATCGCGCTCCTTGTTCAATGCGGTGATCCAAATGGTCTTCGTACCCATGCGAATTCCTCTTCAGCAACGATTCATACGACCGGCGGCCTGAAGCGCAGCATGGTCCGGTCGATGTTCGAGCCCTCCAGGCTGGCGATGGTCGGGCTGGTTTCCTCGAAATCGACGCCGTATAAATTGGCGTGGCGCAACAGCGTTCCGTCGAGCGTCGCTTTGCGCAGCGATCCGCTGAACAAATTGACGGCGGTGAGATCGGCACCGCTCAGATCGGCTTTCGAAAACTTCGCGCCTTTGGCAGAGGCGAGTCGGAACTGTGCATTGCCGGCTTGCACACTGCTGAGGTCTGCATTGTCGAGAATCGCGTGCTCCAGCACGGCGGCGCGCAGTTGTGCACCGCCCCAGCTCGCTCGCTCAAGCCGTGCACGCACAAACTGCGCGCCGTCAAAACAACTATCGGCGTGGGCCCGCGAGGCTGTCAGGTTGGCTTCGGCAAACACCGCGCTCTGCGCCCGGACACCTTGGAAATCCGCTCCTTCGCAGAGGGCAGCCGAGAAGTTGCTGCCGCCCAGCTGACTGCCACTGAAATTGGCCTGTGTCAGCACCGCACCGCTGAAATTCGCCCCGCTCAATGCGCAGCCGGTCAGTTGAGCGCCCTCGGCTCGGCATAACGATGCATCCACGCCGGTCATTTCTGCCTGGTCGAACAGCGCACCGCCAACATCCGCTCCCGCCAGATTGGCTTGAGTGAAATCTCCCCTGGTAAAGTCGCCTTTGCCAAGTTGTGCGCCCCGCAGATCCGCCTGCACGAACCTGCTGGCGCCGCCGCTGCTTTGAACGAGCCGGGCGCGCTGCAGATTGGCCGCCCCGAAATCCGTTTCCTTGAGCAGCGCGTTCGAAAAATCAGCGCCATGCAGCCGGCAGCCGGCAAACGAAGTCCTCTCAAGTAGTGCGCCGGAGAAATCCGCGCCGCAAAGGTCCAGCCCCGATAGATCGATGCCCGACAAATCGCATCCGGCCAAACTGCGCCGCGCCGCGTGGTAGCCGATCACATCTTCGCGCGTGAGTGGCGCGGCTTCGGCCGTCTGCGGTGCATCAGCGTCTTGGGAAGAAATCGCTGCCATTGTCGGCACAGCGGCAGCAGCCGCAGGCGCTGCGCCGCCAGCAAGTTGGGCGAGCGCATCGGCATCAAGCGCAGGAAGAGGTGAACCGTGCGGGGGCAGCGCACCGGTAAGATGCGCGAGATTGGGCTGTGAGCATACCCAGGCATGGACATCCGCCTCCGTCAAGCCGGCCTTCTTCAAGCTTGCCTGGGTTTCATCTTGAACCTGCTTGAGCAAGTCCGGTAGCGCCTGCGCACCAGCCGGATCTGGCGGTGACTTGAGAAACGGCGCGAGGTCTGCATCGGTCAGGTTGTGCTTGCGCATCAGTTCGCGCGTTTGGCGGTTCAGGTCTTCCGCCATCTTTTCCACCTCCTCCAAGGTGGGCGCGGGGGTTTCCGGCGCGGGCTTCATGAACGGCGCGAGATCTGCGTCGCTCAGGTTGTGCTTGCGCATCAGTTCGCGTGTTTGCCGGTTCAGGTCCTCCGTCATGGCGTGCAGGGGGGCAAACTCGGCATCAACGGCAGCGGTGTCGGCAGCGGCCTCAATGGTGGCCGCTGCCTCGGGAACCGTGGCAGCGGCTGCGGCTGCGGCTGCCGTAACCGCAGGCGCGACGGCGGGCGATACATCAACCGGCTCCGCCTCGGTGCCCGCCTTGATGCTGCTGAAGAACCGCTCGCGATAGTGTTCGAACGGCAGCGGCGGCTGATCGAGTGCCTCCCACTCGGCCATCACGTGCGATACATCGGCCGCGTCGGAATCGGTGATCTCCACGACGGCCCGATACAGCACGATGCCCCGCTCCTGTTCTGGGAACAACCACACCGTGTCGGCCCGAGCCTGCACTTCGCGCAGTATGGCCTGCCCCGATACACCACCATATACGAAGCACCGCGCGCGCAAGCCTGGCAGGCGACCATGCAGCGCGGCGTGCTGCGGATGCATGTGATGAATGTCGAACACCTCGTTGCCGGCGAAGTAGCCTGCCAGCCATTGATCGCTGGGTGTGCTCATAAAGAAGGCCGGCTGCGTATCGTTCGGCAGGTGTGGCCAATCCTGCTTGAGCCAGCGCTCATCGCAAGTGCCCAGATACTGCTGGCGCTGCGGCGAACCGGAGTCGTATCCCCAGAATCCGGCTGGAGCCACGCGATCGCCACGGCTGAGCACGCGCTGCGACTCGAGTTCGACGTTGGGCAAGTGCCAAGTCGCACGTCCGCCCTCTTCGACCGCCGCGTAACCCTTGCCTGCGGGATTGTCCGCAAAGCCGTCGCCACCAAACGCCGCACCCGGTTCGATTGGCATGCGTGAGTACGGCACAGGCGCTGACGGCACGCCGAGCGCATCGAAATACCGGTCACCGCTGACCACGAGCGACTTGGCAAGTGGACCGATCCGTATGCTGACACGCTGCTGTGCGACCTGTCCGCCCTGCGGTGCGTGCGCGGCACCGTAAACCTTGAACTCGCCATTTGGCTTGGGGTAGCCCTCGTCGAGCACTGCGCCGCCCATGGCCTGTGCCGCCGCTTTCCACATGTCGGTCTCTGGCAGCAACTGCACCAGTTCACTGCGCGCGAATTCGAAATGCCCCATCATCGCGAGCGCCAATGAGTGGCGCCGGGCGATGCGGACAGTGCGATACAGCAGCGCGAGGTTGTCGGGCTTCAACACTTTCATAGCATCAGGCCAACTGAATCAGATTCGATCCCGACCCTATGCGAACCATATTCGAACTAGCCCCCACGCTAGTCAGATTCGCACCGTCTGCCACATCAACTTTAGCCGCATTTTTTCCTATTGAAACCTGAGCTGCGTCGTCGCCAACCTGAACCGTTTCCGCACCCAATTTGAAGAAACCTTTTAGATCAGCACTAAAATCAATTGACTTAAAGTTAAAACTCGCATGACTCTCGAAACAAAGCTCCTCCATCGATTCAAACACCATCTTGTCTGCTGATGTGAACCTCATTTCGCCAATCGAATCAACAAAAAAATCTTTACCCGCATCCAGTAAGATATCCTGCCCACACTTCAGGGTTGCATCACCTTCCACTGACTCCAGATCCAAGTCCATTTTGGCCTTGATCTTCACTCCGGACTTGTCCAGTTCGATGGTGCTGTCGTAATAGGCCCTCTCGAGGTACCCCGCAAGAGAAGCAGCCAATGACTGAACCAAAGAGTGAACAGTGACACTAATCGCCGCACCGCCCAAAGACTGTGAAACGGCAACCGTGCTGTTAGGGTTCCATTCGGTACCCGTATAGGGCTGCTTGATCTCAGTGAGACGGTGATTCTCCTCCGCATCTCGCCTTGCCTTCTCTTTTTCCTCCTCCGTTGCGTTGGGATTTTTCTTCACCCAATCCTCAACCGCTTTGTCTCCCGCTTTTTTCTTTCCCTCAGCACCACCGCCTAATACCTCCGCAAGCCCACCCGCAACTGCGCCATTGGCAGCCAAACTCGCAAGTACCGCAGATAACACGGCCCGATTCACGCGCTTCATCATGACGCTGGTCACCTTGCTCCGACCAGCTCGTATCTTCACGCTTTCAGCCTCGGTCTGACTGGCGTTCCGAATCGCAACTGATTTCTCATGTTCATCAAGCGTGATGCTCTGACCAATATTCCAAGCAACGTCAGCACTCGCTTTCAGGCTCGTATTCATGCCCAGCGCATACTTATTGGAGGCGCCCGCATCTAGCTCGCTCGCAGAAGACAGCGATATGGAACTCTTGGCCCCGGCGGTCATGCTGTTGGAAACGCCCGCCGTTACACTTTCTGAGCTGCCGGCAGTGGCCATGAGAATGCTGCCTCTGCCCTCCGCATCCGTTGAACCAATGCCAAGCGTGCTGTTGGCGGACGGCGAATGCAGGAACACCACTTCCTTGCCGCGCGTATCGCTCATGTACAACTGATTGCCGCCGGCCGTCGCAATGCGGTTCTCCTGGGCGTTGGCCTGGCTGACGATGTTGCGGTTTTCCGAATTTGGCACCGCGCCCACGATCACCGGCCGGTCTGGGTCCCCGTCGGTAAAGGACAGCAGCACCTCGGCCCCCTTGAGGAGCGGGAAGTGCATGCCATGGTCGCTGCCGGAGTACGGCGTGGCCATGCGCACCCGGGCCGAGCCCTTGTTGGCGCGCTTGTCGCTCAGGTCGAACGGCAGTTGCACCTTGTACTGGCCATACTCGTCCAGCTCCGCATACTCGCCGCTGCCTTCGCTATCGATGGTGGCGTTCATCGTGCCGGCCACGCGCGGCTTGGGCGTCGTGCGCTCCGGGCGATACTGCATGGCCGCCGGAATCGCGCGGAAGCTGTTGCGATAGATCGTCTCCGCGCCTCCGCCGTGGCCACTGTAAGGGCTCTTGATGCCGCTGAGCAGCGCGCCCGCCTGCGAGCCTTGGTGGTGGACTTCGGTCACCAGGTAGCGCCCGTTGAAGTCTTCCCTGTAGTGATGCGACAGCTCCGCAAACCGGCCGCTGCGCAGCCCCACCGCAGTCCCCTCACCCGAGAACACCCGCCCAGTGCAGCCGATCTCTTCCGCGCGCAGTTTGGCATAGTGCTTGCCTTCTGGCTCGTCGCGGAAGTTCTCGCCGTACAGCATGACCTGGCCCAAGCCGGTTTCCGACACCACCGCGCTCGCCTTCAATTGCAGGGCGGCCTTGCGGTGGTTGTAGTCCTGCAGGATCACTTCCTTCGGCAGCGGCTTTTGCCGGCTGACGAAGTCCCTTACCGAACGGCCCGACACCCCGGTATCGAGTTCGTCGTCGGGGCGATAGTCAACGGGGACCGCCTGCGCCTCGTGCATGGCACGGCTGTCCACCGCGACCAGCTTGTCTGCATGGCCGTCGTGGTCGAAGTAGTAGTAGATGCCTTCGTTTTCCAGCCAGCGCGAAACAAAGTCGAGGTGTGTCTCCTCGTACTGACAAACGAAGCTGCGCGGCCGATAACTACCGGTCAGCCGGAATTCATAGTCGGCGGGGCTGAGCTGCGCGCCCTTGAGCACCGATTCCAGCGTCGCGGTGATCGGCTGCTCATCCAGGTACACCTCCGAGATGCGGTACAGCGAAAGCCGCCACAGCCGCGGCACGAGCACGGCCCGGTAAAACACGTAGCCATCTGCGCGGTGCAATTGTTCAAACTCGGCAAGCACCCCGTGATAAGGCGTCTTCATGTTGCCCTCGGGGCCGTGGATCACGAACGTTGCCGGATAGCGCAGCATGGCATCGAAATTGATCGACGCGTCGTCCGACACCAGTGTCAGCGTGAAGCGGAACGGCTTGGATATCGCCTCGAACCCCTCCATCTCAACTACCGCGAACTGATATGGCTTGCCGTCGTCTGCCCTTGTGGCGGTTGATATGAATTCGAAACGCTTGTTGGCCAACAGCCGATCGGCTAATGCAACCATCTTGACTCTCCTCTTGAACGCCGCAAGGCTCAGCTCATCACCATCACAACCGACTGGCTTGGCACCAGCACGGCTCCGACAGCGTTGCCCCCGTTATGCTTCGTGCTGTCGCTCAGGCGCACTGCGAAATTCCCTTCGAACTTGACCTTCTGGCTGCTCATGGTGAACTCCACGGTGCCCATCACCGTGCCAGACGCCGTGCCGCCGTTTGCACCGGCTTCGTCGCCGTTGCTGATGGAAATCGTCGACGCCTTGGTCAGCGCCGGCATGCCGCACACCAGCACCTTGGTGGTCGCCGGATTGCCCATCATCGGCATGGCGATGTTCGGATAGGGCGTAGGTACCGGCGGGCCGGGCGGCGCCGGTGTCAGGCATACATCGGGCACACCCATGCATTGCCCAGCTTGTTTGGTGACCGCAAACATCGTCTTGCTCCCCTTAACCCAGATCGATCGTTTTGCCATCGACCTTGACTTGCCGCTCGGCCAGCAGAGCTGCATCCTGAGCTGACATATGCAAGCGTTCCTTCACTTGCAGGCGCATACGTCCTGCACGAGTCTCGTCCACGTTTTCGGTCCAGCGAAAACTGTCACGCGCCTTCTGTACCAAGCGGCCAACCGTCGACGTCACGTGATGGGCGATCGTGCTCACCACGCCGAGCCGCGCATGCGTTTCCTGGATCGACGCATGCAGCCGATGGAAGGCCAGATCGCCGCGCATACCCGACATTGCGACCGTCTGGGCCGCAAGATCCAGGCTGTCAGTCGCACTCAGCCCGATGCGTGCGGCCTCGACCTGCAGCGCGCCTGCCTCGCTATGCATTGCCACGCCTCCAGGCAGAGCCAACGTCGCGCGATTGGAATCGGCCCCCGCCAGCACAGCGAGGATGTAGGCGGGCCCGCACACGCCGCCTTCGCCACCGTGGCAGACCAGCACGGTATCGCCGCAGCCAGGCTCGATCAGGCAACTGTCGGCACGCAGCGCGCGATCTACTGAAGCATCGGCAGTGCTCACAAAGAACCACTGGCCAGCGCGGCCTGTCACGAGCGCGTGAGCCACGCCGACTGGATGATCGTGCCCAGGGCGCGATATGGAAATCAGATTGCTTTGCATGATCGGACTTCGTGCATGTGCGTCATTTCACAACGCTGGGGCGCCAGTGTTCGGCGCGCTCCAGCTCTCGGTCAGTTGGGCGGGCGCCAGTCAGGTTCGCACCATCCCAGCGTGTTTGGTCCTGTTGGAGCGCGTGGATGTTGGTGCCGCGCCAGTCCGAGTACGAGCAATCGGCGCCCGACACGTCGGCGTGCGACAAATCGCACTCGGTCAACCTCGTTCTTTTCAGCGACGCGTGCTGCCAGTTGGCGCCACGCAGCACGGATTGACGCCAGCGCATGCCCTCAGCCTGGGCCCGGTTGAAATTCGCCTCGCTGGCGTCAGCCATCTCGAAGCTGGCACCGCTCAAGTCCGCTTGTTCGAGCTCAGCCCGAATCAGCGCCGTATACGTGCCATGTACGCCTGTCAGAATTGCGCCCTGCAACTGCGCACCGATCAGGCTGGTGCGATCGAGCATCGCCCCGCTGAAGTTCGCTTGCTGGAGCTGCGCTTCGTTCATGACGGTCATCGTGAGATCGCACTCGCGGAAGTCTTGTGCAGTCAGTACGCAGCCCTTCAAATACGCTGTCTGCAACGACGCTCCGACAAAGATCGCACTCCGCAGATCGGCGCCCATCGCCGTCCAGCGTGTCAGATTGGCGCGCGTGAAATCGGTACCGACGAAGCGGCATTCGTGCATGTCCGCACGCACGAGCAAAGCGCCGATAAACAACGCCTTTGCCAGATCGCAGTTGCTAAAAAATGCTTGCGAAAGATCTGCCTGCGTTGCGCTTACGTGACTCCACTCGACATGCCGGAACGCCGCCCTGCGGGCTGTTGCGCCTCGCAGACTGGCGTCCGTCAAATTGACGTTCTGAAAATCCGCATCCACGAGCCGCGCCCCGCTCAGATTCGCGCTCGACAGATTGACATCCCGGAAGCTGCACGCCGAGAGGTCGAGGCCAGACAGGTCCAGACCCGACAGGTCGACACCTGCAATCCGCCGGTCAGCCTGTAGCGCAGCCAATATTTGCTCCAGCGTCACACAACCTCCTCTGGTTGTCTGATGCTGCTGCTCCATCGCGTTGCGTGTGGCATCTCCGCTCCCCTTTTCCCCATCTACAACGGCGGTGGTCGCCCCCACCGCCGAAACACTCAGTCCAAGAAGCGCACGGAGAATGCGCCGTCTTCATCAACGTGAAGGGCAACATCGGCAAGCGGCATGCTGCAGCTCATCCGAGCCAGAATCTCCTGCGACATCAGCGGCATGACGTTGCCGCGCAGAATAAAGTCGATATTGCGCGCGCCGGTTTCCACCTCGGTGCATCGCACGGCGATCTGTTGGACCACCTCATCGCTATAGGTGAATCGCATCTTGTTGTTGCGCGCGAGCCGCTTCGCGATCTTGTCGAGCTTGAGCCGCACGATGCCGGCAAGCGCGTCCTGCGCCAACGCGAAATATGGAATAACCGTCATCCGCGCAAGCAGAGCCGGCTTGAAGTGATTCGACAGAATCGGGCGCACCGCCCCAAGCAGCGTGGCCGTGTCGGGAGCTTGCGCCCCTCCCGTCATCTCGGCGATCACATCGGTGGCGAGGTTGGAGGTCAGGAAGATCACCGTGTTGGAGAAGTCGATCTCCTTGCCTTCGCCGTCCGAAAGCGTGCCCTTGTCGAAGACCTGATAGAACAGGTTCATCACGTCCAGATGCGCCTTTTCCACCTCGTCGAGCAAAACCACCGAATACGGCCGCTGGCGCACAGCTTCGGTCAGCACGCCACCCTCGCCGTATCCGACGTATCCCGGCGGGGATCCGATCAGCCGACTCACGTTGTGCTTTTCCTGGAATTCGCTCATGTTGATGACGGTGGCAGACTTCTCATCGCCGAACAGGATGTCCGCCACCGAGAGCGCAGTCTCCGTCTTGCCAACGCCGGACGGGCCCACCAGCAGAAACACACCCATCGGTTGCTGCGGATCCTTCAATCCCGACTTTGCCGTCTTCAGCACTTCCGAGATCTGCTCAAGCGCGTGGTCCTGCCCTCGAATACGCGCCTTGAGCGCATCGGCCATATGCATGATGCTATGCGCCTCGTCGCGCAGCATCTTGCCCACAGGAACGCCGGTCCAGTCTGAGATGACCTTGGCCACGACATCCGGGTCAACGTCGATACGGACTAATGGTTCATCTCCCTGAGCCAGCTTGAAGGCCTCGCCGGCCCGGGCGACGGCTTGTGTGTGCCCGTCAAGTTCAGCCGGTGACGCGCCATCACTCTTGGCACGCTGACGCGCCGCGCGCGCCTGCAGCAATGCCTGTGCGGCCGCCTGCTGGGCAGACCACCTTATCCGCAAGGCCTCCGACCCGGCTTCCAGCATTGCCAGTTCCCGATTGATCTCGTCGATGCGCGCTGGATCGACCGGCTGCTGATTGTCGTAATCGCGTTCAAGGCCGCTCTTTTCGCGTTGCAACGCCTGGATGCGGCGCTCGCTACTCTCCAGCACATCCGGCTTCGCGCTCTGCAGAACCTTGACACGCGCGCACGCGGTATCGAGCAGATCGACCGCCTTGTCGGGCAATTGACGACCGGTGAGGTAACGGCTCGATAGCTCGGCGGCGGCAACAATCGCGTCGTCACGTATCACAACGCGGTGCACGTCTTCGTACCGCCCCTTCAGGCCGCGCAGGATCAGTACCGTGGTCTCCTGATCTGGTTCGGCGAGCTTCACCAATTGAAAGCGCCGAGCAAGCGCTGCGTCTTTCTCGAAATATTTCTTGTACTCAGTCCAGGTGGTCGCGGCGATCGTACGCAGCTCGCCGCGCGCAAGCACGGGTTTCAAGAGGTTAGCCGCATCGGATGTACCTGCCTGGCCGCCCGCGCCGACCAGCATGTGGGCTTCATCGATGAACAGGATGATCGGCTTGGCAGATGCGTTCACCTCGGCAATCACACTCTTAAGCCGGTTCTCGAACTCACCCTTCACACTGGCGCCTGCCTGAAGCAGGCCCATATCCAGCCCAAGAACGGTGACGTCTTTCAAGGCATCCGGAACGTCACCGTCAACGATGCGCAAGGCCAAACCCTCCACCACGGCGGTCTTGCCAACACCAGGGTCGCCCACGCAGATCGGGTTGTTCTTGCGTCGGCGGGCGAGAATATCGACCATCTGGCGAATCTCTGCATCGCGCCCGAATACCGGGTCGATATTGCCGGCGCGCGCTTTCTCAGTGAAGTTCTCGCAGAACTTGGCGATCGCGCCGCCCTCTGCGGCGGATGCCCTAATCCCTGCGCTCTCACCGTCCGCAGCACCGCGTGCGTTAGCCTCGATCGACTGGCTGCAGATATCGTCAAACGCGCTCAGCAGTGTTTCACGGTTCAACGTTCGCAGCGTCGTCGCATACTCGCCTGTGGCGTAGTACGTGGGGCGAGCAAGAAGTGCGAGCAGAACCGCCCCTGAACGCAGCTCGGAGCACTGCAGGTCAACCGAGGCAATCAGCCAGGCATCCTGCAACAGCTCCAGCAGAAGCGGAGAAAAGGCCGGGCGCCCGGCATTGCCGGCGTGCATCTGGTCGATGGCAAGATCAAGCCCTCGCTTGATGCGAATTGCATCGGCATCATACTGGCGCAGCAGCAATGGGATATCGGTATCGGTCTGCACGTCTGCGAACAGCTTGACGAGAAAGTGCTCGATGGTGATTTCGTAATGACCACGCGCCACGCACAATCCCACACCGTCTTCCAATGCCTGCCTGCAGCGGGCATTGAGACGGCTCACCAGGGACTTGAGTTGGACCAACAACATGAGGCTCTCCTCTGAATCGGCGCGTTATCGAATCGCCAGGGTGGCGGAAAGGGGCGGCTGCAGCCTGAAACGAACTTGCGTGGGTTGGTCTGCTCGCTCTGGCATGACCCAGCTGTCCACCCCAAGACGCGACCACAGCCCGCGCGTCAGCCGCGCGGCTTTTGTATCTTCATGCCGAAGCTGCATCTCAACATCGACGATCAGCGGATCGGTCAGGTAAAACCGAATCAACAGGCACAGTTGCTCATGCCCCGCCGCGCCGGGAAGCAGGTGATGAAACAATGCTTCGGGAACATCCTTGAACGTGATGCGTATGCGGTTGGAACAATCGTCGATCTCACACCCCAGCCACGCCTCCACACCCAGGCAATGGCCCTGCACACCAAGGCGGCAACGCTGGTTGTCTGGAATCGGTACGGTGTCCGCCACGCAGCAGCCAACATCGACCTTCGCCTCGCCGTAGGCATCGGCCAGCAATGTGCGTAGGCCAAGCGCGCTGCGAGGGCGCTGATTGAGCAAGCCGGCATAGCGCAGCAGCAGCGCGCTGCCCGGCAGCAGGTCGGCCCGCAGATCCGCATCGTCGAGTCCGACGAATGCATAGAGGCGGCCGAGCAAGTCTGTGTCGCCGTCCTCGACAACGCGCTGCTCAAGCCGGTATTTCGACCAGGCATCAAACAGCAGCGGATAGACCGCGTAGTGGACGATATCGAGAAACTCGCGGACAGCGTGGCGGTCTTCGCGCTCTTCCTCGAATAGGTCTTCGGTGTAGTAGGCCGGCAGCGGCGATGCGACACCGTACAGCCCGAAGAAGTTCGCAGAAATACGGTAGCCGCCTTGCGGCAATACTTCGATGCGATCGATGTCGCTTTCCGGAAAGTCAAGCCCGAGCTTCGGACGCACACGCAAGTTTTCGTGGCGAGCACCAACGCGGCGGTCGAACAACCGCAACAGGCGAATCGCCTGGAAGTACGCATATCTCTCACCGTGGGCGAGCAGCGAGGACTTCACAGCAGTGTCTGCTGTCCGAGTCTCGGCGGCCATTTGAATATAGTCTCTGAAAGCACGTCTTCGAGTTCGACGCGCGTGTAGGCATTGATGCTTGCGTAATCGGCGAGAAAGCGTTCGAGCACGCAACCGAACAGATACATGTCACCGATGTCAGCGTAGTGGTCTTGCCGACATCGGATCCGCACGAATTGACCGCGCAGCACGCTGCCTCGCCCGACCAAACGCGTTTCCGGCATTGCAATCACTTCCTGAATGCCGTCGATACGGCGCCGGTTGGCTGCCTCCGTACCCTGGTCCTGCTGCCCCACCTGGGCATACAGCGCAAGCAGGGTCCGCAAGTTTGCGGTCTGCGCGATCGATAAGTAATTCAGGGACACATGCGAAATCAGCCGCCAAAGCAGCGCCTCGCCAATCGGCGACTCCAACGCCGGTGTCACCGGGCGAATGTTTTGAAAATGGATTCGCTCTGGCGAAGTGCTGGTCGGCTGACTGATATCACCAAGCTTGAGGCTCTCCGGCAGCGAGCCATTGGTGCAGGTGATGCGGATCGACAGCGTCTCCGGCACCGGAGTATCACCGGGCGGATAGTTCACCGACAGGAATGTCTCGTTGCCGCGCATCACTGTCGCCTCGCGCAGGGTCGTCCGATAACTGAGCTTTGCACTCCGTCCATCGTGCCGATACAGGCCAAATGGTAGATAGGTTCGTTCGCGCGCGGCGCCTTGCTGATAGCCTGTCACCTGATCGACGGAGTACACCCGATAATGCGTGCGGTTCCGACCTTCCGGACTCACCCGGTACTCGCTTGCACGATGGTCAAGATTGACTGGCTCAGCCGTATGCTCGAAGAGGTTGATTGCCGGCACCACATTCAGCCCGAAGCGGTCTGACCGGATTTCCGGCATCCAGTCAGGCAGTTCATCGAGCGAGAAGAACATGCTGAAGGCCGAACCGCGCCCACGGTTGGTCCAACGCCCCAGCCCCTCAATATCGACGAAAAGAAATTTCTCAGGCTGAGAGAAATACTCCTGCAGCACACGATAGCCATCGAATGCGTTGCCTGGATACGGCAGCAACCGGTGGTCGAAACCAGAAGCACGAACGCTGAGCGCATCCAGTTCCAGCCGCTCACCGCCGTCACTAGACACGCGCACTTGCGTGACATGACGAGTCAACAGCAGCAGCATCTTCGAGGCCTCGCTGTAGCCGCCTCCAAGAAAAAGACGCAGGCTGTCGGACTCCCATTGAGACAACGCAAGCCCGTCGACCTCGAAATCCATGACGAGAACCGGTGCCACTCCTGCAGTGGATAGCAGGTTCGCGTCAACAAGGCGAAGCGGCTGCACGTCGAGGTCGCAAATCGTTCGGAACCTGCAGGACGTACCGTCTACCGGCAGCGATGCCAGTTCAGTTCCTTGCGGCACACGCACAACCTCACCCAGCGGGCTCTTTGGCGTAAAACTGATCAACGTGGACGCGGGCACCGGCCGCAAATAGTGCGGGAACAGCAGGTTCGCGAGCTCCTGGACGAACTCCGGAAACTCGTCGTCGAGCTTCTGGCGGGTCAGGCCAATGAGAAACGCCACGCCCTCGAGCAGTCGCTCGACATCGGGGTCGGCCGAGGCGCCGGACAACATCGGCGCCAGCGCCGGGTTGTTCTGCGAAAACTCAACCGCCAGTCCCTTCAGCTTGTTGAGTTCCTCTTCGTAGTAACGATTCAGCATGTTCACAGAACAAGAAGCCCAGCTATCCACGCGACGATGAAATGTCGATCTTTCCGCTGGCGGCGATCGTTGTGGCGATCTTCAACGGAATATCGCGATCGTCCACGTCGAGTGAGCCATCAAGCGTGAACCGGATCGATAGCATGTCCGTTCCCTCGCGATCAAGCCTGACCTTCGGCTGCTTGATGCGCGGCTCGTACCGGGCCACCATGCGGCAAATCTCCTCCTCGATCTCCCGAGTCGAGCCTGCCGCCATGCCGCCAGCAAGATTGGTGAAGTCAGGCACGCCGAACAGCGGATGGATCTGCACACTGCCGCGCCGGGTGTTGAGCAGGCGGACAAGGTGGTCCATCACCGATCGCATGAGAACGTCGACCCGGATCTGGCTTGTCCGCTCCTCCCCCTCCTCCCAGCTCGAGATCCGCTCAAGCAGCCGGCGCTCCCTCACCGTGGCCTCGCGCTACGGCTGGCACATTACGATTTGGGCGCAAGCCACGAATCCTGTGTCTCGATGCCTTCCGGCTCGAACGTCCAGGAGATCTTCTCGTAGGTGAACGACACATCCTCCATGTGCCCCATCTGCTGATTGGCGCTGGACAGGCAGTTCGGGGTCCATGCCCGAACGCTGGTCAGAATCGCGTTCTCAAGCTTGACCGTGTAGTACTTCTCTTCCGTACCCTTGGGAGAAATGCGGTAGTACTCCAGCGTGACGTGCTTCATCTGCTCACCCGAAGTCAGCGCCTGGAAGAGCTTCGGCGAGGCCACGTCGATCTCCTTGGTGAGCGTCATTGGACCGTGCACGCGTTTTCCGGTTGGCAGACCGGTCTGCGGGCTTTTCGGAATCTCAATCGTGTGGTCGACCGCCTGTACGAGAATCTTGCCTTCGTGGCCCTGGGCTTTGCTGGAGCCCTTGATTTCTTTTTGAGTCTCGCCTTCCAGGATGAGATAGCATGGCATCGGCATGGTGTTCTTTCCTCAAGCAACAATGTTTGGTGAAATGATCGGGAAGCGCGCATCGCGCTTCTCCGATTCGAT
The DNA here is from genome assembly GCF_002298975.1 of Ralstonia sp. UBA689. Classification (GTDB taxonomy): domain Bacteria; phylum Pseudomonadota; class Gammaproteobacteria; order Burkholderiales; family Burkholderiaceae; genus Ralstonia. Next base: position 67,792 of record NZ_DBMV01000010.1, read on the forward strand.
TCTTTTCAAGGGCGCTATCGCCCGGTGAATCTGCCCAGTACCCCGTGCACTGCGCATGGAGAACATTCTGGCCACGCTCTGTCACCTAAGTGTTTCAAAAGCCCGCCGCCCGGTTACAGCTGAAACACAAATCCTGACAACAACGCCATTCGACCCGGCGCCTCACGTGCGACGGCTCATTTCTTGTCCAGCTTACCGACCAGCGACAGCGTGAACGAAGCGCCCATGTACTTGAAGTGCGGACGGACTTTCAGATCCACGCGATACCAGCCCGGATCGCCGTCAACATCCGCCACCTTGATTTCTGCCTGGCGCAGTGGACGCCGGCTGCGCACACCCTCAACAGGGTTGTCCATATCCGCGACGTATTGTCGGATCCACGCGTTCAGCTCACTTTCCAGATCGACGCGTTCCTTCCAGGTACCGATGCTTTCGCGCTGAATCACTTTGATATAGTGCGCGAGTCGGCTGACCACGAACATATAGGGCAACTGAGTGCTCAGCCTGTAATTGAGCTCGGCCTCCTTGCCTTCCTTGCTGTTGCCGAAGAATTTCGGCTTCTGTGCGGAATTGGCCGAGAAGAAGGCCGCGTTGTCGCTGTTCTTGCGCATGGTCAGCGCTATGAAGCCCTGCTCTGCCAGCTCGAATTCGCGCCGCTCGGAAATCAGCACCTCAGTGGGGATCTTGTTCTGCAATTCCCCCATCGACTCATAGGTGTACACGGGCAGATCCCTCACGGCGCCGCCGCCCTGTGGGCCGATCACGTTGGCACACCAGCGGTAGTCCGCAAAGCTCTCGGTTAAGCGAGACGCAAACGCAAACGCCGCATTACCCCACAAGAACTCGCTGTTACCGCCCGCAACGTCTTCTGTGTAATTGAATTTGCGTACGGGAACTGTGTCTGCCCCGTATGGGACGCGCAACAGAAAATGCGGCAGCGTGAGCCCGACATAGCGCGCGTCTTCTGTTTCTCGAAACGCATTCCACTTCACGAACTGCGGGCCTTCAAAAACCGAGGCCAAGTCCTTCAAGTTGGGCAGCTTGTCGAATGTATCGACACCGAAGAACTGCGGCCCTGCCGCAGCAATGAACGGCGCATGCGCCATTGCGGATACGCTCGCCGCAAACTGCAGCAGCTTGACGTCCTGTCCGCCTGGGCCGAATTCGTAATTGGCAACGATGGCGCCGAACGGCTGACCGCCGAACTGGCCATATTCAGCCGTATACAGATTCTTGTAGAGCCCCGACTTGGTGATGTCCGCAGCGTCTTGAAAATCGTCGAGTAGTTTGCTTTTGCTCACGCTCAGCAGCTGAATCTTGACGTTCTCGCGAAAATTCGTTCGATCCACAAGAAACCTCAGCGACCGCCAGGCGGATTCCACCTTCTGATAGTCGGGATGATGCAGGATCGCATCCACCTGGGCGCACAGCTTCTTGTCGAGGTCGGCAATCATGTTGTCGACGGTCGCCTGGGTAACACGCTCGATCGCGTTCTGCGGCTCCAGCAATTGCGAAATGAACGCCTGGATACCTTGACGGGTGATCGCGTAAGCGTCATCGCCAGGCTTGATGCGGGCCGTTTCGATCAACTGATCGAGCAGCGATCCACCGGCTTCGACATCTGCTACCGATTCGCCTGAGTTGACCGACTGAATTTGCTCGTCACTCATATGAGCTCCCCGTACGCGGATTTATTTATCGTTGATACCCAACTCACCAAGCAGGTGCGCCCGAACCGCCTCGTTCCCGATCAACTCCTGAACTCTCTTGCGAAAATCGGGAATGTTTCCCAGCGGGCCTTTCAGTGCCTTGAGCGCATCGCGCAACTCGACCATCTGGCGCAGCTCGGGCACCTTGTCGACGATCGCATCGGGCGAAAAATCGTCGAGCGAGTCAAACTTCACGTTCACCGCCAGGACGGCATCCGCATCTACCCCGGCTTCGAGCCTGTTTGGAACGGTCAGATCCAGCGATAGCTTCTGCCCTTTCAGCACGTCGTTGAAGTTGTCTTTATCGACATTGATAGGCTTCATCTCCTCGATTGGAGTGTCGTCGTTGCGCAGCGTGAAGTCACCCAGCACGAGAAGCTTGAGCGGTAGTTCAACCTCCGCCTTGGCGCCACCGGTTGCGGGCCGATATACGATGTTGACGCGTTCCTTTGGTGCTACCGATCCATCGGCTGCCATAACGTTCTCCTTGAGCTGTGCGGTGCAAGCGCGAACCCGCAGAAGGCAACCCGGAACCGAGCGGCACTTTTCGCAAGCGGGCCCATCATAGAAATGGGCACGTCAAGCACGCGCGATGTGTTGAATTCTCCGCTTAACGTCAGCTGAGCGTTAGTTGATTCGTCTCTTGTTTTTGTCAGACGATCTCAAACCCACAGGCGACTCTTCGAACCTTTCTGCGCATCACGTCGAACTGTTAGCGCAGCTGCTGCATTGCTGACCAATCGGAAAATCCGCAAATGCTGGCAATCTCGCCAGCACCAGCCTTGCGCTCCGTCCGCCGTAAGTCATGAAGGCTCCCGTTAAGCCGGGCTTCTCTGTTCTCAGCACAACACGCCTGTGCACGACAGCGAAGAGATGCATCAGGACACCGCACGAACACTTTCACCGACCGTTGAGCACTGCGCTGCTTGAGACGCAAAGACAGCTTCCTGCAATGGCCGCACCAATCGCTCGTGCGTGCCATTGCTTTTCGTTGAACCACCAAAGTGTGCGTGCGAGCATCCGCTCTGATCTGTTCACCAGACAGATCGAGAGCGAGAGGGGGATTGCCGACCAGTCGATCCGTCATGCAAAACAACAGAAAGGTAGTCCGATGAAACTGATTACGGGAAAGACGCTTTCCTTGACGCTTCTGGCCAGTGTGGTGCTAGCCGCCTGCGGCGGCGATTCAAGCAGCAACGCCAACGTCACGCCGACCTCAACCTGTGCTGAAACGGGGATCGACGCCAAGTACGCCTGCCAGACTGGCAGCACGGAGCCGCTGTACGCCTACCAGTGGGCACTCAAGCAGGCCACCAGCTTCTTTGCCGCTTTCGGCCTTGTCGCCAACGGCACGACCGATATCAACGTAGAAGACGCGCACAGGGCCGGCATCAAGGGCCAGGGCGCGAACGTGCTGGTGCTCGACGATGGCATCGACATCCACAACGAAGACTTGGCCGCCAACGTCAATGCGTCCATGACGCACAACTTTGATGACGGCTCGAACGATCCGACGCCAGCGGATATTCCCGCCAATATCAGGGCGGCGCACGGCACCAACGTGGCTGGCATCATCGCTGCGGCACAGAACGGCAAAGGCGTGATGGGGATCGCCCCGCGGGCGACGCTGGGCGGCGCACGCTTCATTGGCACCAATGCAGACGAGGAGGCGGCCTATGGCGGCGCAGATTGGTCCAAGAACGCCGACCTCATCAACGCATCGTATGGCGCAAATCCGACGGCGCCCGCGGAGTACGACACGGCGACGTCAACGCAAGCAGCTGTGCGTGCCTTCCCGAACCTGCGCAATGGCCGTGGGCTTGTCATGCTGAGGGCCTCCGGCAACGAGTACGAGTACATCAACGACGGCCCCACCATCCCGTCCCGAACCTGCCCCACGGTGGGCAGCGGCACCGGCATGATCGCCTGTGAAAACCCCGCCAACGACCCCGATAGGCTCGAGCCCGGCGTAATCGTGGTCGGCGCGGCCAATGCCAAGGGCATCAAATCGAGCTACTCGAATGCCGGCGCCGTCAACTGGGTGACGGGCCTGGGCGGCGAACTTGGCGACGGCGGCAAGTACGGTGAAACCGGCAGCGGCCCAATGATCTTCTCGACTGACTTGTCTGGCTGTGCGCGCGGCTACAGCCGCAACGGCATCTCTGGCCCCAATGATTTTGCCGTGGGCGGCTCGGCCACCAACACCAAGGACAACGCCAACTGCAACTACTCCAGCATGAACGGCACGTCGGCGGCCACGCCCACGCTGTCGGGCGTGGTAGCGTTGATGCTGGCCGCCAACCCCAACCTGACCTGGCGCGACGTGCGCGAAATCCTGCGCGCCACCGCCCGCAAGATCGACCCCGACTATGGCAGCCGCGACGGCCGCAACGCCAAGATCGACCTGACCAGCATGGCGGCCACCGCCGACACCAGCACCACCCTGGTCGACGGCGCAACGACCGCGCGCCTGGACTACGGATGGCAAACCAACGGTGCCGGCTATGCGTATTCCACGTGGTACGGCTTCGGCCTGGTGGATGCTTCGGCCGCCGTGAAGATGGCCAAGGCCACTGTCACCTACAAGCCGGCCGCGCTGTCCGTGCCGGACTTCGTGGCCGCCTTTAGCAACGTCAACCAGTTGACCTACGGTTCGGTGCAGAAGTTGGGCCAGTTCAACGTGACGGGCGCCGACAAGGTGGATGCGCTGCAGTTACGTGTCTCGGGTTCGGTGTGCATTGGCAGCGTGGGCTTTTTCGTGAAGTCGCCGTCGGGCACGGTGTCAGCCTTGTCCTTGCCGTACAACGGCTACTACAACAGTGGTGTCAACAGCGCCAGCAACTACGGTCTGGGCAGCTACGCGTTCTACGGTGAAAACGCCGCTGGCACGTGGGAAGTCTACGCCGTCAGCGGCGTGCCCACCAACGCCTGCTCGACGTATCAACCGCAAGGCGGCACGCATACCGTGACGCTCGCCACGCCGCTGAGCGTACAGTTTCGCGTGATCGCGGCCAAGTAAGCCCTCTGGAGATTTCTCAACATGATCATTTCGTCCTTTTTCAAGACTGTTGCGCTGGGGGCGCTGGTTTCGGTTGCCGTGGCGGGCCAAGCAGCTGCGGCTGACTTGGTGATGGGCAAGCAGCTGTCGACGCAGGAGCTGTCGCAGTACGCCAGCGCACAGGTAGTGCAGATCGACACGCAGTCGTTCAAGGTGCTCTCCACCCGTGCCCAAGCCAAGGCAGCGGGCGCGGCGTCCAGCACCGTCACGCAAGTCGCCAACGAGCGCGGCGTGGTAGGCGAGAGCCACAACAAGGTGGTCGTCTCGCAGGTATCGGTCGACAGCGTGCGCCAAGCCGCGGCAAACCTCACGACCGCGCCCGTGTCAGCGGAGTACTACGGTCACATGAACATCAGCACGCTACGCTTTGCGTCATTAAAGGATGCCGCCGATGCACGCACGCAGCTAAAGAAAGCGCTGCCACAGGCACGGGTCGATATTCCGATCCAATACGCCAAGCCTGTCGTCCGCTAAGCCTGTCCGGCGCTGAACAGAACGCCCCGCCCTCGCGCGGGGCGTTTCCTTTGACGTTTGACAACACCGCATTGCACGTCGATACCATACCTCCCTTACAGTTTCGGGAAGATCTTACCCCCCCATCAGAAGGGATTCCGGAGAATTGCCGCGCTTCGGCACAATGGCAATTGTCAAAGGAATGTAACCATGAGCAAGCCTCCACACTCCCAGTTCGACACGAGTGTATTGCCACGCGAACACCAGTTCGGTGCATGGCAGGAAGCCATCGGTGTTCTGTTCGACACACGCTCAGCTGTGCCACGAGAGCACGGCTTTCAGGCGCGTGTGGATGCCTATCTTTGTGGCGAGACGGGCATTGGCATGATCGACGCGCAAGCGCAACACTATGACCGCTCTCGGTACAAGCTTGGCCGCGATGGCATGGACACCTATGTCCTCCAGTATTACCTGGAAGGCAGCTGTATCCGGCGCGACGGTGGCATCGAAACTGCTACGCGGCCAGGCGATCTCTTTATCGTAGACGCCGCACAGCCGTTGACCACCAGCACCACCGATAGCCGCTTCCTGAGCTTGGTGGTACCGCGTCGACTGTTGACGCCGCTACTGCAATCGCCGGATGAGCTGAGCATGCGCGTGCTGCGCGGCGACGCTCCGATGATCGGCCTGCTTCGTGACCATCTTTGTTCGCTATATCACAGCGTCGGCCAACTGAGTGATGCCGAAGCCCAAGCCGTCATACCAGGTACGTTGCAATTGGCGGCAGCCGCCGTGAATAGTCAGGTGACGGAATCCAACGTCCGCGCGGTGTACGAAAGCTTGTTCGCGGCGGTCTGCCGACATATCAATCGCAACCTTGCTGATCTGACAATATCGCCCGAGAGCGTTGCCTTCCATTTCGGCACTTCACGCGCGACGCTGTACCGGCTCTTCGAGCGGGAAGGCGGGTTCCTCAACTATGTGCGCACGCAGCGCCTGCGCCAGTGCTACGCCATATTGGCGGATCGCTCGCAAATCCACCGGCCGATCGCGGAAATTGCGCGGACGTACGGCTATTCCGACGCATCCAACTTTACACGCGCGTACCGACGGGCCATCGGCATGTCGCCGCGTGAAACCCGTGCACTGGCGGAAGAGGGTCGCGCCGCTACACTGCCATTCGTACAAGATGGGGATTGGCGAACGTGGTTAGCGCACATGCGTTGATCCACCTCTCAGTCCTTGGCACATGCCCTGACTGGCACATCAGCTTGGGCCAAACCACGCTCACAGCTCCGAGTCATGAATACTGAGCCATCGCTGCCACAAGGCAGCCGACGCGCAGTTGCGCCATGTAAGAACGCGTTAGCCAAGGGGAGTATTTTCGCCAGCCTCTAATCGCGCAAATAATGCTGCGCACGCACCCGTTCGCCGCGCCTTGCCCGGCGCCAGGCCAAACCGTTGACGAAACTGCTTACCAAAGGCCGATTGATCGGTAAAACCGCAAACGGCGGCAATTTCTCCAAGGTCGAACTTTCGATCCGACCGAACCAGATAGTGAAGGCTTCTTTTGAGCCGAGCCTCCTTGACGGCTTCCCTGACAGTGAATGGCTGCGTCTCAAAGAGCCGATAGAGTTGCGCGCGTGAGCAGTTGATGGCCTGGGCGATTTCCTTGGGTGCCAGATCGTGCTTGTGCAGATTCTCTTCTATATAACGCCAGACCGCGAACATCCTGCCGTCCATCCGTCGCGCTGACGCATTAACAGAGTTCAAAAGTTCCGATCGGACGGTCAGGTTGGCGAGATCGATCGTCGCGTTGAGGACGTGGTGCAATGTGTTGGGCGCCAATTCGGTGCTTTGCGTGCGTAGCAAGTTCAGTTGCGCGGCCAAAAACGGTGCAAGCTTGGCGTTGCCCAGCGCGACTGCGACGGCGCTGACGCCAGCCGGATCCGGCAACATCGTTTCATGTACCAAGCCGCGCGGGAGCCATAGGTAGCTGACAGCCGAATCGCGCCAGTGATGACGTATTTGCTGGGCGCAATCGAGGGCAAATAGCTGATCCGCGCCAAAGGACATTTGGCGACCGTCCGGCAACTCGACGGTATGACTTCCTTCGTGAATCAGGCCAACGACAATATCGTTGCCAGACAATCCTGCGTGCTCATACCTAACCGTGTGAGTGGCTTCCACCCGGGATTGGCAACGACGTAAGAGATAGCTCCCGGCTCCTGCACAAATCGCACCATGCCAATGAAGATCGCCTGCGGGGACGCGCGCTCCGACCTCAGTGAAGGCATAGTGGGTCCAACAACCTTTGCTCGGAACAGAATGTTTGCCGTCGCAAAACGGCTTCCGGGCGAACGACTGCGCTTTGATTCCCCTCATCCGATACCTCATAACCACACAGAATGGCGGTGTTTTCCGACCCCTCTTACCGACTCCGCTTCTGGCGGCGGAGGCCGTGTCGAGGTAACTGCTGGACAGCTCGGTATCAAACCTGATCGGGTTCGTAACCGGTCGACCATTCACCAATGCTCGCATGTGCGCATGTGCCTTCTCAATTGAAATTGACGCGATGGCGTGCGAATGGTGATTGCGTCGCAGGAATCGATCTCAGGGTTTCAGAGTGACGGTCAGCACGTCGATCGGCATAACCAAGGCGTCGGCATTGCGCGTGTCAGCACCGACTGGAATCAAACGTTTCTACAACGTGCGTCTGCTCCGGGCTGGGCCAAACCTCAAGCTCCAATGCGTTAATTTGCACAAAATGCAGACCCACCTGGGGTATGAGCGTGTAGATAACACCGTATTGAGGCTGGACCGCAGGCGTCCAGGTCCCGGGCGTCTGCCCCGAAGCGGCCTATGGACGCCGATGAGGACGACATTTGAGCATCACGGGAGCCCTCACCACATCGAATCTTGAACGGCCCATCGAGCTCCCACGGGTAGACAGACGTGCCACCGCATGCCGGCACGGTGGTACAGTCTGCGGTCTACACGACTGGTACACATCACGTTACGAGCATCGTTGAAACTCCTTGAGTTTGAGCGACTTTTTTCCTTCAGACGCCGAATCTCACCGCTTCCGCCAGTCTTTTTTCTCCCCCTCAGGCCAACGCCCCCAGCAGCACATCAGTGCCCTTGCGCGACGCCTCGATCGCCCGTGCGGCCGTCTCCCTCAGCACCGTCTCATATCCGGCGATTGCCGCATCGAGCCCCACCCGCCCCTGCCGCACCTCGCCGATCCAGGCGGCGAAATTGGCCGCATCGGCCAGCGCGGTGTTCGCACCCAGACCACCGGCCGGACTCATGGCATGAATGGCGTCGCCGAGCAGCGTGACACGCGTGCCCGCCCAATGCGCCAAGGGCCGCGCGGTGCGCACTGGCAAGATGACCGTCGACGCCGCATCGCCATAGGCGAACAACGCGCGCAGGCCGCGTGCCCAGCCGGAAGACAGCGCCGCGACGCAGGCATCCGCGCTCGCCTGCGCGGCGGCCGCATCCACGCCGAGCCGCTGGTTTTGCCCGATCACCGCCCAGTAGAGGTAAGGCTCCACGTCGCTCAACCCAGCGCGAAGCTGCGCAGGCGACACCACAAAGCGCATCGCGTCGACAATCACCGCCAGCCCGTCGCCAAAAACGACGGTCGTGTTGCCCAACAACCGATCGTCGACACGCGCGAGCGCGGCGGGCGTCAGATACGTCTTGCCGTAAATGACCGAAGCATCGGTCAACTCGGGCGCGGCATCCGGCAGACGCTGCGTGCGCACGCCCGAATGCACCCCGTCAGCGCCGACCAGCACGTCAGTGACGAGTGCCGCGCCATCGTCGAACGTCACCTCGATGCGGCCATCGCCGCGCGGCCGATGGCGGACATGCCCTTTGCCAAAGTGCACCCAGTTGCCGATACCGTCGAGCAGCACCTCGCGCAGTGTCTGGCGATGGGCATTCAGGTCGGCAGCCTCGGCGGCATCGTCGTCGCGCCAGGAATCCACCCAGCGGCCTTCGGCTGGCCGCAGATGCGGATCGAACACGTGCACGCGGCGCGCCGGCACCGCACAGGTCTTGCGGAACAGCGCATAGCGCGACGGCGGCAGACTGGCCTGCAGCGCGCGCTGCCCGGCGGCATCGATGCGGATGCGATAGCCCTGCGGACGGCTTCCCATGGTGGCGTCGCGCTCGAACACATCGAAGGCAATGCCACGGCGCCGCAACCCTTGGGCCAGGCACAGTCCGCCCAGTCCCGCACCGATGATCGTCACATGCAGCGGCTCAGGCATGGGTCGGCTCCGCAAGCTGCCATGGCTGATCCGCTCGGCCGGCCAGCGCGCGTTGCGCCGCCGCCAGCGCCTCTTCAAAGCTGGCGACCACCTCCATCGGCACCTTGAACGCCTGCACGGCAATCGCCGCCTGCGCGCGCACTGCCCGACGCCGCTCCGGGTCTGGCTCGACATGCACCAACACCCGACACTGTGCCGCCAGCGCCGACTTGTTCTCCCTGAGCCAGACCGCGCGCACGCGGCGATCTTCGTGCGCCTCGTCCTCGCCTTGCACGCCGTGCAGCATCACGAATGGCTCATTGCGTGCCAGCAATGCGTTCATCTCGCGCACCCACTGCGCGGCATATCCCGGCGCCTGCGCGCCGCTGCGCAGCATCACGATAGGCCATGCCGAGACATCGTAGATGCGGAATCCGCCCAATCCTTCTGTCATGTTTCCCCCTGCTCGGATTGCAATACATGAGCGACGCCCTGCGCGCCGTGAGGTCACTATCGCGCACCGCAGCAAAGACGTGATAACGTGGTTTGGACAGAAACTATTGAAATCCCGCCATCCGCTCATGCGCGCATCCACCCGCACCTGCGATGCCATGCCCGCCCGGCCCCAAGCCGAACTGGCGGCCCTCAAGGCTTACAGCGAACGCACGGACGGCCCCGAGATCGTCGCCGTCGTCGGCACCGCCGACAGCAACGAGAGGCTTCAGTTCGGCACACGCGAGGTCGATTGGCACAGCCATCTGCGCGGCCAGATCTTCTGCGTAGACAGTGGCCTGATGCACGTGCGCACGCGACACGGCTCGTGGATACTGCCGCCGCATCGCGCCGGCTGGATTCCACCCGGCGAGATGCACAGCGCCACCATCAGCGGCGTGATGAGCGGTTGGTTCGTGCTGATCACACCCGCGTGCTGCGCCGACCTGCCCGACCGCCCGTGCGTGGTTGGCATCAGCGACGTGATGCGCGCACTGGTGCAGCGCGCCGTGACCTGGCCGGCGGAAGAGCAACTCAATCCGGAATGCAAGCGCATCGCCGCGGTGCTGCTCGACGAACTGCGCCACGCCCCGCGCGAGCCGCTGCACCTGCCGCTGCCGACTGACCGCCGCCTTGCGCGCATCGCCCAAGGCCTGGTCGACGCCCCCGGCGACACGCGCACGCTGCAAGCCTGGTCAGAATGGGCCGGCGTATCACCGCGCACGGTCAACCGATTGTTTCTGGCGGAGACCGGCGTCGGCTTCGCGCAATGGCGGCGTCAGGCGCGGCTGGTGCACGCGCTCGAACGCCTGGCCGCCGGCGAACCGGTCGCCAACGTGGCCGATGCGCTGGGCTACGCCTCGCCCAGCAACTTCATCGCCATGTTCCGCCAGTACTTCGGGCTATCGCCCGCCCGCTACTTCGGTCGGCGCGAGGCGTCCGGCATCGCATCCGCCGACACGATGTGACTGATCCGGCCGAAGCCAGCAGGCAAAGCTGATATAGTCGCGTCGGCTCCGATTTCTGATTCTTGCGATGTCCTTCGTCTTCCGCCGAACCGTTCTCACGCTCATCGCCGCGGCTTCCGTTGCGGGCGCCGGGCTGGCCCGCGCACAAGCCAACGCACCGCAAGCGCCGGCAGCCTCCACGGCCGCATCGGGCGGCACAGTGGCTGAGCTGCAGCAGTTGCTGGCGCAAAAACGCCTGGCCGAATTGCGCACCACCTACAACGGCGACTACGGTACCAGCCTGCTACTCGTCAACGAAGACACCACGGCCTACGTTGCCCTGTCGTATCGCAAAGAACTGTGGCGTGTGTACAAGTTTGCGTCGGTCGCTCCGGCCGAAGGCGCATACGAGACACTGGCCAGCCAGACCCGGACATGGGCCGAAGATGATCTGCGCCGCGCCGTCACGGCCGGCCAGAAAGCGCAATTGGAGCGCGAAGCCCAGGCGGCTCAACAGCGCGCAGCGTCGCTCAGAGAGGAAGTCCGCATCATGCAGGCGCAGCGGCAGAAGATGCTGACCGAGCAGCAGACCATGCGTCAGGAGACCAAGGCGCTGGACATCGAGCGCCGTGCGTATCAGACGCAGGTCGAATCGCTGCAGCAGCAGATCCGCCTGCTGGAAAAGCAACTCAACGATCCGCACTGGTCGCCGGCACCGTAAATTTCTTTGAACTCCACCTTCCTGGCCTGGCGCGGAAGCGGCAGGCCAGCGACCACCCGGCCCTTGATGCTGCCTGCATCGACTTAAGAGTAATCCGATCGACCACCGCCCATCTACCGCTTAGCATGGCGCCTGCTTGCGCAGCCGGCTTGAACGTCCGCTGCGGCCATCAGTGGAGACGGATGTGGAATCCCCCAACTTCATCATCGACGGAAACCTGCGCCTACCAGGCCTGGTGCGTATGCCGCCGCCCTTCGGGCCACCGGACGACAGCGCACAGGCCATCGTCGACGCGCAGCAGGACACTGCGCCCACCGATTCTGCCGCCAAACGGTGCGGGGAGGCCGGTACAGCGAGCCATGAGCTGTGGCGTCAACGCGTAACCGCGCTGTCGGTTGGCACGGCCTGCACGTTGACCGCCGCGCTGCTTGGCTGGCACACGGGGCAGCATCGTCTGCCAGCCGCGGAGCTTGATCAAACGCCCGTGGCCGCCATCGCCCAGCCGATCGCATCGCCCGTTCCGCTCGAAAACCTGCCGTCCGAGCGGATCGCGTCAATGGAAACCCACGAAGAAGCCGCGAAATCCGAAATCGTTACCGCAGCGGCGGTTGCACGGGCGCCCGACATTGCGTTTAACGAAACGGAAGTCGCCGCGCGGGTCATCGGTGCTGCAAGGCCGGCCCTGGCGCAATTGCCGGTAAAACCGATGCGGCCGCGAGCACTTTTGCAGGCAGACGAGCCCGCACCGACGCCGCCCAAGTTGGAGCCCACGCCCACACTGCACGACGATGAATCTGCGGCCATCGAAATCGAGCTGGCAACGGCCGACACGGCGCCAATCGCATCAGGCTATGCCGCACCGGGCACGCCGGTGCGCATCGAACTGCAACGGCATACGCGCTTCACGGACTGACCAGCGCGCGCCGCCGCGCTGGCTCAGTGGAGCTGACCGCCGGTTTCGCGTACGTCGTGCAGCGTGCGCAGCGTTGTCTCGATGGCGATGCGCAGGCCGGCCACGACGGTATCGTGCGCCATGCTCGGTTGCCCCGGGTGCTTGGCTGCCTGCGACGGCAGATACGGAATGTGGATAAAGCCGCCGCGCGTGTGCAGATTCTGACGGGCGATGGCATGCATCAGCCCATAGAACACGTGGTTGCAGACAAAGGTGCCTGCCGTCTGCGAAACTGAGGCTGGAACGCCGCCCGCGCGCAGCTCGCGCACGATGGCCTTGATTGGCAACGTTGAAAAATACGCGGCCGGCCCGTCACTCGCGATGGCGATATCGATCGGCTGCTTGCCCGCGTTGTCAGCAATGCGCGCGTCGTCGACATTGATGGCGATGCGCTCGATGGCCATCTCGGCGCGGCCGCCGGCCTGCCCCACTGCGATCACAACATCCGGCTGCAGCGTCTGCAGCAACTTGCCGAGCACTTTGTTGGATTCGCCGAAGATGGTCGGCAACTGGCGCGCGATGATGTCGGCACCGGCGATTCCCTGGCCGTCGAGGGTGCGCACGGCTTCCCACGACGGGTTGAGGGGTTCATTCTCGAATGGGTCAAAACCGGTGACGAGGACGGTAGGCATGACGTTCTCCTGCTTGCTGCGTAAGACTAAAACGATGATAAACGTCCGTCGAACATCATGCCCAAGTGCGTTGCGGCGTCAGTTTGCCTTGCTGCGCTTGTTCTCGAAGTTCAACAGGATGTCGACTTCTTCCGTGCCCGCGGTATGCAGCCATTCGCGCGTCAGGCGCTCGCCCAGGCGGCGCATGTCGCCCTGCAGGGTCACGTCGGGATTGAGCACGCGCACGCCGGTCTTGGCGAGCTCGGCTTCATCGCGCTCATACGTCTGGCGGCTCGAGTCCCAGCCGCGCGCCTCGTAATCCTTGGCGAGCTTGAGCACGGTCTGCTGCATCGCAGGCGGGAGCTTGGCGAAGCGCGCCTCGTTGACGAACACGGCGTTCTTCGGGATCCACGCGTTAACCTTGTAGTAATAGGTCATGCGTTGGCCAGCCTTCGTTTCCAGACCGGTAGACGGCGAGGTGACCATCGTGTCGATCCGGCCGCCGGCAATCGCGGCAGTCAGATCGGCGGCTTCCACCTGCACGGCCTGCGCACCGTACAGCTCGGCAATGCGCTTTTGCGCCGCGTTATAGGTGCGCAAACGATGCCCCTTCAGGTCGGACAAACGGGCGATCGGTGTTTCGGAATACAGGTTCTGCGGCGGCCAGGGCACGGCGTACAAAAGGCGCAATCCGTTGGCCTTCATTAACGCTTCGATGTGGCTGCGCGAGGCATCCCACAGCAGGCGCGCATCGCTGTAGCCCGACACCACGAAGGGAATCGAATCCACGCCGAAGAGCGGATCGCGCTGGGCCAGCGTGGAGAGCATCACCTCGCCCGCCTCGGCCTTGCCGTCCTTCACGCCGTCAAAGATGGCGGCGGGCTTGAGCAGCGAGCCGTTCGGGTAGACGTCGAGCTTAAGGCCGCCGTTGGTTGCGGCGCTTACAGCGGTGGCGAAGGCCTGCAGGTTTTGCGTATGGAAATTGACGGCCGGATACGGCGTGGCCACGCGGAACGTTTCAGCACGCACCTGGGCGGCCGACAGCAGCGACAGCGCGCTGGCTGCAAGAACACAAAAAAAGCGGCGTCCCGACATGGAACGGCCGCTCGTCATCTGGCTGCTCATGAATCCCCCCGGAGAAGAGCACGATGCGAGGTCTACGACCGCATGCCCTTGTCTCGCGGGCAGCGATCGCGCTTGGTGGCGTCGGCCGGCTAAGAGCCGCCCGCGTGACGCACACCGCACGCGACGCATTAAACACGATTAGTGGAGCATCAGGAAGTACAAGAGCACGATATTGGCTGCAAGCAACAGTAGCGCGGTGGGGACTTGCGCTTTGATCACAGCGTTCTTATCGGACAGCTCCAGCAGCGCGGCGGGCACGATATTGAAGTTCGCCGCCATCGGGGTCATCAGCGTGCCGCAGTAGCCCGAGAACATGCCGATCGCCGCCATGACCGCTGGGTTGGCATGAAACACGCCCACCAGGATCGGCACCCCTACCCCGCCCGTCATGACCGGGAAAGCCGCAAAGCCGTTGCCCATGATGACGGTGAACAGCGCCATGCCCACGCAATAGACAATCACCGCGACCAGGCGATAGTCCATGTTGATGTAGGCGGTGGTCAGGTGCGCAACAGCCTTGCCCACGCCGGCGTCGGCGAAGACCAGGCCCAGCATGGCCAGCATCTGCGGAAGCACCAGCGCCCAGCCGAGCGATTCCGTCAGGCGGCGCGATTCGCGCATAGCCTGCACCGGCGTATCACGCGTGAGCCAGCAAGCCAGCGCGAGCGAGATGATGCAGCCCAGGCCCAGCGAGACGAAGGTCTGGTTCTTCGGATCGAGTAGCAGATCGCTGCCGATCTTGATGTCCTTCAGGAACACGCTGCCGATGACGGTGACCACCGGAATGGTCAGCGCCGGGATGAACAGGCGGTTGCCCAGGCGCTTGGCCGAAGCGCGGCGCTCTTCGGCCGGCAGCTCGCCGTGCTTGCCGAGCGTCACGCCGCCCGTGCCGGCCAGCAGCGCCATCAGCACCGCGCCGCAGCCCACCACGATCGGCGGGATCTTGTCGCCGACCAGGAAGATCACGGCAAAGATCGCCCAAAACAGGCCCGTGGTCCAGCGGCGCGGGTGGTCCTTGTCGGCAAAGGTCATCAGCGCGGTGATCGTCAGGATGATCCCGGCCAGCCAGTACAGATAGTTGATCGACAGAATCATGGCTTACCCCTGCTTGGCCGCAGCCGTGTTGGTGTTGCCGACAGCGCCCCGCTGGTTACCCATTTCACGGGCCAGCCAGCCGTCCAGGCGCTTGAGGCGCACAGCGTGGATCAGGAACGCGCAGATGGCGGTCGGGATGCCCCACACCGCGATATGCAGCGGCTCTATGTCGATGCCCGAGCCGAGCAGGAACGTGTGCATCAGAGCAATGGCGCCAAAGGCCACGAAGATGTCTTCGCCGAAGAACAGGCCGACGTTGTCGGTGGCGGCGCAGAAGGCCAGCAGGCGTTCGCGCACCGGCGCCGGCAGCTTGCCGAAGCGGTTCTCGGCGGCGCCTTCGGCCATCGGGGCCAGCAGCGGACGCACCATCTGCGGATGGCCGCCGAGGCTCGTCAGACCTGCCGCAGCCGTCAGCTCGCGCACGGCGAGGTAGACGATCAGCAGACGACCCACCGTGGCCGATTGAATGCGCGAGATCCAGTTCTGTGCGTGCTCACGCAGGCCGTGGCGCTCAAGCAGCCCCACCACCGCCAGCGGCAGCAGGATGATCAGCGGCAACGTCCGCGTCTTGATGACACCCGTCCCGATCGCCGTCAGGATTTGGTCGATGGACATCGACGCCGCAAAACCGGTGGCGATGGCGGCCACGGCCACCACCAGCATCGGATTGAACCGCAGGATGAACCCCGCGATGATGACGACCACCCCGATCAGCGGCCATAGATTCACTGCCGTACTCATATGGTGCTTCCCCCCCCAAGTGACTCGAACCTGCCCACGATCCTGCTGCGCATCGCGATCGTAAGCAGGTTCAAAAAAGCCCCGCATGGAAGTTGCGGGGCGTGCTTCAGGCATCGGCGCCAACAGCGATCCCCTCGCTGCCGAGCCGTTCCCGGATGCGTCGCGCGAACGCCAGCGCATGCGCGCCGTCGCCGTGCAGACAGACGGTTTGCGCGTGGATCGGAACCCACGTGCCATCAATCGCTTTTACGCGCTGCTCACGCACCATGGTCAGCGTTTGGTCGAGCGCGGCGTCTTCGTCGTCGATCAGCGCGCCGGGCGTGCCGCGTTTGACGAGCGAACCATCGGCGTTGTAGCCGCGATCGGCAAACACCTCTTCCTTGGCCTGCAGGCCGAGTTCGCGCGCCGCCTTGACCAGTTCGCCGCCAGCAAGGCCAAACACCGCCAGCGACGGATCGAAATCACGCACCGCACGCGCAATTGCCATGGCCAGCGGCCGGTCGCGCGAGGCTTGGTTGTACAGCGCGCCGTGCGCTTTCACGTGGGCCAGCTTGCCGCCCTGCGCGCGCACGATGGCCGACAGGCCGCCGATCTGGAACAACACACCCGCGTAGATCTCTTCGGGCGGCAGGTGCATCTCGGTGCGGCCAAAGTTCTCGCGATCAGGAAAGCTCGGATGCGCGCCGATCGACACGCCCTCGCGCAGCGCCCACGCGGTGGTCTGGCGCATCGTGCTGACGTCGCCGGCATGCCAGCCGCAGGCGATGTTGGCGGAACTCACCAGCGCGAGCAGCGCCTCGTCGTTGTCGCAGCCTTCGCCAAGGTCGGCGTTCAGATCAATCGTCGTCATGATGTTGTCTTCCGGTGCTCAGGCATTCAGCCGCGTCTTGGCGGTGCGCCGCGCGGTGGAGAGAATGCCCTGTCGCTGCCAATCCAGCGCGGTTTCGATTTGCTGCAGATAGCGTGCCACATCAGCGCGCGCACTCTCGGCCTCTTCCAACGTCACGCGCTCGAAGCGGATGCGCGTGCCAAGCGGCACTTGCGCCAGACGCCACTGGTCGGCCAGGATCACACTGCCGATCTTGGGGTAGCCGCCGGTGGTCTGCGCGTCAGCCATCAGCACGATGGGCTGTCCCGACGGCGGCACCTGGATCACGCCCGGCACCACGCCATGCGAGAGCAGATCGCCGCTGCGCTGCTTCTTGCGCTGAAGCTCCGGCCCTTGCAGGCGGAAGCCCATGCGGTTGCTGTTGGGGGTCAGCGTCCAATCCGATTCCCAGAACGCAGCCTGCGATTCGGCGAGGAAATCGTCGTACTCCGGGCCGGGCAGCACGCGCATCACGGGTGTATCGCCTTGCGTACGGTCGAACGTCCAGCGCGCGGCCTTGACGGCGACGGCATCGCCGCTGATGTCGGGCGCGTATGTCGTGTCGGCAGGCAGCACGGGGAGCTTGTCGCCGTCTTTCAGCGGCCGGCCTTCGAAACCGCCAAAGCCGGCTTTCAGGTCGGTGCTGCGCGAGCCCATCATCTCCGGCACGTCGATGCCGCCAGCCACGCACAGGTAGGCGCGCACGCCGCCCTGCGCCACGCGCAAAGTCAGCGTCTGCCCGCGCTGCACGGGAATGGCGCGCCAGGCATGTACGGCCTCGCCGTCGAGCGTCGCGCGGCAATCGGCGCCCGTCAGCGCGATGAGGCCGTTGGCCTGGAAGCGCAGTGTGGCGTTGCCGAGCGTGAACTCGATACCCGCCGCATCGCTGCGGTTGCCGACGAGGCGGTTGCCCACGTACAGCGACAGAGGATCCAGCGCACCCGACGTACACACGCCAAAGCGGCGATAGCCGGTGCGGCCCAGGTCCTGCACGGTGGCCAGCACGCCGGCCCGCACGATCTCGATCATGGCTTGGGGTTTCGAACTCATGCGCGCACCTTCGAGGCGACGAAGCGGATGCGGTCTCCAGGTGCCAGCAGCGCCGGGGGGTCGCGCTGCGGCAAGAAGAGCGCCGCCTCCGTGCGGCCGAGCAATTGCCAGCCACCGGGGGATGCGGCCGGGTAGATGCCCGTCTGCTCGCCGCCGATGCCGACCGAACCGGCAGGCACCGCCATGCGGGGTTCCGCGCGGCGCGGCGTGGCGAGCGATTTGTCCAGGCCGCCCATGTAGGCAAAGCCCGGCTGGAAGCCGAGGAAGTAGACGATGTATTCAGGCGCGGTGTGGCGGCGCACGACTTCGGCCGGCGTCAGACCAGTGTGGCGCGCGACTTCGCGCAGGTCGGGGCCATCGTCACCGCCATAGGCGACTTCAATGTCGACCAGCTTGCCGTCGGCCACCAGCGCCTCGCTCTCCTCCCACGCTTCGCGCAGCAGGGTTTCGAGCAAGCGCGCGTCGGCCAGCGGCCCGAACACGAGCGTGAGGTTGTTCATGCCGGGCACCACGTCGATCACGCCAGCCCAGTGGGACGCGCGCGAGGCCATGGCCCAGATACGCTGCTGGCAATTCAGGGTCGCCGGCGGCGACACCTCGCACAACAGCGCCAGTTCGCCCAGCCGGTGAATCGTGCACTGCAACTTAACCCCCGTCTCGTGTGCGCGGTTGGCGGAAAGATGCCGACCAAACGAAGCGCGATTGAAAACGAAAGCGATACGTTAATAAAACGTTGATAAATTCTATATAAGAAGTAACCCTAGGTTTGGCAGGGTCAGGCCACATTCGATCGCCGCCCGGCTGCCCTCATCATAGGCGTCGGACACGACGGACGTGACAGGCATGTTATGCCAAAGTCATATGAAACGATGAAGACGCCCTCTGGAACAAGAGGCGCGAGGCCATGCGGGGGTCAGGCTGCAGGCTCTTCGCGCGTTGCACGCAAGCCCACGACAAGCGCTCCCACGGCGCAAACAGCCATCATGCCCAGCAGCGGCAGCGCGCTCTGCCCGATGGCGGCCACCACCGTGCCCGTCACCATGCCCAGCCCGAACTGCATGGCGCCCATCAGCGCCGAACCGGTGCCGGCGCGAGCGCCCTGCCCGGCCATCGCCAGCGCGCCCGTGTTGGGCGAGATGCAGCCGATCGATGCGATGTAGCAGAACAACGCTGCCAGCACGAGCGGCAGCGGCGTAAAGCCGGCCGCTGCCGCCGCCGTGGCGAGCACGCTGGTCACGGCCGGAATCCACAGCGCCCGCCGCAGCACGCGCGCAGGAGAGCGCCGGCGCACCAGCCGCACGTTCACGCGCGAGGCCGCAATCATCCCCGCCGCGTTGCTGCCGAACACCCACGCGTACTGCGACGGCGTCAGCCCATAGCCGTCGATCAGCACAAACGACGACACGGTGATGTACGCGAACATGCCCGACAGGAACACCGCGCCACACCACATATAGGCGGCGTAGTGGTGGTCGCGCAGCAGCTCCCAGTAATCGCGCAGCACGTGGCCGACCGCCAGCCGGCGAGCGTTTTCCGGGGCCAGCGTCTCGCGCATCAGGTAATGCACGGCCAGCAGCGACAGCACGCCAAACCCCGTCAGCAGCGCAAAGATGATCCGCCACGACCCCACCTGCAGCACCGCACCGCCGATCATCGGCGCGAGGATGGGCGCCACGCCCATCACCAGCATCAACGTGGAATACGCCTGCGCGGCGCCGGCCGGGTCCATGCGATCTCGCACCGCTGCGCGCGCGATGACCATGCCCGCGCAGCCTCCGAAGCCCTGCACGCCGCGCAGCACGGCCAGCATCGTCGCGTCCTTGGCAAACGCGCAGCCGACGGAGGCCGCCACATACAGCGCCAGACCGATATACAGCGGCGGCTTGCGCCCGAAACGGTCGCTGGCCGGGCCGTAGATGAGTTGGCCGATCGCCAGGCTGATCAGGAAAACCGTGAGCGTGAGCCCCGCCGCGGCCGACGAGGTATTCAGGTCGCGCGCGATGGTGGGCAAGCTGGGCAGATACATGTCGACCGACAACGGGCCGACAGCGGTCAGCATGCCAAGCAGCAGAAGCCAGCCGGGAATGAGGCCGGGCAAGCGGAAACGTTCGGAAGCGGGAGCAGTCATGGGAGGGAATGCAGCGCGGTAGCGGGCTTGGCATCCGCGCCGAAGCAAACGGCAGACTGTAGCGCAAAGTGATGAACCGCGCCCAGGCACCGGGCAGGTGCACGCGATGGTCGCCCCCTCCAATCCGCCCCAGACGAGGGACATACATGCAACCTGCATACCCCGGCATGACAAGCAGAGACCTGCAAATCGACCCAATCAGGCCGGCACGGGATTTGCACTCCCGCACTCCTCGTACGAGGCAGGTGCAAACCCGCTGAAATCGGCGTCCAGCGCGGTGCCGGACGATATAATCCGCGCTTGATGAAAAGCATCACCCAACCATGATGATTGCTGCAATGCGTCGAGGCGAATCTGCATCGGCATTGCAATCTGTGAAGTGTCGTCAACGCCCATAAAAGACCGCCTCCGCAGCGCGTTGCGCGCGCGGTGAGCGGCACGGAAACCACGAGCCAATCTGTTGTGACACAACATCCTCCGCGCCTGTCGCTGACGGGCATGACCAAGCGCTACCCGAGCGTGGTCGCCAACGACGGCGTGAGCCTGGCCGTCGCGCCGGGCGAGATCCACGCCGTGCTGGGCGAAAACGGCGCCGGCAAGTCGACGCTGATGAAGATCATCTTCGGCGCGGTGCAGCCCGACGCCGGCGAGATGCAGCTCGACGGCCAGCGCGTCGAGATCGCCAACCCGCATCAGGCACGCGCGCTGGGCATCGCCATGGTGTTCCAGCACTTTTCGCTGTTCGATACGTTGACGGTGGCCGAGAACATCCTGCTCGGCCTGCCCGCCGGCACCGACCTGCACGACGTGGCCGAACAGGTGCGCACCACCGGCGATAAATACGGCCTGCCGCTGGAGCCGCATCGCCATGTGCATACGCTGTCGGTAGGTGAGCGCCAGCGCGTGGAGATTGTGCGCGCGCTGCTCACGCACCCGCGCCTGCTGATTCTCGACGAGCCGACCTCGGTGCTGACGCCGCAAGCCGTCGAAAAGCTCTTCGTCACGCTGCGCCAGTTGGCAGCGGAAGGCACCAGCATCCTCTACATCAGCCACAAGCTCGACGAAATCCAGGCGCTGTGCCACACCGCCACGGTCATGCGCGCGGGCAAGGTCACGGGCGTGTGCGACCCGCGCCAGGAAACGGCGGCGTCGCTGTCGCGCATGATGATCGGCGGCGAGCCCCCGCGCGAACTGCGCCCGCAGACCACTCCGGGCGAAGTGCGCATGGAGGTAGCTGGCCTGTCACTGCCCAAGTCACACGCGTTTGCCACGGAACTGCGTGACATCGCCTTGCAACTGCGCAGCGGCGAGATCGTCGGCATTGCGGGCGTGTCGGGCAACGGGCAGCAGGAACTGCTGGCCGCCCTGTCGGGCGAAGACACGCGCGCGCCGGCCCAAACCATCAGCATCGGCGACGAGCCGGTTGCCAAACTGGACCCGCGCGCGCGCCGCAAGCGCGGGCTGTCGTTCGTGCCGGAAGAGCGCCTGGGGCGCGGCGCTGTGCCGTCGCTCTCGCTGACGGCCAATACGCTGCTCACGCACCAACGCGCGCCACAGGTGCGCGGCGGGCTGATCGATAAGAAAGCCGCCGCCAAGTTGGCTGCCGGCATCATCAGCCGGTTCGGCGTGAAGGCCGGTGGGCCGGACGCGCTGGCCAAGAGCCTGTCGGGCGGCAACCTGCAGAAATTCATCGTCGGCCGCGAAATCGAATGCGCGCCGCGCGTGCTGATCGTCGCGCAACCCACCTGGGGTGTGGACGTGGGTGCGGCGGCGCAGATCCATAACGAAATCCTCGCGCTCAAGGCAGCGGGGTGCGCCATCCTCATCGTGTCGGAAGAACTCGACGAACTCTTTGCCCTGTGCGACCGCCTGCACGTGATCGCCAACGGACGCCTCTCGCCCTCCACCCCCACGCACGCCACCGACCGCGAACAGATCGGCCTGTGGATGAGCGGCATGTGGGACAAGAACGGAGCCGGCGCGGCCTCTGCCACCGCATCCTCGGAGGTGGCCCATGGCTGAAGTCATGCACGGCAGCCGCCTGGCGTTGCCGGTTTCGCTGGAACTGCGCGCGATCCCGTCGCGCACCATGGCGTACGCCTCGCCGCTGATCGCGCTGGTGCTGACCATGGTGTTCGGCCTGCTGCTGTTCGCGCTGCTGGGCAAAGACCCGGTGGCCGGTCTGCGCGTGTTCGTGGTCGAGCCACTGGCGAGCAAGCGCGCGATTGGTGAGGTGCTGCTCAAGACCGTGCCGCTGGTGCTGTGCGCACTGGGGCTGTCGGTGTGCTACCGCGCCAACGTGTGGAACATCGGCGCGGAGGGGCAGCTCATCGTCGGCGGCATCTTTGCGGCGGCCACCATCATTTGTTTCGATACGCCCACGCCGGCCATTCCGGGGGGCCTCGCGCTGGTGCTCGCCATCGTCGCCGGGCTCATCGGCGGCGCGCTGTGGGCGTCGATCACCGCCCTGCTGCGCGACCGCTTCCATGCCAACGAGATCCTCGTCTCGCTGATGCTCACGTACATCGCGCAGTTGCTGCTGCTGTACATGGTCAACGGGCCGCTGAAGGACCCGAACGGCATGAACTTCCCGCAATCGATGGTGTTCGACGCTGCGTTCGTCCTGCCAACGCTGGTGGCCGGCACGCGCCTGCACGTCGGCTTCCTGTTCATGCTGGTGATGACGGCGGCGATGACGCTGTTCGTGTTCCGCAGCTTCGCAGGCTATCGGCTGCAGGTGGGCGGGCTGGCGCCGCAAGCGGCGCGCTACGCGGGCTTCTCGTCGCGCAAGGCGCTGTGGACGGCGCTGCTGATCTCGGGCGGTCTGGCGGGCATCGCCGGCGCATTTGAAGTGACGGGGCCGATCGGGCAGTTGCTGCCCTCCATCTCCCCCGGCTACGGCTTTGCCGCCATCGTGGTGGCCTTTGTCGGGCGCCTGCATCCGGTGGGCACCGTGCTGGGCGCGATCGTGATGTCGCTGTTCTATATCGGCGGTGAACTCGCGCAATCGCGCCTGGGGCTGCCGTCCGCCATCACCGGGGTGTTCCAGGGCATGCTGCTGTTCTTCCTGCTGGCCTGCGACACCTTGATTGAATACCGCCTGCGCTGGCGCGCGCACCACTGATCGGGCCGCACATATGGAAAGTCTCGCTCCCCTGATCGCCGCGTCGATCAACGCCGGCACTCCGCTGCTGCTGGCTGCCCTCGGGCTCTTGATGAACGAGCGCTCCGGCGTCCTGAATCTCGGCGCCGAGGGCATGATGCTGGTGGCCGCCGTAGCCGGCTTCATGGTCGGCTACCAGACGCAGATTCCGCTGCTGGGTTTTGCCGCCGGCGCGATTGCCGGCATGGTCATGGCCGCATTGTTTGCCTGGCTTGCGCTGGTGCTGGTGACCAATCAGGTCGCCACCGGTCTCGCCTTGTCGATCTTCGGCACAGGGCTATCGGCCTTCATGGGCCAGCGCTTTGTCGGCATGTCGCTGCCGGCGCAGGCGCATGGCATTCCAGGGCTGGAATCGATTCCGTTCATCGGCCCGGCACTGTTTGCGCACCACTGGATGGTCTATTTCAGCCTGCTACTGTGCGGCGCCATCGCGTGGTTCCTGTTCAAGACGCGTGCGGGGCTGACGCTGCGCGCGATTGGCGAATCGCCGGAATCCGCGCACGCGCTGGGCTATCCGGTACGCACCATCCGCTTTGGCGCGCTGATGTTCGGTGGCGCGTGTTGCGGGCTGGCGGGCGCGTACCTGTCGCTGGTCTACACGCCAATGTGGGTCGAGAACATGGTCGCCGGGCGCGGCTGGATTGCCCTCGCGTTGACCACCTTCGCCACCTGGCGCCCGCTGCGCATCCTGTTCGGCGCGCTGCTGTTCGGCGGTGTGACGATCTTGCAGTTCTACCTGCAGGGGATGGGCGTGTCGATGCCGTCGCAGATTCTGTCGATGGCGCCATTTGCCGCCACCATCGTCGTGCTGGCCATCATCTCGCGCAACCCGGATTGGATTCGCCTGAACATGCCGGCGTCGCTCGGTAAGCCATTCCGACCGGGCTCTGCCTAAGCTTTCTGCATTCCGCTTTTCTTTGCTTCATCACAGTCAACGAGCCACACAACAGGAGAAATTGATGAACGTTACCCGCAGGATCACGCTGGCCGCCCTGGCCGCCGGCGCTGCCCTGACCCTCTGGGGTTGCGGCAAGTCCAACGAAGGCGCAGGCGACAAGACCGCCGCGCCGGCCGCATCCTCGGCACCGGCCGCTGCCGCGCCGGCACCAGCCAATGAGCCGCTGAAGGTCGCGTTCGTCTACGTCGGCCCGGTGGGCGACGCGGGCTGGACGTACGCCCACGACGCCGGTCGCAAGGAAGTCGAAGCCAAGTTCGGCGACAAGGTAAAGACCTCGTTCGTGGAAAGCGTGCCCGAGAGCGCGGCTGACGCCGAGCGCGTGTTCCGCGACCTGGCCACCCAGGGCAACAAGGTCATCTTCGGCACGAGCTTCGGTTTCATGGAGTCGATGCTCAAGGTCGCCAAGGAATTCCCGGACGTGAAGTTCGAGCACGCCACCGGTTTCAAGACCGCCGACAACCTCGGCCAATACGACGTGCGCACGTATGAAGGCGCGTATCTGGCGGGCGTGGTGGCTGGCAAGATGAGCAAGTCGGGCAAGCTGGGCGTGGTGGGTTCAGTGCCCATCCCCGAGGTGATCCGCAACATCGACTCGTTCACGCTGGGCGCACGCAGCGTCAACCCGAAGGCCACCACCCGCGTGGTTTGGGTCAACAAGTGGTTCGATCCGGGCAAGGAGCGTGAGGCTGCCACCACCCTCATCGGGCAGGGCGTCGACGTGCTGATGCAGAACACCGACTCCGCCGCCGTCGTGCAGACCGCGCAAGAGAAAGGCGTCTACGCGCTCGGCTGGGACAGCGACATGACCAAGTTCGGCGAGAAGGCCCACCTGGCCGCCTCGATCAACAAATGGGGCGTGTACTACACCAAGGTCGTCGGCGACGTGCTTGAAAACAAGTGGAAGCCGGAAACCGTGTGGTGGGGCCTGAAGGAAGGCGCGATCGATCTGGGCGCTTACAACGCCGTGGTGCCGGAAGACGTCAAGGCGCTGGTCGAGACCCGCAAGAAGGGCATCATCGACGGCTCGGCCCCGATCTGGAAGGGTCCGCTCAAGGACAACACCGGCAAGGAAGTCCTGCCCGCCGACAAGGTCGCCGACGACGGCTTCCTGCACGGCATCAAGTTCTACGTCGAAGGCGTGGAAGGCAAGATTCCGGGCTAAGTCTTACCCGTTGCAGCAAGAAGCCGGCGCCTCGCAAGAGGGCCGGCTTTTTTCATCGCCACACTTGAAAACGGCGCCGTTTGCCCAAGCTGATACGATGCTTTGCCGGCCAACCTGCCTCATGTGAAGCCGGCCTTTCATCAAGGACCCTGCCATGTTCGGACGACTCTTCCGCCTGTGGAGCGTGGTGCGCAACGACGTGCGCCTGCTGTGGTTTGCACTGCGCCACCCGAACGCGCCGTGGTGGCTGGCGCCCGCCGCGCTCCTGCTGGTGGGCTATGTGGTGTCGCCGATCGATCTGATCCCGGATTTCATCCCGGTGATCGGCTGGGTGGATGACATCGTGCTGGTGCCGCTGGCTCTGCACGCGCTGCTGCGCGCCCTGCCCGAACGCGTGCGCGAAGACGCACGCTTTGCCGCCGCCCGGCGTATATAGCCGGGCAAGCTGCGACTTCCCCTCTTCTTACGGCAGCAAAATGGTCGAACCGGTGGTCTTGCGGCTCTCCAGATCACGGTGCGCCTGCGCCGCGTCCAGCAGTTCGTAGCGCTGGTGAATCTCGATCTTCACCTTGCCGCTGGCGACCACATCGAACAGTTCGGCTGCCATCGGCTCCAGCAGGTCACGCCGCGCCGTGTACGTCATCAGGGTCGGGCGCGTCAGCTTGAGGGATTTCGCACTCAGCAGGCTCAAATCCACCGGCGGCACCGGACCGGACGCATTGCCGTAGGTGACCATCATCCCGCGCGGCGCCAGACAATCCAATGACCCCTTGAAGGTGTCCTTGCCGATGCCGTCATAGACGACCGGCACACCCTTGCCGCCGGTGAGCTCGACCACGCGCTCGGTAAAGTTCTCGCGCGTATAGACGATGGTGTGGTCGCAACCGTGCGCGCGGGCAAGTTCCGCCTTGGCGTCACTGCCGACCGTGCCGATCACCGTGGCGCCGAGCGCTTTGAGCCACTGGCAGGCGATCAGGCCCACGCCGCCGGCCGCGGCGTGAAACAGCACCGTGTCACCCGGCTGCACGCGATAGCTGTCGCGGATCAGGTATTGCGCGGTCATGCCTTGCAGCATCATCGCTGCGCCGGTCTCGAAGTCGATGGTGTCGGGCAGGCGCACCAAAATATCAGCCGGCATGGTACGCATCGCCGCATAGGCGCCGGTCGGGCGGCCAGCGTAGGCAACGCGGTCGCCAGGCTTGACGTGCGTCACGCCCTCGCCCACCGCCTCCACCACGCCCGAGGCTTCCATGCCGATGCCGCCTGGCAGCGGCTGCGGATACAGCCCGGTGCGGAAGTACACGTCGATGTAGTTCAGGCCGATGGCGTGCTGCTTGACGGTGGCCTCGCCGGGGCCGGGCGCGGGCACGTCGACATCGACGAGCTTCATCACTTCCGGACCGCCGGTTTCAAAGATGCGGATGGCTTTCGCTTGTGTCATGCGTGAATCTCCTTCGGGTCGGGCTGCACCTGTTGCAGGGCGGCCATCACCAGATCGGCGGTTGCCAGGTTGGTGGCACAGGGAATGTTGTGGACGTCGCACGCGCGCACCAGCGCATTGATGTCCGGTTCGTGCGGCTGTGGCGTCATCGGGTCGCGCAGGAAGATAACGGCGTCGACACGGCCTTCGGCCAGCTGCGCGCCGATCTGCAGGTCGCCGCCCCACGGGCCGGACAGCATGCGCTGCACAGTCAGGCCGACTTCCTTCTCCAGCCGGCCGCCGGTGGTGCCGGTGGCCAACAAGTCGCACTGTGCGAGGTAGGCCTGGTGCGTCTGCGCAAAGGCAATCATGTCGTCCTTCTTGTGGTCGTGCGCGATCAGTGCGATGCGGCGGCGCGTGGCCGGGGATTGAGATGCCATGAAGAAGCCTCGTTCAGAACGTACCAGGATAAGCGCCGCCATCCAGCAGGATGTTCTGCGCGTTCAAGTAGCCGGCGTGCTGGCTGCACAGGAAGGCGCAAGCAGCGCCAAACTCGGCCGGTTGACCAAAGCGCCGCGCCGGGTTGCCCTGGCGCTTGCGCTCCAAGTTCTCTTCCGCGCTGATTCCGGCAGCCTTGGCGCCCGCTTCCAGCGTCTTGGTCAGGCGGTCGGTCTCGAACTGGCCGGGCAGCAGATTGTTGACGGTCACGCCATGCTTGGCCACCTCGCGCGCAAGCCCCGCGACGAAGCCGGTCAGGCCCGAACGCGCGCCGTTGGACAAACCCAGCACGTCGATCGGCGCCTTCACCGCACCGCTGGTGATGTTGACGATGCGACCCCAGCGGCGCTCGATCATCTTGTCGATGGTCGCCTTGATGAGTTCGATGGGCGTGAGCATGTTCGCGTTCAGCGCGGACATCCACGCCTCGCGGTCCCAGTCACGGAAGCTGCCGGGCGGCGGGCCACCGGCGTTGTTGACAAGGATGTCGGGCGAGCCGCCCAGTCGCTCGCAAGCGAGCAGCGCCTCGGCGCGGCCTTCCGGCGTGGTGATATCAGTGGCCACGGCTTCGACGCGCACGCCACGTGCGGAGCGGATGCGCTCGGCCGCAGCCAGCAGCGCTTGAGCGCCGCGCGCCACGATCACCACGTCCACGCCTTCGGCGGCTAGCGCGTCGGCGCAAGCGAGGCCCAATCCCTTGCTCGCGCCGCACACCAGCGCGCGCTTGCCTTTCAAGCCCAGGTCCATCCAGTCTGACTCCTCGTGGTTGTTTTGTGCCGCTATTTGGATTGCCCGCGCCGCGACAGCAGCGCCATGCCGGCCAGCACCAGCGCACTGCCGGCAATCTGCCACAGCGTGATCGGCTCGCCCAGCAACCACCAGCCCAGCAGCAGCGTCGATACCGGCCCGATCATGCCCGCCTGCGACGCCACCGGCGCGCCCACGCGCGCCACGGCCATCATCGTCATCGTGACAGGGGCCACCGTGCAGAACACCGAATTGATGGCCGACAGCCCATACACCTGCCACGGCAACACCAGCGCGGATACCGGCCGCAGCACCAGGAACTGCACGATGCACGCCACCGTCGACACGCACATTGCGTAGGCCACCAGCCGCATCGAACCGACGCGCTTGACCAGCTCACCGCTGGCCAGCAAATAAATTCCGTAGCTGATGGCGCTGGCCAAGACCAGTCCGCCGCCCAGCCAGACGTAGTTACCGCCCAGATTCAGGTCGTGCGCGAACACCAGCACGATGCCCGCATAGGCAAGAGCCAGCGACAGCCATTGCAGCCCGGTGATGCTGCGCTTGAACACCGTTGCCGTAATCAGCAGCACGAACGACGGCGTGAGAAACAGGATGAGCCGCTCCAGCCCCGCCGTGATGTACTGCAGGCCGAGAAAATCGAGAAAGCTGGAGAGGTAATAGCCGATGATGCCGAGGCCGACGATGCGCCAGCGATCGGCCGGCGCCAGCGGGGCCGCGCGGCGCGACTGCCACCAGCCCATCGCCATGAACAAGGGTGCGGCCAACATCATGCGAAGCGTGATGACCATGACCGCATCCACCTGGTAGCGGTACATCAGCTTGGCGACGATGGCCTTGGCCGAAAACAGCACGGCGCCCACGGAGGCGAGCACCAGGCCGCCGGTGTCGGTGGTGCTCGTGGGGGCGGAAGACGCAGAAGACGCAGAAGACGCGGTAGTCACAGCGGAAGGCGCGGACGGGCGTGAGGCGCGCGATGGTGAGTGGGAGAGCGCGTCGATTGTATGTGAATTCCGTCATTCGTTCCGACGCGGGGTGCGCTGCACGTGGCGCGGCTTTCGTTTGGCCCCGCACCCGACCGCCGTACAATCGCGCCTGCATTTCGAATGTTCCGAATACCTATAACAATCTGCGACAAGCAGCGGATTCCACATCCCATGAGCCAAGCCATTTCCCCCGCCTTCTCCGCGGGCGCCGCCGATACGCCCGACCCGTCCCTCTGGAACGAAGACCTGAACCCGACCCAGCCCGCCGCACGCACCTGGACGTCCGCCAACTACGCCGCACTGTGGGTGTCGATGGTGGTCTCGGTGCCGGCCTACATGTTGGCCTCGGGCCTGATGAGCGAGGGCATGAACTGGTGGCAAGCCGTGCTGACGGTGTTCCTGGGCAACCTGATCGTGCTGGTGCCGATGGTGCTGGTAGGCCACGCCGGTACCAAGTACGGCATCCCCTTCCCCGTGCTGGTGCGGGCTTCATTCGGCGTGCGCGGCGCGCAGTTGCCGGCCATTCTGCGCGCCATCGTGGCATGCGGCTGGTTCGGCATCCAGACGTGGCTGGGCAGTCAGGCGATCTACACCATCCTCAACGTCATTACCGGCAATGCACTGGTGGGCAACGCGATTCCGGGCCTCGGCATCAACCCGGGCCAGGCGTTCTGCTTCGTGCTGTTCTGGGCACTGCATATCTGGCTGATCACCAAGGGCATTGAATCGATCAAGCACTTCCAGGCGCTGGCCACTCCGCTGCTGATTCTGGCCGCGCTGGGCCTGGTCTGGTGGGCGTACGTCAACGCGGGCGGCTTCGGGCCGATGCTGTCGGCGCCGTCCGCGTTTGCCGAGGGCGGCAAGCGTGCCGGCCAGTTCTGGGGCTTCTTCTGGCCGTCGCTGACCGCCATGGTGGGCTACTGGGCCACGCTTGCACTGAATATTCCCGACTTCACCCGCTTCGCGCGCAGCCAGCGCGACCAACTCGTCGGCCAGGCCATCGGCCTGCCGGGGCCGATGGGCCTGCTGGCGCTGGTGGCCGTGCTCGTCACCTCGTCCACCGTGGTCATCTACGGCCAGGCCATCTGGGACCCGGTCACGCTGGCCGGCAAGATGACGGGGCCGTCGGTCATCGTCGCGCTGCTGGCGCTGATCACCGCCACGCTGATGACGAACATCGCGGCCAACGTGGTGTCGCCGGCGTATGACTTTTCGAATCTGGCGCCGCACCGCATCTCGTTCCGCCTTGGCGGCTACATCACGGCAGGCATCGGCCTGGCGATGATGCCGTGGAAGATCCTGGAGACCACCAAGGGCTACATCTTCACGTGGCTGGTCGGCTACGGGGCGCTGCTGGGCCCGGTGGCCGGCATCATGATGGTCGACTACTTCCTGGTGCGCCGCACGGTGCTCAAAACCGGCGACCTTTTCCGCCTGGACAGCCAGTACGGCTACGGCAACGGCTGGAATGGCCGCGCAATTGCCGCGTTGGTAATCGGTGTACTGCCCAATCTGCCGGGGTTCTTCAAGCAGGCGGGCTTCGTTGCCAGCGTGCCGGGCGTGTTCGAGGCGCTATACACGTATGCGTGGTTCGTCGGGCTGGCGATTTCCGCAGTGGTGTACGTGATCCTGATGCGCGGCCGCCGCTAGAGCCAGACATCCTCTGACAATCGAACCGAGGGGCGCGCCGGTACAATGCGTCCCAACACCGAACCGAGCATCCTGCCTCGTCATGAAACAAGATCCGCGCTTTCCGAACCTGTTCATCCTCAATCACCCGCTGATCCAGCACAAGCTCACGCACATGCGCGACAAGGACACGTCCACGCGCACGTTCCGCGAGCTGCTGCGTGAGATCACGCTGCTGATGGGCTACGAGATCACGCGCAACCTGCCGCTGACCACCCGCCATATCGACACGCCGATGGGCCCGATGGACGCGCCCGTCATCGCCGGCCGCAAGCTGGCCGTGGTGCCGGTGTTGCGCGCGGGCGTGGGCATGAGCGACGGCCTGCTGGAATTGATCCCGTCGGCGCGCGTCGGCCATATCGGCGTGTACCGCGACGAGCACCACCGCCCGGTCGAATACCTCGTGCGCCTGCCGGATCTGGAAGAGCGCACCTTCATCCTGTGCGATCCGATGGTCGCCACCGGCTACTCGGCCGTGCACGCCATCGACGTGATGAAGAAGCGCGGCGTGCCGGATGAACACATCCTCTTCCTCGCCCTCGTGGCCGCGCCGGAAGGCGTGGAGGTGTTCCAGAAGGCGCACCCGGGGGTAAAGCTGTTTGTCGCTTCGCTCGATTCGCATCTTGACGAGAGCGCCTACATCATCCCCGGCCTGGGTGATGCGGGTGACCGCCTGTTTGGTACGAAAAACTGAACGGACGTCGTTTTGCGCAAACCAAGACAGCCGGCATTGCCGGCTGTTTGCTTTGGTGCGTCAGAAGCGGTCAGCGCTTCTTCGACCCGCCGAGGATGCTTCCCAGTACCCCGCGCACAATCTCACGCCCGACCGTCGAGCCGATGGTGCGCATGGTCGACTTGGCCAGCGTTTCGACAATCGAATCACCTCGGCCGGTACGGCCAGTGCCCTTGGTCAGGATCGAGCCAACCTCACCAAGCCAGCCACCGTCCTCCTGTGCAGACGCGGGGGCGGGAGCGGGAGCCGAGCTTGAGGAGGCGCCGAAATCGGTGCCGATGGACCCCGGTGCGGGCGCAGGTGCGGCCCCGCCTGCTGCCACGCGCCCGGTCAGCTTTTCGTAGGCCGATTCGCGATCGATTGCCGTGTCGTAGCGGCCTGCCACCAGCGAGTTGGCGATCAGCACGCGACGCTCGTCGTCCGAGATCGGCCCGATGCGCGATGCAGGCGGCACGACGAAGGCGCGCTCCGTAATCTCAGGGCGGCCCCCCTCATCCAGCATGGAGATCAGCGCTTCACCCACAGCCAGCTCGCCGATGGCTTGCTCGATGCTGAACTCGGGGTTCGCGCGCATGGTGGTGGCCGCCGCCTTGACGGCCTTCTGGTCGCGCGGCGTGAAGGCGCGCAGCGCATGCTGCACGCGGTTGCCAAGCTGACCGAGCACGGTGTCGGGCACGTCCGCCGGATTCTGCGTAACGAAATACACGCCCACGCCCTTGGAGCGGATCAGCCGCACCACCTGCTCGACCTTCTGCAGCAGCGACGGCGGCGCGTCGTTGAACAGCAGGTGCGCCTCGTCGAAGAAGAAGGCCAGCTTAGGTCTATCCAGATCGCCCACCTCGGGCAGATGCTCGAACAGCTCGGAGAGCATCCACAGCAGGAACGTCGCGTACAGCTTGGGTGCGTTCAGCAGCTTGTCTGCGGCCAGGATGTTCACCACCCCCTGCCCGCCCACCGTCTGTAGCAGGTCGTTGATGTCGAGCATCGGCTCGCCAAAGAACTGATCGGCGCCCTGGGATTCCAGCGCAATCAGGTTGCGCTGGATGGCCCCGATGCTGGCTGCCGAAATGTTGCCATACTGGGTCGTGTACTCCCCCGAATGCTCGCCCACATGCTGCAGCATCGCGCGCAGGTCTTTCACGTCGAGCAGCGCAAGGCCCGAGTCGTCGGCAATCTTGAAGACGAGGTTGAGCACGCCGGTCTGGGTGTCGTTGAGTTCCAGCATGCGCGCGAGTATCAGCGGGCCCATGTCGGACACAGTTGCGCGCACCGGGTGGCCTTTCTCGCCGTACACATCCCACAGGGTGACGGGGCAACCGGCCCATTGCGGCTCGGGCAAGCCACGCTCTTCCAGACGCGTCTTGAGCTTGTCGTTCGGCTGACCAGGCTGGGAGATGCCGGTCAGGTCACCTTTCACATCGGCCAGAAAAACCGGCACGCCGATCTTCGACAAGCCTTGGGCAATCGTCTGCAGGGTGACGGTCTTGCCCGTGCCTGTGGCACCGGTGATCAGGCCATGCCGGTTGGCGAGCTGGGGCAGCAGCACCAGTTCGGCTTCTGAGTTCTTGGCAACGAGGATGGGATCGGTCATGGCGTTTTGGCGGGGATCAAACTCTTCGGGGGCGGCGCCCGCGCTCGACCGGATGGACGGGTCGGCCGGCGGGTTCAGCATGCTAAAATTGACGATCGATTATAGAGTGTGCAGGTGGCGTCAGACCGCCATCTGCGCGCCAGATTCCACCGCATTCCGCTCGGAGAGTTTCATGGCCGGTCATTCCAAATGGGCCAACATCAAACATAAGAAAGCCGCAGCCGACGCCAAACGTGGCAAAGTCTGGACGCGCCTGATCAAGGAAATTACCGTGGCGGCGCGACTGGGCGGTAGCGATGCCGACTCCAACCCGCGCCTGCGCCTGGCCATGGACAAGGCCACCGACGCCAACATGCCCAAGGACAACATCCAGCGCGCCATCCAGCGCGGCGTGGGTGGACTGGAGGGCGCGCATTACGAAGAAATCCGCTACGAAGGCTACGGCATCAACGGTGCGGCCGTGATCGTCGACTGCATGACCGACAACCGCACGCGCACCGTGGCCGAAGTCCGCCACGCGTTTGACAAGCACGGCGGCAACATGGGCACGCAGGGCTCGGTGGCGTTCCTATTCGACCACGTCGGCCAGTTCATCTATGCGCCAGGCACGCCCGAAGACAAGCTGATGGACGCCGCGCTCGAGGCTGGCGCCGACGATGTGGTCACCCATGAAGACGGCTCGATCGAGGTCATCTGCCCGCCGCACGATTTCGCCAAGGTCAAGACCGCGCTGGAAGCCGCCGGCTTCAAGGCGGAACTGGCCGAAGTCATCATGAAACCGCAGACCGAAGTCGAGTTCACTGGCGACGACGCGCTCAAGATGCAGAAGCTGCTCGACGCCCTGGAAAACCTGGACGACGTGCAGGAAGTCTTCACCAACGCGGTCATCGGGGAATAACACCGGGCCGCGTACATAACGGCGATCGATCTTACCGATCGCCGTTTTTGTTTTCCAGATTTCGAATCGGATTTTGAATTTTTAAGCAGGTACAGCATGAAAGTGATGGTGGTCGGTTCGGGCGGTCGGGAACACGCCCTGGCATGGAAGCTGGCACGCTCGCCCAAGGTACAAGTGGTGTACGTGGCCCCGGGCAACGGCGGCACGGCACTCGACAAACGCCTGCAGAACGTGCCGATCACCGATCCGGAAGTGCTGGCCGCGTTTGCCGAGCGCGAAGGCATCCACTTCACCGTGGTCGGGCCGGAGGCGCCCCTGGCCGCCGGCATCGTCGACCTGTTCCGCGCCAAGGGCCTGCGCATCTTCGGGCCGACCAAGGCCGCGGCACAGCTTGAATCGTCCAAGGATTTCGCCAAGGCGTTCATGCATCGCCACGGTATTCCGACCGCCAAGTACCAGACCTTCAGCAACGCCGCCGAGGCGCATGCGTATGTTGACCGGGAAGGCGCGCCGATCGTCATCAAGGCCGACGGGCTGGCCGCGGGCAAGGGCGTGGTCGTCGCCATGTCGCCGGAAGAAGCCCACGGCGCCATCGACATGATGCTGGCCGACAACCGCCTGGGCGACGCCGGCGCGCGCGTGGTGATCGAAGAATTCCTGGCCGGCGAAGAAGCCAGCTTCATCGTCGTGTGCGACGGCAAGAACGTCGTGGCGCTGGCCACCAGCCAGGACCACAAGCGCCTCCTGGACGGCGACGCCGGCCCCAACACGGGCGGCATGGGCGCCTACTCACCCGCGCCGGTGGTCACGCCCACGCTGCACGCCCGCGCGCTGCGCGAAATCATCATGCCGACCATCCGCGGCATGGAAAAAGACGGCATCCCGTACACCGGCTTCCTCTACGCCGGCCTGATGATCGACGCCGAGGGCAACCCCAAGACGCTCGAATTCAACTGCCGGATGGGCGACCCGGAAACGCAACCGATCATGGCGCGCATGAAGACCGACCTGTACGACGTGATGGATCGCGCCATCGACGGCAAGCTCGACGGCATGGAACTCGATTGGGACCGCCGCACCGCGCTGGGCGTGGTGATGGCCGCCCACGGCTACCCCGATGCGCCGCGCAAGGGCGACGTCATCACCGGCATCCCGAAGGAGACGGAAGATAGCGTCACATTCCATGCTGGCACCACGCTCAAGGACGGCGAGCTGACCACCACTGGCGGCCGCGTGCTGTGCGTGGTGGGCTTGGCTGACACCGTCAAGGCGGCGCAACGTGCAGCGTACGGCGTGGTCGAGCAGATTCAATTCGCCGGCGCCCAGTACCGTACCGATATCGGTCACCGCGCCATCCGCCGCTAACATCAATCACTTCGAAACCGCGCCGATGCCCCAATTTGGGGCGGCGCGGCAGTCGTCACCCCGGGTGATCCCCGACTTGCCCGAGCGGCCCGCCCGCTACAATGGTGACAACCGCATGACTCTGCCGCCGCAGCGGCTCCTCCCGACCTGATGGATACCCAAGCCGTCCGCGACTACCTGCTGGACCTGCAGGACCGCATCACCACTGCCGCCGGCGCGCTCGATGGCGGCACGTTCGCCACCGACGCGTGGGAGAAGCCGCCCACCGAACGCCTGCGTGGCAGCGGCCGCACCCGCATTCTGGAAGGCGGTGCGCTACTCGAACGCGGCGGCGTCGGCTTCTCGCACGTGATGGGCGACACACTGCCCCCGTCGGCCACCGCCAACCGGCCCGAGTTGGCCGGACGCGGCTTCGAGGCAATGGGCGTGTCGCTGGTCTTCCATCCGCGCAATCCCTACGTGCCGACGGTGCATATGAATGTGCGCTGCTTCGTCGCCGTGCGCCCCGATGCCGAGCCCGTCTGGTGGTTCGGTGGCGGCATGGACCTCACGCCCTACTACGGCTTTGCCGAAGACGCCTCACACTTCCACCGCACCTGCCAGGGCGCTCTCGCCCCGTACGGCGACGAGCTGTACCCCCGCTTCAAGCAGTGGTGCGACGACTATTTCTATCTGAAGCACCGCAAGGAAGCGCGCGGCATCGGCGGCATCTTCTTCGACGACTTTGCCGAACTCGGCTTCGAGCGCAGCTTCGCGATGATGCGCTCCGTCGGCGACGCCTTCCTCACCGCCTGGCTGCCCATCGCCGAGCGGCGCCACGGCACCCCGTACGGCGAGCGCGAACGCGCTTTCCAGGCCTATCGCCGTGGCCGCTATGTCGAATTCAATCTGGTGTTTGACCGCGGCACGCTGTTCGGCCTGCAAAGCGGTGGCCGCGCGGAGTCGATCCTGATGTCGATGCCGCCTGCAGCCAACTGGCGCTACGACTGGCAGCCCGAACCGGGCTCGCCGGAAGCGGCGCTGTATACCGACTTCCTGCCGGCGCGCGAGTGGGTATGACGCATCCCAACCTTGGCCGACCCTATCGCCTCGGCTTGCTGGGCGGCACCTTCGACCCGCCGCACGTCGGCCACATCGCCCTGGCCGAACTGTGCATCGCCCAGCTCGACCTGGATGAGCTGCTGTGGATTCCGACCGGCATGTCGTGGCAGAAGAGCGCGGAGGTCACGCCTGCCCCGCTGCGCCTGGCCATGACTGAACTGGCCGCGCAGACTGTGCGGCCAGGCCGTGCACGCGTGCATGTCAGCCCCATGGAAGTCGAGCGCCACGGCCCAAGCTACACCATCGACACCGTGCGCGAACTGCGCGCCCTCTACGGCCCGGAAACATCGATGGCCTGGCTCATGGGCGCCGACCAGCTCGTCGGCCTGGACACCTGGCACGGCTGGCAAGACCTGTTCGAATACGTGCACCTGTGCGTGGCCACACGCCCCGGCTTCGACCTGCACGCGCTGCATGTGCCCGTCCAGAAAGAACTCGATGCGCGCCGCGCCGACACAGCATTGATACAATGCGCACCCGCCGGCCGCATGTGGATCGACCAGACCCTGGCCGTCGACCTGTCGTCCACCCGCCTGCGCCAGCAGCTCGCCGCCGGCGAGCGCTGCGACGCCGATCTGCCCGCTGGCGTGGCCGACCTGATCCAATCGCATTCGCTGTACCGCCGTGCCAATGGCACGGTCAGCGCTTAGTGTTTGCACCGCGCGCTTAAGCAAGCAAGCGCCTTTTTTTGACCTTTTTCTCGCCCTCAACGTTCTTCTCAATCAGTATGGATATTCGCAAACTACAACGCGTGATCGTCGACGCGCTCGAAGACGTCAAGGCGCAGGACATCAAGGTCTTCAACACGACCCACCTGACCGAACTGTTCGACCGCACGGTCATCGCCAGCGGCACGTCCAACCGCCAGACCAAGGCACTGGCAGCGTCCGTGCGTGACGCCGTCAAGGAAGCCGGCGGCCACGTCATCGCCGTGGAGGGCGAAGACGTGGGCGAATGGGTGCTGGTCGACTGCGGCGACGCCGTGGTCCACATCATGCAGCCGCAACTGCGTCAGTACTACAACCTGGAAGAAATCTGGGGCGACAAGCCGGTGCGCGTCCAACTCGGCGGCACGGGTGCTGGGCATGGCCTGCCCAAGGCCAGCGAAGGCTTCGACGACGAAGACAGTGCCGAGGAGATCACACCTGCCAAGCGCCGCACCACCAAGCCGAAGCTGGCCGGTGAGCGTCCGACCAAGGCCGCCGCGCCGGCGAAAACCTCCGCCAAAAAGACCACCAGCCGCCCCGCCACCAAGCGCGCTACCGGCACGGGCAAACCGGCTACGAAAACCGGCGCAAAAACGGCCACCAAGCCGGCTACCAAGCGCGCTCCGGCCAAGCGCGCTTCGTAACATCACGCGGGCAGTCTTGCCATGCAGTTGCTGATCATTGCCGTCGGGCACAAGATGCCGTCCTGGATTGAGGACGGCTTCTCTGAATATGCCAAGCGCATGCCGCCCGAGCTGCGCATCGAACTGCGCGAGATCAAGCCCGAGCAGCGCTCCGGCAGCCGCACTGCCGCCACGGTCATGCAGCTCGAAGCCGGGCGCATCGAAGCGGCCCTGCCCAAGGGCTGCCGCATGATCGCGCTGGACGAACGCGGCAAGGACCTGACCACGGCCGCGCTGGCCGAATCCCTCACCGGCTGGCAACAGGAAGGCGGCGACGTCGCCTTCGTGATCGGTGGCGCGGATGGACTGGACCCGGCGCTCAAGGCAAAAGCGCGCATGCTGATGCGCCTGTCGAGCCTGACCCTGCCGCACGGCATGGTGCGCGTGCTGCTGGCCGAGCAGCTCTATCGCGCGTGGTCGATCACGCAAAACCATCCGTACCACCGCGTATGACCATGGACACGCCGGGCAGCCCGCACCTCTACCTCGCCTCGCAAAGCCCGCGCCGGCAGGAACTGCTGCGCCAGATCGGCGCACGCTTCGAGCTGCTGCTGGCTGACGGCGATGAAGATGCCGAAGCGCTGGAAACCGTGCTCCCCGACGAGACTCCCGACGACTACGTCCAGCGCGTCTGCGCGCTCAAGGCCCAGGCCGCCGTACGCCGCCGCATCGCGCGCCACCTCCCCGCCCTGCCGATTCTCACCTCCGACACCACGGTCTGCCTGGGCGGCGAGATCCTTGGCAAGCCTGCCGACGCTGCCGACGCCCACCGCATGCTGCGCGGCATGTCCGGCCGCGAACACCGCGTACTGACCGCCGTCACGGTCGTCACGGCCGATGGCACGCCGATGCACGCGCTGTCCATCTCCGACGTGCGCTTTGCCGTGCTAACCGATACCGACATCGCCCGCTACATCGCCAGCGGCGAGCCTTTCGGCAAGGCTGGCGCCTACGGCATCCAAGGCCGCGCAGCCGCCTTCATCGCCCATATCTCGGGAAGCTATTCGGGTATCATGGGCCTGCCCTTGTTCGAGACCGCCGCACTGCTCGCGCAAGCCGGCATCACGCTATAACCCGCACGCCAACAGGTGTGCGAGGGCCGGTTCCAAGACACGCTTCGGGCGAGCATGACCAGCCCAGAGGCGGGTGCTGAAACCCGCTCTCCTGGTGTCCCTCCATGTCCGAAGACATTCTCGTCAATATCACGCCACAAGAAACGCGCGTGGCCATCGTCCAGCAGGCCGCCGTTCAGGAACTCCACATCGAGCGCACGCTTACGCGCGGCCTGGTCGGCAACATCTACCTCGGCAAGGTCGTGCGCGTGCTGCCGGGCATGCAGTCGGCCTTTATCGACATCGGCCTGGAGCGCGCGGCTTTCCTGCACGTGGCCGACATCTGGCACCCGCGCGATGCCAAGGACGCGCCGCCCACGCCGCAGATTGCCATCGAGAAAACGCTTTTCGAAGGCCAGGCCCTGATGGTGCAGGTCATCAAAGACCCGATCGGCACCAAGGGCGCGCGACTGTCCACGCAGATCAGCATTGCGGGCCGCACGCTGGTGTATCTGCCGCAGGACCCGCACATCGGCATCTCGCAGAAGATCGGCAACGAGACCGAACGCGAGGCGCTGCGTGCGCGCGTGACCGGCATGGTGCCAGCCGACGAGCGCGGTGGCTTTATCGTGCGCACCATCGCCGAAGAAGCGACGGATGAAGAGCTTGCCAACGATGTTGCCTACCTGCGCAAGATCTGGGCGACCATCCGCCATAACGCCACCACCCTGCCCGCGCCATCGATCCTGTACCAGGATCTGAACCTCGCCCAGCGCGTGCTGCGCGACTTTGTGACCGACGAAACGCGCAGCATCCAGGTCGATTCGCGCGAGAACCATCAGAAGCTCATCGAGTTTGCGCAGGAGTACACGCCCGCCGTGGTGGGGCGCCTGACGCACTACACCGGCGAGCGGCCGATCTTCGACCTGTACAACATCGAGGCGGAGATCGAGCGCGCGCTGTCGCGCCGGGTCGATCTGAAATCGGGCGGCTACCTGATGATCGACCAGACCGAGGCGATGACGACCATCGACGTCAACACCGGCGGCTACGTGGGGGCACGCAACTTCGACGACACGATCTTCAAGACCAACCTGGAAGCCGCGCATACAATCGCACGACAACTGCGGCTGCGTAACCTGGGCGGCATCATCATCATCGACTTCATCGACATGGAGTCGTCCGAGCATCGTGACGCGGTGCTGGCTGAGCTGCGCAAGGCGCTGGCGCGCGATCGCACGCGGATCACGGTCAACAGCTTCTCGCAACTCGGCCTGGTGGAGATGACGCGCAAGCGCACGCGCGAATCGCTCGCGCACGTACTGTGCGAGCAGTGTCCGGTGTGTCAGGGCAAGGGCCAGGTGAAGACACCGCGCACGGTGTGCTACGACATCCTGCGCGAGATCATGCGCGAGTCGCGGCAGTTCAACCCGCGCGAGTTCCGTATCCTGGCCTCGCAGGCGGTGATCGACCTGTTCCTGGAAGAAGAAAGCCAGCACTTGGCGATGCTGGGGGACTTCATCGGCAAGCCGATTTCGCTGCAGGTGGAGTCGTCGGCTGCCAGCCAGGAGCAGTACGACATCATTCTGATGTAGCACCGCTCCCGGCGAACACGGCCGTTACGGCTTGACAGGGCTGCCGTGCGGGACTGGGGTGCCAGCCCTCGATCGAGCCGCCCGCTCGGTCAGACGCTGTATCTGTTCGCGCATGGCCAGCAGCGCGGCAAGCACCACCAACATCGCAGTCCCGAGCATCGCCAGATAGGCTGAGGCGCCGCCCGCCGTGATGACGACTGCGCCGGCAAATGCGCTGAGGATTGCGCCGAGGCGCCCAAAGGCCACAGCCGAGGCCGTGCCCGTGGCGCGCACCGCCGTCGGATAGACATAAGCGCATAGCGCATACATCGTCGACTGCACGGCGTTGACGAACAACCCGTGCAAGCACAGACCCAGGATCAGCAGATTGGTGTTCAGCTTGGCGTCCACGCCTTGCAGGGCAAATGCGCTCGCGGCAGCGCCCACGCAACAGATGGCCATGGGCCAGCGCGAGCCCCATCGGGCAATGGCAACAGCGCACACCAACGCGCCGACCACACCGCCCAGGTTGTATGCCGTCAGCCCGGAACCCGCAACGCCTACGCTCAATCCTTCTGACGCCAGCATGGTCGGCAGCCAGCTGAACGCCGCGTACACCGCCAGCAGGCACATAAAGAACGCTGCCCAGAGCGCCACCGTGTCGCGGGCCTGCCCCGGCGCAAACAACGAACCGAAACTCGCGTGCTGGATGACCTTCTGCCCTGCCAGATCCGTGAAGGCGGCGTTGGCCGGAACATCACGCTCCATCGTCGCCAGCAAACGCGCCAGTTGCGGCCAGTTCGACTGTCGACGCGCCAGGAAACGCGGCGACTCCGGAAGCGCAGCCATCAGCACAACGCCCAGCAGCAGTGGTAGCGCGCCGCCGATCCAGAACAGCCCGCGCCACCCATACAGCGGCAGCACGTGACCCGCGAACAGCCCCGCGAGCATCCCGCCCAAGGGCACGCAGACGATGGTTGCCGTCACCGCCAGCGTGCGCCGGCGGGCGGGCGTGAACTCGGCCGTCATGGTTGTCGAGCTCGGTAGTGCGCCGCCAATGCCGAGGCCCGCGATGAACCGCAGTGCGGCAATCGTCGCTACGTTGGGCGCAAACCCGATCGAACACGTCGCCACGCCAAACACGAACACGCTGCCGATCAACGCCCAGCGCCGCCCGAAGCGATCGGCAAACAAACCGGCCAGCGCGCTGCCGAATCCCATGCCGATCAACCCGGCCGCCACCGCCGGCGCAAATGCATTGCGTGTGATGCCCCACTCCTTGATCAGCACCGGGATGGCAAAACCGATCAGTTGGCCGTCAAAGCCGTCCATGACGATGGCGAAGGCGGCCAGCAGCACCGCAGCCTTCTGCGCCAACGAGAACAGTCCGTCGTCAAGCACGGTGCCGATGTCTACGATGGTCTGGTTCTGACTCATGCCGGCCTCCGTGGGAATGTCGCGAGCTCGAACGCCCGACACCATGGAAGCGCCCGGACGCAAATGCCGGGTACAGCCTCCAATCTGGAATTGCACATCATGTGGTTGTCTCCTTTGAGCAGGCGTCTGCGCGCCGTTGGATTGACGAGGCCGGGCGTGTTCCAGCCGCGGCGCTACGGGGCTTGCGGCCTCACGGCCTGCGCCTGTACCAACCTCACAAGCTGCATGAGCGTCTCGGTGTGCGGTACGGGCACGCCATGCCGGCGCGCGGTTGCCACTACGGCGCCGTTGATCGATTCAATCTCGGTCGGGCGGCCCGCCAGAACGTCTTGCAACATGGAGGGCTTGTGCCCGCGATGCGCGACGATGGCATGCAGCACGTTGTCGCTCACCGTGGCGGCATCGACGGCGACGCCACTCGCGCGCGCCACAGCCAGCACTTCATCCACGATGGCCAGCGCAAGCGCCGGGCCATCCTCCGACGCGCCGAGCGCATCGACGGGTCGAT
Source organism: Ralstonia sp. UBA689 (assembly GCF_002298975.1). GTDB lineage: Bacteria > Pseudomonadota > Gammaproteobacteria > Burkholderiales > Burkholderiaceae > Ralstonia. The sequence goes on from NZ_DBMV01000010.1 coordinate 110,294, forward strand.
TCAATACCGTGCAAAGCGGATTGAGCGCAGCATTGAAGGCGACCTTTTCCCACACCGCGCCCCATACGTTCGGATCAGCGCGGCAATTCAAGCCGGCTTGCGTCAGCGCCTGCACCGCCCGTGCAAGCGCGGGCCCCTTGGCGCCATCGGCGGCCATCATGCGTATCGCGCCGGCACCGTGCGAACGCACGTGGCCGGGGCCTGCTAGGTCGGCCGGCCATGTCGTCACGCCGACGAAGATCCGCTCGCGCGGCACCGTCGTAGCCAGCGCCTCCACATTGCCCAGGCCGTTCCGCAACGTCAGCACATGCGTTGATGGCCCGACGAGATGCCGTACGCTCGCAAGCGCGGCGCGCGTGTGCATCGCCTTGGTGAAGACGATGAGCAGGTCTGGCGTCTGCTTCGCCATACCAGGACGCATGGCGTGCAGGTTGCGGATGTGGCGCTCGCCCGTGTCGGTATCGAGCCGCAAGCCGTGCATGCCGATCGCCTCGATATGCGCATCGTTGATATCGAGCAGCGTGACGCGTTCGCCCGCTTCGGCCAGCAACCCACCGAACAGCGAGCCCATTGCGCCGGCGCCGAGTATCGCAATCTCCATCATCGGCTCAGAACGGGTAATGGCGCGGTGTGGTCTGCACGGTCATCCACCGCAACTCGGTGAACTCGGCCACGCCAGCGCGGCCACCGAAACGGCCGAAGCCGCTCGCCTTGACGCCACCAAACGGCATCTGCGCCTCGTCGTGCACAGTCGGGCCATTGATATGGCAGATGCCCGATTCGATGCGTCGCGCCGCAATCATGGCGCGGGCCACGTCACGGCTGAAAACGGCGGAGGACAGGCCATACGCGTTGTCATTTGCGCAGGCCACAGCGGCATCGTCGCCGCTCACCCGCACGATGCACTTGACGGGGCCGAACGACTCTTCCGCGTAGATCAGCATGCCGGCCGTAACGTGGTCGAGCAGCGTGGCGGGCATCAGCGTGCTGGTGGCCTTGCCACCGCACAGCAGCGTGGCGCCCTTGGCAAGCGCGTCGTCGATGAGATGGTTGCACCGCTCCACCGTGCTCATGTCGACCACCGAACCCAGCACCGCCGGCCCCTTGCGCGGGTCACCCAGCGACAGCGACGCTGCCTTCGCCGCGAGCTTGGCGACGAACACATCGGCAATGGATTCGTCCACGATGATGCGTTCCGTGGACATGCAGATCTGCCCCGAATTGGCGAATGCGCCGAAGGCTGCGCCGGCCACGGCGGCATCGATGTCCGCATCGGCCAGCACCAGCAGTGGCGCCTTGCCGCCCAGCTCGAGCACTGCGGGCTTGAGATACGTTGCGCACGTCTGCGCGATGATGCGACCCACGCGCGTAGATCCCGTGAAGTTGACGCGCCGCACGGCGGGGTGCGCAATCATGGCCTCCACCACGGCGCCCGCATCGGCCGGCGCGTTCGTCACGAAATTGACGACGCCGTCTGGCAAACCGGCTTCCTGCAGCGCTTCAATGATGAGGCCATGCGTGGCAGGGGAAACTTCCGAGCCCTTTAGCACGACGGTATTGCCGCATGCCAGCGGCAACGCGATCGCTCGCACCCCAAGGATGACCGGTGCATTCCACGGTGCGATCCCCAGCACTACGCCTGCAGGCTGGCGCACGCCCATGGCCAGACTGCCCGGCACGTCGGACGGGATGATCTCGCCCGCGATCTGCGTGATCATGGCGGCGGCTTCCTGCAGGCCGCCGACAGCCAGATGCACGTTGAAGCCGGCCCACAACGCAGAGGCGCCCGTCTCAGCGGCCATGGCGGCGGCAAAGGCTGCGCCCTTGGCTTCGAGCGCCTGCGCAGCGCGCATGAGCAGCGCACGGCGTTCGGTCGGGCCCATTGCGGCCCAGGCGGGAAATGCAGCGGCCGCTGCATCGACGGCACGACGTGCGTCATCAACCGTGGCGGCCGGTGCACGCGTTGCCACGGTGCCATCAAGCGGGTTGCGTCGCTCGAAAACCTCGCCATCGGCTGCTTGTACACGCTCGCCGTTGATCAGCATCGAGATGGTCTGCGCCGCTTCCAGCGGTGCAACGGTCGTATTCGTCATCAGGCGATCTCCACTTCAATCAGGGTGGGGCCGGCGGATTGCAGCGCGGTGCGCAGCGTCGCTTCCAGCATGTGTGGGTCGGTCACGCGCTCGCCAGTGCAGCCCATGGCGCGAGCCAGACCAACGAAGTCGATGCCGTTCAAGTCGGTGCCCTGCACCACATCGTTGGCGGCAAAGCCGAACACCGGCGCAAACTCCTGCAGGGCAGCGTAGCGGCGGTTGTTCAGGATCACGAATGTCATGGGAAGCTCAAGCAGCGAGGCGCTGCGCAGCGCCTGGATCGAATACATGCTTGATCCATCGCCAATCAGGCCGATCACCCGCGAGCCTTGCTTGGCCAAAGCGACACCCACGGCAGCGGGCATGCCGTACCCCAACCCGCCGCTATCCATGGTGTAAAACGCCCCCGAACGGCGCATCGGCAGATAGGCCTGCATGATGGACCGGGCGCTCGGCGCTTCTTCAACGACGATGTCTGTCGGGCCACGCACGGCGTCGAGCGTTTGCAAAACGAAGGCTGCCGACATGGGCGAACCCGGCTCGGCGCGCGGCGACTTGGCGCGCGGCGGCGGCAGCGGCCGGGCTGGCGGTGCGGATCTGGCGAGCAGGTCAAGCACGCCCAGGCGGATGTTGCCGACGGCAGAGATGCCTTCAGGCGTCCACGCGGCCGTGGCCGGATCGTCGATCAATTGCACCAGCTTTGCGCCCGCCGGCACGTGCGGGCCGTGTCCTTCCACGTGATACGTGAACGCCGGAGCGCCAAGCGCGAAGACCACGTCATGCCCTTGCAGCAGCGCGACGATCTTCTCGCGCATCGCCGGCAGGAAGCCGGCGAACAGCCGGTGGTCTTCCGGAAATGCGCCTCGCCCCGCCATCGGTGCAGTGAACACCCGCGCGTGATGCGCCTCGGCGAGTTGCACGACGGCATCCCAGGCCCCCGCGCGGTCCACTGCAGCGCCCACTACGAACGCCGGCCGCTGCGCCGCGTCCAGTACGTCGCCAATGCGAGCAAGCGTGACCGCGTCCGGCCGTACCACTGTTGCAACTTCGTGTTCGGCCACCGGCTCCGTTACGTGGTCCCAATCATCGACGGGAATCGACACCAGCACTGGCCCACGTGGCTCGTGCATGGCGATGTGATACGCGCGGGCCAGCGCCAACGGAACATCTTGAGCGCGTGCCGGTTCGATGCTCCATTTCACATACGGCTTGGGCAGCTCGGTTGCCTGGTTGGAGGCAAGAAATGGATCGAATGGCAGGATGGAGCGCGCCTGCTGCCCGGCCGTGATGACCAGCGGCGTGCGATTCTTGAAGGCCGTGAAGATGTTGCCCATGGCGTTGCCGACACCGGCGGCCGAGTGCAGGTTCACCAGCGCGGCGTTGCCCGTTGCCTGCGCGTAGCCATCGGCCATGCCGACCACCACGGCTTCCTGCAAGCCCAGGATGTAGCGGAAGTCCTCCGGAAAATCGCGAAACATCGGCAGCTCGGTCGAGCCGGGATTGCCAAAGACGTGGGTCATGCCGAGCCGGCGCAGCAGCTCGATGGTGGCGTCGCGCACGGTGGTCAGTGCGAGCGAGGTGCGGGTCATACGGGCAGTCTCCTTGAAACAGGCTGCCAGTATGGAATCCGTAGTTCTTAACGCGATATTGAATTATTTCGTTAAAGTCATTACCTTTTGGCATGACTTTCGATCTGCGCCAGCTGCGCGCCTTTACCACCATCGTTTCCGCCGGCAGCCTCGGGCGTGCGGCGGAAGTCCTGCACGTCACCCAGCCCGCGCTGAGCCGGATCATCAAGCGGTTGGAGGACGAAGTGGGCGCTCCGCTGTTCGAGCGGCACTCCAAAGGCATGCAGCTGACGGCGATCGGAGAGGCGCTGCTGCCGCATGCCTCATTGCTGCAGCGCGAAGCCGATTACGCGCGTGAAGAGATCGATGCCATGCGCGGCCTCGCCAAGGGCACCATCCGCGTTGGCGCAGTGGGCAGCATCGCCAGCTACATCCTGCCACTGGCGGTGGGCACCGTGGTGGCGCGCTGGCCGAACCTGCGCGTGGAGATCCTCGAAGGCGTGTGGGACCGGCTGGCCGAAGGTCTCGTCAAGCACGAGATCGACCTGGCGCTCTCGATGGCGATGCCGGATACGGACGAGATCATCGCCATCGCCGATTGCCGATGGGAGGACGCCAGCTTCGTCGTGGCATCGCCCGAGCATCCGCTGCGCAAGCGTCCAGCGCTTACGCTGGCCGATACGCTGGTTGCGCCGTGGGCCGTTCCGCCGCGCGGCACCGGGCCGTACGAACACATGCGGCAGGTGTTCGAGGCCGCGGGCCTGAGCTTGCCCAACATCGTGGTGGAAACGCGCTCGGTGACGGCGCTCAAGAGCCTCGTGGCGCGTTCCGGCTTCCTGAGCTGGATGGCGGAGCCCATGATCGATGCAGAACGCCGTGCCGGGGTGATCGAACCGCTGCCGATTCCCGGCCTCGTGGCACGCCGTACGCTCACTGCGTTCAGGCGTCGCCACGGCATCCTGCCCAGCCCCGCCGTCAAGCTGCTCGAAGCGCTGCGCGAGCTGACGGCGTAGCGCGGCCCACGGGCCTACTTCTTCTCACGCGGCAGGCGACCCAGCACGAAAAACTCGTCGTTCGGCCGCATCGAGATCACGTTCGCCATGCGGTTGGACAGACCGAAGAACGCCGTGATGCCGGCGATATCCCAGATGTCCTCATCGTCAAAGCCGTGCACGCGCAGCGCGTCGTAATCGGATTCGTTGACGGTGTGCGATGCCGTACAAACCTTCATCGCAAAATCGAGCATGGCGCGCTGGCGCGGAGAAATGTCTGCCTTGCGGTAGTTGACGGCAACCTGATCGGCGACGAGCGGGTTCTTCTCGTAGATACGCAGAATGGCGCCGTGCGCGACCACGCAATACAGGCACTGGTTGGCGCCGGAAGTGGCAACCACGATCATTTCGCGCTCACCCTTGGTGAGGCTGCTGCCTTCGCGCAGCATCAGCGCATCGTGGTAGGCGAAGAAGGCGCGGCACTCATCAGGCCGGTGCGATAGCGCGAGGAAGACGTTGGGCACGAAGCCGGCCTTCTCCTGCACTTCGAGGATGCGCGCGCGGATGTCGACGGGAATGTCGGCCAGTTCCGGAACGGGGAACCGGCTGATGGGCGGCGTGGTGGTCGTCATGATGTCTCCTTTGGTTTGAGCATCTTGCGCACGCCGCCCTGAGGGGTTACTGCGTGGCGAACTGGATGCGATGGAGTCCAGCATACAACCCATCGCGGTCGATGAGTTCACGGTGCGTTCCGGCTTCGGCAATCTTGCCGTGCTCCAGCACGACGATGCGGTCGGCGTTTTCGATGGTCGACAGGCGGTGTGCGATCACCAGCGTCGTGCGGCCTTGCATCAGCGATTCGAGTGCGGCTTGCACCTGGCGCTCGGATTCGGAGTCGAGTGCGGAGGTCGCTTCGTCCAGGATCAGGATCGGCGCGTCCTTGTAGATGGCGCGGGCAATCGCCAGACGCTGGCGCTGGCCGCCGGAGAGTTTGGAGCCGTTGTCACCGATGTTGGTGTCGACGCCCTCGGGCAGGTTGTCGACTACGTCGGTCAGGTACGCGGCTTCCAGCGCACGACGCACGCGCGCCATATCGATCTCGGAAGGGTCGCGCGCACCGTAGGCCACGTTGGCGGCAACGGTGTCGTTGAAGAGCACCACGTCCTGGCTCACGAAGGCAATCTGGCGGCGCAGGTCCTGCAGCGACAGGTCGGACAACGCATCGCCATCGAGCGAGATCGTGCCCGAGGTCGGGTCGAAGAAACGCGGCAGCAAGTTCACCAGCGTGGTTTTGCCGCTGCCCGAGGGACCCACCAGCGCCACGACCTCGCCGGGCTTGACGTGCAGGTCGACGTTGTCGAGCGCTGCGCGGCCGTCCTGGCCGTAGCGGAAGGTGACGCGATCGAAGCGGATGTCGCCGCGAGCACGGTCGATGTGCTTGCCGCCTTCCTGCGGTTCGATCGGCGTGTCAATCAGACCGAAGATGAACTCGGCCGCAGTCAGGCCGCGCTGCAACGGCTGGTTCACATCCGTCAGGTGCTTGAGCGGCGAGATCAGCAACAGCATCGCCATCACGAAACCGGTAAAGCCGCCGACCGTAGTCTGGTTGGCCTGCGCCTGCATCATGGCAATGGCCAGGATGATAGACAGCGCCAGCGCCGCCAGGAACTGCGTCACCGGCTGGTTCAGGCCACCGGCCACGGCCACGCGCATGGCGTAGCCGCGCAGGCGGTTGGTCATGGCGTTGAAGCGCAGCGATTCATAAGCTTCGCCGCCGTGCAGCTTGACGACCTTGTAGCCACCGACTGCCTCTTCCACCACGTAGGCGGCCTGGTTGGTCAGGTTCTGGCTTTCGCGATTAAGCGAGCGCAGGCGGCGATTGATACGCGACATCAAGAGGCCGATGATCGGCAGGATCACCGCCACCACCAGCGTCAGGCGCCAGTTGGTATAGAAGAGGAAGATCAGCAGTGCCAGCACCGTCATCGAGTCGCGCACCAGCGTGATGAACACGCCCGTGAGCACCTGCAGCACCTGGTTGACCTCGAAGATCACGGCATTGATGATCGACGCCGCCGTATTGCGCTGATAGAACGACGCCGGCGCCTGCAGCAGGCGCTCGAACATATTCATGCGCAGGTTCAGCAGCACTTTGTTCGACACCAGGCTCAGCAGGTAGGTCGACGCAAACTGCGCCACGCCGCGCACCACGGCAATGCCCACCAGCATGGCAGGCACCTGCCACAGCTTGCCAGCGTATTCACCGCCGAAGCCCTGGTCCAGCAGGTCCTTCACGACCTTGGGAATGATCCCTTCCGTGGCGGCCACCACGCCCATGGCGACCATCGCCAGGATGAAGGCGGTCAGCTCGGGACGCAGGTAGCCCCAGACCCGCCCAAACGTACGGTTTCCCGGGGGGGGCGCTTGATTCTCTCGATTCACTTTGGCTCCAGGGGAAATCTCGTCTGCACCACGGTGAGCCCCAGCAGGAGCCCGATGATGCCGGCATAGAACACCACGTTGGCCTGGTGGGCCATGGTGACCTGGGTCAGGCCGCTGATGAAACTCGCCACGACAACTGCAAGCCCGGCAGCCGCCACACGCTCCCCATTCACATTGCTTGCTTGGCGGCCGGCCCGCCACGCTTGCGCAAAGAGCCAGCCCGGCACGATAACGATGCCTAGCGTCGCCAGCAAGCCAGGAAGGCCCATGGTCGACGCAGCCTCAAGAATGTCATTGTGGGCGTGCCCGAGAACGCAAACCTCAGACTTCCCGTTAGCGGCACAAAACCGCGAGGCCTTCACTGCCGTGTTGAACTGGCTCGCGCCGATACCCAGCCAGGGATGCGCACGAAACGTATCGATTGCAACTTCCCACAGGGCTAAGCGCGCACCGACCGAACTGTTCTCATTGCCGTTCTGAAATTGATGGATCTCGGTGGTGACCCGATCGATACGCTCGCCAACCGGGCTGCCGGGCACGGCATACAGCGTCACGGCCAGAGCCACGATGGCCATGAGCGCGGCCAGGAACTTCGCTGCCCTCAGTGAGGGATACCTGACGAATAGCAACGGAACCGCTGGAATCGACATTGCCAGCCACGCACCGCGCGTACCGTTTAACACCAGCACCACACCGGCAAGCCCCAGACTGACCCAAGCCGCGATGTGCGCCCTACTGCCGACACCGGGCCGGACAAAGCCGACAAGCCCGAGTGCCGCCACCATGTTGGCAAACGCAATCGCTTGGATCCAGGCCGAAGGGCGATCTATGCCCTGAACGAATCGCTGAAACACGACCACAACAAGAGCGGAGGCAAGCCCAATGTTGATGCCCCGCCAGAGCCAGTCCGAACTCGGCCTCGCATACACAACGACAAGACACACCAGCAATGCCAGCAACAGGCGTGAGGGGTTATCCATCTCGCTCCACGGCACGCCAAAGTGCTGCCGGGAGAGAAGCAGCACAACGAGTACCGCTAGAATAGCGGCCCCAAGAGGCCACAGCTCAGCGTGGCACGTCCGCCATGCCTGGCCCAGACCGCGACCCGATAGCACCGCAAACAGCACAGTGGCGCCGATGAAAATGCCTGCTCCGCGCGGCACGCACAGCAGCAAAATCGGAAAGAGCAGAATGATCCCGCCAACCCAGGGGGTCAACCTCGTCGTACGGAATTCCATTTGAAACCCTATGAACATCTCAGTCGTACTGATTACCAAAAACGAGGCACACAATATCCGGGAATGCTTGGAAAGCGTGTCCTGGTGCAACCGCGCGATTATAGTGGATTCAGGCAGCACTGACGGCACGGTGGCACTTGCCCGCAGCCTCGGCGCCGAGGTCTTCGAAACCGCCTCATGGCCAGGTTTCGGTCCGCAGAAGAATCTTGCACTGTCGAAAGCGGACAGCGAATGGGTGCTGTCCATAGACGCCGACGAGCGCGTCACGCCAAAATTGCGCGACGAAATCCTGGCAGCGATAGATTCGGGCCGCGCAGATGTCTACGACATGCCCAGGCTGTCGCGCTTCTGCGGCCGCTTTATCCGCCATGGTGGCTGGTATCCCGACCGGGTAACGCGGCTTTTCAAGCGCGGTCGCGCCTGTTTCACCGATGACCTAGTACACGAGAGCGTGATCGCCGAGGGCCCTGTCGCTCAACTCCGCATGCCATTGCTGCACTATACCTACGACGACTTCTCGCAGGTCCTGCGCAAGGTCGACCAATACTCCACGCTCGGTGCCCAGCAGGCCTTTGCCCGCGGCAAGACGGCAACGCCCGCTAGCGCAATGCTGCACGGTATGTGGGCCTTTCTGCGCACCTACCTGTTGCGGCGCGGCTTTCTCGACGGCGGGCAAGGGCTTGGCGTAGCACTGATGAACGGCCAGGCCAGTTATTACAAGTACGTCAAGCTGTGGCTGCTTCAGGTACAGGCGCGCCAATCAGCCGGTCCGCACATGCGCTGAAAACGCGGTGCCGGTCTGACCGAAACCCTTCTGCTCGATGTGCCTGGCCGCGCGCCCCAGCCGTGACGCGTCAGCCTAGCCCCGCCTAATCGCATCCGCAAGCGTTCGTACATCGCCGACCGGTGTCAACAGCCCAGCCTTGCCGTCTGCCAGGATCTCGCGCGGCCCGGTCGGGCAATCGGTGCTAACGACAACCCGCCCCACAGCAAGCGCCTCCAGAAGCACGTGGCACCCCTTCCATCTTGGAGCTGAACACCATCAGTCGTATGCCACGAATCCAAGCATGAGGATTGGGCTGGAAGCCAACAAAAACGATGCAATACGCGATGCCGAGCTCGTACGCGAGGGCCTGCAGCTGTTTGCGTGACGCGCCGTCCCCTACTAACACGAACAACTCCGGCACCCCGTCCTTGACCAGCAGTGCATAGGCTTTTAGCAGCGTGATGAAGTCTTTCTGGCTTTCTTCCATCCGCCCCACCGACCCAATGTATAGGGCGCCGCAGGCACGTCCACCGCATCCAGCGCGCACACGCGGATGCGATCGAGGTCGACGGCGTTGTAGAGGCGGATGAACTTGCCTGCGGCCTCTGGGATCAGCGCCCGCGCATCGCGCAACATGCTGTCGGTCCGCGTGACTATGGCGTCATAGTGTGCGACGCACTGCCGTCGCAACCTGCACAGCTTGCGTCGATTCGCGCGCTCCAGGTGCGCGATGCTGAAATGCGAGTAGCCGATCATCGGCACTGGCAGGTGCCCGGTCAGACGCAACAGCGACAAACGTAGTCGATCACCAAATCACAGTGGCGCGAGATTTCGCGAAAGCGCCGGCTGACAAGCAGCTTACGCACCAGCGGCAGCAGCACCTCCTCAAACCTTGCCCAGCCGCCCCAACGGCCCCCCCATCTTCAGTTGACGACCGTGCGATAGCCACGCCTCGGACGCCAAGACGTGGAGCTTCACATCAGGTGGCAATAGCTCGCGGAAGTGGCGCTCCAGCGCCTCTGTCGGATAGGTGAGCGTCAAACCGAGTTCGAAGCGGCTCCGGTCCAGCGAGGTTAGCAGCGACACCAGAGCGGTCTCGATACCACCTCGCAAGAAGTGCGTCAGGTGAAAAAGGAGGCGTTGTCTTTGCATCGCGATGTTCGGAAGTCCAGGACGCATCCGCAGGCCAGAACACGCTGCCCCGGCGGCGATGCTTCACAGGTAGAGCATCTGCACGCTATCGCCCGACAGCGCATTGCGGAATGCCGCCAGCGCCTCGTCCGACGGCGTCACCTGCCACTGCTCGCCAAGCACCGCCTCGCATTGTGCACCGTCCATGGAGTAGCTGATGCGCACGCGCACTCCAGGCGTCACAGTCGCCAGATGCGGCGTGAGCAGTTCCCGCAGGCGTTCGGTCGATGCATTGCCGTTGAACACCAGGCAGACCGCATCGGCATGCTTGGCGCGGGCACCCGCGAGATCCATGACCGACTCGGCCGTCACGCGCACGCCGCCGGTGAACATGTCGTGGCGTGCGCTGCCTTGGACGATCAGCACTTCGTCTTCCTTGAACAGTGCGCGATTGGCTTCGAAGACTTCATTGAAGACCGTCACCTCGGTGGCCTCGCTGGCAGAGCCATCGTCGAGCATGACGATCAGCATCTTGCCGCGCTGCGTCATCTGGGTGCGCTGGCCGACGATCACGCCGGCCACGGTTTTGTTGCGCGCATCGCGGTTACCGTAGCCGCCGCCATTGCCCTTGTCGGTCACCTCACGGGCGAGGTCCGCCAGCGTCGTGCGCGCAAAGCGGCGCACTTCGTCGCGGCACTCATCAAACAGGTGACCGGAAAGATAGAAGCCCAGCGCCTGCTTTTCTTCCTGCAGCTTGCGCTTGGTCGACCAGGCCGGCTCGTCGACGAGTTCGGGGCGATGCTGCTCGGCATCGTCGCCGCTCATCAGATCGAACAGCGACACCTGGTTGGCGGCCGCTGCCTTCTGCTCGGCGGCTTCCATGGCCAGGCCGATCGAAGCGAGCAGCTGCGCGCGGTTGTTGTTGAGGCCGTCGAAAGCGCCAGCGCGCACCAGCGCTTCGATCGTGCGGCGATTGACCTGGCGACGGTCGACGCGTTCGCAGAAGTCGAACAGATCCTTGAATGGGCCGTCTTCGCGTGCCCGCAGGATGTCTTCGATCGCGCCCTGGCCGCTGCCCTTCACACCGCCCAGGCCGTAGCGGATGGTCTTGGCGTCAGTGGGCGCAAAGCGGTACTGGCTTGCGTTGATATCCGGCGGCAGCACGGTGAGCCCGTTCTTGCCTCGGGCGTCGTCGTAGAGAATCTTCACCTTGTCGGTGTCGTCCATGGCGAGCGACATGTTGGCTGCCATGAATTCGGCCGGGTGATGCGCCTTGAGCCACGCCGTGTAATACGCCAGCAGCGCATAGGCGGCCGCGTGCGACTTGTTGAAGCCGTAGCCCGCGAACTTCTCCATCAAGTCGAAGATTTCATCGGCCTTTTCGGTGGACAGCCCGTCCTTGCCCGCACCCGCGCGGAACAGCGCGCGGTGCTCGGCCATTTCTTCGGCCTTCTTTTTACCCATCGCACGGCGCAGCAAATCGGCGCCGCCGAGCGAGTAGCCGCCCACGATCTGCGCCATCTGCATCACCTGCTCCTGGTAGACCATGATGCCGTAGGTCTCCTTGAGCACCGGCTCGACGCGCGGGTCGGGGTACTCGACCTTCTCGCGGCCGTGCTTACGCGCGCAGAAGCTCGGAATCAGGTCCATCGGGCCTGGGCGATACAACGCTACCAGGGCGATGATGTCCTCAAAGCGGTCAGGTTTGGCGTCCTTCAGCATGCCCTGCATGCCGCGGCTTTCCAGCTGGAACACGGCCACCGTGTTGGCCGTCTTCAGGATGTCGAACGCCTTCTTGTCCGTCAGCGGAATGTGGCTGCAGTTCCAATCCGCCTTGGACGGATCGAGCATGCGGATGTAGCGCTCGGCCCAGTCGAGGATGGTGAGCGTGGTCAGGCCCAAGAAGTCGAACTTGACCAGGCCGACGGCTTCCACGTCATCTTTGTCGTACTGGCTGACGACGCCCGCATCTTCGCCGCCCTGCGTATAAAGCGGACAGAAGTCGGTCAGCTTTCCCGGGGCGATCAGCACACCGCCCGCGTGCATGCCGACGTTACGCGTCATGCCTTCCACGCGCTGTGCGAGTTCCAGGAGCTGCTTGACCTCTTCTTCGTTGGCTTCGCGCTCGGCCAGCAGCGGCTCTTCCTTCTTGGCCTCTTCCAGCGTGACGAGCTTGCCCGGCTTGAACGGGATCAGCTTGGCCACGCCGTCAACGAAGTTGTAGCCAAGATCGAGCACGCGACCGACGTCACGCACGGCAGCCTTGGCGGCCATGGTGCCGAAGGTGGCGATCTGCGAGACGGCGTCCTTGCCGTACTTTTCCTTGACGTACTGGATGACGCGATCGCGGCCGTGCTGGCAGAAGTCGATGTCGAAGTCAGGCATCGACACACGTTCCGGGTTCAGGAAGCGCTCAAACAGCAGGTTGTATTTGAGCGGGTCCAGATCGGTAATACCCAGCGCATACGCCACAAGCGAACCGGCACCCGAACCCCGACCCGGCCCCACCGGCACGCCATTGTTCTTGGCCCAGTTGATGAAGTCCGCAACGATCAGAAAGTAGCCCGGGAAGCCCATCTTGATGATGGTGCCAGTCTCGAACTCCAGGCGAGCGTAATACTCGGGCCGCTTGGCCTCGCGCACCGCCTCATCGGGGAACAGCATTTCCATGCGCTTTTCCAGCCCTTCCTTGGCCAGATGGACGAGGTAGTCGTCCAGCGACATGCCATCCGGCGTCGGGAACTGCGGCAGCTTGGGCTTGCCCAGCTCCAGCGTCAGGTTGCAGCGCTGCGCGATCTGCACCGCGTTGGCCAGCGCAGACGGGACGTCGGCGAACAGCGCGCACATCTCGTCCTGCGTCTTGAAATACTGATCCGTCGTGAAACGCTTGGTGCGGCGCGGGTTGGCAAGCAGGTCGCCTTCCGCAATACAGACGCGCGCCTCGTGCGCGGTAAAGTCGTCCGGCGTCATGAACTGCACCGGATGCGTGGCAACCACCGGCAGATGCATCGCCGAGGCCAGCTTCACGGCCTGTTGGATGTACGCCTCGGTGCCGGCGTGACCGGCGCGCTGCAACTCGATATAGAACGCGTTCGGAAACACACCCGACCAGTGCGTCGCTAGCTTGCGTGCCAGCGCCTCGTTGCCATTGGCGAGCGCCATGCCGATATCGCCGCTCATCGCGCCGGACAACGCCAGCAGGCCAGAAGCCAGCGGCGCGTCCTCCACGCCGGGCTCGTCGAACCACTCGGGGGCAATCTCGGCACGGCCGCGATGCTGGTTCGATAGCCATGCACGCGCCAGCAATTGGCAGAGGTTCAGATAACCCTGCTTGTTGCGCACCAGCAGCAGCAGACGGCTGGGCTTGTCGCGCTCGTCGTGATTGGTGACCCACACGTCGGCGCCGACGATGGGCTTGACACCCTTGCCGCGCGCTTCCTTGTAGAAGCGCACCAGCCCGAAGGCGTTGGCGAGGTCAGTGAGCGCCAGCGCGCCCATGCCGTCTTTGGCGGCGGCCTTAACGGCATCGTCCAGACGGACGTTGCCATCGACGACGGAGTATTCGGAATGGAGACGGAGGTGGACGAAGCGCGGCGAATTCATCCGCGTATTGTACCGGGTGGCACCTTCGGCCAAGCATTCGGCACATGCCCGATTGATGTACAGCAAACCCGCGCGGCGGCTTGGGCGGCTATAATTTCGGCTTACGAATCAACGGGTTATCCACGCGCCCCAAAAACGGCGCGGCAGCACATGCAGATCGTTAATATTTCCGCTTACAAATTCGTCACCCTCAATGACCGCGAAACCCTGCGTCCCGCCCTGCTGGCCGAATGCCAGGCGCGCGACCTGAAGGGCACCGTGCTGCTGGCACCCGAGGGCATCAACATCTTCCTGGCCGGCTCGCGCGAGGCAATCGACGGCATTGTCGACTGGCTGCGCGCCGATGCGCGCTTTGCTGACTTGGCCCCGAAGGAAAGCCTGTCGGACCACCAGCCGTTCCGCCGCCTGCTGGTGCGCATGAAGAAAGAAATCATTACCATGCGCCACCCGCTGATCCGCCCGGAAGACGGCCGTGCGCCGTCGGTTGCGCCGCCCGATCTCAAGCGCTGGCTCGATCAGGGCCACGACGACGAGGGCCGCCCCGTGGTGATGCTCGACACGCGCAATGACTACGAAGTCGCCGTCGGCACATTCAAGAACGTCGTCGAATACAACCTCAAGAAGTTCACCGAGTTCCCGCCCGCAATTGCCGCGCACAAGGACGACTTTGCCGGCAAGACGGTCGTGTCGTTCTGCACCGGCGGCATCCGCTGCGAGAAGGCGGCGATCCACATGCAGGAAATCGGCGTCGAGCGCGTCTATCAGCTCGAAGGTGGCATCCTCAAATATTTCGAGGAAGTGGGTGGCGCCCATTACGACGGCGATTGCTTCGTGTTCGACCACCGCACAGCGCTGAATGCCGACCTGCTGCCGGCCGGCCCCAAGCAATGCTTCGCCTGCCGCGCCGTGGTGACGCCGGAAGAACAGCAATCCGTCGACTACGTCCCCGGTCAGCGCTGCCCGCACTGTGCGGATCAGCAGGCGCGCGCCGCCGCATGAAGCGTCTTGCTATCGCCCTCCTCGCCACAATGCTGGGGCTTGTGGCGCTGGGCGGGTGCTCGGCCAACTGCGCGGGCGGCTCCAATCGTGGCATGTTCTGCGGAACGGGCACGCGGTTCTGACGCTGCCCAGCCAAGAAAAAGAAACGCCGGACACGCCGGCGTTTTTCTTTGAACGGCTTGCTCGCTTACTGGCGGCCGCGCACAAACTGCTTGGTCACCCCGACGATGCGCTCGCCGAATAGTTTGGCGGTTTCCAGATCACCGGGCAGCGGCCCCTCTTCCGGGCTCGAATCCGACGGCGCCTGCGACAGCGCGCCACCGAAGCCGCCCATGTAGTTGATGTCGTTGCGCGTGGCAGCCTTGCTGTTGGCCGGCATCATGCCCGTACCCACCCAGATCATCCCGTGCTGCTGCGACAGCGTCCACAGGTACTGAATCGACGCGTACTTGTCGCCATTGATGGACGCGGAGTTGGTAAAGCCCGCAGCCACCTTGTCTTTCCACGCACCGGTGAACCATGCCTTGGACGAGGCATCGGCAAACTTCTTGAAGTCGCCCGACACGCCGCCCATGTAGGTCGGTGCGCCGAAGACGATGGCATCGACGCCGGCCAGCAGCGCCCAGGTGTCGTCATTGACGTCGGCCACCGAAATCAGGTGCGCCTCGGCGCCAGCGTTCTGCACGCCCGCGAACACCGCCTCGGCCTGCTTCTTGGTGTGGCCATAACCGCTGTGATAAACGACTGCAACTCGTGCCATGGGAATCCTCTTGGGGTTGGAACAACTGGACAACAGAAAAGAAACGGCGCACCTAGCGTGCGCCGAGAACATTACGGCAAATCGAACACCAGCACTTCGCTGTCTTCGCCGCGCGAGAGCGTGACGGCCTGCTCCTGCGTCAGCTTGGCCGCATCGCCGCCGGAGAGCGTCTTGCCGTTGACGTCGACCTTGCCGCGCACGACATGCACATAGGCACGGCGGCCATCGGCAATCGGCAACGTGGCGGTTTCCGCGCCGTCAAAACGACCGGCGTAAAGCGCCATATCCTGATGCACCTTGACCGAGTCGTTGCGGCCATCGGCACTGGCAATCAGTGCCAGATTGCCGCGCTTGGCCTGCGCGTCAAAGTGGCGCTCCTCATAGCCGGGCGTGAGGTTCAATTGCGCGGGCAGCACCCAGATTTGCAGAAAGTGCGTGGTCTGGTCCTGCGCGTGGTTGAACTCGGAGTGACGCACACCGGTCCCAGCGGTCATACGTTGCACGTCACCGGGGCGCAACACGCTGCCGTTGCCCATGCTGTCCTTGTGCGCGAGCTCGCCATCAAGCACGTAGCTGATGATCTCCATGTCGCGGTGACCATGCGTGCCGAAGCCCATGCCGGGCGCGACACGGTCTTCGTTGATGACGCGCAACGGCCCGAACTGAATGTGCTCCGGGTCCATGTAATCGGCAAACGAGAAGCTGTGATACGACTTCAGCCAGCCGTGGTCTGCATAGCCGCGCTCCTGGGAGGGTCGAATTTCAATCATTTTGATGAATCTCCTATCCAAATGACTGCGTTGATGTGTGAATGGTACGCAGATTGCCTATAGTTAAGCCGCACGGCTTTGATTTATCCAGTCAAAAATTCTGAATAATGGCTCTTTCCCTGGAATCCCTGGAAGTGTTGGACGCGATTGAACGCAAGGGCAGCTTTGCAGCCGCCGCGCACGAGTTGGGCAAGGTGCCTTCCGCGCTCACCTATGTGGTGCGCAAGCTGGAAGACGACCTGGATGTGCTGCTGTTTGACCGCCGCCGCCACCGTGCGGAGCTGACCCCCGCCGGCCGCGAGTTGCTCGACGAAGGCCGCCACCTGCTGCAGGCCGCCGACGATCTCGCCCGCCGGGTCAAGCGCCTGGCCACCGGCTGGGAAGCCACGCTGACCATCGTGGTGGACGACCTCGTGCACTTTCGTGCACTCATGCCCGTCATCCAGGATTTCTATGCCGAGAACTCCGCCACTCGCCTGCGCTTCAGCCGGGAGGTGCTGGCCGGCACGTGGGACGCCCTGCTTTCGGGCCGCGCCGATCTGCTGCTTGGGCCGTCACAGGTGATGCAAGTGCAGGGCATCCAGACGCGCACGCTGGGCGAGATTCCCTTTGTGTTCGCGGTGGCTGCTCACCACCCCCTCGCACAGATGGAGGAGCCGTTGCCGGCCAACGCCATCACGCGCCACCGCATCGTCGCCGTTGGCGATACGTCACGCAACCTGCCGGCGCGCACGATCGGCATCATGGCCGGACAGGACACGCTGGTCGTGCCGACCATGGCCGACAAGGTGCAGGCGCAGATCCGCGGCCTGGGCTGCGGCTGGCTGCCGGTGCCACTGGCGCAGCCGTACCTCGATTCCGGCGTGCTGATTGCCAAGGAGACCACCGAAGACCGTCGTGCGGGCACGTTCCAGGTGGCTTGGCGCAACAACATGCGCGGCAAGGCGCTGCAATGGTGGGTCGAGAAGCTCGAGGACCCGCGCCTGGCCCAGGCCCTGCTGATGCAGTAGCTGTGACGATGGCGCTGATGGCGGGAGAAATCGCGCAAAATAACGGCATCGGTTCATCTGCCGCGCCTGGAGCTTTGCGTTGTCCCAAGCCAATCTCGATTTTTCCGACACATCCGCCACTGGGGCGCGCGGCCCTTACCGCGGCCGCTTCGCGCCCTCGCCCACCGGGCCGCTGCACATCGGTTCGCTGGTCACCGCGCTGGCGAGCTGGCTCGATGCGCGCGTGCACGGCGGCACCTGGCTCGTGCGTATCGAAGACATCGACTTCCAGCGTAACGTGCCCGGTGCCGACCGCGACATCCTGGCCTCGCTGGAGGCTCTTGGGCTGACTCCCGACGAAACGCCGCAGTGGCAAAGCGCGCATCTACAGCGTTTCGAGGCAGCGCTTGCGCAACTGCAGGCCATCGACAAACTTTACCCATGCGGCTGCACACGCCGCGAGATCGCCGATTCCGTCACCACCATCGACGCCAACGGCCACCTGCGCCACCAAACCCTCATCTACCCCGGCACCTGCCGCGACGGCCTGCATGGCCGCCAGCCGCGCGCCTGGCGCGTGCGCGTGCCCGACGCCGACGCCGACGCCGCCACCATCTGCTTCAACGACCGCTGGCAAGGCACGCAATGCCAGAATCTGGCCAAAGCCGTGGGTGACTTCGTGCTCAAGCGCGCCGACGGCATGTGGGCGTATCAGATTGCGGTGGTGGTGGACGACGCCGCGCAGGGCATCACGGACGTGGTGCGCGGGGCCGACCTGCTCGACTCGACGCCACGCCAGATCTATCTGCAGCAGTTGCTGGGGCTACCCGCGCTGCGTTACCTGCACGTGCCGGTGGTGGTCAATGCCGACGGCGAAAAGCTCAGCAAGCAGACCGGCGCACGCGCCATCAGCCGCAGCGAGCCGCTGGCAGCACTGACCGAAGCGGCGCGACATCTGGGGCTGGAGATTCGGGCAGACGATGTGGAGGAGTTCTACCGGGACGCCGTCCCGGCCTGGGCCAATCGCCTTGCACGATTGGCCCCGGCGGCGTGATCGCCGCCGCTTTCAGCGCTGCGTCTTAACGCTTGCGCGGCACGCCGCCGAGCAGCGCCGCAATCGGCCGTTTGGCGCTACGCGGATGGCCGGCCGGCTGTGCCGGCTTGGCGGCTTCTGCGCTTTCGGCCGGCACGCTCGATTCGTACGGGCGGTTGAAGAACGGATCATCCGACGGGCGGAAGGCCGGGCGCACCACCGTATGGTCGAGCACGCGAGCGCCATTGCGCTCGTCACGTTCGCGGGCGCGGCGCACCTCGGCGCGGGCACGCTTCTCGTCGCGCTCGCGGCGTTCGCGGTCACGGGCCTGTTCACCAGTCGGGTCAAAGCCTTCCAATTGCTCGCGCGGCAGGTTGCGCTTGATCAGCTTCTCGATATCGGCCAGCAGGCGCTCATCGCCCGGCGCAAACAGCGATAACGCATCGCCCGAGGCGCCGGCACGACCCGTGCGGCCGATACGGTGCACGTAATCCTCAGCGTTGAACGGCAGATCGAAGTTGATCACGCACGGCATCTGCGAGATGTCGAGGCCGCGCGCTGCCACGTCGGTGGCAACCAGCACGTCGACGGTGCCCTGCTTGAAGGCTTCGAGCGTCTGCATACGCTCGGTCTGCGTCTTGTCGCCGTGAATGGCGTTAGCGTTAACGCCTTCACGTTCCAGCGCACGCGCCAGGCGCGAGCAGCCGATCTTGCTGTTGGAGAACACGATGCACTGGCGCGGCAGGCCTTGGTCTGCGCGCTGGCGCAGCAGGTGCACGAGCGCAGCCTGCTTGTGGTTGTCCGGCACGGTGTAGATGACCTGGCGGACATTCTCGGCGGTGGCGTTGCTGCGCGCGACTTCGATCGTCTGCGGGTGGCGCAGGTAGCTGGCGGCCAGCTTCTTGATCTCGGGCGAGAACGTGGCCGAGAACAGCAACGTCTGACGATGCGCCGGCAGCAGGTTGATGATGCGCTGCAGGTCGGGCAGGAAACCCATGTCGAGCATGCGGTCGGCTTCGTCCAGCACCAGCATGCGCACCTGCGAGAGGTTCACGCTGCGCTGCTGCACGTGGTCCAGCAGACGGCCCGGCGTGGCGACGAGGATCTCCACGCCGCGGCGCAACTGTTCGGTCTGCGGGTTCATGTCGACACCGCCGAAGACGACCGCGCTGCGCAGCGCCGTGTACTTCGCGTACTTGGCGACGTTGTCGTACACCTGGTCGGCCAGTTCGCGCGTGGGCGTGAGGATCAGCGCCCGTACCGGGTGGCGCGCCGGCGACGCGCTGGTGTTGGCGTCGGGCAGCAGGTTCTGGATGATCGGCAGCGAGAAGCCGGCGGTCTTGCCGGTGCCGGTCTGCGCGGCGCCCATGACGTCGCGGCCGGCGGTGACCACCGGAATCGCGGCGGCCTGGATGGGTGTGGGCTTGGTGTAACCGCTTTCGGTCAGCGCGCGGAGGACGTCCGGATGCAGGCCGAAGCTGTCGAATGTCACCGATTCATTGGCCGGCGCTTCAGACGCTTCAGACATCGTTGCAGTATTCATAGGGGGAGATGCGGCATGCCGGTTGGCATGGCGGCGCGCCAGACCCAAGCGGAAAACCCCGCGTGCGGCTCGCGCAAAGCGTTAAAAATCAAAAGTTTATCACGTGAGGATGGGCGCGGGCCGGATAACCGGCACAGGCAAGCCAGCGCCAACGCCACATCCGACTTGATACGGATCAAGAGGCCCACTCCGGCACTGGGCGACCATCGCGGCATTCCAACCTGCGCCCCACTGCCCCATGGTCACCACACTTTATGAAACGCTCGAGCACGTCTGCCTGATGTTTTCCGACCTGGTCGATGATGATGACGACCTGCCGGTGCAGACCAATCAGTTCCTCATCGTTGACCACGGCCACGGCGCGCTGATCGACCCGGGCGGCCAGATGACGTACAACGCGCTCTTCCTGGCGATGAACAAGTACTTTCCGCCCAAGCAACTGGACTACGTGCTGGCCTCGCATGCGGACCCGGATATCGTCGCCTCGGCCGGGCGCTGGCTTACGAGTTCGAGCTGCGACATCCTCATCTCGCGCGTGTGGGAGCGCTTCCTGCCGCATTTTTGCAACGTCGGCAAGACCGACGGCCGCATCGTGCCGATCCCTGATATGGGCACGGCAATCCCGCTGGGGCAATCGCATGTGCTGGCGGTGCCGGCGCACTTCCTGCACTCGGAAGGCAACTTCCAGTTCTACGACCCAGTATCGCGCATCCTGTTTTCGGGAGACCTGGGGGCGTCGATGGTGCACGCCAACGTGGCCGCCAAGCCCGTGGAAGATTTCGACGCGCACTTGCCACTGATGGCACCCTTCCACCGCCGCTACATGAGCGGCAACCGCGTGTGCCGCCTGTGGGCCCAGATGGTGCGCGGGCTCGATATCGAATGGATCGTGCCGCAGCACGGCCAGGCCTTCCGTGGGCCGGCCATGGTCAAGCGCTTTATCGACTGGGTGGAAACGCTAGACTGCGGCATCGACCTGATGACGCCGGAAGTCTTCCGCCTGCCCGCACTGCCGAAAACGCCGGCAGGCGCGCATCTCAAGACGCGGGTGTAACGATCGGGCTGGGGGCTGCCGGCAGGATGATCTTCATCATGGCGCGCGACAACTCGTGCGCCAGCACACCGGAGTCGATGCGTGATGGGTCATGCCACGTGTACATGAAGCCCATCACGCCGCCCATCGCATGCGCCGCGACGCGCGCATCGCCAAACTCAAATACGCCGGCACGCTTGCCCTCGTCCAACAGCGCATACAGATCGCGGTAGTACGCACGCGACATGCCGTGCAGCCACTCCACCGTTTCGGGCCGCAGGTATTGCCGGTCGCGGTACGTGAGTGCCGCAGCGTGGTGGCAGACGATGCAGCGGCGCGCCATCTCCAGAAGGCAGGCCTGCAGCCGCTCACGCACGGGCAGCGCCGGGTCGGATGTCTCGCGAATGGCCGACAGGCAGATCTGCGCGGCCTCGCGGCACAGGATGTCGAAAATCTCGTACTTGTCGGTGAAGTAGTAGTACACCGCCGGCTTGGTCACGCCCAGCGCACTGCACAGATCGCTCATCGTCATGCCGGCGTAGCCCTTGGTGAAAAAGAGTTGCGCAGCGGTGTCGAGAATCTGCCGGCGACGGGCCTCCTGACGCTCGGCGATATGCGGGCGCGCGACCGGCGTGGTCGTGCCGGGGGCTTCAGGAGCCTCGGTTTCAGCAGGTGATTGCACGTCGGAAACGGTGGTTTTGCGGACGGTGGACATGGCGGACATTTTCGCACGCCGCCTGCGAACGCGCCGTGGCGTGCGCGCATCGTGGCGTGCCTATCGCTCTGGGATGCTTGACGCATCAAGGAAGGCTTTCTATATTTCTACTCGTTGGTATAAAAATTTACCAATCAGTATAGACAGTGCGGCATCTGCTTGCGCACGCACTGCACAACCCAACGGAGACAAGCTTTGCTGATGGACGAGTCCGAGTACCTCGGCCGCGTTCGCGCGCTCTGGACGCGCGCGTGGCCGGCCGATACCCCGCGCGAACCCCAATATCCGATCGGGCGCGCGCCCCTCACCGAATACCTGCGTCACTGGGCGCGCACCACGCCGGACAGGCCGGCGATCCACTTCTACGGCCACGACACGACCTTCGCCCAGCTCGACGACCTGAGCGACCGCTTCGCCGCCCTGCTCGCACAGCACGGTATTGGCGCGGGCGACCGGGTGGCGGTGTTCCTGTCGAACTGCCCGCAGTTCAATGCGGTGTTCTTCGGCATTCTGAAGCTCGGCGCTGTCTACGTGCCGATCAGCCCGCTGTCGCAACGCGCCGAGCTGATGCATGCGCTGACGGACGCCACGCCGCGCGCCATCGTCGCACTGGACCGCCTGATGCCCCTGGTGCGCGACGTGCGCGCAGAGACGTCGCTTGAGCACGTCTTTGTCACGCACTATGCGGACGTCATGCCCGCGCAGCCAACGCTGCCGCTCCCGGCGATACTCACCGAGCCACCACTCGCCTGTGACGATGCGATCGACCTGATGCCGGCCCTGACAGAGACCGTGCCGATTCCACTTCCGCCCGCCTCCCTCGATGCAATGGCTGCGCTCAATTACACGGGCGGCACAACGGGCCTGCCCAAGGGCTGCATTCACACCCAAGGCGACATGGTGGACATGGCGGCCGCATTCTCCGCCGTATCGCTGCGCACCGATGCGGGCACGGTCATGCTCAGCTTCTATCCGCAGTTCTGGATTGCAGGCGAAAACACCGGGCTGATTCTCCCCGCCTTCCTCGGTGTGCCGCTGGTGCTGCTTGCGCGCTGGGACGCCGAGGCGTTCATGGCAGGCGTGCAGCGCTATCGCGTGACCAACGGTTCAATGCTGGTCGACAGCGCGGCCGAGGTGATGGCGCACCCGCGCGTGCAGGAATACAACCTGCGCTCGCTGCGTCATATCGGCGTGTCGTCGTTCGTGAAGAAGCTCAATCCGGAATACCGCCGCGCCTGGCGCGCGCTCACCGGCTCAATGATGGCCGAGAGCGCCTGGGGCATGACGGAAACGCAAACCTGCAACAGCTTCACGGTCGGCATGCAGGACGACGATTTCGACCTGCGTTCACAGCCGATCTTCGTGGGCCTGCCGGTGCCGGGCACCGACTTCAAGATTTGCGATTTCGACACGCACGAGCTGCTGCCGATCGGCGCCGAGGGCGAGCTGTGCGTACGCGCGCCTACGCTGCTCAAGGGGTACTGGAACAAGCCCGAGGCCAATGCACAGACGCTGCGCAATGGCTGGTTTCACACCGGCGACATCGGTTGTATCGACGAGCACGGCTACATCCACTACCTCGGCCGCCGCAAGGAGATGCTCAAGGTCAACGGCATGAGCGTGTTCCCGGCCGAAATCGAGGCCATGCTGGGCAAGCACCCCGCCGTGCTGGGTTCCGCCGTGGTCGGCCGCAGCGACGAACAGCGCGGCCAGCTCCCCGTTGCCTTCGTGATGCTGCGCCCGGAGGCCGTTGGCACGTTGGATGACGCGACGCTCACCGGCTGGTGCCGGGAGAACATGGCCGTCTACAAAGTCCCCGTCGTGCGCATTGTCGATGCGCTTCCGCTCACGGCCACGGGCAAGGTACGCAAGCAGGATCTCGCCCCGCTGGCCGAACGGATTTAACGCTACTCACCTCTTACATGACGTTTCGCAAACTGCTGATCGCCAATCGCGGCGAGATCGCCATTCGCATTGCCCGTGCAGCCGCCACGGTTGGCCTGCCTTCCGTCGCCGTCTATTCCGAAGACGATCATGACCCGCTGCATCCGGCGCTGCATCTGCTGCGCGCCGATGAAGCCGTACCGCTGCCAGGCACGGGGCCGCGCGCCTACCTCGACGGCGAGGCCATCCTGGCTGCCGCACGCGCAGTGAGTGCGGATGCCATCCATCCCGGCTACGGCTTCCTGAGCGAGAACGCCGCCTTCGCGCGCCTGTGCGCGCAGGCCGGCGTACAGTTCATCGGGCCGGCGCCGCATGTGCTGGACGTGTTCGGCGACAAGGCACGCGCACGGGCGCTCGCGCACGAGGCCGGCATTCCCATCGTCAACGGTACGCGGGGCGCAACTTCGCTGGAAGATGCGCAGGCCTTCTTTGCAGTATTGCCCCCGTCGCACGGCATGATGATCAAAGCCGTGGCCGGCGGCGGCGGGCGCGGCATGCGCGCCGTGCACGACGCACTGGCGATTCCCGAAGCGTACGCGCGCTGCGTGTCGGAAGCCACCGCAGCGTTCGGCAGCGGCGACGTCTACGTAGAAGAGCTCGTGCCCGCGCCACGGCATATCGAAATCCAGATCGTGGCCGATGCGCATGGCAACGTCTCGCACCTGGGCGAGCGCGAATGCAGCCTGCAGCGCCGCCACCAGAAACTGATCGAAATCGCGCCAAGCCCCGCGCTGGACGAAGCGCTGCGCATGCGCATCGCGCAAGCCGCCGTGACGCTCGCCAAAGCTTCGGGCTACTGCGGCATCGGCACCTTCGAGTTTCTCGTGGAAGCGGCAGGCACCTCGCACGCCGCGTTCTACTTCATGGAGGCCAACCCGCGCGTACAGGTCGAGCACACGGTCACAGAAATGGTGACGGGTGTCGATCTGGTGGTGACGCAACTGGCGCTGGCGCAAGGCGCGTCACTGGCGGAACTCGGCCTCGCCCAGCCGATCGGTCCGCGCGGGCATGCTGTCCAGGTGCGCATCAACGCGGAGACGCTCGATGCGTCCGGCCAGCCGCATCCGTCCACCGGCACGCTCACCGCGTTCGAGCCGCCCAACGGCCCCGGCGTGCGCGTCGACACGTGCGGCTATGCGGGCTACCGCCCCAACCCGCGCTTCGATTCGCTGCTGGCCAAACTGATCGTCCACGCATCGCATGGCACTTATGCGCAAACCTTGGCACAGACGTACCGCGCGCTGTGCGAGTTTCGTATCGAAGGGCTGGCCACCAACAAGCGGCTGCTGCAGGACCTGCTGAGCGACGCAGCGGTACAGGCCAACGCCGTGCACACGCAGTTCCTCGACGGCAAGCTCGCCGACCTCGCCAATACCAACGGTCGCGCGCATCCGGCGCTGCATGCTGCGTCCACGACCGCCGCCAGCGAAGACGCCGGCGAATCGCTGACCACCGACCTTCCGGACGACGCAGAACTCCTCACGGCACCGATGGATGGCGCGCTTATCCAGATCAGCGTTGAAGCGGGTGCCACCGTCGCACGCGGCGATGTGCTGGCTGTGCTCGAGGCGATGAAGATGGAGCACGTTGTCATCGCACCGGCCGCCGGGCACGTGCTGCAGGTCTGCGCGCAGACCGGGGCTACGGTGCGCGAGGGGCAGTCGCTGGTCGTCCTGATGCCCAATGACGAACAGCGCGACGACACCGCAACCGCTGCCGAAGTCGACCTCGACCACATCCGCTCCGACCTGCAGGCTGTCATCGACCGCCACGCCTTCGGCCTCGATACGCACCGCCCGGACGCCGTTGCGCGCCGCCGCAAGACCGGCCAGCGCACCGCGCGGGAGAACATCGAGCAGTTGTGCGACGCCGGCTCGTTCATCGAATACGGCGCGCTGGCGATTGCAGCGCAACGGCAGCGGCGCACGCTCGACGACCTGATTCGCTCGACGCCGGCCGACGGCATCATCACCGGTATCGGCACAGTCAACGCGAAGCACTTCGCCGACCAGGACGCGCGCTGCATGGTGCTCGCCTACGACTACACCGTGCTGGCCGGCACGCAGGGCACCTTCAACCACAAGAAGACCGATCGCGCGCTGGAACTGGCGCAGCAATGGAAGCTGCCGGTCGTGCTGTTTGCCGAGGGTGGCGGCGGCCGGCCGGGCGATACCGAAAAGCGCGGCGTCAGCGGTCTGGACTGCCCGACCTTCATCCACTTCGCTCGCCTGTCGGGGCTGGTGCCCACGGTTGGCGTCGTGTCGGGCCGCTGCTTTGCCGGCAACGCAGCACTGCTGGGCTGTGCCGACGTGATCATCGCCACGCGCGACGCAACCATCGGCATGGGCGGCCCGGCCATGATCGAGGGCGGCGGCCTTGGGGTGTATGCCCCCGAGGAGGTTGGCCCGGTCAGCACGCAGGCGCCCAATGGCGTGATCGACGTCCTGGTCGAGGACGAGACTGAAGCCGTGGAGGCCGCGCGCCGCTACCTGAGCTACTTCCAGGGGCCGCTTGCCAACTGGGACGCTGCCGATGGCCGCCACCTGCGCCACGTGATTCCCGAAAACCGCATGCGCAGCTACGACATGCGCGCCGTGATCGAAGCGCTGGCCGATACCGGCTCGGTGCTGGAGCTGCGCCAGGCCTTCGGCGTCGGCATCATCACCGCGCTGATCCGCATCGAGGGCCGCGCCTTCGGCTGTATCGCCAACAACCCCCGCCATCTGGGCGGCGCCATCGATTCGGCGGCGGCCGACAAGGCGTCGCGCTTCATGCAACTGTGCAACGCATTCGACCTGCCCATCGTTTCGCTGTGCGACACACCGGGTTTCATGGTCGGGCCGGAAGCGGAGAAGACGGCCACCGTGCGCCATGTCAGCCGCATGTTCGTGACGGCCGGCAATCTGCGCGTGCCCTTCTTTACCGTCGTCCTGCGCAAAGGCTACGGCCTCGGGGCCATGGCGATGGCGGCCGGCGGCTTCCATGCGCCGTTCTTCACGGCATCGTGGCCGAGTGGCGAATTCGGCGGCATGGGCATCGAAGGCGCCATCCGCCTTGGCTACCGCAAGGAACTCGAAGCGGTAGAAGACACCGCCGAGCGCGAGGCGCTGTTCCGCAGGATGGTCAACGCAGCCTATGAGGAAGGCCGCGCGCTCAACATCGCCAGCTATCTGGAGATCGACGCCGTGATTGACCCGGCCGATACGCGCCGCTGGCTGCTGCGCGGGCTGCAATCGGCGCCACCTGCGCCACCGCGCCACGCGCGCGACCCGGCCGCGCGCCGCTTCATCGATACCTGGTAGACGAAAACACACAAGGAGGAGCCATGCCCGCATCGACCCGCTTTGCCCGTCCGTTGTCCGCATTGGCCTGCGCGGCCGCCATGCTTGGCGCGCCGCTGGCTCACGCTGCTGAACCTGCGCCGATCAAGATCGCGTTCATCGACCAGCTGAGCGGCCCTCTCTCGAATGTGGGCGAACAATTCCTGGCCAATCTGAAGCTGGCCATCGACGATGCCAACGCGCAGCCGCGAGGGGTGCTGAACGGCGCACGCTACGAACTGACGACCTACGACAACAAGCTGTCGACGCAGGACAGCCTGTCGGCGCTGCAAAGCGCCATCGATGCCGGCGCGAAGATCGTTTTCACCGGCGGGTCTGGCTCGTCCGTAGTGGCGGCCATGGTGGACGCCGCCACCAAGCACAACGAACGCAATCCGACCCAACGCGTGCTGATCATCAACTACGCCTCGATCGACCCGGATCTGACCGGCGCGCACTGCAGCTTCTGGCACTTCGCCACCGAGGCCAACACGGCCATGAAGATGCGCGCGCTGACCAACTTTGTGAAGACGCAGCCCGACATCCACAAGGTCTATTCGCTGAACCAGGACTACGCACACGGCCGGCTGTGGGCGTCACTGGGCAAGCAGATGATCTCGGCAGCGCGCCCCGACGTGCAGTTCACGGGCGAGACGCTGCACCCGATCGGCAAGGTGAAGGACTTCGCGCCCTACGCCTCCAAGGCCAAGGCGACCGGCGCGGACACGATCCTCACAGGCAACTGGGGGCAGGACCTGAACCTGCTCGTCAAGGCCGCCGGAGACATGAGCTACAACGCGCGCTACCTCAACCATAGCGGCGCAGGTGCGCCGGGCACGGTGCTGGCGGTGTCGCAAGCCAAGATCGGCAAGGTGACGTGGGTGTCCGAGTGGACGCCCGGCAACGGCAACGCGCAACTAATGCAAATGGATGCGCGCGTACGCCAGACGCCAGCCGGCGAACACTTTGCCCCGCGCACCGTGCTTGCCGTCGAACTCGTGACCGACGCCATCCGCAAGGCAAACTCCACCGACCCGCTCAAGATTGCGCTGGCATTGGAGGACATGGAAAAACCGAGTTTCCTCGGCGAGGTCAAGATGCGCAAGATCGATCACCAGTTGCTGCTGCCGCAAGTCGTGTCGACGATCGCACCGGTGGACGGCAAAACCGTCAAGGTCGGCTACGACGGCACCCAGTGGGGCCACAAGACCGAGAGCACGACCGCCGCCAAGGACCTGGACCTGCCGACCACCTGCAAGATGAAGCGGCCGGCAGGGGCTTGACGGAACAATCCGGGCTCAATCCGCCCGGTCCGCCCGCAGCGGGCCGTACTCGATTGGCACCCACGCAAACGCCTTGCCGTCCTTACGCACATGCCCCAGCCCGGGGAACGGCAGGTGCGCACCAGCCACCCACAGCTTGTCCCGCGCCGCCTCGGCAAACAGCTTGCGCCGGGTGGCGACCGCCTGCTTCTGATCGACGTCATATTCGAACGCAACCTCCGGGTGCTGGAACTGCACCGCATGGCTGTGCACGATGTCGCCCCACACCAGCAGGCTGCGGCCCTTGGAAGCGAACAGATAGCCGCTGTGACCCGGCGTGTGGCCTTTGCCGACCACCGAGCGCACGCCCGGCACCACCTCGTCACCCGGCTTGAACTGCTTGAGTTTGCCGGCCGCTGCATACGGCGCCACCGAATCCTGCGCCATCTTGAAGAACGGCTGCATGTCCTTCGGCTTGGAGGCGGCAATCGTCTCGCTCAGCCAGAAATCCGCCTCCGGCTCAGCCACGTAGACCTGTGCATTCGGGAAGGCCGGCTGGCCCTGCGGCGTCAGCAGCCCGCAGGCGTGATCCGGGTGCAGGTGGGTCAGCAGCACGGCGTCGATCTGCTCGGGTTGATAGCCCGCCGCGCGCACGTTGCCGGCCAGGCCGCCCATCGTCGGGCCAAAGCACGTGCCCGAACCCGTATCGACAAGGATGCGCTTGGCGCCCGTGTCGATCAGGAAGCCGTTCACCGCCGTCTGCATGCCCGGCGTGTTCGATACGAACATCCGTGCCAGCAGGCTCTGCACCGATTGGGCGTTCAGGCCAAGCAGGGTCTTAGCGGGCAGATCGGTATAGCCGTCATAGAGCGCGGTCACAACGTCGTCGCCTAGCGCCATGCGGTAATAGCCGGGCACCTGGGTACGTTGCTGCGTGGCGGCGGTGCTGACAGCGGTGGCAGCCACAGCCGATGCTGCGGTTTGGGCGTGAGCAAATCCGATGGACGCCGCCATCGCGGCGGCCACGGCGGCAGAGGTGAGCAAACGCATGTCTTGGCTCCTGGGAAAGACCGCTGCCCCGGTGCAGCGGCGAAAGCGGGATCATGCCACCGCCCAGCACATTGCGTTGTCGCCACTGGCGACAGGGGTATTGCCCAGAGAAGGACGATCTTTGCCAAAGAAACAAGGCCCGACATGCCGGGCCCCTGCTTCATGCCAATCGACGGCGGCTGCGCAACCGCCCGTCAATCGGGTACGTGCTTACTGCACGTGGAACTTCGGCGTCGACACCACCGTGCCGCTCACCGTGCAGTCCGGCGTGAGCAGCGCATTGGTGAACGTGAGCGACGAGTTCGGATCGTTCCAGGCGGTCACGACCTTGCTCGGCCCACAGCTACCCAGCAGGAACACGTTGACCGCCGCATTGTTGATCGACAGCTGGGTGGTGCTGTCGGCCTGGCCAGTCCACGGGTTGGAGCTGCTGGCCGTTCCCGAGATGAGGCCGCACGTCCCGCCGCCGGTAAACGATGTGGACGTGATGTTCACGATGCCCGTAGGCGTGATCGTGCCGGTGAAGGTCGCTGTGCAATTGGCGCTGATGGAGCCTTTGGACAGCGTGGTCTGGCCGGTCACCGAGAACGGCTCGCCATTTGGGTTCATGGCTTGACCATCGACACGCGAAACGGTGACGGCAAGTGCGGGTGTGGCTGCTACGGTGGCAAGTGCGAGTGCAACTGCAAGAGATACGACTTTACGTGTGCTCATTTATTGCCTCACTAGAACTGACGGTTGAAACCGCCTTCAGAATGCGGCGCAAACCGGTTCCCGCTCGATTCACGCCGCGCCAATTAGCCAGGCGCAGACAGCCAACGCCCGGCTAAAACTTGTACGACACTCCAAGGAACGTGATGATCGGATTAGCCTTCAGCGTGGTCTTGGTGGTGGCCAGCGTGGTGCCATCGGCTGCCTTGATGAGGGTGGCGGCCTCGGTCTTGAGCGGCAGGTACGACACGGTGGCCGTCAATGACCAGCGATCGTTGATCGCGTAGCTCGCGCCCAGGTTGAAGATGGCCGACCACGACGCAGACGATTTCCCCTCTACGTACGTCGGCCCCGGCTTGCCCGCCCCTGCCGCCAACACGCTGCCCAGTTCGCGGTTCACCGCTGCCGAGAAGTTCGGGTTCAGCTCGATGTTGGTGAAGAAGCTGTACACGACCCCGACCCCAACAAACGGCCGGAACTTCGACTGAGCCTGCCCGAAGTAGTACTGCAGGATGACCCCCGGGCTCCATTGGCGCGCCTTGCGCACGGCGGGCTGGTTGGATGGGTCGTCCAGATCCACGTGGCCAAATGCTCCGGCCGGGCCGGGCGCGCGGATCACGCCGCGCCCGGTCAGCTTGAACTCCGGCGGCACGCCGGCAATGGTTGTCAGCGCGATGTTGTCGCTGAAGAAGTGCGTGAGCGTGATGCCCAGCGTATCGGCGTTGTTGACGTGCAGGCCGCTGTTGGGCGACGTGAAGCTGCCCGGCAAGCGCAGCGGATCATTGATCGGCGCGTTGATCACGCTGGTGGTCAGGTTGTTGCTCGAGTCTTGCGGCGCAATGTGGAACCAACCTACCGTGACCACGTTGTCGCCTGCCTGCTGCGCCATGGCGCCCGCGGATGCGCAAGCCGCCATCAATGCGACAGTCAGTTGTTTCATGATGCTTCCTCCTGTTTGTTCTGAGCGGGGCGCGGCGCGACTCTGGACGATGCATGCCGCGCCCCGTGGCGTGTTTTTCCGAAAAACGTCACTGCACGAAGGCGCCCACCGTGAAGTACGGGTTCTTCGCATCGCTCATATCCAGGAAGCCGAAGGTCTTGCCGGTAAAGATCAGCTTGCCGGTCGGGCCCGAGCCGGCCGGTGCGCTCGTCTGCGTGGTGCGGATCACGCCCGGTACCGTTTGCGTGAAGTCCAGATTCAGCGGACGCGTGAGCGCAGCCTGCGACGCGTTGAACGGATCGAGCATCGTCGCCTGCGCGGCCATCAGTGCGGTCGCACGGTAGTTGAACGTGCTGTCCACGCCGGTGTACTCGCCGTTTTGCGAGCCCTGCGCGATGTTGCCGACCGGCGCCATGATGGAAATGCCGGACTCGTCATCCGCCACCGGGGGTCCAGCCGTCAGATCGGAATTGGCCGCACCCACGCGAATGAAGATCGGCACGAGCTGGCCATACAGCTTGCCCACGATCATCACGCCCTTGCCTGCCTTGGTCGGATCGAGCGACGACACCGTTGCCGGCACCTGCGGCTGATAGTTCAGCGTGGTGAAGGCCGGCGCATCGCCGCGCAGCGTCAGCTTCTGGTTGACCGTCGCACTTGACGTCAGGCACGCCCCGCCGTTCTTCACGCCCAGGTTGTCGCACTCGGTGTAGGTGCCGTCCGCGTTGATGGTGAAACGCGCATCGACCGCCTGCTGCGAGAAGTTCTGCGACGGCACCTGGTGGTAGCCGAGCTGGTTGTAGTTGCCCGCGATCTTGTTTAGATCGGTCTCGGTGTTCGAGAAGCTGATGAACGGGTAATACGGGAACGTGGTTTGCGGAATCTTGCCCACGCCGACAATGCCGTCGAACTGGATCGTCGCCCCGGGGATCGTGCCGCCCAGCACGCCCTGCCCCAGGAAGAACCGCGCCGGACGGCTCGGATCGAGGCTTGCATTGTTCAGGCGGAACGCGCACTGGTTCAGCTTCTCAGTCGGCAGCGCGGTCTCCTGCGTGAGCGTGCCGGCTTGCACGTTGTTGGGCGCAGCGTCGCGCGTGGGCGCCACAGTGCCGGTCTTGAGCGGGACCGGCGAAGCCAGATACGTGATCTGGTATGTCATCTTGCTGGTGTCGAGCTGCACCTTCACCAATTCGCCCGAGCCCGAGCCGCCTGTAAAGACAGTGTTGTAGTCGATGGCCTGCGGACACAGGCGTTGGATCACCGGGGGCGGCGGATCATCTCCACCACCGCCACATGCCGTCAAGAGCGCCGTTACGATCGGTGCGCACGCGAGCGCGACCAGCCATTTACGCCATTGCATTTGCGTCTCCTCCATGTTGTTGTTCAAGCGCGGCAGCGCTGGGCGCCGCCGCTGGTTGTTGCGTTGATGCGCGCCTCACTGGACGAATGCACCGACCGTGAAGAACGGGTTGTACTTGTTGTTGTTCATGAGCATTGCGTACACGTTGCCCACCTTGACCGCTACGCCCGTATCGCCCGCCTTGAACAGCGCAACGTTGCCGCTGGCTCCTTGCGCGTTGAAGTCGTTCTGCGCGGTCACGATCAACTTGCCCGGCGCGTTTTGCGTGTAGTCGAGCCCGAACTGCGCCGTCACACGTGACGTAAGCGGGTTGATGAAGGCCGCCGTGCCGTTCTGGAACAGCGTCGAGGTGTAGTTGGCGGCGAGTGTCGACACGGCTGTGCCGTCGCTGCAGTTGCCGGCATTGGCGTGGAAGAAACCGCCGCTAAAGGAGCCCGACAGTTCCGGGTGATCGATCGTCGCGTTCAAGCCGTTGCCGCTGGCAGGTGCACCGCTCGGGCCGTTGTTGGTGACCACGCCGCAAGCCGAGCCGCTGGTCGCCCCGACATAGCCACCCTTGAGCGCGTTGGCCGGGATCGCCGTTGCGGGCGAGAGGATCGAGATGCCGATCTGATCATCCGCCACCGAAGCCAGCAGGTTGGTGGCATCGCTATGCGAGTAGCCGACACGGATCACCACCGGCACCACCTGCCCGTTGAGCTTGCCGGCAATCAGAATGCCCTTGGCCTGGCTTGGCGCCAGCAGCACCAGCGGCGAGACCTGGCCCACATACGGATACGGCACGCTGCTGCTGGTCGGGTTGCTGACGAACACGTTGTCCTGCGAGCCATCGGCGTTCTGACGCAGCGTCCACGGCGTGCCCGTCGTGTGGCAGGAATAGTCGATCCCTTCTGCCGTACACGTGCCGTCGGCATTCAACGTTTGCGTCCAGTTGACGGCGTCGGGTTGCCAGCCTTGCGGTGTGGAGGTCTGGCTGCCGGAGCCCGTGGGCGTGACGTGCACGCCAACCTGGTTGTAGCGCCCCGCCACCTGCGAGAAATCGGTCACGGTCTGGGAGAAGCCCAGGAACGGATAGAAATCAAACGTCCGCGACGGCACCGCGCCAATCACGACGCCGGGAATCGGCTGGATGCCGTCGAATTGGATGGTCGCCCCCGGAATGCCGCCCCCCACGATGCCCTGACCGACAAACAGCATCGGCGGGTCTTGCGGATTGACGGTGATCGCGTAGCTGTTGTCCGCCGTCTTGCCCGATTGCAGCACGAAGGCGCAGCGGTTCTGCTCAGGCGTCGGCAAGTTGGTCGGATGGACGAACGTGCCATCGATGGTCAACCCCTTGCGGGTCGTGTTGATCTGCCCCGCCGAGGTCGGCACCGACGACTCCAGAAACTGCATCTGGTACGTGTTCTTGCTCGTATCGAACTTGACCTTGATGTACTCGCCGCTGCCCGAGCCACCGGTGTAGGTGGTCGTGTAATCCAGTGCGGCCGGGCACAGGCTCGTTGGCGTGATCGGCGTCGTATCCGGACCGCTGGGCGGACAGGAACTGCCCGAACACTGGGCGACATTCGACGCGCCAGGATCATCCGCCCCGCCACACCCGCCGATGAACGGCATCGCCACAATGCAACTGGTTGCTATGGCAACAAAAAGATGACGTTGACTACCCATGGTTCCCTCCTCGGGTTCTGAAACTCGTTGTGTTTTGGGCCGGCAAATATCAACTAATACGCCAGCCAATACCCCGCCTGCCGGCGTGCGACAGCCGGCAGCGCACAATCTGCCCCCGTCGGCAGATCGACCTGCAATTCAATAGAAACGACGGACGTGTTTTATCGCGTGCGTTAACTCGCGTAACGCACGGATCGGCTGAGTGCCGATGTCAAAACCAGTCGGGGGTGCTGCAGCTAACGCCGGAAACCCAGCTCGCCGCGATGATGATGACGCACGTGGGCACGCGCACAAGCGGAATGCTGGAAAGACCCGTTTTGAATGCGTAACATCCTGTGTCTCCGAAGGGTACGCTACTGGCTATTTACTTATCGTTATGCATGCCACTATGGTCCGCACAGAGTGTGAAGTAAATAGAGATTTCATTCAAAACATTGCCTGCAATGCCCCGCGCCAGCAAGTGCGGCGCGGTTCAGCACCATTTCAAACGAGGGAATGAATTCGTTTCGTTTGAAGTGTTTTAAACCCACCCCCCAAACGAGGGGGAAGCATGTCTGCATGTTGCGACATTATCGGATTATGTCGAAACCGATATATTTCACAGAGAATATGCAACAGCGAGACGCAATCCCGATGCGCCCCTATGCAAACAACGAAAAACTGCTGAATGTAACCGGCGTGGCAGCCGATTGAAACAGGAAAGATGGTGGGCCCCCCGGGAGTCGAACCCGGCACCAACGGATTATGAGTCCGCTGCTCTAACCAAGCATGAGCTAGAGGCC
This sequence comes from Ralstonia sp. UBA689, assembly GCF_002298975.1. GTDB lineage: Bacteria > Pseudomonadota > Gammaproteobacteria > Burkholderiales > Burkholderiaceae > Ralstonia. The sequence goes on from NZ_DBMV01000010.1 coordinate 145,009, forward strand.
CGAAGAACGGTGCCCGAGCGGGCAACCGGCAAAAAAAAGAAACCCGGCGGGTTAGGCCGGGCCGCATGTGATTTTACCGGAAAGTGGGCTGTGAAACCCACCTTCCAGCATCACTTGGTGCACGATCAGCTACCTTCCAGGAAGCTCTTCAGCTTGTCGGAGCGGCTCGGGTGGCGTAGCTTGCGCAGCGCCTTGGCTTCGATCTGGCGGATACGCTCGCGAGTCACGTCGAACTGCTTGCCGACTTCTTCCAGCGTGTGGTCAGTGCTCATCTCGATGCCGAAGCGCATGCGCAGCACCTTAGCTTCGCGCGGCGTCAGCGAGTCGAGCACGTCCTTCACCACGCCGCGCATGGAGCCATGCAGCGCCGCTTCGGCCGGGGCCAGCGTGTTCGTGTCCTCGATGAAGTCACCCAGATGGGAGTCGTCGTCGTCACCGATCGGCGTTTCCATGGAGATCGGCTCCTTGGCGATCTTCATGATCTTGCGGATCTTGTCTTCCGGCATCTCCATCTTCTCGGCCAGCGTTGCCGGATCCGGTTCGTTGCCGGTTTCCTGCAGGATCTGACGCGAGATGCGGTTCATCTTGTTGATCGTCTCGATCATGTGCACCGGAATACGGATGGTGCGTGCCTGGTCGGCAATCGAGCGTGTGATGGCCTGACGGATCCACCACGTGGCGTACGTCGAGAACTTGTAGCCGCGGCGGTATTCGAACTTGTCCACCGCCTTCATCAGGCCGATGTTGCCTTCCTGGATCAGGTCGAGGAACTGCAGGCCGCGGTTCGTGTACTTCTTGGCAATCGAGATCACCAGACGCAGGTTGGCCTCGGTCATCTCTCGCTTGGCTTCGCGGGCGCGGCGCTCACCTTCGGACATCTTCCGGTTGACGTCCTTGAGCTCGGTCAGCGGCAACACCACGCGCGCCTGCAGGTCGATCAGCTTCTGCTGCAGTTCGTGCACAGCCGGCACATTGCGCTCGACAATGGCGCTGTACGGCCTGCCGTCAGCCACCACCGACTCGATCCATTTGAGGTTGGTTTCGTTGCCCGGGAAGCGGGAGACGAAATCACCACGCGGCATGCCGCACTTGTCGACCACGATGTTCAGGATGGCGCGCTCAAGTTTGCGCACTTCGTCCACTTGGCCACGCAGCGTGTCGCACAGACGTTCAACATTGCGTGCGGTGAAGCGGATGCACATCAGTTCAGCCTGGATGGCCTCCTGCGCCTTCACATACGGCTTGGACTTGTAGCCTTCCTTCTCGAACGCACGGCGCATCTTGTCGAACTGGTCGGCAATCACGCCAAACTTGACCAGGGCAGCCTGCTTGAGCTCTTCGAGTTGACGGGCCGAGGCCGCAGCGGCACCTGCGCCCTCATCGTCCTCGTCTTCTTCGTCGCCTTCCTCTTCGGCTTCCTCTTCCTCGAATTCCTCTTCTTCCTCGGCGGCGGCCTCGGCTTCGGCATTCGGGTCGATCAGGCCGTCGATGTACTCGTCGATCTTGGCTTCGTCTTTGGCGACGCGCTCGCCCATGGCGAGGATCTCGGAGATGGTGACCGGGCAGGCCGAGATGGCCATGACCATGTCCTTCAGGCCGGCTTCGATGCGCTTGGCGATCTCGATCTCGCCTTCGCGCGTCAGCAGCTCGACTGTGCCCATTTCGCGCATGTACATGCGCACCGGGTCGGTCGTGCGGCCAAATTCGGAGTCAACCGTCGACAGCGCGGCTTCGGCTTCTTCTTCAGCCTCTTCTTCCGTTGTCACGGAAGGCGCGTTGTCGTTCAGGAGCAGCGTTTCGGCGTCCGGGGCCTGCTCGTACACGGCAACGCCGATGTCGTTGAGCGTGGCGACCAACGTTTCCATCGACTCCACGTCGACCATGTCGTCGGGGAGGTGGTCGTTGATTTCAGCGTAGGTCAGGTAGCCGCGCGATTTGCCCAGCTTGATCAGCGCCTTGAGCTTCTGGCGGCGAGCCTCGAGCTCTTCTTCCGAACCGCCTTGCTGCGAGGCAGCGAATTCCTTCAGCAGAGCTTTTTCCTTGGCCTTGCGGTCACGGGCCTTCAACTTCTCGGATTTCGGTGCCGGAGCGGCGGGGGTGTCAAATTCTTCAGTCACGTCCGTGCTGCTGTCGTCGTCTGCCTGCGTCTCGGCCTTCGGCTTGCGGCCGCGCTTCTTGGGCTCGGCTGCCACCGATGCACGGGGCGCAGGAGGAGTTGGGGTGGGAGTGGTCTCTGCCTGGGCGGTGCGCTTGGCCTCTTCCGCGGCCGCCTTGGTCGGCTTGGCTGCGGTGCTGGTACGAGCGGTACCCGTCTTGGTTGCGCGTGCGCTGGCAGTGGCCTGCTTGCTCTCGACTTCGGTAACTTTCGATTTCGCCACGGTGGTTGTCTTGCCCTTGAGTGCGACGGAAGCGGCTTCTTTGCCGCCAGGTCTGGCGCTCGTGCTCATCGACGTCGAGACCTTGCCTGAGGTTGAAGATTGGATCGCGCCCTTTGTGCGCGCTGTCGGTTTGACAGTCTTGGCGGCGACGGTGATATCGGCGGTCTGGCGCGGCTGGGTTTTCCCCGTCTTTGCCGGCGCAGTGGCCTTAACTCCTGTCGATCCCGCCTGCCCCATATGGGTCCGACCATTCGCGACTTTCGCCGTTCCCGCTGTAGTCTTTCCTCCTCCGGAGCCGCGCGCCGATGAGGATCGCGTGGCAGAAACAGAAGCAGGACTGGCCTTGGAACCGGCCTTCGCGGAGGTCTTCACCTTCACCATGGGCACGCTCACTCCCCCAAAAATGGGAAAAAGGTATTGCAATCCAAACCGGCTATTCTAGCACGCCAGACCCAGCCGGTCTAAACGAAAATCGGGTTTTCGCCTGAAAAATCAAGGGGCTACCCACAATCGCCCGCCCCGTCTGGGCCTGTGTTGCGCCGTATGCGCTACACGAGCTGCCTGCGGCGGCTGATCTCGCCCACCAGCCAGCGCATGCGCGCCTTGTCGTCGTCACTTGCATGGCCGCCTTCCATTTTGCGCTGCAGCATCTCCAGTTCGCGCTTGAGCGGCTCGGCGAGCATCTTCTGCACGGCCGTATCGAATTCCAGCAAGGCCGGCTCGAACTCGATGTCGTCTTCGAGCACTGCCACACGCAGCCCAGCAAAGGCTTCGGCGTGTGGAGTCTGCCCAAGGCGCTCGACGAAGGCGCCAAAGTGCATGTCGGGGCTTGTGGCATCACATTCGGCCAGCAAGCCTGCCAATACCTCACCTTGGGGCAATGTGGGCGCTGTCAACTGCGCGCGTGCGTCGGTATCGAGCCGGGCGGCCAGCACCGGATAGCGCATCAGCAGGCGTAGCAGCTTCTGCTCCAGCGCGGTCGGTGCCGTGCGCGCCACACGCGGGCGTTTCTGCGTCATGCGACCGGCTTGGGCGGGGTTGCTGCGCAGGCCGCACAGGGCCTCGATATCGGCGGGTGTGGTGCCGGTCATCTCGGCTAGGCCGCGCACGATCTGCAGGCGCAGGCCGCCGGCGGGCATCGCCGTCAGCAGCGGCTTGGCCTCGTACTGGGCGCGGGCGCGGCCCTCGGGCTGGCGCAGGTCGAGGTCTTCGGTCACGGCCTGCAGCAGGAAGCGCGAAAGCGGCATCGCGTTGTGCACTTCGCGAGCGAACGCCTCGGTGCCCTCCTCGCGCACGAAGGAGTCCGGATCGTGCTCGGCCGGCAGGAACAGGAACTTGATGGTCTTGTTATCGGTGGCGTGCGGCAGGCAGGCTTCCAGCGCACGGCGCGCGGCGCGGCGGCCAGCGGAATCCCCATCGAACGAGAAGATGACGGTATCGACCTGCCGCAGCAGCTTCTGCACGTGGATAGGCGTGCAGGCAGTACCGAGCGTTGCCACGGCATTGGCGAACCCGAGCTGCGCCAGCGCGACGACGTCCATGTAGCCCTCGACCACGAGCACGTAGTCGAACTCGCGGATGGCGGTGCGCGCCTCGAACAGGCCGTAGAGTTCGGTGCCCTTGCTGAACAGCGGCGTTTCGGGGGAGTTGAGGTACTTCGGCTCGCCCTGCCCCAGCACCCGGCCACCAAAGCCGATCACCACGCCCTTGGTATTGCGGATAGGGAACATGATGCGATCGCGGAAGCGGTCGTAGCGGCGATGCGAGCCGTCGGCGCCGGTCTTCTCGCTTTCGATGACGAGACCAGCTTCGATAAGCGGCGCGGCGGTGGCGTCTTCGCGATACGGGCCAAACACGGCTTCGAGCGATTGCCAATCGTCGGGCGCATAGCCGAGACCGAAGTGCGCGGCGATCTCGCCCGTCAGACCACGGCCCTTGAGGTACTGGATGGCGTTGGGGGCGCCGCGCAGTTGCTTGCGGTAGTGGTCGCTAGCGCGCGCCATGACATCGCCGAGCGCGACGGTCTTGGCTTGCTGCTCGGCGCGGGCGGCGGGCGGCAGACCGCCACGTTCTTCCGGCACCACCACGCCCACGGACTGCGCGAGATCCTTGATCGCCTCCACGTACGACAGCCCGGAGAATTCCATCAGGAAACCGATGGCCGAGCCGTGCGCGCCACAGCCGAAGCAGTGATAGAACTGCTTGGTGGGCGACACCGAGAACGACGGCGACTTCTCGTTATGGAACGGGCACAACCCCATGAAGTTGGCGCCGCCCTTCTTCAATTGCACGTAGCGGCCAACCACGTCGACGATGTCGACGCGGTTGAGCAGATCGTCAATGAACGGCTGCGGGATCACGCGGAGTGCACCCCTGTGGTGATGCGAGTCGAACCGAAGATCAGGCGCCGGCCAGCACGGCCTTCACGCGTGCCGAAACCTGCGTCATGTCGGCACGGCCGGCCAGGGCCGGCTTGAGGATGCCCATCACCTTGCCCATGTCCTGCGGGCCGGCGGCGCCCGCCTTAGCGACAGCGTCGCGCACAGCGGCGTCGACTTCGGCTTCTGACAGTTGCGCCGGCATGTAGGCTTGCAGCACCGTCACCTCGGCGGCTTCCTTGGCGACCAGATCGTCGCGGCCGGCTTGCTGGAACGCGGTGATGGAATCCTTGCGCTGCTTGATCATCTTGTCGACCACGGCCAGCACGGCGGCGTCATCGAGCTCGATGCGCTCATCCACTTCTCGCTGCTTGATGGCGGCCTGCAGCAGGCGGATCGTGCCCAGACGCTCCATTTCCTTGGCGCGCATGGCAGCCTTCATGTCTTCCGTGATCTGTGCCTTGAGGGACATCTGCGACATTCCGAACTCCGATAAACGGCAAAACCCGCTCAGGCGGCTGGCCCAGCGGGTTGCAAACTTGAAAAATTGGATCACTGATCGTAGCACAGAACCGAGGCAGTTCTTGGGGCGATCGGTGGGGTCACTGAGCGGAAGCGGCCTCCCCCGCCGCCACGGCCGACGCCCACGCCCACTGGAAGTTGTAGCCACCGAGCCAGCCGGTCACGTCGACCACCTCGCCGATGAAGTACAGGCCGGATGCGGCTTGCGCCTCCATAGTGGCCGATGAGAGCGCACGCGTATCGACTCCACCACGCGTGACTTCGGCCTTGCGATAGCCCTCGCTGCCGGAAGGCGTCAACTCCCACCGATTGAGCGCGCCGCCAAGAGCGCGCAGCAGCTTGTCCGGCAGCTCGGCAATCGGCGCGTGCGCGTTGGCGCCATGCGTAGCGCACCACGCCTGCGCAACGCGCTCCGGCAAGCGCTGCGCCAACACGGTCCCGACTTGCTTGCGCGAGCCGGACTTTTCTTCGCACAGCCACTGCGCGGCATCGGTGTCCGGCAGCAGATCGATGATGAGCGGCTGCCCCGAATTCCAGAAGCTGGAGATTTGCAGCACAGCCGGACCGGACAGACCTCGATGCGTCAGCAGCAGATCTTCGCGGAACGTTGTAGCGCCGCCCCTCTTGCCCTTGCCCGCACCGGACGGCTGTGCAACCGTCACGTCCACCTCCATCGACACCCCGGAAAGCGCCGCAAACGGCGCCCAATGCTCGGCGCTGAAGGTGAGCGGCACCAGCGCCGGGTGCGTCTCGACAATCTTCATGCCGAACTGCCGCGCAACGCGATACCCGAAATCGGTCGCGCCGATCTTCGGGATCGACAACCCGCCGGTGGCGATAACCAGCTTATCGGCGACGATCTCGCCAGCGCTGGTGATGAGGCGGTAAGCATCGCCGGCCTTGCCGACCTCGGCGATCGAGCAGCCGGTGCGCCAGATCACATTGCCCTTCTCGCACTCGGCTTCGAGCATGCGGATGATGTCTTCCGCGCTGTCGTCGCAGAAGAGTTGGCCCTTGTGCTTCTCGTGATAGGGAATGCGATAGCTGGAAACGAGGTTGATGAAGTCCTGCGCCGTGTACCGCGCCAGCGCAGAGCGGCAGAAGTGCGGGTTGTTCGACAGGTAGTTGGCCGGCCCTGCGTTGATGTTGGTGAAATTGCAGCGCCCGCCGCCGGAGATGCGAATCTTCTCGGCCAGCTTGGTGGCGTGGTCGACCAGCACCACGCGTGCGCCGCGCTGCCCGGCCACGGCCGCGCACATCATCCCGGCCGCGCCCGCGCCGATCACCGCTACATCGCACCGCATCATGATGGCTGCGCCGCCCTATTCTTAAAGAAACCGCGCATTTTAACTTGTGCTATCTTCGGCGGCCTTCCCATTGCTTTTCCTCGCACCCCGCCTGCCATGCTGGTTCTAGGCATCGAATCCTCCTGTGATGAAACCGGCGTCGCCTTGTATGACACCGAAGCTGGCCTGCGCGCGCATGCGCTTTACTCGCAGATCGCCATGCACCGCGAATATGGGGGCGTGGTGCCGGAGCTGGCCTCGCGCGACCACATCCGTCGCGTGATTCCGCTGCTGGAAGACGTGCTGACCAAAGCCGGCGCCACGCGCGCGGACATTGACGCCATCGCCTATACAAAGGGCCCGGGGCTGGCCGGCGCGCTGCTGGTGGGCGCCTCGGTGGCGAATGCGCTGGCGTTTGCGCTGGGCAAGCCGCTGGTGGGCGTGCATCACCTGGAGGGGCATTTGCTCTCGCCGCTGCTGGAGGCGGAGCGACCAGAGTTTCCGTTCCTGGCGCTGCTGGTATCGGGCGGGCACACGCAACTCATGCGCGTCGATGCCGTCGGCCAATACACGCTACTTGGTGAAACACTCGACGACGCGGCCGGCGAGGCCTTCGACAAGACCGCCAAGCTGCTCGGCCTCAGCTATCCGGGCGGCCCGGCCGTTTCGCGTCTAGCGGAATTCGGCAACCCCGGCGTGTTTGACCTGCCCCGGCCGATGCTGCATTCGGGCAACTTCGATTTCTCGTTCGCCGGCCTGAAAACCGCTGTGCTCACACAGGTGCGCAAGCTCAATCTGACCGACAGCGAAACCTGCTACCAGCCGCGCGCTGATCTCGCGCGCGCGTTTGTCGACGCCATCGTCGAAGTGCTCGTCAAGAAGACTCTGCGCGCCGCACGCGAGCATGGCCTCAAGCGCATCGTCGTCGCCGGGGGTGTGGGCGCCAACCGCCAGTTGCGCGATAGCCTGAACGCCGAGGGCAAAAAGCGCGGCCTGCGCGTCTATTACCCCGACCTGCAGTTCTGCACCGACAACGGCGCGATGATCGCCTTTGCCGGCGCGATGCGGCTGCAGGCAGACCCCACCCAAGTGCAGGACGGCTACGGCTACGGCGTTACGCCACGCTGGGACCTCGAGGACATTCGTATCCAGCAAGCATGAAAAAAGCCGCTCAGTTGAGCGGCTTTTTCTTTGGGCACGGCGTCGATTACTTGTCGGTGCGCTTGTCGCGCTCGATCAGCGCATAGGCGCTGTGGTTGTGGATCGACTCAAAATTCTCGGCTTCCAGCGTGTAGGCGACGATGCGGTCGTCCTGGTTCAGGCGCATGGCGATGTCGCGCACCAGGTCTTCCACGAACTTCGGGTTTTCGTATGCGCGCTCAGTGACGAACTTCTCGTCCGGGCGCTTGAGCAGGCCCCACAACTCGCACGACGCTTCTTCTTCGGCCATGCGAATGAGCGATTCAACCGGCGTATCGGCCGCCAACTCGGCGTCGATGGTGATGTGCGAGCGCTGGTTGTGCGCGCCGTACTGCGAAATCTTCTTCGAGCACGGGCACAGGCTCGTCACAGGCACCAGCGCCTTGACGCGCACCTTGGTGTGGCCGTTACGCACTTCGCCGATCATCGTCACTTCATAGTCCATCAGCGACTGCACGCCCGACACCGGCGCCGTCTTGCTGACGAAATACGGGAAGTGGACTTCGATGCGGCCGGCATTGGCTTCGAGCTTTTCCAGCATCTTTTCCAGCAGGAGCTGGAATTGCGCCAGGTTCAGCGGCTCGCGCTCTTCTTCGAGCAGCGCGACGAAGCGCGACATGTGCGTGCCCTTCTGGTCGGCGGGCAGGTGCACGTCCAGGTTGTACGTGCCGACGGTGTTCTGCACGCCCAATGGGGTCAGCAGCGACATCGGGTAACGCACGCCACGCACGCCAACACGCTGAATGGGAATCTGGCGGGTATCGTGGCTGGACTGCACATCCGGCATCGCGAAAGCCGGGTTCATATCGTTCATGATCGGTTTCCTTTACGGTCGCCCGGCCATCGCAGTCGGCCGGTACGCAACGAGTGTGAAACCGCGGAATCGGATTGAAGACGATCACTCCTCAAGTGATCCAATCGACCCATCCCGCGACTGCGCACACAATTCACAAATTGGACTGGCGGAGTGTAAGGGAAATTTCCCACCTCTGCAGTCAACTACTCAAACCCGCAAACGCAATACGGGTGATTGGGTCTGCCTATCAGCGCAGGTGATTTAAGCGACGCGCGGCACGACTGCCCGCGGCTGCACGGCAAACCGCTCGCGAATCGAAGCGAGGATGCCGTCGGCGCTCAGCCCGCATTGCGCCAGCAGCACGGCATGGTCGCCGTGATCGATAAAGCGATCGGGCAGCCCCAGTTGCAGCACAGGCGTGGCCACGCCTGCGGCGGCCAGCGCTTCCAGGCAGGCGCTGCCGGCACCACCCATCACACAGCCCTCTTCCACGGTGACCACGTAGTCGTGCGTGCGCGCCATATCCAGCACGCAGGCCACGTCCAGCGGCTTGACGAAGCGCATATTGACCACGCTTGCATCCAGGCGCTCGGCGGCCGCCAGGGCTGGCGCGACCATCGAGCCAAACGCCAGGATCGCGACGCGCTGGCCCGCCGGGGCCGTCGATGTGCGACGCACTTCGGCCTTGCCCAGCGGCAGCGGCTCCAGCGTCGGCTGCACCGCCACGCCCGTGCCGGCACCGCGCGGATAGCGTACCGCCGTCGGGCAATCCTGCGAGAAAGCCGTGCTCAGAAGCTGGCGACATTCATTCTCGTCGGCTGGCGTCATCACCATCATGTTGGGGATGCAGCGCAGGTAGGCAATGTCGTACGCACCCGCGTGCGTGGCACCGTCCGCGCCGACCAGGCCCGCGCGGTCCAGCGCAAACACCACCGGCAGGTTCTGCAGCGCCACATCGTGGATCAACTGGTCGTAACCGCGCTGCAGAAACGTCGAATAGATGGCAACGACAGGCTTCAACCCCTCGCACGCCAGGCCACCAGCAAAGGTGACAGCGTGCTGCTCGGCAATGCCGACGTCGTAATAGCGATCGGGGAAGCGTTGCTCGAACTCCACCATGCCCGAGCCCTCGCGCATGGCGGGCGTGATGCCGACCAGGCGCTTGTCGGCGGCAGCCATGTCGCACAGCCATTGGCCGAAGACCTGCGTGTACGTCACCTTGGCCGGGCGCGCGGCGGGCTTGATGCCCTCCTGCGGATTGAACTTGCCGGGGCCGTGATAAAGGATCGGGTCGGCCTCGGCCAACTTGTAGCCCTGGCCCTTCTTGGTGACCACGTGCAAGAACTGCGGCCCGCCGCCTTCCAGAGCGCGCTGGCGGATGTTCTGCAACGTTGGCACAAGCGATTCGAGATCGTGTCCGTCGATCGGCCCGATGTAGTTGAAGCCGAATTCCTCAAACATCGTGGCGGGCACGAGCATGCCCTTGGCGTGCTCTTCGAAGCGTTTGGCGAACTCCAGCACCGGCGGCGCCACCGACAACAGTTTCTCCACCCCCTTCTTGGTCGCCGCATAGAACTGGCCGCTCATCAGACGCGCCAGATAGCGGTTAAGCGCACCCACCGGCGGCGAGATCGACATGTCGTTGTCGTTGAGCACAACGACCAGCGGCAAGTCCTTGTAGACGCCCGCATTGTTCATGGCCTCGAAGGCCATGCCGGCGCTCATTGCGCCGTCGCCGATCACGGCGATGGCAACGCGGTTCTCTCCGTTGGTCTTGGCGCCCAGGGCCATGCCCAGCGCTGCGGAAATCGAGGTGGACGAGTGCGCCGTGCCAAAGGTGTCGTATGGGCTCTCGCTGCGGCGCGGGAAGCCGGAAATGCCGCCCAACTGCCGCAGCGTCGGCATCTGCTCGCGACGGCCGGTGAGAATCTTGTGCGGATAGCTCTGGTGGCCGACATCCCACACGATGCGATCTTCCGGCGTGTTGAAGACGTAGTGCAGCGCGATGGTCAGTTCCACCGTGCCCAGGTTAGACGACAGGTGACCGCCCGTCTGCGAGACGGAATCGAGCACGAAGGCGCGCAGCTCGTCGGCCAGGGGCCCGAGCTGGCGGCGGTCCAGTCGGCGCAGGTCGGCCGGATCGTCGATGGTGTTGAGAAGTTCGTACGTCATGTGGGACCGCCGCTCAGGGCGTTTGGGCGAAGGGTTCTAACCCTGTCGCAATGTTGTTCAGTGGCCACGTCGCACGATCAGGTCGGCCATCTCGGCCAGCCGGAGGGTGCGCGCTTCGCCCAGTTCGCGGGCCAGTTGTGCCACGGCCGCACCCGCTGCAGCGTGCAACTCATCGGCCAGCGCCCGTGCCCGATCCAGCCCGAGGATGGACACGTAAGTCGGCTTGTCGTTGGCCTCGTCCTTGCCAGCAGTCTTGCCCAGCGTGGCGGTATCGGCTGTCACGTCGAGGATGTCGTCGACCACCTGGAACGCCAGGCCGACGGCACGCGCGTAAGCATCCACCTGCTCCAGCGCGGCGGCATTCACTCCGGCGCACAGCGCCCCCATGCGCAGGCTTGCGCGCAGCAGCGCGCCAGTCTTCATGCGATGCATCGCCTCCAGAGCATCTTGCGACAGAGCAATGCCCACGCTTTGCAGATCGATCGCCTGACCACCGGCCATGCCGAGCGAGCCGGACGCTCGCGCCAATTCACTCACCAACACTGCACGCGTCGCCGGACTGACCGCATCCAGTTCGGCCAGCACAATGAACGCCTGCGTCTGCAGCGCGTCACCCACCAGCAGGGCCGTCGCTTCATCATAGGCGCGATGCACAGTCGGGCGGCCGCGGCGCAGGTCGTCGTCGTCCATGCATGGCATGTCGTCATGAACCAGCGAATAGGCATGGATCATTTCCACCGCGCAGCTCACGCCGTCGAGTGCCTCGGGCGATGCCTCACCCAGCGCACCGGCAGCATGCGCCAGCAGCGGGCGCACGCGCTTGCCGGCGCCCAGCGTGGCGTAGCGCATGGCGGCATGCAGACGTTGCGGCGCCGCGGTTTCGGCCGGCAAGGCGCTTTCCAGCGCGTTTTCCGTCCGCGCGACCACAGACGCCATCCATTGGGCGAAATCACTCATGCGTCGCCCTGCTCGTTCGCGTTGCTGTCGTCGCCGAACGGCTTCAGGGCATCGCCGTCCAGCACGCGCACCTGCTGCTCGACACGCTCCAGCACCTGCTGGCAATACTTGACCAGTTCGGCCCCGCGGCGATACGCCGCAAGCGAGGCCTCCAGTGGCAATTCGCCGGATTCCATGCTTGCAACGAGGGTTTCGAGTTCGGCCATGGCCGCTTCATACGAAGCCGGCGTGGCGGATTGGGAGGCGGGTGCGTCGCTCGAAGCAACGCCTGGGGCACGGGGCATGCCGATTGCGAATCAGAAAAGGAGAATCCGACATTTTACGGCAATTCCGCGTGCGTTCTGCGCACATGACACGGGGTCATTGACGGTAGCTCAGGGCGGCCCGGGGCGGCCATTCTGGTGATGATGAACGGCTGACGATGGCCGGCCCGCTCGCCGAAAGACGACAAAAATCAGGGGCTTATCAATGCCCCTGGGGTACAATCCCGCCTTCCTCCAAAGGCCGGACCGGCGCACGCCGCTCCGCATGGCGGTTGGGTCTGCTGACCCATGAAACGTATGGCGCTGGCCCAAGCGGGGGCCAGCGGGCGCTCATTTCATAGATCAACAGACCCTGGGCCACCAGTCGATGGCGTTCTTCTTTCCCATATCCATATCGATTTTTTCGATGGTTGGGTTGTTCACTGCTTTCACCGTTATTGGGAGTGGGGATAATGTCCAATCTCAGCACCGCACTGAACTTGGTGCCGTCTGAAACCCAGTTGCCCGTCTCTGCCTACTTCGACGAGGCGCTGTATCAAACTGAAATCGAACGTCTGTTCAAACATGGCCCCGGCTACGTGGGCCATGAGCTGATGGTCCCGGAAGTTGGCGACTATCACACGCTTGCCGCCGAGGCCGAGGGCCGCGTGCTGGTGCGCAATCCGAACGGCGTCGAACTGCTTTCCAACGTGTGCCGGCATCGCCAGGCGATCATGCTCAATGGGCGAGGCAATGCCCAGAACATCGTCTGCCCGCTGCATCGCTGGACGTACGACCTCAAGGGCGACCTGCTAGGCGCGCCGCACTTCGAGCAGCAACCGTGCGTGCACCTGTCGCGCTCGCCGCTGCAGAACTGGAACGGCCTGCTGTTCGAGGGCAAACGTGACGTGCGCAACGACCTCGCCCGCCTGGGCGTGGCCCGTGATCTCGACTTCTCTGGCTACATGCTCGACCACGTCGAGGTGCACGACTGCAACTACAACTGGAAGACCTTCATCGAGGTCTATCTGGAGGACTACCACGTTGTGCCCTTCCACCCCGGTCTCGGCCAGTTCGTCTCGTGCGACGACCTGGAATGGGAATTCGGCGAGTGGCACAGCGTGCAGACGGTCGGCATCCACGCAGGTTTGCGCAAACCGGGCTCGCCCACGTACCAGAAGTGGCACGACGCCGTGCTGCGCTTCAACAACGGCGAGATGCCCAAGTACGGCGCGGTGTGGCTGACGTACTACCCGAACGTGATGGTCGAGTGGTACCCGAACGTGCTGGTGATCTCGACGCTGCATCCGCTGGGGCCGACCAAGACACGCAATGTGGTCGAGTTCTATTACCCAGAAGAGATCGTCCTGTTCGAGCGCGAGTTCGTCGAAGCCGAGCGCGCCGCCTACATGGAAACCTGTATCGAGGACGATGAGATTGCCGAGCGCATGGATGCCGGCCGCCTGGCGCTGATGAAGCGCGGCATAAGCGAGGTCGGCCCTTACCAGTCGCCCATGGAAGACGGCATGCAGCACTTCCACGAGTGGTATCGACGCGTCATGGATTACCGACCGTAGGCATCCGCCGCCTTCCGCGTCACAATACGAACGGTGCAGCCATGTGGCCTGCACCGTTTTTTTCGTCTTGCCCATGTCCACCGATCTCACAACCCAAGTTGCCGAAAGGTCTGCCAGTTCGTCCCGTCAATCCTTGTGGATGGTGCTTGCGGCGTTTGCCTTCTCGGCGATGGGTGTGTGCGTGAAGCTCGCCTCGGCGCACTACAGCACGGGTGAGATCGTCTTCTACCGCAGCGTGATCGGCATGATCGTGATGGGCGCGATCCTGGCCAAAACAGGCGCGGGCATCCGCACCCCCTACCTCACGTCGCATATCAAACGCAGCGTGTTCGGGGTGACGTCGCTGCTGCTGTGGTTCACGTCGATCAGCCTGCTGCCGCTGGCGACGGCCATGACGCTGAACTACATGTCGCCGGTGTGGATTGCGCTGATCATCGGCGCGGGCGCCACGCTGGCCGGCAAAACCGGCGGCGCCGACCGCAAGATGGTGGCGGCCATCCTGATGTCGTTCATCGGCGTCATCTGCCTGCTGCAGCCGAGCGTCGGCCCCTCGCAGATGACGGGCGGCATGGTCGGGCTGGTATCGGGCGTGTTCACAGCGCTGGCTTATGTAGAGGTGCGGCAACTTGGCGACCTGGGCGAGAACGAGGCGCGCATCGTCTTCTACTTCTCGCTGGTGAGTGCAATTGCCGGCGGCGTGTGGATGCTGATCGGCGGTGCGCAACCACATACGTGGAACACAGCCCGCCTGCTGCTCGCAGTGGGCCTGCTGGCCACCCTGGGCCAGACCGCCATGACACGCGCCTACAAGCGCGGCAATACGTTGCTGACAGCCAACCTGCAATACACCGGCATTGTCTTTGCGAGCGGCTGGGGCATGCTGCTGTGGCACGATCACCTCAATGCGCTGTCGTGGATGGGCATGGCGCTCATCATCGGCAGCGGCATCGTCACCACGGTCATGCGCGCCCGCCAGTCGGGCACCGAGCATCCGACGCCGCAGACCGCCGTGTCGGGCCCGGAAGCCGAGATTCACCCGGAAATCTGATCGATCCCTGGAGATTGTCGCCATGAGCGAACAACACGCTCGCTACACCACGCTGATCACCGCGTCTCAACTGGCCGCATTGCAGCAAAGCGCGCCCACTGCCATCGTCGTCATCGATTGCAGCTTCGACCTGGCCAACCCTGCCGCCGGACGCGATGCGTATCGCGCCAGCCATATTCCCGGCGCGTTCTATCTACACCTCGACAACGAGTTGTCCGGCCCCAAGACCGGCACCAACGGCCGCCACCCGCTACCCGATGCCGAAGCCCTCGTGGCACGGCTGCAGGCGCTGGGCGCAAACGACGATACGCAGGTCGTTGCCTACGACCGTCAGGGCAGCATGTATGCCGCGCGCCTGTGGTGGCTGCTGCGCTGGGTCGGCCATGCCGATGTGGCCGTGCTCGACGGCGGCCTGCAGGCCTGGGAGGCTGCGCACTATCCCGTTGACAAGGTCGTGCCCGACGAGCCGCAGCTCAATGCGACGCCCGGCAACCTGGCGCGCAAGCCATCGCTCGCGCCGCTGGTGACGGCCGACATCGTGCAGAAATACCTGGGGCATGCCGACAAGATCGTCATCGACGCCCGCGCCCCCGACCGCTACCGCGGCGAGAACGAAACGCTGGACCCAGTGGGCGGCCACATCCCCGGCGCACGCAACCGCTTCTTTCGCGACAACCTGCAGGCCGACGGCACCTTCAAGCCGGCCGAACAGCTGCGTGCCGACTTTGCTGCCGTGCTGTCCAGCACCAAACCCGAAGACACGATGCTGCAATGCGGCTCGGGCGTGACCGCCTGCCACAATGCGCTCGCCATGGAAATCGCCGGCCTGACGGGCGCCGCCCTCTACGCGGGCTCATGGAGCGAATGGTGCAGCGACCCATCGCGCCCGGTGGCGACTGGGCCAAACCCCTAAGCGCAACATCGCACGCAGCAAAAAGCCCGGCAGCGACCGGGCTTCTTGTTTGGATGGCGCCTGCGGTTCAGTGCGCGTGGCCGTGCAGGCCGTCCGTCAGCAGGAAGATCATCAGGATGCCCGCGATGATCAGCGCGATCTGTACGGCGGACTCCTTCCAGCGCGGCTTGCGCTTCATCTGCGGCATCAGATCACACACGGCAATGTAGAGGAAGCTGCTGGAGGCCACCACCAGCACATACGGAATCCACGACGTCAGCCGATCCAGCAGGTAGTAGCCAAGCACCGCGCCCACCAGCGCGCAGACACTGCAGATCAGGTTGTAGACGAAGGCACGCGTCTTGGAGAAGCCGGCGTTGAGCAGCACCATGAAATCGCCGATCTCCTGTGGAACCTCGTGCGCGGCAATCGCCAGCGCGGTGACGATGCCGACCTTGATGTCGGCCAGGAATGCGGCGGCGATGACAATGCCGTCGGAGAAGTTGTGCAGGCCGTCGCCCACCAGGATCATCAGGCCACTGCGGCCGGCCTCCTGGCGGTCGTGCCCGTGGTGATGGCCGTGGCCGTCGCCCTCGTAGTGATGCGAGTGGCGGATCAGCGAGATCTTCTCCAGCAGGAAGAAGCCCAGCAGCCCCGCCAGCAGCGTGGCGAACAGCGCGTGCGTATTGGGTTGGACACCGCGATGCGCTTCGAAGGCCTCGGGCAGCGAGTGCAGCAGCGAGGTGGCCAGCAACACTCCGACGGAAAAGCTGACCATACGGTCGACCACGCGCGCCAGCACGGTCAGCGATAGCACGGCAGCACCCATCATGCTGCCGATGCCCGACAGCGCGGTGGCCAGGAGAATGCCTAACAGGGTGGAATCGAGGGCCATGCGGCGCGCACCTATAAACGCAACAGAGTTGCAAGAAGGGACGCATTGTATGCCCCTTTTGTCACCTTTGCCAGCAGCGCAAAAACAAAAGGCCCGCATGGGGCCTTTCGTACATGGTGGACAAGTGCTTATTCGACGCCGTGGTCCTTGAACCAGGCAATGCACTTCTTCCAGCCGTCTTCTGCGTCGGCTTTCACATAGCTCGGGCGGTAATCGGCGTGGAATGCGTGGCCGGCATCCGGATAGACGATGATGCGCGAGGCGCGCGCCTTCAGGTTCTTGGATTTCTCCAACGCCTCCTTCATGGCATTGCGGACATCCTCCGTGATCACGGTGTCCTTCGCGCCGTACAAGCCCAGCACGCGCACCTTTAAGTCATCCACGTTGTCGATGGGGGAAACCGGCTGCAGCGGCGTCGGATTGCCCTTCAGCGGCCCGTACCACGCTACGGCGGCCTTGATGTCGGGGCTACGCTCAGCAAACAGCCAGACTTGGCGCCCGCCCCAGCAGAAGCCGGTGATGCCGATGCGCGCCGGATCGCCGCCGTTCTCCTTGACCCAGGCCACCGTCGCATCCAGATCGCCCGCCACCTGGGCATCCGGCACCTTGGAAACCACGTTGGTAACGGCCTCCTGAATGGTGCCGTAGGCGCGCGGATCGCCCTGGCGCACAAACAGCTCCGGCGCGATGGCGAGGTAGCCGAGCTTGGCAAAGCGCCGGCAGATATCGGCGATGTACTCATGCACGCCAAAGATCTCGCTGACGACAATCACCACCGGCAACTTCGTCTTGCCCTCGGGCTGGGCGCGATAGGCCGGCATCTTGAAGTCGCCCACGGGCACCATCACCTCGCCCGCCGTGAGCCCGTTGAAATCCGTCTTGATGGCCTGCGCCGACACCGGCAGCACCGCCGCCGCAAACGCCGACCCGAGCGCCGTCTTCATGAAGCCGCGGCGGTCGAAGCTGCGGCCGGGTACCAGACTCTCCACTTCCGTTTCAAGCTGCATCGCACTCTCCTGGCCGTTGGGCGGTTACGGTAAACGAAGCGGCCAGTCTACCGGACCAGATCCATCGCCACCGAGCGGGGCGCATTGCATCCGGTTCGGTTGACTAATGCAGCTTGACCCGCGGATTCGTCTTGCTGCGCAGCCAGTGCGTCACGGTATCGAGCGACATGCGCACCCAGCCGTGCAGCGCCAGTACGTGCATCCGATACAGCGACGTGTACATCAGCCGCGCCATGAGGCCCTCGATAAACATCGAGCCACCGATCAACCCGCCCATCAGGCTGCCCACCGCGCTGAAATGGCCGAGCGAGACGAGCGAGCCCAGATCCTGGAAGGCGAACAGCTCGACCGGCTTGCCGTCCAGGCGACGGCGCAAAGCGTTGTACAGGTAGGTGGCCTGCTGGTGCGCTGCCTGCGCACGCGGCGGCACGCTCATCTGCTTCTCGGGCCACGGGCAGCTTGCGCAGTCGCCAAAGGCGTAGATGGCATCGTCGCCTTCCACCTGCAGCGTCCGCGAGACGACGACCTGCCCCAGCTTGTTGACCGGCAGCCCCAGCTCGCCCAGCACCGAAGGCGCACGGATGCCCGCCGCCCACACGGTCAGGTCGGCCGGGATGGACTTGCCGCTGGCCGTATTGACGGCGTTGGCGGTGACCTCCGTCACACGCTCGCCGGTGATGACGTCCACATTCAGCTTGTGCAGCAGCTTGGTGGTTTCGGCCGACACGCGCTCGGAAAGCACGGGCAGGATGCGCGACCCACCCTCGATCAGGTGGATGCGGATGTCACGGCGCGGGTCCAGCTTGTGCAGCCCATACGCTGCCAGCACGTGCGCGGTGTTACGGAGTTCGGCCGACAGCTCCACACCCGTGGCGCCCGCGCCGACGATGGCGACATCCACCTGCGGCCCGGCATCGCCCACGCGGTTCTGCGCGCGCATGCAGGCCGAAATCAGCTTGCGGCGGAAGCGCTCGGCCTGCTGCGCCGTGTCCAATGCAATGGCATGCTCAGCCGCTCCCGGCACGCCGAAGAAATGCGTCACGCTGCCGATGGAGAGCACCAGCACGTCGTAGCCAATGGCACGTTCGGGCAGCACCTCGGTGCCATCGGCATCGAGGCAACCGGAGACGGTGACCGACTTGGTGGCGCGGTCGAGCGCCTTCAGTTCGCCCTGCTGGAACTCGAAGCCGTGCCAGCGTGCCTGCGCGGCGTATTCGAGCTGGTGGGTATTCGGGTCCATGCTGCCGGCAGCGACTTCATGCAGCAGCGGTTTCCAGATATGCGTCGGGTTGCGGTCGACCAGGACGACCTGTGCCGCACCGCGCTTGCCGAGCTTGTCGCCCAGCCGCGTCGCCAGTTCCAGCCCGCCGGCACCGCCACCGACCACCACAATGCGCGGCCCACCCGCGCTATCCGCCTGCGCTGCCATGTGTTTCTCCTCTGAATGCTCGGAATCACGTGATCGTTCAGATGCAGTCTGCTGCAACGCAAAACGCGCCGCAACCCCGGGCCGCCAGATATGACAGATCATCCGAAGTGCATGCCACAGCCATTCGCAGCCTGCCTTGGCAAGAAAAGGCGCGCCACACCTTGTGGAACGGACAGGCCGTCACGGCATCAGTGGGCTTCTTCCCAGTTGGCGCCCACGCCCACTTCGGCGACCAGCGGCACACGCAGCGTTGCTACGCCGCACATCAGTTCCGGCAGGCGCTCGCGCACCGCGCCCAGTTCATCCTGGGGGACTTCCAGCACCAGTTCATCGTGCACCTGCATGACTAGGCGCGCGCGCATGGCCTCGGCTTCCAGCCAGCCCTGCACGGCCAACATGGAGAGCTTGATCAGGTCCGCCGCCGTGCCCTGCATGGGCGCGTTGATGGCGGCGCGCTCTGCAGCCTGCCGGCGGGGGCCGTTGCCGCCGTTGATATCGGGCAGCCACAAGCGGCGTCCGAAGGCCGTCTCCACGTAGCCGCGCTCGCGCGCGGTCTGGCGTGTCTCGTCCATATAGCGCGCGGCGCCGGGGTAGCGGGCGAAATAGCGGTCGATGTAGAGCTTGGCGGCATCGCGGCCGATGCCGAGGTTGCTCGCCAGCCCGAACGCGCTCATGCCGTAGATCAGGCCGAAGTTGATGACCTTGGCAACGCGCCGCTGGTCAGCGGTCACCTCCAGGGGCGTGACGCTGAAGACTTCAGCGGCAGTCGCGCGGTGCACATCCTGGCCTTCCTGGAACGCACGCATCAGGCCTTCGTCCTGCGACAGATGGGCCATGATGCGCAACTCGATCTGCGAATAGTCGGCCGAGACGATGACGCTACCCTCGGGCGCGATGAAGGCTTCACGAATGCGCCGCCCTTCTTCCGTGCGCACCGGAATGTTCTGCAGGTTCGGATCGGTCGAGGCCAGACGCCCCGTCACGGCGGTGGCCTGACCGTAGGTGGTATGGACCCGACCTGTACGCGGGTTCACCATCTTCGGCAGCTTGTCGGTGTAGGTGGACTTGAGCTTGGCCAAGCCCCGGTAGTCGAGCAGCAGCTTGGGCAGCGGGTAGTCCTCTGCCAGCTTCTGCAGTACCTCTTCGTCGGTCGACGGCGCGCCGCTGGCGGTCTTCTTGATGATCGGCAACTTCAACTGGTTGAAGAAGATCTCGCCGATCTGCTTGGGAGAATTCAGATTGAACGGCTGGCCTGCCAGCGCGTGGGCCTGCTCTTCCAGTTGCAGCAGGCGCTGGCCCAGCTCGGCACTCTGCCTGGCAAGGCGTTCGCCATCGACCAGCACGCCATTGCGCTCCATCTTCTGCAGCACGATCGAGGTGGGCATCTCGATCTGCTTGTAGACGTAGTCGAGCTTGTCGTCGGCGGCCACCTTAGGGTACAGCGCACGATGCAGGCGCAGCGTGATGTCCGCATCCTCGGCGGCGTATTCGGTGGCGCGATCGAGCGGCACTTCATCAAAGCCGATCTGCGATGCACCCTTGCCGCACACCTCTTCGTAGGTGATGGTCTTGAGGTGCAGCACGCGTTCGGCCAGAGCATCCATGCCGTGATTGCGGTGGGATTCAAGCACGTACGATTGCAGCATCGTGTCGTGCTCAATGCCGCGCAGCGCGATGCCGTGGTTGGCGAACACGTGCGCGTCGTATTTCAGATGCTGGCCGACCTTCTTGCACGCGTCGTCTTCGAGCCAGGTCTTCATGCGTGCGAGCACGGTATCGCGCGAGAGTTGCGCGGCACCATCGAGCCCCGCCACGTCCGGGCCGCGATGCGCAACCGGGATGTAGCACGCCTGCCCCGGCGTGACCGACAGCGAAATGCCGACCAGTTGCGCCTGCATCGGGTCAATCGACGTTGTCTCAGTATCGATGCAGACGAGGTCCACCTCGTCCAGCAACTGCATCCACGATTCGAGCTGAGCCTCAGTGATGACGGTCTCGTATTTGACCTCGGCGGGAGCGGCCTCCGCGTCGAACAGGCTGGCCTGGGCCTGCTGCTGCGCAGCGGCCTCGCCGGCGTAATTCTTGACGGGCGTCGCGGCCTTGCGTGCGGCACCCACGCTGCGCGTGTCGGGCAGCGCCTCGCCAGAGGCCTCGCGCAGCCAGGTCTTGAAGCCGTAGCGGCTGAAGAAATCGACGAGCTTCGATTTATCTTCACCTCCGTCGACCAGCGCGTCGAACGTGGGCACTTCCTCGGACAAATCGCAGTCGACCTTCACGGTCAGCAGCTCGCGCCCCTTGGGCAGCCAGTCGAGCGTGTTGCGCAGGTTGTCGCCCACCACCCCCTTGATCTCGCCTGCACGGGCAATGACGTTGTCGAGCGTGCCGAATTCAGTCAACCATTTCACGGCGGTCTTCGGCCCCACCTTGGGCACGCCGGGCACGTTGTCCACCGTGTCGCCGATCAACGAGAGATAGTCGACGATGCGTTCCGGCGGTACGCCAAACTTGGTCTGCACGCCGGCCGGATCGAGCGTCTCGTTCGTCATCGTGTTGACCAGCGTGACGTGCGAATTCACCAGTTGGGCAAGGTCCTTGTCGCCCGTCGAGACGATGGTTCGAACGCCTTCCCGGGTTGCCCGTTCGGCCAGCGTGCCGATCACGTCGTCAGCCTCCACGCCGTCGACCACCAGGATGGGCCAGCCCAGCGCGCGCACGGCTTCGTGGATGGGCTCGATCTGCGCGCGCAGATCGTCGGGCATCGGAGCGCGATGCTCCTTGTAGGCGGGATACATCTCGTCGCGGAACGTCTTGCCTTTAGCGTCGAAAACGCAAGCGCTATACTTGGCCGGGTAGTCGTTGCGCAGCTTGCGCAGCATGTTCACGATGCCGTAGATGGCCCCCGTAGGAAACCCTTCTCCATTACGCAAGTCGGGCAGTGCGTGATAAGCACGGTACAAATAACTCGAGCCATCGACGAGCAACAGCGTTTCTTGACTTTGCGACATTCCCATGGACTCTAATGTGACTGGAACGCCCGAGGGCGTTTCCAACAATGGCGGCGCCGCAGAAGGCGGCGTGGCGAAGCAGGCTGCTGACGTGTCTGCGGCCGACATGGACGTCAACGTGACGGTGGGCGCGGACCGTCCGGTGGAGATTGCCTCCGCCAAATCCGACGCCGCACACGGCCGCACCGACCGCAAGATGATCCCCAGCCTGCGAGCACTCGCCGACGAGGAACGCGCCACCGCAAAGAAAGCGCGCGCCTCCTGGCAGATGTTCACGATTATGGCAGAGTTCATTGAGGCGACCGAGTACCTCTCGGAGATCCGTCCGGCCGTCTCGATCTACGGCAGCGCGCGCCTGCGCGAGGATTCCCCTTACTATGAGCGCACCATCGAAATCGCCCGCCTATTCTCGGACGCGGGCTTCGCCGTCATCTCCGGCGGCGGCCCCGGCATCATGGAAGCGGCCAACAAGGGCGCGCACAGCGGCAAGTCGGCCAGCGTGGGCCTGAACATCGAACTGCCGCACGAGCAGCAGGGCAATCCGTATCAGGACATCTCGATGCGCTTTCGCCATTTCTTCACGCGCAAGGTCACCTTCGTGAAGAACTCCGATGCGTTCATCGTCATGCCGGGCGGCTTCGGCACGCTGGACGAGTTGGCCGAGGTGCTCACGCTCGTCCAGACCGGCAAATCACGCAGCGTGCCAGTGGTGATGTTCGGCAGCCGCTTCTGGAAGGGCCTGCTCGACTGGTTCCGCTATACATTGCTTCCCATGGGCCTGATTGCCGAGCACGATCTGGACATCATGCGCATCGTCGACGAGCCCAAGGACGCGCTCGACGCTGTCTACGAGTTCTACGAGAAGCGCGAAGGCACCTCGCCGATTCCGCCCAAGGAAGAGATGTTCTACCTGTGACGATCGACGGCTTCCGGATGGACGATGGCGAGGGGTTCCGACTGTTAGAATGCACGTTTCCGGATCACTCGCTGGAGTCCATCATGGATTCGCTGCTTCACCCGCCCTCCGCCCCCCGCCTCGCCAGCATCGCGCTCCTGATGCGCCACGCAGGGCTGGCCGCGGGCGCCGTCTTTTGCCTGGCCCTGCCCGCGCACGCTGAAGTGACGCAGGACAGCGCCGGCCTGGACCTGCCCGACGTCAAGGCCATCAACAACCAGCCGATCGCCAAGCCGACCAAGGGCGCGATCCACAACGCGCCAGTCAAGCCGAGCTTCGAATACCGCGACAACGACGGCACGCAGGTCGAGGAATACCGTTTCCAGAAGGGCCAGGCGCCGGACATCTATGTCAAATCGGGCATGGGTACGTCCTACAATTTGAGCAAACCCGAAGACAGCTCGCCGCGCATCCGTGAGCGCGGCGACATCGACCGCGTACCCTCGGTCAACGTCCTGAAGTTCTGAACGCAACGCTCGCAGGGCGTGCCGGCGCGGCAACACGCGCTTGCCGCGCCTTTTCTTTCA
Organism: Ralstonia sp. UBA689; assembly: GCF_002298975.1. Taxonomy (GTDB): domain Bacteria; phylum Pseudomonadota; class Gammaproteobacteria; order Burkholderiales; family Burkholderiaceae; genus Ralstonia. The sequence continues at coordinate 168,275 of NZ_DBMV01000010.1, forward strand.
CCCGTTTCCCTTTTCTGAAGCATGGCTGTTTTCACCCCGGTCTCCGACGCCGAGATCTCCCTCTGGCTGGATCAATACGATGTGGGCACCGCTCGCGCGTTTCGCGGCATTCCCTCCGGGATCGAAAACTCCAACTTCTTCCTGACTACGGAAAAGGATGGTCAGACACATGAATACGTCGTCACGCTGTTCGAGCGCCTGACCTTCGAGCAACTGCCGTTCTACCTGTATCTGATGCGGTACCTGGCGCAGCACGGCATCAGCGTGCCGGCGCCGATTCCGGGGCGCGACGGCGAAATCCTGCGCATGCTCAAGGGCAAACCGGCGACCATCGTGACGCGCCTGGCCGGCCGTTCCAACCTGGCGCCGACGGTATCTGAATGCGCCATCGTCGGCGACATGCTCGCGCGCATGCACCTGGCCGGACGCGACTACCCGCGCCACCAGCCCAACCTGCGCAGCCTGCCTTGGTGGAACGAGGTGGTGCCCGACGTGGTGCCCTTCGTGCACGGCGACACCCGCACGCTGCTGGAAAACGAACTCGCGCATCAGCAACGCTTCTTCGCCAGCACCGACTACGCTGCGTTGCCCGAGGGCCCATGCCATTGCGACCTCTTCCGTGACAACGTGCTGTTCGAACCGGCAGCCGATGGCCACCCGGAGCGCTTGGGCGGCTTCTTCGATTTCTACTTCGCAGGCGTCGACAAATGGCTGTTCGACGTGGCGGTGACAGTCAACGACTGGTGCATCGACCTTGCCACCGGCGTGCTCGATGCCGAGCGCGCACGTGCCATGCTGCACGCCTATCACGCCGTGCGCCCCTTTACCGATGCCGAAACGAGGCACTGGCAGGACATGCTGCGCGCGGCGGCCTACCGCTTCTGGGTATCGCGCCTGTGGGATTTCTATCTGCCGCGCGATGCCGAACTGCTCAAGCCGCATGACCCGACCCACTTCGAGCGCGTGCTGCGCGAGCGGGTGCGGGCCGATGGGCTGACTCTGGATCTCCCCCAACCATGCAACTGATCGAAGTCTCCGGCAAGCAGGGTTACGTCTGGCTGCGCCAGGGTGCGTGGCTGTTCCGCAAGAACCCCATCGGGTTCCTGTTGCTGCTGTTCATCTACCTGTTTGCCGTCAACCTGCTGATGCTGCTGATGCCGCCCATCGGTGTGTTCGCGATCCTGCTGCTGAACCCGGCCATCTTCGTCGGCTTCATGTCGGCGTGCCGCGATACGGTGGCGGGCAAGCGCATCGGCCCGACGTCGCTCATTGCGGGCTTCCGCTCATACGGCAAGGACGCGATGCGCGGGCTGCTGAAGCTGGGCGGGATCTACGGCGTGCTGGTGCTGGTCGTCAGCGGCATCCTGATGACGCTGGTCGATGTCGATACGCTGATGACGGTGGTCAGCGACAAGCCGCTCACCACCGACGCCATCCGCGAGTTCTATCTGGCCATGGTCATGGGCTCGGTGCTGTACATCCCGGTGGCGGTGCTGTTCTGGTTTGCGCCGCTGCTGGTAGCCTGGCACGGCATTCCGGTGGGCAAGGCGCTGTTCTTCAGCTGGATGGCCGTGTGGCGCAACCGCGCGGCGTTCATCCTGTACGGTGCGCTGTTCGCAATCCTGCTGATCGCGATACCTCTGTTCATCGACGCGCTGTTTGCATCGAGTGGCGCCAACAACATTGCGCCGCTGATCGCCACACCGTACCGGATTCTGGTGATGGCGGTGCTGTACTGCTCGTTCTATGCCACCTACCGCGGCTGCTTCAACGTGACGCAAGCCGCCGGCCAGGCCACCGACACGACGGCCTGACCTGCACGCCGCCCCGATCGATGCTCAGTTGATCGGGTCCAGCTTGGCAATGCCCAGCGCCAACACCTTCGTGCCGTGGCGGTTGAACTTGATATGGGCGCGCGCCTCGGCGCCTTCACCCTCCAGCGTCGTGATGACGCCTTCCCCGAACTTGTTGTGGAACACCGACTGGCCGACGCGGAAGCCTGTTTCGGCCGCACGCTTGGCATCGGCGTAGTTCTTGCCGGTATCCATGCCGCCGGTCGGGCGGGTGCCAGTGTAGGCATCTTCGTCGCCGCGCTGCGGGCGCTTAAACCAATCATTGCCCCAGGCGCTTTCGCTCTGCGCACGGCGCGTGGCGTTGTAGCCGCTGTGCTGCGGCGTGAGCCACTTAAGCGTTTCCTCCGGCAGCTCGTCGAAGAAGCGCGAGCGGATGTGGTAGCGAATCTGGCCATGCAGCACACGGCTTTGCGCGAACGAAAGATAGAGCCGCTCACGTGCCCGCGTGATGGCCACGTACATCAGGCGGCGCTCCTCTTCCAGGCCGTCGGCCTCCATCTGGCTGTTTTCGTGCGGGAACAAACCCTCTTCCAGCCCAGTGATGAAGACGACGTGGAATTCCAGCCCCTTGGCCGCGTGCACCGTCATGAGCTGCACGGCGTCCTGGCCGGCTTGCGCCTGGTTGTCGCCGGCCTCCAGCGAGGCGTGCGTCAGGAAGGCAACCAGCGGGGTCATCTCGGCGGGCGTCTCGTCGGTGACGAGTTCGGAGACGGTATCGTTCTCGCCGCCCTCGATGCGGACCAGCGCGTCATGCCGCATCGGCAATGCGGTGGCGATGGCATCCACGCCGTAGCCCTCTTCGGCCACGAAAGCCTGCGCAGCGGTCACCAATTCCTGCAAGTTTTCGATGCGGTCAAGGCCTTCCTTCTCGCCCTGGTAATGCGTGATGAGGCCGCTGGCGTGGATGACGTGCTGGACAATCTCGGGCAGCGTCATCTGGCGCGTATCCGCGCGCATCTGCTCGACCAGACGCACAAAGGCCGACAGCTTCGTGCCCGCCGCGCCGGTCAGATACGGCACCGCGGCCGCCAGCGAGACGCCATAAAGCTTGGCTGCATCCTGAAGCAACTCCAACGAGCGCGCCCCAACGCCACGCGCCGGGAAGTTGACCACGCGACCGAATGCAGCATCGTTGTCCGGGTTCTCCAGCAACTGCAGATACGCCAGCGCATGTTTGATTTCCGCGCGCTCGAAGAAGCGCAGGCCGCCGTACACCTTGTAGGCGATGCCCGCCGAAAACAGCGCGTGCTCGATCACCCGCGACTGCGCGTTGCTGCGATACAGGATGGCGATTTCCGAACGCGCCGTGCCGGCGGCGATGCGGTCGCGGATCTCGTCGACGATCCAGCCGGCCTCCTGCCCATCGGTGGCGGCCTGGTAGACGCGCACGGGCTCGCCATGGCCGGCGTCGGTGCGCAGGTTCTTGCCCAGGCGGCGCGTGTTGTGCGCGATCAGGTGGTTGGCGGTATCGAGAATGTGGCCATGCGAACGGTAGTTCTGCTCCAGCTTGATGCGGTGCTCAACGCGGAATTCGCGCTCGAAGTCGACCATATTGCCGACGTTGGCACCGCGAAACGCGTAGATACTCTGATCATCATCGCCCACGGCAAAGATGGCGTTGGGCGTGACACCCGGCTCGCCCAAGCCTGCCAGGATCTTCAGCCAGGCGTACTGGAGCTTGTTCGTATCCTGGAACTCGTCGACCAGGATGTGCTTGAAACGCCGCTGGTAATGCGTGCGGATGGCGTCGTTGTAACGTAGCAGCTCGTAGCAGCGCAGCAGCAGCTCGGCAAAGTCGACCACGCCTTCGCGCTGGCATTGCGCGTCGTAGGCGGCATAGAGATCGGCCATGCGGCGGTCGAACTCGTTGGCGATTTCCAGGTCGCCCGCGCGCAGGCCCTGCTCCTTGGCCCCATTGATGAAGTACTGGACGTTCTTGGGCGGAAATTTCTCGTCGTCGATGTTGAGCGACTTGAGTAGGCGCTTGATGGACGAGAGTTGATCCTGCGTATCCAGAATCTGGAAGGTCTGCGGAAGGCCGGCATCGCGGTAATGCGCGCGCAGCAGCCGGTTACACAGGCCGTGGAAGGTTCCGATCCACATGCCGCGCGTGTTGATCGGCAGCATCGCCTGCAGGCGGGCCGTCATTTCCTTCGCCGCCTTGTTGGTAAACGTGACGGCCAGCACACCCGCCGGCGAGACCCGCGCGCTCTGGATCAGCCAGGCGATGCGGGTGGTCAGCACGCGCGTCTTGCCGCTGCCCGCCCCCGCCAGGATCAGCGCCGATTCGTCAGGAAGCGTGACGGCGGCGCGTTGTTCGGGGTTCAGATTGGCGAGCAGGTCGGACATGCGGGAGGAGCCTTTGCGGAATCCTGAAATTATACCGGCCCCCTCCCCTGCCTCGCCCGTGCCGGACACCGACAGGTCGTATAATTCCTAGCTTTCGCCCGCCATTTTCCTGGGCCAAACGTCTTTTTTGCGCGTGTTGCGCGCCCTGTCAGCATGACCGATCAAAACCAGTCCCTCGCCAAGAGTTTCGAACCCGCCACCATCGAACAGAAGTGGAGCGCGGCGTGGGAAGCGATGGGCGTCTCCCGTGCGACGCTCGAAGCCGGCCGTCCGGATTTCTGCATCCAGTTGCCGCCGCCGAACGTGACGGGCACGCTGCACATGGGCCACGCGTTCAACCAGACCATCATGGACGGCCTGACGCGCCATGCGCGCATGCAGGGCGCCAACACGCTGTGGGTGCCGGGCACCGACCACGCCGGCATCGCCACGCAGATCGTCGTGGAACGGCAGCTTGATGCGCAAGGCGTGTCCCGCCATGACCTCGGCCGCGAAAAGTTTGTCGAGAAGGTGTGGGAATGGAAGGAGCAATCCGGCACGACCATCACGCGCCAAGTGCGCCGCATGGGCGCCTCGATCGACTGGGAGCGCGAATACTTCACGATGGACCCGAAGATGTCGCGCGCGGTCAGCGAAGTCTTCGTGCGTCTGTATGAAGAGGGCCTGATCTACCGCGGCAAGCGCCTCGTCAACTGGGACCCGGTGCTCGGCACCGCCGTGTCCGACCTGGAAGTGGTGAGCGAAGAGGAAGAAGGCTCGCTGTGGCACATCCGCTATCCGCTGGCGCAGCCGGACGCCAAGACCGGTCTCACGCATCTGACGGTGGCAACCACCCGCCCGGAAACCATGCTCGGCGACACGGCCGTGATGGTGCACCCGCAAGACGAACGCTACGCCCACCTGATCGGCCAGACCGTGCGCCTGCCGCTCTCCGGTGATGCCGATGCGCTGGACGCCAACCAATGGCGCGAAATCCCCATCATTGCCGACGAATACGTCGACCGCGAATTCGGCACCGGCGTGGTGAAGGTCACCCCGGGCCACGACTTCAACGACTATGCCGTCGGCCAGCGCCACAACCTGCCGCAAATCTCGGTGCTGACGCTGGAAGCGAAGATCGCCGACAACGCGCCCGCCACCTATCGCGGCTTGGACCGCTTCGATGCCCGCAAGCGCATCGTCGCCGATCTGGAATCGCTTGGCCTGCTGGCCGAGGTGAAGAAGCACACGCTGATGGTGCCGCGCGGTGACCGTACCGGCGTGGTCATCGAGCCGATGCTGACCGACCAGTGGTTCGTCGCCATGAGCAAGCCGGCGCCGGAAGGCACGCGCTTTCCCGGCCGCTCCATCGCTGAAGTGGCGCTGGACGCCGTGCAGAGTGGCAAGATCAAGCTCGTGCCCGAGCAGTGGGTCAATACGTACAACCAGTGGCTGAACAACATCCAGGACTGGTGCATCTCGCGCCAACTGTGGTGGGGCCACCAGATTCCGGCGTGGTACGACGAAGCCGGCAATGTCTACGTCGGCCGCACCGAAGAAGAAGCTCGCACCCAGGCCGCAGCCAAGGGTTATACCGGCGCGCTCAAGCGTGACGACGACGTGCTCGATACGTGGTTCTCCTCCGCGCTGGTGCCGTTCTCGTCGCTGGGCTGGCCGGCCGATACGCCGGAGTTGAAGCACTTCCTGCCCTCCACCGTGCTGGTCACGGGCTACGACATCATCTTCTTCTGGGTGGCGCGCATGGTCATGATGACCCTGCACTTCACCGGCGAAGTGCCCTTCCACACCGTCTACGTGCACGGCCTGGTGCGCGATTCGGAAGGCAAGAAGATGAGCAAGTCCGAGGGCAACACGCTCGACCCGGTGGACCTGATCGACGGCATCGCGCTGGAGCCGCTGCTCGGCAAGCGCACCACCGGCCTGCGCCGCCCGAAGGACGCGCCCAAGGTGGAAGCCCGCACGCGCAAGGAATTCCCGGAAGGCATTCCGGCGTTCGGTGCCGACGCACTGCGCTTCACCTTCGCGTCGCTGGCCACGCTCGGCCGCAACATCAACTTCGACTCCAGCCGCTGCGAGGGCTACCGCAATTTCTGCAACAAGCTCTGGAACGCCACGCGCTTCGTGCTGATGAACACCGAAGGCCAGGACTGCGGCATGCAGGAGTGCGCGGGTGATTGCGGCCCCGAAGGCTATCTGCATTTCTCGCAGGCTGACCGCTGGATCGTCTCGCTACTGCAGCGCGTGGAAACCGAAGTGGAGAAAGGCTTTGCCGACTACCGCTTCGACAACATCGCCAGCGCCATCTACAAGTTCGTCTGGGACGAATACTGCGACTGGTATCTGGAACTCGCCAAGGTGCAGATCCAAACCGGCACGCCGGCGCAGCAGCGCGCCACGCGCCGCACCCTGCTGCGCGTGCTGGAAACGGTGCTGCGCCTCGCACACCCGATCATCCCGTTCATTACCGAAGAACTCTGGCAGAAGGTCGCGCCGATGGCCGGTCGCGCCAAGGGCGATGGCACCGAAAGCCTCGCGCTGCAGGAATACCCGCGCGCCGTGCTCAGCAAGATCGACGAGCAGTCCGAACAATGGGTGCAGCAGTTGAAGGCGCTGGTGGATGCCTGCCGCAACCTGCGCGGCGAGATGAATATCTCCCCGGCGCAGCGCGTGCCGCTGTATGCCAACGGTGATGCCGAATTCCTGCAGGCTGCTGCACCGTATGTGCAGGCTCTGGGCAAGCTGTCGGAAGTGAAGGTCTACACGGATGCCCCCGCCATGGAGCAAGACGGCGCCGGTGCCCCGGTCGCCATCGTCGGCGAGAACAAGCTGCTGCTGAAGGTCGAGATCGACGTGGCGGCCGAGCACGCGCGCCTGTCGAAGGAAATCGACCGCCTGCGTGGCGAGATCACCAAATGCGAAGGCAAGCTCGGCAACGAATCGTTCGTCGCCCGCGCGCCGGCCGCCGTGGTTGAACTAGAACAGAAGCGTCTGGCGGATTTCAAGGCCACGCTCGCCAAACTGGAAGCCCAGATCGTGCGCCTGCCGATGCAGGCCGCCTGAGCGCCCCGGGTCAAGAAACAAAATCGTCAAGGAAACTGCGATGCAACGCGTCACCAAAGCCGTTTTCCCCGTCGCGGGACTGGGAACCCGCTTTCTGCCCGCCACCAAGGCCAGCCCGAAGGAAATGCTGCCGGTGGTGGACAAGCCGCTGATCCAATACGCCGTGGAAGAAGCCATGGCTGCCGGCATCACCGAGATGATCTTCGTGACGGGCCGCAGCAAGCGCGCCATTGAAGACCACTTCGACAAGGCCTACGAGTTGGAAGCCGAGCTGGAAGCCAAACATAAGACCGCACTGCTTGAGGTCGTGCACTCGATCAAGCCGTCGCATGTGGATTGCTTCTACGTGCGCCAGCCGGAAGCGCTGGGCCTGGGCCACGCGGTGCAGTGCGCAGAGAAGCTGGTCGGTGACGCACCCTTCGCGGTCATCCTGGCCGACGACCTGCTGGACGGCACCCCGCCCGTCATGAAGCAGATGGTCGACCTGTACGACCACTACAACTGCTCGGTGATCGGCGTGGAGGAGATCGACCGCGAACAAAGCCGCTCGTATGGCGTGGTGGACGGCCGCCCGTGGGAAGAAGACGGCAGTGTCATCAAGATGTCGGGCATCGTCGAGAAGCCGGCACCGGAAAATGCACCGTCCAACCTGGGCGTGGTCGGCCGCTACATCCTCACGCCGCGCATTTTCGAGCACATCCGCAACCTCAAGCCGGGCGCTGGCGGCGAGCTGCAATTGACGGATGCCATTCAGTCGCTACTGTCAGCCGAGCAGGTACTGGCCTACCGCTACAAGGGCGTACGTTACGACTGCGGCAGCAAGCTGGGCTACCTGAAGGCCACGGTGGAGTTTGCGCTCAAGCACAAGGAAGTCGCCGACGAGTTCCGCGCCTACCTCGCCTCGCGCGGCTGAGAGCATTACTCGCCCATAGAAAAACCCGCGCAGCGCGAGCTGACGCGGGTTTTTGTTTGACCGGAAAGCCGAAGCTCGCGCGGTCTGATGCGCTCCCCTTCAGGCGTCAGCGCCGCAGCTTCTTATTGGGGTGCCGCCACCGGCTTGATGGTCTGGTTCAGGAGGCTCCAGTACGAGCTAGTGCTATACGGCAGCATCTGCTCGACGTAGTTCCACCAGAAGTAGCCACCGATGAAACGCGGATCAGCCGCCATCTGCGTGGTACCCATCGGGTAATACGTTTTGATCAGATTTTGCTGCACGGAGGTCGGCGCAGAGATGCTGGAGGTGCCGATCTCGCCAAACCCACACCATCGCCACCGGGAAAATGCTTTCCAACAACTTGAAGTCGTTGGTCCACGTCGGGCTCAGCCCCCGGCAGTCCTGGTATGGGTAGTAGCTGAACAGGGCGTAATCCGCACCCTGACGCACGCGTGCGGGCAGAAAGTTCGTTGCCCAGGTGCGCCACGCGTCCATCGGCAGCTCGTAGCAGTTGGTGCCCTTGCCGTCGTCGTTGTAGTACATCGTGACCGACACCAGACCGCCAGCGCCCTTCACAATGTCATACGCATTACCGACCATCTGGCCGATCGCCTGCTCCTGCGACGTTGCCGTTGCGGTGGGGCCGCTCGGGTTGGCACGCAGCCATTCGCCGTTGATCTCGTTGGCGATTTCCCGGACATCCACCACATTCTTCAGCGTGCTGACCAGTTCGTTGGTGCGGGCGCTGTAGGTGGTCGGTTCAACTGGGAAGTAGTACGAGTCCATCATCTCGCCCATCACGTAAGCAACCTGATGGAGCTTCACCAGTGGCGCGTAGTAGTCGGCAGCCGACGTCCCCGGGTCGAATACCACGCGCACGATCGGCTTGTACGGCAGGTGCGTGAGCGATGCCACGATCGCATTGATGTTGCTGACATCGTCCAGCGCGACGCCGTAGATGGGTGCCTTCGGGCGAGCGCCTTGCGCCGAGGCTGTTTGCATACCCAGGCCTGTCAGCGCAGCCGCTGCCACCAGGACCCACCATGACGCGCTGGCTCGTGCGCGCCACTCTCCGTGCTGCCTTGTTGGTTCCCAACATGTGTTTTATGTTCCCTCGGACGCAAAAACGTAACGCCCGGTTTTTGGTGGACAAGCGCCGTCCTACCTGTGCGGTATCCCGATGTGATGTGATGCCATTGACACACTGAGCACCGAACGGGTGCGAGCGTCGAGGACGCCCCGGTCGGCGAATGGAATGCGCGATTGGAAGCTCTGCCGAATGCATCGGCGAGCCAGGCGCCTATTTGAGGACGGGTACAGCTGGTGCGCGCTCAATCCGAGGGCGCTGCTTGGCGATGTGAAAAGCCCTGCACTTCAATTGGCTGCCGACTAAGCCCCCGTCAGCGGCCAAGCGGCACGATACCGGAAGTTGAAGGCCGTTCCACGAAATTTAACGCTGCTTATGCAACAATAATAAAAAACCGCGGGTCGTGCAGGACGCGCGGTTTCTTCGAAACGCCCGCCTGGCGGACGTCTTGACGGCACAGCCGTTTTTACTTGTGCCGATAGTTGATGCGACCCTTGGTGAGGTCGTACGGCGACATTTCCAGCTTCACGCGGTCGCCCGCCAGGATACGGATGCGATGCTTCTGCATCTTGCCCGATGCGTAAGCCCAGATCTCCACGCCGTTTTCCAGTTGCACGCGAAAACGATTGTCGGGCAGCGCTTCCGAGACCACCCCTTCAAATTCGATCAGTTCTTCCTTGGCCAAACTCGTTCCTTTGTGTGCAGCACGCGGCTGCGTCGATGGTTGCAATGGTGTGATGACCCACCCGAGCCGAACCGCACACCCCGGTGGGCGTGCAGCAGTATCGCCGTGATCATCTGCCCGGACAGCGGGCTGGGGGGTACCGAATCGCACCAAACGCAGATCGCGCCCGCCAATGGCGCGCGCCGTTCAGTGCAAGCGTGGAATGGGTGGCGGTCGCAGATGCGCGCCGCCCGGCTCGACGCGGGGGGAACCCCGGTGCTGGACACGGCTGCCATCGGCCACGAGGGGTACGGCGGCAAGCCGGATTCGCTCGCTATTCTACCATGGACAGGGCTCGCGCCGCTTCAGGCGCCGCCCATGGAGAGCGACAGATCGGGCACATCGCCATCGATAATGCTCTCGGCAAAGCGCAGCGCCGCCACGCGCGCGTCGCCCACGTTGCCGAATTGCTGATCCCCCGACAAGCGGAACACCTGGGTCTGCCCTGGCTCGGGCGACTCCCCCGCCCGACAGATCATCACGGCCGCGTTGTAGCTGCGGTCTTCCCTGGCCTCGGGCCAGCGTGCCGTGCGTTCGTGTTGGTAAGCCAACGGATAAATGTCGAAGCCTTTGTATTGGCCCGCCGGCGAAGTGTCCATCGCAGATGCTCCCTTCTTCAACGTCGAGTGCTGTCCGACTATACACCCGCACGTTTTTCCTGGCGATGAAAGGGGCGCCAACGTTTGATCTACACCGCGTCCGAACTCGTACGCCGAGCCGCCGTTCGGGCAAGCAGTCACGAAAAGCTGGTCTGAACAACTTTCAGAACGCCCCCCCTCGTTGGCAGGGTGCGGCGCAATCTGATTGTGCTAGCTTGAATCTTGTGCTGGCAACGCCATCCGAGCAGACCAGCGCACAGGCATGTAATACGCCATGTCTCAACTCTCTCAAGAACAACCATGCGCCTGTCCCTCCCTTCTCTCACCCTGGCATGTGCCGGGCTGATGCTGACCGCCTGTAGCGGCGGCGACGGCGGTTCGTCGTTGAGCATCCAGGCCAGCCAGGCGACCGCAAAGACCAAGGCCGCCGTCACCGCTTCGGCCTGTGGTACCAATGGAACATCCCCGCTGGCCGGGGTTCAGACCTGGATGTATCAACTGCAGGGCATGACTACCGATGCGCAGATCAATGCGCTCGGTGCACAGCCGTACGACATGCTCGTGATCGAGGCCAACAATACCGTCAAGGGCCTGGAGAATTTCGACACCACCGGCATGGTGGCGCGCCTGCACACCAAGCCTGACGGCTTGGCGCGCAAGGTGCTGGCCTACATTGACATCGGCGAAGCCGAAAGCTTTCGCTCCTACTGGACATCGAGTTGGCAGGCACCCACCGCCACGAGCCCCGGCACGCCCGATTTCATCATCAAGGCTGATCCGGACGGCTGGGCGGGCGACTATCCCGTCGCCTTCTGGGACCCGCGTTGGCAAGCGCTGTGGCTGGGGCCCAACGGGGCCGTCGCTCAACTGGCGCGTGAGGGCTTCGACGGCGTCTACCTGGACTGGGTGGAGGCGTACGCGGAACCGTCCGTCGCTGCAGCAGCACAGGCCGCCGGCATCGACCCGGCGCAGGCCATGGTGGACTTCATTGCCAAGATCCGCGCGGCAGGCCGCGCCATCAACCCGCAGTTCGCGGTGATCCAGCAGAATGCCTCGGGGTTGATCGACGATGCGAGCGCATCGGCGCTATTGCCGAATATCGATGCAATTTCGCAGGAAGACACGTGGTTCGGCGGCACCGCCGGCGCCAAGTGGGGCAGCGTATCCGGCGGCGACCAGGCCGCGGCGGCGGCCGATACCCAGTGGACGGTCGCGCAACTGCAGGAATACTGCACCGGCAACGTGCCGGTCTTCACAATCGACTACGCCTTGCAGACCGTCAACGCGCAGGCGGCCTACACCGGCTCGCGCAACCTCGGCTTCCACCCGCTGGTCTCGCAGATTGCGCTGTCCAACCCGACGACTACGCCGCCCTGGAACTACTGACGGCGCCGATCGCCCTCGCCGGCGCGTCCGCAAACGGCAGACCGACGTAATTCTCTGCCAGCACGCGCGCCGCCGCCGATGAGCTCGCCACGTATTCGAGCTCGGCGCGCTGCAGCTTCCGCATGAACGGCGTATGGTCGTCAAAGCGATGCAGCATCGACGTCATCCACCACGAGAAATGCTCGGCGCGCCAGATGCGCTGCAGACAGCGTTCAGAGTAGGTCGCCAGCTGCGTCGCATCGTTCTGCCTGTAGCGCGCCGTCAGCGCCTGGGCCAGCACACGCACATCGGCCACGGCCAGGTTCATGCCTTTGGCGCCGGTGGGCGGCACGATGTGCGCAGCGTCACCCGCCAGAAACAAGCGCCCATGCTGCATCGTCTCGCAGACGAAGCTGCGCATCGGCGTCACGCTCTTCTGCAGGATCGGACCTTCCTTGAGGTGCCAGCCGTCGTTGTTCTCCAGGCGCGTGTGGAGTTCGTTCCAGATGCGGGCATCGGACCACTCGGCGAGGTTCTCATCGGGCTTGCACTGCAGATAGAGCCGCGTGATCTTGGGCGAGCGCATGCTGAACAGCGCGAAGCCGCGCTCGTGGCTGGCGTAGATCAGCTCATTGGCAGCGGGTGCCGCCTCGGCCAGGATGCCCAGCCACGCAAACGGGTATACGCGCTCGAACACCGCCTGCCGCTGCTCCGGAATGGCGGGCCGGCAGATGCCATGAAAGCCGTCGCAGCCGGCGATGTAGTCGCAATGCAGCGTCTGCGGCACGCCGTCCTGCACGAACTGCACCGAGGGTGTGGCCGATTCGATGTCGCGCACCGACACGTCGCTCACATCGAACAGCAGCGGCGCACCCTGCTCCACGCGTGCGGCAATCAGATCCTTCACCACTTCGTGCTGCCCATAGACAGTGATGGAGCGCCCGCCTGACCTCTCGGTGAGATCGATGCGATGCCGCTTGCCGCCGAACAACAGATCGATGCCGTGGTGCACCAGCCCTTCGCGGCGCATGCGCTCGCCAACGCCCGACTCGTTGAGCACGTCGACGGTGCCCTGCTCCAGCACACCGGCGCGAATGCGCTCTTCCACATACTGGCGGCTCTTGGTCTCGAGAATGACGGCGTCGATGCCGTTGCGATGCAGAAGCTGCCCGAGCAGCAGACCTGCCGGGCCTGCGCCGATGATGGCGACCTGGGTGCGCATGATGGTTGTCTCCGAATGGATTGGAATCGTTATGGCAACCATTGTTGGCGCGAGATTTGATATCGCACAATGCAATATTGTCGATAATCTCTATCGCTGATCCAGATAGTGATACCGCCATGACCGCACTGCCCGATTTCGACATGAACCTGCTGCCGATCCTGCTGGCGCTGCACGATGCGCGCAGCGTGAGCATGGCAGCGCAGCAGCTCGGTATGAGCCAACCGGGCGTGAGCACAGCGCTGGCCAAGCTGCGCACGGCGTTCGACGACCCGCTGTTCGTGCGCACCTCGCGCGGCATGGAGCCGACGCCGCGCGCGCTGGCGCTCATCCCGGCGGCGCGCGATGTGCTCGCGCGCGTGCAGCAGGGCATCCTGGAAACCGGCGCATTCGATCCGGCAACCACCACGCACCTGTTCTCGATTGCGCTGTCGGACGTGGGCGAGATGGTGTTCCTGCCGCGCATTGTCGAAGCGATGGCGCGCGAGGCGCCGCGTGCGTCGGTGCAGTCCGTGTCGCTGCCGCCCGCGCAGATCGAGCGCGCATTGGAAACCGGCTCGCTTGACTTGGCGGTCGGCTACTTTCCCGACCTCAAGAAGACCAACTTCTTCCAGCAGCGGCTGTTCACGCATTACTTCACGTGCATCGTGCGGGCGGACCACCCAGTCACGCGCGGCGGCAATACCAAGCTGTCGATGAGCCAGTTCCTCGAATATGGCCACGCCGTGGTGCGCGCCGAGGGGCGCAGCCAGGAGCTGTACGAACGCTTCCTGGAACGCAAACGCATCCGCCGCAAGCACACGCTGCTCACGCCTCACTTCATGAGCATCCCGTTCATCCTCGCGCGGACGGACCTGATTGCGACGGTGCCGCACGCCGTGGGCCTGACTTTCATGCAGTCGCACGCCAATATCCGCGTCATGGAGCCGCCGCTGGAACTGCCCAGCTTCGACCTCAAACAGCACTGGCACCGCAAGTTCCACAACGATGCACGCAGCCAGTGGTTCCGGGCGCTGGTGTCGTCGTTGTTCAACGACGAGGCCGATGAATGGCGCGAGCCCGGCCACCAGCCCGCCAAACGCAAGAACACGAAGTAGCGACCTTACGACGCATGTTCACAATCCGAACACTCGGTTGCAATGCGAACACGAAGTCTTTAGGATCGTCGCCACGCGCAGGCGACGCCCCCACGTCACCGTCCGGCCCACGCTTGCCTATCAACCCTTGGAGACCTTCATGAAACGTCGTGCCCTGCTGTTGAGCGCCGCTACCGTTGCCACAATTGGTGCGCTGATGACCACGTTGCCAGCCTTCGCCGATGAGCCGATCAAGATCGGCCTGATCGCGCCCTTCTCCGGCCCCTTCGCCGACTACGGCAAGCAGATGGAAGGCGGTATCAAGGCGTATCAGAAGCTGCATGGCATGACTGCCGGCGGGCGCCAGGTGCAGATCATCATGAAGGACACGACAGGCCCCGCGCCGGACGTTGCCAAGCGTCTGGCGCAAGAGCTGGTGGTGCGCGACAAGGTGGACTTCCTGGCGGGCTTCGGCCTCACGCCGGAAGCGCTGGCCGTGACGCCCATTGCGCAGCAGGCCAAGAAGCCGATGGTGATCTTCAACGCCGCATCGTCGTCGATCACGACCAAGTCGGACTACGTGACGCGCGTGTCGATGACGCTGCCGCAAGTCTCCACGCCGATCGCCTCGTGGGCACTGAAGAACGGCATCAAGCAGGTGGCGACGGTGGTGGCCGATTACGCGCCCGGCATCGATGCCGAGAACGCATTCAAGCAGACCTTCACCGCGGGCGGCGGCCAGGTGGTGGAAGCCGTGCGCGTGCCGCTGCGCAACCCGGAATTTGCTCCGTTCATCCAGCGAGTGAAGGACACCAAGCCGCAAGCCGTGTTCGTCTTCCTGCCGGCCGGCGAGCAGGGCGTGGCGTTCATGAAGGGCTTCCGCGAGCGCGGGCTCGCACAGGCCGGCATCAAGGTCATTGCCACGGGCGATTTGACGGATGACCACGTGCTGCCCGCCATGGGCGATGCGCCGCTGGGCGTGATCACATCGTTCCACTACTCGGCGGCGCACGATTCGCCGCAAAACAAGACGTTCCTGAAGGCCTTTGCCGATGCCAACCCCAGCGCGGGCCGCCCCAACTTCATGGCGGTGGCCGCGTATGACGGCATCGGCGCGATCTACGACGTGATCAACAAGCTTGGCGGCAAGATCGATGGCGACAAGGCGATGGCCGCCTTCAAGGGCATGAAGATCGACAGCCCGCGCGGCCCCATCACCATTGACCCGGTCACGCGCGATGTGGTGCAGACGGTCTACATCCGCCGCGTGGAGAAAGTCGGCAACGAGCTCTACAACGTCGAATTCGACAAGTTTGCCGACGTGAAAGACCCCGGCAAGTAAGCCTTACGCGACGGCCTCAAGCCACCGACACCAGCCGTTGCAGCAGCGGCGCATCGGCCAGCAAGTCCGCGCTGGCCGATGCGTGGACGATGCGCCCCCGGTCCAGCACCAGCGTGCGCTGCGTCAGTTCCAGCGCCAGGCGCGCGTGCTGTTCCACCACGATCACCGCCATGCCGCCTTCATCCACCAGCGCGCGGATGGCGCGACTCAGTTCCTGCACGATGATCGGCGCCAGTCCTTCCATCGGCTCATCCAGCAACAACAGCGCCGGGTTCGTCACTAGCGCCCGGGCAATGGCAACCATCTGCTGTTCACCGCCCGAGAGCTGGTTGCCGAGGTTGCGGCGCCGCTCCTGCAGGCGCGGGAACGTCTTGTAGACGCGTGCCACATCCCATGCCCCCGGTCGCGCCACGGCGGTCAAATGCTCTTCCACCGTCAGCGACGGAAACATCCACCGCTCCTGCGGCACCCAGCCGAGCCCAGCCCGGGCCCGGCGATGCGGCGCCACCTTGGCAATGTCCGCGCCCTGCCAGCGGATGCGCCCGCCATGCTGGCGCGTGAAGCCCATCAACGTGGCGAGCAGCGTGGTCTTGCCGACGCCGTTGCGGCCCAGCAGCGCAAGGCTGCCGCCTGCCTCCAATTGGAACGACACGTCGTCCAGCACGACAGCATTGCCATAGCCGGCGGTCACGTTCTCGAAGGACAGCAATTCAGGCATGTTCGGCCTCCCCGAGGTAGACCTCGCGCACACGCGGGTCCGCTGCGATCTCCTGCGGTGTGCCTTCGGTCAACACGCGACCGGCCACCAACACGCTGATCCGCTCGGCAAAGCGGAAGACGAGGTTCATGTCGTGCTCGATGAAGAGGATGGTGATGTCGCGCGGCAGGCTGGCAATCACCTCGAACAGCTCGGCGCTCTCCCCGGCCGGGATGCCGGCGGCAGGCTCGTCGAGCAGCAGAATGCGCGGCTGCGTGGCCAGCGCCAGGGCAATCTCCACCAGCCGCTGCTTGCCGTATGGCAGTGCGTGTGTGCGCGACAACGCATCGGCGCCGAGTTGCAGGCGGCACAGCAGGGCCATCGCCTCGTCGCGCGCCTCCTTGTGCGCAGCGACGGTGCGGTGCCAATGCCACGACGCGCCGGTCCGCTCGAAGATGGCGAGCATCACCGACTCCAGCACCGTCAGCCCGGGGAACAGCGTATTGATCTGGAACGTGCGCGTGATGCCGCGCTTGACGCGCTGGTGCGCGGGCAAACGCGTGATGTCTTCTTCGTCCAGCAGCACCTGGCCGGCGGTCGGTGCGAATGCGCCGGTCAACAGATTGATGAAGGTGGTCTTGCCTGCGCCGTTGGGGCCGATCAGCGCGTGGCGGGCGCCGGGGGCGAACGACAGCGAGATATCCGAGTTGGCAAGAAAGCCGCCCCAACGCTTGGACAAACCGCGCGTGGTGAGCGTTGGCGCGGGATGCATCGCCGGGGTGTTCATGCGGCGCCTCCCTTGCGGGCATGCCAGGCCCTGATTGCGGATACAGCCGCTTCCACCCCGCCCAGGATGCCACCGCGCGCAAACAGCACGATCACCATCAGCAGCAGGCCGATCCAGAACTGCCAGTAGACGGGATTGATGCCCGCGAGCACGTCCTGCGCCAGCATGAACACCGCAGCGCCGATCAGCGCACCATATAGCCGCCCCGCGCCACCCAGCACGAGCATGATCAGCAGCTCTGCCGAGCGCGAGAAGCCCAGCGAATCCAGCCCGACAAACTGCGTTGTCTGCGCGAGCAGCCCGCCTGCGACACCTGCAATCGCCGCGCTCACCGTGAAGGCCGCCACCAGTCGCATGCGCACATCGGCGCCGAGGGCCGGCATGCGCTTGGGCCCCTGCTGGATGCCACGCAAGGACAACCCGAACGGCGAGCGCACCAGCCTGCGTAGCAGCGCGAACACCAGAAACAGCACGACAAGGCTATAGACATAACCCGTGCGCCCCGCCAGATCGAACTCGAACGTTCCCAGCAGGTTGCTCATCGTCACGCCGGAAAGGCCATCAACGCCGCCCGTCAGGAACGCCATCTTGTTGGCCGCCTCGTAGAGCATCAACCCGATGCCGAGCGTGACCATCAGCCGTGTCAGGTCTTGCCCGCGCACAACCAGAAAGCTCACGCAGAAGCCCGCCAGCGCGGCGACGACAGCGCCCGCGGCCAGCCCCGTCAACGGCTCGCCCCAGCCATGCGCAGCCAGCAACCCCGCTGCGTACGCCCCGAGCCCGAAAAACCCCGCATGCCCCAGCGACACGATGCCCGCATAGCCGAGCACCAAGTCGAGCGATAACGCAAACAGCCCCACGATCAGCACCTGGCTGCCGAAGACGAGGTAGTCCGGAAAGAGAAAGAAGACCGCAACCGGCACGCACCAGAACGCCATCTCCAACGGCGACCATGCCCCATCCGGCAACCCATGCGATTGGGCTGCATCCTCCGCGTCCGTAGATCGCGCCAACAACTGCTGCACGTTCATGCGCGCCTCCCCAGCAGGCCGCTCGGGAACAGCACGAGCAGCACCACCATCAACCCGTAGATGACGAACGCGCCGACCTCCGGAGCGTAGTATTTGCCTGCCACGTCAAACACGCCCAGCACCAGCGCGGCCAGCAACGTACCCTTGATCGAGCCCGCGCCGCCCACCGCCACGACCAGCAGGAAGTACACCATGTACTTGATCGGGAAGGACGGATCGAGCCCGAGCACATCGATGCCCAGCCCGCCGCCCAGTCCCGCCAGCCCGGAGCCCAGCGCAAACGTGACGGAAAACACCAGGCTCACGTTGATGCCCAGCCCTGCCGAAGCCTGCTGGTTGTCCACCGAAGCCCGCACCTGCGCGCCAAAGCGCGTGCGCTCGATCAGCCAGGCCAGCAACGCCGTCAGCACGATCACCACGCCGATGAGGAAAAGGCGGTAGCGTCCGACCTCCAGCGCGGTATCGAACACGCGCAGTTGCCCACGCAGCATCTCCGGCAATTCAATCGGCTGCTGCGTCGGCCCCCAGACGTAGGTCGCGCCAGCCATTGCCATGAAGACGAGCGCAATGGAGAACAACACCTGGTCAAGCGGACTCGCGCGATACAGCCGGCGATACAGCGTGCGCTCCAGCACGAACCCGATGGCTGCGGTGACAAGAAAAGCGATGGGCAGCGTGACCAGAAACGGCACGCCGAGGCGGTTCATCAGCACCACGCACGCGTAGCCGCCCGCCATCGCGAACGCGCCGTGCGCGAGGTTGATGAAGTTCATCAGGCCCATCGTGACCGACAGGCCGATGCTGATCAGGAACAGCAGGCTGCCGTAGGCCAACCCGTCGAACAACACGCCCAATGCGCTGAGCATGGGTCTCCTCCTTGGGTCTCCGACTCGGCGGCCAGTTTGCCCGGTCTGTGTTGCGTAGCGTCTCCACCGAGACGAAATGTCCTACCTGCCGGCGCCCTCCGCATCCATCTCGGCAAACACTGTCTGCGCCAAGTGAAAGGCATGGTTGGCAGCGGGCACACCACAATAGATGGCGGTCTGCAGCAGCACCTCCTGGATCTCGTCACGCGTCACGCCGTTGTTGGCGGCAGCGCGCAGGTGCAGGCGTAGTTCACCGTCGCGGTTGAGCGCGACCATCATGGCAATCGTCAGCAGGCTGCGCGTATGGCGCGGCAAGCCGGGGCGCGTCCAGATCTCGCCCCAGGCATAGCGTGTGATGAGGTCCTGGAACGGTGCAGTCAGCTCGGTTTGCGCGGCGTTGGCACGGTCGACGTGGGCGTCGCCAAGCACGGCGCGCCGCACCTGCATACCGGCGGCGTGGCGTTCGCGGTCATCCATGAACCGCCTCCTGAGCAACGCCCGTCGTCAGGAAGCTGACCAGTGCGTCGGTGTAGGCGTCGGCCTGTTCCCAATTTGCGAGATGGCCAGCTGAAAGCTCCACGTACTGCGCGCCCGGCACGCCATCCGCGATGAGCTTCGTCTGCGCAGCAGGCGTCGAGATGTCGTGCGTGCCGCCAATCACCAGCATCGGCACGCGGATGTCCTTCAGTTGCGCACGCAAGTCGGCATCGCGGATGGCGGCGCAGTTGCCGTTGTAGCCGGCGCCTGCGGTGCTCAGCAGCATTGCCTTGACGATGTCGACGCGATCCGGCTTGGCGGCACGGTAGCCGGGCGTGAACCAGCGCTCAAGCACCGTTTCGGTCACGCTCTCCATGCCGCCCTGCTCCACCTGGGCAATGCGTGCGTCCCAGCTCTGCTGCGTGCCGATCAGTGCGGCGGTATTGCTGACGACCATGCGCGGGAAGCGCTCGCCGTGATACGCAGCCAGCCACAGACCGGTCAGGCCGCCCATCGACAGCCCGCAGAACAGCGCGAGGTCGATGTCGTAATGATCCAGCAGTGCGAGCACATCGCCGCCGAGCTGCGCAACGCCAAACGGCGCATCGGGCACGCTCGACTGGCCGTGGCCCCGCTGGTCATAGCGCAGAAGGCGGAAATGCTGGCGCAACGCATCCAGTTGCGGCGCCCACATGCCGAGGTTGGTGCCCAGCGAGTTGGACAACACCAGCACCGGCTTGCCTGCGGCGGGCCCGTCGTCGAATTCGTGATAAAGGCGGACGTTGTCGTGTTCGAGCCAAGGCATGGTGTCTCCGTAGGAATGGGGTTCAGGGGTGGCGGCGGGCGTGCTCGGCCAGCACGCGATCGACAGCGGCGCCCGCGTCGCCGAGGTAATGGGCCGGATCGAGCAGCGCGGCCAGCCGTTGCGGCGTGGCGCTGCCCCAGATGCGCAGGACGTCGGCATCAGCGGCCAGCACGTCACGCAGCGTCTTGCTTTCCTGCACGGCCTTGCGGCTGGCGGCTTCCACCACGTGATGCGCTTGCAAGCGCCCGAGATCGGCGCCGAGTGCCAGCATCACCGCCTCGCCAAGAATCAGGCCGTGTGTGAAGTCCAGGTTGGCGCGCATGCGGGCGGCATCGACATGCAGACCTTCAATGACTTCGCGCATTCGGTCGAGTGCACCTGCGGTCAGGCAGGCCATCTCGCGCAAGGTCGCCCACTGCGCCTGCCAGCCGCCGAGCGCGCGCTCGTGTTCCTGCGGCAGACCGGCCAGCAGCGTGCTCGCCAATCCGGACATGCGCGTTGCCGCCGCCAGCACCGTCGCGCAACCCACCGGGTTGCGCTTGTGCGGCATGGTGGACGAGCCGCCCTTTCCCGCACCCGACGGCTCGGCGACTTCGCCCACCTCGGTCTGCATCATCAGGGAGAGATCGCGTGCAAAGTGACCAAGCGTGCCGGTCAGCAGCGCAAGCGCAGCGCCAATCTCGGCCACACGATCCTGCTCACCGTGCCACGACAGCGTGGGCAGCGGCAAGTCGAGTTCCTGCGCCAGCGTCTGTGCGACAGCGCAAGCGTGCTCGCCCAGGCTCGCCAGCGTGCCGGCCGCACCACCGAACTGCAGCGTCGGCACATGCGCACGCAGCGCGGCAAAACGGTCCTGAGCACGATGGACCGCCTCCAGCCAGCCGGAGACCTTGCGGCCAAACGTAGTCGGCAGTGCTTGCTGCAACCACGTGCGGGCCACCATGGGCGTATTGCGATGGCGCTGCGCCAGCGCCGCCAGCGCGTCAGCCAGCTTCTGCAAATCCGCGTCGATCAATTCAGCGGACTGCCGCCACTGCAGCATCAAGCCCGTGTCGATGATGTCCTGGCTGGTCGCGCCCCAATGCACGTAGCGCGCAGCGTCTTCATCGTGCTGGGCGACGGCGGCGGTCAGTTGCCTGACCAGCGGAATGGCAAGGTTGCCCGCGCTGGCGGCTGCGTTGCCGAGGGCGTCCAGATCGAGCGCAGCCTTGGCGCACACCGCGCGGATCGGCGCGGCGGCCTCGGCCGGAATCACGCCGACCGCGCCCTCGGCCTGTGCCAGCGCCGCCTCCACATCCAACATCGCACGCACAGTGGCTGCGTCGGACCACACCGCCAACATGGCCGGTGTGGAGAAAGCGCGATCGAGCAGGCCGAAGGTCATGGCGGGACGCCTCAACTCAAACGCGCTCGATCACCAGCGCAATGCCCTGGCCCACGCCAATGCACATCGTGCACAGCGCATAGCGGCCACCGGTGCGGTGCAGTTGGTACATCGCCGTCGTCACCAGGCGCGCACCGCTCATGCCGAGCGGGTGGCCGAGCGCGATGGCGCCGCCGTTCGGATTGACGCGCGGATCATCGTCCCGCAAGCCAAGCTGGCGTGTGACGGCGAGACCTTGCGCGGCAAACGCTTCGTTCAGCTCGATCACGTCCATCTGGTCGATCGTCAAACCCAGTTGCTTGAGCAGCTTCTGCGATGCCGGCGCCGGGCCGATGCCCATCACGCGCGGCGGCACACCGGCCGTGGCCATGCCAACGACGCGTGCACGCGGCGTCAGGCCAAAGCGCTTGGCGGACGCTTCATTGGCCAGCAGCAGCGCGCAAGCGCCATCGTTCACGCCCGACGCATTGCCGGCGGTGACAGAGCCGTCCGGACGCACGACGCCCTTGAGCTTGGCCAGCGCTTCCATGGTGGTCGCGCGCGGGTGTTCGTCGCGGTTCACGACAATGGCGTCGCCCTTCTTCTGCGGAATCGTCACCGGGGTGATTTCCTGCGCGAGCGTGCCATCTTCCTGCGCGCGCGCGGCGTTGGCCTGGCTGCGCAGCGCGAAGCGGTCCTGGTCTTCGCGGTTGACCTTGTAGTCGGTGGCGACGTTCTCGGCGGTTTCGGGCATCGAATCGACGCCGTACTGCGCGCGCATCAACGGGTTGATGAAGCGCCAGCCGATGGTGGTGTCGTAGATGGCAGCGTCACGCGAAAACGCGCTGGCAGCCTTGCCCATCACAAACGGCGCGCGGCTCATGCTTTCCACGCCGCCGGCGATCATCAGCGAAGTCTCGCCGGCGCGGATGGCACGCGCAGCGGTGCCGGTGGCGTCCATGCCCGAGCCGCACAAGCGGTTGATGGTCGAGCCCGGCACGCTATCGGGCAGCCCGGCCAGCAGCAACGACATGCGCGCCACGTTGCGATTGTCCTCGCCGGCCTGGTTGGCGCAGCCGTAGATCACATCGTCGATGGCCGACCAGTCGACCTGCGGGTTGCGCGCCATGAGCGCCTTGAGCGGCACCGCGCCCAGATCGTCTGCTCGCACGGCAGAGAGGCTGCCGCCGTAGCGGCCGATGGGCGTGCGGATGGCATCGCAAATGAAGGCTTCCGTCATGATGTGTTCCGTCTCCAAGAATCGTTATAAGGCACGACGCAGCGGCGCAGCCGTCAGCGTCTGCAGCGTATCGAAATCAAGGCCGTCTGCCATCTCGCGCATGACCAGCCCTTCGGGTGTAATGTCGATCACGGCCAAGTCGGTGTAGATGGTATCGACGCAGCCGATGCCCGTCAGCGGATACGTGCACTGCTGCACGATCTTGCTGTCGCCCTGCTTGGTCAGGTGTTCCATCATCACGAAGACCTGCTTGGCTCCGATCGCCAGATCCATCGCCCCGCCCACGGCAGGAATTGCGTCCGGTGCGCCGGTGTGCCAGTTGGCCAGATCGCCCGTGGCCGACACCTGGAAGGCGCCGAGCACGCAATAGTCGAGATGGCCGCCTCGCATCATGGCGAACGAATCGGCGTGATGGAAGAACGACGCGCCAGGCTTGGCGGTGACAGGCTGCTTGCCGGCGTTGATGAGGTCTTCATCTTCCTCGCCGGGCGCGGGTGCCGGGCCCATGCCGAGTAGGCCGTTCTCGGTGTGCAGCAGAATTTCGCGGTCGGCGGGCAGTTGGTTGGCGACCAATGTCGGCAAGCCGATGCCCAGGTTGACGACCGAGCCGTCGGGAATGTCGCGCGCCACGCGGGCGGCGATCTGGTCACGTGTCCAGCGGCGCACGGCGGTGAGATTGACTTCGCTCATGCGGTCGCCTCCTGACGAATCGCGTTCATCTTGTCTTCGTGGTATCGGCGACGGCCTGCATTCGCGGACGTGCGCATCCCCGCTACGCGGGGCCCCTGCTTGCTGCTCATGCGGCCTCCTTGGCAACTTGCCCGGCGCTGATCTGCACCACGCGCTTGACGAAGATTCCCGGCGTAACGATGTGCTCCGGGTCCAGCACGCCCAGCTCCACCGTCTCGCTGACTTGCGCGATGGTGCACTTGGCCCCCATCGCCATCACCGGGCCGAAGTTGCGCGCGGTCTTGCGGTAGACAAGGTTGCCCCAGCGGTCGGCGCGCAGGGCCTTGATCAGAGCGTAGTCGGCGGTCAGCGGCAGCTCAAACACGTAGGGCTTGCCGTCGATGATGCGCGTTTCCTTGCCTTCGGCCAGTTGCGTGCCGTACGCGGTCGGGCAGAAGAAGCCGCCAATGCCGGCGCCCGCGGCACGGATGCGCTCGGCCAGATTGCCCTGCGGCACGAGTTCCAGTTCGATCTCGCCGGCGCGGTAGAGCGCGTCGAACACGTAGGAATCGGCCTGGCGCGGGAACGAGCACACGATCTTGCGCACACGGCGCGCCTTGAGCAGCGCGGCCAGGCCCGTCTCGCCATTGCCGGCATTGTTATTGATGATGGTGAGTTCGCGCGCGCCGTGGGCAATCAACCCGTCGATGAGCTCGGAAGGCATGCCGGCGGTACCGAACCCGCCAATCATGATGGTGGCGCCGTCCGGGATATCGGCCAGCGCGGCCTCCACAGACGGACAGATCTTGTTGATCACTTGACATTCTCCGGCAGGGGCGCCGGCTGGTTTTTCACAGCCCGGCACCGCTCGGAGCATCGCGGGGCCGTAGAAAAGCCCGGCCACAAAGAGGGTGGCCTGCGAGTCTCCTGTTTGACGACTGGACCGACCGGGCCTTCGCTGCCTGGCCTCAATCTCTCATTTGTTCGATATCCGAACTCGCGTTCGATCCAAGAACGAATCTACGCCTCCCCGCCGGCCGATGTCAAGGCGTACGCATAGCGATCAGGCGTTCGAGTAGCGAAACCCCGGGAATGCCAGTAGTCTTGAGGCCAGTACTCCGCTTTTGCCTGTCCTTCGCATGTCCGCCGCCGAACTGCCCACCGAAAAACCCAGCGACTCCTACGTGCAATCCTTTGCGCGCGGGCTGTCCGTCATCCGTGCATTCAACGCGGAGCGCCCCGAGCAAACGCTGTCCGAAGTCGCCGAGGCGACCGGCCTCACGCGTGCCGGCGCCCGCCGCATCCTGCTCACACTGGTGAGCCTCGGTTACGTCAGCTTTGAAGGTCGGCTGTTTCGCCTCACGCCCAAGATTCTCGATCTGGGGTTCGCCTATCTCACCTCGATGCCGTTCTGGAATCTTGCCGAACCGGTGATGGAAGAACTGGTGCAGACGGTGCACGAGAGCTGCTCGGCGTCGGTGCTCGACGGCACGGAAATCGTCTACGTGCTGCGCGTGCCCACGCAGAAGATCATCGCGCTGAACCTTGCGGTGGGCAGCCGGCTGCCGGCGTTCTGCACCTCGATGGGCCGCGTGCTGCTGTCGGGCTTGCCAGAAGACCGGCTCGACGCGGTACTGCGCGAGTCCGACCGGCGTGCACGCACGCAACGCACCATCACCGAGGTCGACGCACTGAAGGAAGTCATTGCCGGCGTGCGCCAGCAGGGTTGGGCGCTGGTCGACCAGGAACTGGAGGAAGGGCTGATCTCGCTGTCGGCACCCATCCGCAACCGGGCAGGCGATATCATCGCGGCCATGAACATCAGCGGACAGGCCAACCGCACCTCGGCCAAGCAGATGACCAAGCAGTTTCTCGGGCCGCTGCAGCAGGCGGCCGAGCGCATTTCGGCCATGGTGCGCGTGCGCACCTGACTTGGCTGACCTGGGTCAGAACACAGACGTTCAGGCGCCAATCGGGGGTGCCGTGTGCCTCGCATCCCGACGGTTTTTTCAATAAAATTGTCGCTCCGTGGGCAAAGAGGATGTCTGTGACTCAACACGCCGCCATTCGGACCGGTCTGGATGTGAAAGGCCGCCGGTATCGCCCGTGGGCGAGCGCTGCGCGCACCCTGGCGTTTGCCCTGCCGCTGCTGACCGGCCCTGTGTGGGCACAATCTCCGCCCCCGACGCCTGCGGCCGCCGCCCTGCAGGAGCTGTCCCCGCTGGCGCGCATGCTGGTTGGCGCCGCAACGGGCCGCAGCACCGCCGCCGCGGGCGTGCCCGCCCTCACCGGCCCGGCCCGCAACGCCGACCGCGCCCTCACCCAGGCCTGCGCCGAGATCAACCGCTACACCCCCGTGCCGCTCGACCGCGAGACCGCGCTGGCCCAGTGCACGCTGATGCAGAAGAAGAACCTCGTCTTCATCATCACGCTGACCAACTACGCCGCGCACTCGGCGGCGTCGCAGGGCTTCCGGCTGAACTTCGTGCCGATCCTGCAGAAAAACATCTGCAACAACGGCGACGTGCGTATCCTCACCCGCCTGGGCCTGAGCCTGGTCTACCGGTATCGCGGCAACGACCACGAGATGGTCGGTGACGTGCCCATCAACGAGTCGATCTGCGGCACGCTGTAGGGACCTGCTCATACTTGGAACGTGCGCCCCGGGAATCCCCGGATGGAGCCCGGTCGGCCGCCATGTCATTAATGGCAGACAATGTGCCTTTCTCCAGAAGCACGCCATGCCCCTGCCCTGCTGCGCCAGCCTTCCGAGCCTGCTCTCTTGCGCATGGCCACCGCAGCCGGCACTCCCAAGCCACTTCGAACCCGCATCTGTGCAACCCGTCCCAAACCGCCTGCCGACCCGCGCCTGTGCCGCTGGAGCGTCGGCTAAAGTTGGACGCTTCGGGCGCCGCACGGGCTCCTGCCCTGATCGCCTCACCTCAAGGCTTGGGGCCACCCTCATATGTTTATCCGGATAATGAGCAGCCACGCCGGCCGCGCACCTGTATGCTCGCGGTCGATCCTGATTCGCGCACTGTCCACAACCCAAGTCGTCAAGGAGAAAATCCAATGAAAACAAGCCGACGTCTGACACAATTTGCCGGCGCCGCCGTGCTGGCTGCAGCCACCCTGGTCGCCACGACCGCCCACGCCGACCAGCTCGCCGACATCAAGAAGAAAGGCGAGCTCGTCTGCGGCGTGCTCGGCACCGACGAGCCGTTCAGCTTCCTGAAGGACCCGATGAGCCGCGAGATCGTCGGCTACGACGTCGACATGTGCAACGCCGTGGCCAAGAGCATCGGCGTGAAGCCGGTGCTCAAGCAACTGGCTGTGGCCGCACGCCTGCCCGAGCTGCAGCAGGGCCGCGTCGACCTGCTGGCCGCCTCGCTCACGCACAACAAGGAGCGTGAGGCGCAGATCGACTTCTCGGTGTCGACCTTCATCACCGGCCAGAAGGCCATGGTCAAGAAGGACAGCGGCATCACGTCACTGAGCCAGCTCGATGGCAAAAAGCTCCTGACGGTCAAGGGCTCCACCATGGAAGCCAACATCGCCAAGGCCATCAAGAACGCCGACGTCGTCTCGTTCGACAACAGCCCGCAGGCGCTGCTGGCCCTGCAGCAAGGCAAGGGCGCGGCCTACGTGAACGACGAAACCACGCTGATCGGCAACATGGCCAAGATGGGCCCGGCCTCGAAGGATTACGCAATCCTGCCGCAGAACCTCTCGACCGAGCACATCGCGCTGGGCATCCGCAAGGGTGAGCCCGCCTTCAAGAAGCAAGTCGACGACGTACTGCTGGGCATGGAAAAGAGCGGCGAAGCGCAGAAGCTCTTCGACAAGTGGTTCGGCCCGACCACGAAGATGGCTTTCCCGCAGCGCACCTTCAAAATCTCCACCGACAAGATCGACTAATCGCACGCCGTACCGCCCGGACCGGGTTCTTGCCCTGGTCCGGGCTGTGAATCTCCATGCCCCAATTCGATCTGTCGATGCTGCTCTCGGGGCAGTATCACCAGTGGCTTGTCAGCGGTTTCCTCCTGTCGATCAAGCTGTCGGTGCTGGCCTTCGTGCTGGCACTGCCGCTGGCCATCGTCGTGGCGCTGCTGCGCCTGGCACCCGCCGCGCCGCTGCGCGCCATCGGCCAGACCTTCGTCGAGGCCATCCGCAACGTTCCGCTGCTCGCCCACATGCTGTTCTGGTACTTCGGCGCGCCGCAAATCCTGCCGCAGTTCATCAAGGACTGGCTCTACAGCCTGAACTACGAAGCCGCAAGCGCCGTCATCGCGCTCGTGCTCTACACGGCCGCCTACATGGCGGAGGACATCCGCAGCGGCATCCGCTCGATCCCGAAGGAGCAGCTTGAAGCCAGCCGCGCGCTGGGCCTCTCCTTTCTGCAGGCGATGCGGCTGGTGGTGCTGCCGCAATCGCTGCGTGTGACCGTGCCGCCGCTGGTCAGCCAAACGTTGAACCTGTGGAAAAACTCGAGCATCGCCATGGTGATCGGCGTGGCCGAGCTGATGTACCAGGCGCAGCAAGTGGAGTCCGCCACTTTCCGCGGCTTTGAGGCGTTTGCATTTGCCACCGCGGCCTACCTGACCATCTCGATTGCGATCACCGTGTTCTCGGCGTGGTATCAGCATCGCTACCCAGTACGAGCGCAGTAGCCATGTTCGATCTCATCCAGACCTACGGCATTTACTACCTGATCGGCCAGTATCCGAACGGCCCACTGGGCGGCCTGGCGCTGACCTTCCTGCTGGCAGCGGCCGGCCTGATCCTGGCGCTTCCGGTGGGCATCGTGCTCGGCCTGTGCCGCGTGAGCCCGTTTCGGGTGCTGCGCTGGCCGGCCACCGCGCTCGTCTACGTGGTGCGCGGCACGCCGCTGCTGATGGTGATCTTCTGGGCGTACTTCCTGCTGCCCTCCGTCACCGGCCACCGCACCGAACAGTTCGAAACCATGTTGACGGCGCTGGTCATCTTTGACGGCGCGTATCTGGCCGAGATCGTGCGCGCGGGCATCCAGGCCCTGCCGCGCGGGCAGATGGAATCCGCCCGCTCGCTCGGCCTGTCGTACATGCAGGCGATGCGGCGGGTGATCCTGCCGCAGGCGCTGCGCAACATGCTGCCGTCGCTGGTCAACCAGCTCGTTTCCACCATCAAGGAGACATCGCTGGGTTACATCATCAGCCTGCCCGAGGTGTCGTTCGTGGCCGGCCAGATCAGCACAGCCGTCATGGTCAAGTCGGCCGAGGTGTACGGCTTGCTGGCGCTCAGCTATTTCGCGATGTGCTTCGGCCTCACCCGTATTGCCTTCCTGCTGGAGCGCCGCCTGGCCGCGCGCGCCCCGTCCAAGCCGTGAACATGAGCATGAACATGATTTCGATCGAACACGTCGACAAGTGGTACGGCGATTACCACGCCCTCGTCGACATCAATGAAACCATCGCCAAAGGCGAAGTCGTGGTGGTATGCGGCCCGTCGGGCTCGGGCAAGTCCACGCTCATCCGCACGTTGAACCGGCTGGAGGCCATCCAGAAAGGCCGCATCACCATCAACGGCCAGGATGTGCACGCGCACGGAGTGAACGTGAACGTGCTGCGCAGCGGCATCGGCTTTGTCTTCCAGCACTTCAACCTGTTCCCGCACCTGACGGTGATGCAGAACTGCACCCTCGCGCCAGTCCAGCTCAAACGCATGCTGCCGCAAGAGGCCAAGGACTTTGCGATGAGCCTGCTCGAACGCGTAGGCCTGCCACACAAGGCAGACACTTACCCCGGCGAGCTGTCGGGCGGCCAGCAGCAACGCGTGGCGATTGCCCGCGCACTGGCGATGAAACCGCCGGTCATGCTGTTCGACGAACCGACCTCCGCGCTGGACCCGGAGATGGTGAACGAGGTGCTGCTGGTGATGAAAGACCTCGCGCGCGACGGCATGACCATGGTGTGCGTCACGCACGAAATGGGCTTCGCCCGCGAAGTGGCCGACCGCGTGCTCTTCATGGATCAGGGCCAGGTGCTGGAACGCGCCAAGCCCGAAGACTTCTTCCTGCGCCCGCAGCACCCGCGCGCGCAGCGCTTTCTGGCGGATATCCGATCGCCGTGGGGCCAGCCAGCCTGAGCCCAGACGGCACGCAAAGAAAAACGGGGGATGTGATGTCCCCCGTTTCTTTTTGACGCTGTGCCCCGGCTTACTGAATGGCCTTGTCGTTCGGGTGGGCGTACAGATCCTTCATGCCCGCCGTCATCGGGTAATTCAGGTTCAGGTTCTTCGGCGGAATCGGCGACTCGAACCACTTCTTGTACAGCGCGTTGGCCTTGCCCGACTTCATCAGGTCGGCGATCACGTCATCGGCCACTTTCTTGAAGCCCGGATCGTCCTTGCGCATCATGCACGCATAGGTTTCGGTCTGCAGCGGCGTGCCGGTCACAACCCAGTCGGCCTGGTTCTTGGCCTTGGTGCGCTCGCCATACAGCAGCGGCTCGTCCATCACGAAGGCGACGGCGCGGCCCGATTCCAGCGTCAGGAAGGCCTGGCCGTGATCCTTGGCGAGGATCAGGTTCATCTTGTCGCCTTCCTTGGCCTCGCCGTTCATCTTCTGCAGGATGCGGTCTTCGGTCGTGCCGGCGGTGGTTACCACGGTCTTGCCCTTCAGGTCACCAAAGTCCTTCACGCCCGAATCCTTCTTCACCAGCATCAGCATGCCGTAAATGAAGATGTTGTTCGAGAACGCGACCTGCTTCTGGCGCTCGAGGTTGTTGGTGGTCGAGCCGCATTCGAAGTCGATCGTGCCGTTCTGCAGCAGGGGAATGCGGTTCTGCGAGGTGATGGGCGTGAGCTTGACCTGCAGGGTGGACATGCCCAGCTTCTTCTTCACGCCGTCGATGATCAGGTTGGAGATCTCTTGCGAGTAGCCGGTGATGGTGTTGGCATCGGCTTGGTACGAGAACGGAATCGACGATTCACGATAGCCGACCGAGATCACGCCCGATTGCTTGATTTTCGCCAGCGTGTCGTTCGACTGCGCCTGCGCGCCGGTCGACAGCGCAGCCAGTGCGCCAGCCACGGCCAGCGTCAGGCCGCACAGGGTGCGTTTGGTCGAATTGATCGGATGCAGCGTCTTCATACTTCCCCTCCTTTGGGTGTGTTCGCTCCAGACTACTTGGGTTACCAATGGGTGCAGACGCTCAAGCCTGCACGTTCGGTCTTTTGAATCGTTTTTGTCACGCCGCCAACGCCCCCAGAGCATAGGGCACTGGCGAAATCGCCGGTTTGCGTCCGGCAATCAGATCGGCCAACAGGCCCGCGCTGCCAAGTGCCAGCGTGAAGCCCAACGCGCCGTGTCCGACATTCAACCACAGCCCCTCTACCGGCGATGCGCCTACCACCGGCACGCCCGTGGGCGTTGCCGGGCGCATGCCGGCCCACGGCGCCGCATCGGCACCGGCATCGTTGGCTCGCATGGCGCCCGGGAACAGCGCGCGCGTTTCGTCGTACAAAGTCTGCACGCGGCGCGTGTCGAGTTCGGTCGACCAGCCAACCAGATCCGCCATCCCTGCCACACGCAGCGCCTGCCCGATACGGGCGTAAACGATCTTGCGCGCCGCATCCGTCACGCTGATAACCGGGGCAGCATCCCCCTCGCCCAACGGCAAGCTGATGCTGTAGCCCTTGAGCGGATACAAGCCAGAGTCAATGCCCAACGGCCCAAGCAGCTTCGCGCTGGTCACACCCGCGGCCATGACCACCGCATCGGCAGCAAGCTGTTCTCCAGCGGCCAGCTTGAGACCGCGCACGCGACTGCCCTCCGTCCACAGTGCGTCAACGCCGGTATCGAAACGCAGCGTCACATTGGACATCGCGCGCAGCCGGTTGACTAGGCCGACGCAGAGCTGGTGGCAATCGGCCACATCTTCATCGGGCGTATAGATGGCGCCAACCATCTGGTCGCGCACGCCTTCGAGCGCGGGTTCGTGGGCGATGGTCTCGTCGGGCGACAGCGCGTGCTGCTCGCAACCAAGTGTGGCCTGGTAGCCGACCTGGGCGCGGGCGGATTCGAATGCAGCGGCATCGCGATGCACCACCAGCTTGCCGCGACGGGCGAAGCTGAAAGCCAGATCCGGCGATGCCTCGCGCAAGGCTTCCATGCGCGTGCGGCTGTAGAACGACAGCGCCAGCAACTCGCGCGTGGTGCGGTCCGCTCGCTCGCGGTTGCAGGCGGCAATGAAGCGCAAGCCCCAGCGCAGCAGGGCCGGATCAAGCGACGGCTTCAAGCGCAGCGGCGAATCGCTGCGCAACAGCCAGCCCGGCACATGCGAGAGCACGCCGGGGCCCGCCAGCGGCGCCACATAGCTGTAGCTGAGCTGGCCGCCGTTGGCGTAGCTGGTGCCCTCGCCCGGGCCCGGATGGCGCTCGACCAGGGTGACCTGATGGCCTTCCAGGGCCAACGCGTACGCTGTGCTGATGCCGATGATGCCAGCGCCGACTACTGCAATTTGCATGAAAAAGCTGCGATTTTGGTGAGTGTTGTCGGTAGCTTAAGGAGGGGGGATGCGGTTGCGCAAATGCGCAGTTGTTGGGGGGGATGTTGTGGGGCTATGGGCTTCTTGACGCTAGGGGCGCCTCGACCAGGACGCGTAGTTCTTGTTGCCGATGTGAAGACGCGTTTAGGACACGTCAATATTTGTCGCTCGGCGTGCAGAGATGCCCCCCTGGGAACGGTGCGCCCTGACTGGAACAAGCGCCCTGAAATGGCACTCTACGCGCAGCGCCGATCGCTGCAATCGAGCGTGGCTAGCAGCAACCATCAAGCCAATGGCCGGCCGGCGCATGAAAGATGGCCCCGCTGATCTATGCAGGTCGCAGGGCCAACTGCGTAGTTCCTGCCTACTTGATCGACGTCACCTCTTGCGAGAACGTCTTGACATAGTTCGACGGTGCCGCGCCCTGATAGGCATAGACAAAGTCGCACTTGACCAGGCGGCCGCCGTTCACATCCCACCAGCAACGGTAGTCTTCGTTGTAAGCGGCTGCGCCGGTCGTACCGCCTTGCAACTGCATGTCGTTCGAGTTGGTCAGCGCGAGCACGTAATGAATGCGCAGCGCATTGAAGGTGCCGGCGGGCGTCGTCACCGGTTCATACGTTTCCACCGTCGAAGTCAACGCGGCGGATTCCTTGTAACCGGCCTGACAACTGTACTGCCACGTCGTCTGCCAAGACTTGCCCACCGACAGCGGGAAATTCAGCATGTCGCGCTTGGGCGTGTAGGTGCAAACGTTGCCGTTACTGAGATACTTGCGTGTCAGGCGGTTGCCATCGGCATCGTGGGTATAGCGGTCGGACGGAGAGGCTGCGCCGTTCACGGTGGAATCAATCGTGGCGATCCCGTTGGTGATGTTGGTCGT
The DNA here is from genome assembly GCF_002298975.1 of Ralstonia sp. UBA689. Lineage (GTDB taxonomy): Bacteria > Pseudomonadota > Gammaproteobacteria > Burkholderiales > Burkholderiaceae > Ralstonia. Next base: position 201,229 of record NZ_DBMV01000010.1, read on the forward strand.
GGTGTTAGTGCGGGTGTCGGTGACGACCGTGCCATCTTGGCGGGTTGTCGTTTCCGACCAAACGACCGCGGCGCCAACCCGTGCCGGCACGGCCGCATACTCTTGTGGCGGCACCGTGACCGTAACCGTGGCCGATTTGCTCGAGTCTGCCGCCGATGTGACGACGTAGGTCACTGCGCCACCAAGCGGGCTCATCAGACCAGTGGTCAGGCTTTGCGTGCTTTGGCCTTTGATCGTCAACGTTGTCTGCTTGGCCGACATCGAGGTCCAGACCACGTTGTGATCTGCATCGAAGCGCAAGTCCTGACCAGACTTGACCGTCAGCGTGGCCGATTGGCCATCCGAGACGCTAAAGGACGGCACGTTTGCGCCGTTGACCGAAGCGCTCATCGTAAAAGCGCTCGCGTTGCTGCTGGTACCGCTACTGGCACCACTACTGCCGCCATCGCCACCGCCGCCGCAACCGGACAGCGCGCCAGTCAACACGACTGCGGTAAAGCCTATGCTCCATTTCTTCATGTTCTTATCCTTGATTTCCTGACCAGGGGCGTATCACCCCAATTCAAATTTATCGAAATCCGTTCTGGTCAAAATCAAACAATCGTCACAAGAAAATGGAGTGAACTGGGCACTGACTGGAGTGTGATACTCGCCCCCAATTTCACAGCAACAAGGGTGAGCGGATGAAGGCACAAAGGGGGATTTCAGCAACTATGGCGCCTAGTGGCCTGAGTTGGAAATTCGTTGAACAAATTCACGCCAAACATGGCGCCAACACACCCGCCAACCACTCACTGAACGCCTGCATGCGGCGTGAGAGGTGGCGCCGATGCGGATACACGAGTTGCACCGGCATCGACGGCGCAGGCCATGCGTGCAGCACCTCCACCAGCGCGCCCGCCGCAAGATGTTCTTGAACATCGAAGGCTGGGATCTGGATGAGCCCCAGCCCAGCCAAGCAGCAGGCGATGTAGGTCTCGGCATTGTTCACGGCCACTTGGCCGTGCATTTGCGCGGTCTGCAGCGCACCGCCCTTCAGCCACTCCCAGGGCGCGATGCGGCCGCTGGTGGGCGAGGCGTAGTTCACTGCCTGATGCGTGCTCAGGTCTTCGGGGGCCCGCGGTATACCGTGCCGCGCCAAGTAGGCCGGGCTCGCGCAGTGGATCATGCGCAGCGCCCCCAGCGGCCGCACCACCAGACTGCTGGATGACATCTCCCCCACACGCAAGGCGCAGTCGATTCCCTCGTGCACCAGATCGATCGCCCGGTCGCTCGAGCCTAGTTCCAACACCACGTCGGGGTGGCGCTCGAAAAATGTCGGCAGGGCGGGTGCAACCACGCGCCTGGCAATGCGGCTTGGCATGTCGACACGCAAGCCCCCGCTGAGTGCTGCGCCGTGCGGGCGGAACTGCTGCTCGAGCTCTTCGCTGTCGGCCACCAGGGCGATGGCGCGATCGAGCAGGGCCTCGCCGTCTTGCGTCAGGCTCACGCGGCGCGTGGTGCGGTTGAACACCCGCACGCCCAGTCGGGATTCCAACTGCCGAATGGCCAGCGACACCGTTGGCCGCGGCACCCCAAGCTGATCAGCCGCCAGGGTAAAGCCGCCGCTGTGCGCCACGCGGATGAAGATGCGCAGTTGGTCGATCCGGTCCATGGGGTGTAATTGGTAGTGAATGATGGATAGTGCATCTCAATTTGCTGAGTTTATCCATTCAATCTGTCTGATTACAGTGCTGGACACCCCCCGCGCTCTTCATCCCTTTACCCCGAACTGGAGGTCAGACATGTCCAAGCAAAGCATTGAAGGCAAAGTGGTTTTGATTGCCGGTGGCGCCAAAAACCTGGGCGGACTCATCGCCCGTGACCTTGCCGCGCATGGCGCCAAGGCGGTCGCCATCCACTACAACAGCGCCGCCAGCAAGGCCGATGCTGATGCCACCGTGGCCGCCATCGAACAGGCCGGCGCCAGAGCCATCGCTTTGCAAGGCAATCTGACCACCGCCGGCGCTGTTGAGAAGCTCTTTGCAGATACGGTGGCTACCATGGGCCGTCCCGACATTGCCATCAACACCGTGGGCAAGGTGCTCAAGAAACCGATGGTGGAGATTTCAGAAGCCGAGTACGACGAGATGACCGCCGTCAACAGCAAGTCCGCCTTCTTCTTCCTCAAAGAGGCGGGCAAGCACGTCAACGACAACGGCAAGATCGTGACACTCGTCACCTCGCTGCTGGGGGCATTTACACCGTTCTATGCCGCGTATGCCGGCACCAAGGCCCCCGTGGAGCACTTCACCCGAGCGGCGTCCAAAGAGTTTGGCGCGCGCGGCATCTCCGTTACGGCCGTAGGCCCCGGCCCGATGGATACGTCGTTCTTCTACCCGGCCGAAGGCGCCGATGCGGTGGCGTACCACAAGACGGCGGCAGCACTGTCGCCCTTCAGCAAGACCGGCCTGACCGACATTGAAGACGTGGTGCCCTTCATCCGTCATCTGGTGAGCGATTGCTGGTGGATCACCGGGCAGACTGTGCTCATCAACGGCGGGTACACGACCATGTAAGCCAACCCAAGCGCGACAAAGCAACCGGCGGCTGCAATTTCAGAGTGCCTCATGAAGCCATGCAAGCCGCCCTTGGATCCGCTGTTGAGATCAGCGGCCCTGTGAGCAGGATCCACTCCGGTCGGCAATTCTGAAGCTGGGCGGGCTGAACTCCGCCATGATCGATACTCAGGGACGGTGTTCAAAACAACGCTGGCAACGACGAATTGAGATGTTCAGCGTTACCCGATGCATTCGATGGTCTATTTCGCCCGGATTCGACGCCAGATTCGTCAGGAGTTGGAACGTTGTCGGCTGCGTGTCGAGCCTGCGAACCGAACCCAGGGCGCAGTGACGTTCCGTGAGCTGTCTTCTAAACGTCCTCGGCTACGTCTGCAATGACCGCCGAGCTTCATTAATCAGCGTTTCCTTAGAGACATGAGAGAGAGCGCGCGCGGAAAGCCCCATCGGCTCTAGAAGCGCATGCCCAATCAGGGCTCCGACCCTTCTCGCCGTTCGACTTTAACCAGCCCAATTGGCGGCAATGGGTCGGGGAGCGTCGCCGTCATTTAGAATCGCGCACTTTGCCCGTACTCCCATGTGGTTCAAAAATCTCCAGATTCATCGTCTGCCGGCACCTTGGGCCGTGACTCCCGACCAGATTGAAAAATGGCTGGCGCCCCACGCGTTTCAACCGGGCAACAGCGTTGAGAAGCAGAGCTTCGGATGGGCATCGCCACGCGATGACGGCGCGCTCGTGTATTCGATCAACCGGCAGATGCTGCTGGTGTTTCGTGCCGAAAAGAAGCTGCTCCCGGCGTCGGTCGTCAATCAGGTGACCAAGGCCCGCGCGCTTGAACTCGAGGAGCAGCAGGGCTTCAAGGTTGGGCGAAAACAACTGCGCGAACTTAAGGAGCAGGTAACCGACGAATTGCTGCCGCGCGCGTTCGCCATTCGGCGCGATACCCGCGTGTGGATCGATACGGCAAACGGATGGCTCGTCATCGATGCAGCTTCGCAGACTGTTGCCGACGATGTTCGCGGCCTGCTCGTGAAGTCGATCGATCAGTTGCCGCTCACCAGCGTTCGCGTGGCGCTTTCGCCGGTCGCCGCGATGACGGATTGGCTGCTGTCCGGCGAGGCGCCGGGCGGATTCACCGTAGACCAGGACGCCGAACTGCGCTCGACCGGTGAAGGCGGCGCCACGGTGCGATACGTCGGCCACGCGCTGGAAGCGGACGACATGCGGCGGCACATCGAAGCCGGCAAACAATGCACGCGCCTCGCGATGACCTGGGATAACCGGATCTCCTTCGTGCTGACACCGTCGCTGACGATCAAGCGTGTCGCGCCGCTCGACGTCATCAAGGAAGCGGCGGACCCAACCGCGCAAAACGACGACGAACGCTTCGATTCGGATGTCACGTTGATGACGGGTGAATTGGGGCGGATGCTGGCCGATCTTGTCGATATCCTGGGTGGCGATCTGCAAGACTCAATGCTTCAGGCCGCAGCAGCCTGAACTCCGCCGGCTGCTGGCGCGCATCCCCGCGGCGGCGAGGTGTCGCGGGGACTCGACAGCTCAGGGAGAACCGCCGCCGTTCGCGCAGCCACGACTCCAGCGGCAGGTATCAAGGGCGAAGACGTCATTGGCCGACAACCGACTGGTTTTGGAGCCGACTGACCGTTCATATCAGCACTGTTAGACTGCGGACGCCTCCCCCGCACATGCACTCAACCATCCAGGACGGTGACATGACCGAACGCGCTCTAACATTTATCAGTCAGACCGAATGGGAAAGCTGGTTAGGGCAACACGGCAGCACTTCGACCGGAGCATGGCTGCGTCTAGCAAAAAAAGGCACCGAGCCGCCAACCGTAACCTACGAACAGGCGCTGGAAAGCGCCCTCTGCCATGGCTGGATTGATGGTCAAAAGCAGGCTGAGAACGAGAAATACTGGTTGCAACGCTTCACCCCACGCTCCGCAAAAAGCATCTGGTCCAAACGCAACAAAGACAAGGCTGAAGCGCTGATCGCCGCTGGCCGAATGCGCCCACCCGGCATGCGCGAAATCGAGAAAGCCAGGAAGGACGGCCGCTGGGAGGCTGCCTATACGTCGGCCAGCAACTCGATCGTCCCGGACGACCTGCAGGCGGCTCTGGACGCAAATCCCGGAGCCAAGACGTTTTTTGCAGCGCTGAACAGCCGTAACCGCTATGCCATTCTGTTTCGGCTACAGCACGCCAAGAAGCCAGAAACAAGGGCACGAAAAATCGAGGAATTCGTCAACATGCTGAACCGTGGCGAAACCTTCCATCCATAGCCCTTGTGCTTCGGATGGGGATTTTGCCAAGCGGGGGCATGTTCGCTGCCTAGTCGAAGCCGTGACAAATTCCCACAAGCTCTGCGAACACCCAAAAGTCCCCCTTCTCATAGCTTTCTGGTTCATCAGTGCCGCCAAGGAAGGGTATGGCTTCGGTATGTACACCTCGTCCTGACCTAGAAATCCCAGCCGTTGAGCAATGGCAGCTTGGTGACTAGGGCGAAAAACATGCAATGCGAAATCCGAGTCTTTGAGCACAGCGGACTCGAATGCTGCAACTGAATCAAAGACGCCATAGCGCTTGTATGCCAGCCGAAAGGGGTGACGGCACGTAACAGCGGGCGCCGTGAGGGGATCCGTCGCACAAAGCCACTACAATAGCGCCCCTTCGCCGGTGGCGCCCGCTCCTGACATCCCGTGCAGGCGCATGCCTCCCGCTGCACTCCAGAAGCCACAATCCTATGATGTCAAACGCCTGCGGCGTCGATTTCGGCACGTCCAACTCCACCGTCGGCTGGCTGCGATCGGACGCACCCACCCTGCTGCCGCTCGAAGACGGCAAGGTTACGCTGCCTTCCGTCATCTTCTTTCACGCCGAAGACCCGCTGGTCAGCTACGGCCGTGCCGCGCTGACCGACTATCTTGCCGGCTACGAGGGCCGCCTGATGCGCTCGCTCAAGAGCCTGCTCGGCACGTCGATGATGGACGACAGCACCGAGGTCATGGGCCAGGCCATGCCCTTCCGTAAGCTGCTGGCGCATTTCATCGGCGAACTCAAGAGGCGCGCCGAGCGAGCCGCCGGCCATGAATTCCGCCGCGCAGTGCTGGGCCGCCCGGTGTTCTTCATCGACGAAGATCCCAAGGCCGACCAGCTCGCCGAAGACACGCTGTCGGAAATCGCGCGCGACGCCGGCTTCGACGAGATCGCCTTCCAGTACGAGCCCATCGCCGCCGCGTTCGACTACGAGGCCGGCATCAGCGGTGAAGAACTTGTGCTGGTGGCGGACATTGGCGGCGGTACGTCGGACTTCTCGCTGGTGCGCCTGTCGCCCGACCGCGCGAAACGCCCTGACCGCCGCGAGGACATCCTCGCCAACGGCGGCGTTCACATTGGTGGCACCGACTTCGACCGCGCCTTGAGCCTAGCCAACGTGATGCCGCTACTGGGCATGAACAGCACGCTGCGCAACGGCAAGGCGATGCCGTCCGGCCAGTATTTCGACCTGGCGAGCTGGCACACCATCAACCACGTGTACACGCGCAAGGCGTGGACGGTGGTGATGGACAACTACCGAGATGCCGCCGACACCGAAAAACTCGACCGCCTGATCCGCCTGATCCGCGAGCGCGCCGGCCACTGGCTGGCCATCCAGGTGGAAGCCGCAAAGATCGCGCTGTCTGACGCTCCGGTGGCGGAGATCGACCTGCACCGCATCGCGCCCGAGTTGAAGCAGCCCGTCACGCGCGAGGACTTCGACCAGTCGATTGGGAAGCTGGTCGGCAAGACGGTCTCGACGGTGCAGGCGATGCTGAAGACGGCGGGCGTCGCAGCGGAAGCGGTCGATACCATTCTCTTCGCCGGCGGCTCCAGCGGGGTGCCGTTGCTGCGCGAGCAACTGGCGCAAGTGCTGCCGTCGGCGCGGCGCGTCGAGGGCGACCTGTTCGGCGGGATCGGTTCTGGCCTGGCGCGCGATGCGGCGCGCAAGTTCAGCTGACGGGCTGAAAGGCTGAGGGACGGCCGGACGTTTCGAGCGTATCGAACCATCCGGGCTGGGATATTGCTGTCGTCGGAGACGAGGACCACGCCATGCTAGAGGCGATCCAACTCAAAGCGACAGACTCAGTTCGCAGGCTAAGCTCAATGCCGTCGCCAGACGGCTCAACGAACGTCCGCGCAAGACTCTAAACTTCGATACGCCAGCGGAACGATTCCATCAATACGTTGCATCGACCGGTTGAATCCGCAGCCGAAAGCAGACACGCGCTGCCCAATTGCCCGCATCCTCTTCAAACCATCCCCCAGACACCTTCCCCGCCCGCCCGGGGAAAGCAACGACTTCTAATTATTGACCCCCGTCCCCGCGGAGTTCCTTCAACAGCTCCCACCGATACAACTCCACCAGCACGCCCTCCAGCGTGGTCAGCACATATACCCCAATCGCATCCAAAAACCCCGCCTGATACTCGGCCGATTTCTCGCAGACGTGTAACTGATACTCCCACCGCAACAGCTTCGGCTCGAAGTGCCGATGCAGCTTGAGCCCAGACTGCGTCCGCTGCAGGAATTCGCGCGCAGCCAGCGCACCTGTCAGGTATTGACGGTTGTCTTCGAGCTTCATCGCACACCTCCGTAATCGGCGCGGCGATTAATGCAAGGCGGGAAGGAGAAATACGCGGAGCAGCGTCCGCAAGAAGTAGGTACAGCTTGAGTCGGTAATGCCATCGTCTTGCCCTCTAACTGGTTGAGTAAGGGGAGCCGCCCACCGGGAGGGGTGGGCGGGCACACGGCAAGGTCTGCAATACCGATCAAAAAATCCAAAAAACCGGCAGGGCCGAAGCCCTCCCTGCCGGGCCCGCCCATATAGGCGAACGACGGCACGCAAGGGCCATAACGGCACTCACGGGATTTTTTGAATTCGGGATTGCAGTCCCGGCTGCGCCTTTTTCGCGCAAGCGGGCCGAGTTTAACGGCCGCTCAGCAGCCTGGGCAAGCTAGGGGGGCCTGTCAGTAATTTCGTG